>NZ_CAJGBF010000107.1 GCF_904424705.1 Rossellomorea arthrocnemi | reverse complement strand
AGGCATCCACCGTGCGCCCTTCATAACTTAACCGAATTGGTTGTTACATCAGGTTTAAAACCTAAAATGGCGATACTCGGTAATTTCTTGACTATCAATTTATCTTTATCTAGTTTTCAAAGAACAAA
>NZ_CAJGBF010000106.1 GCF_904424705.1 Rossellomorea arthrocnemi | reverse complement strand
AAAAAAAAAAAAAAAAAAAAAAAAAAAAAAAAAAAAAAAAAAAAAAAAAAAAAAAAAAAAAAAAAAAAAAAAAAAAAAAAAAAAAAAAAAAAAAAAAAAAAAAAAAAAAAAAAAAAAAAAAAAAAAAA
>NZ_CAJGBF010000105.1 GCF_904424705.1 Rossellomorea arthrocnemi | reverse complement strand
CCCCCCCCCCCCCCCCCCCCCCCCCCCCCCCCCCCCCCCCCCCCCCCCCCCCCCCCCCCCCCCCCCCCCCCCCCCCCCCCCCCCCCCCCCCCCCCCCCCCCCCCCCCCCCCCCCCCCCCCCCCCCCCC
>NZ_CAJGBF010000104.1 GCF_904424705.1 Rossellomorea arthrocnemi | reverse complement strand
ACAGATGATTGGGGTGAAGTCGTAACAAGGTAGCCGTATCGGAAGGTGCGGCTGGATCACCTCCTTTCTAAGGAAGATTTACTAAACGTTTGACAGTCGAAGTTTTGTTCAGTTTTGATGGTTCAACCA
>NZ_CAJGBF010000103.1 GCF_904424705.1 Rossellomorea arthrocnemi | reverse complement strand
TTCGTCCTGAGCCAGGATCAAACTCTCCGATAAAAGTTTGAATAGCTCTTTAAAAATAAATCTAGAATTAACGTTGACGTATTGTCTTGTTTTGTTCAGTTTTCAAGGTTCAATGTGTAAGTGCTTCTT
>NZ_CAJGBF010000102.1 GCF_904424705.1 Rossellomorea arthrocnemi | reverse complement strand
TGGGACAGATGATTGGGGTGAAGTCGTAACAAGGTAGCCGTATCGGAAGGTGCGGCTGGATCACCTCCTTTCTAAGGAAGATTTACTAAACGTTTGACAGTCGAAGTTTTGTTCAGTTTTGATGGTTTAA
>NZ_CAJGBF010000101.1 GCF_904424705.1 Rossellomorea arthrocnemi | reverse complement strand
AGGTTTAAAACCTAAAATGGCGATACTCGGTAATTTCTTGACTATCAATTTATCTTTATCTAGTTTTCAAAGAACAATCATTTGTCTCAGAAGAGACAGTATGGGTGGATATTTTGCTTGCGCAAAAATCC
>NZ_CAJGBF010000100.1 GCF_904424705.1 Rossellomorea arthrocnemi | reverse complement strand
GTTGAACCATCAAAACTGAACAAAACTTCGACTGTCAAACGTTTAGTAAATCTTCCTTAGAAAGGAGGTGATCCAGCCGCACCTTCCGATACGGCTACCTTGTTACGACTTCACCCCAATCATCTGTCCCA
>NZ_CAJGBF010000099.1 GCF_904424705.1 Rossellomorea arthrocnemi | reverse complement strand
CCGTGCTGCTAAATCAAAATTTGATCACTTACTAATTAAGGTTTAAAACCTAAAATGGCGATACTCGGTAATTTCTTGACTATCAATTTATCTTTATCTAGTTTTCAAAGAACAATCATTTGTCTCAAAAGAGACA
>NZ_CAJGBF010000098.1 GCF_904424705.1 Rossellomorea arthrocnemi | reverse complement strand
ATGACTCTTTATGGTTAAGTCCTCGATCGATTAGTATCAGTCAACTCCACATGTCGCCATGCTTCCATCTCTGACCTATCTACCTAGTCATCTTCTAGGGATCTTACTCACTTACGTGATGGGAAATCTCATCTCGAG
>NZ_CAJGBF010000097.1 GCF_904424705.1 Rossellomorea arthrocnemi | reverse complement strand
AGGCATCCACCGTGCGCCCTTCATAACTTAACCGAATTGGTTGTTACATCAGGTTTAAAACCTAAAATGGCGATACTCGGTAATTTCTTGACTATCAATTTATCTTTATCTAGTTTTCAAAGAACAATCATTTGTCTCA
>NZ_CAJGBF010000096.1 GCF_904424705.1 Rossellomorea arthrocnemi | reverse complement strand
CTTCCTCGACATCCGTGCTGCTAAATCAAAATTTGATCACTTACTAATTAAGGTTTAAAACCTAAAATGGCGATACTCGGTAATTTCTTGACTATCAATTTATCTTTATCTAGTTTTCAAAGAACAATCATTTGTCTCA
>NZ_CAJGBF010000095.1 GCF_904424705.1 Rossellomorea arthrocnemi | reverse complement strand
CTAAAAGCGAAGGCGGCTCGCTCAGAGGCGACAAGCATAAAGCGAACATGCCGGAAAGGCGTTCTTTGCCTTTTTGGTATGTTTGATTTATGACCTCGAGCCTCTAGCCGCCGGAGCTGGATATACTAAAAGCGAAGGCGGCTCGCTC
>NZ_CAJGBF010000094.1 GCF_904424705.1 Rossellomorea arthrocnemi | reverse complement strand
AGTAGTCAGAGCCCGTTAACGGGTGATGGCGTGCCTTTTGTAGAATGAACCGGCGAGTTACGATCCCATGCAAGGTTAAGTTGATAAGACGGAGCCGCAGCGAAAGCGAGTCTGAATAGGGCGAATTGAGTATGTGGTCGTAGACCCGA
>NZ_CAJGBF010000093.1 GCF_904424705.1 Rossellomorea arthrocnemi | reverse complement strand
AACCATCAAAACTGAACAAAACTTCGACTGTCAAACGTTTAGTAAATCTTCCTTAGAAAGGAGGTGATCCAGCCGCACCTTCCGATACGGCTACCTTGTTACGACTTCACCCCAATCATCTGTCCCACCTAAGGCGGCTGGCTCCAAAAGGTTACCTCACCGAC
>NZ_CAJGBF010000092.1 GCF_904424705.1 Rossellomorea arthrocnemi | reverse complement strand
CCGTGCTGCTAAATCAAAATTTGATCACTTACTAATTAAGGTTTAAAACCTAAAATGGCGATACTCGGTAATTTCTTGACTATCAATTTATCTTTATCTAGTTTTCAAAGAACAATCATTTGTCTCAGAAGAGACAGTATGGGTGGATATTTTGCTTGCGCAAAA
>NZ_CAJGBF010000091.1 GCF_904424705.1 Rossellomorea arthrocnemi | reverse complement strand
TGCGCCCTTCATAACTTAACCGAATTGGTTGTTACATCAGGTTTAAAACCTAAAATGGCGATACTCGGTAATTTCTTGACTATCAATTTATCTTTATCTAGTTTTCAAAGAACAATCATTTGTCTCAGAAGAGACAGTATGGGTGGATATTTTGCTTGCGCAAAA
>NZ_CAJGBF010000090.1 GCF_904424705.1 Rossellomorea arthrocnemi | reverse complement strand
GACTGAAGCTGACGAAGAGATTCGAAGCTGATAAAGCAAAATTTAGGTTAAGTTATGAAGGGCGCACGGTGGATGCCTTGGCACTAGGAGCCGACGAAGGACGGGACTAACACCGATATGCTTTGGGGAGCTGTAAGTGAGCTTTGATCCAGAGATTTCCGAATGGGGGAAC
>NZ_CAJGBF010000089.1 GCF_904424705.1 Rossellomorea arthrocnemi | reverse complement strand
GGCATCCACCGTGCGCCCTTCATAACTTAACCGAATTGGTTGTTATATCAGGTTTAAAACCTAAAATGGCGATACTCGGTAATTTCTTGACTATCAATTTATCTTTATCTAGTTTTCAAAGAACAAATCCGTGATCTCGTAAGAGATCGTATGGATGTTTATTTTACTCCGCT
>NZ_CAJGBF010000088.1 GCF_904424705.1 Rossellomorea arthrocnemi | reverse complement strand
AGCGGAGTAAAATAAACATCCATACGATCTCTTACGAGATCACGGATTTGTTCTTTGAAAACTAGATAAAGATAAATTGATAGTCAAGAAATTACCGAGTATCGCCATTTTAGGTTTTAAACCTGATGTAACAACCAATTCGGTTAAGTTATGAAGGGCGCACGGTGGATGCC
>NZ_CAJGBF010000087.1 GCF_904424705.1 Rossellomorea arthrocnemi | reverse complement strand
TGCGCAAGCAAAATATCCACCCATATTGTCTCTTCTGAGACAAATGTTTGTTCTTTGAAAACTAGATAAAGATAAATTGATAGTCAAGAAATTACCGAGTATCGCCATTTTAGGTTTTAAACCTGATGTAACAACCAATTCGGTTAAGTTATGAAGGGCGCACGGTGGATGCC
>NZ_CAJGBF010000086.1 GCF_904424705.1 Rossellomorea arthrocnemi | reverse complement strand
CTTCCTCGACATCCGTGCTGCTAAATCAAAATTTGATCACTTACTAATTAAGGTTTAAAACCTAAAATGGCGATACTCGGTAATTTCTTGACTATCAATTTATCTTTATCTAGTTTTCAAAGAACAAACATTTGTCTCAGAAGAGACAATATGGGTGGATATTTTGCTTGCGCAAAA
>NZ_CAJGBF010000085.1 GCF_904424705.1 Rossellomorea arthrocnemi | reverse complement strand
AGCATGGCGACATGTGGAGTTGACTGATACTAATCGATCGAGGACTTAACCATAAAGAGTCATGATTTTAATGAACAACAATTGGTCGATATTCGGCTTTCTTGACATCAATCCTTTATCTAGTTTTGAAGGAACAACCCTTCAATTGAATAGTCGTCTGGTGATAATGGCGAAGAGGTC
>NZ_CAJGBF010000084.1 GCF_904424705.1 Rossellomorea arthrocnemi | reverse complement strand
GAAATCTCTGGATCAAAGCTCACTTACAGCTCCCCAAAGCATATCGGTGTTAGTCCCGTCCTTCGTCGGCTCCTAGTGCCAAGGCATCCACCGTGCGCCCTTCATAACTTAACCGAATTGGTTGTTACATCAGGTTTAAAACCTAAAATGGCGATACTCGGTAATTTCTTGACTATCAATTTATCTTTATCTAGTTTTCAAAGAACAA
>NZ_CAJGBF010000083.1 GCF_904424705.1 Rossellomorea arthrocnemi | reverse complement strand
CCATCTCCCAAGGCTAAATACTCCCTAGTGACCGATAGTGAACCAGTACCGTGAGGGAAAGGTGAAAAGCACCCCGGAAGGGGAGTGAAATAGAACCTGAAACCGTGTGCCTACAAGTAGTCAGAGCCCGTTAACGGGTGATGGCGTGCCTTTTGTAGAATGAACCGGCGAGTTACGATCCCATGCAAGGTTAAGTTGATAAGACGGAGCCGCAGCGAAAGCGAGTCTGAATAGGGCGAATT
>NZ_CAJGBF010000082.1 GCF_904424705.1 Rossellomorea arthrocnemi | reverse complement strand
CTCGGTAATTTCTTGACTATCAATTTATCTTTATCTAGTTTTCAAAGAACAAACATTTGTCTCAGAAGAGACAATATGGGTGGATATTTTGCTTGCGCAAAAATCCCTGATGGATGGTTATTTTGCTCTCGCAAAAAACCTGGTTAAACCATCAAAACTGAACAAAACTTCGACTGTCAAACGTTTTAGTAAATCTTCCTTAGAAAGGAGGTGATCCAGCCGCACCTTCCGATACGGCTACCTTGTTACGACTTC
>NZ_CAJGBF010000081.1 GCF_904424705.1 Rossellomorea arthrocnemi | reverse complement strand
ATTTCCCATCACGTAAGTGAGTAAGATCCCTAGAAGATGACTAGGTAGATAGGTCAGAGATGGAAGCATGGCGACATGTGGAGTTGACTGATACTAATCGATCGAGGACTTAACCATAAAGAGTCATTATTTTAATGAACAACAATTGGTCGATATTCGGCTTTCTTGACATCAATCCTTTATCTAGTTTTGAAGGAACAACCCTTCAATTGAATAGTCGTCTGGTGATAATGGCGAAGAGGTCACACCCGTTCC
>NZ_CAJGBF010000080.1 GCF_904424705.1 Rossellomorea arthrocnemi | reverse complement strand
CCAAAGAGCTAGACGATAACCTACAGAGTAAAAACGATCTGAAAGATGCCCGGGTTATCGCAAAAATGATGCCACAAGGATATTACAGTATCCCAAGGGAAATGACTCAAATCGATTCAGAGCTTCGTCGGGGGACGGCCTATCGGGCCCGTTTAAAAGAAGAATCGGCCTCCATTCAAAACCGCATCCGACGATGGATTGACCTTTATTTCCCTGAGTTTGCTTCCGTAATTAAAGGTCTTGGAAAACAGGCTC
>NZ_CAJGBF010000079.1 GCF_904424705.1 Rossellomorea arthrocnemi | reverse complement strand
CTCCTGAAGAACTGATTGGCTTTCTTCAGGAAAAGGGCGTTCGTTATCTGTCAAAGAAGAAAGTAGAACGACTACTTCAAGTGGCAAAGCATTCTATAGGACTTCAAGACAGTCCGGAAATGGCACGTATGGAAATCAGGATGTTACTTGACCAATTGTCCATGTATGAATCACAGATCCACTCGCTTACTGAAAGACTTATCGCCCTTGCCCGTGAATTGCCTGACTTTGATTACCTTACTTCCATTCCTGGTA
>NZ_CAJGBF010000078.1 GCF_904424705.1 Rossellomorea arthrocnemi | reverse complement strand
CCCGGGAACGTATTCACCGCGGCATGCTGATCCGCGATTACTAGCGATTCCAGCTTCATGTAGGCGAGTTGCAGCCTACAATCCGAACTGAGAACGGTTTTATGGGATTGGCTAAACCTCGCGGTCTTGCTGCCCTTTGTACCGTCCATTGTAGCACGTGTGTAGCCCAGGTCATAAGGGGCATGATGATTTGACGTCATCCCCACCTTCCTCCGGTTTGTCACCGGCAGTCATCTTAGAGTGCCCAACTGAATG
>NZ_CAJGBF010000077.1 GCF_904424705.1 Rossellomorea arthrocnemi | reverse complement strand
AGTAGTCAGAGCCCGTTAACGGGTGATGGCGTGCCTTTTGTAGAATGAACCGGCGAGTTACGATCCCATGCAAGGTTAAGTTGATAAGACGGAGCCGCAGCGAAAGCGAGTCTGAATAGGGCGAATTTTAGTATGTGGTCGTAGACCCGAAACCAGGTGATCTACCCATGTCCAGGATGAAGTTCAGGTAACACTGAATGGAGGTCCGAACCCACGCACGTTGAAAAGTGCGGGGATGAGGTGTGGGTAGCGGAGA
>NZ_CAJGBF010000076.1 GCF_904424705.1 Rossellomorea arthrocnemi | reverse complement strand
CGCGCGCTTTACGCCCAATAATTCCGGACAACGCTTGCCACCTACGTATTACCGCGGCTGCTGGCACGTAGTTAGCCGTGGCTTTCTGGTTAGGTACCGTCAAGGTACCGCCCTATTCGAACGGTACTTGTTCTTCCCTAACAACAGAGCTTTACGATCCGAAAACCTTCATCACTCACGCGGCGTTGCTCCGTCAGACTTTCGTCCATTGCGGAAGATTCCCTACTGCTGCCTCCCGTAGGAGTCTGGGCCGTGTC
>NZ_CAJGBF010000075.1 GCF_904424705.1 Rossellomorea arthrocnemi | reverse complement strand
GAAACCATCATGGCAGAAATGAAAAAGACGGAAGAAAAAGTATCATTGAAAGACCTTGATATCCGTTTCTCTGAATTAAGAGACGAAGAACTGGCAGCACGTCCGGTCACACATGTAGGTCACTAATGACAAAGTAAACCACAGGAAAGGAGGAAACCATCATGGCAGAAATGAAAAAGACGGAAGAAAAAGTATCATTGAAAGACCTTGATATCCGTTTCTCTGAATTAAGAGACGAAGAACTGGCAGCACGTCCGGTCACACATGTAG
>NZ_CAJGBF010000074.1 GCF_904424705.1 Rossellomorea arthrocnemi | reverse complement strand
GGGGTGAAGTCGTAACAAGGTAGCCGTATCGGAAGGTGCGGCTGGATCACCTCCTTTCTAAGGAAGATTTACTAAAACGTTTGACAGTCGAAGTTTTGTTCAGTTTTGATGGTTTAACCAGGTTTTTGCGAGAGCAAAATAACCATCCATCAAGGATTTTTGCGCAAGCAAAATATCCACCCATACTGTCTCTTCTGAGACAAATGATTGTTCTTTGAAAACTAGATAAAGATAAATTGATAGTCAAGAAATTACCGAGTATCGCCATTTTAGGTTTTAA
>NZ_CAJGBF010000073.1 GCF_904424705.1 Rossellomorea arthrocnemi | reverse complement strand
CGTCCTGAGCCAGGATCAAACTCTCCGATAAAAGTTTGAATAGCTCTTTAAAAATAAATCTAGAATTAACGTTGACGTATTGTCTTGTTTTGTTCAGTTTTCAAGGTTCAATGTGTAAGTGCTTCTTTCGAAGCGACCCTTACTATATTACATGTTCGTTAACTTGATGTCAACAACTTTTTAAAAGAAGTTTGCATTAAGTTTTCATATTGTGTCGCCTGTTTGGGGCAACAAATAATACTTTACCAGTTAACTTCGCAGAAGTCAACTTCTTTTTAAA
>NZ_CAJGBF010000072.1 GCF_904424705.1 Rossellomorea arthrocnemi | reverse complement strand
TTAAAACCTAAAATGGCGATACTCGGTAATTTCTTGACTATCAATTTATCTTTATCTAGTTTTCAAAGAACAATCATTTGTCTCAGAAGAGACAGTATGGGTGGATATTTTGCTTGCGCAAAAATCCCTGATGGATGGTTATTTTACTCTCGCAAAAAACCTGGTTAAACCATCAAAACTGAACAAAACTTCGACTGTCAAACGTTTAGTAAATCTTCCTTAGAAAGGAGGTGATCCAGCCGCACCTTCCGATACGGCTACCTTGTTACGACTTCACCCCAATCATCTGTC
>NZ_CAJGBF010000071.1 GCF_904424705.1 Rossellomorea arthrocnemi | reverse complement strand
CCCAAAGCATATCGGTGTTAGTCCCGTCCTTCGTCGGCTCCTAGTGCCAAGGCATCCACCGTGCGCCCTTCATAACTTAACCTAAATTTTGCTTTATCAGCTTCGAATCTCTTCGTCAGCTTCAGTCGTTCACATCCTCACGCACGCTAAGTGCGCTCCGGTGTTCACTCCTTCGCTTCCTCGACATCCGTGCTGCTAAATCAAAATTTGATCACTTACTAATTAAGGTTTAAAACCTAAAATGGCGATACTCGGTAATTTCTTGACTATCAATTTATCTTTATCTAGTTTTCAAAGAACAA
>NZ_CAJGBF010000070.1 GCF_904424705.1 Rossellomorea arthrocnemi | reverse complement strand
GATAAGCGTGAGGTCGGTGGTTCGAGTCCACTTAGGCCCACCATTTTATTATTCCGCAGTAGCTCAGTGGTAGAGCTATCGGCTGTTAACCGATCGGTCGCAAGTTCGAATCTTGCCTGCGGAGCCATTTTTTTCTTAGATGATAAATGGAAAGACATGTTCTCTTTTTTGAGAAAGTTTTAAAAAGAAGTTGACTTCTGCGAAGTTAACTGGTAAAGTATTATTTGTTGCCCCAAACAGGCGACACAATATGAAAACTTAATGCAAACTTCTTTTAAAAAGTTGTTGACATCAAGTTAACGAAC
>NZ_CAJGBF010000069.1 GCF_904424705.1 Rossellomorea arthrocnemi | reverse complement strand
TAAATCAAAATTTGATCACTTACTAATTAAGGTTTAAAACCTAAAATGGCGATACTCGGTAATTTCTTGACTATCAATTTATCTTTATCTAGTTTTCAAAGAACAATCATTTGTCTCAAAAGAGACAATATGGGTGGATATTTTGCTTGCGCAAAAATCCCTGATGGATGGTTATTTTGCTCTCGCAAAAAACCTTGTTGAACCATCAAAACTGAACAAAACTTCGACTGTCAAACGTTTAGTAAATCTTCCTTAGAAAGGAGGTGATCCAGCCGCACCTTCCGATACGGCTACCTTGTTACGACTTCACCCCAATCATCTGT
>NZ_CAJGBF010000068.1 GCF_904424705.1 Rossellomorea arthrocnemi | reverse complement strand
GGGACAGATGATTGGGGTGAAGTCGTAACAAGGTAGCCGTATCGGAAGGTGCGGCTGGATCACCTCCTTTCTAAGGAAGATTTACTAAAACGTTTGACAGTCGAAGTTTTGTTCAGTTTTGATGGTTCAACAAGGTTTTTTGCGAGAGCAAAATAACCATCCATCAGGGATTTTTGCGCAAGCAAAATATCCACCCATACTGTCTCTTTTGAGACAAATGATTGTTCTTTGAAAACTAGATAAAGATAAATTGATAGTCAAGAAATTACCGAGTATCGCCATTTTAGGTTTTAAACCTTAATTAGTAAGTGATCAAATTTTGATTTA
>NZ_CAJGBF010000067.1 GCF_904424705.1 Rossellomorea arthrocnemi | reverse complement strand
AGATGATTGGGGTGAAGTCGTAACAAGGTAGCCGTATCGGAAGGTGCGGCTGGATCACCTCCTTTCTAAGGAAGATTTACTAAACGTTTGACAGTCGAAGTTTTGTTCAGTTTTGATGGTTCAACCAGGTTTTTTGCGAGAGCAAAATAACCATCCATCAGGGATTTTTGCGCAGGCAAAATATCCACCCATAATGTCTCTTTTGAGACAAATGATTGTTCTTTGAAAACTAGATAAAGATAAATTGATAGTCAAGAAATTACCGAGTATCGCCATTTTAGGTTTTAAACCTGATGTAACAACCAATTCGGTTAAGTTATGAAGGGCGCA
>NZ_CAJGBF010000066.1 GCF_904424705.1 Rossellomorea arthrocnemi | reverse complement strand
ATATACATACACATAGGCCCCACAGATAATACCCTGGAAGATACATCCATTGGCGATGGTATATTAGAAATACTGCAACTCCTAATAAAAATATTAATGTCAGAGTGATAACACTTCTGCCATTCATGTCATATTTTATTTCCCTTCCAACAATGAACTGTACAGATAAAACATCTGTTTCTTTGTTGCCCAGATTGGGTGTATTAAGATAAATAATTTCATTTTTCCCTTAAAAAATGATACTGAATAGTTGAAAATAAAGTTGTGCTGCCAGAGTTGATAATAATTGTTCTGTCTGTTGCCATGAAAGACACTCATCAGTAACAGACTGACCATACTCTCGCGGAAGGCTGTCTGATTGTTTTCCACCTTGTAAAAAGCTTTCCAGCATAATTC
>NZ_CAJGBF010000065.1 GCF_904424705.1 Rossellomorea arthrocnemi | reverse complement strand
ACCCTTTAATAGAGAACAAAAAATCTTGTTTGTTGGCATAGGAACGGGAGCTGATTTAGAGTTAATCAATTACTCTGACTTAGATATCACAGCCATTGATTATTCACCTGATATGCTTGAAAAGGCAAAAACAAAGTTCAAAGATTCCACGATTAAATTTTTAGAGATGGATGCTCAAAATATGGTTTTTGAAGATGAATCTTTTGACTATGTAGTAGCAAATCTAATACTTTCCGTTGTACCAGATGCTAATAAATGTTTTCAAGAAATCGCGAGAGTTTTAAAGAACGAAGGAAAAATAATTATTTTTGATAAATTCGCCCCTAAAAATAAAAAGCTTTCATTACCAAAAGTGCTTATAAGACCAATTATTAGCGTATTAGGAACTGATATTGGTCG
>NZ_CAJGBF010000064.1 GCF_904424705.1 Rossellomorea arthrocnemi | reverse complement strand
GGTTTGTACCAGTCCTGCGGTGATGGGGCACCGCGGGCGGTCGGCAGCGCGCGTGAGTGCGCCGTCGCCTGTGGCTCGAAGGGCCGACGGGCGAAACCGGCGCACGGTTGCGGAATGCTGGGCCGGCGTGGTGCCGCATGCGACGGGCCTCACCACGGGGGCTCCAGGTGGCGTCCAATGGGTCGTCGTTCTGGGCTGTGACCCGAGATCTCACGCTGCACCCGTACAGCCGATAATGCACATTATGTAAAGTAGACCGGAGCAGACGAAGGGGAATCGTCTCTCGACGACTCCCCTTCGTCCCATGCTTTCATTCTCTGTCCGCCCCGGTCGCCTCCCGCTGGCTGCAGACCACTCGCGCTGGCCGCCAGCCCTTGGGCACTCTCGTCGGCTCCGGAATCCCGGCTCGTCACCGTGGTCAACGAC
>NZ_CAJGBF010000063.1 GCF_904424705.1 Rossellomorea arthrocnemi | reverse complement strand
ACTGTACAGCGTCGTGGTTTTACCCGAGCCTGTCGGACCTGTGACCAAAATAATACCATTGGCTTTACGGGTCATGTCATCCCATTTTTGTAAATCTCGCCCTGTCAGCCCCAATTGCTCAAAAGAGCGCACCAGTACTTCGGGGTCAAATACCCGCATCACCAATTTTTCGCCAAACGCAGTGGGGAGCGTCGATAACCGCAGCTCGGTTTCTTGACCTTTAGGGGTACGGGTTTTGAGCCGTCCGTCTTGTGGTTTACGTTTTTCAGCGACATTGAGTCTTGCTAAAATTTTTATTCGAGCCACTACCGCGGTCATAATCCCAGTCGGCATTTGATAAACGGTATGCAAAATGCCATCGATACGAAAACGCACGTTGCTTTTATCTCGGCGCGGCTCTAAGTGAATATCACTGGCACGCTGGTCAAAAG
>NZ_CAJGBF010000062.1 GCF_904424705.1 Rossellomorea arthrocnemi | reverse complement strand
CCCTAGCGATCCTGTATGACAGAAAGATGACAATGCAGTGACGCAAGAAATCCGCCGCGTAGCAGGGCTGGCAGCGGATTAAAAAATGGGAGGCGAGGTCCAGGTCTTACAGACCCCGCCCGGGCCTTGAACCGTGGGTAAACCGCGGTTCCAGGCAGGTTTACCGGCGGCTTATTTGCCACCTTCTTTCAGGCCCAGGTCAGCCAGTGCCTTGGCGGCAACTTTGGCTGGCAGC
Source organism: Rossellomorea arthrocnemi (assembly GCF_904424705.1). Taxonomy (GTDB): domain Bacteria; phylum Bacillota; class Bacilli; order Bacillales; family Bacillaceae_B; genus Rossellomorea; species Rossellomorea arthrocnemi. The sequence continues at coordinate 198 of NZ_CAJGBF010000062.1, read as the reverse complement.
GGGATGTAGCCGTCTTTCACTACCACTTCCTGGCCCTGTTTGGACAGAACCAGCTTCACGAACTCGGCTTCCAGCGGGGCCAGAGGCTTGTTCGGGGCTTTGTTGACGTAGACGTAGAGGAAGCGCGACAGCGGGTATTTGCCGTTCAGGGCGTTTTCTTCACTGTCTTCGATGAAGTCAGTGCTGCCTTTCTTGGCC
>NZ_CAJGBF010000061.1 GCF_904424705.1 Rossellomorea arthrocnemi | reverse complement strand
AAACAGAAGATTGCCGTCAGACCTTTAAAGGTCTATATTCTGTCTCATCCATCACGACAAAACCGCCATGCGCTACTCATCTCAAGTCAAGCCCATCAGCTACCTGAAGGCCAACGCCGCCGAGGTGCTCACCCGGCTTGCCGAGCAGCGCGAGCCCCTGGTCATCACCCAGAACGGTGAAGCCAAGGCCGTGCTGCAGGACGTGGCGTCCTTCGAGGAAACGCAGGAGACCTTGGCCCTGTTGAAGATCCTGGCGCTGGGGCAGCAGGACGTGGAGGCCGGTCGCGTCAAGCCGGTCGCCGATGTCGTGGCGCGCCTGCGCGCAAAACGGGCCACGGCCTGATGGTCGGCAGGCCGACGCGCTACGTTGTCCTGCTGACCGAGGGTGCAGAGCAGGACGTGGAGGCGCTCTACGACCACATCGCCGAGTTCGACAG
>NZ_CAJGBF010000060.1 GCF_904424705.1 Rossellomorea arthrocnemi | reverse complement strand
ATATTATTTTGACTGAGGATGATTTGAATTTGGCTGACGAAATGAACCAACTTTACACCAGTAAAAATGGCGTTAATTTGACAGATAACCAAGTTGAATTTTTACGTCTATTAGGTGTAAAAAATCGCTCTCAAGCGACAACAAAAAAGCTAAAAATGCTCATTAAATTGTATCGTCAAGAAAAGCGTTTTTTGGCAGCTAAGGCAAAAGCACAAGGTATGATTAAGCGTGAGAAAGATGTCAGGCGAAAACAAGAACAGCGTCTTTTTTATGTGATTGGCGAAGGAATTTTAAAAGCAATTAAGTCTGATGCTAAACGTGAAAAAGAAGATAGATTATTTACGGGTTTACGCCGCTCTCTTTTTATAGCTTGTGCGGTTGGGATAATTGAGAAGAAAGACTGGATTGTGATTCAAAAAGCATTTTTATCAAGCGTTAAAGCCACAAATAATTGGCTCACTTATATTC
>NZ_CAJGBF010000059.1 GCF_904424705.1 Rossellomorea arthrocnemi | reverse complement strand
CCCAAAGCATATCGGTGTTAGTCCCGTCCTTCGTCGGCTCCTAGTGCCAAGGCATCCACCGTGCGCCCTTCATAACTTAACCTAAATTTTGCTTTATCAGCTTCGAATCTCTTCGTCAGCTTCAGTCATTCACATCCTCACGCACGCTAAGTGCGCTCCGGTGTTCACTCCTTCGCTTCCTCGACCTTCTCGCTGCTAAATCAAAATTTGATCACTTACTAATTAAGGTTTAAAACCTAAAATGGCGATACTCGGTAATTTCTTGACTATCAATTTATCTTTATCTAGTTTTCAAAGAACAAACACAAATTATCATCTCGCAAGAGATAAAAAAATGTTTTGATGGTTGAACCATCAAAACTGAACAAAACTTCGACTGTCAAACGTTTAGTAAATCTTCCTTAGAAAGGAGGTGATCCAGCCGCACCTTCCGATACGGCTACCTTGTTACGACTTCACCCCAATCATCT
>NZ_CAJGBF010000058.1 GCF_904424705.1 Rossellomorea arthrocnemi | reverse complement strand
CAGCTCGACCTCATTCTGCTCGAGACGCTCCGGATCATCCGCCTGCGTCGTGCCCTGGTCCGCACGCGACTCCGAGGCCTGCGTCTGCGCGGACACCGGCGCGGCGAGGGCGGCGAACGCGGCCCCGCCCAGCAAGATTTCCCTGATGCTCATGCCCGTTCTCCCCCTGTGCCCTCACGTCGTTGCGCGCGGGCTCTTGGTGAGAAGAGACAGGTCGGCGGCGCGTGTCAATCCGCGTCGCGCTCGGCGCGTCAGGCGACCTTGGCCGCCAAATCCTCTTCCGCGTCGCGCAGCACGTAGCCGCGGCCCCATACCGTCTCGATGTAGTTGTCGCCCCCGCAAGCGAGGCTGAGCTTCTTGCGGAGCTTGCAGATGAACACGTCGATGATCTTGAGCTCGGGCTCGTCCATCCCGCCGTACAGGTGGTTGAGGAACATCTCCTTGGTCAGCGTCGTGCCCTTGCGGAGCGAGAGC
>NZ_CAJGBF010000057.1 GCF_904424705.1 Rossellomorea arthrocnemi | reverse complement strand
AGGCAGTCTGCAGAGCGCCTATCGCGGCATTGGTTTGATCTGATGGCTTTTTCTAAACACGCGATTGGGAGGGAAGCCATTCAAGACGTGCTTTTACTCAAGGACGTAGTAAGTCTTAAAAATATTTTCTTCAATGCATCCTATGCACATTATGATCAATGCCTGCAGGGTAATTTCTTACTACTGCCTAATGCTGAAGGTATGCAGCAGCTGGAAACTGATTATCACCAGATGCTCGAAGCAAACTATCTCTATGATACTACTATAACCTTTGAGCAAATCATGGCAGCTACCAAGCAAACCCAAGATGTCATTAATCTATCTATCAAGAAATATATTGCATCTGGAGCATAGTTAAATTATTCGTTACTAAACCCATATCTACTAACTAAAATATGGAGCCTTTTTCAGAAAGTGTGTAACTGCCGTTTGGGTTAAAGATAAGGTTCAACACGATCACCGAATTCAATCGTAAAC
>NZ_CAJGBF010000056.1 GCF_904424705.1 Rossellomorea arthrocnemi | reverse complement strand
GACAGATGATTGGGGTGAAGTCGTAACAAGGTAGCCGTATCGGAAGGTGCGGCTGGATCACCTCCTTTCTAAGGAAGATTTACTAAACGTTTGACAGTCGAAGTTTTGTTCAGTTTTGATGGTTTAATAAGATTTTTTGCGGAAGCAAAATAATCATCCATCTAACAAACAATGGTAAGCATTGCTTATCATTCATTTTTATGGAATATGGGCCTATAGCTCAGCTGGTTAGAGCGCACGCCTGATAAGCGTGAGGTCGGTGGTTCGAGTCCACTTAGGCCCACCATATACGTAATCTTGGGGCCTTAGCTCAGCTGGGAGAGCGCCTGCTTTGCACGCAGGAGGTCAGCGGTTCGATCCCGCTAGGCTCCACCAAGTTTTTTTACGAAGCGCAAGCGGAGTAAAATAAACATCCATACGATCTCTTACGAGATCACGGATTTGTTCTTTGAAAACTAGATAAAGATAAATTGATAGTCAAGAAATTACCGAGTATCGCCATTTTAGGTTTTAAACCTGAT
>NZ_CAJGBF010000055.1 GCF_904424705.1 Rossellomorea arthrocnemi | reverse complement strand
TCGTCTGGTGATAATGGCGAAGAGGTCACACCCGTTCCCATGCCGAACACGGAAGTTAAGCTCTTCAGCGCCGATGGTAGTTGGGGGATCTCCCCCTGTGAGAGTAGGACGTCGCCAGGCGAAACATATTTCGGAGGATTAGCTCAGCTGGGAGAGCATCTGCCTTACAAGCAGAGGGTCGGCGGTTCGATCCCGTCATCCTCCACCAAAGATTTTTGCGTAAGCAAAATATCTTTCTTTATCAATATGCCGGTGTAGCTCAACTGGTAGAGCAACTGACTTGTAATCAGTAGGTTGGGGGTTCAAGTCCTCTTGCCGGCACCATTGTTTTTTATTTTGTCTCTTTTTTTATTTCGAGAGCCATTAGCTCAGTTGGTAGAGCATCTGACTTTTAATCAGAGGGTCGAAGGTTCGAATCCTTCATGGCTCACCATTGATTTTTGCCAAAGCAAAAATATCAATCTTACATGCGGGTGTGGCGGAATTGGCAGACGCACCAGACTTAGGATCTGGCGCCGCGAGGCGTGGGGGTTCAAGTCCCTTCACCCGCACCATTCATTTCGCGGAAGTAGTTCAGTGGTAGAACACCAC
>NZ_CAJGBF010000054.1 GCF_904424705.1 Rossellomorea arthrocnemi | reverse complement strand
CGCCGCCAGCGTTCGTCCTGAGCCAGGATCAAACTCTCCGATAAAAGTTTGAATAGCTCTTTAAAAATAAATCTAGAATTAACGTTGACGTATTGTCTTGTTTTGTTCAGTTTTCAAGGTTCAATGTATTGACTCTTCTATTTGAAGCGACTTGATAATCATATCATTTTCACTAGATGAGTGTCAATAACTTATTTTAAAAAACTTTTTGGTGGAGCCTAGCGGGATCGAACCGCTGACCTCCTGCGTGCAAAGCAGGCGCTCTCCCAGCTGAGCTAAGGCCCCAAATAAGGTGGTCGGGAAGACAGGATTCGAACCTGCGACCCCTTGGTCCCAAACCAAGTGCTCTACCAAGCTGAGCTACTTCCCGATATATATGGCGCGCCCGAGAGGAGTCGAACCCCTAACCTTTTGATCCGTAGTCAAACGCTCTATCCAATTGAGCTACGGGCGCATATTTGTCTCTTCATTAATAGTATATGGATATTGCAATTAATGAACGTTATTTTGCATTCGCAAAAAACTCTGGTGCCGAGGACCGGAATCGAACCGGTACGGTAGTCACCTACCGCAGGATTTTAAGTCCTGTGCGTCTGCCAGTTCCGCCACCCCGGCAAGTTCTTGGAGCGGAAGACGGGATTCGAACCCGCGAC
>NZ_CAJGBF010000052.1 GCF_904424705.1 Rossellomorea arthrocnemi | reverse complement strand
ATGGAAATCAGGATGTTACTTGACCAATTGTCCATGTATGAATCACAGATCCACTCGCTTACTGAAAGACTTATCGCCCTTGCCCGTGAATTGCCTGACTTTGATTACCTTACTTCCATTCCTGGTATTAGTGAAACAACCGTATTGGAGTTACTCTCAGAAACAGGTTCACTCAAACGTTACAAGGATCCACGCCAATTATTTAAACTCGCGGGACTCACACTCGTAACCAATTCATCTGGTGAATCAAAGGGAAGAAAAAGGATTTCTAAGCGAGGGCGAAGAAGGCTTCGAGCCTTATTGTATAAAGCAGTGTTCCCTTTACTACACGCTAATTCGGCGTTTCGAGCACTTTATGATTATTACAGCAATGATCGGGAGAATCCGGTAACGAAAAAAGAAGCACTTGTGATTCTTTGTCGTAAGTTACTTCAAATTTGTCACGGTCTTAGCCATTATGGAACGACATTTGATTTAGAGCGAATGATGCGAGACATGCCTTTCCTCGCTCATCCTAAAGCAGCTTAAAGCTTTGAATTAGAACGTAGTTCTTCTACAACCCAGACACTGAGAAGCCGGCCCATACACGACTTTCGACGATCATCTGATCAGTCCATGCAGGAGCATACGCCGGCCTCTGCGTTAGGGAAAGACCCAACGAAGGAATGTAGGCACTAGATGCCAGGAGATATGGGAGGGTAAGTCTACCTAATAAGCAGAGATCAAATGTGCCCATCACTGAAAAATAAGGGAGACCCTTCCAGTTTCTCAACGCAACGCGTAAGCATATATCCCTTTATTTTGAACAAAT
>NZ_CAJGBF010000051.1 GCF_904424705.1 Rossellomorea arthrocnemi | reverse complement strand
TAGACTGACATAGCGATTTGAGACACATATAAAACACCTCTTTAGGCTGCTTGCGCCCCAAATTCTTTGGGCGTCAGGTAGCCTAATTTTTCTAGGATACGGTCTTGGTTGTAATAGCGCACGTATTCATTGACCTTCTCCACTACCTGGATATTGTGGATCGAATTGTATTTGACGTACTGGAATTCCTCCGATTTAATATTGGAATGAAATGATTCAATGACCGCATTGTCCCAACAGTTTCCACGCCGTGACATACTACTGACCAGATGGCTCTTCTTGACCAACTCCTGGTACGCATACGAGGTGTAGACACTTCCTTGATCGGAGTGGATGATCACGCCTTCCGGGTTTCCGCGCATCTCCAGCGCCTCTTTTAAGGTATCAATGACCAGCGGTGTTTGTTGGTGGTCGTACATTTTGTACGCGACAATTTCATTATTGAACAGGTCCATGATCGTCGACAGGTACATCGTCGAACGTCCATACTGGATATACGTGATATCTGTCACCCATTTTTGGTTCGGCGCAGAAGCCATGAAATTGCGTTGTAGAAGATTCGGCGCTATGATGACAGATTCACCTTGTGATTTCCATTTCCGTTTTGGTTTGATTCGGCATTGCAAATGATGCTTTTGCATGATGGATTGAACCGTATTGCGGTGCCGATCCAACTTGTACTCTTCCTTTAATAACTTCTTGATTTTCCGATGACCAAAACGATACTTCGTTTTCTTGCACAAGGCGATAATCGCTTCTTCTACTTTTTTCAATACGCGTGGGGGGCCTTCAGTGAGCCAGCGGTAATAAGTGGAGCGCGGCACACTCAGCACAGATAAAATCGCTGTCACGGTATACTTTTTCCGATATTTTTCTACCAATTGAAGAATTAGTTCTTTTTCAACTCCTTTTTCATTTCCAAATACTTTTTTAAGATCTCATTCTCCATTTTCAAATGCGCATTTTGGCGATCTTTCTTCTCGTCTTCACTCGCGAATTCCGGCCCATGCCCAAAGGAATATTGCTTGCCAATGGGTTGGTCGAAACGGTGGATTTCATTTTTCCGATACCATCTCATCCAGGTCTCAATCTGTGACTTATTTTTGATTCCGTGCTTCTCCATAATCTCTTTCGTTGTCAACTGGCCGCTCATTTTGTCTTTTACAACGGCCCATTTCGTCTCACTTGAATATACGTTTTTGCCCATGCAAAAACACCTCCGTTTTCAGTACTTGTAATAAGTGTACCATTTCGGAGGTGTTTTATATTGTCCCATTTAATTATGTTAGTCTA
>NZ_CAJGBF010000050.1 GCF_904424705.1 Rossellomorea arthrocnemi | reverse complement strand
TTTAAAATGTACCCTATAGAGTAGACAATCAAAAAAAGTCTACCTATAGGGTACTTTTTTGTATAATGACAAATAGACAACAATGTAGAAACTGGGGAAAATTATGAGTAAAAAGACATTTACAGATAAAGAAGTAAAGCAGTTATCATCAAATCCTTACGTGAAAAATGTAAGCCCCAAAGGAATTACGTATACGGAAGACTTTAAGAGAATTGTCATTGCGGAAAAAGAGAAAGGAAAATTCGCAAGACATATCTTTGAAGAGTGTGGATTTGATACAGAGGTTATTGGCATGACTAGAATCCGAGCGGCCAGTAAGAGATGGCAAGCTGCGTATAAAAAGAATGGCGTTACTGGACTAGGTGATACTAGATCTGGTCATTCAGGTCGTCCAAGGGAGACAGAACTGTCCCTTGAAGAGAAAAATACACGCTTACAGGCGCAACTTCATCTGTTAAAAGCTGAGAATGAACTTCTAAAAAAGATTCGTTTCGCGGAAAGGGGGCTGAAAAAATAACACTGCCTCCAAGTCAAAAATATGTTCTTATTCGCTCAGTGATTGAGAAGTATAAACTAACGAACATGATAACCTATCTTTGTGATGTAGTTGGGGTTTCAAGGAGTGGCTACTATAATTACTTCTCCCCTGAATCTCAAGAAAGAAGGAAACAAAAAGATAAGTGTGACGAAGAAGTTAAAGAGATTGTATTGAAGGCCTTTCATTATAAACGCCGTAAAAAAGGTGCCCGTCAAATCAAAATGACTTTGGTGGGTCAGTTTAACGTTGTCTACAATCTTAAACGCATACGTCGAATCATGAAAAAATATAAAATTGTATGCCCGATTAGAAAGGCGAACCCTTATAAACGAATGATGAAAGCAACACATGAACACTCGGTGGTGCCCAATTTATTGAGTCGTGAGTTTAATCAAGGAATTCCAGGAAAAGTACTCATGACAGATATCACCTATCTGACCTACGGAAAGAATTTGAGGGCTTATTTATCGACGATCAAGGATGGGTCAACAGGCGAGGTCCTGGCACATCATGTTTCCGATCGAATCACCCTGGACATAGCTACAGACACCCTTCAAAAGTTAAAGAAGAATAGAAAGTTTAAGAAAGCGAAAGACGCATTAATCCATTCAGATCAAGGGGTCCATTATACACACCCGGATTTTCAGCGAATGGTAAAGAAATTAGGTTTACTTCAATCAATGTCAAGACGGGGAAACTGTTGGGATAACGCCCCTCAAGAATCGTTCTTTGGTCATTTAAAGGACGAAACGTATATAAAAGAATGTGCGACATTAGAAGAGGTAAAGATGGAGATCAAACAATATATCATTTACTACAATCATTACAGATATCAATGGAATTTAAATAAGATGACCCCTGCACAATACAGGGATCACCTTCAACAAGCTGCCTAGGCTTTTTTTAATTGTCCTTTACAAAGGGTACACATTA
>NZ_CAJGBF010000049.1 GCF_904424705.1 Rossellomorea arthrocnemi | reverse complement strand
GGTGGCTAACCCCAAAAGTTAGAGTTTTGTTATGCAGCTGATTGGATGGACTGAGTTCGGTATTCGACTGGACTTAGTCCATCCAATTTTTCTTTTGAACGTTCATGATTGTACCAGTGGATATATTCTTCAATCCGGCTTATTAAATCCTCAAAGGTAACTAATTTTTCTCCATAATACATTTCCTGCTTCAAAACACCAAAAAAGTTTTCCATTACAGCGTTGTCTGCGCATGTAGCTTTCCGTGACATGCTTTGGAATACATTATTCTCCTTTAATGTCTTCACCCATTGATTGTGCTGGTAATGCCAGCCTTGATCAGAATGGATGGTGGTTCGATAGATTGCGTGATTTCTTATTATTTCTATCGTTTCATGTAAAGGTTCCATGACTAGATCTAACGTGGGACGTTTCCTGATTCCATACGCGATGATTTCTCCGTTATAGAGGTCAAGAATGGGATTTAAATATAACTTCTCTTCGTTTAGACATTTAAATTCTGTAATGTCAGTTACTAATTTTTGTAGAGGGACATGCGTGTTAAAACGGCGTGATAATCGGTTCTTCGCTACCTTTCCAACGTTCCCCTTATACGAATTGTATTTACGGGATTTCCGCATGAATTTTACACATTTCAATCCGAGGTCTCGCATAATACGATATACTTTTTTATGATTGATATGATGACCTAATTTCTTTAATTCCTTCGTAATCCGTTTATATCCATAACGTTCATGAAATTTTTTAAATAAGGAAGTAATGAGTTCTTTTAATTCTGTATTCGAATCCTCTTTGTCAAAACCCTTCACATGATAGTGATAGGTTGCTTCGGGAATCCCCACTACTTGGAAAATATCTTTTAATCGGAATCCTGCTTCTTTAAGTTCGAATGCGAGCTTGGCTTGTGCTTTTCGCGGAAGGCATTCGGATTCTCCCGAAAAGCTCTCAACTTTTTTAGGTACGCATTTTCCAATCGCAGTAATTCATTCTCGCGTTCTAATTCCTCTTCGCGTGTTACCTTTTTCTCTTCCTTCTTCTCCGATTTACTAGGTTTCTTAGACATAGAAGGTCTCCCCTTTAATTTAGGTTTCAGGCCATCTACTCCTTGTTCATTAAATATTTTCGTCCAAGAATGAATTAATGAAGGATTGTTCAGCTTAAATTGTTCCGCAGTTTCCTGATAAGAAGCGCCTGTCTCTAACATAAATAGTATCGTATCTAATTTAAATTGAACAGAGTACGCTTTGTTTATTTCTCTTCGCTTTATACCTTCTATTCCTTGTGTTTTATAAGCTCTTACCCAATCTTGTAGTGGTGTCTTAGAGGGTAGGTTATATTTTTTTGCCAATGATTTATATCCAAGATGGCCATCCAGATACTCGGTGACAAGTTTTAGTTTAAATTCCTCACTATATTTAGCCATAAAAACACCCCCAAAAGTTAGTTGTCTACTCTAACTTTTGGGGGTCGATACC
>NZ_CAJGBF010000048.1 GCF_904424705.1 Rossellomorea arthrocnemi | reverse complement strand
TCTCCGCTACCCACACCTCATCCCCGCACTTTTCAACGTGCGTGGGTTCGGACCTCCATTCAGTGTTACCTGAACTTCATCCTGGACATGGGTAGATCACCTGGTTTCGGGTCTACGACCACATACTCAATTCGCCCTATTCAGACTCGCTTTCGCTGCGGCTCCGTCTTATCAACTTAACCTTGCATGGGATCGTAACTCGCCGGTTCATTCTACAAAAGGCACGCCATCACTCGTTAACGAGCTCTGACTACTTGTAGGCACACGGTTTCAGGTTCTATTTCACTCCCCTTCCGGGGTGCTTTTCACCTTTCCCTCACGGTACTGGTTCACTATCGGTCACTAGGGAGTATTTAGCCTTGGGAGATGGTCCTCCCAGCTTCCGACGGGATTTCACGTGTCCCGCCGTACTCAGGATCCACTCAAGAGGGAATGAAGTTTCAACTACAGGGTTGTTACCTTCTTTGACGAGCCTTTCCAGACTTCTTCGTCTACTTCATTCCTTTGTAACTCCGTATAGAGTGTCCTACAACCCCAAGAGGCAAGCCTCTTGGTTTGGGCTACATCCCGTTTCGCTCGCCGCTACTCAGGGAATCGCAATTGCTTTCTCTTCCTCCAGGTACTTAGATGTTTCAGTTCCCTGGGTCTGCCTTCCATACTCTATGTATTCAAGTAAGGATATTGTTCCATTACGAACAATGGGTTCCCCCATTCGGAAATCTCTGGATCAAAGCTCACTTACAGCTCCCCAAAGCATATCGGTGTTAGTCCCGTCCTTCGTCGGCTCCTAGTGCCAAGGCATCCACCGTGCGCCCTTCATAACTTAACCGAATTGGTTGTTACATCAGGTTTAAAACCTAAAATGGCGATACTCGGTAATTTCTTGACTATCAATTTATCTTTATCTAGTTTTCAAAGAACAAACATTTGTCTCAGAAGAGACAATATGGGTGGATATTTTGCTTGCGCAAAAATCCCTGATGGATGGTTATTTTGCTCTCGCAAAAAACCTGGTTAAACCATCAAAACTGAACAAAACTTCGACTGTCAAACGTTTTAGTAAATCTTCCTTAGAAAGGAGGTGATCCAGCCGCACCTTCCGATACGGCTACCTTGTTACGACTTCACCCCAATCATCTGTCCCACCTTAGGCGGCTGGCTCCAAAAGGTTACCTCACCGACTTCGGGTGTTACAAACTCTCGTGGTGTGACGGGCGGTGTGTACAAGGCCCGGGAACGTATTCACCGCGGCATGCTGATCCGCGATTACTAGCGATTCCAGCTTCATGTAGGCGAGTTGCAGCCTACAATCCGAACTGAGAACGGTTTTATGGGATTGGCTAAACCTCGCGGTCTTGCTGCCCTTTGTACCGTCCATTGTAGCACGTGTGTAGCCCAGGTCATAAGGGGCATGATGATTTGACGTCATCCCCACCTTCCTCCGGTTTGTCACCGGCAGTCATCTTAGAGTGCCCAACTGAATG
>NZ_CAJGBF010000047.1 GCF_904424705.1 Rossellomorea arthrocnemi | reverse complement strand
GTTCGTTAACTTGATGTCAACAACTTTTTAAAAGAAGTTTGCATTAAGTTTTCATATTGTGTCGCCTGTTTGGGGCAACAAATAATACTTTACCAGTTAACTTCGCAGAAGTCAACTTCTTTTTAAATGTTTTTAACTTGTATTACTGATAAGTTATTAAACACTTTAAAATACTTAAAAGATTTATAGTTAAGTGAATCTCCTATAATAGGCGGAAAATCAATAATATCACAAATAATAATATAATAGCAATATCTTTTTTACAATTTAATAATGACTGAAAGTTAGATAAAAAGTATTTACAGCCTGCAAATTCAAAATCTATTAAGCTTTCTTAAAACCGTATCATTAAATATTAGAATTCTATTTTTTATCCTATTAATAGGTTACTATTCCTTTTTCACTTCAGAGTAGGTAAAGTATTGCGGTGGCCATATTCTGGTATTCATCCCCGTATCTTCGACCTTCTTACCCCATCTTTGCCTCACTTTAGGGTTACAATATGTTGGAAAACCTTTATTGAAGTTTCATGTTAGTTTTGATGGGGATCATGCCCGATATTCGACAATCTGGCGGGGAATGGTGTGTTGATTCTGCATTTTAAAATCGTGCAGAGGTGTTAAATTTTCTTTACGCTTCTCAAGGCAGTATTTTCCTCTTCCACTGGCTTCCTTCTCCGACACTTTTTAATCTGTAACTATCAGAATAATATTAACTCAACTGTGAAAATACTATTCGAAAAGGGGCAGTTTTGATAGTAAAATAATCCCGTTATTTTTGATATCATTTTGTGTATATTACCTAGCCTCACATGCTGAAGAGCTGAATAGACACGATTCAAAAGGAATGGAACAAGCCGTCAACCATTTCATATTGGATCATTTTACTGATGAATTAAACCAAGCATTAACCAACTATTATTAAAAAGGGGGCAATCAGAGTTCAATATAACTGGCGGGACGAAAATTATGATGTTGTTAAATTAGACCATCAGAAACAGGTCATCTTCTAAGTCATCGTTATATTATAAAAATTAACGTTCAAACATACGTCGATAATAAAAAAGTCAATTAGGAACAGAAATGTCACAATTGGGTGTATCCCCTATGCATTTTAATCAAGTGTTTGATGATAAATATTTAGCTGCCGAAGTAGAGCTATTGGAATATTCTCACGGTGAATCATCAAACTAAAAAATACAAAACGCTGTTGTTCTTTACTCAACAGCGTTTTGTATTCCAATATTGTTGTGATTCCGCATAATTATAAGTGTGAATCAATTTGTTATTTACGCTGATTTCGCTTCTAACCGGAACCTGTTACACAAGAGCTACTCTTTTCTTATCTTACCTGGTGGCGTCCTACTCTCCCCAATTGGACCACTAACTACCATGGGCGATGAAGTTCACGGCTAGTGTTAAGCAGCAAATCTCTTCGTCCGATTCACTCGTTCAGTTCCTGATGTAAGGAACGCGCTCCGATACACCCTTACATTCTCGATCCGGCCCCTTCTCAGACGACAGGCAGATGCTCCAATCCTAAAATAGCGTCTCTTTGGCTATTTTTTATCTCTTTCTGATACGTTTTTAGCCAAAATAGACAATTTCAGCTCTGAATGGGGACTTGGATGGGTACCTGGCGAAGGAAAAATCTGAGGATTCTTATATAAATCACCTTCTCATCGAGGAATCATGCGGGATATGAAAGCAATCATGCCGGATGGAGGATCATCATGCGAGAAATCAATTTTTCATGCGACATGGTGATTAATCATGCGCCATTTGAAATAATCGCGCCGCAATGTCGAATTTTCTTTACGACGCCTCGTCTGGCATCCTTCACTGGGGGATTCAAATACTTCCCTATGATTTTCAAACCAACCTCATCAAAACAAAAAAAGAGTAACTCCTAAGAGCTACTCTTTCTTCACAATTTGCCTGGCGACGTCCTACTCTCACAGGGGGAGATCCCCCAACTACCATCGGCGC
>NZ_CAJGBF010000046.1 GCF_904424705.1 Rossellomorea arthrocnemi | reverse complement strand
TGGTTAAGTCCTCGATCGATTAGTATCAGTCAACTCCACATGTCGCCATGCTTCCATCTCTGACCTATCTACCTAGTCATCTTCTAGGGATCTTACTCACTTACGTGATGGGAAATCTCATCTCGAGGGGGGCTTCATGCTTAGATGCTTTCAGCACTTATCCCTTCCGCACATAGCTACCCAGCGATGCCTTTGGCAAGACAACTGGTACACCAGCGGTGCGTCCATCCCGGTCCTCTCGTACTAAGGACAGCTCCTCTCAAATTTCCTGCGCCCACGACGGATAGGGACCGAACTGTCTCACGACGTTCTGAACCCAGCTCGCGTACCGCTTTAATGGGCGAACAGCCCAACCCTTGGGACCGACTACAGCCCCAGGATGCGATGAGCCGACATCGAGGTGCCAAACCTCCCCGTCGATGTGGACTCTTGGGGGAGATAAGCCTGTTATCCCCGGGGTAGCTTTTATCCGTTGAGCGATGGCCCTTCCATGCGGAACCACCGGATCACTAAGCCCGACTTTCGTCCCTGCTCGACTTGTAGGTCTCGCAGTCAAGCTCCCTTGTGCCTTTACACTCTGCGAATGATTTCCAACCATTCTGAGGGAACCTTTGGGCGCCTCCGTTACTCTTTAGGAGGCGACCGCCCCAGTCAAACTGCCCACCTGACACTGTCTCCCACCCCGATAAGGGGCGCGGGTTAGAATTTCAATACAGCCAGGGTAGTATCCCACCGATGCCTCCACCGAAGCTGGCGCTCCGGTTTCCAAGGCTCCTACCTATCCTGTACAAGCTGTACCAAAATTCAATATCAGGCTACAGTAAAGCTCCACGGGGTCTTTCCGTCCTGTCGCGGGTAACCTGCATCTTCACAGGTACTATAATTTCACCGAGTCTCTCGTTGAGACAGTGCCCAGATCGTTACGCCTTTCGTGCGGGTCGGAACTTACCCGACAAGGAATTTCGCTACCTTAGGACCGTTATAGTTACGGCCGCCGTTTACTGGGGCTTCGATTCGCACCTTCGCTTACGCTAAGCACTCCTCTTAACCTTCCAGCACCGGGCAGGCGTCAGCCCCTATACTTCGCCTTACGGCTTCGCAGAGACCTGTGTTTTTGCTAAACAGTCGCCTGGGCCTATTCACTGCGGCTCTCTCGGGCTTGCACCCTACCAGAGCACCCCTTCTCCCGAAGTTACGGGGTCATTTTGCCGAGTTCCTTAACGAGAGTTCTCTCGCTCACCTTAGGATTCTCTCCTCGCCTACCTGTGTCGGTTTGCGGTACGGGCACCTTTTTCCTCGCTAGAGGCTTTTCTTGGCAGTGTGGAATCAGGAACTTCGCTACTATAATTCGCTCGCTGTCACAGCTCAGCCTTCACGATGATGGGATTTGCCTCATCATCAGCCTAACTGCTTAGACGCACATATCCAGCAGTGCGCTTACCCTATCCTCCTGCGTCCCCCCATTGCTCAAACGGAAAAGAGGTGGTACAGGAATATCAACCTGTTGTCCATCGTCTACGCCTATCGGCCTCGACTTAGGTCCCGACTAACCCTGAGCGGACGAGCCTTCCTCAGGAAACCTTAGGCATTCGGTGGATGGGATTCTCACCCATCTTTCGCTACTCATACCGGCATTCTCACTTCTAAGCACTCCACCAGTCCTTACGGTCTAGCTTCGCAGTCCTTAGAACGCTCTCCTACCACTGACACCTAGAGGTGTCAATCCACAGCTTCGGTGATACGTTTAGCCCCGGTACATTTTCGGCGCAGAGTCACTCGACCAGTGAGCTATTACGCACTCTTTAAATGGTGGCTGCTTCTAAGCCAACATCCTGGTTGTCTAAGCAACTCCACATCCTTTTCCACTTAACGTATACTTTGGGACCTTAGCTGGTGGTCTGGGCTGTTTCCCTTTCGACTACGGATCTTATCACTCGCAGTCTGACTCCCATGGATAAGTCTTTGGCATTCGGAGTTTGTCTGAATTCGGTAACCCGATGAGGGCCCCTAGTCCAAACAGTGCTCTACCTCCAAGACTCTTACACATGAGGCTAGCCCTAAAGCTATTTCGGAGAGAACCAGCTATCTCCAAGTTCGATTGGAATTTCTCCGCTACCCACACCTCATCCCCGCACTTTTCAACGTGCGTGGGTTCGGACCTCCATTCAGTGTTACCTGAACTTCATCCTGGACATGGGTAGATCACCTGGTTTCGGGTCTACGACCACATACT
>NZ_CAJGBF010000045.1 GCF_904424705.1 Rossellomorea arthrocnemi | reverse complement strand
CCCTCTTTTTATCTATTTCACCAACTATAATTGGACAAATTTCTTGTAAAGTCGACCTTAAATTCCATTATTATACAATAATTGAATGTGGCATTTTTACTATTTGTGTCGAAAGTCCTGCATATTTCGTTAGGAAAAATCATTCTATTTTACTATATTTGTGATATTTCGTAATACTAAATAACCAATTGTATTCTGAAAATATTTACTTTTCAGAATAGTAGAGTATATTGTAATTAGTGTAAAAATTTAGTACATATTTAAGGGGGAATCACGCTTGAAATCTCGTAAAGTATTATCAATGGCCATGGTTGCCGCACTGAGTGTAGGGGCATTTGCTGTGCCTGCATCAGCTGCAACTCAGGTGCCTGAAAATGTTTTGGCTAAGCCTGCAGTGAAAAATGTTCATAAGCATGGAGGGGCTTTCGATTTAGGTATTGCGAATGATGATCGCCTGATTGAAATGCTGAAGAAGGAAGGAAAGATCAAGAAGAATGCAACTGCTGCAGAAGCACAGAAGGGATTGCAAAAGTTCCTGGAAGCAAAGGCAGAATCAGCTGAGAAGCAAGCAGATGAGGGTGAAGGCGACCTTCACAGTGAAGAAGCAGAAGCGAAAACAAAGCTTCAAAAAGCCATGAAAAATAATGGTGTGAAGTCAGGTAAAGGAAATAAGCTTGGACATGCTAAAAAGAATTCTCCTGATCCGGTGGAAGAAGAAGAGTATGATGGTAAAATGCGTACCGATGAAGTATTGGTGCTTCTCGTAGACTATCCAGACAAGCCTCACAATTCCATGACTGCTGATGAGACAGATATGTATTATGAAGGGGAAGATTCCTATTCCCGCGAACATTATCAAGATATGCTATTTGGAACCGGAGGATGGACAGGTCCAGATGGTAAAACATATGTTTCCATGAAACAGTATTATGAACAACAATCAGGTGGAAGTTATTCAGTCGATGGTGAGGTGGCCGGTTGGTATACAGCGGACAAGCCTGCTGCTGAGTATGGTGGAAATGATCCACAGCCGGATGGTAGCGATGTAAATGCCCGAGGTCTGATCAAAGAAGCGCTTGCCAAAGCAGCGGCTGACCCGGACGTTAACCTTGCAGACTATGATAAGTGGGATCGTTACGATCTTGATGGTGATGGGGATTACTTAGAGCCGGATGGACTTGTAGACCACTTAATGGTTATTCACTCTGGTGTGGGTGAAGAAGCTGGTGGAGGATCATTAGGATCTGATGCTATCTGGTCACACCGTTGGAACCTTGGTGGAATCTTCCCGATTGCCGGATCTCCGGAGCCTGAGGTTGATTACTTTGGCGCGGGGACTATGTATGCGTATGACTACACAATTGAACCTGAAGATGGTGCAGTCGGAGTTATGGCCCATGAATACGGACATGATTTAGGGCTTCCTGATGAATATGATACTCAATACACTGGAACTGGGGAACCGGTGAGCTACTGGTCCATTATGGCAAGCGGAAGCTGGGCTGGAGATATACCAGGGAGTATGCCTTCAGGGTTCAGTCCATATATGAAAGAAATGCTTCAGGCATCTGCAGTGGTAGATAATAAAGGTACTAAAGGAAACTGGCAAAGTGGTACTGAAATCAATGCACAGGATGTTTCTCGTAAAGGGATGGAAGTGCTTTTAGATGAAGCAGCAACGAAAGGTACTAATAATGATGTCGTGAAAATTGACCTTCCTGACAAAGAGGTAAAAGGTATCATGCCGGAATTTGGTGAAAAGTACTATTACAGTACTAAGGGAGACGACCTTAACACATCGTTGGTATCTCCTGAATTCGACTTAACAAATGCAACAAACGCTTCATTCAGCTTCAAAACATTATATGATGTCGAGTTTGATTTCGACTATCTCTACGTTACGGCTAAAACGGACAGCGGAAAGGAAGTTGAATTGGATGTAATCGGTGACAATGATACAGATGGAGACCAACGTGCTGAATCCACAAAAGGGCAATGGGTTGATAAGTCCTACGATTTAAGCCAATTTGCCGGACAGAAAGTAACGCTAACATTCAATTATGTGACGGATGGTGGCCTTGCTCTTGATGGCTTCGCCTTGGATAACGCAACTCTTACTGTGGATGGAAATGTAGTTTTTGAAGATGGTGCTGAAGGAGAGCCTCAATTTAAAACTGAGGGCTTTGAAGTCTCCAATGGAATTTCCCTTAAAGAGCATTACTACCTGCTTGAATGGCGCAGCCACAACGGTGTGGATGAAGGTCTGGCCAACATCCGCCGCGGGGCAAGCTTAATGCAATTCGATGATGGTCTTGTTGTATGGTATGTGGATAAATCTTATAGTGACAACTGGACAGGTACGCATCCAGGAGACGGTTTTGTTGGTGTTGTCGATGCAGACCAAAAAACAAACTACTGGAGCGATGGAACAGTCGGGTCTACACGCTACCAGGTACACGATGCAGCGTTCAGCCTGGATAAATCAGAGAAAATGTTCTTGGATTACACTGAATTACTTGGACTGACGATGAAAGACAACCATACTAAACGTAATCCACTATTCGACGATAGTAAAGATTACAGCAACAAAGGTATGGTAGATGCTGGACGTAACGTACCGAACTACGGATTAAAATTCCGTGTAACTGGCCAAAGCCATGACGGTTCAGTCGGTAAAGTGTTAATCTATAAAAAATAAGTAAGCAAAGGGTGACGGCCATTCAGGCCGTCACCCTTTAAGCATGTTAGTGGACATTTTTTTCTTGAGAATTGATAATAATACTCACATCAATTAAAGGAGATGTCCATTTTGAAGCTAAGTGTCTTAGATCAGTCACCGATTGCAGAAGGAATGAATCCGCAAGAAGCGTTGAATAATACAGTGAAATTGGCACAACATACGGAGAAATTGGGCTTTGAACGGTTCTGGGTATCAGAGCACCATGATTCCACGAGCCTTGCCGGTTCATCACCGGAAGTACTGATTGCCCACCTTGCCCAGAATACGGAAAAGATCCGTGTCGGATCTGGAGGGGTTATGCTTCCTCATTACTCTTCTTACAAAGTAGCGGAAAATTTCCGTTTACTTGAAGGCTTGAATCCGAATCGGATCGATTTAGGGTTAGGAAGGGCTCCTGGTGGAATGCCCATGGCCACCATGGCCCTGCATGACGGGAAACCGAGGGATGTGAATCGATATCCGGAACAAATCGATGATCTACTCGGCTATCTGACAGATTCCTTACCTGATGCTCATCCGTACCAGGGGTTGACGGCGGCGCCGATGATCAAAACGATGCCGGAAGTATGGATGCTCGGCTCAAGTCCATCCAGTGCGATTCTTGCGGCCCAAAAAGGGTTGCCTTATACGTTTGCCCAGTTCATTAATGGGGAGGGCGGCCCTCAATATTCCCAGGCTTACCGGAATAATTTTGTTCCTTCAGAATACTTGAAGGAACCGAAGAATATCGTTGCCGTATTTGCCATCTGTGCAGAAACGGATGAAGAAGCGGAAAGAGTCGCATCAAGTATTGACTTGTCAATTCTAATGATCGAACAGGGCATGCCCTCGAACGGAACCCCAAGTCCTGAGAAAGCAGCGGCATATCAGTACACCCCATTTGAAGAAATGAGAGTGCGTGAAAACCGCAAACGCATGATCGTCGGGAATCCGAAGAAAGTAAAAGAAAAGCTCATTGCTCTCAGCAAACAATACCAGACCGATGAAATCATGCTCGTGAGCATCACATACGACTTCCAAGATAAACTCAAATCATTTGAACTCATCGCAAACGAATTATTATAAAAAATAGGGACGGACCTCTGAGA
>NZ_CAJGBF010000044.1 GCF_904424705.1 Rossellomorea arthrocnemi | reverse complement strand
AAGGGAGGATAAGGAGTTGATAGACTAACTTCACCAGGACCCTCTTGGGATCTCAAAAGGCAACACCTTTTGAGCTGCCAACCGGCGAGGGAGCCCCTCAAGGATTGAGGGGTTGGGGAGTTCGATAAGGGGGTCTGGGGAAGAGTTCCCCAGTGGGTTTGGGCAAAGCCCAAGGTCTGGGTCTTAGCGTCGCAGACCACAAGAAACTTTGCGTGCAAAGTGTAGTGTGTTACACTTCTCTTAAAAGTCCTTGCCCTGAGAGAGAGGTTTTTTCCCTTGAGTTACGCTATTATTCGGATGCAGAAAATGAAATCCCCCGCCATAAAAGGCATTCAATTTCACAACCAAAGAGAGAGGGAAAGTGAAACGAATCCCGACATTGAAGAAGCAAAATCCCACCTCAACTATGACCTTCACAATGAAGCCCCAATCGATTACCTTGAGACAATCAATAAGAAAATTGAAGATGGAGTCGATACTGGCGGTAAGAAGATCAGGAAGGACGCTGTACGTCTTTGCGAATTCTTGATCACTTCAGACAAATCTTATTTTGATGGATTGACGGAAGAACGAGAGAAGGAGTTCTTCGAGAAGGCATATGAATTTATTGAAGATCGTTATGGGAAAGAGAATATTGTCTATGCAACGGTTCATAAAGACGAAAAAACGCCCCATCTTCACGTAGGATTTGTGCCGATCACGGAGGATCAGCGATTGTCGGCCAAAGAATTCTTTGGTCAGAAAAAGCAATTAGTTCAGCTGCAGGATGATTTTCATAAGCATTTAAAGGATTCCGGTTTTGAATTGGATCGTGGAACTTCAAGTGACAAGAAACATATTACGCAAGCAAGGTTCAAGGCCGAAACGTTAGAGAAGCAAGCGAAAGAGTATGAGAAGAAGATCCAGGAGATTGAGAAGCTCCAGGCTCAAATCAAGAAAGTCGAGAGCATTGAAGTAAAGAATCCATTGTTCCAACGAGATTATGTTCAAATTTCTAAAACGGATTTTGAGAATATGCAGAATCAACTTAAAAAAGGAATTGCGACCAGAGATGATCGGGACGAACTGGTTGAGACGATCGAAAGGGCGAAAAAAGAAATCAGTGGGTTGAAATCGGATAATCTTTCCCTAAAAAAGAAACTGGCTCGAAGTGAAGAATACAAAGGATTTTTAACAAAATCACTCAGTAGTCAGGAACAGAAAAACAAGCAATTGGAAGAAGAGAACGGCAAGTTGAAAGGGCAGCTCAAAAAAATAGCTGAGTTTGCGACAGCGTCTGTGAAGGCGATGTTGAAGGAAGCTCGTGAGATAGATTCTTCCAGGGGCATTGAAAAAAGGCTCCTTCAGGCTTACACGAGCTTCAAGAATACTTTCTCAGGAAAAGATAAGGGGAAAGCACCGGAAGAGCTTCAGAAGGACTCAGAAACGAAACTAAAGCGTTCTAAGGACAAGCCTGATTTTGAAATTGGAGAGTAAGCTGATATAATTAAAATAATAAAAAACCACCCTTTTGCCGTCCAAAGCTCAAGGGTGGTTTTTTTATTTTTCTACAGTGGTTGCTGCTTCATCTTTATATTCAAAATCGGCTTTTTGTTCAATTCCATTCTCTCCAAAAACAATTTCAAAACGAATTTGTTTTATATCATTCCAATCTCCTTTTCCAAAGAGAAAAGCATTTGCTCTAAAAGTCCCTCTACCGATCCGATCTAATATCCCTTTTTTAACTAACTTATTGATATTGTTATCAAGACTTTGAACTGTTTTAAATCCTAGAGATTCTGCTATCTCTTTTTTGATATAAGAATTTAAAACGATTGTGTTTTCATAACTCATATACTTTAAAAGTTCCATGATTGTATCTGTCGTTCCTTTAGGCAACCCGTTTAACAGTATTAAGTTGTCTATGTACAATTTTACGTAATTTGGTTCTTTGTCTTGATATACTTGTTGAACAAATCTCTCCTGAAGAATTTCTCCACTAGAAGAATCCAGTACTTTTTCAATAGTTTCTTTTGACACTCTTTTTTTCTGGTTAGCCTGGATTATTTCTTTTTGCCATTCAGATATGTTTTGTCTTTTCATTTCAGCCACAACCAAAACCTCTCCTCCAATCAATTTTAGATTAACTATTTCTAATCTATCACAGATTAGAAACTAAGCAATAATTTTTTGGTGAAATATTAGAAATTCTAATCTGTATTAGATTAATATTAACGTAAGAATTGATTAGGATTAACGTAAGAATTGATTAGAATTAACGTAAGAACTGATTAGAATTAACGTAAGAACTGATTAGGATTTTTTTGAACAAATCCAGTCATACCAAGGGTTGAACCCTATTGTTCCCTTCTCTTCTTTTATTTTATAGACTTTGATTTTGACCTTGTTTTTGACCTTGCAATTTGTTTTTTTTTTATCCAAAAAGGCTTTTCTCCGCACAAGGTTCGGGTAGTATTTTTCGGAAAGACCACCGAAAAATCTCCACCCTTTTCTCCTTGCACTCCGAAATTCGGCAGGTGAAGGCATGTCGCCAAGCCGACCATACCTAAAACGAGGAATTACGTAAGTCGGCTTGCTCTAGCGATTGTACCTGCCGAACCGCCGTTCATTCGTTCCAGGAACAGCTTTTATTCTTTGTGATCACACGCTTCAAGGGGCTACCCCCTCTTGGCTCTCGCCAATTCACCCCAGCCTTACCTCTCACCCTAAAACAAGGGGAAAACCCTCTAAAAATCACCGTATCCGGAAAACCAGGAAACGGTCATATATATATGTGTGCGACAGTGACTTGGTTAGATTCGTATTATAGGTTGAGGGGGGATTGTGCGGATTTGTTTTTTTTTACATATTATCGAGTAGACTTCCTTCATGAGATAAAAGGGTATTTTGCTGAAACAAATGCTATGTATCTTTGCCATCAATAAAATATTTCAAATTGTGTTCAATATTTTTATTTCATTTTGAAATATTCTACGCAATATTTACTTATTGCTGCGCCTATATCCTTGTCACGAAAATAAATTTTTATTGTTTTTAAAATTAAGGGAGAAAAAAAGCTATTGTATTGGTATTACTGTTTAATGAGTGGTGTCTAAAAACTGGTGGACTACATGGCGTAGGGGCTTGAGTGTGACAAATGGAAATTTCATTTGTATCTATTAGTAGGTTGCGCGAGTTCATAAGCTCATGTGTATCATTACTTAGAGGTTCATAACAAGTAAACAACTAGCAAATGTAAAAAGATTTTGCAGTTAAAGGAGCTAAATTCTTCGGACTAGATGGAATCAATCTTTCCGATGACAAAGGGTGCTTGAGTTGTTAATGCTCTTTTGCGCGACTTAATGAGTTCGAAACTATTATAAGTTAGAGAAAAAATACTGTTTATAGGCTTCCGAAGAGGGTGATCTTTCACCACAAGTCACTTGAAAGGATTCACATTTACAGAATACAATCTTTATATAGATTTTTTAATAGAGTCTATTCAAGCAACATTGGCTGCATATAATTACTTGTGAAACATTGTGAAACATCTTTAAAAATGGATTTATTCCAGTCACATCAAGACTTGAAAGCCATTTTTCAAGAAATAACGCTTCTAGCACTAAAGCGTTATATAATAATTTGAGAGTTACTATAATATAAAAAAGCAATGCCTGTATTGCGAGTACAAGCACTGCTTTGAAAGGTAGGTGAATAATAGCATGGATGCCAGCACTGTCATTGCAACATGTAGTATCTTGTCCCTCGTACTCATGATTGCAAATAGCCTGTTAACCGTTGCCCTTGTTCTTAAGAAGTAATATCCACCTATAGCCAGTAGACGTTTGCGAGACGTTTACTGGTTATTATTTATTTTACGACTAGATAGCCTAATAATGCCTGGGTCTATCTTTGTTTTCATTGTACACAGTAGAAATTTGCTTAGCAATATTTCAATTATTGGAATGAATGGGCTAAATCATACGGAGAATTAGAAAAAGTAGATAAGTGATGTAGTAGTATACGAAATTATCTATGAAGAGGTTATCCTGATTATTCTTCATACTGGAGGAAAATTTGGTGAGAGAGATTAAAGTAAAGAACGGATCGTACCAACATACAAAAAAAGCTTATAAAAAATCTTTATCTATTAATCGAATAAGGCTTTAAAAAGCCCATATCCCCCATTTAAAGGGGTCTTTTTTATTTTGCCTTATTTCACTAAGGTGAAGTGACGAAAACGCTCAGAGGGCGATTTAAGGCGTCTGTCAACGGTACCGGACCGAAGGGAGGATAAGGAGTTGATAGACTAACTTCACCAGGACCCTCTTGGGATCTCAAAAGGCAACACCTTTTGAGCTGCCAACCGGCGAGGGAGCCCCTCAAGGATTGAGGGGTTGGGGAGTTCGATA
>NZ_CAJGBF010000043.1 GCF_904424705.1 Rossellomorea arthrocnemi | reverse complement strand
GAAGTTCCAAAACCATTATTCGCCTTTCGGCGAAGCCAAATCGAGAAAAGAACCATCTTACGATGCTTCCTTTCTCGATACGGTTTCATCGGATTCGCGTAGCGTCAATTTGAAGGAGGTGAAGATCATGGCCATTTATCATTTTTCAGCACAAGTCATTTCACGAGGACGAGGACAGTCAGCTGTTGCTTCTGCCTCCTATCGTTCCGGTGATCGTTTGCTCGATGAACGCACCGGAGAGGAAAAGTATTACCGTCGAGACGTGCAGCCGGATGCCATGATCTTTGCTCCAACCGATTCCCCTGAATGGGTCTATGATCGGGAACGTTTATGGAATGAAGTGGAGTCTGCGGAGAAACGAAAAGACTCCCAACTTGCCCGAGAAATTAACGTGGCACTTCCGAAAGAATTGCCCTATGAAAGTCAAAAAGAATTAATCGCAAATTATGTTCAAAAGGAATTTGTTAAAAAAGGCATGATTGCCGATATTGCCATTCATCATGATGACCCGTCCAACCCTCATGCTCATGTCATGTTAACGACTCGCACGATTACAGCGGAAGGATTTGGTCCGAAGAATCGAGACTGGAACCAAAAGGAGCTATTAACCGAGTGGCGGGAACAATGGGCAGAGTATGCAAATCAATCTCTAGAAAAAGCCCAACGTTCTGAACGCATTTCCCACCGTTCTCATGAAGATCATGGACTCGAGGTCCTCCCGACTGTTCACCTTGGCCATGTTGCCCATGCGATGGAAAAACGCGGTGCTCTATCAAACAGAGGAAACATCAACCGGGAACGCCAAGAATACAATGTGCATGTGGTTGATCTTCAGAAATACCGAGAAGAAAAGAAAACTCTTGAACAAGCACAAGCTCGTCAACGAAAACAACGACAAACCTTCGATGAGTTTATGACGGCTGCAGAACGGGTGGATGTACAAAAAGCAGTCACTCTTTTGAAAAGTGGTTCCCAGCTTCCCAATCTCCAAAAGAGATCGGAACAACTCGATCAGTGGGAAAAGCGCGTCAACAACAGCGATCAGTATCTCCGATGGGAAAAAGAGAAAATTCGAGAAGCTTCAGATCACTTCAAATGGATCCATTCGTTTGAACAAAAAATTCAAGATTCCCAGCAACATCTTGAAACGCTGAACTGGCTAAATCCCCTGAAATTAAAGGAAAACCGTCAAATAAAAGAGCGAGCAGAACAAGACATTTCAAGAGCCCAAAATGAAATTAAGCTCCATAATGAAAAGCTCCATTATCATCGTGAAAAGCTCAAATTCCATACGGAATACGAATTTATTGAAGTAAAACATAACCATGAAGAAAAACGCCCAGGAATGGTCGAAGCTAATCAAAAGGCTCGTCAGCAAATCCGGTATGAACGGGATATCCTTCAGAAAGCCAGTATCGCCTATACTAACTCTTTCATTCGAAATGTAGCCTCTGCATATCCTGAACGCCCTGAAATGGCTTATATGAGCTATGAGACAGCCCAAAAGCTTGCGAGTCTTATTGAAAAGAAAGGAAACGTCATCTCAATCGAAACTATTCAACAAACATTGGACAAGAAACAAACAGAGATTAAACGACTTCAAAGGGAAATTACTCATATTGAACAGAGTCAGTCACGTTTGCAGCGTGCCGGCCGATACTTGAAAGATTATGAAAAACATCAAGCGATCGTTGACAAGTATGAGAACAATCCATTCCTGAAGGGGAAATTGTTGCTATCAAAAACAGCAAGTCGTGAGTATAACGATGCCTTAACAGCTCGTAATCAGTATGAGCGTTGGCTCACCAAAGACGAGGTTTCTGGAAGAGAAGACTATAAAAAACAAGTGTTTCAAATTGAACAAATGGAAGCAAAAGTTCCGGAATTCAAAGCGCAAATTCAGACTCAAGAAAGAGGATTAGGCTTCTTAGGAGCTCTTATGAGTGGAATAGAACAGGCCGGACGAGAAATGCAGAGACAACGAGATCGCCAACAACAAAAGACAAAACGGAAAGGTAAGGCCAAAAAAGGTCCCCAACAATGGAGTCCAGAAATATAGAGGTGAGCATGTGTCTAATCAAAGAAAATCGATTGAAGACTTGTACTTAGAGCTCCATAAATTAGATAGCAACAGCAAGAGAAAGCCTAGAACCTTGCCATCTGAAAACGGTGTATTTCTTCTAGATCCAAACAATCCTTATGATGTAGAATGGTACAAAGATGATGATTAAACAGAACTCATATGATATAATTTTAAGTGAGAAACCACTCTTTTGCCGCCAAAGCTCAAGGGTGGTTTTCTTATTTTCTTCTTAATGTTCAGTTAGTAGGTCGAGAATAAAATTTTGTTACATTTTTGAACGACGTATATTTTCCACGAAATGTTGGTTTTGCTAAAAAAAAGAAGCTACACGTGGTAGCTTCTTTTTTATTTGATTTCTTTAAATACCTTAGCATAACTCATCTTCTCTTGTTTAATTAGTTTGAGATAATGTAAGATATCACTATTTGAAAGCTCGATATTCTCTTTTATTGCAAAATCTTTCAGTAAAGCAATATATCCTGATACTAACGCTGTGGCCTGCGAAGTTCCTGAAGAAGTAAAAACTTCTTTTGAGGTATCTATAGTATTAATATCTCCTCCAGGGGCATTTATGGTAGTTGAATCAGCACCACTTGTCATTTCTAAGACCTTTAAGTCTTTCCCTAAAGCACCAACAGATACAACTCCATTAACGTTTGCCGGAAACATCATTTTTGTATCAGAATAGTCACCAGAAGAAGAAACTACTGTGATATTTTTCTGATTAGCTTCTTCGATAGCACTAGCTATTTTTTCATTATATTTGTAGCTAGAAACACTTAGATTAATAATAGTAGCTTCTTTTTTAATCGCAAGCTTAATTGCGTCATAGATCATTGTCGGGGTAACCGATTCTTCTTCATCTAGGATTTTTATCGATATAATTTCTGCATCAGGACTAATACCTAAAATTTCTTTCTTGTATCCTTTAATAATCGAATACATCATAGTACCATGACCATTTATATCATATATATTATCATCCACTAAAGAAAAACCACTTTTTTCATCAAGATCTAAATATGTAGAAATGCCACTATCTATCAATGCTATTTTTTGAGTCTCACCAGTTGAATAATCATGTAGTTTTTCATAATTCATGTAACTATATTGCCAGCTTTCTTGATTAATAGACTCAGAATCTTTTAAAAAAAAACGACTGTAACAGCTGCGATTACAACCAAAGATAAAATAGAGATAGTTATTTTTTTCATAATTATATTATCTCCTTCATCTTCACTGGCTTGAAGTTGTAAAAACTAAAGCCCATGTAACGTTCGCTATTATACCACGATTATTTAAGCTATTTCTGTAAGAAACTTTATTAGCCAATTGGTAACAATAAACTGCTGTAAGTCCATTAGGAATAGCTCCAACACCACCAAAAATTGCTCCAGCAAGAACAGCTCCACCTGTATTTAGGTTACCTGCAGTATTTAATTCAGATACCCATTTATTTGCAGCGTAAGTACTCTTGTATCTTTTTTTACCCCACCAGTATGTTTTATCATAAGTAGATCCACCTTGAACATAGAAACTATCATCATCAGCTTCAATCAGCGATCCATCCTCTAAAACTTCTAATTCACCATTAGTTACTTCATCATTAACGCTTTCAATACCCTCTTCAAACATATTCAATAAAGATTCCTTCGTAAGAGGTTGTTCATATTCGACACCTTGAGCTTTAGCTAATTCATTTAGATTATCAATATCTTCTTGACTAATTTTTTCAAGAAGTGAAGATTTGTCACTAATAGTGACACTTTCATCCGTAACTTCAATTTCGGTATTGATCTCATCAATAATATTATCTAGGCTTTTCTCACCAGTAACCATTGCTTCTGGATCCCCTGAATTACCCGTTGCAAATGCAGTACCTGAAAACAGATTTACAAAGAGTAATAGAGATAATAACATACATACCAAACTTAATTTTTTCTTCATTTCACCCAAACTCCTCACATAAAATTAATTAGAAACATTTTCTATTATATAGTATAATTGACATAAATAAAGAATTTTTTCAAAAAAACTCTAAATTTAGGAAATTGAGGGATAATATGAAAAATATGGTTTTTTTAGCAGGAGCTTTAATGGGATTACTGGTACTTTTTGGATTAAGATATCAGTTCAATGTAATTGGTGACCAAGGGTTTAAAATTATTGCGGTAGTAATGCTCATATCCGTACTAATTATTAGATCAAAATTAAACATTTCCTTCTTTAATAAATAAAAGAAGTTTTGTATGCTAAGACAAAGAGATTAATCGAAAAAAGCCGAACTTCCTTAGAAAGGAAAATCGGCTTTTTTATATACAATTTTGCTTGATCGCGAAATGTTGTCGAGATACCTAAGATAAAAAAGATTATCAGAAGAATAAATAATTATTTATTAAAAAACTTAGCCCAGAACCCTTTTTTCTTTTGTTCTTCCTCAGCTGCAGCAATCTCCAACTGTTTTTGTTCCATTGATTGATTTAATTGGTGAACCAAGTGACGATCTCTATTCTCTATCACATCATTCATTTTCCTTTCGAATGCTTTAAACATGGCTTCCCGTTCTTTTTCAACCGCCCGTTCAACAGAGTCTTCAATAAGAGAACTTAATTCCTCTTTAGTTAACGTGACCTGAACGCTGTTCTTCCCCTCATTCTTCTCCGTTTCTTCATAAACGCCCAGCGTTTTTTCTAACTCTTTCGCCTTGATATATTCGCCTGCAACCTTCTTGCACGCGTTTGAAATCGGCATTCTTTCACTACTCAACTTTTGGAGATGCCTTAACGATAGAATATCGCGTTTATAATAGATCCGTTGATCTTTATCGTTCCGTTCAAAGATGTACCCTTCTTTTTCTAATTCAATGGACCACCTTCGCAGGGTGTTTGGGTTTAAATCCAGTAATTCTGCCACTTCTTTGGAATAAGATCCGTACTCGTTCATTTCGTGATCACCTCGCATTTATTTGCGTTTACTATCAATTTGACACAAGTTCTCTAAATCCTCCAGTAATTCAAATAAACAATATACACGTTTTATACAAAAAGAGAGGGTAATTACGAACGAAGACATTGCCCCAAATGTTGATAAATCAACATTCGTATAGTTATTCATTTTCGGTCTCTTCATGGCCATAAGAAAAACCCTTATAAAATAAGGGTCCTGTCGTCTACTTCCGGGAATAGGCATTATGTCAAATACAACCTTTATTCAAGTTGAAATTTTAAAATAATCTTCCGGAATTATTTCATAATCAATAAAACTTCCCCTCCAATTATAATTAAATAAAAGAGAAACAATTTGTGCGAGTTAGCAAGATGGCAGTTATTATTGAGTAGGTTTTGCGACAATTAATAATTCCAGATCGTATTATAGAATGAACTGATAATAAACCACTATATAGGGGGGTAAAATCACTTTACCCACTATATATAACGAAAAAAATATTTCAAACCACTATATATAGTGGTTACGTGATTGAAATGCAAAGAAAACCCGTATATAATTATTATTAAGAGATTCATAAATTTTAAATACCGACACAAATATGACAATAATTTTATTATTTACCAAAAAATAATGCTTGACAAGTCTATTAAAATGCCATTATATTATTAATAAGCCTACTAGCTATACATAGCCTGAGAACATATATGGGATGGAACCAATTTTTTTGAGTAAAAAAATGTTTTTCTTCTCCTTATATTTTGTGGCATAAAACCAGAAAGGAGAGGATCTTATCAAAACAGAACAAAAAAAAGACCGTAAGTGTCCTTGCAGAGGACAACCAACGGTATAAAAAAATAAATATAACATTGCCCGTAATCGCCAGAAAACAGACAATAAAACGAATTAAACTTATAAAAAATTTACCACATCCGGTTATCCTCTGCAAGAGATAAATAACCTAGGAGCGTGGATAAATATGAGAATTTGCAGACCATTTATAACAGTGAAAGGCCGACGTATTGACGCAAAAAGCGTTGGAAAGAAAGCATTCTGTTGGGAAGTCACTGAAGAAGAACACAAAGCATATCTAGAAAAAAAGGCTAAGGAAAAGAAAGAAACCAAAGCCAAGGAAACATCCGAAGACAAAGACAAAGACAAAAACACAGACACAGAAAAATAGATAGAAAAGGAGAGGTAAACCTGTACGGGCAAAGGTTTACCTCTCCTTTTTATTTAATTAATCATTCACCACTTCTCCTGGATAAAATTAGATCCTATTTAACCTAAAGATATATAGTTTTCTTATAGACAAGAACTCGGTTGCCTTAATGGCAACCTTCTGTGCCTTAATGGCAAAATTTAAACCGTAATTTAAATAAAATTAGATGTTTCAAATAAAGAGCGAATTGCTATTAAACAATAATGATAATAGAGAGGTTCTACAAAAAGTAGGTTGATCCCTTGATATGACTAGGTTATCTCTGCTTTTAAGGGTGGGAGGTTTTCCTCACATTTGAAGCAGAAAGTGAGAGGAATTCGACACACCTAAAAAATACCAAACAAAAAAGATCATGTCATTTTCAAACATGATCTAAAATATTTATTAAAAAAACCTTGCAGGTAAAGTTACTTTTTTTCCTTCTTGATCTTTAAGGTTTTTCAAAGAATGTTGAAATAGTCTCATAGTTAATTTATCTAATTGAACGTTGTTTTTTCTAGGTGCACATATCATAATATAAGGGTTTACAATCCAAGTTCTAGGGCTGACAGTTCGACCATTTTCAATGATGTGTCCAGCCCCTTCAGGATTGAGCAAAATCTCTTTTTTCTTTAATGAATTCATAATTTCAGAAGTTTGTCTACGAGATTTACCAATCATTTCAGCGATATCTGAAACCGTGGCAGACTTTGGAATTTCAAAATCATCTTCGATAATATTTTTTTTCTTCTTTTTAAACTTATCTTTTCTACAAATAATAACGTTACTTTTAAATTCTAAATAGGCTTGAATTCTGAATAAGAAATCACCTTCGGCTTGAGTGAAATATTCAATTCTATTTAACAAATCTAAATTTCTATGCATGGTTTGGTTAAATGGCTCCCCTGCAAATGGATCTTTACTGGTACCAATGAAGTGCTCTTCACCAGTAAGCTCTTTTAATTTGTCTAGTAATGATCGTTTTAATTCTTCAGCTTTAAATCTAGACTCTGAATCTTTTTCGAAATCTCTTTTTCTAGCATTCTTCTCAGCCTGGTCAAAGTCTACAACATTATTTTTTTTCATCTAATTCCTCTCCCTATGTAGCAGGAATTAGCCCCTATGTGTTAGAATTATATTAAATAAATTGATATAGGGACTCGTTCCCTGTGAGTGTAGAGAAACCGCCTATCCGACCAAAGACAGGGCGGTTTTTCTCATTTCTTTATAATTCGACAATACCAATAAATTCCCCTTTTTCCTACCTAATTTCAATTTTCCTTCGTAAACTCTCTAACAATTTATCATCAATTCTTTTCGGCTTATACCCCATCCGGTCAATCAAGATACCCTCTACAACTTTCATACGAGCTGTATAGCGCCTATATTCACTTTCAGCAAAGCCTAATGTTTCTGAATCTATTACAACATCATCTGGAGCTTTCTGGACCGTTCTCATGAGTTTATAACATTTTGTCCTCTCTTCCCTAACTAAGCGAAGAAGAATTAATAAATCATATGTATGGAACCCCTCTAGCTCTTTAAATTGAAGTTCGCATTGATCCAGATACACAAACCCGTTTACTTTTGGCCGCTGCCGTTTCAACGGAGCACCACAAAATTCGCAATCGATTGCCAAATCTACATTTTCTACTTCACAGTACAAACACTTCATTCATAATTCTCCATAATCAATTCACGTAAAAAAGCTGACATCGACTGTTCTTTTTTCGAATCATCTATTCTTTCCCATACCTCATCTGGTAGTGTAATGGACACCTTTTTTGTTGTACCCAGTGAAGGTCGACCAGCTCCGTCTCGTTTGCCACCATGTGAAGCTCGACAATCCAAACAAAAATTATGCCCTTTATACGCTTTATCATAAACTCGATCATTAACCTCTAAATGTTTGCTACAGCTCTCACAGATGAAAATTTTCATGTCCAACACTCCTTGAAATATGTTACTTTTATTATATAAGTTTAAGTAACTTTTATCAAGTTTTTTAATTTTATATTCTTCTTCTACCGAAAAACGTTGCCATAAAGGCAACGGGAAATGCCCTCAAGGCATTAAGTTTGTTAAGGAGTCTTTTCCCCTGCTGGCATGATCAAACTCTCTTCCTGAACTTCATAGATTAGCTTGTTTTCTTTTTTCGATTTCTCCACATCAATGTTCATTAATTTTTCTTTATGTTTGTCTACGGCATCCTTCATTCCATATGCGATCTTCTCAGCTTGATCCTCTCCGACAATATCAAAATACTTCTCGAAAATGGCTCCTACTTGAATCAAGCGACGGGTGCGCTCTTTTCGTTCTTTTGCTTGCAACCGACTCGCCACCTGCTGTTTTTTCGCCTTGATTTGTTCTATCTTTTCCTCTAATTCTTGTAAACGTTCTTCGTCCGTTTTTCGTGCCACGATGTATCACTCCATCCAGTATTTTTTCGGTGCTTTTATTTTATCGCACCAACGAGGAAAATACTACCTATTATGCTAGATTCTTCATGCGGTCTGTGGTATGATTCCCTTAGAACGAAAGAGATAAGGGCGCACTTATACATCGTACCGATGTGTGCGGTTGCTGTGCAACGAAAACCCTTGTCCTTCCTTGGCGGAAGTTCCAAAACCATTATTCGCCTTTCGGCGAAGCCAAATCGAGAAAAGAACCATCTTACGATGCTTCCTTTCTCGATACGGTTTCATCGGATTCGCGTAGCGTCAATTTGAAGGAGGTGAAGATC
>NZ_CAJGBF010000042.1 GCF_904424705.1 Rossellomorea arthrocnemi | reverse complement strand
TGAATAGTCGTCTGGTGATAATGGCGAAGAGGTCACACCCGTTCCCATGCCGAACACGGAAGTTAAGCTCTTCAGCGCCGATGGTAGTTGGGGGATCTCCCCCTGTGAGAGTAGGACGTCGCCAGGCGAAACATTTCTTTTTTTGTACAAACACTTTATTTGTGAAGGTACATATGGTAGTATAGAAGGTAGTAAAGGTACAGTAACATTTTTATCGTCGCGGGGTGGAGCAGTTCGGTAGCTCGTCGGGCTCATAACCCGAAGGTCGCAGGTTCAAATCCTGTCCCCGCAATACCATTTTTGACTGAATTATGAATTTGGATAACTTATAATTCTTGATGAGTCACGCATGGATAGTTATTTTGCTAGTGCAAATAATGAAAGTTATTTTGACTATCGTCAAAAAACTCTGGTCCGGTAGTTCAGTTGGTTAGAATGCCTGCCTGTCACGCAGGAGGTCGCGGGTTCGAGTCCCGTCCGGACCGCCATTTTTGTTTGTTCAAACGAAACGTTGTTTCGTTTTTTTTATTGTCTATTTTTCATAACCTTTACTCTCATACCTGAAAAAGGGTAAACTACATATATACATTCTCCCTTAGGGTAACAAATGATCCTAAGGTTTTTTTATACTCTAAATGATGATTGAGGAGATTAACATGAATCAATTTGAGATCGTAACAAACGGTCCAGAGGAGACAGGCCACTTTGCTGAGAAACTTGCAGCACATTTAAATCCTGGGGCAGTGCTGACATTGGAAGGTGATCTTGGTGCCGGAAAGACGACGTTCACGAAGGGTCTTGCCAAGGGTCTTGGTGTCACTAAAACCGTGAACAGTCCCACTTTTACCATCATAAAAGAATATAAGGGGCGTCTGCCTCTATATCATATGGACGTATATAGGCTGGACGATTCCTTTGAAGATTTGGGATTCGATGAATATTTTGAAGGTGAAGGTGTGACTGTCGTTGAGTGGGCCCACTTAATACAAGATCAACTTCCGGAAGAGTTATTAAGTCTTTCGATTTACCGGGAAGGCGATTCTAAGAGAAGAATCGTGTTGAAGCCAAATGGCGATCGATATAGTGAATTGTGTAAGGAGATTGTGTCATGACGATATTATCCATAGATACCTCCAATTATCCGTTTGGGGTCGCCCTTATCGAAGAGGATAAGGTAATTGGGGAGTACATTACGTATATTAAAAAGAATCATTCTGTAAGAGCTATGCCAGCTATCGAACAGTTGTTAAAAGACTGTGGGATAGAGGCAAAGGAGTTAACGAAAATTGTTGTGGCGAATGGTCCGGGTTCCTATACTGGTGTACGGATCGGGGTCACCTTAGCCAAGACCCTGGCATGGTCATTAAACATCCCCCTTATCCCCGTATCCAGTCTCGCGACACTGGCTTCGTCTGGACGGTATTTTTCAGGAGCTATCGTTCCCATATTCGACGCGAGAAGAGGACAGGTATACACTGGCCTGTATGAGTTTCAGGGCGATCAATTAGTTCGCGTTGAAGAGGATCGCAACATATTGTTGGAAGAATGGGTTACAAATTTAAAAGAGTTAAATAAAGATTTATTATTTGTCGGGAACGATGTCTCCATTCATAAGAACATGATAAAGGAAGTACTGGGAGATCAGGCTAAAATCGCTCCTTTTGTCAGTCATAATCCCCGCCCGTCCGAACTTGCTTTTATAGGGTTGAGTTATAAAGAGAATACGGCTCATGAAGTGCTGCCTAACTATATACGGATGGCAGAAGCAGAAGTGAAATGGCTGGAGTCTCAAAAAAAATCTGATTAGATGATAAAGGATCTTATAATATGGACATACGATTTATGACAGTTGATGATTTAGACGCTGTAATGGAAATTGAAAATCAATCTTTTAGCATTCCTTGGAGTCGGGACGCTTTCTTGAATGAAATCGAGCATAACCACCTTTCCACCTACCTTGTTGCAGGGGATGGAGATAAGCTGGCGGGCTATTGTGGGGTGTGGCTCGTTGTGGATGAGGCACATATCACTAATGTAGCCGTTCTCCCGGATTACCGGGGGCGGGGCTTGGGCGAAGCTCTTATGCGCAAGATTATGGGCATCGCCATTGAATTTGGTGCACGTGTGATGACGTTAGAAGTCAGGGTCTCGAACGCACCGGCCCAGCACTTATATCGGAAGCTCGGTTTTCAAGATGGAGGGATCCGTAAGCGATACTATTCGGATAACCAAGAGGATGCTTTAGTAATGTGGGTGAATTTATGAAAAAAGATACGTTTGTATTGGGAATTGAAACAAGCTGTGATGAGACAGCTGTGGCGATTATAAAAAATGGAACAGAGATTGTGGCGAATATTGTATCGTCACAGATTGAAAGTCATAAGCGATTCGGTGGGGTAGTCCCTGAGATTGCATCACGGCATCATGTGGAACAGGTTACGTTTGTGCTGGAAGAAGCACTCGAACAAGCCGGGATGACAATGGACCATATTGATTGTGTCGCCGTAACAGAAGGCCCGGGTTTAGTGGGTGCACTTCTGATTGGCGTCAACGCGGCAAAGGCACTTGCATTTGCATATAACAAGCCTTTGGTTGGTGTCCATCATATTGCAGGGCATATTTATGCGAATCGATTAGTGAAAGAAATGGAGTTTCCTTTACTTGCATTGGTGGTTTCCGGAGGCCATACTGAGCTTGTTTTCATGAAAGAGCATGGTTCGTTTAAGGTCATCGGAGAGACACGCGATGATGCGGCAGGGGAAGCTTATGATAAAGTGGCCCGTACCCTGGGTCTTCCGTATCCGGGAGGTCCGCATATTGACAGGCTGGCTCATGAAGGAGAATCGAGTATAGATTTACCCCGGGCATGGCTGGAAGAAGGGTCCTATGATTTCAGCTTTAGTGGTTTGAAATCAGCAGTTATCAACACGCTTCACAATGCGAAGCAAAAGGGTGTGACCATTCATCCACAGAATTTGGCAGCTAGCTTCCAAGCAAGTGTGATAGATGTGTTAGTAACAAAAACCGTTAAGGCGGTAAAGGAGCATGGAGTGGAGCAAGTATTACTGGCTGGTGGAGTTGCGGCCAATAAAGGCTTACGTGCTGCTCTTCAAGAAGCCTTTGAAGGAATGGAGGCGGAGTTGATCATTCCTCCGTTGTCCCTTTGCACGGACAATGCTGCCATGATTGCCGCAGCCGGTACCATATTGTTTGAACAAGGAAAAAGGGGAAGCATGGATATGAATGCTCATCCCGGGCTTGATATCGAAAATTTCTAAAAGGGAAAGGGAAAGCTTGAACGAAACTTCGTTTAAGCTTTTTTTCTTTCAGAAAATAAAATGTTTGTTGATATCCTGTGGGTAAAATGCAGGATTGATTAAGGGAAGGATAAGAAAGGAACGAACATACGTTTTATCAACAGGTTGTGGATAAATTGTTAGTAACTACTTAAATAATGTGTATACTATGTGAAAAATAGATGGAAAAAATACCCTATACCCTGATTGGATATGTGGATAACTCAAGTTTATTTTGTGGATAGTGTGGAAAACTTTTGTGAATAACGATTCACTAGTCTTTTGGTTGTGGATAATAATGTGGAATAAGAAAGGATTGGGGTGTGATAGTTATCCCCAATCCTGTGGATTATTGTTCTTCTTGAAGTAATTCTTCCAGTTCTGTCCATTCTTCTAATAGAGAATCAAGCTCCTCTTTGGCTATTGTGAGCGATTCATTGATTTCCTGCACTTTCTGGTGATCTTGAAAGATGTCAGGATCACAGAGAAGCTCTTCTTTTTCCTGAATGTTTGCTTCGAGTTCTTCCATGAGGCCTTCGATTTCTTCTACTCTGCGCTTTCGTTGACGTTCGAGTTTTTTTGCTTCTTTATCAATCTTGTGGGATTGTTTTTGAGAAGTATTTTGAGATAAACCTGTTTCTCCTTGTTCCATGCGTTCGAGCGCTGCCAGTTCTTCCTGCTGCTCCAGTTTCTCTACATAATAGTCGTAATCTCCAAGGTATTCTGTCGATCCTTTCTTGGACAATTCTACGACCTTTGTGGCAATGCGATTGATGAAATAACGGTCATGTGACACGAAGAGGATTGTGCCGGGATAATCAATCAGGGCATTTTCCAACACTTCTTTACTGTCTAGATCAAGATGGTTTGTCGGCTCATCCAGGATCAGGACGTTTCCTTTTTCCATCATCAGCTTGGATAGGGCTAACCGGGCCTTTTCTCCACCGCTTAATGTGGAAACGGGCTTTAGGACATCCTCCCCTGAAAAGAGGAAGTTGCCGAGAACCGTCCGGATTTCTTTTTCCATTTTCAACGGATACTCGTCCCACAGTTCATTTAAGACCGTCTTATTCGATGACAGTTCGGCTTGTTCCTGATCATAGTAACTGATGGTTACATTGGATCCAAATTTAAATGCCCCATCAAGAGGATGGAGTTTATTCACCAATGTTTTTAGGAGCGTCGATTTCCCGATTCCATTTGGACCAACCAGCGCTATGCTGTCCCCTTTTTTTACAGAGAAATCGATATGGGATGAAATCGGCTCATCACTACCATATCCTATGGTAAGATCCTGGATGTGGAGCACGTCATTCCCGCTTGGACGGTCGATTTGAAACGCGAAGTTGGCAGATTTCTCATCCCCGAGTGGGCGGTCCATCTTATCCATCCGTTCCAGTTTTTTTCGTCGGCTCTGTGCCATTTTGGTGGTAGAGGCCCTTGCAATATTCCGTTGAATGAAGTCTTCGAGCTTGGCTACTTCCTGCTGCTGACGTTCGAACATTTTGAGGTCCTTTTCGTAATCCTCCGCTTTTTGTTCAAGGTACCTACTGTAATTCCCCATGTATTTCTTGCTCCGGTTCCGGGAAATTTCATACACTTGATTGACAATGCTATCTAAGAAATAGCGGTCATGGGAAACGATCAGGACGGCTCCTTCATAGCTTTGAAGGTACGTCTCAAGCCACGATAAAGTCTCAATATCAAGGTGGTTGGTCGGCTCATCAAGAATAAGAACGTCAGGTTTGGTTAAAAGAAGTTTCCCAAGAGCGAGACGGGTTTTCTGGCCACCGCTCAATGTGGATATCTTTGTAGCATAATCGAAATCTGCGAAATTCAAACCGTGAAGGACAGAGCGGATATCAGCTTCATATTGGTAACCGCCGGAATCTTTGAACCTGACTTGAAGCTCATCATATTCTTTTAATACGCGTTGATAAAGCTCTTCTTGCTCATACACCGAAGGATCGGCCATCTGAATTTCCAATGTTCTTAATTGCTTTTCCTGTCTCTGCAATTTCTCGAAGACGGTCAGCATTTCCGACCAAATGGATAGATCAGACTCCAAGCCGGTATTCTGCGCCAGATATCCGATGGAGACGCCTTTAGGTTTCGTGATCTCTCCGGAATCATAGGAGAGGTGCCCTGCGATTATTTTTAAAAGAGTCGACTTTCCTGCCCCGTTGCGTCCAACGAGGGCGACCCGATCTCTTGTCTGTATTTCAAGTTTAATGTTTGATAGGATATTATCTGCTCCAAAGTTTTTTGTTAGTTGATTCACTTGTAAAAGAATCATGACGTTTCACCTCTATTTCATAGTGCTAGTGTACCGTATTTGAGAGGGGGACGGCAATAAATCGACTATTAATCTTCGTACACTTAGGATAAAATATAGTGTATGATGAGTAGGAGAGTTAATAAATTCTGTGTGCTTTCATTTTTGGAAGCGGTATCAGAGGTTTTGAATAGATGTGGGGGAATACAATATGAACCAGGATACAACGAAAATTCCACAGGCAACGGCCAAGCGCCTTCCGCTATACTATCGCTTTATCAAGAATCTGTATTCATCGGGTAAGCAGAGGGTTTCATCGAAGGAATTAAGTGAAGCGGTGAAGGTTGATTCTGCTACGATCCGGAGAGACTTTTCTTATTTTGGGGCATTAGGTAAAAAAGGATACGGCTATAATGTCAATTATCTTCTATCCTTCTTCCGAAAAACACTGGATCAGGATGCCCTTACCAAAGTTGTGCTGATCGGGGTAGGGAACCTTGGTACGGCATTTCTTCATTATAATTTCATAAAGAATAATAACACGAAGATTGAAATGGCATTTGAAGTGGATGAAAATAAGGTCGGGACGCAAATCAGTGATGTACCCGTTTTTCATTTAAATGATTTAGAAGAGAAGCTTGTAGGGCATGATATTGAGGTAGCGATCCTGACGGTGCCGGCATCATCTGCTCAGAATATCACAGACCGACTGGTTTCTTCGAATATAAAGGGGATCTTGAACTTCACCCCTGCGAGATTGACGGTGCCAGACCATATCCGTGTCCATCATATCGACTTGGCGGTTGAACTTCAGTCACTCGTTTACTTCTTGAAGCATTACTCAGAGGATGACACGGAAATGTCACAAGATGGAATCATAACAGAATAGAAAATCTTTCATATTTACGTTATGATAGAATGGTAAAAGAGGAGGTGTCTCATTATGTTAGGTGCAGGTAGTATCGTACTAATCACCGTTGTGGCTTTACTGATCTTTGGACCGAAGAAGTTACCTGAGTTAGGAAAAGCGGCCGGGAATACATTACGGGAATTCAAGAATGCAACAAAGGGCTTAGCAGATGATGAGGACGATAATAGCAAAAAAGCTAAGTAGGGTAGGATGAACGCCATGAGTCAAAGTCAAAGAGACATGACAGTCTATGAACATATAGGAGAATTGCAAAAACGACTCATGTTTGTAGTCGTTTTCTTCTTGTTAGCGGTCATCGTAAGTTTCTTTCTTGCGGAGCCGTTAATTCGATATTTGCAGCACGCCGATGAGGCGAAACAGCTAACCATGAACGCCTTTCGGATCACAGACCCTCTCAAAATCTATATGGAAATGATCATGTTCATTGCGATCATCATGACATCACCCATTATCCTGTTTCAAGTGTGGTCATTCATAAGTCCAGGCTTATATGAAAGAGAGAGGAAGGTAACGCTCAGTTACATTCCGATTTCTCTTTTGCTTTTCTTAGGTGGATTGTCATTTTCATATTTTATTTTGTTTCCATACGTTGTGAAATTTATGATGGGGTTATCAACCAATCTAAATATCCAGCAAGTGATCGGCATCAATGAATACTTTCATTTTCTGTTTCAAATTACCATTCCATTTGGATTTTTGTTTCAGCTGCCGGTTATTATGCTCTTCCTGACCAGGTTGGGAATCGTTACACCGATGTTGTTAAGCCAAATGAGGAAGGTGGCTTACTTCATCTTGCTGGTCGTTGCGGCTTTCATTACACCGCCGGATATCGTATCCCATATGATGGTCACGGTTCCTTTACTGCTTCTATACGAAATCAGTATTTGGATCTCCAAGATCGGATACAAAAAGGTGTTGGAAGCAGAGCAGAAGCTTGAAATGGAACAGTTCGAGGATATAAATAAGGATTGATCAAAAGATCAATCCTTATTTTTTGTTCTGTATTTGTTTTTTGATTTTGAAATGCAGCATGACCATCCTTAACCCGGAACCGAAGTCCAGGGTCGCCAGAAAGATGAGCATATACGTGAAAAATCCCCAACCTTCATCATTCTGTACGTTTTGTACAGCAAAGTATGTGAAGAGCACACCGAGAAGGAGATAGATCACTCCCGAGAATAATGGTGATCTCCTCATAGAAATAATCCTCCAATAAATCCTTGAATTTTTTCAGCTTCATTCATCATTTTCTCAATTTCGTCCTTATAAATAGATTGCATTAGAACGACCGTTGTATTCATGGCAACATGAGCAAATATTGGCACCAGAATCCGCTTCGTTTTCACATAAAGAAAGGCGAAGGTGAAGCCCATTGCTGAATAGAGTATCACATGCTCCGGCTCAAAATGGGCAAGGGCAAAGATGACCGAGCTGATAAGAGCGGCGAAGAAGAAATGCATCTTCTCATAAAGGACGCCGAAAATGATCTTCCTGAACACAATTTCTTCTAATATAGGACCGATGATGGCCGCGACCATCATAGATAATGGAACCTTTTCAATGATGCCGATGATCATCTGAGTATTTTCCGATCCCATTTGAATCCCTATCGCATACTCAACTTGAATCGCAATCGATTGAGCAAGGAATGCCATGAAGATTCCGAGAACCGCCCAAACGATGGAACCGCCCGTACCCATGGGAGCGCTCCGTTCAAGGCGGGTACTTGTCTCGCTCTTCCTGAGGATGCTCCAGACAACGAGCAGGGTCAGCGTAAAGCTGATGACAAGCCAGTAACCGGGAACTAGACTTCGTACCGTCTCATCGGGCTGTCCGAGGACGTCAACACCAATTTTATATAACAGGGGTACCCCGACAATGCTTGAAAGCTGCATAACGATATAGGCAATTAAAATAAATCCGAAATGTTTTTTCAACGTTTGATCTCCTTTAGCACCTGTAAGATAACGACCAACCTTGTTTCGACTTGAACGTACTCTTGTACAATTCTACTAAGAAAAGTGGAACTGTTCAAATCTAAGGGTTTCATTCATCCTGGAATATATGGGGAATGAAGGGCATAGGATAGGAGGGTGTGAAAAAAAGAGAAAAATGACGAAAAAAATTTTAAGCAGGACTCTTGCAAAATGAAAACGAATTAATTAATATAATAGTTGTGTTAGCACTCACAATAGCCGAGTGCTAATAAATATCATTTACATAATTTCAAGGAGGTTGTTTCACTTGTTAAAACCACTAGGTGATCGCGTCGTTATCGAGCTAGTTGAGTCAGAAGAAAAAACAGCAAGCGGTATTGTGCTACCGGATTCCGCAAAGGAAAAGCCACAAGAAGGTAAAGTGATGGCTGTAGGTACTGGTCGCATTCTTGACAACGGTGAGCGCGTTGCTCTTGAGGTAGCTGTCGGCGATCGAATCATTTTCTCTAAATACGCTGGTACAGAAGTGAAATACCAAGGCACAGAATACCTGATCCTTCGTGATAGCGATATTCTGGCTGTAGTTGGCGAATAATCAAACTTCGTATATAAACAAAAACAATACTTTATTTAAATAAGAGGAGGACTTTATCAATGGCTAAAGATATTAAATTCAGCGAAGAAGCACGCCGTTCCATGCTTCGCGGTGTAGATCAATTAGCAAATGCAGTAAAAGTAACTCTTGGACCAAAAGGACGTAACGTGGTACTTGAGAAAAAATTTGGGTCACCACTTATTACAAATGACGGTGTAACCATTGCGAAAGAAATCGAACTGGAAGATGCATTCGAAAACATGGGTGCAAAACTGGTTGCTGAAGTAGCAAGCAAAACAAACGAAATTGCCGGTGACGGTACAACGACTGCGACGGTCCTTGCTCAAGCGATGATCCGTGAAGGTCTTAAAAACGTAACAGCTGGAGCTAACCCAGTTGGCGTTCGTAAAGGAATTGAAAAAGCGGTTCAAGCGGCTATCGAAGAATTAAAAGTGATCTCCAAGCCGATCGAAGGCAAAGATTCCATCGCTCAAGTTGCTGCGATCTCTGCTGCTGACGAAGAAGTAGGTCAACTGATTGCAGAAGCAATGGAGCGCGTTGGGAACGACGGCGTTATCACAATTGAAGAATCTAAAGGTTTCACTACTGAACTTGACGTAGTGGAAGGAATGCAATTCGACCGCGGATATGCATCTCCATACATGGTCACTGATTCTGATAAAATGGAAGCGGTTCTTGAAAATCCATACATCTTAATCACTGACAAGAAAATCGGCAACATCCAGGAAGTACTTCCTGTCCTTGAGCAAGTCGTTCAACAAGGTAAACCATTACTAATGGTAGCTGAAGATGTTGAAGGTGAAGCACTTGCAACACTTGTTGTAAACAAACTTCGCGGAACATTTAACGCTGTAGCTGTTAAAGCCCCTGGCTTCGGTGACCGTCGTAAAGCAATGCTTGAAGACTTAGCGGTCCTTACTGGTGGAGAAGTGATCACAGAGGATCTAGGCTTAGACCTTAAATCTGCGAACATCACTCAACTTGGCCGCGCTGCGAAAGTAGTCGTAACGAAAGAAAACACGACTGTCGTAGAAGGCTCTGGAGACCCGGAAAAAATCGCAGCTCGCGTAAACCAAATCCGTGCTCAATTAGAAGAGTCCACTTCTGAATTCGACAAGGAAAAATTACAAGAGCGTCTTGCTAAGCTTGCAGGTGGAGTAGCAGTAGTAAAAGTTGGAGCTGCAACTGAAACTGAGCTTAAAGAGCGTAAACTGCGTATCGAAGACGCATTGAACTCGACTCGTGCAGCAGTAGAAGAAGGTATCGTATCCGGTGGTGGTACGGCACTCGTGAACGTATACAACAAAGTAGCATCAATCGAAGCGGATGCAGATGTAGCAACAGGTATCAACATCGTGCTACGTGCTCTTGAAGAGCCAATCCGTCAAATCGCTCACAACGCAGGTCTTGAAGGTTCTATCATCGTAGAACGTCTGAAGAAGGAAGAAGTAGGTGTCGGTTTCAACGCAGCTACTGGCGAGTGGGTCAACATGATTGAAAAAGGTATCGTAGATCCTACCAAAGTAACTCGTTCTGCACTTCAAAATGCAGCGTCTGTTGCAGCGA
This sequence comes from Rossellomorea arthrocnemi, assembly GCF_904424705.1. Classification (GTDB taxonomy): domain Bacteria; phylum Bacillota; class Bacilli; order Bacillales; family Bacillaceae_B; genus Rossellomorea; species Rossellomorea arthrocnemi. The sequence goes on along the minus strand of NZ_CAJGBF010000042.1, from coordinate 3,358 downwards.
TGTTCCTGACTACTGAAGCAGTAGTAGCGGACATTCCTGAAGAAGGCGGCGGCGGTATGCCAGATATGTCTGGTATGGGCGGCATGGGTGGAATGGGCGGCATGATGTAAAACGCCAGATAAACCCTTGATATAATAGGGTTTACCCGGTGAAAACACCATTTTTGATGCCGATTCGGTGCCTGAAATAAAAATTAACCGTTTTTTGAGAGGTTTCTCATTAGTTCTCCGAACTTTTGAGAAGCTTCTTTTTTTCGATCTTTAAAACGAACTGGATTCGTTCGAAGATGGACGACTTAAGATACTATTCCAAGCCTTCCTGGAAGGATAAAGATGTTGCAGGACACTTACCTAAAGGATACGGGTTCCCGCAAGCTGTGCGTAAAGTGAGAGTGAATGACGCATGGCAGTATGAGGTGAAGAATAGTAAAGGGGAAACGTACTATCTTACTGCATCCGATGAATTTGTGTCGGTCGAACACACGCCGGCTACATCTACAGCGCAGAAGCCGGCTAAACCGAAGAAAAGTGGGTTGAGAGCCATTGGCGAAATTAAAATCGTCAACGTTACTTCAGCTGCCATCATCCAGAACTGCCCAGATCGAGACATCTCTAAGCAACTCGGGACAATCGCAAAGCGGGAAAAGATTCAGGTGACCGGATCTGTGGATGGTAAAAACAGTAAGACGGGGTATTGGGAAGTCATTTACGAAGGGAAAGTTGCTTATATCACTGGAGAATTTGTTGAATATAAAGGGTCCTGAAATTTTTAAAGCAAATTGATTCTAAAAAATGCCTAGACTATTTTGAGGAGGGAATATTCAGGTAAAAGAAATTTGTAGAATGAAAATAGTGGATAAGAAACATGAGAGAATAATTTTTGAAAGGTTTTAGAGTTAGTTAATTAGTAAATTAAATCATCAATAGCATCTAATAGATTTAACATCTGCTCTTATTTCAAGACAAATAGAGTACCCCTTTTTTGGGGTACTAACCTTAAGATGGATATGTAAATTGTTTAATATTCTATATGCAAGGTTACTGCTTAGGTTGATTATTAACTATTTTTAATAACAGAGCTAGAATCAGTTGGGTTTCAATAAATAAAATAAATACAAGCATTGTAACTAGCTCACTATCACCTTTTGGATCGGTGATTGCCCCAATTAATAATACCAGTAGTAAAGATATAATACTCGTGAAAATAAAATACTTAAGAGTTTTTTTCAATACTAAACCTCCCGTAACTAAATTACAAATATATATTATACTACAAAAAAATTAAATAACAAATTAAAAATAAATTAAAAATATTACAATATTACATTTACAAATTAACTCCTTTTTGGTAGAGTTGGAAAAGTATTCAAAAGGAGGAATTGAAATGGGGAAAAGATTAACTTTAATGTGCACTTCTTTTATTTTCTTGTTTTTACTTCAAGTGAGTATCGCAAGTGCAGAAGAAACTAATGGCGAAAAATTAAACAGTGACGAGATTCAAACATTGATTCAAGATGTTGGATTCAATGAAGACGAAATTAAAGATTATCCGGTGGATTTTTTAAGGTCCCTTATTGAACAAGGCGCAACCAAAAAATTTCATGTCAAGAAAAGAGTTTACATAGATGATCCTGAAAAAACTAATGCAGAGAATATGATGTTATCATCTCAATCTACTGTAATCGGAGATTTGGAAGGGCATGTTGAAATTATTGGTTCAGCATATGAAGTTCCTGACGCAACTTTACCAAGTGGATGGAGTAAATTCAGGGTATGGGGAAGATGGAATTGGGAATCAGTTCCTCAAAACACATGGACTGACGCATTTTCTGTAGGTTGGTCTAGTGGTGAAGGATTATCGATAGCAACAGATGGTTATGGTGGAGTGGCTTTCCATACTCACGACTACTACGTTGGATCTAATGGGGAAAGAAGAGATTATGGTGTCCAACCGGATGACTTTACTATAAACGGAGGCGTTGGCGTGGACATTGATTTAATTCAAGGTTACGGATCAGATCATGCTGGCCATATCGACCAAATTGCAATAACCAATCAGTCGTCAGGAATTACTAATGTATCATTTGAATATGGACATAGTGTTTTTGGTGTATCACCATCGTTTTCTACTTCGAAAGACGGCACATTTGGAATTGATCCAGGATGGACCAACGATACTGGCAAAGCTATACAAACACTTTCTTGGTAATACAGTCGAAAAGCCCCTCTCTCTTGAGAGGGGCTTTTTATTATCATTGTTTATTGTCCGAATTTAAGTATGCAACTCCAAGTATCTTATCGTAATCTATCCCATCCGCATAACCGTTGACGGGATAGTTATGACACATATTCAAGTATCGCCACTTATTTTAAATGTACTCAAACAAGTAGGGAATGCTGTATAAAATGATGCCGGTTTTGATGCCGAGAAACATATATCGAGATATTAATGGGTGTATTTTTTTCGAGAATGGAAGTTCTATATAATAGAAGAAAAGAGGTTTTATATAGTAGGAGATTATAAGAGAAAGATGCACAATGCATGGGCGGCATGATGTAATTCATCATCCCCATTCCCTTGATTAGAGTAAAATGCTTATAGTTTTGCTCACATAGAGGTGAATAAAGAGAGGCTTCTCAGGAGTTCGATGAACTTTTGGGGGGCTTCTTTTTTTAATGGAACATTATTATTTTGAGTTGAAAATAAAAGTGCGGGTTTTGAGAATGAAATGTATCAACGGTATTTGGGGATCATCTATAGTGACTGAAAATCAGAGTTTCATCTAACTCTTTACCCATATTAGCCATTTTTTTAAAAGGCTCTTTTCGGAAAGATTGTTGTTTTTGAACAATTTGTTGCTTGAGCACTGTCAACCGGTGTTGGGGGGACGGTAAGGGGGACTGCTTTGCTTCAACTAAAAAGAACGGGGTATCGGCACGCTAGAACCCAGCCGGCGTCTACGCAGTGCCCTCGCCATCTACAGAACTCGCTAGTGACAAGAGGTGATGGAAAGAGCAGAACGTTGATCGCTCAACATTTAGAAAGAAGCTAGAGTTAAAAAGCAAGGTATTTATATACGTCTATTTCAGACACACACTCTTAGAAAGTTGATTGGAACGGAAGGTGCTCGACTCCCTCGGGAAAAGTTATAATATCAGGTCTTACAACCGTTTTATTTCTCTATTAAAATTTTTTTTAAATCATCTCGGCTAAATATCTTCCTTTTTTCTTATTTGTTCAAAATAAAGGGATATATGCTTACGCGTTGCGTTGAGAAACTGGAAGGGTCTCCCTTATTTTTCAGTGATGGGCACATTTGATCTCTGCTTATTAGGTAGACTTACCCTCCCATATCTCC
>NZ_CAJGBF010000041.1 GCF_904424705.1 Rossellomorea arthrocnemi | reverse complement strand
GAATAGTCGTCTGGTGATAATGGCGAAGAGGTCACACCCGTTCCCATGCCGAACACGGAAGTTAAGCTCTTCAGCGCCGATGGTAGTTGGGGGATCTCCCCCTGTGAGAGTAGGACGTCGCCAGGCAAATTGTGAAGAAAGAGTAGCTCTTAGGAGTTACTCTTTTTTTGTTTTGATGAGGTTGGTTTGAAAATCATAGGAAGTATTTGAATCTCTCAGTGAAGGATGCCAGACGAGGCGTCGTAAAGAAAATTCGACATTATGGCACGATTCTTTGAAATGGCGCATGATTAATCACCATGTCGCACGAAAAATTGAATTCTCGCATGATGATCCTCCATCCGGCATGATTGCTTTCATATCCCGCATGATTCCTCGATGTGAAGGTGATTTATATAAAATCCGCAGATTTTTCCTTCGCCAGGTACCCATCCAAGTCCCCATTCAGAGCTAAAATTGTCTATTATAGCTAAAAACGTATCAGAAAGAGATTAAAAATAGCCAAAGAGACGCTATTTTAGGATTGGAGCATCTGCCTGTTGTCTGGGAAGAGTCCGGATCGAGGACACATAGGAGAGAAAACCGGATTCTGGATTCCATACGAGAACTCTGAACCAGAGAAACGAACGAAAAAATCTGGCCGCGCATCACCAGTCAAAGCTATCAGCGCACATGAAAGTTATGAGATACCTCTGTGAAAGTAGGACGTGGAAAGGCTATGAGGAAGAAAGAATAGCCCCTTTTTTGTATTATTTGACCAAATCTATAAAAAAAAATCATTCTTTTTTCATTCTCTACGATACATTCGGAGAAGTTGACTTCTTCATCTATAAGCTCTACGATAATAGTAAACAGAGGTTTGACTCGAAAGGGTGGTACACTTGCAAGAGTCTTCTAGTGCTACTATTGATCAATTTTTAACATGGCTTGAACATGAAGGAAAATCATCAAATACCATCTCGACTTACCATCAGGAACTTAAGAAATATGAGAAATGGCTTCAGGATTATAATCAAGAACTTGAAGACATTACTCAGAAGGATGTTCAGGACTATATATTATTTTTAGAGAAAAAGGGAAAAAGTCCTACCACGACGGATAAGGTTCTTGGTGTGATTCGAACCTATGCGAAATATTTAAAGAGACCTGCCATTACGTTTGATATAAAGATCAAGCAGGGAACTAAAAGGGAAGAAATCGAAACCCTTTCAAAGGAAGAGTGTGAAACACTACTATCCGAAGTAAGGGGTAGTGAAAATAAACGAAACACAGCGATTGTTTATATGTTGCTTCATACGGGTATTCGGGTTTCAGAGCTTTGTGCACTGAATATATCCCACATAGATTTTAGTGCGAAACAGGTAAACGTACTGGATACCCATGGAGATAATAGGATCATTCCTCTGTCTGAAGAACTGATAGAGCATCTTTCTTTTTATCTGGATGCTTTCCAACCAAAGGAAGCGGTGTTCGTTTCTAAAAATAATGAGCGTTTAACCGAGCGGTCGGTGCAATATATGTTGAAAAAGTATCATATAAATGCTCAAAAATTGCGTCATACGTTTTGTCAGCAACTTATCGATAAAGGTGTCAGCCTTGAAGTGGTATCTAAGTTGGCGGGACATAGGGACATCAATGTAACGAAAAGGTATGCGAAGTCGCGTGTTCCTGATACTGAATTTGAGAAGGCGATTCGACGAACTTTTTCGAAGGAATCATAAGTGCACTTAATGAAGTGAGGTGAGGATATGAGTAAGGATGAACTGGCAAATAAAAGATGGATGGCCTTACCAGGTAACATACGCATGGAACTTGTGGGAAATGTTTTTTGTCGAAACTGTGGAGTGACTACGATTATTGATTATATTGTAGGTTCTGAGAACCATAAAATTGTGTTGCAAGGTAAATGTGAGAAGTGTGGGGCGCCCATAGCCAGGTTAATTGAGTAATGAATGTCAGAACCCCTTTATCATAAAGTGATAAAGGGGTTTTTTAAGCGTTTTTCTCTTAATATGACCGTCAGATATATTTTTCTGATATTTTATTCTTCATTTATTTTGTCGGAACTTTTTGGACGGTCCTCTACACATATATACAAAATATGTAAGACTTCTTCTGTATCATAGAGTTACAAAATGCTAGATTATGGGGGAGTACAGGTGAAGAAGTTTCTGCTAGTCATTCTGGCCATTATGACCATTTCAACAGTAATAGGCGGGAAATACCACTGGAATCAAAAGGTTAGTGCTATCCAGGGAAAGGTAGATGAAACAAAAGAGGGAAGTAATGAAAGTAGTGTAGAAAAATCAAATTCTAATGAGAATCAGAAGGTGGAAAGAGAAAGGGAAAAAGATAGATTGATAAAGCTTGATAAGGTCAACTTCTTGCCAAAGGAATTGCAGCCTGTCTTTCAAGAGGCAATAGAAGAGAGGCGTCCTGTACACCTTCTGATTACCGGTTCTTCCTCCACTTCACAAGAGGAGGGGGCATGGCCGGATTTGCTGGAACGGCAATTGGTCGAGACAATTGGGAATTCCTTAATCCAAGTCACGATTAAGGAAATCGACGGAAAAACGTCGCAAGAGGTGGTTAAAGAAAATATATATAAAAACATGGTAAAGATGAAGCCCGACATTCTTTTACTGGAACCCTTTTTGCTTTATGACAATGGAGAGATCAAGATGTCTGAAAGACTGAAAAACATTTCAAAGATCATAACGAATTTCAAGAAAGCGAATCCGGACATGATCATCTTGCTTCAGCCTTCAAATCCCATTTATGGAGCCACTTATTATCCAAATGAAGAAAATGATTTGGAACGTTACGCTAAACAAAACAACTATATTTACTTGGACCATTGGAAAGGCTGGCCGGATTATAATAAGAAGGAAATTGAAGAATTATTAACGGAAGAAAATGTACCAAATGAGAAAGGAAATGAAACATGGGCTGAGTACTTGAAGGAGTATTTTATAAGGGATGTTGGAGTAGAATAGTTGTCACATATATCTAAATAATAATAGAGTCCTCATGACATTGAGGGCTTTTTTGGATGAAAACGCTTTTTAGGCTGTAAATTTAGATTCATGAAATTTCAGTTTTTGCTGAAATTGGACCTTCATTTTTTCATCCAGGCAACTTTGTATAAGAGTGAAGTAGTAAGTGGCAAGAAGCTTATGAAGTATTTTCACAATATACCTCCGTTCTTTATGATAACATTGATGACTGCTTCCTTTTAATATCGTATGGATTACTACCTCTATTCTCTATGATAAACCCTTCAAAATGAATAGGAAATCGTATGTATCTTTCTTACAAATTTCGCCGAATTTCCTTTTTAAAAGATTCGATAATGAAGAATAAGCATTTTCATTTGAGTATTCGTGTATTGTCATTATGTATTAGTATGGGAGGATGGTAATGGAGGGTGTCATAAAATGTCGTGGATATCTAAGTTTGTGGTGAAGAGTGAAGAGACCACCCACTAATCAAACGTTTGTTTAATGGGTGAAAGACCACTGATACACGAGTGCGTTATATTAAACGAATGTTTAATATGTATCGAGTTCAATCAGGAACCTGAGTTTCCAGTACTCAAATGGTCGGTTATCCACGTCTTAATTCTTTAGTTTGTCGCACTCGGTGACAATGATGATTTCTTCGTTTTGGATAAAGGATGCAATTCGTTTAGAGTGCTCTTAAATAGCTAAAAGATCGGCAGAGCCGTCAGCTGAGAGGGGGCCAACGGCGAAGATGATGTGATAAAGAAAATGGTTTGATTCTTAAGAGTACGTTACAGGATGGTTTCCAACCTGGTTTCGGAGATTGGTGAAATTCCGCGTTTCAACTGGTCTATTTTTTCATGATCGCAGTCGAGGCACATCACCTGGTGAAAAATCCCGTTACCAGCCCTACATATCCACCACCAATTACGGAAATGATCATTTTCTTGTTCACTCATTATACCGTAAGCCTTTGAGATATTGAGTTACTTCATTCTTTAGTTCAGGTGTTTTCATGGCAAAATCAATGGTTGCTTTGATAAATCCCAGTTTATCCCCTATGTCATAGCGAAGTCCATCAAATACATTTGCATAAACAGGAGATTCCCGGCTGTACTGGTTGAGGGCATCTGTCAGTTGATATTCTCCACCTGAGCCAACTTTTATCTGTTCTAAATATGTAAAAATATCAGATGTCAAAATATATCTCCCCATGATAGCTAAACGGGAAGGAGCTTCATTGGGATGTGGTTTTTCAACTAATCCAGTGACAGGGTAGGTACGAACGTCTTTTTTCACGTTCATGGAAGTTCTGATAATTCCGTACTTTGAAACATCATCGGTCACCACTTCCTGTACACCCAGTATCGGTACATGCTTATCTTCAAATACTTGAATTAATTGCTTCAGGCAAGGTATCGCTGAATCGATTACATCGTCCCCCAACATAACAGCAAAGGGATCCTCACCTATAAAAGTACGTGCACAAAGTATAGCATGACCTAATCCGAGGGGTTCTTTCTGTCTGATATAGTGAATGTTTGCGAGATTGGCAATCGATCGAACTTCTTCTAATGCACTCCATTTTTCTTTTTCTCTAATGCGGCTTCTAATTCGTAGGATTTGTCAAAATGATCTTCAATACTGCGCTTGCCGCGTCCTGTAATAATGATAATATCGGTAATTCCCGATCGAACGGCCTCTTCAATGATATATTGGATGGCAGGTTTATCTACTATGGGAAGCATTTCTTTCGGTTGAGCTTTCGTTGCAGGAAGGAATCGTGTTCCTAAACCTGCTGCGGGAATGATGACCTTTTTTACCTCTAGCCTGATGTTTGATAATGATGAATCCCTCATTGTATCAGCCTCCACTATGTACATGTATCTAATTTTATCAGAATGTATGCTCATATATGATAAAGCAAGTAGAAAATTACGCAGGTTTAATAATAAATAAGTTTGCAAGAACGTTCTTAATAATGATTTATTATTTCTTGATAAAAAACAAAAGAGTAAGAAATGGGAAGAAAATACGAGATAGAGAACAATAATTGTTCTTTTTAATGGAAAAATGACTATATTTAACCATTTTCAATCTGGGTACTCTGTCATATACTTCAATTGTAAGTTCGTTAAAAAGAACAAAACTTTGAAACGAACTAATATAGTTGAAAACGAGGAGGAATTTTGGATGGGTATTAAACAAAAATTAGGTTTGGGTGTCGCTTCAGCGGTTTTAGGTGTATCACTGATTGGTGGGGGTACATATGCGTATTTTAGTGATAGCGTTGATACATCTTCCACATTTGCGTCAGGTACACTAGATATTAATGCAGCTCCTACGACCATTATTGATGTGGAGAACATTAAGCCGGGAGATTGGATGACACGTAGCTTTAAACTAAAAAACGATGGAACTTTAGACATTGCTAAGGTTTTATTGAAAACTGACTATACAGTAACGAATAAAGAAGGAGCAGCTGCAAACGATGACGATTTCGGTAAACATATCCGAGTCAACTTTTTACTGAATGCTGATAAAGGTGATGGAGTTATATTTTACACAACTTTAGATCAGTTGAAAAACATGTCACCTGATGCAATCGAGAATAACATATTCATTCCTTGGTTAGAGGAAAGGGGAGGTAAATTAGCCGCAGGTACTTCAGATACACTCTATGTAAATTATGAGTTTGTTGAAAGTGGTTCTGATCAAAACCAATTCCAAGGAGATTCCTTGGAACTTAAATGGACATTCGAAGGTAAACAAGGCAGAGGGGAAGCTAAGTAAGAGGTAATCAGGGAAGGTGGGGCCACCCACCTTTCTTTCTACTATCAAACTCTTAATCCTGTTCAGGTTATATAAACAGATTATGCAACCTGAACAGGATTAACTTACCCTCTCCAAAGGACGTGATTGCCATTCGATTCTTGAGGTCAAGAAAGTATAAAACAAATTCTAAGCGTTGGAGTATTGTATTACAGCTTTTTGCCATCTGGTATATGGTCATTATTACTGGAACCTATCTCAGTTCCGGTACGGATGCCTACTTTAATGATCATGATCAGGTGACTGGGCAAATAACAGCAGGAACATGGGAAGTAGAGTCTTCTCAGTGGGATAAAAGCTCATTGGCCTTCTTAAATAAAGATCAGACAATAGTAGTGAAGGCATGTCCTCCAATTAAAATTTCTACAAAAATCAAAAATAATGGAAGAGATATGAAAGGGACCACAGAATTTGAAGTGTTTTACAAAGAGAGTGGAAACCCTATGAAAGGACAAAAGATTGGAGATGGGATTATTCAGCCGATTGTCTCCAAACAGGTCGATGTTCTCAGATTTGAGATAAGTAAACCGGGTAACTACAAGTTTAGAGCTCTTCAAAGGCCGGGTCATGGGAATAAAGATGATAGTAGACAGGACTTATGGAGCGAAACTATTACAGTGAAATGTGAAGAAGTTAAAAAACCTCAAGATAAAGAGGAAGTGAAGTCAGAATCTGTACCTGAGAAAGAGGTAGAAGAAAAATCAGTATCTGTAGAAAAAGAGCAAAAAGCGGAACAAAAGAAAGCAGCATCTGAAACAGAAAGTGAACCAGTCAAAGAAGAAGTGGAAACGCCAGATAAAGTGAGTCCTGAGACTGGTACGAAATTAGAAAAAAAGGATGAAACCGTAGAACAAGATAAGAGTGAAGGAAAAGAAGTGCCGTCTCTAACAGAAGCACCGGAATCCGAGACGCCTATGCAAAAGGAAGGATGATTACACGTGAGGCCAAAGAAGATTAGGAAAATCATCAGTTCGAGTATTACAGTCGTTTTATACATCGTCCTTTTCACGATGATCATCGTGGTCGTATCTTCAAAAGCAGCTGGAGGAGAACCTGAAATATTTGGGAAGCAAATTAAAACGGTCCTTTCCGGATCCATGGAACCCGGTATTCAAACAGGATCCATCATAGCAGTGAAACCAGGCGGTGATATGACAAGGTTCAAAAAAGGTGACGTGATCACCTTTAAACAAGAAGAAAACATGCTGGTTACTCACAGGATTGCTGAGGTAATAAAGAGCGGGGATCATGTGATGTACAAAACTAAAGGGGACAATAATGATGCTGCAGACTTAGAGCCTGTGTTATCGGAAAATGTTGTAGGTGAATATACAGGGTTCACCATCCCTTACCTAGGCTATTTCATGAACATCATGAATTCCAAAAACGGAGCCTTCCTCTTCATCATTCCAGGACTGTTACTCCTTTGCTATTCAGGCTTTGTCATTGGTAAAGCCATTTCTCAGATTGAGATAAAGAAACCGTCAGAGTCTATTGATAAGAATGTATCTTAAAGATGTCTAAGAAGGAAGTGGAGTCTATGGGTAATAAGCGATTCACCTTGTTAACAATCAGCATCGTTTTCTTGCTTGGATTCTTCGTTTTTTCCATGGAAAAGGTTCAAGCCGATCAAGGGGATACGACAAATGAAGTTGATATTGCAACTTCACCGACAGGTATACTCTTTCAAGTGGATAATATGAAGCCGGGTGACTGGACAACGAAAACGATCAAGGTTAAAAATCAGGGATTGAAGGATTTTCAGTATACGATGTCATCGGAAGTGAAATCTGGCTCTGATCAATTATATAACGCGCTGATGATGACGCTGTCGAATAGAAAAGGGGTTATCTATGAGGGGAAGGTTTCAGAATTCAAAGGATTTGATGCACGTAAACTTGCCAGTTCAGGAGAAGAAGATATGACCTTTAAGATCGAGTTTCCTGAACATCTGGGGAATGAATTTCAAGGGCTCATGACTGAACTGAAATTCACCTTTCAAGCGGAAGGTATAGTGGGAGCGTCTCTTCCGGTTGGTGGAATCACACTTCCGAATACGGGGACGGTCATTTATAATCTTCTATTGATAGGCGGGCTACTATTTTTCAGCGGACTTGGAGTTTATGTTTATCAATATCGAAGAAGAGTGAATATGGTAAATGGATAAAGCCTTGATGAGAAGTACATCAAGGCTTTCTTTTTTGCTTCAATGTAACAAGGAATATTCATCAGAGAAAAGGAGTAACAATTTCGGTGCGATGGATGGGGGTGACGTATGAAGAAACTGTTCCTTGGGTTGGCTTTCATGAATATGCTGGATGGAATCATTTCTTTCATCGGGCTTAATGGCTCGTTTATGGTAGAAGCCAATCCACTTATGAATGAGTTATATAGCATGAGCCCCACACTATTCTTATGTTTCAAAATGATTTTATCTCTCCTTCTGCTCATTCTTGTATTTTACGATAAAATTCCACGTATAAAATGGGTTACATCCATGGCATTCGTTGTTGGTATCATGTATCTCTTCGTATTTTGTCTTCACAGTTTCTGGATCATCCAAACGGCTATGTGATAGAAATCAACAGCCTCTCTCTAAAGGGAGGCTGCTTCATGTTTATTTCCGATAGATTTAACCGTTATTTACATTCAATGGTTTGTTTCGACACTATCTCCCAGGAAATAATCCAATTCCTCAAATTATGAGATTTTTCTAAAAAAACCTCAATTATAAATGGAAATATTCTGGAAATGGTATATAATGGTTATAAAGTCTCATATCTATAAAGATTCAGATAATAGAGGCTTATTTATAGAAGAAAAGGATGGTGTTAGATTTGAAAGGTTTAAAAGAGATGGTTACTCGAAGGACAGTGGCGGTAGTCCCGGCTTATGATGGGGTTCATCAGTCGGTCATCCATGATTTCGGGGGGAGAAAGACTTTCAGCAGGAAATCCTCCAAGGATATTTTGGATGAATCCTGTATGGCGTACAGGTCCACATACGATGGAAGGATCAAAGCCGTCCGGCACGCTTTCGACTACCTGAGAAAGACACCTCTGATGATTTGCCCGCAACTATACATCTATGCGATACCCACGATGGCCCCAACCGATTATGATTGTATGTGGCTGTTCTGCCAGCACATTGAATCAACCTCCACCTCAGAAGGAAAAACCTATGTCCATTTTACCAACGGTGAGCACCTTGAAATCAATTGTTCAGAGAGTGTGATCACCAAACAGAGGGAGCGGGCAGCTGTCACCATGACGCACTTCTCCACCATCCCGACGATCTCATCCATGAATCGAAACGAAACCGAACTCTATCTGCCCGGATTCCATTCAAGCATCCAGGACCTGACCGAATTCGGAGATGATACCACTCTCGATTATTGAGGGACGGACCTTTAAAGGGATTGAATAGAATAGACTAAAACAGGAGTAGGGAGCTTGTTCCAACTCCTATTTGTCGTTGTTCCATGAAATTAGAAAACTTCTCCTTTATTCCCACCTAAAATAATGGTCTATTATAAAATTTAATTTCATATAATATAAAATTCAATTGAAATATTATTTTAAACATGATTATAATAGAGTTAATGAAAACGCATACAGATTTCTGGGAGGAATGACTTGTGAAAGAGGATAATGTTTTTGAATTATCAACAGAGAAGGTGAATCAGAATACGCTTGGAATCGATACAGCGAGTACCGGTGAAATTCTTCACATGATGAATGAAGAGGATCAAAAGGTGGCCGAGGCTGTTAAGGCGGTCATCCCACAAATAGAAGAAGTGGTTGATAAGGTCGTGACCTCTATCTCTCAAGGGGGAAGATTGATATACATGGGAGCCGGTACAAGTGGCAGACTCGGTGTCCTGGATGCAGTGGAATGTCCGCCGACCTTCAGTGTGGATAGTGACGTGGTAGTCGGTTTGATTGCAGGAGGCGAGAAGGCATTCGTGAAGGCGGTGGAAGGGGCCGAAGATGATGAGGAATTAGGTGTGACCGACCTGAAGGAAATCGGACTGACCTCTGTGGATACAGTTGTCGGGATCGCAGCGAGCGGCCGTACTCCCTATGTCATCGGAGGTTTGAAATTTGCAAGGGAGTTAGGGGCGACTGCAGTCGCACTTTCCTGTAATACAGGATCGAAAATCTCTGCAGAAGCAGATCATGCGATCGAAGTGGACGCCGGTCCTGAAGCACTGACGGGATCCACACGATTAAAAGCGGGTACGGCTCAGAAGATGGTGCTGAATATGATTTCCACAGCGGCCATGATCAAGCTTGGGAAGGCTTATGGAAACTTGATGGTGGATGTGAACATCAGTAACTACAAGCTTGAGCAGCGGGCAATCGGAATCATCGAAAGCATCACGGGGGCTGATAAAGAATCGGCAGCGGCGACTTTAAAGAAGGCAAATAATGAAGTGAAGCCTTCGATTGTGATGATTACCCTGGGCTGTGGGTATGAGGAAGCGAAGAACCGCTTGGAAGACGCCAACGGTTATGTCCGGCTGGCCATTGAAAAATAGTCTTTTCGTATAGGGGTACATGTCCTCTACTGTTCATAGAATTAGGGTGGAGAGGACATCAATAGATAGAAAGAATGAAAGGGGAAGGTGAAATTGACGAATAAAGAGCTGGCTGGAGTCATTTTAGAACGGTTTGGCGGTGCTGATAATATCGCAAGCTATGAACACTGTATGACGAGATTGAGAGTGAAGGTGTATAACGAAGATCTTGTTCAGAAAACAGAGGTCAAAAACATCGAAGGGGTTCTCGGGTTTGTGGAAGATGAGACGTACCAGGTCATCCTTGGACCGGGTAAGGTCAATAAGGTGACAGAAGAGTTCGGCAAGCTGGTTTCAGCAGAAGCAGGGGACCTTGATCTGAAGGCTCGTGCTGCAGAGCAAAAGGCGGATTTGAAGAAGAAGAACGCGACACCATTCAAGCTGCTGCTAAGGCGCGTGGCGAATATCTTCATTCCCCTGATTCCTGCGTTGATTGCGTCAGGTTTAATCACAGGGTTCACAAAGTTCTTCGTGCAGGCAGGCTGGCTGAATGGGGAATCCCAGCTTGTCATGATGCTCTCCATTATCGGTAGTGGATTGTTCGGTTATCTGGGTATCCTTGTCGGGATGAATGCGGCGAAAGAGTTCGGGGGATCAGCGGCGCTCGGTGGCTTGGCCGGGATCTTGATCATCAATCCCGCAATTGGCGACGTGACGCTGTTCGGAGAAAATCTGCTTCCTGGCCGGGGCGGCTTGATCGGTGTGTTAATTGCAGCCATCTTCATGGCGTATGTTGAAAAGAACGTTCGAAAGGTTATCCCTCAGGCGGTCGATATCATTGTGACGCCTACGATCGCGCTATTGGTTACTGGTTTATTGACATATACGGTATTTATGCCGGTTGGTGGTTTTATATCAGATGTGATTACCAATGGTCTTCTTTCTCTAATTGATATGGGTGGTCTTGTTGCAGGATTTGTACTTGGCGCAACCTTCCTGCCATTGGTTGTGACAGGCTTGCACCAAGGTCTGACACCTGTCCATTTAGAACTGATCAACACAATCGGGGACGACCCGCTGTTGCCGATCCTTGCAATGGGTGGTGCAGGTCAGGTAGGAGCGGCCTTTGCGATCTTCATGAAAACGAAGAAGAAGAAACTGAAGAGAGCCATCGGCGGTGCCCTGCCTGCAGGGTTGCTTGGTATCGGTGAGCCACTGATTTTCGGTGTGACCCTTCCATTAGGAAGACCGTTCCTGACAGCCTGTTTAGGAGCAGGTTTCGGTGGAGCATTCCAGGCATACTTCGATGTTGCGACGTTCGCGATTGGGGTATCCGGTTTGCCATTGATCTTCTTAGTCAACGCCGGAGAGATTCTCTACTATACTCTTGGACTATTCATTGCCTATGCAGCAGGATTTGCTCTGACGTACCTGTTCGGGTTCAAGGATGAAATGGCGAGTGAGTTTGAATGATCGGAATATCCGTCTATTTGTCTGATGAAGATGCCGAAGAGAGAATTCTTCGCGCCTCTTCATCGGGGATCAAATTGGCCTTTACTTCACTTAATATCCCGGAAGAATCAGGAGTAAGCCCCAAACGTGTGGGCGATCTCCTATCCCTTTTTAATAGAGAAGGATTTGAGGTGTTTGCCGATGTGTCGAAGAAAACGCCTGCTATGCTTGGACTCCATGATTTTGAAGAGCTGAAAGCATTGGGCGTCACGTCCCTGAGGCTAGATGATGGTTTCACGACCGAGGAGATGCTGGAGTTATCCCATCATTTTCAGATTGCCATCAATGCCAGTACCGTTTGTGAAAAAGAACTGCAGCAATGGATTGATTGCGGGCTTGGAACAGAAAAGATGATTGCCTGGCATAACTTTTATCCTAAGCCGGAAACGGGGTTGGATCAGGAGTATTTTCTGAAGCAGCAAGATTTATATGATACGCTTGGCATTCCGATCTATGCGTTTATACCAGGGGACGAAAAGAAGAGGGGCCCTTTACATCTTGGGCTGCCTACCCTGGAAGACCATCGGGGTCAAAGTCCTTATGTCAGTGCCGTGCAATTGAAGCGCTGGGGAGTGAGAGGTGTTTTCGTTGGCGATCCCGGTTGTTCCAAAGGCCTGTTGCAAAAGCTTGAACGCTTTGACCAGGAAAACGTCATCGAACTCACTTACAGAGGAAGCGATGAAATCGCAGGAGAGTACCAGCTCAGGCCGGATCCTGGTCGGGATGTATTTCGGATATTGGATACAAGGACTGCTGGCGACGTACCTCCACTGAATACCGTGGAAAGGCCAAAGGGAACGATTACCAGGGATAACGACTTGTATGGGCGTTATAAGGGTGAAATGCAGATTGTTCGGCGTGATTTAGAGAGTAACCCTGCAGTGAATGTAGTGGGGAGAATTAGTACAGAATGCCTGGGTCTAATCGATCTGTTAGAGTCAGGTCAAAGGATAAGGATTAAGAGGAACTTCAGTCAGTGAAGTTCCTTTTTCATTTGTAATAGCTTGAGTGAATCAATTACTTACGGTTAAATACTTCTTATTGTGTTCGTTATAATAAAATGAAAAAACTTTATTGAGAAATTTGTCGATAAGTATTTCGTCCTAAATGATAGATTATTCTGATATTTATTTTATAATGTAAATATAAGTATTTTACTAAATTAATAATTATTATAAGGGGGATTTTCAAATGCCGGGTTATTATATGAAAGAGATTTGGACACCATTAAAAATGATAGGGATAAAGATTTTTCGATCGGAAGAAAACAGTATCTTTATGAAAGTTTTCCAAAACCCAAGAAAGCGTATATTTTAAAACTGGTATTTTAAATACTCCTAACGCGTACGATAAAGGCAAAACCATTGAAAAATGGTGACGCAAAGCTACAGGGGCTTCTGTCAATGAGACAATGCCGGCCAGCTACCGTGTACGCAATACTTCCCTCCATAAACCGCTCAAGACACCTTGTTAATGCCTCTTTCTTTATTATCTTTTGTTTTTCTTTACATTCTTATCTTTCTAATTCCATGAAATATCAAATGACTATCATTTTCTTCCTTTTTTTCTGTTATGATTATATCAATGAATATTTCGACAATAACCGGAATGAAGGGATTGCCATTCATGACTAATGCTTCCACCAAGTTAATACACTATTTAGAAAGCCATTCAGACGAATTTCTACATAATTGGCGCAGAAGTATCGTTATTTCTGATAAAGACTTATATAAAGAAGAAGTTTTGAACAATGGGGTGAAGATGTTTCAATTAGTGAAGCGTGCGATCGTGACCCCGCTGAGTGAAGAAGAGATCACCATACTTGCTCACAAAACAGCTCTGGAACGGGTCAATGCCAACGTAAATATAAGCGAATTTGTATACAATGTGAATATAGGGAAGAGCATTATTATTAAATGGGTGAGCAATTCTGGAATCGAATTGCGGGAATTACAGCCGTTGATTGAAGACATCAATGCTTTATTTGACCGTTTTTCCTATCTGGCCGTCAGAAAATATACGGAGATTAAAGAGCAGCAGCTTCAGGAAAAAGAGCTTTATATCGACCAGACGCATAAAGAACGATTGACGATCCTGGGTCAGATGAGCTCGAGCTTCGTTCATGAATTCCGGAATCCGCTGACCTCCATCATTGGATTCACAAAGCTCTTACAGAACGGCTACCCTGACCTTCCCTACCTGGATATCGTGCAGCATGAGCTTCAGCAATTGAATTACCGTATCTCCCAATTTCTCCACGTATCGAGAAAGGATTTAATCGATAGTACGAGGGAAGAGATAGTTCTCACTCATCATCTGGAAGAAATAATTGAATTCTTATACCCGAGTCTCCTGGATGGGGAGGTTTCGATCGAATTCAAATGTGAAGATGACATCAAGGTGGTTGGAAACAGGGATGAATTAAGGCAGGTATTTCTTAACCTCATTATGAACTCCATCGATGCCCTTCAGGAAGTGGATGGGCATAGACAGATTAAAGTGACCGGTGATGTGAAAGATGGCAAGGCGAATCTGGAGATTTCGAACAACGGACCGCGGATTAAAGCGGAAACCATCGAAGCGATCTTTGAACCATTTTATACAACGAAGGATCTTGGAACGGGGATCGGTCTTTATATTTGTAAAAAGCTGATTGAAAAACATGATGGAGAAATCAGCTGTCAGTCAAATGAGGAATGGACAACGTTTACAATTGGCATTCCAGTGGAATCAAATGTTGTGATGTAATGGAAACACCTCATTCATTGGGAATGAGGTGTTTTTAATGGGAACTGTGTGACGGTATTTGGGAGGGTGTTAGGATGCAGAAAATAGATTTTTCGACATGGAGGCACGATTATCAAAAAATGGAATTTTTATTTTCATACGGGCGCGATTATTTTCAATCAGGTGCATAAAAGGATACGGTCGCTTCGCCCATTGCACATATGGCTCCATATCAATAATCCACTCTTTCATCCTTAATCGATACTTTCAAAAAAACAGTCTCTTTTATTAAGAAAACCTGGCAGGACCCCGGAAATCCCACCAGGGTACAATATAGTCACTTAACTTCAAGAAATGGGGATCATGAACTGCGATCTCTTTATCAGTAGGCGCAGACAGATTTAATCGGTCTATTCCCGTTTTTCTATCCTTTAACGACAGCAGTTTCCCTTCCATCGATAAAATCATTCAGTCCCTCAACCGGTACCGGCCTGCTGAAATAATAGCCTTGGGCATACTCACATTGTAATTCCTTCAGCCATGCTAATTGAGTTTCAGTTTCCACACCTTCTGCCACAATGGTCAGCTTCAAATGTTTTGCCATGGCGTAAATGGCGGAAACAATCGCTTTGTTGGACTCATGATCATCCAGCCCCATAATGAAGCTTCGGTCGATTTTTAACGTTTGAATGGAGAATTTCTGCAGGTAGCTTAACGAACTGTACTCAATTCCAAAGTCATCGATGGCAATGGATACGCCAATCTCCCGTAGAGCATCCAATTTCGCTAACGCTTCTTCCACATGATGCATTGTCGTGCTTTCCGTGACCTCCAGTTCAATGAGGGCAGGGGGGACGTCGTATGTAGTCAATACGGTGCGCACCATCTCCACAAAGGTGGCATCATGGAACTGCCGGGATGAGACATTGATGGAAATCTTGAACTCATGGCCCTCCTTTATCCAACACTTCAGCTGCTTGCAAGCCTCAATCAGAATACGCTTTCCAAGGGGGATGATTAACCCCGTTTCTTCTGCCAAAGGAATAAAATCTGCTGGCGAGATCAGCCCTTTTACCGGATGGTTCCACCTGATCAAGGCTTCCACTCCGACGACCCTGTTTGTCGTCAACGAGAGTTGAGGCTGATAATACAGTTCAAACTCTTCATTGCTCAGAGCTTTTCTAAGGTTTTCCTCGAGCTCAATCGGGTTGATCCCTTTCTCTTCCAACTGATCAGAAAATAGAAGTTGATAAGCTCCTTCGCTCTTTTTCATCGTATACATGGCGATATCCGCTTTTTTCAAAAGGGTAGAAAGATCATGGCCGTCATGAGGGTAAAGGGAGATCCCGATGGAAGTAGACGTCATAATCTCGTGGCCCCCGATATCGAAAGGTGTTTCCAGACTTTTATGAATCGCTGCCGCCATCTTATGGACATCGCTCCTGTTTTTGATGGAAGGCAGAAGGATGATGAATTCGTCGCCGCTCATCCGTGCAATGAACCCGTTCGTTCCCAAAACGTTCAAGCATCTTTTCCCCACCCGGGTAATGAGCTCATCACCATACCCATGGCCCAGTGTGTCATTGACGATTTTAAATCGATTCAGGTCGAGGAGAAGGATGGCCATCTGGTCATGTCCTTGTTGAACGTTTTTCTCAAACTCTTCATTAAAATGTCGTCTGTTTGGTAATCCGGTGAGCTCATCGTGATAAGCGAGGTACTGGATTTGTTCCTTATCCCTTATTGCTTCCGTTATATCCGTCGCCAAAACATGAGCTCCCGTCACTTCTCCATCGAGATAATTCGGCACCACGATTACCTGGATGGACATGATGTGTCCTTTCCTGTGGGGAAATTCCATTTCGAATTTCGTTGCAGCACCCTGTAATGATTGATGAAAAGCCTTCAGAATCTGATCCAAATCCTTCTCCATTACATAGGAACGGAATCCTTTTCCGATCATCATATCTAAAGGATAGCCCGTCATATCCGCAGCACGTTTATTTGCTTCTATAATGACGGCATCCCGATTATAGGTGAAAATGGCTGAAAGGTTATTTTCGTATAAGGATTTGTATTCCTGCTCCTTCTCATAAATCTCCATCAGCTGTTTTTTATGCAAATCATTGGCCAAGTGATCTGGAATAAACCATAGAGCCAGCAGGATGGCCATTTCAATAATGAAAGGAGCCATGTGATTGTTTTCTACCAGGGAAAGGTACGATCCATATTTCTCAGGTGAAAGTAGGGAGTATGCTGTCAGATAGGTAATACCGGAAAAGCCCAGTCCCATCACAATGCTCCAAAACACATGCTGCTTTACCGTATAAGAACTGCTTTCCTGATTATTGAGCTGCAGGAGCATCCGGAAAAAGGGAAACGTCACACCAAGTGTCATCAGAATCGTCAAACATAGGTACATAGGTTTGAAGTCGAGATCAGGATAAATCAACCCAATATAAGTGGCGAAATTCCCTGTCATTATAATCAGGGAAAAAATGAACCCTCCCTTTATGAAATTCACTTTATCCGTATTCACGTTCTGAAATAGCCGGAGTGACAGATAAATAGTGAAAAAACAAATCACTAAAAAGATTGGAGCGAAATAAATGAACCGCTGGATGAAGATATCGTATGAAATCATCAACGTGACAGAACTATGAAGCAGGCAATAAAAAATTGTGTATATAAAGGAAGGGAATAGACTAACATAATTAAATGGGACAATATAAAACACCTCCGAAATGGTACACTTATTACAAGTACTGAAAACGGAGGTGTTTTTGCATGGGCAAAAACGTATATTCAAGTGAGACGAAATGGGCCGT
>NZ_CAJGBF010000040.1 GCF_904424705.1 Rossellomorea arthrocnemi | reverse complement strand
TTTTGAACAAATGATAAAAAAAGGAAGATATTTAGCCGAGATGATTTTTAAAAAATTTTAATAGAGAAATAAAACGGTTGTAAGACCTGATATTATAACTTTTCCCGAGGGAGTCGAGCACCTTCCGCTCCAATCAACAACAGGTCTTCCATATGTATTTTTTTAAAGTCTTCAAAACAAATTTCTTTTGTTTTTTCTCTAATAATTGGTAATCCTGGCTATCCAGCATTCCCGTTTTAAACGCTACTTCCTCATTCCATTCTCTGTCGTCATCAGCGTAAAGCTTCCAAAGACTAGATTTTCTCCCCCTATTTCCTTACCTCTGTTTTCTTCCTGTCCAGTTTTCTCACGTCCTTTTGTAAATCTTTTTCCGTTAAAAAAGCCAAGAATGAAGGATCATTCTTGGCTCTGCGTTTAAGCTATTAAGCTGATGTCTTTTCTTCGTTTAGATCGATAACTGTACCATCTTCAAGCATTAGGTGAGGAGATGCATCTTCAAGAATCGTTTCTTTCGTAATGATACATTTTTTAATATCATCACGGGAAGGAAGATCGAACATCACGTCCAACATCATCGTTTCAATGATGGAACGTAATCCGCGGGCTCCTGTTTTACGCTCGATGGCTTTTTTAGAGATTTCAAGCAGAGCATCTTCTGTAAACTCAAGCTCGACATCATCTAATTCAAGCATTTTTTGGTATTGTTTCACCAATGCGTTTTTAGGTTTAGTCAGAATTTCAACCAGCGCTTCTTCATCAAGAGGCTCAAGGCTTGAAATAACCGGTAAACGTCCGATGAATTCCGGAATCAATCCGAACTTTAACAAGTCTTCAGGAACAACTTTAGAAAGCAGGGACTTATCTTCTTTCACTTCTGCACTCTTAGGATCCGAGCCGAAGCCGATGACCTTTTGACCTAAACGGCGCTTGATGATTTGTTCAATTCCATCGAATGCTCCACCACAGATGAATAGGACATTGGACGTATCGATTTGAATGAATTCCTGATGAGGATGCTTACGTCCGCCTTGTGGTGGAACGCTTGCTACCGTACCTTCAAGAATTTTCAATAGGGCTTGTTGAACCCCTTCACCTGAAACATCTCTTGTAATAGATGGATTTTCAGATTTCCTTGCTACTTTATCGATTTCATCGATATAAATAATCCCTTTTTCAGCCTTTTCTACATCGTAGTCAGCAGCCTGGATTAATTTCAATAAAATATTCTCTACATCTTCCCCAACATAACCGGCTTCCGTTAAAGAAGTCGCATCCGCAATGGCGAATGGAACGTTAAGAATACGAGCCAGTGTTTGAGCAAGTAGCGTTTTACCGCTACCAGTAGGTCCAATCATGGCTATATTACTTTTTGACAGTTCAACGTCATCAACTTTACTGCTGGAGTTGATACGTTTGTAGTGATTGTAAACAGCTACAGCAAGTGATTTCTTCGCTTGATCTTGACCGATAACGTATTCGTCCAGGATTTCCCGGATTTCACGAGGTTTTGGTACGTCTTTAAATTCTACTTCTTCTTCCGTACCAAGCTCTTCTTCTACGATTTCCGTGCAAAGCTCGATACACTCATCACAAATATACACACCTGGTCCGGCGACCAGTTTACGAACCTGGTCTTGTGTTTTTCCGCAAAAAGAACATTTCAGTTGCCCTTTTTCATCATTAAATTTAAACAATGATTTTCACCCCTTCGTTAAAACTTCATAAAATCGTGCTCTGTTTCATCAAACGAACGATTCCTTACTTCCCTATCACCTAAAGTTATGTACTGCATTTTATCATATTATATGTTCGTAAAGAAATTGATACGATTCTTAAGAATCATCTTATTATGTATCGTGCATTTTAGCAAATCTTTTACATTGCTAATGACTATTTTGTCCAATTGAAGTGAGGTAATGTAAGGAATCTTATTATGTATGTCCCTGGTGAAAAGTAATGCAACCCCGTTTCATAAGCTTTTTCCAAAAATAGTGGTTTCTATTCTTGTTAGATAGATAAAATTTCTTATTCAACAGAGTATAGTATTTTGGCTCATTTTGCCACAGAAACAGAAAACGCCTGGTGCAAACCCGTTTGCTCATTCGTTTTCTGTTTCTGTGGCAACTTTTCAGCAAAGCTTGAAAAGCGTGTGAAACATTCGTTTCACACGAATGAGCCAAAATACGATGTTATATGACGCTTCATTGTACAAAACAAGGCACGAATGATTCGCGCCTTGTTTGCTATTTTTATTATGCTACAGTTTTGCTGTTTTCAACAAGGAATTCTACTGCTTTACGAACTTTAAGATCGGCTTTAAGTGTATCAAGACCGCCTAGCGCTTGTTTGATGTTGTCAGCAGACATGTTGTATTGTTCTGCCATTTTGTTTACTTCTTCTTCAGCTTCTTCATCGGTTACTTCAAGATTTTCAGCTGCTGCGATTGCTTCCAATGTAAGGTTTGTGCGAACACGTTTCCCAGCATCTTCTGTCATTTGACCGCGAAGATCTTCTTCCGATTGACCGGAGAATTGGAAGTAAAGGTCAAGGTTCATACCTTGCATTTGCAGGCGTTGTTCGAATTCCTGCATCATGCGGTCTACTTCAGCCTTTACCATTACCTCTGGAATTTCAACTTCAGCATTGTCAGAAGCTTTATTTACAAGAGTTTCACGAACGGCTGTTTCAGCTTCGTTCTTTTTAGACTCTTGAAGGCGTTTTTCGATTTTCTCTTTAAGTTCAGCAAGCGTTTCAACTTCTTCGTCAGCGTCTTTTGCAAACTCATCGTCAAGTGCCGGAAGTTCTTTCGCTTTGATTTCATGAACTTTCACTTTGAATGTAGCAGGCTTTCCAGCAAGTTCAGCAGCATGATACTCTTCAGGGAAGTTCACTTCTACTTCTTTCTCTTCTCCTGATGCAACACCAACTAATTGCTCTTCAAATCCTGGGATGAATTGACCAGAACCTAATTCAAGTGAATAGTTCTCAGCCTGTCCGCCTTCGAATGCTTCACCGTCAACGAATCCTTCGAAATCCATTGTCACTGTGTCGCCTTCTTCAGCTTTTCCTTCTTCTTTAACAGCAAGCTCAGCTTGTTTTTCCTGAAGTGAAGTAAGTTCAGCTTCAACGTCTTCCGCTGTTACTTCTGTTTCCATTTTTTCTACTTCAAGATCTTTGTATTCCCCAAGTTTCACTTCTGGCTTCACTTGTACTTTCGCAGTGAAGATTAAATCTTTGCCCTTTTCCATTTGCTCAACATCGATTTCAGGACGATCGATCGGATCGATTCCCGCTTCTTCGATAGCTTTAGCATATGCTTCAGGTAAGATGAAATCTAATGCATCTTGATAAAGTGATTCTACACCGAAACGTTTTTCGAACATACCACGTGGCATTTTTCCTTTACGGAATCCTGGCACGTTTACTTGTTTCACAACTTTTTTAAATGCTGCGTCCAAACCTTCGTTTACTTTCGCAGCTTCTACTTCAATTGTAAGTACTCCTTGGTTTCCTTCTTGCTTTTCCCATTTTGCAGACATACTGTTCCCTCCAACAATCTATAATTGATCTTGAATTTTTTACGCATAGTAGTAGATAGTCCTGTATGAATCTAGCACTATCATCGTAAATATATGAAAAACTTTTACATTACAACCATTACATTATAACATACAGCCACTGTCTTTCAACAGAGAGCATTTAAATATTCGGAGAGGAAATTCCCTCTAGTTCCCTCAGTTTAAACAGAATCCCTTCAGACTCTGCGTTTTCAACCTGGTCTTTTAGCTCTTCTTGAAGGATCGTATCAGCAAACATCCCCGCTGTATAGTGTCCATACACTGCAGCGACATCTTTCGGGTCGTCTTCCAGTGTAAATGGATAGAGCAGAAAGACATGACGTTTCAGTAATTCCTGTGCGTGCTGAAATAAAGTAGGGTTGGTTTGTGCCAGAAGATCATCCAGCTCATGTGTTACCCCCGTGAAGAAATCTGACTCGAACACATCATCCAATGAAGAAGGAGTTACACGATCTTCCATCTCAAACTTCGCTACAACTACTTCTTTATCCAATCCGTGCTCTCTTAAAACATTTAAAATCATCGTTTGTAAAAATGGATGGGCGTCCGGATCCATCAATACCCCTTGAAGCTCTCCAAGGAATGGTTGAATATTACGATGAACGAGCTGAGCTGCGATCAGCGTCTGTTCCTCAAGGCTCTTCCCTGTCAGTATGGATGTTTGATCCTCTGTCGATTCTTCTTTTTCAGGAACTGACGCTTTTCCATTCACTACCTTCTCACTGAAATGGAGAAGCTTTCTGAAGTGTTCTTCTTTTTCAAAGGGCACTTCCCTTTCTTCAAGCAGGGCGTTGATCGTATCGACCACTTCTTTGTGCTGATGAAGCTGGATGAGAATCATTAAATACATGTCAACGACCTCGAAATAGTCACCGATTCCTTCAAGGAGCATCTCCTTACAAATGGATCCGGCTTTTTCATATTGCTTGCTTTCGTAAAGGGATAATACGAGGGCTGTATTAATTTCCGGATTATCCGGTTCTAATTCATAGGCTTGCGTAAGGAGCCTGGAGGATTCATGAATCTCTCCTTGTTCCAATGCCATTACCCCTTTTTCCAGCAGCCGGTCCTTCAATCCTGGAAACTGGACAATCTTTCCTTTTCCTTCTTGGTTTCCCTTATTCATTAAACCTACCTGCCTATACTGTTTAGTTGCCTTTAGTTTAGCACGATATCTTTTGGATAACAAAAAAAGCCTACCCTTTGCAGGCAGGCTTTATGTATGTAGAAATTATGGCGTCCCAGAAGAGATTCGAACTCCCGACCTACAGTTTAGGAAACTGTTGCTCTATCCTGCTGAGCTACTGGGACATGATTTAAAATAATGTGAGCACTCTTAGATTATAATTGCCCGGATCATGTATCGGATAAAAAAAGAGATACCCTCACAGCTTACTGTGTCAGTATCCCTTGTGTCAAAACCCTGATATCAAGGTATTATGTAAAGAATATGGCGTCCCAGGAGAGATTCGAACTCCCGACCGACGGCTTAGAAGGCCGTTGCTCTATCCTGCTGAGCTACTGGGACATGATTTGAATAATTTCTCTTTTCTTGATTTGTTTATCAAGGACAATATTTATTATATTCACATAGCATCAATAAGTCAACAGATATTCAAAAAAAGATTTATTTTATTTTTCGTCCCAATGTACCCCACGCTGAATGTAAAATGAGAACCCGTACGAGACGGGTTCTCACACTGTGTTTCATCGTTGAAATGGTTGAGTCAATTCATCCAGCACTACATGATCATGAGTCAGGAATGTTACCTTTACCTCTTGATTTCCGGTGTCTACTAATGCGTAGGTACGCTCACTTCTGCCACGTGGCAGGAGGATGCTTCCCGGATTTAGAAATAGTGTCCCGTTATTCCATTCTGCCCCCAGAGTATGTGAGTGACCAAAGAACACAAATTGTGCCCCAACCTCTTCTGCTCTGTAACGGAGCTTCATCAATGACATTTTAATTCCATAGTGATGTCCGTGAGTCACCATGATGGAATGTCCGTCAACTTGCTCCACCAGGTCGTCAGGTAATCGTGCATCCATGTCACAGTTCCCCCGGACAACCAGATAAGGTGATAGCGCAGGATCATCGGCACTCAACTCTGAGTCACCACAGTGGATCAGCGCATCGACACTTGACTGATATTTCTCTGATAGACCCATCAATTCTTCCTTGGATCCATGACTATCACTAACAACTAATAGTTTCATTCCGTTCACCCTTTAAACTAAGTCTGAAATAATATTACCCAGTTTCTTCAGCGCATGATCGCGATGACTAATTTGGCTTTTTTCATCTTGTGTTAATTCGGCCATGGTTTTTTGCAGAGAAGGAACGAAGAAGATCGGATCGTAGCCAAAGCCGTTCGTTCCTCTCTTGTCGCGTAAAATCATCCCTTCGCAAGTCCCTGTCACCGTTTTGGTTTCCATGTCGGGTCCGGCAATGGCCAACACACAGTAAAATTGTGCCCCGCGGTCGGATTCTTCCACAGGTTCCAATTCACGTAATACCTTATCCATATTCGCCTCGTCGCTTTTTTCTTCTCCGGCATAGCGTGCCGAATACACGCCGGGACGACCTTCCAGGGCATCGATGGCCAATCCTGAATCATCGGCTATCACCAGTTCCCCAAGAACATCCGCTACGGTTTCCGCTTTTAAGACCGCATTCTCCTCAAAGGTTACACCCGTTTCTTCCACATCCTCAATATGAGGAAGGTCTAGTAGTGTTTGTACCTCATACCCGTAAGGTGCAAACATATGTTGGAATTCTTTTGCTTTTCCCCTGTTCTTCGTAGCTATGATTACTCGTTTTGTCATCATTCTCTCATCCCTCTATTGAAATCTCTTTACGATATTACCTAATGACTGCTGTTGGATTTGGAATAGTTCGTGAATACCCACTTGTCCAAGCTTCAGTAATTGATGCAATTGATCCATTGTAAAGGTTGCTTCCTCACCGGTTCCCTGAAGTTCGACAAATTCTCCTTCACCCGTCATGATGATGTTCATATCTACCAATGCACTGCTATCTTCTATATAATTTAAATCAAGTACCGCCCCATGATCTTCTACAATTCCGACGCTTGTCGCTGCCAGGAAGCTTTTCAACGGGAATGATGAAATCTTCTTATTATCCTGAAGCTTCGCGAGGGCAAGCGCCATGGCAACGAAAGCCCCTGTTATCGAAGCCGTTCTTGTCCCGCCATCGGCTTGGATGACATCACAATCGATCCAGATCGTACGTTCTCCCAGCGCATCTAAATCAACCACCGCTCTCAGGGCACGTCCAATCAGACGTTGAATTTCCATCGTCCTTCCGGAAATTTTCCCTTTAGACGATTCACGAATGTTCCTCGTTTCCGTTGCTCTCGGAAGCATCGAATATTCTGCCGTGATCCACCCTTTTCCACTGTTTCTCATAAAAGGAGGCACCCGGTCTTCGATACTGGCATTACAAATGACTTTCGTTTCTCCAACCGTTATCAATACAGAACCTTCCGGATGCTTGACATAACCTGTTTCAATTTCGATATGACGCAACTGATCCTTTTCTCTGCCATCTGTTCTCATATAATTCCCTCCAATTTTTTCGTAAGTTATGTAAAAATAGGCTTAATCAAAAATAGAAGAGGCGGCAATCTGCCAACCTCTTTTCAGGTGTTTCTATAATAGTATATCAAAAAATCGTTATTTAAAAACTAATTGCGTTCACATTTTCTGGTCTTGTCACCGGTTCGGTCACCGTTTCACCGTCTTTTGAAACGGCGGTTGCCTCCCCATTAACCAATACCGAGACTCCTTTGATGCCCTTTTGCTCAGTTAATGAAAGGACAAGGGAATTAAGCATGTGTTCAGAAACCATTTTTTCTTCCAGACTACCATAAACCGCTTCGTTAAAGTTCAGGGTAACGGTTCCATCCTCGAGTTTCGGATCGTCCAATAGCTTCGCACCCGTAAAGTCACTTGCGAGGGAAGATGAATACCCGGGTCCTTCTATTAATTCATTCACCACAGCCTTGACTTCATCTACAGATTTTGAGCTGACGCGCTTTGTCACAGGGACATAATACGTTTTATCATCGGTTTGTGATACGTAGTATACCGTCAGCGGCTTTGTACTCGTAGGATCCACCACTCCGGCAGTATCGACATTGATGCCTACTTTTCGCGTTAATCCCTTTTCATCGATCGGCGTACCATTCACCGGCATTTCTGTTAGTGGATACCCATTTACGCGAAGCTCGACTTTTTCAACTGAATCAAACTGAGTTAATGTCCAGGTGACGGATTGAAGAATTCTCTGTTCATCTTCCGGCTGATAATTGTTGAATTCCGGAGAAAAGTCGGCAATTGCCTTACCATCTTTGATATCCACCGTTACTTGCGTATCAGCCGGCAGTACAGCTCTGAATCCATTTGGCAGGATATTCTCTACCGGACCATTCTTCACAAGATATTCAAGGGCCTGTTTGGCCACGCTCTCCTGACCCGGCAGAGGGATGGACTGGGAAACGACATAGCCGTTTTTATCGATTAAATATAGGTCAGTCATCACGGTTTCTGCACCCGCTTCTTCCTTGCTCACCTTTTTCTCTGAATCCTCTCCTTTTGCTGTATCAACCTTCTCCCCTTCTTTTAAGTAAGACAGGTCTTGAGGAGGATCGATCTTCTCCTTATCATCACCGAAACTGAGTAATCCACAACCTGAAAGATATACTGAAGAAGCTAAAACTGTTACAGCAATTGACACCTTTGCTTTTTTTGCCATTGGGAAACCTCCTAAAAGACAGTTTGTACTAACATATATACGAGCCCGTTCCAAAAAATAGACCGAAACATTTTTAATAACAACAAAAAACCACCCAACCACAAGATACTACTCTTGTAATCGGATGGTTTCTGCTTTTACTTCCCCGACTGTCAGCCAATCGGACGCAATCCTTGAAAAAATCGTGGAAGATCCTGTATTGAAAAAGCGGTGTTCCGGTCCCTGGACTCCCCTGTAAAGAAGGTTGTAATAATCAAGAATCGTACTAACCTCCCTCGCCGTCTCGTCCCCTGAGCTTATCACACTGATCTCCGGGCCCATGTAAGCCTGTATCTTTGGTTGTAATAACGGATAATGGGTACACCCCAGGATCAAAGTATCAATCCCGGAATCTTTGAGAGAATGAAGAGTCTCTCCTACAATATCATTCGCCATGGAACTATCGTACTCTCCACTTTCTACTAGTGGAACAAACTTGGGGCAGGCGAGTGACGTGACGTCCAGGCTTCCATGAAGGGAGTGAAGGGCATCCACATAGGCGCCGCTATTAATCGTCCCCACTGTTCCCAGGACACCGATTCGCTTATTATACGTATGCTTGATTGCCGCTCTCGCACCTGGGTGAATAACCCCTATCACTGGAATATCCAAGTGAGTCTGTATTTCGTCGAGGACTACCGCAGTGGCAGTATTGCAAGCAATGATAAGCATTTTGATATCATATTGCATGAGATATTGAGTCATTTCCCACGTGAAAACTTTTACTTCCTGAGCTGATCTGGGTCCATAGGGACACCGGGCTGTGTCACCGAGATAATAGATGGTCTCTTTCGGCAGCTGACGCATCACTTCTCTCGCAACAGTCAGACCCCCTACCCCAGAATCGATGATGCCGATTGGTTGAATCACATTTTTCCCTCACTCTGGTTTAATTTCTTGATGAAGTTTTGCTAAATGATCCTTTAATAACAGTACTTCCTGATCAGAAAAATCCGTTAAGGCACTCTGAAGATAATTCTGCCTTTTCTTGATCACTTCTTCAATAATTCTTTCGCCCTCTTTTAACATATGAATACGGACGACACGACGGTCATTTTCATCTTTGACCCGTTCCACCAGCTGGTTTCTTTCCATTCTATCAACCAGATCGGTCGTGGTACTGCACGCAAGATACATTTTATTCGAAAGATCTCCAATTGTCATATCCCCATATTCGAATAACCATTGAAGCGCGATAAACTGTGGAGGCGTGATGGCATACTGATTTAAGATCTCTCTTCCTTTTTGCTTAATAATCGACGATATGTATCGTAGGTCTTTCTCGATATCTGCAACTACTTTTAAATCTCCAATAGATCGGTCTTTAGAATTCGTCATTATTTCTCTCCTTTTGAAATCAGAAACTGGATACAAACTCCTTATAAAAAACACGGAACGCTTCTGCCTTCCTGTTTTAGCTTCTATCTCCATTTAGGGACAAAATCATCCCAGTTTACCCTTACTAGCATTTTCGCCTTTTTCGATGAAAAATTCAAGAAAAGTTCGCTAAGCACCTCAGAACTAAAAGAGACTGACTCTCATTCAAACATTAATAGGCATCCCATTAGAAACCCGTTAATTGTTCGTCATTAGAATCAGTCCCTTACATTTAAAGCTTGAGTTCCCCCATGCGAAGAAGCTCTACAACAGCTTGAGATCGCCCCTTCACTCCAAGCTTTTGCATGGCGTTGGAAATATGATTTCGAACTGTTTTCTCGCTAATAAATAGATCACTAGCTATTTCTTTAGTTGTTTTGTCTTGAACTAACAGTTCGAATACTTCTTTTTCTCTTTTGGTGAGCAACGGTTTGTGTGTAAAATCATTGTCCTTCAATTATGGTAACCCTCCTTGCCTTCGCCAGCTTTAAACCGCGGGGATGGGTATTGTCGGTCGTCAGAATATCATATGTGAAGGTAGGGTTTAGAGTGACATAGAGAAGGAAGTTAAATGAAAAATAGGCAGTCGTTTCTTTCACATCCTACACTGGGCTGCTGACCATCTTTTCACAGTCAAACTTCGTTTTCATCTCTTCGGTCCAAGGGACACCCTTTCCGGTTTTCTTCGATATTTGGACCATGGTTCCTCTACCGGTAAAGCAAATCTCTCCTTCTTCATTCAGACCCATATAGTGTAAATCCACTGAAGAACGACCAACACGATTTGCTTTCACATATATCTTCAACGTTTCGTCAAAGAATACTTGTTTTACAAAATCACATTGTAAATCCGCAACCACAGGAATCGTATTATGCTCAGGCTTAATCCAGTTTTGCATAAATCCAATGTGTTTTAAATATTCGATCCTGGCTTCTTCAAAATAGGTGAATGGAACGGTGTTATTCAAGTGTCCAAACATATCAGTCTCAGAAAACCGGACCTTTATATGGATAGAAAATGAAAATTCTTTTTGCCATGTTTCTATATCTTCAATGTATGTATAATGTGTCAAATTGGCTCCTCCTTTTACTAACGAATATGGAAATCAAAAAAATGAATGGTGATTCATTTTATTATACCCTTTTTTTGAAAAATAAGAAACCTAAATACCTGAAATAGTACCGGCTGAATATACAGGCTTTTTAATGACTACTCTTTTGTTCTACGATCCTTCCTTCCACAAGAGGGGAAATAGGTGAATGACTCGTTATATACTCACTCATCACTTCATATAGATTGAGGTGTAGCTCGGAGATCCTTCCGTTATTTTTCGCCTGTCGGAATACGCTAAAACCATCCCCTCCACCGGCAAGGAATGCGTTGACTGCTACCCGGTACATTTTGTCAGGCTCAAGACTATTTCCTTGTATTTTTACGTCCTTGATTCTTTCACCCGTGGGCTTGGTAGGGTCAAAATGAAACATCATCCCTGATACTTGCAGGAACTGGCCTGCTTTTCCTTCAATATTTGACACACTATGTTCCAATGCATAGAGAATCTCCTCTCCCGTGAGATTCAAAGTGACGAGGGTGTTCCCGAAAGGCAGTACCTCTAACACTTCCCCTACTGTGATATCTCCGGCGTTGATGGAGCTTCTGATTCCTCCCCCATTTTGAAATGCTATTTGCGTGGGGGCATACTGATTCGCCGTTTCCAACATGGCATCTGTTATGAGATTACCTAAATTGGTCTCTTTTGTCCTAAGGTCCTGACGTTCCCCATTCAATGGTAATGTGGTTGATCCTATGATTATGTTCTTTACATCTTCAATGGGTTTACGTAATTGTTCCAAACGATTTTCAGCCCATGAATCGGGAGGGTAAACTTCTTTCCCATGTTTATCTTTTGCAAGCACATCGATTAATTCTCCGTTCCAGTTTGTTATAACCCCTTCTTTCGAGAAAACGGCCTTCACTATCCCCAATGATTTTCCATACTCATTCGCCTGGACGATCAATGTCGGTTCCGTTTTTCCATGATATACGAGGGGGCTCGCCAAAGATGAGTGGGAGTGACCGCCTATTATGATGTCGATTCCTTTTACCTTTTGGGCTAAACGTTTGTCATGCAACAAGCCTAAATGAGATAACAGAATGATGTGATTTACACCCCTTGCCTGAAGTTTCGCAATTTCTTCAGACGCCTTCGCTTCGGCATTCCTGAAAACAACCTTTTCACTCGGATAAGAAAGGAAAGTTGAATCTTCTGTTGTTACTCCGATAATCCCAATCTTGACTCCACGGACCGTTTGAATGATGGAAGAATAGATTTTCCCTCCTTCTGCACGTTCAGGAATCCCACTACCCTTTATAGGAGCAAGAAACGGATCAAGATGGACATCCACATTACTGCTCACCACAGGAAAGGATAACTTTTTAATAAAGTCTGCAAGCACCTCACTTCCTTTATCGAATTCATGATTACCAAGAGTCATGGCGTCATAGCCTATTTCATTCATGAATTCAGCATCAGCAAGCCCCTGATATTCATTAAAAAACAACGTCCCCGAAAACACATCACCCGCATCCAGGAGAAGAGCCTCCTTATCCTTTTTCCTTTCCTCTTTAATAGCCGTATGCAAATAAGGGATATTTTCTAAATGTGAATGGATATCATTCGTATGTAAAATCGTAAGGTGGAATGATTCTCCCTTCTCCTTTGCGTTTAATTCATCTAAACCAAAAAGGGTTGGATTAAACAATAAGACCACTACGATCAAAAATATCATTACGGACCGATTCACACTCATCTCTCCTGACTTTAACTTTGTTACCATGCATCTACTATGCTTCAAAAATCTGTGTTTTATGAGACAAAAAAAGCACTCTCCCGAAGGAAAGTGCTTTTTGTCATAAAGATTAATCAACCATATGGTCGCTTCCGAAGAAGTTTTTGAACATTTGGAACGTGGTTTCTCTGTTAAGTGCCGCGATCGAAGTTGTCAAAGGAATACCTTTTGGACAAGATTGAACACAGTTTTGAGAGTTTCCACAGTTGGCTAGTCCGCCGTCACCCATGATCGACTCAAGACGCTCATCCTGATTCATGGCACCTGTTGGATGCGCATTGAACAAACGGACTTGAGATAACGGTGCAGGACCGATAAAATCAGACTTACTGTTTACGTTCGGACATGCTTCCAAACAAACACCACATGTCATACACTTCGATAATTCATATGCCCACTGACGTTTTTTCTCAGGCATACGAGGTCCTGGACCAAGATCGTAAGTTCCATCAATCGGAATCCAAGCTTTTACTTTCTTCAGACTGTCGAACATGCGGCTGCGGTCTACCTGCAGGTCGCGGACAACAGGGAAAGTGCGCATTGGCTCAAGACGGATCGGCTGTTCTAATTGATCGACCAATGCCGTACATGATTGTCTTGGCTTTCCGTTGATCACCATTGAACAAGCTCCACATACCTCTTCCAGACAGTTCATATCCCAATTGATAGGAGTGGTGTTTTCCCCTTTTGCATTGACCGGATTACGACGGATTTCCATCAACGCGGAAATCACGTTCATATTCGGTCTGTAATCAAGTTCGAACTCTTCTTGGAAAGGAGCAGTTTCCGGGCTTTCTTGACGAGTAATGATAAAACGGACTTTTTTATTTTCACTCATCATTTAGTTCCCCCTTTGCTCTTAGAATAGTCACGTTTACGTGGTGCGATCAGTGAAGTATCAACTTCCTCGTAATGGAATTCCGGTGAATTCGTCGCAGCATTGTATTTAGCCATCGTCGTCTTCAGGAATTCTTCATCATTACGTTCAGGGAAATCAGGCTTATAATGAGCTCCACGGCTCTCATTACGATTTAAAGCACCGATTGTAATAACACGGGCAAGCTGAAGCATATTCCACAATTGACGTGTGAAAGTAGCTCCCTGGTTGCTCCACTTAGCCGTATCATTGATATTGATATTTTGGTAACGCTCCATCAGTTCCTGAATCTTTTCATCCGTTTGTTTCAGCTTATCGTTATGACGTACAACCGTAACATTATCCGTCATCCATTCCCCAAGCTCTTTGTGAATGACATAAGCATTCTCTGTGCCATTCAGGGACATGATGTTGTTCCACTTTTCTTCTTCCTGTTTCACATAGCGGTCGAATACGGAAGAAGGGACGGATTCAACTGTTTCCTCAAGACCTTCAATATATTTAATGGCATTAGGACCGGCAACCATACCGCCATAAATCGCGGATAGTAATGAGTTCGCTCCCAGACGGTTTCCACCATGCTGCGAGTAATCACACTCTCCGGCTGCAAATAAACCAGGGATATTGGTCATTTGATCATAGTCAACCCATAGTCCACCCATTGAATAGTGAACGGCAGGGAAGATTTTCATTGGCACTTTACGTGGATCATCACCCATGAATTTCTCATAGATTTCGATGATTCCGCCAAGCTTGATATCAAGCTCTTTCGAATCTTTATGAGATAAGTCGAGGTAAACCATGTTCTCACCATTGATACCCAGCTTTTGATTCACACACACATCAAAGATTTCACGTGTTGCGATATCACGCGGTACAAGGTTTCCATATGCAGGATACTTCTCTTCAAGGAAGTACCATGGCTTACCATCTTTATACGTCCAGACACGTCCACCTTCTCCACGTGCCGATTCACTCATGAGGCGAAGCTTATCATCCCCTGGAATCGCTGTCGGGTGAATCTGGATGAACTCACCATTTGCATAGTAAGCCCCTTGTTGATAAACGATCGAAGCGGCAGAACCTGTATTGATAACAGAGTTTGTAGATTTTCCGAAAATAATTCCCGGTCCACCTGATGCCATAATAACGGCATCCGCTGCGAATGATTTGATCTCCATTGTTTGAAGGTTTTGAGCAACGATCCCTCTTGCGACTCCATCGTCGTCAATGACGACTCCAAGGAATTCCCAACCTTCGAACTTACTTACTAAACCAGCTACTTCATGACGGCGTACCTGCTCGTCCAACGCATATAATAATTGTTGACCAGTTGTAGCACCGGCGAAAGCGGTTCTATGATGCTGTGTTCCACCGAAACGACGGAAATCCAGTAATCCTTCCGGTGTACGATTAAACATAACACCCATACGATCGAGTAAATGAATAATCCCTGGTGCCGCTTCCGTCATTGCCTTAACAGGCGGTTGATTCGCTAAGAAATCCCCACCATAAACAGTATCATCAAAATGTTCCCAAGGAGAATCTCCTTCTCCCTTCGTATTAACGGCCCCGTTAATACCACCTTGTGCGCATACAGAGTGAGAACGCTTAACGGGTACCAGTGAGAATAAATCGACTTGCGTTCCTTTTTCTGCTGCTTTAATTGTGGCCATCAGGCCGGCTAAACCGCCACCGACAACGATGATTTTGCCTTTACTCATCGTGACTCACTCCTTTTCCTACCATACTTCAGAGCATTTACTAAATCTATAAGACTCGTATATTTTTTCTGCTTATACGAAGGCAAAGATTGCACGCATACCGACAATCGATAACGCTACAAAAATCCCGATCGTAACATATGTAGCAATTAATTGAGAACGAGGTGTAACCGTAAGTCCCCAGCTAACGCAGAATGACCATAATCCATTTGCAAAGTGGAAAATCGTTGAAAGAACACCAAGTACATAAAATCCTAACATCAACGGATTGGATAAAATGTTTTCCATCATTTGAAAGTTCACTTCAGCTCCAAACGCTGCCGCGACTCTTGTTTCCCAAATATGCCATGTTACGAAAATAAATGTGATCACTCCAGATACACGTTGAAGTAAAAACATCCAGTTACGGAAATAACCAAACTTACTAGCGTTATTCTTGGAAGTGAACGCAATGTAAATTCCGTAAATTGCATGGAAATACAATGGAAGGAAGATGATAAAGATTTCAAGGAAATAACGGAAAGGAAGACTTTCCATAAAGTGTGCCGCCTGGTTAAATGATTCTTCCCCGCCAGTGGCAAAATGGTTCACGACTAAATGTTGCGTCAAAAATAATCCAACTGGAATAACACCTAGCAATGAATGAAGCCTGCGATAATTAAATTCTCGATTTCCAGCCATGATTTACCCCCCTTAATGATAAAATATGAATTCGTTTTCTAATACTCTTCATGAATGATTAGACGACGATACATATTTTATATTGTAACAATAATGTGACATGTTCATTTTACTCCCAAGGAGTGGAAGCGTCAAGAAAACGTATACATAAATTCGACAATACCGCAAAAATATATTCAATCTATCAACAACGGAAAACATGAGGTTTTACCTGATTAAATGTTCGAAAATTCTAATAAATAAGCAATAAATATTATAGCACCAAAATATCCCAAGGTCATTTTTTCAAGGTATGGGATGATAATTACCACTTTCATGTATATAATAGTTTTATAGAAAGAGGGGATTTACTTGGAACAGAAAAAAGAAGAAGAAGTACATCAGCCGTCCGTTCCAATCTTCGGATATGAAATGTTACGCGACATCTTGATTCCAGACATATTAGGAAAGCATACACCCGATATTTTATACTGGGGAGGAAAACAGCTATCCCGGAAATTCCCCCTTCAATCAACAGAGGAAATGTCTTCATTTTTCACTGAAGCCGGTTGGGGAACTCTTACACTTCTGGAACAAAAAAAGAACGAGATGACATTTGAGCTGAACGGACCTGTGATCGAACGGCGTCTATCCTTGAAAACAGATGTTAACTTCAAGCTGGAAACGGGTTTTATTGCCGAACAAATTCAGCTTCAAAAAAAATGTGTGGCAGAAGCTGCTGACGAATTACATAAACGTAGTCAATCGGTCAAAATGATTGTAAGATGGGACGACAAAGACCGTATTGAATAATCCTGCTGAATTCTTTATAAAGGGTTGCCCCGAGCATTTCAGGGCAACCCTTTTCTATGTTGGTTTACAGCGTGATTTCTTCCATTTTGACTGCATCCAGGTTAAATGCAGTATGTAATACGCCTGCCGCCTTTTGCATGTTTTCCCCGTCCACGACTGCAGACACCTTGATTTCAGATGTGCTGACCATTTTTACGACAATGTCATGCCGGGCGAGAACTTCGAACATTTCTGCAGCCACACCTGGATTCGAGATCATGCCAGAACCGACAATCGATACTTTCGCAAGTCCGCTTTCATGTTCGATATGAGTAAAATTCAGGCGGGATTTATTGCGTTCCAAGACGGCAAGGGTTTCCTTCAGGTCCTGTTCCTTGATAGAGAAGGACAAATTAGTTGTATGCTGATCGGTCTGACTCTGAATGATGATATCTACATTCAAATGATTTTTAGCTAATGTGGTAAACACAGATGATAGGCCTGTTAATGCGTTCTGCAAACCAAATACAGTGACACGGGTAATTTCATTTTCAAATGCTACTCCTCTTACGATCAAGTTCTGCTCCATACTTGCTTCCTCCTCAATATACGTCCCTTCCACTCTTTCAATGCTGGATCTGACTTCTAGCGGTATTTGATAATTTTTTGCAAACTCCACTGCCCTTGGATGCAGGACTCCCGCCCCAAGGTTCGCAAGTTCAAGCATTTCATCATAGGAAATGGACGGTAACTTTCTTGCTCCATTAATATAACGTGGATCTGTCGTATATACCCCGTCTACGTCTGTATAAATGTCACAGCGCTCCGCTTTCAGGGCAGCCGCAATCGCAACGGCCGTCGTATCCGACCCCCCGCGACCGAGTGTGGTGATTTCACCAGATTCCGTCATACCCTGGAACCCTGCTACGATGACCACACTGCCTGATTGCAGATGAGAAGCCATTTTTTCTGTATGAATGTTTGTGATCCTC
The DNA here is from genome assembly GCF_904424705.1 of Rossellomorea arthrocnemi. Classification (GTDB taxonomy): domain Bacteria; phylum Bacillota; class Bacilli; order Bacillales; family Bacillaceae_B; genus Rossellomorea; species Rossellomorea arthrocnemi. Next base: position 1,049 of record NZ_CAJGBF010000040.1, on the reverse strand, counting down.
GCATTGCTGTGAATCGATTCCGTTTCGATGCCGGCCTGCCAGCCAGTGAATGAAATGGCATCATGCCCTGATTGGATAAGTGCCATTGTCAGGAGTGAAATGGTTACCTGTTCTCCTGTTGAGAGCAGCATATCCATTTCTCTTTTGCTCGGATGAGAGGTGATCTCCCTTGCAAGTCCTACGAGTGTATCCGTCGTTTTCCCCATCGCTGATACGACGACGACAACATCATTCCCTCTTTCTTTTTCTTCAACAATTCTTGACGCAACATTTTGAATTCTTTCCACAGACCCTACTGAAGTCCCACCGAATTTTTGAACAATAATACTCACGACTTCTCCCTCTTTCTGAGCGCATATTCATGACTCATTTTTTGATGATGAAGAGTTCAATCACAATCATCCTAGACGTTCATTGAGCAGGATCTGTGCATCCAAATCCTGCGCTGATAATAAAAAAAGCAATGAGAATAATATCTCATTGCTTTATGAACATACAGCAGAACATACAAATAGGTTCATCGGCATTGTGAGATAGCTCTCCAAGATTGAATCATCTTGACAATTCTACATTTCTTAAACGTAGAACCAGCGGATATAGCATGAGACTATAAACACTTCGGCGATTCTCCCCTTTCCAGGCATCTCGACGGAGCTCATTCTCCTCTTTACCTGTACTCTTGAAGTTCGCACCTCTATCACCACTTTTAAAAGTGATAATGTTATAAATTTTTGTTAATTATAGCATAGGGGAAATATTGATTCAATGGCTAATTGAGTCAATATTTCATTTTATTGTGTTTTCGTTAGATGTTTTGAATGAGCATACTGTGGTTGATTTGCGCTCCAGATGCTCGCTTTCCGCGGGGCGTCGGTTGAGTCTCCTCGGGCTAAAGCCCTGTGGGGTCTCAACTTCCACGCGTTTCCCGCAGGAGCTATTCCTGTGAGATGAGAATTCATCTATTGCATAAAAAAAGACCCTCCGTTATGATGCAGGTGCTAACCAATCGCTCATAACTAAGGAGGATCTTCACATGCATGATAATCGAA
>NZ_CAJGBF010000039.1 GCF_904424705.1 Rossellomorea arthrocnemi | reverse complement strand
CGCCGCCAGCGTTCGTCCTGAGCCAGGATCAAACTCTCCGATAAAAGTTTGAATAGCTCTTTAAAAATAAATCTAGAATTAACGTTGACGTATTGTCTTGTTTTGTTCAGTTTTCAAGGTTCAATGTTTACAACTTGTCTTAGAAGCGACTTTATTAATATAACATGCATTGTAATCTCGCGTCAACAATTTTTCATTTTTATTTTCAAAATGTTGTTTGCTGCATCAGCGACGTTTATAAATATAACATGCTGTTAATGCTATTGCAATATATTTTTAAGGAAAACTTTCATAAAATAATAAACCGGAGATTTGTTCTGATAATCGTTTATTCTCCATATACATGATTACTACGCATTCCTGAAAGGAGATTGATCTGTCATGCTTACAAACATTGCATTATTTCTATCTTTCATTATGGCTGTGTATCTATTTGCGTATTCCTATGTACAGGCCCTTCAGATTTGTGAAAGCAAAACTCCAGTAAGAGGAATGACTTTTATTTTTTCCGTAGTCATGGCGTTTGTATTTTCCGGGTTTACATATGTATTTTCTTAAGTACCCTGATCTAACAAGAGTAAGGAGTCCCCGCTCCTTACTCTTGTTTATTGAGGTTCAGCAGTAATCCTTCTTCAAGGTGCTGTTCATTTCCTATTGTCAATATCTCTTCCTTCATTAATGCAGGCTTATATTTGTAGTAAAAATACTTCGACGGGTTCTCTTTTAGCACCCATATCCACATGGTATTGAAACCCATGTTTTTCAGCTCACGAATAGCAATCTCAAATAGTTCCTTTCCAATACCTTTCCCTTGGTAATCTTTCAATAGATAAATCGCATACAACTCTCCTTCATATTCACCAGAACGATCTTTCCCAAATGACACAAAGCCGACGATTTCCCCGTCTTCCGTTTCAGATGCATACGTATGGTGAGAATCAGAAAGAATCCGGACCCACCTTTCTTCTCTTTCTTTTACGGATAAAGACTGAAGATATTCTTCTGAAACGATCCCCTGGTAGGTCGTACTCCAACTATTCACGTGGACGTATGCCAAACTTCCTGCATCCTTTATTTCTGCTTTTCTATAGTGCATTTGTCTTCACCTCGCTGACTTTTTGGGTAATCTTCTTTAGTTTCCTTTCTTCTATTAAGAAGAGGGTGACACCGAACATAATGACTATACCTCCCAGCACTTGAGTGATCAGTACTTTTTCCGCTAACAGCCAATAGGCAAGCACAGAGGCACCGATCGGTTCAAAAAGGATGGCCATTGAAATGGTCGAGGTGCTTAGCCACTTTAAGGACCAATTGAATAATGAATGTCCTAAAAGGGTAGGGATGATGGCAAGAAGGAGGAAGTAAATCCAATCCTCTTTCGGATAAGGGCCCAGACTCTCCGACCGGACAAGGGAATATATTAATAGGACAACAGAACTTATGGCGTAAACGAGGTACGTATACGTAATAAGGGACAGTCGTTTTCTGATTGTCTGTCCGAATAATAGATATCCAGTGACAAGGGCGCATGCTGCCAAAGCCAAAATATCTCCCCAAAGCGCGGTTCCACTTATTCGAAAGTCCCCCCAGCTGATGATGAAACTTCCGGCAACGGCTAAGACAGCAGATAGTAGAGCCTTTGCCGTTAACTTTTCCTGAAAGAAAAGATATGCACCGATAAAGGCGAATAATGGCTGAAGCGTGACGAGGACCGTGGAGCTTGCCACTGAAGTGTAGTGTAAGGATTCAAACCAAAGGATGAAATGGAATGCCAGGAATACCCCCGCTAAAATCGAAAACATCCAATCTCTTAGAGTAATAAGTTTCAATTCCTTCACATATTTTAAGAAAAATACCGGGGTCATTAACAAAACGGTAAAAAACAACCGATAAAATGCCAAAATGCCTGCAGGCGCACTTGATACCTTCACTAAGATGGCTGATGTGGAAACGGATATGACTCCAATGGCAAGTAAGAGATATGGATTAACTTTCGTATCCGACATGATAGACCTCCTGATATGTGTATTCATTGCTCTTATTTTATAACCAGTCGAGTCGAATTACTACATGAAATTTTTATAGAAGATTTGAAGAATCGGAGGGGGATGGATGGAACTATTAGATACGACATTTTTGATAAAACTTGGTGTTTCAGCCGTTCTAGGATTAATCATCGGACTCGAGAGGGAATTGAAGAGAAAACCTGTTGGCCTGAAGACGTCTCTAGTCATCTGCATTGTAAGTTGTTTGCTAACGATCGTATCCATCGAATCCGCTTATCTCTCTAAGGGGTCGGACGAAATAAATATCACCATGGACCCACTTCGATTAGCAGCTCAAATTGTTTCCGGAATCGGCTTCCTGGGAGCGGGTGTCATCCTGCGCAGGGGGAATGACAGTATTTCAGGGTTGACCACCGCTGCGATGATTTGGGGGGCAGCTGGGATCGGAATTGCAGTTGGCGCAGGGTTCTATTTTGAAGCAACAGCCGGAGTCATCTTCCTGATCGTCTCTGTTGAAGTAGTACCGATCATCATTACCTATTTAGGTCCGAAACGGCTGAGGGAAAAAGAATTGTCTCTTCGCGCTACCATATCCGAAAAGCAGAATATCAAATCAATTATTGAGAAGATCAAAGCCGAAGAAATCGCCATCGAAAATATCCGGATTAAAGACTTAAAGAATCACCACCATCTGTTAGAATTAAAAATCATCGTTGACTTTAGGAAAAAGACGGTAGACATCTACTACATAATTTCCGAGATCCAAGGAATTAAAGATGTCGAAATTGAAAGCTTATAATAGCAAAAAAACGAGGATGCATCCCACCCTCGTTTTACTTTTTATGAAGCTGGATTTTTTTCACACATTCCAGATGCTGGACAACTTCAAGTACCTCATTAAACTGAAGAGAACTCGGAGTTAAAATAAGAAGCGAGTAATCAAGGGTTTCAACACTTTGCATATCATCCCCCTCTTCTATTTGATACTGGGTGATTTCAATCCCATGGTCCATAAGTGTATCATTGATGGAAGTGATATTCCCCTTCCCTTTTTGAATAACTAAACTTAGGAGAAGGAGCTTTTTGTGCTTCACTTTCTCCTTATAGAACCGTTCAAAATTATTCAGGAAAAACAACGTTATGACGATGATGAGTGTCGTAAAGATGGCTAAGTAATACATACCGATCCCTACAACGAGCCCCAGCCCCGCTACAACCCAAATACTTGCAGCTGTTGTCAGCCCTCTGACTGTCACACCTCCATGAACCATAATGGTGCCCGCACCGAGAAATCCGATCCCAGAAATGACGTAAGACGGGACCCTGCTTGGATCAAACCCCACTAATCGGGGGTGTTCCTCGAGAAACGGCTCAAATCCATAAAGGGACACAAGCATCATTAAGCAGGAGCCGACACCTACCAGAATATGGGTCCTGAGGCCGGCAGGGTGATTTTTAAACTCCCTTTCAATTCCGATCAATCCGCTCAACAGGACGATCAACATTATCCGGATAAGAGCCGTTTTGAATTCTTCCGGAAAGAATAGTAATTCAATGAACCCCATGGACTTCTTCCTTTCGTTCCCTCTTCCCCTATACTATTAACCTTTCATGAACGAATTAAAACGCAAAAGAACCAGGAAAACGTCGTTTTCCTGGTTCTCTACGGGATTATTTAATCGGTTTTTTCAAAAAACCGACCATCAAAGCTGTAATGACGGATCCGATCAATACAGCCAGAAGATATAAGAATGGATTCCCTTCCACTACCGGGAAGACGAATACCCCCCCATGTGGTGCGGGTAACCCGATCCCAAAGAACATGGTTAAAGCCCCGGCAATAGCAGATCCCGTCACAATTGAAGGAATTACCCGGAATGGATCCGCTGCGGCAAAGGGGATCGCTCCTTCGGTAATAAAGGAAGCTCCCATAAAGTATGCCGCAATACCTGCTTTCCGCTCATTATCATTGAATTTCTTCTTGAATAATGTGGTGGCCATGGCCAATCCTAACGGAGGAACCATCCCTCCTGCCATAATGGCCGCATGGGGAGCAAGGTTCCCTCCTTCGATCATCGCAATCCCAAATGTAAAGGCCGCTTTATTGATCGGACCACCCATATCGATGGCCATCATGCCACCCAGGATTAATCCTAGCAGGATCAGGTTTCCAGTTCCCAGACCGTCCAGCCAATTCTGTATGCCCGTATTGACAGCACTTAAAGGCTCGACAAGGAATTGAAGCATAATCACCCCGGTAATGAAAATACCAAGTAAAGGATAAATCAATACCGGTTTGATACCTTCCAGTGAAGGAGGGAAATTATTTGTTAAGCGCTTGATTCCAAGTACCACATAACCTGCTAAGAAACCGGCGATGATTCCGCCTAAAAATCCGCTCTGACCTGTTGCTGCAATCAAACCGCCTACCATACCCGGGGCAAATCCAGGTCTGTCCGCTATACTCATGGCGATGAACCCTGCAAGGACAGGAACCATCAGGTAAAAGGCATTCCCTCCACCGATTGTATTCAAAATCGCCGCAAACTCATTGTACTCTGCAGAATCAGGGTTCGCTGACTGAATGCCGAACAAGAATGAGATCGCTATCAGGATCCCTCCCCCTACCACAAACGGAAGCATGTTCGAAACACCATTCATAAGGTGTTTATAGAATCCTGTCTTTTGCTTTTTCTCAGTACCACCATTGGATTCTTTCTCTTGCTCTCCTCCCTTATATAACGGGGCATCCTGTTTCATTGCTTGATTCAATAGTTCTTCAGGACGTCTGATCGCTTCTGCCACGGGAACCTCTATGACAGGCTTTCCTTTGAAGCGGTTCATTTCCACTTTGGTATCCGCTGCGACAATAATCGCTGCAGCGTTTTCGATTTCCTCCTGAGTCAGGACGTTCTTCGCTCCACCTGAACCATTTGTCTCTACTTTCAGGTTCAACTCCATCGCTTTCGCTTTTGCCTTTAGAGCATCTGCTGCCATATACGTATGAGCAATTCCCGTAGGGCAAGCAGTTACAGCCAGAATCATATTATCAGAAACAGCCGTTTCAACAGGAGCCTCTTCTACTTCCTCTCCATCATGAAGATTAATAATCTGTAAAATTTCTTCTTTTGAGGCCGCATTCAACAGGGACTTTCGTACATCCATATCCATCAACATGGAAGAAAGGCGACTCAATGCTTCTAAATGGGTTTGATTCGCCCCTTCCGTCGCAGCGATCATGAAAAATAGATGAGCAGGATCCCCATCAAGAGAGTCATAGTCAACACCCTCAGCTGATTTCCCGAAGGCAATCGCAGGTTCTTGAACAGCAGACGTTTTCGCATGAGGAATGGCAATCCCTTCCCCAATCCCAGTCGTACTCTGAGCTTCGCGATTAAGAATCGCCTTTTTAAATTCTTCAGGATCATGCAGTTTACCGCTTTTATCCAGCACGGATACCAGCTCGTCAATGACTCCGTTTTTTGATTGAGAAGACAGATTAAGCTGAATCGTGTCTTTTGTCAGTAATTCAGTGATTTTCATTTTTGATTCCCCCTTTATATTTTCATAATCTGAATTTCTTCAAATAAGCTTTCCACTTTTTCTGATGAACAAAGCCCGATGGAATAAGCTGTCGCTGAACCGGCTGACGTTCCCAAACGGAAAGACTTCTCAACACTCCATCCCCTGGAGAGACCTGCAAGGAATCCGGCAACTGTTGAATCCCCTGCCCCGACCGAGCTTTTCAATTCCCCATCAGGAACAGAGGAATACAGCACCTTTTCTCCCGTCAGTAAGAGTGCACCTTTTTCAGCCATGGAAACCATGACGTTTTCGACTCCGTAATCCTTGAGTTTCTTCCCGTAATGAACCGCCTCTTCCACGGTATCAATCTCTCTGTCAAACATCTCCCCAAGCTCATGATGATTCGGCTTGATGAGGAATGGCTTTAAGGCCAGAACCGGTTGGATCAAGTTTTTTTCTGCATCGATGATCACTTTCGTCCCCTGCTTTTGACATTGTGCAGCGATTTCCTGATAAAATGTTTTTCGCACCGACCCAGGTATGCTTCCTGCAAGGACAATCATGTCATCTGCCGTTAAGGATGTTATTTGGTCGAGCAGCCGCCCGATATGCTCTTCATGTATGGAAGGACCGCTGCCGTTTATTTCCGTCTCATCCTCCGCTTTAACCTTTACGTTAATACGGGATGCTTCATCCACTTCCACAAAATTGGTTTGGATGGCTTCCTTGTTTAAAAATTGTTTAATATACTCTCCGGTAAATCCACCTGCAAATCCGAGAGCCACACTATCCACGTTCAATACGTGTAGGACTCGGGAGACATTGATTCCCTTCCCCCCTGGAAAAGCACTTTCTTCCCTGCTCCGGTTTAGACCGCCTTTTTGAAAGGAAGCCAGCTCCATAATGTAATCCACCGAAGGGTTCAGCGTTAGTGTATAGATCATGGTGTCACAACCTTTATCGTAGTTTGTTTCATCAATGCCGTGTCATGCTCTTTATCCAATGCGTTTGTTATGATCGTCGCCTTATCCAAATCGACAATTTTACTGAACGCAATCTCCCCAAACTTCGAGTCATCCGTGAGAAACATGGCTTCCCTCGATAACTCGATGGCGATACGCTTCACTTGAGCCTCTTCTGGATCCGGTGTCGTGAATCCATATTGTGCATGGACTCCGTTCGCCCCCATAAAAGCTTTATCGAACCGGTATTGACGGATGGATTCCAGGGCTCCACTGCCTACCATCGCCCTCGTAACCGGCTTGACACAGCCCCCGATCATATAGGTTTTAAAGCCTTTTTGAAGCAGGGCTTCCACATGGGTCAATCCATTCGTAACGACAACTATGTCTTTTTCAGGAAGATGATCGATGAGACTCAAGGTCGTCGTTCCGGCATCCAAGTAGATGCAATCTCCCTCTTCTACCAGAGTGGCTGCATATTGACCAATAGACTGTTTCTCATGAAGGCTTTTGGATGATTTTTCAGAAACAGTCAATTCTTTCAGCTTCCCTTGAAGCTTTGATGCACCGCCATGCACACGTTTTAGGAACTTTTCCTGCTCAAGCTGCGTTAAGTCCCGGCGAATCGTTGACTCGGAGGCATTTGTGGCATCCACTATATCCTGGATTTTAATGGCATCCTTCTCCTTTAATAAGTCTAAGATGATTCGATGTCGTTCCTCGGTCAACATTGTATCTCCCGCTTTCTCCGATTGTTGTTATCCTCATTATAATGAGAACGTTTACAAAAATCAATCATTTTTAATCAAAAACAATCATTTTTAATCAATGATCAGTCATAAGTGATCATACGTGACATATGAGCCACTGGTTTGCCAGTTAAAATCCTGAAGATTTTCAACAGGCAAATAAAGAAGTTTTTTTGACTGTTGAAATTGTTCATATATTTCCCTGTTAAAATCCTGCTATTTTTCAGCTGCTAAATCATTATCATTCCACCCTAAATCGACCCGCAACAAAAAAAGCCAGCCCCCACCATAATGGTGAAAGGGCTGGCTTACGTTCCCGAATTACTCGTGAGATTCTTCCTGAGATGCTTCAGGATTTTCTGCACTTTTTGGATTCGGGTTTATATATTGATAATCTGAACGATCGATCTGTTTATAGCCTTCTGGCTTGTAGAAACGAAGTAAATCTTCATATACTACCTTGTCTGATAGTTCCAGACGCTTCGTAGCTTCTTTCGTCGCATCTTCACACGCATTGCTTCCTTCTTCAACAGGTTGACCCGTTTCGTTATCGTAACATACTCCTTTGATCTCAGAGTACTCAGGAGTAATGACGTCTCCATTACGGAAAGGAACAATCTGTTTACGATCTTTGGACAGTAAGTCCTGACCGAAGCTGATGTAGTCTTTGTTATCCACACCTAGAAGGTTGAATAGGGTTTCACGTACGTCTACCTGACCACCATATGTGTGGTTGACTTCACCTTCAACTCCAGGAGCAACGATGAATAAAGGAACACGTTGAAGCTGAGCATTTTTGTAATCTGTGATTTCTTCGCCTGTGACTTGTTCCATTGCTTTGTTGTGGTTTTCAGAAATACCATAATGGTCACCGTAAAGAACAATGACGGTATCATCATATAGGCCACTTTCTTTTAAATCATTAAAGAATTGTTCCAGAGCAGAATCCATATAGTTTGCCGTTTGGAAATAACGGTTCACTACACCATCGCCAAATTGACCAGGTTCAAACTCAGTATCTTCCTCATGACGATCGAATGGGAAGTGGTTCGATAACGAAATAAATTTCGTATAGAATGGCTGTGGTAATTTTTCAAGCATCGGCATGGATTCTTCAAAGAATGGCTTATCTTTTAATCCATAAGGCAGCTGCTCTTCCGGTTTACTCATATCATAATACGTTGCATCGTAGAACTCGTCATACCCCATCGTACGATACATTTCAGAACGGTTCCAGAATGTTTTATAGTTCCCGTGGAATGCCGCTGAAGTATAGCCTTCGCCTTTCAGGATTCCAGGTGCTGATTGCAATGTGTTGTTGGCATTAGTCATGAAAACGGCACCCTGCGGCAAACCGAACAATCCATTTTCCATAATGAATTCGGCATCGGAAGTCTTTCCTTGCCCTGTCTGATGGAAGAAGTTATCGAAATAGATCGCATCTTCTTTTTCCACTAATGAGTTCAGGAATGGTGTTACCTCTTGACCGTTGATCTCTTTACCAATGACAAAGTTTTGAAGGGATTCCATCGAAACATAGATGACGTTTTTCCCTTTCGCTTTACCAAAGTACTCCGGATTAGGATCTACTTTGTTTGCTTTTACAAAGTTCTCTACCTCTGATACCTCATTACTGTCTGCCAGGGCTCGCTTGGCAGATGTTTTAGAGTTCTGGATCACATCGTAAATTGTAAAGTTGTGAGTACCCAGATACTTAACCAGGTAATTACGGTCAAAGCTTCGTGTCAGTAATTCAGGTCGGTCGATCTCAGCCAGGCCTAAGTTCAGTAAGAACACCAGGACAGCAGATGTCATGACGGCAAATACTGAACGGAAACGTAATTTCTCCTGTGGCTTCACTTTCTTCAGGACCATTAGTCCAATGATAATGAACAGGTCTGAAAAATACAGGATGTCTATCGGACTTAACAGTTCAAGAGCACTGCCTCCGAGCCCGTTATTCGTCTTCGCCTGAAGTAATACCGGTACTGTAATAAAGTCATTAAAGAAACGGTAGTACACGACGTTCGCATACAGGACAAAGGACATTAAGAAGTTAATGACGATGAATGCAATATACCGCCCTTTGCCTTTCCAGAATAATGCGAGAGCAAAGAATAAGAGAGCTGAGCTTAATGGGTTTAGAAATAAAAGAAAATGCTGAAGCGCATTTTGTATTCCCAGGTTAAATTCAGCTAAAGATACAGCATACGTTTTAATCCAAAATAATACTACGACTGTAAAGAAGAACGATAACTTCCCAGTACGCATGTCTTCAAACTGTCTTTTAAAGAAGTTCATAGTTCATCACCTTTTTACTTTTTTATTTATGTTAGGTATTCATTCGTGTGAATTCATTAAGAAAATGTTGAGCCAATGTAAATTCATTTGAATCAACAACGAGTATTATAACAAAAATTAATTTCATGTGTATAACAATTTGTTGTAAATGTAACAAAAATATTTCATGGGAATTCGACAAACGCTGGCAATTCGGTCTCGAATGCCTTACCTGGCAAGGGTTAAGGAATATTGAACAATAAGTGAACGCCCCATATATTCCCATTCTTGCCGTTGATTATACGAACTATATCTAAAAAACCCTTAATTTATTTTCTCAGTGTAAACGTATTCCCTGAATTTCTTTACGTAAAACATAAAAACTCAATGAAGTTTTTACCAATTTCGATTCAAACCTTCCTCTTATTATGCTCCAATCACTTACATATTTACCTTCTGAAAATCCGACTTGTCTACGTGCTTCCCCTTCTTTTTCTCCCCTGCAGGATAGACCGCTTTGAATTTCCTTTTATAATATGACTGTCCACTCGTTGCCTGTACATAACCTTCAATCATGAACGAAACCGATAACATCGTCGCTGAAAAAAACAGGATAGGAGTCAGTGGAATCCACGGAGCCCCTTGAAGGTAACGGAAGGAATCGCCTATCAGGCCGGACCATTCATACGTAATCGAACGCGGCGGGTCGCTGACCAATTGATAGTCCACGTCTGTCCCACCTAAGAATAAGGTGAGTAATCCAAGATGAATGAAGATGACGAGTGTTTGAGTAAATTGTTGACCAAGTAAAATCACGAGCTTCTCTTTCATAGAGGGAAGTATATGCTTAAAGATGATTCTCCACTTCCCGGCACCAAGTGTTTTCGCACTCAAAATGAATTCCTGCTTGTACAATAAAGACACTTCATTTCCGAGGAGCGCAGATAAGATCGGTACGATAAGGAACGTCAATAAGAGAATCTCGATAACGAAACGCTCCACGATGGAGGTGGAGAATCCTTCGAACGGCTCCCAAAGGACCGGTTCCAGAAGGAAATAAGCGAGAATCGTCAACGGGAGGTAATGGAAGGAATCGATCCAGCCATTGATGAATTTCTTATACCTCATAAGGAAGGTCCCTAGTATCAAACCAAGCGGAATAGATAAAAATACCCGCAGAAAGGCAATAATAAATGCCGTCAGGATTGTATACTTTGCACCGATGATGATTTTGCCGAGCATGTCCAGCCCAAGGGCATCGGTCCCGAATGGAAAAAGCCACTTGGGGGAAATGGGGGAAGATTCCACGACAACGCCTTCTACTGAAATAAAATAAAGCCTTCGCACTTCGATGCCCCACACCATCGAGTACACGAAGCTAGACACTAGCATCAGGATGATAAAGATAAATCCAATAAGAAAGTATGGGTTTCCCCACACGCTTTTCCTCATATTAAATCTCCTCCCCCTTGTTGGCTTTTTTAGAGAGAATCATTTCTCCCACTGTATAGAAGACAAATAAAGGAATGAAAATGGAAAGAATGGCAATCGTAAACATTTTTGGCTGCAACGTCGACTTCAGGAAACGGGTAATCCCGGCAATATTGAATAAAAGCTCCAGAACGAATAAATTGGACAGCATGAACCATACTGTCTTCTTTGATTGAAAAAACACGGAGATAATGGCGTTTCTGAGTATATGGAATGTCAGGATCACAAGCTTCCCCAATCCGATTGATTGAGCCAGTGTCACATAGTCTTTTCCTTCTTCCCTTTCAAATGAAAGGATCGAAACCCTGAACAACTGAACCGTCGGCAAAATTGCTAACACTACAATAGGAAGAAGATACGCCTTCTCTGTTGCTACGGAAGCAATCTCAAAAAACAAAATACCTGTCTGTTTATACAGGTAGAGGACAAGAAGTTGAGAAAGCAAGATAATCAGAACATCTGGTATAGATTCAAATAAAAATAAGATGAATTTGATTCGATTACGTTTTTTTTGCGAAAACAACATGGTGAAAATCGTGAGGAGGATGCTTAAGAAACTAGCAAGAAGAAAAGCGGAAAATAAAATGATCAAGGAGTATATGATCGGCTCCCATAAATAAGGAAATAAATCACGTTCCTTCTGACCACCGATTACAATATATGTCAATTCCCCTGCATTAAACAGGGCATATATGATTTCCTTTACGGATTGCCAATATGCCCGCAATCTCAATTCCCGCTGACCGATACCCGAGAGCAGGACAGGCAGTCCACCTATAAAAATGATTCCTATCACCGACAATAGGAATTTAAGTAATACGCCTCCTACAACCTTCAATAGTCTGTCCTCCCGTTTCAATGTTTCTTTTAATAGTATCATAGAAAGAGGAGTTTTATACATATTTTTCCTTTATTCCAATCGGACAAAAATAGACCGGTGTCCTCGAAAAGGACTCCGGTCTATTCATACTCAAACTCTGGATAATTTATTCAGTACAAACTTTTCCACGACTTCCGCTACGCCATCTTCCATATTGGAAGGGGCAACGTAATCAGCTTTTTCTTTAATATCTTCAGGGGCATTGCCCATGGCGACACCCAGGCCGGCGAATTCGATCATGGTAAGATCGTTATAACTGTCCCCGATGGCAATCACTTCTTCTGGATTAATCCCCAAGGGTTTGATCAAATAGTCAAGGCTTGCACCCTTTGTGACTCCAAGCTGGGTGAATTCCAAAAAGAACGGCTTTGATCGCATCACACTGAGTTCACCATCAAACTCGGTTTGAAGTTTTTTCTCGACTTTCACTAAGTGATCCGCTTCTTTCAACATTAGAGCTTTAACGACTGGTCTTGAGATGGCTTCCTTAAAGTCCGGAACGACTTTCACCGGCAATCCTGTCAGTTCACTCTCAATGGAAGCAAATTTATTTGTTTCTTCTACTATAATGGCATCCTCTGCATAAGTCAGAATACCCACATTTTCACGCCTGCTTACATCATATAAGCGATGAGCCATTTCAGCTGAGAGGGCTCGACTGTATTTCTCTTCGTTTGTCTTGCAATCGATGATTTTCGATCCGTTGAAGGAAAGTATATAGCTTCCGTATTGGTCCAGCTTCAGTTCTTTTGCAACCCACCTCATTCCAAACGTGGGGCGGCCGGATGCGAGGACCACTTTCACGCCGGCTTCCTGAGCCTGAAGCAAAGCATCTTTCGTACGCGTGGAAATCGTTTGGTCACCTCGTAATAATGTATCATCTAAATCCAGTACAATCATTTTATAAGTCATCATGAAAAATCCTTTCAGGAAATCCAATTTATATTATCTTACTATAACATCTATCAGTATGTTTGAAAAAAGAAAAAAACTGTCAACTCGACAGTCTATTTCTTTTTTTCTTTCCAAGGAAGGCAGAGCTGTCATCGCTCCTTTTGTTGCCGTTGGCCGGTACCGGATATCGCTGCAAGTTGAGCCATGCGGGCTCGAAACAATATCCCGGTTGTTTTCAGAATTTCTAAAATCAAACCTGCGCTCCCTATTCCATGACGTTCTACTTTACATATAACAAGTTTTCATTAGTCCGGCAGGTGTGGGGGATGAAAATTTTCATCACAATTATGATATGCTGAAAGAAAAAACGAAAGCGGGAAAAATAATGATTTCTTCATACTTTGAGAAAATCCATGAAAAGTTACATGTTGTTCAAACGAATGAAGGGGCTAAAATGGCAGAGCTTGCTCAAAGGATTTCTTCCTGCATTCAACAAGATGGGATCATTCAGCTCTTTGGGTGCGGCCACTCCCACATCCTTTCTGAAGAGGTATTTTACAGAGCAGGAGGACTTGTTCCGATTAATCCGATTCTGATCGAGCCACTCATGCTCCATGAAGGTGCCGTACGTTCCTCGCAGTTGGAGAAAGCCAGCGGTTATGCAGAAAAATTTATGGATGAACAGGAACTCAGGGTCAATGATGTGGTGATCGTTCTTTCCACTTCCGGTAAAAACCCTGTTCCCATCGACGTTGCTCTATACGCCAAAGAAAAGGGGGCTTATGTAGCGTCTATCAGTTCCTTTGATTATACGGAAAAAGAAACGTCCCGACACCCAGACGGTCATTTCCTCAGTCAAGTAACAGACCTTGCCATCAATAATCATTCCGTGGTTGGTGATGCCATACTGAAGCATGAACAAGTGTCCGTCCCCTTTTCTCCAAGCTCCACCGTAATCGGTGCAGCCATACTCAATAGCGTCATGGCTGGTGCCATTGAAAACATGGTGGAAGAAGGATTTGAGCCGCCAATCTTCAAGAGTGGAAACGTGGACGGTGCAGATGATCACAATAAAGGATTGATTGAGAAATATCGCAAACGGATTCCTTTGTTAACGAGGGGATTATAATGAAAAAGAGCAGGTGCGCTATTTTAAATAGGGCCCCTGCTCTTCTTTTACAGTCTGTCCAAGTTGATTTTGAATTTATATTTATCTGCTCGATAAATGGAACGCACTAATTCAAAAGGGGTACCATCTTCGAGAAATGAATCCCGTTGGATATGCAGCACCGGCTCCCCGCTCTTTACCTTCAGATGCAACGTATCTGCTTCTGTTACAATCGCCGCTTCCACTGATTGCGTGGCATGACTGATGTGAAGGTTAATCTCACTTTCAATGTAATGATACAGTGATTTTTCCAGTATTTCCTGATTCAATCCGGGAAGCAGTTTGACTGGGATATAACTCGTTTCTAGTGCCATTGGTTCACCATTCGCAAGGCGAATTCGCTTCATTGTATACACAAGCTCTTCTTTGTCTAATAAAAGAAGTGACTGTATATCCTCTCCCGCAGGAGAAATTTCGAAATGCAATAATTTATTCCCAGGCTCGAGTCCACGACTCTTCATGTCTTCGCTAAAGCTTGTTAATCCCTGGAGGCTTTGTTCAATTTTCCGATGAGAGACGAATGTCCCCCGCCCCTTTTCCCTATATAGTACATTTTTATTCACAAGATTGGTAATTGCCTGTCTCACAGTCATTCTGCTGATTTTAAAAGATTCAGCAAGCTCCCTCTCAGATGGGAGGGCATCCCCAGGTTTTAACTCTTCAGACTGTATTAAATGTTTAATGTGTTCTTCTAACTGATAATACAAAGGAAGAGGAGAATTTTTATTTACCACGAACGGTTCTCCTTTCGATATAACGGATCTATCTTCTATTTTATTATATATACCATGTTTATAACAGACAATTATCCGATGCTTATAGAAAAGAACAGACCGGGTTTTCGTCCATTACGACAAACCCGTTCTGTCCATTTATTTTAATTTTCTCAGCTCGTCCGCGACAAACTCTACATCCGTGCCTACAATGACTTGAAGGTTTTTATTATTCACCTTCATCACACCTTTCGCCCCATGAGCTTTTAACGCTTTTTCATCTACTAGGGTGACATCATTGATTTGCAGTCGTAATCGTGTTGCACAGTTATCGATAACGGCCAGGTTTTCTTTTCCACCTAAATCTTGCAGAAAATGAGTTGCCATTATTTCGTATTTACCATTTCCGCCTGAATTCTCATCTGCTACGACCACATCTTCATCATCTTCACGACCTGGAGTCTTCAAATTAAACCTCTTGATCAAGAAGGTGAATACGAGGAAATAGATGATTCCGTAAAGAATTCCTACCCCTAATAATAGCCATGGTTTTTGACCGATATTGAAATTCAAGATGTAATCAAAGGCACCTGCTGAGAAACCAAAGCCATGATGAATGCCCAATACGTAGGTGATGACCATTGAACTGGCCGTTAAGACCGCATGAATTCCGTAAAGAACAGGTGATAAGAACATGAAACTGAATTCAATCGGCTCTGTAATTCCCGTTAAGAATGAGGTAAGGGCTAATCCGATTAACATACCAGATACATTTGCGCGCAAGTGTTTTTTGGCTGTCACAATCATGGCCAGACATGCTGCCGGAAGACCGAACATCATGATCGGGAAGAATCCGGTTTGGAACGTTCCGGCTGTTGGGTCTTTTGCGAAGAAACGTGGGATATCCCCTTTCACGATTTCTCCTGCCGCATCTTTAAATGTACCGAATTCAAACCATACAAGTGTATTCAACACGTGATGCAGACCTACTGGAATCAAGAGACGGTTCAACAGTCCGAATACACCGACGCCAGTAGCGCCGGCACCTATAATCCATTCACCAATGGAGTTGATTCCACTCTGGATCGGAGGCCAGATGATTCCAAATACCCCTGCGAGTACAACCATGGAAGCAGCTGTCACAATGGGAACGAAACGTCTCCCTCCAAAAAATCCGAGCCATGCAGGAAGTTTAATATCATTGAAACGGTTATATAATAAACCTGCTACAACCCCGGATATGATACCGCCGAAAATCGCCATATTGGAATCGGGATCAAGGGCTTTTAAACCACCCGTTAATACCAAATAACCAATGGCACCAGCTAACCCGGCTGTACCATTACCATCTTTCGAAAAACCGATCGCCACACCAATGGCAAAGATTAAAGCTAAATTTTTAAATATGGCATCTCCTGCTTCAGACATGAACGCGATTCCCAATAGATCATCCTGACCCAGGCGCAGCAACAGTGCTGCTGCAGGCAGAACCGCGATTGGAAGCATGAGCGATTTACCGATTCTTTGTAAAAAACCTAACATACTTTTCTCTCCTTTTGTTTCAATTGAAAGCGCTTAGACAAAATCATAACATTAAAAAGGAATAGATGTCTATACCAATTTTATGAATGGAATTTCATGAATTCTTAAGCTTAAAGTTCAAAAACTGTTTTAATTGTTAATTTTATTTATTACCTCCAACTGGTATAGACATCTATACTTTATGGTGGTATTGTAGAATTGAAAAGAACTCAAGGAGTGATTTCAGTGACCTCAAATATAGAAAAACTACTTATCCTGAATGGCAGCATCTATGCAGAAGATTCCATTTATAAAAAAGGGTTTATCAAAATAGAGAATGGATTAATCACCGATATGGGTGATATTTCCCAATTGACCAATTCAGAAGAGTATAAAGTGATTTCTCTTCCCCATGGGTATAGTGTGGTCCCGGGGATGATAGATATTCATATTCATGGCGTTAATGGATCCGACACAATGGATGCGACCCGGGAAGCCCTTGATACAATGGCAGGGACTCTTCCGGCAGAAGGTACCACGAGCTTTCTCGCTACAACCATGACGGAAGGATCCGAGGCGATCGAAAAGGCATTGAAAACAACTGCAGACTATATGGCAAACCATCAAAGAGATGGTCAGGCAGAAATTCTCGGCCTTCATTTAGAAGGACCGTTCATCAATCCGGACAAAGCAGGGGCACAACCTCTCAATCGAATCCAAAAGCCGAGCGTCGACATCTTTAAACACTGGCAGGACCTATCTCAAAACCAAATAAAATTAGTCACTCTCGCTCCAGAGCTTGATGATGATCATGATTTGATCCGTTACTTAAAAGAGAACGGGATAATCTCTTCAGTCGGCCATTCCAGTGCAACCTTTGATGAAGTCGGGGAAGCCATCGATGCCGGCTTATCCCATGTGACCCACTTGTTTAATCAAATGTCTGGTCTACATCATCGTGAGCCCGGCATTGTCGGTGCCTCCTTCTTACGAAAGGAATTAATGGTGGAATTGATATCAGATGGCATTCACGTTCGACCAGAAGTGATCCAGTTGGCATACAATCAGATCTCAGATGAGCGCTTAATCCTTATCACTGATTCCATGAGAGCAAAATGCCTGAAGAATGGTCGGTATGATCTTGGCGGACAGATGGTGACAGTTAAGGATGGCAAGGCTTTATTAGATGCAGACACACTGGCAGGAAGCGTCCTGAAAATGAAAGATGCTTTTACAAACATTCAAGAATTCACAACAGCTGATATAAGAAGTGCGATTAAAATGACCGCAGAAAATCCGGCCAAACAATTAAATGTCTTTAATCGCAAAGGAAGTCTTGCTCCCCTGAAAGATGCGGACATCGTCATATTAGACGAAAACAAAGACGTATACACAACGATATGTAAAGGGAAAATAGCTTATATTCGAAAGGATGATACTCATGAAACTAATTGAAGTAAAAGACTATCAGGAAATGAGTCAAGTCGCTGCTGACTACCTATTATCCAAAGTGAAAACATCCCAAGACCTGACTCTGGGACTAGCCACAGGCGGCACACCAAAAGGGCTCTATGAAGCATTGATCTTAGATCACCATGAAAATAAAACGTCTTATCAGCATGTTTCTTCCTTCAATCTGGACGAATACATCGGACTGTCCGGCACTCATCCAAACAGCTACTCTCACTATATGGAGGAGAACTTATTCAAACATATCGATATCGAATCAAAAAACACCAACATTCCTTCAGGGAAAGCACCGGACCTTGAACATGAATGCGAAGAATATGATAAAAAAATCGATTCCTATGGCGGAATCGACCTCCAAGTACTGGGGATCGGAAGCAACGGACATATCGGGTTCAATGAACCAGGTACCTCTTTTGATTCCAACACTCATATTGTCGAGCTTGCTCAATCGACACTTAAGGCTAATGCCCGTTACTTCGATTCCATCGATGAAGTCCCGACTCACGCCATTACAATGGGGATCGCATCGATCATGAAGAGTAAAGAAATTCTCCTTCTCGCCTCAGGTCAGTCTAAACAGAATGCGTTGAAAACGTTAGTGGAGGGAGATATCTCAGAGAACTTTCCTGCTTCTATTTTGAACCGCCATGCAAATGTAACCGTGATTGCTGATGAAGAAGCGTTAGCGATGGTGAAAGGGCTTGAGCTGTTGAATAGATGAAAGGGTAAGAATGAGGAATGATGTAAATAATCCAAGCGGCGAACACTTCATTGTTCGCCGCTTTTTTTATCATGTGAAAATTATTTGTGCTGAAAACAGTCAAAACCTACTAATGGAAAACTCCCCATTATCGATAAGCGAAGGATCTGTTATGACCGAACGAACATGAAAATACATGTTTTTTCATATACCCAAAGAATATTTTCAAAAAAGCATTGACGAATAGCATGAACTTTTCTTATAATAAATCTTGACCGATTCACGGGGCATTAGCTCAGCTGGGAGAGCGTTTGGCTGGCAGCCAAAAGGTCAGCGGTTCGATCCCGCTATGCTCCATACCGCAAAGTAGTTTCGCTTTTTTTAAAAAAGACCACCCCTTTCTTAATGAATGGGTATCGACCCCCAAAAGTTAGAGTAGACAACTAACTTTTGGGGGTGTTTTTATGGCTAAATATAGTGAGGAATTTAAACTAAAACTTGTCACCGAGTATCTGGATGGCCATCTTGGATATAAATC
>NZ_CAJGBF010000038.1 GCF_904424705.1 Rossellomorea arthrocnemi | reverse complement strand
ACGCCGCCAGCGTTCGTCCTGAGCCAGGATCAAACTCTCCGATAAAAGTTTGAATAGCTCTTTAAAAATAAATCTAGAATTAACGTTGACGTATTGTCTTGTTTTGTTCAGTTTTCAAGGTTCAATATTTCGTTGCGCTCTCTTGAGCACCTCTTAAATATAACATTTTCCGCCATAAAGCGTCAAGCTTTTTTTGAAATTTTGTTTTCCGCTTGTTTTGGCGACAAGAAATATAATAGCATCTTCTTCTATTATAAGTCAATACTCTTTTTCACCTTTTATAATTTATTTCTAAAGGAAATCTAGATCCTCTATTTTTCTCTTAATCTTTCCTTTCGTAAAGAGTGTTGGTTCACTGAGAATTTCGGTAACCATATATACCGCATCGTTTCAATAAAAGGAATTTCCAATCCTTTATAGAAGAGTATTAGAGTGAAAGTATGTGTTCGAAGGGAGAATATTAATATGAGAGAAGTCACTCGTGCCATTCAGGATGATTACCCCGATGATTTTGCATGGTGCTATGGGTGTGGCCGGTTAAATCAAGATGGTCACCATTTCCGCACAGGGGTAGAAGGGGATCGTACGGTCACAATCTACACCCCAAAACCGGAACATACTGCCTTGCCGGGTTTTGTGTACGGCGGATTGATTGCGTCACTAATCGATTGTCACGGTACCGGTTCAGCCGCAATTGCTCTTCACCAAAAAAATGGGAGGGAGGTTGGAGACGGACATGAACCCCCAAGATTCGTTACGGCATCCTTGCATGTTGACTTCATGAAACCAACTCCTCACAATGTACCATTAAAAGCAGTTGGTACAGTTCAAGAAATTCACCCGAAGAAGTTTAAGGTGGTAACTGAGGTCTTTGCAGAAGGAAATCTGTGTGCCCGTGGTGAAGTAACAGCAGTCGTCATGCCAAAAACGTTTTTAAGTAAATAAAGAAGAAGGGCAGTCAAAATTCAGGTGAATTCACCTGACATCTTGATTGCCCTTCTTCTTATTATTCTACTACTCTTTATAAAATCCACATCTGAATCACCGTAAGTCCCACTACTCCTGGAATGCCTAATATTCCTGAAATAGATGAGGTGGCCACATTAATGGGAACGTGAATTCCATACTGACTGCCAAAGGCGTTCAAGAAAAATAAAAATAGTGCTCCGATCATGACCTTCATGGCGACTTGTCCAACAAACCGAAGTGGCTTGATGGGAGTCCCCGTCGCTAAAAGCAGTACAATCAGACCGCTGATTACCGCAATGACGATAACTGGGCTCATATCCTTCTCTCCTCTCAACATAGAACATATTTAGTCTCTTATTGAAAGGATATGAAGGTTGTCTACCTTTTTATGACGATCTTTCTATGTTTTGCTTCTCTAAAGAGAAAAAAATATTTGGCTTCTGCAATTTTCGAATGGCAGTGGATGTTCAAATTATAATCCACGCTCATCTCTTCTATGGAGCGCTGCTGGTTCCAATGATCCTTGGTTTCGTCTAAGACATGAAGTAAGGATTGGTCATACTCTTTTTTCAGCTTTCCTTTTTTTCGGAAAAACATAGGTATCCTCTCCTTTGTTAAACGTCTCTTCTTCCTTCCAGGGCTTTCGATAGTGTAACTTCATCTGCATACTCGAGATCTCCACCGACAGGAAGTCCGTGGGCAATTCTTGTGATCCGGATACCGGATGGTTTGACGAGTCGTGAAATGTACATAGCTGTCGCTTCCCCTTCAATGTTAGGGTTCGTGGCAAGGATGACTTCCTGGACTTCATCACTTTGAAGACGTTTGATGAGGTCAGGTACATTGATGTCTTCAGGACCGATTCCATCCATCGGGGAAATGGCTCCATGCAGTACATGATATTGACCGTTGTACTCTTTCATCTTCTCCATGGCAATGACATCTTTAGGGTCCTGTACCACACAGATGATACTGCGATCACGTCTTTGATCCTCACAGATATAGCAGGGGTCTTGATCTGTTATGTGCCCGCAAACGGAGCAGTAACTCAAGTTACGTTTAGCATTGACCAATGCTTTAGCAAAGTCCAATACGGTATCTTCTTTCATACTGAGAACAAAAAATGCCAGGCGGGCCGCAGTTTTCGGCCCGATTCCCGGCAATTTCATAAAGCTGTCAATCAGCTTTGATATAGGCTCAGGATAATGCATATTATTGCCTCCTAGAACATTCCCGGTAGGTTCATTCCTTTAGTGAATTGACCCATGGTTGAGTTCGTTAGTTCATCCGCTTTCTTCAATGCATCGTTAGTCGCTGCAAGAACTAAGTCTTGTAACATTTCAACGTCATCCGGATCAACTGCTTCTTCGTTGATTTTTACATCAACGACTTGTTTGTGACCGGAAACGATGACCGTTACCATTCCGCCTCCTGCTGTTCCCTCAATTTGCTTTTCACCCAGTTCTTCCTGAGCTTCCGCCATTTTCTTTTGCATTTTTTGCATTTGCTTCATCATGTTTTGCATATTACCATTTCCACGCATCATCATCATTACCTCCAGTATATTTTTTGAAAATATTAATCGTTTAGTTCTATTAAATCCATTCCAACCAGTTTTTCAGCTTCCGACAAGAGAGAATCTTCTCCTTGATCTCCGCTGGATGAATCTCCATCCTCTGGTTTCGAGTTCCGGATGAAGTCTTCCCTTATGGACATCCACTGGTCTTCAGGAATTCCAATAGCCGCGTAGCTATTTCCTGTAAGCTCTTCCAATATGGAAGCAATCGCCGAAGTAAACGCTTGATTCTCCATCGCCATCTGGCAATGAATATCATATTTGAATTTTAACACAAATGAGCCGTTTGTAGCTGCTACTGGTTCAGCATCATTTAATAATGCAGATTGTGAACGCATTTGGCGTTGATTTAAGGTTTCAACCATGTCTCCCCATCGGCTCTTGATAAGATTAAGATCTTCCTTCGTAGCCGTTCGCAGTACTTCCTGAATCTTTCCGGTAGGAGCACGGAACCCTTTTTTTGCCCTGATTGGTTTCTTCGCCTGCTGTGCTGCCGGCTCTGCCTGAACCTTGACCCCATTTGCCTTCAGTTGTTCGACCTCTTTTTCAAGAAGTTTAATTTTTTCCATCATCTCGTTTACTTCAGGAGAAGATGCCGATGCCGGTGTTTCCATCTGACAAAGCTTGACGATAGAAACCTCCAGATAAATCCGGGCATGGTTCGTGAACTTCATTTCCTGGCCGGCCTGATTCAGAATGTCGATATACTGATAAATCTGTCCAGGCTGGGTTTGTCCGGCCAATTCCTTGAAATCATCATCGAGCATGACTCTTTCAAGTGATTCTTCCAGATTCGGTGCCGTCTGGTATAACAGCATGTCCCGAAAATAGAGAATGAAGTCTTCCGCGAACCTTGCCGGGTCCTTCCCTTGAAACAGGAGCTCTTCCAGGGCACCGAGGCCAGTGGTGACATCCCTTTCGAGGATGGCTTTCGCCAGGGTATTCAAGTAGCCCTGAGAAACGGCTCCCGTTACGGTCAGTGCATCCTCCACTGTAACCCGGTCCTGACTGAAGGAGATCGCTTGGTCCAGGAGGCTGAGAGCATCACGCATACCACCCTCAGCTGCCCTTGCAATGATCGTCAGGGCATTCTCTTCAAAATTCACACCTGATTCTGTGGCAATATGACTCATTCTTCCCACTATATCCATGGCCGTGATGCGTTTAAAATCAAATCGCTGACAGCGTGAAATGATCGTCAGGGGTATCTTATGGGGCTCCGTCGTCGCCAGGATAAAAATGACGTGTTTTGGTGGTTCCTCCAACGTTTTTAGGAGCGCATTGAATGCTCCGATAGACAGCATATGAACTTCGTCTATGATGTAGACCTTATACTCGACTACGTTTGGAGAATATTTGACTTTATCCCGGATATCCCGGATTTCCTCTACTCCGTTGTTGGAAGCAGCATCGATTTCAATGACATCGGGAATCGAACCGTCCGTTATCCCTTTACACGCATCGCACTCATTACAAGGCTCCGATATAGGTGAACGTTCACAGTTAACGGCTTTAGCCAGGATCTTCGCTGCACTCGTTTTTCCGGTTCCCCTTGGTCCCGAGAATAAATACGCATGAGAAATCTTCTGATGAAGGAGGGCATTTTGCAACGTTTTCGTTACATGCTGCTGTCCCACTACATCAATAAATGACTGAGGACGCCACACACGATATAAAGCTTGATATGCCAAAATACTCCCCCCTCTTTTTATGTACTATAGTGTCTCTATTATAACGTAATGTAAATCCCATTTACAAAGAAAACCGGAGATCAATTTAGGATGAGTCTCAAACCTTAATATAAACAAAAAACTCACCCGTTAATGGATGAGTTATTGTATATAAATTAAACTGCCGTGCACCTTTCGTCGACAAGCATCCATAGGCGTTACTCAAGCAGTTAGCTCGGCCCAGGCAACCCTGCGGCACATGGGAGCTTCCACTTAATGCTGCTTCCTTCCGGACCTGACATGGTTCATGGATTCCCATTGCGCAGGACCCAGGCGTCAACACCACTTACTTGAGGCAGCCCTACAGAGTGCGAGCCTCGGAAAGGGATTCGGTCTCGCTAGAGCGGATTGCGAGTACAGGGCACCGCTACCTCCCCACCTAGCACGGCAAAATTGATACCATATTTAGTTGCGTCATAAGTGCGACGCAAAATTAAGTATACTAGGATTTACGGTAAAAAGCAACGATGGAATGCTGTAAGTTATTTACAGTCCGAAAACCCCATCCTCTTCTCCAACTTCTTACGTTCTCTTAAGGTTTTAAAGAAACGGGAAAGGATCCCACCACACTCTTCCGATAATATACCGGAAACTACTTCGCACTGATGATTAAATCGCTCATCCTCCAGTAGATTCATTAATGTTCCCGCACATCCTGCTTTCGGATCCTTCGCCCCATAGATAACTTTCTCTATCCTTGAGAGGATAATGGCACCGCTGCACATTGGGCACGGTTCAAGTGTGACATATAGCTCTGCTCCTTCAAGACGCCAAGTACCAAGTTTCTCACACGCCTTTTGAATCGCCATTGTTTCCGCATGGGTGATGGCATTTTGGCTTGTTTCCCTCAGATTGTGGGCGCGAGCAATGATTTCATCACCAATGACAATCACCGCTCCAATCGGAACTTCCTGGATTGCCGCTGCTTTTTCTGCTTCTTTCAGTGCTTCTTTCATATATTGCTCTTCTCTTATACCCATTTTGTACTCCTGTAAATTTATTTCTCAATCTTTTATAAAATTTCCCGATTCACACCAAACTATAAAGGAAAGGAGCTTTCACATGATACCTAACGACACTGCTCTCCTGATCATCGATATAATGAATCCATTCGAATTCAAACACGGAAAAACCTTGGCACAACACACCGCCAGGATTGTCGATCCCATCAATTCGCTGCGTGATCATTGCATAAAGCATCAGTTTCCTACCATCTATATTAACGACCATTACGAGCTTTGGAAAGCAGATTACAAAGAGATCTATAAGAAGTGTCATAACAAGATGAGCGATGCGGTCATGACTCCGCTCCAACCGACAGACGACGATTACTTTCTTATTAAACCCAAGCACTCCGCCTTTTACGGTACGGCGTTAAACACACTCCTTCACCACTTGTCTGTGAAAAACCTGATCATCACTGGGATTGCCGGTAATATATGTGTCCTCTTTACAGCCAATGATGCTTATATGAGAGAGTTCAACCTGATGGTTCCAAGTGATGCCATCGCTTCTGTCAGTGAGGAAGATAATCACTATGCCTTAACGATGATGAAAAATGTTTTAAAAGCAAAGATTGATCCTACCAGCAAAATCTTATAATTTTTTCAGCACAAAACATATTCAAGCATCCTGTTTCATACGCTGATTATAGTGAATGAATAGAGGAGGGTCTGGTTATGCAAATACATGTTGTCCAGCCAAACCAATCATTATTTGGTATCGCTCAAGCGTATGGATCAACAGTGAAAGATATAGTGGATGCAAATGAATTGCCGAACCCAAATAACTTAGTGATCGGCCAATCACTGGTCATTCCTATTATAGGAAGTTTTTATTTTGTTCAACCCGGTGATAGTCTATGGAGTATCAGTCAAAAGACAGGAGTCCCTTATCAGGAACTGGCACGGGTGAACGGTATCTCTCCTAATCAGCCTCTACAGGTGGGGTTTCGCTTATACATTCCACAGAAGTCCAAGGAACAAGCAGAGTTTAATGGCTATGTAGAGCCATACGGAAAGGAAGTAGCCCCGAACCTTGAAGAAAGTGCCAGGGAAGCGGCACCTTACCTCACATACCTTGCTCCATTTAGCTTTCAGGCTAAACGTGATGGCACTCTGAAAGAGCCTCCCCTTGGAAACCTGATCCAAACAGGGAAGGACAATAATAATGTCATGATGATGGCGATCACTAATCAAGAAGAAGGGATGTTCAGCGATGAACTGGGCAGGATCTTATTGACCGATCAGGCAATCCAGAATAAGTTCCTTAATAACGTTGTTCAAACCGCGAAGAAATATGGATTCAGGGATATTCACTTTGACTTTGAGTATTTACGTCCACAAGATAAAGAAGCCTACAACCAATTTTTACGGAAAGCAAAGCAGCGTTTCAATCAGGAAGGATGGCTCCTTTCAACCGCCCTGGCTCCAAAGACCAGTGCGGATCAAAAAGGAAAATGGTATGAAGCCCATGATTATAAAGCCCATGGTGAAATTGTCGATTTTGTCGTTATCATGACGTACGAATGGGGATACAGTGGCGGTCCCGCTATGGCGGTATCCCCTATCGGACCGGTTCGTGATGTCCTGGAGTATGCTGTTTCTGAAATGCCTCCATCCAAGATTCTGATGGGGCAAAATTTATATGGATATGACTGGACCCTCCCTTTTGTACAAGGAAGTACAGCTAAAGCCATCAGTCCTCAACAGGCCATTCAGATAGCCGCTGATAACAATGTCAAAATTGACTATGACCAAAAAGCTCAGGCACCATTCTTCAAATACCGTGATGCAAGCACCGGAAAGGATCATGAAGTGTGGTTTGAAGATGCCCGGAGCATCCAGGCCAAATTCGATCTCATGAAAGAATTGAAATTGAGAGGGATGAGTTACTGGAAGCTCGGCCTTTCCTTCCCACAAAACTGGTTGTTAATTTCCGACAATTTCAATGTTGTAAAAAGATAATTAATAGAAGCTGATGGATAGGTAAATCTAAAACTACTATCCACCGGCTTTTTTATATGTGTTCCCATCAAAAACCGCTTAAAAAGGCCGATATACTGATCGTGATGTGATTTCTCTATCACAGGAAATACCTGAACAAACAATCCATATATTGTGTTACAATAATTCCTGTCGTAATTTTTAATTTGTACATTATATTCGAGAAAAGATTGCCGTGATATGAGGAGGACAATTAATGGGGCGCATTCCTTTCATTACCGTTGAAGGCCCGATTGGAATAGGAAAAACCTCTCTTGCAAAAGCAATTGCCGATCATTTTCAATTTCACCTGCTTAAAGAAATTGTTGATGAGAACCCATTCTTAGATAAATTTTATGATGACATTGAAGAGTGGAGCTTTCAAACAGAGATGTTTTTCTTATGCAATCGATATAAACAATTAGAAGATATCGAGAAACACTACTTATCTCAAAGCAAATCTGTCGTAGCAGATTATCATATTCTTAAAAACATTATCTTCGCGAAACGTACGTTGAAGGACGAACATCAATTCAAGAAGTATCTCAATATCTATGATATCCTGACGTCTGATATGCCGAGACCTAATGTGGTCATCTACTTGAACGCAAGCTTAGATACGCTTTTAAAGCGAATCGAAAAAAGAGGACGTGATTTTGAAAAGAAAATCAGCCCTCTGTATCTGAAACAACTATCACTTGATTACGAAGAATATATGAATACATTCGAAGAAACACACCCGGATATCCCTGTTCTTCGCTATAATGGCGACCACGTAGACTTTGTTCAAAACAAAGAGGATCTGGATCACATTCTTACTCAATTAGAAACTACACTTAAAGAAGGAGTTCACTATCATGAATCTTCGCACTAAATACGGGATTCCAAATAATTCCGTAATCACCATCGCCGGAACGGTCGGAGTCGGGAAATCTACCATGACGAACGGATTGGCCAACGCACTCGGATTCCGGACGTCTTTTGAGAAAGTGGATACAAATCCATATCTCGATAAATTTTATCAGGACTTTAAAAGCTGGAGCTTTCACCTTCAAGTCTACTTCCTGGCAGAACGCTTTAAAGAACAAAAGAAAATCTTTGAATACGGCGGCGGCTTCATACAGGATCGTTCCATCTATGAAGATACAGGCATCTTTGCCCGCATGCACTATGAAAAAGGAAATATGAGTGAAATCGATTACGAAACCTATACAAGCCTTTTCGACGCCATGGTCATGACCCCATACTTCCCACACCCTGACCTTTTGATTTACCTGGAAGGATCCATTGATAATGTCGTGGATCGCATCCGTGAACGCGGACGCCCGATGGAACAGCAAACACCTGTTGCTTACTGGGAAGAAATGCACGAGCGCTATGAAAACTGGATCAATTCCTTTAACGCATGTCCTGTCCTTCGACTCGACATCAGCGAATACGACCTCGTCAACGATCAAAACTCCATCGAACCAATCGTTGAAAGAATCGGCTACTTCATTGAACAGACAAGAATGTTAAAGAGCTAAATATATAAAAAGACTACTCTGCTCTAGGAGTAGTCTTTTTTTTGCTTTTTGATGTAGCCAGTCGTGGTTGATTTCCCCTACAGATGCTCGCTTTCCGCGGGGCTGGCGGTGGGCCTCTCCGGGCTAAAGCCCAGCGGGATCTCACCTGTCCAGCGTTTCCCGCAGGAGTCGAGCACCTTCTGTTCCAATCAACTTATCAAGCGTAAGCATTCACTAAGACAGTGATAATGTAAGTCTGCTTACTACCAAATCATTTTCTTTTAACTTCTGAAATGGATTATAGCGATTATGCTCTTTACCGTGATATTGATCAACTATATAGCTCTGTCAACAATTACTTCTTTAGAGGGTGAGGGGAACTGCGTAGACTCCTACGGAAAACGGGCGTGGCGAGACCCCGGAAACGATCTGTGCTGAGGAGGCTCGGCCGAACGTCCGTGGAAAGCGGAGCAGTTCCCCTCCCCCCTCCTGCACAAACTAAAAGACAGAGCGTTTGCATATCATAGTCTGGATAAAGATTACAAAAACAAAAAGACCAATAAGGTGTTAAAACAGCACCCATCCGTTTATTTCCATTCAAAAAGAGGTATATGTAGTTACAAACAATCGATTAAGGAGATGAAGAAACGATGGAATCAAAACAAACATATTTTGTTGATATCAGCAATGGGGATATTCTGCAGGATCCAAATCAGAACGCCAGTCCAAGCTTTCGTATATTTGCAACTCCTACAGAAGTGAACGAGCTTAAAATGCTCTTTAACGATAACTATGATGATGACATGTCGACCATGAGACGGGCTCAGATTCCCTTCCGTCAATACCACAATTCACCGGAGGACGATCGATATGATCAATCCATGAAAAATATTTACTCGAAGATTTACACGCTCGGAGATGAAGAAGCACGCAGGCACATTACAAAGATCGGCATATTGGAGCACACGTCGGACTCCGATTTAAGAGAAGACATCAAAAACCTTAAGTAAAGGGACTTGACATTTATGAAAATAAAAAAATTCGTTACATAAAAATGTAACGAATTCTATCTCCAATGTTTATGCGCTATGGTTATAAAAAAATCAATGGAGGAGGAAGGGGGATTCGAACCCCCGCGGGCTGTTACACCCCTGTCGGTTTTCAAGACCGATCCCTTCAGCCGGACTTGGGTATTCCTCCGTATCGACAAGAATTATAATAACATGGTGCACAAATACAGTCAAGCATATTTCTAAAAAAAACAAAAAGAAGTCCCACAGCTAAGTGTGGGACTTCTTTTACTTGGTAGTAGGCCTTTATTTAATGACCTCCACTCCACCCATATAAGGACGAAGAGCTTCTGGAACAATTACACTTCCATCTTCTTGCTGGTAATTTTCCAAGATTGCCGCTACTGTTCGGCCAATCGCTAAACCAGATCCATTTAACGTATGAATATGTTCAGGTTTCGCGTTTGGTTCTCTTCTAAAGCGGATGTTTGCACGTCTAGCCTGGAAGCTTTCAAAGTTACTGCAAGAAGAAATTTCACGGTACGTGCCATAGCTCGGAATCCAGACTTCAATGTCGTACTTCTTGGCAGCCGTGAAACCTAAGTCTGCTGTACACATAGACAATACTCGGTATGGTAAACCTAGAAGCTGAAGAACCTTCTCAGCATGTCCCGTTAACTTTTCTAACTCATCATAAGAATCTTCCGGCTTCACAAAACGTACAAGCTCTACTTTGTTGAACTGATGCTGACGGATCAAGCCTCTTGTATCCCTTCCTGCAGATCCAGCCTCAGAGCGGAAGTTGGCGCTGTAAGCAACGTAACTAACAGGCAATTCGTCAGCCTTCAGGATTTCATCACGATGATAATTCGTCACAGGTACTTCTGCTGTCGGGACTAAGAAATAATCTTCGCTCTCGATTCTGAATGCATCTTCTTCAAACTTCGGAAGTTGACCCGTTCCTGTCATACTCGCTCGATTCACAAGGAATGGCGGAATCATTTCCGTATATCCATGCTCATCCATGTGCAGGTCCATCATGAAGTTAATGAGGGCTCTTTCAAGTCTTGCACCGAGGCCTTTATAAAATACAAAACGGCTTCCTGTCACTTTTCCTGCACGTTCAAAATCAAGGATCCCGAGGCCGGTCGCAACATCCCAGTGAGGCTGTGCTTCGAAATCGAATTCACGTACTTCTCCCCATTTACGCGCTTCAATGTTATCATCTTCTGTTTCTCCAACAGGTACTGTCTCATGGGGGATATTCGGAATAGAAAGAAGGATACGTTCTAATTCCTCTTCGATGCCTCTTAGTTCATCATCCAGTTTTTTGACCATGGCGCCGACTTCACGCATTTCCACGATCATATCCTCAGCATCTTTTTTTTCTTTCTTCAGCTCGGCAATTTGCTGAGACACTTCATTACGTTTACTCTTTAAATCCTCGCTTTCCACAAGCAGCTCTCTTCTTCTCTTATCAAGCTCTTCGAATTTATCGAAATCCTCCAGGTTTTCACCACGGTGTTGCAGACGGGCTTTTACATCTTCCAGGTTGTTACGTAAATACTTAATGTCTAACATCATTTTCTCTCCTTTTTATAAAAAAATAAAAAACCCCCATCCCTGGTAAAAGGGACGGAGGTTTCCGCGTTGCCACCCTAATTGAAGACGCTAAGCATCTTCCTCTTAAGAGATGGTAACGGAATCACCGAAAATACCTACTTCATTCAGTACTTCACTCAAGGATGGATTCGTAAAGCTCCTGCGTCGATTCTCACCGGCCATCGACTCTCTTAAGCAAGCCTTCTTTACTACTATTTCCTATCAACGATTTATGATTTTTATTGGTTATTTCATAATCTACTACAATGTTTTCCATTTTGCAATAGAATTATGCGATTGTTTTTTCCATGCTTTCCTTCACCATTTCAACGAAGAATGCAGTCAGGCGATGATCCTCCGTCAACTCAGGATGGAATGAACAACCGAGGAACTGCCCGTGTCGTGCAAGCACAATGCGTTCATTGTGTTTAGCAAGGATTTCAACATTTTCTCCCGCTTCCACGATATGAGGAGCACGGATGAAGACCGCATTGAATCCTTCCCCTACATGGGCAATTGAAAGATCAGCTTCAAAGCTTTCTTTCTGACGCCCAAAGGAATTGCGTTCCACAGTCACGTCCATCATACCTAAATGTGGTTCCTCGTAGCCGACCACATGCTTCGCTAGGAGAATCAAGCCCGCACACGTTCCAAAAATCGGCTTCCCGGCTTCTGCGAATTGTCTTAACGGTTCCATAAAGCCATAGCGATCAATCAGTCTTCTCATGGTCGTACTTTCCCCACCAGGCATGATGAGCCCCTGAATCTCTTCAAGTTGCTCCACACGCTTTATGACGATAGCATTGGCACCTGAAGCTTCAATTGAACGTACATGCTCTCTGACGGCACCTTGAAGTCCTAATACACCGATGTTTAACATAGAATCACACCTTACCATCCACGATCTTGCATACGGTTTTCAGGTAGAATAGAAGAAATTTCTACTCCCTTCATTGCTACACCAAGCTCTTTTGATAGCTCTGCGATTAACTTGTAATCCTGGTAGTGAGTAGTCGCTTCTACAATCGCTTTTGCAAATTTCTCTGGATTCTCAGATTTAAAGATACCAGATCCTACGAATACTCCGTCAGCTCCCAATTCCATCATTAGGGCCGCATCAGCCGGTGTGGCAATTCCGCCTGCAGCAAAGTTTACAACAGGTAAACGTCCGTTTTCTTTAATTTCTAACAATAATTCATATGGAGCTCCCAAAAGTTTAGCTTCAGTCATGATCTCATCTTCGTTCATGCTCACAAGCTTCCGAACCTGAGCATTTACTTTACGCATATGACGAACCGCTTCTACGATGTTACCTGTTCCCGGCTCACCCTTCGTACGAAGCATGGATGCCCCTTCACCAATACGGCGTGCAGCTTCACCTAAATCACGGCACCCACATACAAATGGAACAGTGAAATCTCTTTTATTTAAATGGTACTCTTCATCAGCCGGCGTTAATACTTCACTTTCATCAAGGTAATCAACACCCATTGATTCAAGTACTCTTGCCTCTACAATATGACCGATTCGTGCCTTTGCCATTACTGGAATCGACACGGCGCCCATCACTTCTTCGATAATACGAGGATCTGCCATTCTTGCTACTCCACCTGCAGCACGGATGTCTGCTGGAACTCGTTCTAAAGCCATTACTGCCACTGCACCTGCAGCTTCAGCAACCTTTGCCTGTTCTGCATTGACAACGTCCATGATAACGCCGCCCTTTTGCATTTCAGCCATACCTCTTTTAACACGATCTGTACCAGTCTTCATATCTGTATCCCCCTTATATTTATCCCATGCCTGTCCCACGACTTCCCCAAAAAAAGGAAGAAAACGTGACTAAAACAATCGGAATGATTATGTAACCCTACTGCTAAATAAACAATAAAAACAAGCTTATGTCAAGACGAAAAGCGGAAGCGGCTGGCTCAGGCCCGACAAGCATAAGATGAATCGACCGGAAAGGCGTTCTTTGCCTTTTTGGTCGATTTAGCTTATGACCTCGAGGGACTAGCCGCTGGAGCTGGACAAGACAAAAAGCGGAGGGGCTTTGTTCAGAGGCGACAAGCATATGACGAACATGCCGGAAAGGCGCCCTTTGCCTTTTTGGCATGTTTGGCTTATGACCTCGAGCCTCTAAGCCCCGGAGCTGGACATCTCGAAAAGCGGAAGCGGCTGGCTCAGAGGCGACCAGCATTTTATGGGAATCCGCCCTAACTCTTATGTAGAGTCCCCTACAAAAATTCAAATATTAAAAAACACCAAGACTTATCCAACTTTTGTAGACTAACCTAAATTAATGAGACACAATAAAACACCTTCGAAGTGGTACACTTAAATAAAGTGCTAATTCGGAGGTGTTTTTGCATGGGCAAAAACGTATATTCAAAAGAAGTTAAATGGGCAGTAGTTAAAGATAAAATGAGTGGTCAGTTGACAAACCAAGAAATCATGGAGAAGTATGGGATTAAAAATGTTTCTCAAATCAAAACGTGGATGAAATGGTATCGTGAAAATCAAGTCCACCGATTTGA
The DNA here is from genome assembly GCF_904424705.1 of Rossellomorea arthrocnemi. Lineage (GTDB taxonomy): Bacteria > Bacillota > Bacilli > Bacillales > Bacillaceae_B > Rossellomorea > Rossellomorea arthrocnemi. The sequence continues at coordinate 6,772 of NZ_CAJGBF010000038.1, read as the reverse complement.
CCAACCGATTGGAAAACAATATTCGTATGGACATGGACCTGATCGTTCAAGTGAAGAAGAGAAAAAAGAACATCAAATGAATCACTTAAGACAGGAGAATGAAATCTTAAAAAAGTATTTGGAGATCGAAAAGGAGCTGAAAAAGAAATCGTCCTCCAACTAGTACAGACATTACGAAAAAAATATACAGTATCAGCTATTTTAGCTACTTTAAATGTACCCAGATCTACTTATTATCGCTGGGCATCTTTACAACCAATAGAGTTGTCTAGGGAGGAACAAACGATTATCCTCCTCTGTGAAAAAACAAAGTACCGATATGGCCACCGTAAAATCAAAGAGCTGTTAAAACGTAAATATCATATCAAATTAAACCGTAATACTGTTCAACGGATTATGCAGAAATATCATCTTCAATGTAGAGTAAAGGCAAAGAGAAAGTGGAAGTCTCAAGGGGAATCCGCTATTGTCGCTCCTAACTTATTAAAGAGGGATTTTACTGCAAGCGAACCTAACCAAAAATGGGTGACGGATATTACCTACATCCAATATGGTCCAGACACTTTATATTTATCAACGATCATGGATTTATTTAATAATGAAATCGTTGCTTACAAGCTTTATACTCACCAACAAGTCCCTTTAATCATTGATACCTTGAGTGAAGGGCTCGAAAAACGAGGAAACCCTAAAGGAGTGATCATCCACTCGGATCAAGGCAGCGTGTATTCTTCCTATGCATATCAAAATCGGATAAAAGAAAGGAATCTAGTCAGTAGTATGTCGCGCAGGGGTAATTGTTGGGATAACGCGGTCATTGAATCTTTTCATTCTAACCTAAAATCAGAGGAGTTTCAGTATGTTAAATTCAATTCTCTATCCCAAGAAGAAGTAAGGGAACGTGTAGATCAATTCATGAAGTATTATAATGAAGAGCGTATACAAGAAAAATTAGGCTACCACACACCAATAGAGTTTGGTGGCATGGCAGCCTAAGAAGGTGTTTTATTACTGTCTCATACGACTAGGGCAGTCTATTGTCTTGGTGTTTTCATTCATTTAGAACCAGCCTTTAACCGTAGAAGTAATGGAATCCCATATGTCTCCGAAGAATCCACCAACGGCTCTCATGGAAAGAACGAACCAGTTTGCTTTTTCCACCCCATCCACTGTGACAACAGATGCCTTCGAAGCATTTGTTCCTTTATCCGTCAGATAGCCTAAATCTTTCTTACCTTTTGCTTCTAACATGACGTGGCCTACTTTTTCTCCTTTTTTCACAGGAGCCGTCAGTTCGCCATCATCATTCAGCTTCTTCTTGTCTAATACAAATTTTGGTTTGTACAGATCTTCTTCGCCGTTCTTAATCACCATGCTTAACGGAGCATCGGTTTTGATTTGAACTTCTTTATCTTTTCCTTTTTCAACTGGCAGAGTTTTTTGTCCTTTGACTTGGTAATCAGCTGGAAGGACTTCTTCCATTGTGAAATTAGAAAAAGCGTAATCCAACATTTTTCTTGTTTCATTAAATCGTGCGTCATAAGAATTTTCACCAGAGTTTATATCCACATTCATAACCACTGTAATATAACGCATTCCGTCTCTCTCAGCAGTTCCTGTAAAACAACCGCCTGCAAAATCAGTTGTTCCTGTTTTCAGACCATCCATGCCTTCATATTCACGGATCAGTCCAGGTAGCATCCAGTTCCAGTTTTTCATTGCAAAAGCATCTTCTGTACCTTCAGCAAACGTTTTCTTAGAAATACTTGAAGTATCCAATATTTCCGGATAATCTTTCATTAACCGATAAGCAAGCGTTGCTGTATCTTTTGCAGACATCACGTTTTCTTCGTCTGCTCCACCTACTACTTGATCAACATAAGGTGCTAAATCTTTGTTATTTAAACCTGTCACATTTACAAATTTATAGTTTTCCAAGCCTAATTCTTTGGCTTTTTCATTCATCATTTTAACAAATTTTTCTTGGGACCCGGCTACAGTCTCAGCGATAGCCATCGCTGCTGCATTAGCAGATTCAATTGCCATTGCCTCATACAAATCTTTGATTTTGTATGTTCCCTCTTCTCTTAATGGAACATTGCTCAAATTATCATTATGGGACATATTCGAGATCTTTGTCGGAACCGTATATTTCTGATCCCATTTCACTTTACCTTCTTTAACCGCTTCAAGTAACACGTACTCCGTCATCATTTTCGTCATACTTGCAATACCTTGAGCTGTATCGGAATTCTTTTCATACAAGATCTTACCTGTACTTGCCTCTACTAAAATCGCAGCTTTTGCGTTTACGTCCAAATCACCTTGAGCATTTGCAGGTTTCTGCACCACGCCCATTGCCATCATAAAAACCATCATACAAACAAAAGATTTTTGAATCCAACTTCTTTTCACTGTTAGCCCTCCAAGATTTTATGTACACCTTCGTTATTTTATCATAGTTCGAAAGGTAAGAATAGACAGAGAATATGACTAGTTTTGGCATGGGTCAAGGGACTTGCGGACTCTGATACATGGCGGCCTGTACCTCTTTAATCCCTATAAAAAAGCTGATCAGTAATATCTGATCAGCTTTTGGAATTATTTTCTTATAATGAATAATTCGGTGCTTCTTTTGTGATTTGAACATCATGGGGATGACTTTCACGAAGTCCGGCACCTGTCATCTTAATGAACTGTGCCTTTTCTCTTAAGTCGAATAAGTCTTTTGTTCCACAGTATCCCATGCCTGAACGCAAACCCCCGACCAACTGATATAATGTATCGGCTAACGGTCCTTTATAAGGAATACGGCCTTCGATACCTTCTGGAACGAACTTTTTCGCTTCTTCCTGGAAATAGCGGTCCTTCGATCCTTTTTCCATGGAGCTGACGGATCCCATCCCTCTATATACTTTAAAACGGCGCCCTTGGAAAATTTCCGTTTCTCCAGGGCTTTCAGATGTTCCGGCCAATAAGCTTCCCAGCATAACAGCATGTCCTCCGGCTGCCAGGGCTTTGACGATATCACCTGAATATTTGATGCCACCATCAGCGATGATGCTCTTACCATGCTTTCTTGCTTCCGTTGCACAATCATACACAGCGGTAATTTGTGGTACACCGACACCTGCTACCACACGGGTTGTACAGATCGAACCAGGTCCGATTCCAACCTTGACAACATCAGCGCCTGCTTCAATCAATTCTCTGGTCGCTTCAGCCGTAGCTACATTCCCTGCTACGATATTTAATGTTGGATAAGCTTCACGTATTTCACGAACAATAGAAAGGACACCAGCTGAATGTCCGTGAGCCGTATCGATCACAATGACATCCACATGGGCTTTTACTAAATGCTCTACACGGGTCAATGTATCTTTAGAAATACCTACAGCAGCACCTACTAATAAACGCCCTTGATCATCTTTTGCTGAGTTCGGGAACTCAATTACTTTTTCAATATCTTTAATTGTAATCAAGCCCTTAAGTGTCCCTTCTTGATCGATCAGAGGCAGTTTTTCGATTTTATACTGCTGAAGAATTTTTTCCGCTTCTTCTAGGGTAGTGCCAACAGGTGCTGTTACTAGATTCTCTTTCGTCATGACGTCCGAGATCTGGATCGAATAATCCTGGATGAAACGAAGGTCACGATTCGTTAAGATTCCCACCAGCTTCTGTTCTTGCTCGTTGTTCACAATCGGAACACCGGAAATTCTATATTTGCCCATCAAATGCTCTGCAGAAAAGACTTGATGATCTGGAGTTAAAAAGAATGGATCAGATATAACTCCACTTTCGGAACGTTTTACTTTATCGACCTGTTCAGCTTGCTGTTCAATACTCATATTTTTGTGGATGATACCCAATCCACCAGTTCGAGCCATTGCAATCGCCATTTCAGCTTCGGTTACAGTATCCATTCCTGCACTGATAACAGGAACATTCAATTTAATTGAATCTGTTAACTCGACAGAGATATTTACATCTTTAGGTAACACCTCTGATTTGGCTGGTAATAATAAGACATCGTCAAACGTTAAACCTTCTTTAGCAAATTTAGAATCCCACATGTTTTCGGCCTCCCTAGTCCCAAAATATTATTAGTAGGTTATCAATAGGTTAAAATACTGTCAAGAAGAATAGGATTAATTTAATTTTTCAGAATAATTAAAGGGTGATCTCATGAACGAAAAATATCAACACTGGGACTTCATACACTATTTTCAGTCGGCGGTTTATTCCCAGAAGTTTCTAAAAAAATGCTACGATGAAATCGGATTTTCTCAGGCTGAATTGAAGAGCTACGACAACTGTTATCCATTCATGTACTACTTGGAACAAGGAGAACTTTATTATAAACAAGCTATGACGTCTCCTCTTTCACTTAAACCCATTTTGCTTTTTTATGGTTATATTCACATTATTAAAGCGATCGTTTTAACAGAAGATCCTGAATACCCTGAAACTACTACCGTTCTTGCCCATGGGATTACCTCAAGAAAAAGGAAGAAGCAGCAATATAGATTTCTTCAGGATGAAGTAAAAGTGCAAAAAAATGGTCTCTTTTCACATTTTTCAGACCTCGTGTTCCACGTGAAACATCTCGTTGGTGAAAAATATAAAATGGAAGATATGCTCGTTCAAATACCAGAACTCGAAGAAGCATTTCTTGTACTACTTAAAAAGAAAACCATGTTCTGGTTCACTCAACAGCATGAACTGATTATCGACGAATCAATACTTTCACATTACCACATGTCAGAGAATTTATTTAAACAGTACTTGAATGAAAAATTAACGGGGGATCTCAGTTGGGATTCTGCTAATACATTACGAGCACCATACGCAAAGGAATATTTGCCATTCAGATGGCATGTAAATAAAAACCGGTTGGCTCTGCCCGGAATCAGAAATGTGGCCACAACCATTCCAGAAGTACTCATCCATTACGCAATACTATACAACCTGAGCATGATTGCCCGATATGAAACAGAATGGTGGGTTGAGCTATTAAAAAACCGTACCAATGAAGATTATCCAATCATTACTACCTTTATCAACGTCACCACACAGAAATCACCGTTTCTATTATTGAAAATACTAAAAGACAAAATATAGGAGAAAGAGGAAGAACGAATGCTTCTCCCTCTTTCTCTATTCGGCCAAGAGCAACTTTTTCATATCATCTTCGATTTTACGCGGATTGGTTTGTGGGGAATAGCGTTGAAATACCTCTCCGTTTCTCCCAATCAAAAACTTTGTGAAGTTCCACTTAATACTTGACAGAATAATTCCCTTTTTCTCTTGTGTTAAAAATGTGAAAAGCGGATGAGCTTCCTTTCCCTTCACGTCAACCTTGGCAAACATCGGAAAAGATACACCATAATTCAGCTGACAAAACTCCATGATGTCATCTTGATTATCGAATTCCTGGTTCATGAACTGATCACAAGGAAATCCAAGAACAACAAGCCCTTCTTCTTTATACTCCTCATACAGGCCCTGCAGCTCCTCAAATTGGGGAGTAAAGCCACATTTGCTGGCTGTATTCACAATCAACATCACTTTCCCCTGGTACTCTTCTAGAGACGTCACAGATCCATTCGCTTTCTTCACGCTAAAATCATAAATAGTCGTCATGTTCTTCTCTCCTTGTTTATACTCTTACTTAAATAATACGTTAGGAAGTTAGTGGATAGCAATTTTAAGCAAGGGGCATGATTAAGTTGGGAATTGGGATTTAGGGGTTGATGGCTGGATTGGTGGGGGCGTGGTGTATGAGCTGTGTCATCGGAGGTCGGATATCAGATTTCACTTTTTATTTCCCTTCAATTAGTATAATCAGAGATTCGGTAGGTGAGATTTTCATAGACAAGGTAGATGATTAAGTTCGTTCACATAAGATGACTAATAAGCCCTAGATGATTCTGATGTTAGGTATGGTTTCAGACTGAAGGATTATTACTTTCAAAGAGGGTTTTGTCTTAAAGAGGGGAACAAATTAAAATTAATTTTTATTTGCGTCGTTTTCAATCCTTATTGCGTTGTTTTTTCGTTGTATGCGTCTTTTACCAGTTACCAACAATTTTTTATCGTTCTGTAGAGAGGAATTCAATTCAAAAAAAAGAGCAACTCCTAAAGGCTGCGGCTAGTGATGAGTGACGAATATCTTTATCCGCTTCTCTTCCCCCCGTCCTTCATCTGGCCACCTTGTTAAACGATAGACAGAGACTTCCTTTCCTAATAGCGTCTCTTTCGCTTTTTAATCTCTTTATAATCGGATTTCAACATAAAATTGACTATTTTAGCTGAGAATGTGAACTTGAATGGGTACCGAGAGATAGATAAGTTGGCTGATTCTTAGGCGAATCAAATTTTCGAGGAACAATCATGCGAGATATGAAAGCAATCATGCCGGATGGAGGATCATCATGCGAGAATTCAATTTTTCGTGCGACATGGTGATTAATCATGCGCCATTTCAAATAATCGTGCCACAATGTCGATTTTTCTTTACGCCGCCTCGTCTGGCATCCTTCACAGGGAGGTTAAGAAAATACCAAATACATCCCTATGATTTTCAAACCAACCCTATCCACACCACAAAAAAAGAGTAACTCCTAAGAGCTACTCTTTCTTCATATTGTGCCTGGCGACGTCCTACTCTCACAGGGGGAGATCCCCCAACTACCATCGGCGCTGAAGAGCTTAACTTCCGTGTTCGGCATGGGAACGGGTGTGACCTCTTCGCCATTATCACCAGACGACT
>NZ_CAJGBF010000037.1 GCF_904424705.1 Rossellomorea arthrocnemi | reverse complement strand
TACGTGCGCTATTACAACCAAGACCGTATCCTAGAAAAATTAGGCTACCTGACGCCCAAAGAATTTGGGGCGCAAGCAGCCTAAAGAGGTGTTTTATATGTGTCTCAAATCGCTATGTCAGTCTAGAGCAAGCCTTTTTTTAGTATCTTAACTGATTTTCTGCTCTTTAACCCCTTTAGGGAACCATACGTAGGGATTTTCTCCTAAATCTCTTTCCACTTCGTATGTGACGGCTTCGAAGCCCATTTTCTCCCAGAACCCTTGAGATTTAATGCGGGAGTTTGTCTTGATCGGTAAACCGAAATTTTTGGCGAATTCTACCATAGCTTTTCCGTAATTTTTATTTTGGTATTTTGGCAGTACTTCAAGCTTCCAAAGCTCCAGGTAATTCTGTGGAGGATCAAAGTACTGATCGAAGCGGGCGTTACGTTGATATAAGCTCATTCTAGCAACCAGAGTATCGCCGAAGTAAACACCGTAAAACGGAGACTCGCTATCGTTTTCGATAATATTCGCCTGCAAGTCTTCGAGCATGGACAACTCCTGAACGCCATATTCTTTAAACTTCTTAAACTCCTCTAGAGTTTTATAATTCACTTTTAATTTTTCCACTTTTACTACCATTATATGACCTCCTAAAAATGCTAAAAAAAATTCGAGGATAACATGAAGGATCATGTATCCGTTTGCAATTGAACTAATGTTAGAACAAGTATTTATTATTATTATATAACAAAATAACAAAAAATTCTGCACTTAATTAAGAAAACGTTTACAATAGAGAAGAAGGATTTCGACGATTTTTGTAGAATTCGTATATTGAACAGAAGTGCTCTACGAAGAAAGGGGAGAGATTATGCAGAAGATATTAATTGCAAACAGGGGAGAAATCGCTTCAAGAATCATCAAAACATGTAAACAATTAAACATTCAAACAGTCGCGGTTTATTCAGATGCAGATCAGGATATGCCCTTTGTAAAAGAAGCGGATGTTGCATACCGCATAGGTGAATCACAAGTGAATCGTTCATATTTAGTGGTTGACAATATTCTTGAAGTTGCATTGAAAGAGAACGTGGATGGGATCCATCCTGGTTATGGTCTTCTTTCAGAAAACGCCGACTTTGCGAAGAGGGTGACAGAAGCGGGTATTACATTTATTGGTCCTGCCCACGACATCATTGACAAGATGGGGGATAAGGTCGAGGCAAGAAGGGTGATGCAGGAAGCGTCGGTTCCCGTAGTGCCAGGGAGCGACGGCGGAGTGGGAACAATTGACGCAGCCAAAGGAGTTGCCCTTGAGATCGGCTATCCCGTTATGCTCAAAGCAAGTGGCGGTGGCGGTGGGATCGGTATGATACGCTGTGAAAATGAGCAAGCGCTCGTTCAAAGCTTCGACTCTACTAAAAATCGTGCGAAAGCCTATTTTGGGAAAGAAGAAGTCTTTCTTGAGAAATGTATTGAGAATGCAAGACACGTAGAAGTGCAAATCTTTGGAGATCATCATGGGAACTTAGTTCATCTATTCGAACGTAATTGTTCCGTTCAACGAAGAAATCAGAAAGTGATAGAAGAATCACCATCTCCGTCCCTATCTCAAGAAACGAAGGAGAAGATGTATACTGCTGCCATACAGGCTGGTAAGGCAGTAGGTTACAGCAACGCAGGAACGGTAGAGTTTATCGTTGATGAAGAGGAGAACTTTTATTTCCTTGAAATGAATACCCGCTTGCAGGTAGAGCATCCGGTCACTGAATCGGTCACTGGGCTCGATCTTGTTAAATGGCAGCTCCTTGTAGCTGACGGAAAGCCGCTTCCACTATGTAAGCAGGAGGAAATCCAGAATATCGGTCATGCTATTGAGTTCAGAGTATATGCTGAAGATCCAAAGACATTTTATCCTTCACCTGGCCTTTTAAGCGCATTGGAATGGGGCGAAGGAGAAGGTGTCCGTATTGACAGCGGATATGAAGAAGGGAACAAAGTGACCCCGTTCTATGATCCGATGATTTCAAAATGTATCATCAAGGGAAATGACCGCTCCGATGCATTACATAAAGCGAAAGCCTTCTTTGAAGGGGTAAGGATCGAAGGGGTCAAAACGAATGTCACCCTTTTCAAGGATATCATTGAAGATAGCAGCTTTATTGAAGGGTCTTATACGACAAAATGGCTTCAGGACTTTTTAACAGCCAACCGCACATAATGAGGAGCGGAATGCTCCGTAACAAATCATACTTAAGAAGAAAACTGGAGGAATCAAACATGAAGGAAATCACATCAACAATGGCAGGGACGGTATTAAATGTAATGGTAGAACAAGGTGGAAAGGTCTCCTCAGGGGACACGGTTCTAATGCTTGAGTCAATGAAAATGGAAATTCCTGTTGAAGCCGAAGCGGGAGGTAAAGTAACTGAGATTAGAGTAAGTGTAGGGGATTTCGTAAATGAAGGGGATGTATTACTCGTAATCGAAGAATAGCCTCGGATAAACAGTAAGTCGGAGGTCGCGTATGATCTCTGACTTGTCTGTTAAAATCTCTTATACATATCATTTAACGACGGAGGGGATAGTATGTCGACATCTAAAACACACATCAATACTCTTGAAGAAACGAGAGAAAGAATTACTTCTGGTGGTCAGCCTAAATATCATGAGAAGTTGAAAGAGCAGAACAAAATGTTTGTTCGTGATCGTCTTCAACAATTGTTTGATAACGGAGATTATCAGGAAGATGGTATGTTTGCAAACAATAAGGCAGAAGACTTACCAGCTGACGGAGTTGTTACGGCAATCGGAAAGGTAGGAGGGCAGACTGTGTGCGTCATGGCTAATGATTCCACGGTTAAAGCTGGTTCCTGGGGTTCGAGAACAGTAGAGAAAATCATCCGCATTCAAGAAACCGCACTGAATTTAAAAGTGCCTATCTTCTATTTAGTGGATTCTGCGGGGGCACGTATCACTGACCAGTTAGATATGTTCCCGAATCGGCGGGGTGCAGGTAAAATATTCCATAATCAAGTGAAGATGTCGGGGATGGTTCCGCAAATTTGTATCCTTTTCGGACCATCTGCAGCTGGTGGGGCGTATATCCCAGCTTTCTGTGACATCGTCATCATGGTAGACGGAAATGCGTCCATGTATCTTGGATCTCCACGTATGGCAGAGAAAGTCATCGGAGAGAAAGTAACCCTTGAAGAAATGGGTGGGGCGAAAATGCATTGTTCTGTAAGCGGATGTGGAGACCTGCTCGCAGCAACGGAAGAGGAAGCGATTAATGAAGCGAAGAGATACTTAACTTATTTCCCGGCGAATTATCAGCACAAGACAAAGGTTACAGATGGACTGGCTCCAAAACATGAGAAACTGCTGGAAGATATCATCCCGGAACATCAAAATGCTCCATTCAATATGTATGATTGCATTGATACGTTGATTGATGAAGGAAGCTTCTTCGAAATGAAAAAGCTATTCGCACAAGAATTGATCACTGGATTTGCACGAATAGATGGGAAAGTAGTCGGAATCATTGCCAATCAGCCGAAAGTAAAGGGTGGGGTACTGTTCCACGATTCTGCGGATAAAGGGGCTAAATTCATTCAGTTATGTGATGCTTTCCATATTCCGTTATTATTCCTTGCTGACGTACCGGGATTCATGATCGGGACCAAAGTGGAACGAGCAGGAATCATCCGTCACGGCGCCAAACTGATAGCTGCTATGAGCTCTGCTACGGTAACGAAAATTTCTGTGATCGTCAGAAAAGCTTATGGAGCTGGTTTATATGCCATGGCTGGCCCTGCATTCGATCCGGATGTGTGCATCGCTCTCCCAACTGCCCAAATCGCCGTCATGGGTCCTGAAGCAGCGGTAAATGCTGTGTATTCCAATAAGATCCAGGCCATCGAGGATCCGAAAGAAAGAATTCAGTATGTGCAGGAAAAACAAAAGGAATATAAAGAACATATTGATATTTACAAATTGGCCTCCGAATTAATTGTAGATGAAATTGCGTCCCCTAATGAATTAAGGTCCGTGTTGATTCAACGGTATAAGCTTTATGAAACAAAGGATGTTCAATTCAGTGAAAGAAAACATCCTGTATACCCTGTATAAGGGTAGGTATAACAAGGCTCGTTCCATTGGAACGGGCCAGCTTTTTTTCATGTGGCTGATTCTTTCGATCTATACGTTTTCTCACTGGGGTAAATTTGGTAAAATGTTCATAAACGAAGACAGAGAAGGAGTAGTTATGAAAATTGGAATTTTTGGAGGAGGAGCGGTCGGTCTTTTATTTGCCGGATATTTGGGACGATTATTTGATGTTACTCTCATCGTGAGGAGAGAGTCCCAGGTTCGTTCTTTGTTGAAAGATGGAATCACAATACATAAAGAAAGCACGACCATCACAACAAAAGTCAGGGCTGTCCAACGTATGGAGGCGAACCATGAATTAGACCTCGTGATTGTCGCCGTAAAGGAATATGATCTTCTATCTCTTCATGAGGTGTTGGTAGATCTTGGTCCTGAGCTGCCCCTTTTGTTTGTTCAAAATGGGATCAGGCATGTTGAATGGATGAAATCATTACCTCATCATAATCTGATTGCAGGCTCAGTTGAGCATGGGGCAATGAAGGAAAATGATGTCACCATTCATCACTTAGGTGAAGCGGTGACTAATATTGCGTTAATTAGAGGAAATTGGGGTGTTGTAGAAGAAATAGTATCAAGGAGTCTAGATTCCTTCCCGTTTTCAATCCAACACGACTTTGAGAAAATGCTCTTAACCAAGTTATTTGTCAATGTATCAATCAATCCTCTGACTGCCCTAACCCGTGTGGCAAACGGGAAGTTGGTTGAAAACCCGCATTTTTCCCAACTGCAACGGGATTTATTCCGTGAACTGCTTCTGTTGTTTCCTCAAATGGAAGGGGTTATTTCTTTCAATAAAGTGGTGGATATTTGCAGGAATACATACCAAAATAAATCCTCCATGTTAAAAGATTTAGATGCACAACGGAGAACGGAAATCGAATCAATCCTAGGCGTCCTACTGGAAAAAGCGAATAATGAACACCATTTTGTACCTACCATGAATGTACTTTACAGATTAGTAAAAGGAATAGAAAGAGAAGGTTTGGGGGGATAAAATGGCTTCCATTTTTTCTACGATCATTGCCATTTTCGTTATGATCCCATTTTTGGGATATTTCATCAGCTTTATTCTTGCGAAGGAAATCATGAAGAGTCATCGGAAAGCGGTTCATTTCGCCATTGATATTACGACCTTTCTATTAATTGTCTCTGTTCACTTTATTGTCATTGCCATTTGGCAGACATCTTACCTATGGCTCATTTTTCTCGTGATCTGCTCGATCGGGGTTCTATTTGCCATTATGTATTGGAAGGCTAAGGGTGAAATCCACTACCCAAAAGTACTGAGAGGGTTCTGGCGTGTAAACTTCCTTATATTCTTCACCGCCTACATTTCACTAATGGTCACAGGTCTCATCCTCCGAATTCTTGATTTGAATTAAAAATTAACAGGCAAGTTTTTTCCTTTTCCTTATGTGTAATGATATACTCATCGTTAGGATATCAAGAGCTAGAAAAGGAGTAATTCATATGGAATTGGAAAGTTTAAACATTCCAGCAATAAACCGGTTTGCCTCTAAATACTTAAAACAAGAAGAGCCTGTCACTTCTTTTTTTCACTATAATATCAACAGCCCTACAGTCTATAAGGAACGAATGCAGGATTTGAAATCACGTCAATTTCCGAGAGAGGGTTTGACAGAATGTATCTCTTCCTATATGCAGGGATTACCTACTTCCGAGAAAGTAGTATCGTCACTTGAGAAGCTGAGAAATAATGCGGTAACAGTCGTTGCCGGACAGCAGGCAGGCCTATTAACGGGTCCCCTTTATACCATACATAAGATCATTTCAGTCATCCAATTGGCCAGGCAGCAGGAAGCGGAACTGAAACACCCCGTTGTCCCGGTTTTTTGGATAGCTGGAGAGGATCACGATTATCAAGAAGTGAATCATATATACATTGAAAACGATTCAAATCTCGAGAAGGTTGGTTACCCTGAGAGAGTACTTGAAAAAAAGATGACTTCTCATATTCTGTATACTAAATCAGTGATGAAGAAATGGCTTGATGATATCCTGATCATTTTAGGGGAAACCGGATATACAAAACAGCTTTCCTCTGAACTCACTAAAATGATAGATCAGGAAGATTCAATCGTTCGCTTATTTGCCCATATAGTGATGAGTCTATTTAAAGAATTCGGGTTATTGGTCATTGATTCCTCCTACCCTCCGCTCAGAAGGCTTGAAACTGGCAGGTTTCATCAGCTGATCGAAAACAGTAAGTCCATCACGGATGCGGTCCTGGAACAACAGGGTGACATTCGGGGGAGTGGATTTCATACGCAATTGGACATTTCTCAAACAGCAGCAAATCTTTTCCTCCAAATTCAAAATGAGAGAGTGTTGTTAGAAAGAGAAGGGGATATGTTCTTTGAAAAGAATACAGGGAAAACCTATACTTCTAATGAACTGTTATCGATCTTGGATGAAAGTCCGGAAGCATTCAGCAATAATGTTGTCACAAGACCTTTGATGCAGGAATGGTTGTTCCCAAATCTGGCATTTATTGCAGGACCGGGTGAAATTGCCTACTGGGGGGAGTTGAAAAGAGCATTTGAATTTGTAGAATTGAAGATGCCTCCTGTCGTACCGCGGTTAAATATTACTATCGTGGAAAGGGATATCAATAAAAGGATTCAGGAACTCGAATTAACGCTTCACAGTGTGATTACAGAGGGGGTTTCAACCGCCAGGGATACCTTTTGGAAGTCTCTTGAAAATCCGGGGTTAGAGACGGAAATGAAAGAAATACAGAATGAACTGGAACGCAAATATGAACGGATCCGTGAACAGGCAGTTTTAATAGATCAAGGTTTAAATCCGATTATTGATAAAAATCTTGATTTTCATCTTGGTCAATTCGATTATTTAAGGAAAAGAATAGATAATGCGCTCAAGGATAAGCATTCATTAATCTTTACTCAATTCATGAAAGTGGAGAACGGTATCAGACCAAATGGAGGACCCCAGGAAAGAACCTGGAATATCATCTACTTCCTGAATAAGTACGGCCCCACCTTCGTGAATGATCTAACCCAACTGGATTATACGTTTGATGGGACTCACAAAGTAGTATATATATGATCGGACTAAAATAAAAAGGACTAAATTCGTTTTAAAGTGCGAATTTGGTCCTTTTTCTGTTGTATAAAGACAAATTTCACTCATGGAAATTTGTCTGGAAAAGAAGGAATATCACTAATGAAAAATAGAGGAAATATTTTGGTAAGAAAGAATACATAAAAGAGTGGAGAAAAGTGGGGGGATGTGGTACATTTGTGTTAGAAAGTGGGGGCAGTGCATATGTTCATGGGCGAATATCAACATAACATTGATAATAAAGGCCGTTTAATCGTACCTGCCAAGTTCCGTGATCATCTGGGAGATTCATTTGTCATCACCCGGGGACTTGATCAGTGCTTATTTGGATACCCCATGGATGAGTGGCGATCCCTAGAGGAAAAGCTTAAAGCCCTGCCGCTTACAAAGAAAGATGCCCGTGCCTTCACTCGATTCTTCTTCTCAGGGGCAACCGAAAGTGAATTGGATAAAACGGGTAGGGTGAACATTCCAGCAACACTTGTGAATTATGCCCAATTGGATAAAGAATGCATTATTTTGGGCGTTTCCAATCGAATTGAGATTTGGAGTAAATCATTATGGGAAGACTATTTCACACAGTCTGAAGATTCATTTGCTGAGCTTGCAGAAAATATGGTAGGGTTTGATATTTAACCCCCACAAAACGTTCGATTGGAAAGGTGAAGTCAACATGTTTAAACATACAACAGTTTTATTGAAAGAAACCGTAGATGGTTTGGATATCAAAGAGGATGGAATATATGTAGATTGTACGCTAGGTGGAGCAGGGCACAGTGAATACCTTGCCAGCCGGCTATCACCTGAAGGCCATCTGTATTGCTTCGATCAGGATGAGACAGCCATCAAACATGCAAAAGAAAAGCTTTCATCCTATCAGGACAGAGTAACATTTGTACAATCAAATTTCCGTCATATCAGAGAAGAGCTTGAACATCTCGGAGTACATAGTGTGGATGGAATTTTATACGACCTTGGTGTGTCATCACCTCAGCTGGATACTCCAGAAAGAGGCTTTAGTTATCACCATGATGCGCCTCTCGACATGAGAATGGACTTAGAAGGGGAAGTTTCGGCCTATGATGTCGTCAACCATTGGTCGTTTGAAGATCTTGTCAGGATTTTTTATCGATATGGAGAAGAGAAGTTTTCGAAGCAAATTGCCAGAAAGATTGAAGCAGCACGGGAAGTAAAAGCGATTGAAACCACCGGGGAACTTGTGGAATTGATCAAGGATGGGATTCCTGCACCTGCAAGGCGAAAGGGAGGGCACCCAGCCAAAAGAGTCTTCCAAGCGATTCGTATTGCCGTTAATGATGAGCTTGGAGCCTTTGAAGATTCGTTGGAACAAGCCATTGAGCTTCTGCATAAGGGGGGAAGGGTGAGTGTCATCACGTTCCATTCCTTAGAAGACCGGATTTGTAAGACGATGTTCAAGGAAAAAGCATCAGGTCCTGACTTGCCTCCGGGTTTACCTATTATCCCAGAGGGGTATGAAGCAGAGCTTAAGCTTGTAACGAGAAAACCGATCCTGCCAAGCGTTGAAGAGTTGGAAGAAAATAATCGTGCCAGGTCAGCTAAATTAAGAATCGCAGAAAAAAATATATAAAAAGAAGGAAACAGGAGGGAGAATTTTGAGTAACTTAGCCAGAAATTTTGAGCAACAAAAAGTTGAGAAATCCTATCAGTCCGTTCAAGCCAAACCTAAACGTTTGAATGAGGAAAGAAGGTCCGTTGTTACACCGGGTGAAAAAATCCTTGTGGCTATCTTCGCGATGGTGTTTTGTTTCTTGGCCGTTCAAATTGTTTCGACCCAGGCCGCTATCTATGATGTAAATAAAGAAGTACAGCACGTTGAAACCACTATTGAGAAACAGGAAAAAGCAAACAATGACCTGAAGCTTCAAGTAAGTGAGTTGAGTACGTATGAGCGTATCCTTGAAAAAGCGAAGGAACTTGGGCTTAACTTGAAAGAAAAGAATGTTAAGGTTGTTGAACAATAATGAAAAAAAGGCCAAGTATGAACATAGGGGCAGCCATCCTATTCGGGATTTTCGGCTTGCTCTTTTTTGTATTAATGGTCCGCTTTGTCACGATTCAGGTCACGGGGGAAGCGGAAGGAAAAGTCCTGGCATCACAAGCGGCAAAAAAATATATTAAAAGTCATATTTTGGAAGCGCATCGAGGGACAATATTTGACGGTAAAGGTGAAGTTATTGCGGAGGATACATCCGCTTATACATTGGTTGCGATATTAGATCCAAGTATCACGAGTGATCCCAAAAAACCAAAGCATGTGACCGATCCGGAAAAAACAGCCAAGGTTCTCGCTAAGTATCTTGATATGAAGGAAAGTGCGATATATGAGCGCTTAAACCAAAAAGGACCTTATCAAGTGGAATTCGGTGCTGCAGGGAGAGATTTATCTCATCAGAAGATGCTTGAAATTAAGGAAGAGGACATATCTGGTGTTACGTTCAGGAAGGAAGCGAAGCGATTCTATCCAAACGGCTCCTTTGCTTCTCATCTAATCGGATTTGCCCAAAAATCAACGGACGAAGACGGTAAATCTACCACAGTAGGAAAAATGGGTGTAGAAGCAAGCTTTAATGATGTATTAAAGGGCAAGGATGGCTCTGTTGCGTACAAAAGTGACGTATGGGGTTATCTCCTGCCTAATGCAGATGAACATGTGACTCCACCTGAGGATGGAGACGATCTTTATCTGACCATCGATAAAAAGATTCAAACGTTCCTTGAAGAGGCAATGAATGAAGTCCAGAAAAAATACAAGCCGAAGAAAATGTTTGCAATTGTATCTGACCCGAAAACAGGCAAAATTCTGGCCATGAGTCAAAGGCCCACCTTTCATCCAGATACAAGAGAAGGGCTTTTAGATAACTGGACCAATATCATTGTGGAAGATACTTATGAACCCGGATCCACGATGAAGTCTTTTTCTCTGGCCGCTGCGGTGAATGAAGGAAAGTTCAATCCAAATGAAACCTATGAATCTGGTAAGTTCTATGTAGAAAATGTTCCAAATCCAATCCGGGATCACAATGGGGGAGAAGGTTGGGGAACGATTACATTCCTGGAAGGCGTTCAAAGATCTTCCAATGTTGCATTTGCGAATCTTCTGGATAAGATCGGCTTTAAGAAATATGAAAACTACTTACATGATTTTGGATTTGGAGAAGCGACTGACGTAGGATTGCCTAACGAGGCGTCGGGTTCGATACTATATCATTATCCGATTGAAAAGTACACGACCATCTTTGGTCAAGGTACAACCGTCACACCTCTTCAAATGATCCAGGCAGAGTCGGCGATTGCTAATGATGGTAAAATGATGAAACCTTATGTCATATCTAAAATCGTTGATCCCAATACGAATAAAGTCATCAAAGAAACGAAGCCTGAAGTCTCAGGCAGCCCCATTACAAAAGAAACTGCTGAAAAGACAAGAGAGTATCTGGAAACAACCGTCACCTCTGAAAATGGTACAGGACAAAGATTTGCCATAGAAGGGTATCGCGTTGGTGGAAAATCGGGATCAGGTCAGATTCCGGATCCGGATAATGGCCGGTATATGGTCGGGAAAGAGAACTATCTGTTCTCCTTTATGGGTATGGCCCCCATCGATGATCCTCAATTGATCGTCTATGTCGGTGTTCAACAACCTGAATTGGAACCGACTGAAATCGGCTCAGATCCTGTATCTGCCGTCTTCAATCCTGTTATGCAAAATAGCTTGAAATACTTAAACATCAAACCTCAGGAAAAAGTGAGCTTGAAAAAACAGTCTCTTCCTGAAACAAGAAAAATGAGTGTGGAAGAAGCGAAAAAAGAGCTTAAAAAAGCAGGGGTTTCGCCAATCGTAGTCGGAAATGGTTCTCAGGTCGTCAAACAGCTTCCTCAAGGAGGGAGTGCCATCCTTGAAGGTGAAAGAGTCGTGATCAAAACAGATGGCGACATAACCATACCGGATATGAAGGGATGGTCTGTAAGGGATGTCTTTAAGGTAGCGAATATCGCAGGTCTGAAGATTAATATGGTTGGGAATGGATATGCCGTCAGTCAGAACATTCAGCCGGGGGAAAAGGTCAAGAAAGATGAGCCCCTTGTCGTCAACTTCAAGACCCCCGAAGAAGCATCTGCCCCAAAAGAAGATGAGGAACAATCGATTAATTAGAGAAAAGGGATGACTCTTACCAGGGTCACCCTTTTTTCGTCGTCATGGAATCCTTTGATTTATACAGCTATTCCCCATATGTAAAAACCGTCAGGAGTCTTTACTGAATTCAAACATACCCCAATAAGTCCAAGCATATAATGGAACGAGCCATAGAAGGGGAGGTTCCATTCGTGAAAAGAGTATCAAATGTAACGGTAAGAAAGAGGTTAGCAATAGCGCTTGTAGCAGGAGTTCTCATTTTTTCCATCATAGATATCAGGCTGGGGTATGTTCAGTTTTTCAAAGGGGACTGGCTTACTGGTTTGGCAAAAGACTCCTGGAGTCGAAATATCCCATTTCAACCTGAACGAGGAAAAATAGTAGACCGTAATGGGGTAGAACTTGCTGGAAATCAAAGTGCACCAACGATATTTGTTGTTCCCCGGCAAATCACAGATCCTCAGGGAACAGCAGATAAACTGGCGGCAGTCCTTAATATTTCAGTTGAATCTGCATATAAATATGTAACACAGAAAGCCAATATGGTATTGATAAAGGAAGCAAGAAAGTTATCCTATGAAAAAGCGAAAGAAGTAAGGGATTTAAATTTAAAGGGTGTTTATTTAGGGGAAGATTCTAAGCGTTATTATCCTTATGGAAGCTATTTATCCCATGTTCTTGGTTTTGCAGGGATAGATAATCAGGGACTGATGGGGCTTGAGCTTTCATATGATGAAGAGCTTAGTGGAGATAAAGGTTATGTGAAATTTTTCTCCGATGCCAAAGGAAAGAGAATGCCTGATATGGCAGATGACTTTGAAAAACCGGAAAATGGACTGGATTTAAAGTTGACCATCGATACGAAGGTGCAAACAATCGTGGAGCGTGAATTGGATATCGCAGAAGCTACTTATAATCCCGATGGTATCATTGCTATCGCCATGAACCCTAATAACGGTGAAATACTGGCGATGTCGAGTCGACCGACATTTGATCCGGCGAATTTCCGTAATGTACCACAGGAAATTTATAACCGGAATTTACCTATATGGAGCACCTATGAACCCGGATCTACATTCAAGATCATTACTCTTGCCGCAGCTCTGGAAGAGAAGAAGGTGGATCTTTATAAAGACACGTTCCATGACCCTGGTCATATCGAAGTGGCAGGATCGACTCTCCATTGTTGGAAGCGTGGGGGGCACGGGACCCAAACATTTCTGGAAGTGGTACAGAATTCATGTAACCCCGGATTTGTCGAATTGGGTCAGAGGTTAGGAAAAGAAACATTATTCAGTTATATTCATGATTTTGGTTTTGGAGAAAAGACAGGCGTCGATTTACAAGGTGAAGGGAAGGGGATTCTATTCAATCTTGACCGGGTGGGACCGGTAGAGCAGGCAACGACGGCATTTGGTCAGGGTGTGGCCGTAACTCCCATCCAACAGGTTGCAGCTGTATCTGCAGCCGTGAACGGGGGAGTGCTGTATCAGCCATACATTGCAAAGGAGCTTATCGACCCAACAACCGGAGAGGTGGTTATGAGAAAGACTTCTCAGGTAAAGAAAAGGGTTATTTCCGAAGAAACGTCCAAGCAGATTCGTGTAGCGCTTGAAAGTGTTGTTGCAAAAGGCAGCGGTAAAAAAGCGTTTGTAGATGGTTACCGTGTAGGCGGGAAAACCGGGACAGCTCAAAAAGCAAAGGATGGTAAATACCTCGAGAATAATCATATCGTTTCCTTTATGGGAGTAGCGCCTGCTGATGATCCTGAAATTGTTGTATACGTTGCAGTGGATAATCCGAAAGGTACGATTCAATTCGGAGGTGTCGTAGCTGCCCCGATCGGTGGGAGTATCATTGGGGATAGTTTAGAAGCAATGGGAGTGCCGAAGCGTAAAGGTCAAATTGAAAAAGAATTGACGTGGACTGACACTCCGCTGATCGAAACTCCTGACTTGGTCGGATTGACAAAAAATGAACTACAGGAACAACTCGTAAATCTAGACTTGGACGTAAGCGGAAGCGGAAAAAAAGTGGTAAGTCAGTCTCCTGATCCAGGAGTGAAAATTAAACAGGGCTCAAAAGTAAGGGTCTATCTATCTGAATAATAATGAAGGAGAAGGTCTACTTGAAAGGTATTTCATGATATACTTTTTATTTGTGCCGGGGCTTTGGAATATGATAAAGCCCCGGAATTTGAAGTGGCAGCTTTGGAGACATCAAAAAGATATCCAACTAATTTAAAAGGTTGATAGCTTTCATTCGAATTTTTTTGTAAAATATAAAAAGGTTGCTTTCTACCTGTGAGGAGTTGAAAAGATGAGATTGCACACTTTGCTGGAAGTACTACCGTTTTTCTCAGTACAGGGTGAAGGGAATCCAGCTATTTCAAACATCGCAAACCACCATAAGAAAGTGAAGAATGGTGATTTATTTATCTGTATTAACGGATTAGAGGTCGATAGTCACTCCCTTGCCGGAGTGGCAGAGAAGAATGGTGCAGCAGCGATTCTTGCAGAGAGGGGACTGGTTGCCGACGTTCCGGTTATCATTGTTCCCGATACGAAGAAAGCGATGGCGATTCTTGCAGACTATTTCTATAAACAGCCCTCCCACCAGCTTCTCTTGGTGGGAGTCACAGGAACAAACGGGAAAACCACGACGACCCACCTCATTGATCACGTTTTCACTCAAAGTGGAGTGAAGACAGGATTAATTGGAACTTTGCATATTAAAGTGGGGGATGAGCTGCAAGTCAGTCACAATACAACCCCTGACAGCTTAACCCTGCAGCAGACATTTAAACAATTTTGCGATAAAGGGGTGCGTTCGGCGATCATGGAAGTGTCCTCGCATGCATTGGACCAGGGGCGTGTGCACGGCTGTGACTATGATATCGCAGTGTTTACGAACCTGACACAGGATCATCTGGATTATCACAAATCGATGGATGATTATCGTAACGCGAAAGGCTTATTGTTTTCTCAATTAGGGAATACTTATTTTAAGAAATCTCCTAAATATGCCATTATTAATAAGGACGATGAAGCAGCAGATTATTTTATCAGATCCACAGCCGCCCATGTATTTACATATGGTCTGTCTCCTGCAGCTGACTTCCATGCAAAAGATATGGTCCTGAGGGCAACGGAGTCCGTCTTCACCCTCGTGTCTCCATTTGGAGAACGGGAAATGGTATTAAAATTAGCTGGGAAATTTAATGTATACAACGCTCTGGCTGCCATAGCAACAGCATTTGCTGCGGGAATACCAATCGAGGAAAGTGTAAGGAGTCTGGAGAACGCCAAAGGGGTCAGGGGACGATTTGAAACAGTCTCAGAAGGTCAGCCCTTTTCAGTCATAGTCGACTATGCTCATACTCCAGATGGTTTAAAGAATGTACTGGAAACCATCCGGTCGATTACAAAAGGAAAGGTGATTGTAGTGGTCGGTTGTGGCGGGGACAGGGATAGGATCAAGAGGCCAATCATGGCGGAGATTGCCTGTGACTATGGTGATTATGCCATTTTCACCTCTGATAACCCACGGACCGAGGATCCAGAGGGTATCTTGAGGGATATGGAATCCGGAGTGTTCGGTAAACAATATCAATTGATTGTTGATCGTAAAGAGGCGATCAAAGAAGCCTTGAACCATGCTAAACCCGAAGATGTGGTCCTGATTGCCGGGAAAGGACATGAAACCTATCAGATCATTGGGAATAATGTATACGATTTTGATGACAGGGAAGTCGCAAGGCACTTCATTAAGGAGATATAATGATGCTTCATTATGATGAAGTTAAGAAATTGTTTCCCGAAACAAAAGGAGTACACCTGCCGGGCTTTGCGTTTTTAGTAGTTTCAAATTCAACTAGGATGGAAATGAAAAAGGGACTATATGTCCCTTTTGGTGATGAAATAAATCTTTTCAAAAGTATTGAAAATGGAGCGATTGCTTCCTTTTGGCCGAAGAGTGATCGAATTCCATCGTTTGTTCCGAATCACTTTCCTTTATTTATGGTTGAGGATGTTTACCAGGCCTATTTAGACTTACTAGAGAGTTATAAACAAAATTACAATCAAGAAAAGTGGGAAATTATGACGAAGTTTATTCTTAGCAATGGATTTGAACAAAATCAAACAAATGATTTATCAAAGAACGAATTTGAACAGGATCCAACCAATGGAAAGGGAGGGGAATGAAAATGATGGAACAAGTGATCTTTTTTACAATCATAATGGCATTTCTCATAACTGTATTGCTTGCCCCCGTATTTATCCCTTTCCTCAGAAGATTAAAGTTTGGCCAAAGCATCAGGGATGAAGGTCCGGAGTCACATCAAAAAAAGACCGGTACACCTACGATGGGTGGGATTGTGTTCTTATTATCCATTGTCATTACAACATTTGTAATGACCGGAAAGTATTCAGAACCTGGTCCTGAAACGTATTTAATGATTTTGGTGACCGTCGGTTTTGGATTATTGGGATTCCTGGATGACTTTATTAAAGTTGTGATGAAAAGGAATTTAGGATTGACATCCAAGCAGAAGCTGCTTGGGCAAATTATCATTTCGGTGATTTTTTATCTTATCTTTAAACAAAATGACTTTCCGACTACGGTCTCGATTCCAACAACGGATATTTCTTTTGAATTAGGCTGGTTTTATTGCTTATTTATTATCTTTTGGCTTGTTGGATTTTCAAACGCCGTCAATTTGACAGATGGTCTGGACGGGTTGGTATCCGGAACAAGTGCGATTGCTTTCGGTGCCTTGGCTGTACTTGCATGGAGCCAATCTCAATATGATGTTGCCATTTTCGGTGTGGCTGTAGTAGGGGCGGTTCTGGGCTTCCTCGTCTTTAATGCTCATCCCGCTAAAGTATTCATGGGAGATACAGGCTCACTTGCACTTGGAGGCGCAATCGCCACGATTGCCATTTTAACGAAACTTGAAATCATTTTAATCCTTATTGGCGGAGTATTCGTGATTGAAACTCTTTCTGTCATTTTACAGGTGGCAAGCTTCAAAACAACAGGAAAACGAATTTTCAAAATGAGTCCGTTACACCACCATTATGAGCTGGTTGGATGGTCGGAATGGCGTGTCGTAGTCACGTTTTGGACTGTGGGTTTGCTTTTTGCCGTATTAGGAATCTATATTGAGGTGTGGTTATAAATGAAAAACATTACGAAATTCAAACATAAAAAAGTACTTGTATTAGGTTTGGCAAAAAGCGGGGTAAGTGCTGCCTCTCTCTTACATAAGTTAGAAGCATTTGTAACGGTTAATGATCAAAAGCCTTTATCGGAAAATCCGGAAGCGCAGGGGCTCCTTCAGGAAGGGATTAAGGTCATCTGTGGAAGTCATCCCATCGAGCTATTGGATGAGGGCTTTCAATATGTCATAAAGAATCCCGGAATCCCTTACCACAATCCATTGATCAAAAAGGCAATTGAAAAGAACATTCCCGTTTTAACAGAAGTAGAACTCGCTTATTTAATTTCAGATGCAGAAATGATCGGAATCACCGGAACAAATGGAAAAACGACAACCACAACCCTTCTATTCGATATATTGAAAGAAGATGATCAAAAGCCACTGATAGCAGGTAATATCGGAACCGTCGCTTCTGAAGTAGCACAGTATGCGAAAGAAGACGAGAAAATGGTGGTGGAACTTTCTTCTTTCCAACTGATGGGGATTGAGGATTTCGCCCCTCACGTCGCGATTATTACCAATTTGTATGCTTCCCATCTTGATTACCATGGAGATCTGACTGAGTATTGGAAAGCGAAAACCAACATCACGAAAAATCAAACTAAAAATGATTACCTGATCATCAATGGTGACCAAGAGCATGTCCAAGAAGCAGTTAGTAATACTAAAGCACAGGTGATTCTCTTTTCAACTCAAAAAGAAGTACAAGGTGGTGCCTGTATTAAGGACCGGGCGGTTTATTTCAAAGGTGAACGAATCGTTGAATTGGACTCTATTGTCTTACCTGGTGAGCATAATCTGGAAAATATCCTCTGTGCGATTGCTGCATGTAAAATCTATGGTGTATCCAACGACAGTATCATGAAGGTATTGAGTACGTTTGGAGGAGTGAAACACCGTACTCAATTCGTGCGGGAAGTGAATGGCATAAAATTTTACAATGACTCCAAAGCAACGAATAGTTTGGCGACGAAAAGTGCTCTTAAAGCATTTGCATCTCCTACCATATTGCTTGCAGGGGGCTTGGATCGTGGAAATGAATTTGATGACCTGATTCCATTTTTGAAAAACGTGAAAACATTGATCACCTTTGGGGAAACGTCAGAGAAGTTCGTGAAGACGGGGGAAAAGGCAGGGATACAAACCATTATTCCTGTCGATAATGTGGAAAAGGCTGTTCCTGTTGCTTTTGAGCACGCTCAAGAAGGGGATGTCGTGTTGTTGTCTCCCGCATGTGCCAGTTGGGATCAATATCGAACTTTTGAACAACGTGGTGACATTTTTATTGAAGCCGTGCATAAGCTTTAATAAGGGCTTGTCCATATAGAGCATCCATACTTTCACAACCAGTCATTCAATCCGGGATAATAGTGTTCCATGCTCGAACGGCTCTAAATTTGTCTATTCGAGGTGTTTAGGATTGCCTTTAAAAAAATCGACTCCCGATTTTATACTCATTATGGTTACGCTCACTTTACTTGCGATTGGACTGGTTATGGTTTACAGTGCGAGTGCTGTCTGGGCAGATTACAAATTTGATGATTCCTTTTTCTTTGCCAAAAGGCAGGTGCTCTTTGCAGGTGTCGGATTATTCGCTATGTTCTTCATAATGAATGTAGAATACTGGACCTGGAGGAAATGGTCAAAGATCATTATTATCGTATGTTTCGTCCTTCTTGTACTCGTTCTCATTCCGGGCATCGGGGTACTGAGGAATGGATCGAGGAGCTGGATAGGTGTAGGCGCCTTTTCCATTCAGCCTTCAGAGTTTATGAAGCTTGCGATGATTGCTTTTTTATCAAAGTATTTATCAGAGAATCAAAAGTATATTACCTCTTTCAGAAAAGGGGTACTACCCGCACTCTTGCTTGTATTCACAGCTTTTGGAATGATCATGTTGCAGCCGGATCTGGGAACGGGTACCGTAATGGTAGGCACTTCCGTTGTGATGATTTTTATATCCGGCGCACGGATTAAACATTTTGTAGGCCTAGGGATGATTGGTTTATTGGGATTTGTAGGTCTCGTCATTTCTGCACCTTACCGGATTAAGCGGATAACCTCATTCTTAGATCCGTGGCAGGATCCGTTGAATAGTGGATTCCAAATCATTCAATCCCTTTATGCTATAGGACCGGGAGGGTTGTTCGGGTTAGGGCTGGGGCAGAGCAGACAGAAATTTTTCTACTTGCCCGAACCTCAAAACGACTTTATATTTGCTATTTTAGCAGAGGAACTCGGATTTATAGGTGGAACCCTGGTACTTATTTTGTTTTCATTAATCTTGTGGAGAGGGATCAGGATCGCACTGGGGGCACCCGATTTATTTGGAAGCTTTCTAGCATTAGGGATCGTTTCCATGATTGCCATCCAGGTGATGATCAATGTAGGGGTAGTGACGGGGCTGATGCCAGTCACCGGAATCACACTCCCATTCCTGAGCTACGGGGGGTCTTCATTGACCCTCATGCTAATGGCGGTAGGGGTCCTGTTGAATATTAGCCGCTACTCAAGAAATTAGTGTTTTATAAAAGAGATTGACGCCAGAAAAAACAGTGGGAAATACAGAATGGTGAAACATACCCATCACCAACATGCCACTTCCCTTTTTTCTAGTCAATCTCTTTTTTACATGTAAAAAACGAATAAATACTATGTTTTTAAAGAAATAACGATAGGATATTTAAAGTTTCGATGTTACAATAAATTACATATACTTAATGCATTATAATCATACCTTTTCAAAATAAAGGAGAGTTTATTACTTTTATTAACCAAAACTTTTACAATTCAATGACATGCATTCATATTGCTTTAATTGTTGTTTAAAATAGGGTTTAAGAGTGAAATACATAGGATGGCCATTCTTTTGAAAAGTGAATGAAAGTACATATACGAAAAGTGGTATGAACAATCCATCTTAGGGTGAACTTTGGTCATTTCTCCAAGAATAGGCGGCGTAACCCTTCTACCCTCATTTTTTATCCTTTTTTAATAAATTGGTATATGGTAGAAAATAACGTTCTGTTCCTCTTTTAACATGGAATTCCTTCGTATAGAATAGAGGGTATCCCAATGTAAAGAGTACTTTCATTATAAGACGTGATGAGTTGATCTTATTCATGACATAATGAATTCAGAGTGAAATTGAGGAGAACGAAATGAAAAAAGAAAATGTTGTTTCCATTGAAGATCGTATTCCTAAATTAAAACAACACAGGAAAAAGAAGGCGAATCGCAGGCTTCTGTTTTTACTTTCTTTATTCTTTCTGATGATTTTGTCGGTTGTATATTTTCAATCGCCTCTAAGTCATGTAAACAAAGTGTTCGTCCATGGGAATGAGCTTATACCAAGTAAGACGGTTCTTCAAAACAGTGGAATTGACAAAGGTATGAATGTGTGGAGTGTAAACAAAGAAAAGACCGTGGAACAATTAAGGAAACTGCCGGAAGTGAAGGACGCCAAGGTGGAATTGTCCTTTCCGAATTCTTACGAGATTACTATTAATGAATATGATAAAAAAGCCTATCTCTCAAAGGGGAACAAGTTTTTTGTCATATTGGAGAATGGGAAGGTACTGGATAAAGGGACCGGTTCGATTCCTGTCGATGCTCCTTTATTAAGGGGATTTGAAGAAGATGAAGTCCTCATCAAAATGGTGAAGGAATTAGGAAAACTCCCGAAAGAAGTTCAACATCTCATTTCAGAAATCAATCTTGTTCCTAAAAAAACAGATCAATATCACTTGACCCTATTTATGAATGATGGATTCGAAGTGAGCGCAACCATCCGAAGCTTCTCAGAAAAGATGGTGCATTATCCTTCGATCGTCAGCCAATTGGATCCTTCAGTAAAAGGGGTCATTGATCTGGAGGTCGGCTCTTATTTCAGAGCATATGAAACGGAAGGTGAACAAAGCAATGAAGAGGATGAGGGTGAGAGGTAAGCATGTGATCCTCTCTCTTGTATGTTTGGTTCTGGGTTTCATCCTTGCTTTTTCATTCAGTCTGGCAAATACTGAACAACGAGAGCTCGGGAATCGGACAAATGGTCAATGGAAACAGGAAGAAACGTTAAGAGATCAAATTCTTGAGTACCAGCAGAAAAATAATAATCTGCAGGAAAAGCTTTATGAAAAACAAGAGAAGGTCGGCAATATGGAGAAGGAATTCTCTAAAGAGAAACAAATTTATTTTAACCTGGCAGAGGATGCGGAAAAGTACCGTATGTACTTAGGCAAAACGAAAGTGAAGGGTCCAGGCGTAACGGTAACTTTATCCGATGCGAAATACGACCCGGAAGAAGAAAATGCGAATAATTATATTGTCCACGAACACCATGTGTTTAAGGTGATTAATGAATTATATATAGCGGGGGCTTCTGTGGTAGCGATTAATGGCCAAAGGCTGAAGCATGATTCATACATACTGTGTAACGGTCCGGTTATCCAGATCGATGGTATCGAATACCCTGCTCCGTTCAAAATAACCGCAATCGGAGATCCGGAAGTATTATCCTCCGCGATGAATATCACAGGTGGAGTGAAGGATCAGCTTGTGAATGAAAATATCATCTTTGAAATGAAAAAAGAAAATTCGGTCATCCTGGAACCTACGATTGGTGAATCATGAGCCCGGCTCCCATTGAAGTAAATGATACGGACGAATTACAGGGTGAGGGTCAGTTTTGAAAGTAAGGTGCAATAAATGGACAACAAACTTAAAATCAGCTTTACCGTCATTACGGTCATAATCGGATTTATGATTGCCATTCAGTTTCAAACTGTCAAAGAGCCAGTTGTCCGGGATACCAGAGATATTTGGGAACTGAGGGAAGCACTTTTGAAAGAAAAGGAAGACAATTCCAATTTATTATCTGAAACACGTTCTGTGGAAGCGAAAATCGAACAATATAAGACGGAGCAGCAATCAAGTCCTGAACAGGCATTGAAGCAAACCTTAGAGGAATTGAAGACTGAGATGGGCCTGACGGAAAAAACAGGTCCCGGCCTCATTCTGACGATAGAGCCATCAATGGAGGAAATCCTGCTCGGTGAAAAAGTACAGAATGTTTCCCCGGAACTTTTGGAGAGGCTCGTTAATGAGCTGAATCAGTATGATGCAGTCGATATCGCAATTGATGGTCACCGATTAATCAACACTTCCGTCATCCGGGATATTAATGGAGAAACGAAAGTGGACGGTAATTCAATCAAGAAAATACCATTTGAAGTGAAAGTGTTGACCAAGGATATTAATGCAGCCAAGGACTTATATAACCGAATGCAGGTTTCAAGATCTGTTGAAGATTTCTTT
Organism: Rossellomorea arthrocnemi; assembly: GCF_904424705.1. Classification (GTDB taxonomy): domain Bacteria; phylum Bacillota; class Bacilli; order Bacillales; family Bacillaceae_B; genus Rossellomorea; species Rossellomorea arthrocnemi. Next base: position 3,125 of record NZ_CAJGBF010000037.1, on the reverse strand, counting down.
ATCGATAACCTTCGTGTCAGCATTTCAAAGCCTTTAGAAAAGTTGGTAGTTCCAGAATATAAAGATACAATCCGAATCCGTTTTATGGAACCGGTTAAGGAAAGAGGAGGGAACGAATAATATGTGGCTTCCCGTTTTAGGGTTGCTAGTAGGGGTCTTCCTGGGGCTTCTTACCGATATTAGAATTCCAGAAGAGTATTCAAATTATTTATCGATTGCCGTCCTGGCAGCACTGGATACATTATTTGGCGGTATTCGTGCCCACCTCCAAAATATATATGATGACAAAGTCTTTGTTTCTGGATTCTTTTTTAATATTTTACTAGCAGCAAGTTTAGCTTTTCTAGGGGTACATCTTGGTGTAGACTTATATTTGGCGGCTGTTTTTGCTTTTGGAGTAAGATTATTCCAAAACATAGCAGTGATTAGAAGAATATTGATTAGCAATTGGTCAAATAATCAAGAAAAAAGAGAAAAAAATTAGAATTTTAAAAGGGAATCGTTTTTGTTACGACGAATATCATATTAAGATATACTTAGAATAATGTTTTTCTAGGATTGTTGTTCCAAATAAACATTCTTTAAGGAGGTGCCATAGAGTGAACAGCAATGAAATTTACGTTAGCCTAGACATCGGTACATCCACAGTGAAAGTAATCATTGGTGAAATGACAAATGATTCCTTAAACATAATCGGTGTAGGAAATGTGAACTCAGAAGGAATCAGAAAAGGTTCCATCGTAGATATAGACGAAACTGTTCATACAATCAAGAAGGCAGTTGAACAAGCTGAAAGGATGGTCGGTTTATCTATAAGTCAGGTCATTGTAGGTATTACTGGAAACCATGTGTCACTTCAATCTTGTCATGGAGTGGTGGCAGTATCGAGTGATAACAGGGAGATTGGCGATGAAGATGTTTTAAGAGTAATGGATGCAGCCCAGGTTGTTTCTATTCCTCCAGAAAGGGAAATCATCAATGTAATCCCAAGACAATTCATCGTTGATGGATTGGATGAGATTACAGATCCCCGGGGCATGATCGGTGTTCGCCTGGAAATGGAAGGTACCATCATTACGGGATCTAAGACGATTTTACATAATACTCTCCGTTGTGTGGAAAAGGCTGGCCTTGAAATAGTCGATATCGTCCTTCAGCCACTCGCCGCAGGTACAGTTGCTCTATCGAAGGATGAGAAGAATCTTGGAGCTGCTTTAATCGATATCGGTGGCGGCTCTACAACCATAGCTATTTTCGAACAGGGTCATTTAAAGGCGACCACTGTACTTCCCGTTGGCGGGGAGCATATTACAAAAGATTTGTCGATAGGATTACGGACATCCACGGACGATGCAGAAAAAATCAAAACGAAATATGGACATGCTTTTTATGACCACGCGTCAGAAGATGAAGTGTTCAGTGTGCCAATTATTGGCAGTGATCAACATCAGCAATTTAATCAATTAGAAATTTCTGATATCATAGAAGCAAGGCTGGAAGAGATTCTGGATCTTATCAGCCATGAGCTGAAACGATTGGGGATCAGGGACCTGCCAGGAGGGTATGTGTTAACTGGTGGTGTAGCAAATCTTCCAGGTGTGTTAGAATTAGCACAAATCGTATTCCAAAATCGTGTACGTGTGGCAATTCCTGATTATATAGGTGTACGGGAACCTCAGTATACGACAGCAGTTGGATTGATTAAATACGCACAAAAGAATGCCAGATTGCAGGGGAGATCCGTAAGTGCGGAACCAGTACCTGCAGACGCCGCTGAGAAGCGTCAATCAAAACCAGCGAATAAAAAGCCGAAGCCTGCAAAGGTAAAAGAAGAAGAACATGAAGATGAAAAGGCCATGTCAAAAGTGAAAAAGTTCTTTGGATACTTCTTTGAATAAATAAGGAATCCATAGATTCGACGAGTTAGGAGGATTTGTCATGTTGGAGTTTGATACAAATTTAGATTCATTAGCGACAATAAAAGTTATTGGTGTCGGTGGCGGAGGAAACAACGCCGTAAACCGCATGATCGAGCACGGTGTACAAGGTGTTGAATTTATCGCTGTCAATACGGATGCACAAGCTTTGAATCTATCAAAAGCTGAAATAAAGATGCAAATCGGTGGCAAATTAACCAGGGGGTTGGGAGCAGGTGCGAATCCCGAAGTAGGTAAAAAAGCCGCTGAGGAGAGTAAAGAGCAGATTGAAGAGGCACTCAGAGGTGCAGACATGGTCTTTGTAACTGCTGGAATGGGTGGAGGAACCGGTACAGGTGCAGCTCCTGTAATCGCACAAATCGCCCGGGAAATTGGAGCATTGACAGTAGGTGTTGTGACAAGACCATTTACATTTGAAGGCAGAAAGCGTTCAAATCAAGCAAGCGGTGGTATTGCTGCAATGAAAGAAGGGGTAGATACCCTTATCGTTATTCCGAACGATCGTCTTCTTGAAATCGTGGACAAGAGCACGCCAATGCTTGAAGCTTTCCGTGAAGCTGATAATGTCTTACGACAAGGTGTACAAGGCATCTCGGATCTTATCGCTACACCTGGTCTGATTAATCTGGATTTTGCAGATGTTAAGACAATCATGTCGAACAAAGGATCAGCTTTGATGGGTATCGGTGCAGCATCTGGTGAGAACCGTGCGACTGAAGCGGCGAAAAAGGCGGTTTCCAGCCCGTTGCTTGAGACATCCATCGACGGAGCTCAGGGTGTACTGATGAACATCACAGGTGGAACGTCATTAAGCCTTTACGAAGTTCAGGAGGCTGCTGATATAGTAGCATCTGCTTCAGATCAAGAAGTGAACATGATCTTCGGCTCTGTCATCAACGAAGATTTAAAAGATGATATCGTCGTGACCGTAATTGCAACCGGGTTCAACGAAGAGGTCATTCAACCTCCAAAACAAACAAGACCGACATTTGGTGGAATGAAACCAAATCAAAGTCCTAATACAAGTCAATCGGTTAAACGGGAACAGCCTAAACGTGAAGAGATCGTATCATCCAAAAGTTCCTTCATGAATTATACGATCATTTGAAGAATTTGGAGCCGGTACCCATTTCCATGAGCTTCGGCCAGTCTCAATCAAGCGAAACCTTTGAACCGGAGAAACTGATT
>NZ_CAJGBF010000036.1 GCF_904424705.1 Rossellomorea arthrocnemi | reverse complement strand
TACGTGCGCTATTACAACCAAGACCGTATCCTAGAAAAATTAGGCTACCTGACGCCCAAAGAATTTGGGGCGCAAGCAGCCTAAAGAGGTGTTTTATATGTGTCTCAAATCGCTATGTCAGTCTAGAACAATAGTTTCTTTTTGCTAAAGATTTGTTTTTGACCATTTTGTTTGAACGCTTCCTTAAGTGCGAGGTAGCTGCAACCCGCCGATAATAGGACGCTCATGGTTAAGTTTATGAAGATGTTCAGAAAATCAGTCATTTTTACCTCCGTCCAAATACCTATTTCTAACAGTATATCATCTATTTCGACGGTATTTTCTTATTTTCCTGGAATTATTTTGATTATCGACAGGGAATTTAAACAAATTCCTTCTTCTGGTTACTTGATGAAAAGGTGATATGGCCTGGAAGGATAAAGATTTTTCGACAGTTCGGCATGATTCTTCGGATCACTGCATGATTAAGATGGATTCTTGCTTGATTTTCTGAAAAGCCGCATGAAAAGCTGAAACCATGCATGATTCTTCTCTGAAGTGGCACGATTCAAAAAAACAACGGTAGGAATGATGGTATATTGACTCTTACTCTAATCTGAAAAATCCTTAAAAAACAAAAAAACCTCTCCGAATCACTCGAAAAGGTCATTTTAATCTCTCAATATCCTCTATTATTTCCTCATAAGGAGGGTTCGACACTCCTTCGTATTGCTTCAGCAAAATGCCTTTCTCACTCACGAGAAAAAAAGAGGTTCCGTGAACAAACTGATTTGAACCCTCCACCTGGGCAGCGGGAGTTTTAAAGGAAACATTCGCGAAGGATTCAATCTCATCCCGGGAGTATCCGGTGAGGAAGCTCCAGTTCTCTTCATCGAATTCATAACGGCTGCTGTACTCCTTCAGGACCTTCGGCGTGTCATGATCCGGGTCGATGCTGATGGAAACCAGCTGAACATCACCTTGCAATCCAGCCTCTGCGATTCTCTTCTGAAGCTTGGCCATATTCGCCGTCATGGGAAGGCAGACCGTATCACAATTCGTGAAAATAAAATCGGTTACCAGGACCTTCCCCTTATGGAGAGCGGCCAACGATGTTTTCTCGCCATTCTGATTCACCGCCTCCAGGTCCCTGACTTCCACCTTCATAGGAAACGACCCCTCCACATCCTTACCCTGGCATCCGCCCAACAACAGAAAACCCAAAGCGACAACTGAAATCATAGACTTTACACCCACTGTTTTACCTCCTTCTATAATAGAGGTCCGTCCCTCAAAGTGGAGGGACGGACCTTGCTCGTTTAGTCGATGAATTGTTTGTCGATGAGATCGGTGAATTCTGGTTTTTCTTTCAGGAATTTGAGTTCGTAGGAGGAGTCGGCGAATGCCTGGACGGCATCTGAGTCCACTTTGTAGGTGAATCCGATTCGTTCCCATGCCTGGTCGACGACTTCTTTGCTCAGTTCCTGCCCGGTTACTTCTTTCACGTCTTTGATTGTGATTTCTTTCGCTTCTTCAGGGTTTTCTTCAATAAACGAAGTAGCTTCTTTATGAGCGTCTACGATTTTTTGAATGGTATCCGGGTTCTCTTTTACAGATTTTCCTGACGCGACGAGTACGGAAGCAGGCAGCGTTTCTCCGAAGGAAATTTCATCATGATCGATGATGATGTTCGCTCCTGTTTCCTGCTGGATCACCGCGGCCCATGGCTCTGGTGCAACAGCTATGTCGACTTTTCCGGACTTCAGCATATTTGCATACTGTGCAGGGTTCCCTGTGACGTGCTTCATGGTGCCACCGATCCGTTGTGACTCAATTCCATGCTCCCCAAGGAAGGTTTCCACCTGGACATCATGGGTACAACCGACTGCGGGAGTGATGAAAGACTTTCCGGCAAAATCGTCAACGGATTTCACGCCGCTTTCCTTACTGGCAAGGACTACGGTCCCGCCTGTTGATCCGCCTCCGATGATTTTCACATCGGCCCCGGTCATATAGTTGTTCATGGCTGGACCAGGTCCTACAAGCCCTGCATCGATTTCACCCGTTTTCAATGCGGTCATGAACGATGAACCATCAGGGAACGTTTTGTATTCAATCTTCGTGCCGTCCCCAAGTTGTTTCTCATAAAACCCTTTGTCTTTCGCCACCATTGCCGGTACGTGGTTGATATTCGGGAAGTAGCCGATGACGACTTTCTTACTGACGTCGCCCCCTGAGCTCTTTTCTGTCCCGCAGCCGGCCAGAACACCAAGGAATGTGAAGAAAATCGTGACAAGTAAAAACCATTTTTTCATTATTTATCCTCCTATTAGCGGGGCTGGCCCCACCGTTTTAGTTAAGATTCCAATCCCCAGCGTTTGATCACGGATTTCTCAATGCGCTGGAAGAGTAGCTGATCGACGATGGCCCCGATGACGCCGATGATGATCATGACGGCGATGACGAGGCTCATGTCCCCGAAATCCGATGCGTAGCGGAGCGTGTATCCAAGCCCTGGTCCCGTACTCAGAAGTTCCCCTGCCATCAGTGCCCGCCAGGCGAACGCCCATGCAAGGCGGGAGCCTGTTACCACATAAGGGATCGAAGCCGGGAAGATGACGCGGATGAATAAGTCCAATCCTCTTGAGCCCATCGTCTGTGCTGCTCTCAAGTAAAGGGGGGAGACATTTTTGATCCCCATTCGAATGTTCAGGGCCATGACGAATGTTCCCCCGAGGATAACCACAAAAATGACGGCTTTCTCATTGAGTCCGAACCACATGATGGCCAGTGGCAGCCAGACGATGCTCGGAACACTTTGAAAGGCGAGGAGTAAAGATCCCAATGTATCATCCGCCGTTTTGGATTTAGCCAAAAGGACGCCGATACTGGTGCCAATCAGTAACGAAATACCCAATCCGATGAATAACCGCTTGAAGCTTGCAACGAGATCAATGACCAAGGTCTGATCGGCGATGCCGGTGAAGAGTGCCTGAAAAACTGAAGTAGGCGAGGGAAGGACGATCTCCGTCCAGAGTCCGAAACGAGATCCCGATTCCCAAAGGCCGATGATGAGGGCGAAGAAGATGATGCGTTTAAGAGTTGTGTTCATAGGCCAATTCCTCACTTATCACTTTGTCGATTTCCTTTTTCAAGTAGCTCATGATATGTTCCTCGATTTTCACCATGTCTTCCTTATGAGCATCCCGTGGACGGGGGAGGTCCACTTTGATATCCGCTAAAATCGTTCCGGGCCGTGTCCCCATGACGATGATACGGTCTGAAAGCTTAATAGATTCCGAGATACTGTGAGTGACGAAGAGAACGGTTTTCTTCGTTTCCATCCAAATCGTTTCAAGCTGGTGATGAAGACGGGAGCGGGTCTGTTCATCAAGCGCCCCGAATGGTTCATCCATGAGAAGGATTTCTGGATTCATGGAGAGTGCCCGGGCAATCGCCACCCGCTGCTGCATGCCGCCTGACAGCTCATGGGGGTAATGATCCTGATAGTTTCCGAGCTGGACCATATGTAAGTACTTGGCAGCCTGGGCTCTTGCCTCTTTCTTGGACATTTCTTTTTTTAGTGGGAACGTCACGTTGTCCCGGACGTTCAGCCAGGGAAATAGGGCAGCCTGCTGGAAGACCATGCCCCTGTCCCTGTCTTTTCCTGGTTTCCTGACCTGTCTTCCATCTACAAGGACTTCGCCGGATGTCAATCCCGTCAATCCTGCAACGATCGAAAGCAGGGTGGACTTTCCACATCCTGATGGTCCCAGGATGGACACGAATTCGCCCTTATCGATTTCGAGATTAATATCTTTTAAGACTTCGGTGGGCTGACCGTTCTTATCAAGATATTGCTTATTGAGATGGTTGATCTGAATAAACATGTAATCATCCTTATCTTATAATTCATATTGTTTTAGTCGGAATATAAATAATACAATTATATTATATTTGGGAAGGTTGTCAAGGTTTCCTATATTATGAATTCTCCTATTTTACAATAAAGAGTCATATACAGTTACAAATGTCCAGGATCTCTGTAAAGAAGAAAAATGGGAATATATATAAGAGCTTTAAAATTATCGTTTTTAACCACCCCAAAAAGGGTAATCCTATACTAAATACCATTATTTTCTTAAAACCAATAGGAGGGAAACGATTTGATCAGCCAAACGAGAGATATTGTCCAGAAATCATTGAATGCGTTACTAGAAGATCAAGGTTTTTTACCGGAAGTGAAAGGTGAGACAAGAAAGAAAGCGTTTACGTCTTTGACGTCGATCCTGTCGACGCCTAATCACGTACATAAATCTTATTTGAGGATTCCACTTGACGATGAGAAGGTGGTCCGGATCCCGGCGTTCCGTGTTCAGCATAATAATGCCCTTGGTCCTTATAAGGGGGGGATACGGTTCCATGAGTCGGTGAATGAGGAAGAGGTTGTGAATCTGGCTTCATTAATGACCTTGAAGAATGCCCTTCATGATGTTCCGTTCGGTGGCGGAAAAGGAGGGATCATCCTCAATCCCCGTGAGTATTCCGAGAAAGAGCTTCACCTTATCGCAAGGAAATATGTGCAGTACTTCAGTGATATCCTCGGACCGGATAAAGATATCCCTGCCCCCGATATGGGATCCGGCGAGAGGGAAATGGACTGGATGATGGCAGAGTATAAGAGCATTCGTCCAGGGATGCCTTACAGAGGGAGCTTTACCGGGAAAAGCGTCGTGAATGGAGGTTCCCTTGGAAGACGGGAAGCGACGGGGAAAGGGGTGTTCTTTACATTCCGGTACCTGGTTCATGATTTCGTAAAGGACCAGAAGAGCCTGCTGACAAAAACGGATAATATCTTTGCGAAAACAGCCCTCGATTATGAAAATCAACCATTGACGATTGCTGTCCAGGGATTTGGAAATGTCGGGTCAGTGGCAGCCCTTGAAGCTTATCAGTCCACCCATTTACAAAATAAGGTGGTGGCGGTGAGTGACCGGAATGTGACGCTGTACAATTCTGACGGCCTGGATATCCCGGCACTTGTTGAGTTCACAATGAAGAATAAGGGAGACCTGCCGACTGAGCAGGGACAGTTAGATGAGATAGGCGTAAAGGCAGAGATCCGGGAGCGGGAAGTGGTCCTTTATCTTGACGTGGATGTTCTGATGCTTGCCGCACTTGAAGATCAGGTGCACAAGGATAATGTAGGGAAGGTAACGGCAAGAATCATTGTCGAAGGGGCGAATGCGCCGATAACGACAGAAGCGGATGCATACTTAAGTGAAAAAGGTGTCATCATCATCCCGGATATCCTGGCGAATGCCGGCGGGGTGATCGTCTCCTACTTCGAGTGGCTGCAGGGAAGGGAAACCCAATTCTACACAGAGGAAGAGGTATTCAACCTCCTTTACGACAAAATGAAAACAACCTTAGACACCGTGCTTCCCCTATTCTTCGGCGACCCATTCCCACTTCGCCAAAACTGCTACATCCACTCCGTCATGAAACTATCGACGGTCTTATACCGACAAGGGAAACTCTATTAACATTTGAGGGACGGACCTCCATTCCTAGGAGCTGGTACTAGGAACAAAGGTCCGTCCCTCTTATTATTTCATCTTTGAATTTGCAGGGGGAGGATGGTATAGTAGTGTGTAGAATGGGGTTTGAACGAAACACTGATTTGGTCAGGGGGTTTGAGGTAGAAGATGGCTATTGATCGAAGAGAATTGATTGTTGAAGCGGCGACGAAGTCTTTTTCGCTTTTTGGGTATAAAGCGACGACGATGGATCAGGTAGCAAAGCTTGCGAATGTGGGGAAGGGAACGATTTACACGTTCTTTAAGAATAAGGATGAACTATTTGAGGAGATTGTGTATTCCATGGTAAAGGAAATGAAGTCATCAGCAGACCTTGCCATTAGTCCTGACAATAGTTTTTACGAAAATGTCCATCAGGCATTGATTACGCTCCTTGAGTATCGGACAGACCATCAATTGATGCTGAAACTTATCGAGGAAGAGAAACAGATCGGTACCCGGGCTGTGGAGGAAATGCTTCATCATATTGAGAATGAATTGATAGCGTATGTGAAAGGTAAGATTGATCGGGCTATGGAGAGTGGGCAGATCAAGCCGTGTGAGACGGAAATCATCTCATTTATATTGTTGAAGGTATACATTTCCCTTGTATCGGATTGGGAGCGGAATCATCCACCCCTATCATCTGAAAAAATTGCCACAATCATGGAGGATTATTTACTGAAAGGATTGTCCACGTAAATGGTCCTTTCTTTTTTTGGAAACCTATGACCAAATGGTGAAAATAGTCATATATTCGAAAGGAATGATAAAATGAAAGGATTGCATTCACTTAAGGGTGAATTTCGTCAAATTTTCACGAATAAGACGCTGATGATTGCCGTTATGGCCGTGTTGTTTATCCCAGTGTTATACTGCGGTACGTTTTTATGGGCATTCTGGGACCCATATGGGCAGGTGGATCAGCTCCCTGTCGCCGTTGTTAACAATGATAAGGGGGCCGATTTCAACGGGGAAGATCTGACGATTGGAAAAGACTTTGTAGAAGATTTGAGAGAAAATGATACCTTCGATTGGAGATTCGTAGATGAAGAGGAAGCGGATCGGGGTCTTGAAAAGCGGGACTATTATTTAAAAATTGAAATCCCCGAAGATTTCTCTGAGAATGCCACGACCCTAGAGGACGTTCATCCTGAGAAATTGGAACTGATCTATTCCGCCAACCAGGGCTCAAACTATCTTTCTTCTAAAATAGGGGATTCCGCGATTGAAAAAATAAAGGAAGAGGTATCGGGAGCGGTCACCAAAACCTATGCTGAATCGATGTTTGACCAAATAAAGGAAGTCGGGGACGGACTGACTGAAGCCAGTGATGGCGCCGGGGAGCTGAATGATAAGCTTGGTGATGCCACCTCAGGTTCAGCTGACCTTCATGCCGGTATCGATTCGGCCCAAGAAGGTGCGAATAAGCTTTCCGACGGACTTGGCGATGCAGCATCGGGAGCGAATAAACTCGATGACGGGGTCGGCTCCGTTGCGGCTGGTGCCAATAAGCTTGAAAATGGTGTCAACTCAGCTCAGAGTGGAGCGGGGGCATTGAAAGAGAATATCGGAAAGGCTCAAAGTGGGGCAAAAGATTTGAACGGCGGTATCAACAGCGTGAACAACGGTGCTCAAACGTTAAGTGAGAAGCTTCAGGAACTCGCTGGGAAATCCACTTCCTTTTCAACAGGTGTCGATACTGCGTATGCAGGCGCGAAAAAGGTATCGGACGGCCTTCACTCTTTTGATGCAGCCCTCACGCAAATGACAGAAGGGAATCAGGAACTTCTGACCGGGGCGAATAAATCACAGGAAGGTGCACAGGACCTTGCGGATGGCCTTCATCAGTCACTGGAAGGTTTAACGGGAATGAATGATAATCTTCCTGACCTCGCAGCAGATTCACAAAAGGTTGCTGATGAATCCAAAGCAATATCCGGAAAGGCAGCTGAAATCAACAGTGGTTTGAACGGCGCAGACACCGGTTCTGCCGAGGTCAGTCAAGGGCTTGAAGAAGCAATGACCAATGTCAATGCCTTGATTGAACAGGAACAGGATCCTGCTCAGAAGGAAAGATTAAATGATTTGAAAGAATCCATGAGCGGCTTGACAAGTAAAAGTCAGAATGTGAAGGAAAACGTGTCTCACGTATCAGGCACTGCTTCTGCATTGGAGTCTCAATCCACAGAGCTGTCCGCGCTGTCTCAAGTTCTGGCGGGCAAACAGTCGGAATTAACCGGAGGATTCAATAAAATCACAAAAAGCCAGGCTGGATTAGCGAATGGTGCAGATTCCCTGCTGGATGGCCAGAACCTCCTTGTCAACGGCCTTTCCCAAGTGGAAGAAAAGATTTCAGACGCTCAAAAAGGAATCAATCACCTTATCAACGGAAGTACTGACTTAACAACAGGACTCGGAAAACTAGACAATGGAACCGAAGCCCTTCAAGAAGGATCTGCGAAACTCGCCAAAGGATCATCGGATCTGGCAGATGGAACAAGCCGCTTATCTTCAGGCTCCAATCAGCTCGTCAACGGTCTCGACGGCCTCTATGACGGCTCCGGTGAACTGTATACCGGACTTGGTGATCTCTCAAAAGGCTCCAATGATCTGACGGAAGGACTGGGTATGTTCTCATCCAAATTCAAGGAGCTCATGAGTGGGCTGGGAGAAATGAGAAACGGATCAACGAGTCTTTCATCCGGTCTCGGAAAACTCTCAGACGGTTCAACGGATCTGACAGATGGTCTGAATAAATTGACGGATGGATCCTCCGAGCTGAAAAATAAGCTTGCAGATGGTGCTGAGGACGCGAATGATATCAATGCTAATGACGATATTTATGATATGTTCGCAAAACCTGTCAGCCTCACCGACAAACCGATCCATGATGTACCGAACTATGGAACGGGCTTCGCTCCATACTTCCTGTCACTCAGTTTATTTGTCGGAGCGCTCGTGATTTCGATCATTTTTCCGATGCGGGAACCGGCTATCACACCGCAAAGTGGATTCGGTTGGTTCTTCGGGAAATTCGGGGTCCTCATGTTCGCAGGGATTTTCCAGGCACTCCTGGCAGATTCCATCCTATTATGGGGACTCGGCCTTGAAGTGACCAGTATCCCGCTCTTTATCATGATGAGTATCCTCGCCAGCTGGACGTTCTTATCGATTGTCCAATTCCTGGTGACATCCCTTGATAATCCTGGTCGATTCATCGGGATTCTCATCCTGATCTTACAATTGACGAGCAGTGCAGGAACCTATCCGATTGAATTGGTCCCTGAATTCCTGCAGCACTTCTCGAACTTTTTACCGATGACGTATACGATATCGGCTTTCAGAGCCATCATCTCCACTGGTGATGATGCGTTCATGTGGCATAATGTGATGCTCACCCTCATCTTCTTATTCGTGGCGATGGGAGGAACCATCCTATATCTCACGTTCAGATTTCGTATCCTTCGCAGGAAGCATAATCGAGAAATAGAGGCATAATGAAAAACCGGAGACACGTTTTCCGGTTTTTTCTTTTCATGTAGATCTTTGCTATGAAAAATGGTAAATAAGGGTGTCTCTTGTCCTTCCAAATCCCTATCTAAAAGGTGAAAGGAGGTGAGGCACATGGCAACAGCGGATCTGAAGTCGACGAGAATTCGTTTGGCGTACAATGATGGGCAGGACGAGAAAGGGAAACCTAAATTTGCGTACAAATCTTACAGCTACATTAATGCTCTTACATCAGCAGATGAGATGAATAGTGCTGCTTTATCCATCGCCAGTCTTTCATCCAAAGTTCTTTTTAATATCGAGAAGCTTCAAAGTTTCGACATTAATGAATAACAGGTGATCGTCTAAACAGAAGGGAGGAATAAATATGGCAAAAGTATTGGAACTTGAATTCAAAACCGAAGCGGGAAAATCAGCGAAGTTATCCATTAATGATCCGATCGAGCCGATTGACACAGTTGCTGTGAAAGCAGCGATGGATAATCTGATTGCCACCAATGTATTTGCAAGTGCGACAGGCGCCTTTGTGAGTGTGGAAGGAGCCCGCGTGGTGGAGCGTAATGTGACGGATTATGAAGTGATGTAGGTGAGTGGAAGTGTCCTCTTTTATGGGGGCACTTTTTTCGTATAAAAAAGAGTAACCCCACAAAAGGGCTACTCTCGATGAATCTTCATTCCCCCAACAGTTCCTCTGCCTGCTCCAACACTTTAGCCCCATTCATCATCCCATAGTGCATACCATCGATGACGTCGACTTTTATTTGATAGGGTTCAGCTTTTTTCATGATTTTTGTAGAGAGATAGCGGACTTGGGGGCCGATCAGAATGACGTCCAGTTTTTCTAAATGATTGTTTAAGTCAGCTTCGGATGTTGCATTGATCGTGGCTTCGAGCCCTTTGTCTTCAGCAGCTTTACGCATTTTCTGGACAAGCATACTCGTTGACATGCCTGCTGAACAGACCAGCATGATATTCATATAAAGCACTCCTTACTTGTTTTGATGGATTTCGATGATTTCCTGTGCCAGTTCTTTCACGGTCATGGCGTTCATAAGATGATCCTGGGCATGAATCAATAGAATCGTAGGATTTTGTGCGTCACCACTCGCTTCTTTTTGCAGCAACTGAGTTTGATAGTGATGGGCCTGATGAACTTCTTTCTCTGCTTCGGCCATTTTTTCCTCTGCCGTTTCAAATTGTTTTTTCTTTGCGGCTTGCAGGGCTTCCATGGCGGAAGACCGGGCATTACCAGCGTGCAAAATGATATGAAAAGAGATTTCTTCTAACGTCAGATGTTGTTCAGCATTCATGCGATTTTATCACTCGTTTCGGATGTTTTCTTTAATTGGGCACGTTCAGATGCCAGTAGGAACGGAATGTACATAAGTGTGGCGATGGCCAGATTCACAAGTTGAAGTGCGATTCCCGTCCAGGATCCCCCTGTAACCAGGTATCCACTAATGATCGGCGGTGTCGTCCAGGGAACGATCGCGACGGTTTTTGGGACGATCCCCAGGCTCAAAGCCAGATAAGATGTAACGGTCAGGACAACAGGTGCCAATAAGAACGGGATGAACATAAGCGGGTTTAACACGATTGGTAAACCGAATATCATTGGTTCATTGATATTAAAGATTCCAGGTGCAGCTGACAATTTTCCGACGGTGCGGTAATGCTTCGTTTTCACGACAAGGAAGATAGCAATGATCAGGGCGATGGTCGTCCCTGAGCCACCCATGTACACGTATGCGTCGAAAAATGGCTTCGTGACAATGTAAGGGACATCGAAGGCACTCGTACCGGCTGCGAACAGCTGTTGATTTTTTTCAATTAACGGAAGGTAGATCGGTTCGATGATCGGCCCTAAAATATTTGTACCGTGCAATCCGAAGAACCAGAGAAAATGATTTAAGAATGCAACGACAATGGCTGATGGCAGTGAGTTTGATACAGCCTGCAATGGCTCCTGTATCAAAGTAAACACGATTTCAAATATGCTTTTTTCTGCAAAAGAAGTTAAGAGAGCTTGAATAAGACCAACAAGAATCAGAATAATCGTAGCGGGAATCAGTGCTTTGAAAGACTTTACAACACCTTCTGGCACTCCGTCGGGCATACTGATCGTAAACTTTGAGCGAATCAGCACTTTGAATAATTCTGTGACAAGAAGCGATGTAATGACGGCGACGAATATCCCTTGAGCTCCGGTCCAGGCGTAGGAGATTCCCCAATCTTCTGTTACCGGCGTGAGAATGATCAGGGAGGCGATCGACACTAATGCTGCGGATAACCCGTCAATATCATAGGATTTCGCCAAGTGATAACTAATGGACGCAGCGACTAGCAATCCGAGGATGGCGAATGATCCATTCCACATATTCCCGCCAACGGACTTCCAGTTCTCACCGAATACAGAGACCATGAACTGTTGAAAGGCATCAATCGGCAGGTTATTTAATAACACAGCCAGGGAGCCGACAATAATCAGCGGCATGATCGAAACGAATCCATCACGGATGGCGACCAGGTGCCTTTGTGAGCCGATTCGGCCTGCAACAGGCATAAATTTACTTTCCATAAACCCCATTACTTTACTCATTTTTCTTTCCCCCATTTGCTAGATTAATTGAATTGCGGCAAAAACTCTTTGTGAGCTTCTAATAATTCATCCACCAGCTGTCTTGCTGCCCCTTCGTTCTGTACTAACGGATTCATCACCATGGCCTGATAGACATGAATGTATTCCCCGGACCGTGCCGCACGGATGACAAGCTCCTCAAATGCTTTCATCTGTTGGATGATTCCCTTGACAGATGATGGAAGCGGTCCGATGGTAAGCGGCTTAGGTCCGTCCCTCGTAATGACGGCGTTTACTTCGATGACAGCGTCGTTTGGAAGGTCGGGGATGGATCCGTTGTTTTGCGTGTTGACCGTTTGGATGTCCCCGGTGTTGTTGTAGATGCTCTCCATCAGGCTGCAGGCGGCATCACTGTAGTAGGCACCTCCTCGATTCTCCAGTTCTTTTGGTTTTTCGTTTACTTCTTCTTTCATATATTGTATGAAAAGTTCTTTTTCAACCTTTCGAACAACCTCTGCCCGTGTACCATCTTCACGATAAGCTTGAAGATCTTTCTCTAATACAGCGTCTCTTTGGAAGTAATATTGGTGATAAGGATTGGGGAGCATTCCCAGTGCCTGTAAAAATTCCTTTGACCATCCGAGTGAGACGATATTGGCAGGGGAGTAGTCAACTTCTTGATGGATTAATTTCTCAAGGACGAGGTCCGTCAAATCCTGGCCGTTGATCCAGACTCTCTTGCCAAACACAAAATGGTTCATCCCTACAAATTCAATTTGTACGTCATCTGCAGTACAATTCATCATCTCTGCGACACTGTTCTTCATGTTGAAGGGGATATTGCATACCCCGATGACCTTCTTATGAGGGCTGTATTTCAGCAATGCTTCCGTCACCATGCCCGCCGGATTCGTAAAATTAATCAGCCATGCGTCGGGACATATTCTTTGGATGTCATCACAAATTCCCATCAGGACCGGTATGGTACGGAGGGCTTTGAATATCCCTCCTGCCCCATTGGTTTCCTGTCCAATGACCCCGTGGCTTAGGGGGATCCGTTCATCCTTTTCCCTTGCAGAGAGGCCTCCCACCCTGATTTGTGTTGTAACAAAGTCAGCACCAACCAAGGCTTCCTCACGATTGAGAGTCCACTCCAATTCAATGGGGACACCGGCTTTCTTGATCATACGACGAGCAAACTGCCCAACAATTTCAAGCTTTTCTTTTCCGGCCTCGATGTCAACCAGCGTAATGGCGGACACGGGGAAATGGCTGTGTCTCTTGATGAATCCTTCGATGATCTCGGGTGTATAGCTTGATCCGCCTCCGATTATGACAACCTTTAATGACATACTGTCAATCTCCTTTCATCATGAAAGCGTTTTCTGTTTTTAATAATGTATCATACAAATTTTCGCTCGTCTATATATTGTAGTGACAAATATAAATATTATGACTATTTATATTTTATTTGTAATAACAAGTTGATTGGTGTGATAAAATGAATATACATAGAGAAATAGACGTGAATGTGTTATAACAAGTGTAGGAAGAAAGTGGAAGGGAGAAACAAGATGAAAGACACACAAGAACCAAAGGCCCTGCATTCACATGTGAAGGAAAAAATCATTGAAATGATTAAAAATAAAGAGTACGAGCCAAATAGCAAGCTGCCTACAGAAGCAGAGTTTTGTGACACATTCAACGTCAGTCGTACAACGATCCGGACGGCTCTCCAGCAGTTGACCCTGGAAGGATATGTATACAGGGAACAGGGGAGGGGGACCTTTGTGGCAGAAGAGAAAGTCAGCCAGATACTATCTTCTACGATCGACAATTATACTGAACAACTCCGATTACAGGGGAAGAAGCCGAAGATCAAGGTTCTCAGCCTCAATGTAATCCCAGCAGAGTCTGCCGTTGAAAAGGCATTGGAGTTGAAAAATGGAGACCCCGTCAATCGGTTGGAAAGGATCCGTTATTCAGACGGATTGCCCCTGCAGTATGAGATAGCGTACCTCCCCTGGTACAAGACTCCGGGTCTCGACAAAGACGAATGCGAGAGATCTTTGTACAAACTCCTGGAGACGCAATTTGAGTTGAAAATCAGAAAAACGGTGGAATCGATCGAGCTATTTTTAGCCGACGAACGTGTGTCTGAGAAGCTTGACGTACCAGAGGGAACGCCGTGCTTTATGATCGAAACCACAGCTTTTCTTGGGGATGGATCCGTCATCGAATTTTCAAAGGCGGTCTTTAGAGGAGATAAAGCCAGTTTTCTTGTTGAAAGAACCTATTAGAGAAAAAGGGGATGGGGGATTATGAGAAACGTGATCATCAACGCAGATGATTTTGGTTTATGCCGGGGGGTGAATGACGGTATCTTGGACAGTCACAAGTTTGGAATCGTTAACTCAACAACGATGCTGGTCAATATGCCGGGAGTAGAACATGCGGTTGAGCTTGCACGGCTTCATCCAGAATTACAGGTCGGCATCCATTTGACACTGACGTGTGGACGGCCCGTTTCAGCTTTCGTTCCGTCGTTAGTGGATGAGAGGGGGTTCTTCCGATTTACAAGCAGGATATTTGAACAAAAGGAAATCGATGTGGATGCCGTTGAATTGGAATGGGAGGCTCAAATTGATACATTTTTATCATTTGGTTTGCCCCTTTCCCATATCGACAGTCATCATCATGTACATAGTTTTGCCCCTTTGATTCCTGTTGTGAAGAGATTATCGGAGCGTTATGGGGTGCCGGTACGGAATGTATTTGATGATGTTGAGGGGATGAATCTATTGACCGACCGTTTTTCCATGGGGTTCTATGGAAAGGGTGTATCGGTGGAAAGATTGACAAGGATCTTGGAGAATAGACGAGAGGGAGAAACCCTTGAGATTATGTGTCATCCTGCTTATGTCGACTCCTTTCTGAAGGAGAACTCTTCTTATTGTGAGGAGCGGTTGAGAGAGTTGGATGTATTGACAAATTTAAATTTGTTATAACGAACAGGAAGAGGGAAGGGGAACCAATCGTTTGGTTTCCCTTCCCTCATTTAGAGACTAGATGAATAGTTCAATTGTATTGGATTCCTCATGTAGGCATTTTTCAAGTTCCTGTCGGTTCAATTTGATCCCTCCGCTGCGATAACGATTGGACATGGTTTCAACATGAGCTTCCTTCCCGTTTACCACAACCCGTTTTGAACCAGGGTCGCTCAGGTGATAGACGAAGGTGACAGGTCGATTCATGATCTGGAAGTCCATTCTCAATCCGTCGAGGTTGTCTGGTAAGACCGGATCGATGACCAAATCTTCCGCTTCCAGACGAACACCCAAACAATTTGAAATCAGCTGGTTCATATAGATGCCCGGTCCGCTGGAGTAGATTCTCCATCCGCCTTTGACGGGTACGCTTCCATCACGCAGTTCATTGAAACGTTCCTGTGCTTCATATCGGGTACGGAATTTACCGTCGGAACTGCTGAAGTAGGCATTGCTTTGTCTTCTTTCTGCATTTGGTACAACGTCTTTCAGACCGATTGGATTGATGATTTGTAATCCTTCCCATACTTCATCTGTCTTGCCGAGCTTCGCCATGGCTTCCACATACCGGATATGTGCATGTACGTATTGAAGTCCGATTTCTCGGCCGAAATTCGAAGCCTGCTCGGCCCGTTTGAAGTGGGTGCTTACACCGCCTTCATACTTTGCAGGACGGTTCATCAATCGAACACCATCGGGACAATACAGATGCTCTTTGACCAACTGGTAATGAGTTTCTGCCTGTTCCGGTGTGAATAACTCTGAAATGATGCTTCGGTTCATTGGCAGGAGGCGATAATGAATACCGGTCTTTGTATCGGATGGATGCACCATAAACTCAGGATTTCCCGGCTCTTCCATATATACAAATCCAGGTATGACTTCATCCTTCAGGATATAGGTATTGAAATCCTTCTGAATGCCATCTGCCAATGCACTGATTTCTTGTGCTTCCTGATTAAATGTACCCTCGAGAACAGCTGCCAGCTTCACAAGCACCTGATACGTAAGGGCGACGGTCCAGCTGCTTGCCATATATTTTTTCAACTGAGAGTTGGCAGGCTGCAGAGTATCGTCCCAATCTCCATCACCATATGAAGATAAGAAGGTGTCATGGAGGAAATTCTCCTTGATGTAGGAGATCTCTTTTTGAATATGGTGAAGTAACGTCTCTTTTTCTTCCGTAAAACCAAATCCGTTCCGTTCCGTATAAGGGATTCTCTCTTGCAGAATCTCATGATCGTTCGTCGCAGCAATGTAGTCACTGACGACTTTCAACGGCCAGACGATGATATCCCCGTGGCTGTCGTCCTGTTGAAATTTGTAGTAACGGTCAAACATGAACCATTGCGGCCAATTTCCGTCATCTTCGTACTGATGTGAGTACACGGTTTTAATGATTTCTTTAACAGATTGATAGTTTTGGGTGGCCATGAAGTATTCTGTCGGCCCCTGGCATACATCCCGGGTACCCCATGCCGCGCCGCCGTATTGTTCGAGTCCGTGGGGAACGGAATAATGCACGAGCATATTATGAGTGTACCACCAGGCGAGTGCGTTCACTTTTTCTAATTCCGCGGGTACTTTCTCCCCTAAAGAAAGTTTGAATCCGTTCATGACTTGCTGATAATAGGTACGATACGTTTCGATCTCGTCCGCCATGTCCCGTTCTTTCATCGGTTGGCATCCTCCATGAAGCGATCCTTGAATTGTCATATTCCATACGGCGGTTTCACTCACATCCATCACAATCAGTGAAGCTGAGTTCTTCTCCACATGTTGAGCGATTCGCTCTTCGTTCCCCACCTCAATGGAGGCACCTTCCACTTTCATTCGATAGCTTAATTTCGGGAAAACCCCGCTGCTCTCAGACTGACGATCTGCTGTGATCGTCAACATATTTCCCTCTTGATCTACATGAAATCCAACTTCATATTCATGGTTGTTCATCGACAGCTGGTTGGTGACAAGGTAACGGTGTTTCCGATTGTTTTTTGATTGTACGTGAAGCTGCACTTCAGGTGAATCGACGACTGTGTAGTTGGTGACGATGATGGTATCATCGGCTGTTTTGTAGTACCAGCGGGCATAGTTGAACCCGATTTCGAACATGGATGGCAGGGCAAGTAATCGATACGTTCCATCGATTTGGATGTAAATCCGCTGACCGGATGTTTTCATGACGTTCAAGTGATTTCGTTGATTGGTCAGCATTTTGTTAAAGGACGTGTTGCCGACAACGAGCTGTGAATTGAATAATCCATAAATGAACGAAGTCGTCGTAATGGTATCTTCTTTCAGTTGATGGTTATTCCCTGACATTAGAATATGTCCATGGGGTCTTTCCGTCATCAATTCCTTTTCTTTCAATACGACATGTTCATGGGTTTCAGTGAAGAAGGAAAGAAGGGAATCTCCTTCACGCTCTTCATTATGCCTGCTGTGAAAGTAGGAGCCGATCTCTTTCTCTGTCATCGAGAGTGAAGCAAGGGGCTGTCCGATTTCCGGAATGAAACGGACCTGCTTTTGTGAGTCCGTAAAATCCGATTGAATTTTTACGGCTTCTTCCCAGGCAGCTTGTATTTCTTGCTGAAATTCAAGTTTAGTGATGGCCGTCTCGTGATTTTCTTTGAATACCCCGTAAAAAGTAAAATGTTTCGTCCCTTTGAGTCGTGCTCTTTCCGATTGAAGTGCTGTATAAGCGAATTCGTATTGGTAGATCTCGTTTGCCAAGGTGTCCCTTTTTAAGGCTTCAGGTTCATTGGTATCTTTGTACGTTAATCCGTAAAATTGAAATCCGTCTGTGGAGTAACCTCTTGTCCTGCCGAGGGACCCCTGCTGAATATACGGGAACCCACTTGTTTGCGGCTGGTTTTGCCGTGAACAAAGAACGTACCCTTTCTCTTCATCTTCAAACACTTTGTGATCAATGTACTGTGACATATAAGCTTCGTTAGAACGAACGGCCCCCATGTCTGCAAGACCGAGGTCTTGTCCGTAAATGACATCGACTTCAGCGTCAGTCCCGTCAACCATCACATCCCAGAACCATACGCCTGTTCCTGTTAGGGTGAATGTGACTTCATATGCAATTTGTTCATAGGTTCCCGTCCATCTGACTTGGGATTCAGCGAATTGAACGGTGCTGGATGATTTTACCCCGATCAGCGGGATGGAGTTGATTCCGGAAGGCTCGTGGATGCGCAGATACAGATTATTGAGTGAGCCGTCGACTGGGTTTGTCATCAACTGATTGATCATATTCTGTTTATGCGTAACGGCGAAAAGATCACCGCTTTTGAAAAATTCGAATTGAAGCTTTCCTGATGTTAATTGAACGTGTGAATGCATCGTATTCCCCTCGATTCCTCTATTTTTCCAATTTGAACGTATGTTCTTTGGTGTCCTTGCTGTTTCTTCCGATATAGACTGTAAACGTTCCAGGGTCACTCAAATAGTGAAGATCTGAATGATGATACCTTAATTGGTCTTCCCTCAACGTAAACGTTACGTCTGCCGTTTCTCCCGGTTCCAGACTGATTTTTCTGAAATCCTTCAATTCCTTCACAGGGCGGATCACTTCGCCGCTGTGATCGCGGATATAGAGCTGTACGACTTCCTCGCCTGCCACAGGACCGTCATTTGAAAGCTTTATGGAGATATCCAGGGGCTCATCTTCGGTCATGGTTTCACGGGACAGCTTCAAGTCAGAATACGAGAAGGTCGTATAGCTTAACCCAAACCCGAATGGCAGCAGCGGCTCGTTCGGGATGTCAAGATATTGTGATACATAACGTTCCTGGGCGTCGGGAGCACCTTGTGGCCTCCCTGTATTGAAATGGTTGTAATAAACAGGGACCTGCCCAACATGATAAGGGAATGACATGGTTAACCGGCCGGAAGGATTCACGTCTCCATATACTAAATCGGCGATGGCATTCCCGCCTTCAGTACCTGGATACCATGCTTCCACTACTGCGTCGGTTTTGTCCAACACTCCATGCAAGTCGAGTGGGCGTCCATTAAATAGGACAGCAACCATCGGCTTATCCAATGATTTCAGATGATCTATAAGGTTTAATTGAGAAGAAGGGAGCTGTATGTTCGCTCTGCACCCTGCCTCACCGCTCATTTCCGAATCTTCACCTAAGGCTAATACGATTACATCCGCATCATTGGCGGCATTTATTGCTTCTTCTACTTGGGCATCTGTGATGGTCTCGACGTCACATCCTTTGGCGACGGTCAAATGGCTGGTTTTCGATAGGATACCTTCCTTCACTGTAACGGCTTCATCCCTGGAGCCAAGCCAAGACCACGGTCCCAATATGTCCCCGCTCTCTGCAAAAGGACCGATCAGAGCCACTTTTTGTTCCTTATTAAGGGGGAGGATGCCTTCGTTTTTCAGCAATACGGAGGATTTCCCTGCCAGCTCCCGGGTGGCCTTTCGATGTGCCGCGCTCATGACCACTTCAGATTCAAGCTCCGGGTTTGCTCCGCGATACGGGTTCTCAAATAAGCCCAATTTTTCTTTTAATTGCAAGATCCTTAAAACAGCTTCATCAATTATAGACTCATCTACCATACTTTCTTCTACAAGCTCTTTTAAGTGTTTCACATAGGTGGTCGTCATCATTTCTATATCCACCCCAGCTATAATAGCCTTATGAGCTGCTTCCTTTTCGTCCTCTGCCACTCCGTGGGGAATCATTTCCTTCACGGCTCCCCAATCGGAAATGAGGACGCCATCAAATCCCATTTCTTCCCTCAGTACCTGTCTCATCAACCGCTTGTTTCCGGTTGCAGGAATGCCGAATACGGTGTTAAAAGCGGTCATCACCATTTCGCAGCCTTCCTCCAGGGCAGCTTGATAGGCAGGCAGGTAATTCTCACGAAGCTCTCTTTCGGACATATCAACGGTATTATAATCACGTCCGCCTTCAGGTGCCCCGTAAGCAGCAAAGTGCTTCACACATGCAGCCACCCGTTCAACATCCGTACTCAACTCTTTCCCTTGGAAACCGCGCACAAAAGCCCGTGCGAATTCACTATTAAGAAAAGGATCTTCCCCCGTCGATTCCATCACTCTTCCCCAGCGGGGGTCGCGGACAAGATCGACCATCGGAGCAAATGTGACATGGACTCCTGAAACAGACGCTTCCTTTGCAGCTATCTCCGCACTCTTCTCTGTTAACTCAAGATCCCAGGAACAACCGATGGCTAGTGGGACAGGGAAAATGGTTTTAAATCCATGGACGATGTCTGACATGAATAATAAAGGGATTCCCAAACGGTTTTCTTCCAGGTGAGTGCGTTGGATGTTGATGATCTCTTCCGCACCAGATGCCCCAAGGACGGAACCGCTGTTCTGGACGATTTCCCCCGTCACGCCCATTTCTGCCATAGGCCCTGTAATTTGTCCCTGCTCTTTCGCCCCTTTGAAGAAAGGTGTGGCCAACTGCATAAGCTGGGCGATTTTTTCATCCAATGTCATTTGTTTCAATAATGATAGCAGCTTATTCTCGCTCATTGATAGAACCTCCGTATGAACATTTTATAGTGTGATTTTTATTAATGGTGAAACGTTTCGATAATCAATTGAGTTGAATTATAAGGGGGTTTCTTCCGTTAGTCAACCCGATCCTTACCATCCATAAACTACCTTTAATATCTACACATCAGTGTTTTACTTGTGATATATAGGTCTGGGACAGGCTGATTTTATTTTCAATTCAGTAATTTCTAAAAAAGTATTGAAAGCGTATTCACGTTTGATTATAATATAGTCATCGAAACGTTTCAATAAATCTTGAGTGTTTTTCCTTTTTACCTTTAAGACTCTTTCGTAAAGATTGTGGCTATTTAAAGAAGTATGCAGGAGTTGAATTCCGCGCATGATGCTTGCTTTTTTGCAGTAAGCGGAGAGATTCCCCTCACCATCTAGCACACACTGGTTGACAGAGTGGATGGCAATGTTTAAACAGCCATCTTTAAAGATTAAGTCTTCTATCAAAGGGAATCATTCGGGACATGCTTTACCATTTTTAAAGAGTTTTAAAAACAAATAGAAATGGA
This sequence comes from Rossellomorea arthrocnemi, assembly GCF_904424705.1. GTDB lineage: Bacteria > Bacillota > Bacilli > Bacillales > Bacillaceae_B > Rossellomorea > Rossellomorea arthrocnemi. The sequence continues at coordinate 6,588 of NZ_CAJGBF010000036.1, read as the reverse complement.
GATGGGAAAATGAGAAAGAAAATGTGGTCTTTACTACTGATCGGTATACTGGCATTATCGACGATTCTTGCAGCTTGCGGAGGCAACGGTGATTCAAAGGATGGAAAGAAAGAAGTTACTGTGTGGGCAATGGGGGAAGAAGGTAAGAAGTTAAAAGGAATGGCTGAAAAATTTGAAGAAGAAAACAAAGATATCACTGTAAAGGTTCAAGCAATACCGTGGGCAAATGCACATGATAAGCTTCTTACTGCTGTAGCTTCAGGGAACGGTCCTGACGTAGTACAATTAGGAACTACATGGATTCCAGAATTCGCAGATGCCGGAGCACTTTTAGATTTAACTTCACATCTAGATGACTATCCGGAATTCAAGTCTGAAAATTACTTTGCGGGCTCGGCTCAAACTATGAAATATGATGACCAGGTAATTGGTGTTCCTTGGTATATTGATACTCGAGTGTTATATTATCGTACAGATTTATTGAAAGAAGTAGGATATGATCAAGCACCTTCAACTTGGGATGAATTAAAAGATGCCGCTGAGAAGTTGAATGCCAGAGGCGATGATGTCTATGGTCTTGATATTGACCGTAATGACCAGATTACTCCTTATATTTTTGCTTGGCAAAATGGATATGAATTTGAAGGAAAAGACAAAATGAATTTTGAAAGTCCTGAATTTAAAGAAGCAATTAAGTATTATGCAAGTTTCTTTCAAGAGGGGATAAGTCCGACAGCAGATGGAATGGATATTGTCCAAGCGTTTAAAGACGGGGTCAAACCAATGTTCTTCAGCGGTCCTTGGATGATAAACATCATAAACGATCAAGCGCCTGACATAAAGGATAAATGGGCTGTAGCCGTTATGCCTACAAAGGAAACAAATACGTCCAGTATAGGTGGATCAGTCTTTTCTGTCTTCCACAACTCTGAACATGTAGAAGAATCGTTGAAATTCATCTCATACATGAATAAAGTAGATACACAAATGGAATGGTTAGATGTATCGAACACTCTACCATCTCGCGTTGATGCTTGGGAAGAACCTAAGTTAAAAGAGGATCCATTACTTTCTGTGTTCGGTAAGCAATTAGAAAATACGAAAGCATCACCTAAGATCAAAGAATTTGAGAAGATCACTCAAGAATTCCTTGCTTCTATTGAAAGAATTACAGTAGGTGGAGCAGATGTCGATAGTGAAATTGAGAAGTTCAATAAGAAAGCCAAAGAAATAGTAGAATAACATTAAATGAAAAGCACTTGCTGATAAGGTTCATTTGGAGTTACAGGCACATCCGCATCCGGATTGCCTGAACTCCATTTTTAGAATCATACCTTATTTAGAGTGTTTTGGTTAGGTGGGGTATCATGAGCAATATGAAAAGTAGCATATTCAAAAACAAACATCCCTATGTGTTTATTGCTCCAGCAGTAATCATTTTAACTGTTTTCAGTATTGTTCCTATCATTGTAGCCTTTATTATAAGTTTTACGGACCTGGATTTAAAAGGGCTGGCCAATTGGACAAACGTCAACTTTATAGGTATGGAAAATTACTCTGCATTACTATCAGACAGCTTGTTTCACAAGTCGATTTTCAACACTTTGTTCTATGTCATCATCGGTGTTCCTCTTGTCATCGTATTTTCATTAGGAATTGCTTTACTCCTCAATTACGGAACAAGCAAATTGTTTACAGTTTTTCGTGGAGTATATTATATGCCTTCCATTACAAATATCATCGCAGTAGCCGTTATTTGGGGATTTCTTTACAATACTGAATACGGTTTATTTAACTATTTATTATCATTACTGGATGTCGAGAAGATTCCTTGGTTAGGAGAGCCAACGATCGCTAAGCTATCGTTGATTGTTTTAGCTGTATGGAAAGGGATAGGGATCAATATGATCATCTTTCTCGCTGCTTTACAGGGAATTCCGAAATCCTATTATGAAGCAGCCGAAATGGATGGGGCCAATCGCTGGCAGGTTCTTTGGAATGTGACCATCCCGTTATTACGATATGCTACTTTCTTTGTAACCGTAACGACCTTAATTGGCTGGCTCCAATTCTTCGAAGAGCCATTTGTCATGACGAATGGTGGACCTTTAGACGGTACCATCTCGATGGCATTATTCATCTATCAAAAAGGCTTCCAGTTCAGTGAATTCGGTTATGCAGCAGCAGGATCGTTTATACTGTTCATCATTATCATTATCATCACACTTCTTCAATTTAAGTTGAGAAAATCTGATACAGAATACTAATGTTGAAAACTCTACAGTATCGGGGATGAAAATATGGATACAAAAACAACGAAATTTAAAATGGAAAAGCTACTTGTCGCCATTTTACTTATACTGGGCGGAATTATCGTTTCAGTTCCGTTTATTTGGATGATTTCAAGCTCATTCAAGCCTGAAAGTGAAGTGCTTCAAATACCGCCAAGTTTAATACCGGAGAATCCGACACTCGAAAATTACGTGAATTTATTTGAAAGCATGAATTTCGGTGTCTATTTACGAAATACGCTCGTCATCGTTTTATTTTCCTTTGTCGGTCTGTTTTTTAATGCCATGGCCGGTTACGGATTTGCCAAGTATCAATTTAAAGGCAGGGAGAAGATCTTCTATATTGTGCTGGCAACGATGATGATTCCCGCACAGGTTACGATGATTCCTGTTTACCTGATCCTAAATGAAATGGGACTGACAAATACGATGACGGGAATCGTGCTTCCGGGTCTCGCAGCCGCCTTCAGTATTTTCTTATTCAGGCAGTTCATGACGACGATTCCGACTGATCTGATCGAAGCAGCAAGGCTCGATGGAGCAGGGGAGTTCTATATTTTCTTCCGATTGATTGTACCGATTGCGAAGCCGATCTTCGCTGTGCAGGGGATCCTTACGTTTATCGGCGCGTGGAACAGTTTCCTATGGCCGTTGATCATCGCCAATGACGAAAGCCTCTACACATTATCTGTCGGTCTTTCACTGCTGCAGGGGCAATATGCCAATAATTTTGGCCTGCAAATGGCCGGGGCAGCCTTCATGGTCGTACCGATCATCATCATCTTCTCCTTCTTCCAGAAATACATCGTGGAAGGATTTACGATGTCAGGCATTAAGTAATCAACATATACCAGGTACAGAGCTTTATGGATGTGCCTGGTATATTTCTTTGATTGAAAAATTCGTATAGGTTGTTGCATGGAAGGTAGCGAGTGGTGGTTGATTTCCGCTGCGGTGCTCGCTTTCCGCGGGGCGTGAGTTGAGCCTCCTCGGGCTAAAAAGCTGATGAGGCTCGGCCGTTCGTCCGCCGGAAAGCGAAGCCGTTCCCATCACCATCTACCACACTTACACATAGACAGAGCTCAGGCAGTTCCTAATGCAATAAAATACTATTTTTTTCGAAAGAGCGAATAAAAAAGAATGGTGAATGAGGTGTAACGATGGAAAAAACATGGTGGCAGAAATCCACAATTTATCAAATATACCCCCGAAGCTTCAATGATTCCAACGGAGACGGGATCGGGGATCTACAGGGCATCATCGAGAAGCTCGATTATCTCGAACTACTCGGAATCGACATTATCTGGTTAAGCCCCGTCTATCAATCCCCGAATGACGATAACGGCTATGACATCAGCAATTATTATGAGATTATGCCTGAATTCGGTACGATGGAAGACATGGAGACACTGATCGAAGAAGCAAAGAAACGGAACATCCACATCATGATGGACCTCGTCATCAACCATACGTCAGATGAACACCATTGGTTTGAGGAGTCGAGGAAATCAAAGGATAATCCTTATCGGGACTACTATGTTTGGAGGGGAAGTGAGAACGGTCCTCCAAGTGATATCCAATCCGTCTTCAGTGGATCCGCATGGGAATGGGATGAACAAACAGGTGAGTATTACTTCCATCTCTTCAGTAAAAAACAGCCGGATCTCAATCTTCATAACCCGGAAGTCAGGGAACGCTTGTACACAATGATGAACTATTGGCTTGATAAAGGTGTCAGTGGATTCCGCATGGACGTGATCGACTTGATCGGAAAGGAAATCGATCAGAAAGTACTGACAGATGGACCTAAGTTACATGATTACTTACGGGAGATGAATGAAAACGTACTCTCGCATTATCCGACGATCACAGTCGGTGAGACCCCTTCCGCTACGCCCGAAACCGCGCAGCTTTATACGGGGAAAGACAGGAATGAGCTAGATATGGTGTTTACCTTTCAGCATATGTCCCTGGATGAAAGAGCAGGGGAAGGGAAATGGGCCTTGAAGGAACTGGATCTTGTTGAGTTGAAACAGGTACTGAGCAAGTGGCAGACATCCCTTTTTCAGAAAGGATGGAACAGTTTATACTGGAATAATCATGATCAGCCCCGTATTGTATCCAGATGGGGGAATGATCAGGAGTATCGGGATGAATCCGCCAAGATGCTGGCAACCGTTCTTCACATGATGCAGGGGACTCCGTTTATTTATCAAGGGGAAGAAATCGGGATGACCAATATCGAATTTGACAATATTACTCACTATCGTGACATTGAAACGATTAACTATTTTCATGAAAAGAAATCAGAAGGTGTTCCCGAGGAAGAGATCATGGAATCGATCCGTACTAAGGGCAGGGACAATGCCAGGACCCCTTTTCAATGGAATGACGATGCACATGGCGGTTTTACCGAAGGAACTCCGTGGATGGAAGTGAACTCGAATTTTATAGAAATAAACGCTGAACAGGCCATAAAGAATCAGAACTCCATCTTTTTTTATTATCAAAAGCTCATTGCGCTCAGGAAACGACTGGATATCCTTCTATATGGGGAGTATGAGCTTTTATTGGGAGATCACCCCGAGATCATGGCATACACGAGAAAATGGGCCGATCAAACGCTGTTGGTAGTGGCGAACTTCTATGGGGGAAATCCTGTTGTGCATTTACCTGAAAAAATGGATGATTCCCATGCGGAAATCATTATCAGCAATTATTCCAATCCGAGTGAAAAACCGTCAGAACTTGGACACCTCCGTCCTTACGAAACGATAGTTTATTTAATAGAAAAATAACCCAATATTTGAAGCGCTTTCATGTATAATGAACAGAAGAAATCAAATAAGAAGGATGTCTTCATTTATAGAAGCAATAGGATGTGAACATATGGCAACCATCAAAGATGTAGCAAAGCTCTCCGGTGTAGCCGTTTCGACCGCTTCTTATGCATTGAATAACAGTAAGAAAGTCAGCGAAGAAACAAGACAAAAAGTAGTAGCGGCAGCCAAACAATTGAATTACCAAAAAAACGGGCTTGCGTCCGATTTGAAACGGACTAGCACGAATACAATCGCCTTGATTCTAAGCGATCTATCAGGACCTTATTATTCTGAGCTGATCAAGGGGGTACAGGATGTTACATCCACGAACGGGTATGATTTGATCGCGTGCAGTTCCATCGGGGGCGTGCAGTCGACTGCCGTTAAGTTCTTGAAGGAAAAACGTGTCGACGGCGTCATCATTCTCGCTCACAATATCAGTGACGTCACCATCCTTGAATCGGCAAGGGAAGGCTTTCCCATCGTGGTTCTCGACAGGAGCATCAAAAGCGATTACGTCACCCAGATAGAAGTCGATAATGTGCACGGAGCTTTTGTGGCAACAGAACACTTGATTGCAAGAGGAAACCGGGATATGGCATTCATCAGCGGACCTTATAACTCCCATGATAATGAGCTTCGTTTCCAGGGATTCCGTGAAGCACTGGACAAACACGGCATCGAATACAAATCAAAATGGAAAGTCTCAGGGGGTTTCACCCGGGAAGGAGGCTACCAAGCCACCAAAATGCTGATCGCCCAAAGGGATGTCCCCCAGGCTATCTTTTATGCAAATGATGAAATGGCCATCGGAGGATTACAAGCCTTGAACGAAAAAAACATTTCCATCCCGGGGGATATTTCCATTATTGGATTTGACGATATCCAACTATCAGAATACGTGTCCCCTCCCTTGACCACCATGAGGCAGCCGAAGTATGAAGCAGGTGCACTGGCAGTTCATCTTATCTTTCAAATGCTCATGAAAGAAGAGGTCGATTCGTATTACAAGCTGACAACGGAGCTTGTTGAAAGGGATTCTGTGAGGAAACGGTAAGAAGGTGAAGTAGCCTGGTCTTTCCCTGATGTGTGGGAGGGATCAGGCTTTTTTAAAAGGCTGTTTTCGCAAAGATTGTGGTTATGGATGCTCTGACATAGTGTGTGTGCTAGAGGGTGAGGGGAACTGCTCCGCTTTCCACGGCCTCCTCAGCTTTGCTTCCGGGGTCTCGGCACGCCCGTTTTCTGTAGGAGTCTACGCAGTTCCCTCATCCTCTATAGGAGCATTTGGTATCAGAGCTAAATGGCCTATATTTTTCAGGAAAAAAGAGCATTCATACTATAAAGCAATCTAGACTAACATAATTAAATGGGACAATATAAAACACCTCCGAAATGGTACACTTATTACAAGTACTGAAAACGGAGGTGTTTTTGCATGGGCAAAAACGTATATTCAAGTGAGACGAAATGGGCCG
>NZ_CAJGBF010000035.1 GCF_904424705.1 Rossellomorea arthrocnemi | reverse complement strand
TATATCCCTTTATTTTGAACAAATGATAAAAAAAGGAAGATATTTAGCCGAGATGATTTTTAAAAAATTTTAATAGAGAAATAAAACGGTTGTAAGACCTGATATTATAACTTTTCCCGAGGGAGTCAAGCACCTTCCGTTCCAATCAACTTTCTAAGCCTGGGTAAGAAATAGATATATAAATACCTTTCGTTTTAACTCTAGCTTTTTTTTAAATGTTGAGCGATCAACATCCTGCTCTTACAATTGCCTCTTGTCACTAGTAAGTTCTGATTCGTGTTTAGATGGCGAGGAGGAACTACGTAGACTCCGGCGGGGAAGCGTGCCGATACCCCGTTCGTTTTAGCTGAAGAGGCTCGTCCACACGCTAGCTGAAGCAAAGCAGTCCATCCCACCATCCACCTAACATCGATTGACAGAGCTCAAGAAATAAATTGTTCAAAAACAACAATCTTTACGAAAAGATCCAATAACAAAAAGTTTTACGCCATTTAAATCAAGCATTATTATTTCTATTTTAATATAGACGGAAATTACAAAACCATTATAAACGGATTTCCATCCGTCTCTTTTGGGTCTTTAAATTCATTGATTCATAGAATTTTATAGCATCTTCGTTAAATTCCCACACGCCTAATTCCAATGAATCTGCTTCTATAGCCTTTGCGTACTCCAATATCTCCCCAAAGAATACCTTCCCCAAGCCTTTTCCTCTGAACGTACGATCCACACCAAAATCATCCATATAGACCACTTTCTTAGAATTGAGAATGGGTCTTTCATCGGTATTCTTTATCGTGATGATGGTATACGCGATGAGTTGGGCTTCTTCTAATACGAATACCTTTGTGTTTTCTCCATCTATTACGTTATTAAAATACTCCTGGTCCAGCGTGGTATCCGCCATCCGATAGTGGTCTGGCCTTTCCTTTGTATGTATTTCGTGAACTTGTCTTTGTATTCGATGAACCGCATCATAATCATTTTTGGTGGCTTCTCTGATATGTGTCTGCATTATACTTCCCCCATAAAGAATGTTATTTATTTTTAGTAAGCCTCTCTGTCCATTCCTTTAACATCTCATCATCTATTTCATCTATTACATTCTGTGTTCCGTCTTTCATGACCATCTTCACTTCAACATCCTTTTCACCACTGATGGCATACCAAAACCGTTTATCATCTTCCACCTCAATGATTTTGGCTTTTTCTTTCCCTGCAAATACGGCCTTAATGGAAGAGTCACTGATTGCACCTGAATAGATATACTGTTCCTGATGCATGGCAGACCACTTTACCGGGGTATCCCATTCTGCTCCTCTCGTTTGTTTCCATTCCCACTGATCATCTTCTTGTTTAAAATAGGCGATGAATATTTGCTCTCCCCGGGTATTGTTTTCTGTGAATACGGCAATCGCATCGTTTGGTTGGACCACATCTTCCTCTTTATGAACGAGAGAATAGGAGTAATTCACTTCTTTATCATATCCTTTTGATATTTCCTTCATCTTTTTGTGAAAGAAGTCTTCAAAGGTGAGGTTGTAAGAACATGCGGACAATAAAGAAATGAGTGTTAAAAGAGTAAGTAAAAGAACTTTTTTCATTTTTATCATCCTCTCTTAATAATCTCATATCATATTGGACTGGTTGTTATCGTCAAGTTTAAATCCCACTAAGTATGGACCCAGAAGAGAACCAATAATACCCAAAAGGAATCCTATTCCACCAGTTAAAAGAATATTTTGAAATGGTGAAAGAAACTGCATAAAGACTAACATGGGAAAAATGGTCAGCATACTATTCGTAAACCGCCCCTTTATGGTCAAAGAGTGCTCTTGATCGCAAGTATGACAGCAGAGTGGTTTAATAATTGGCCCCCATAAGTATTGGTAGACCTTTTTCCATTTGAATTGGGTATGGCAGTTCTTGCAGTGCTGCAAATGCAGTTCCCTCCTTAATAAATACCACTAAACGAAGCCTGATTATTTCAATTTTTATATTTGATCAAGGAATTTACTCTTACCATACCCCAACGATGGGAAGGCTCTTTATCGCTCATAAGAAATCCATTCCTTACTTGGTCCTGTTACTAAACTATTGTCCTTAGAAACTCACTTCTCATAAAAGCATTACCCATTCAGTATCTTATCTTTTTATAAACCCCAACTCCGAGATAATAAAGGAAACCAATCCCCATTATAATCACCCCATAAACCAAAAACCCCATCCTGTTCCATCCTCTGATAAAAACAATGCCTATAACAATGGAGACATAGCCAATTAAAGATATGGATAAGGGAATCATGAACCCTCGTTTACTTTTCGTTTTGAAGAAATGAATAGAAATTAGAACCAAGACAGCAGTCAGCACTGAGACAAACATGACTGCATCTCCATAATACTCCCACCACATTGAAACCTCCCCTTCGTCTTGACTTTACATCCCATTAACCAAATTAATTTGCCTGCTTACAATGACTTGCAGCTTCAAGTGCTTGTGCTAAATCCACTTTTGAGGAAATACTTATCAGTCAACCGGGCGGCCTTTTGTTACTAGTTCAACCTTTGGTGAAATCTATTGGATAGACCTTGTTCAGACATTCAAGTATTTTTTATTCCATGAATGTTATTCTCCTGTCTGTATACATTCATTGGACTAAGTAGCTGCAGGGAATAGTTATATGACCCACTCATATACAAAAATAAAATAAATATCCAATTCCATATCTTTGTCTTACTACTGTTTCAGAAAAAAGTAAAGTTTCTTATTTTATTTTCTCGGATGACACAACATGAAAATAAGCCCCCTCTCATTAAAAGGGGACCTTCTCCATCTTTACCTTGGGTTCAAATAAATCGGAATGAAAGAGAATCCATTTTCTTCCCTGATTTTTTTAGCCGCTTCTGAATTCTGGGCCTCACTCATACTAAGAACTCTAGATCTTTCTGATATACTAACTTCTAGAATTTTCGAGTTTTCATGACCTTTTAGCTTCCCAATAGCTTTTCTCTTAATTGAAAGTTCTTTTGGGAATGTCTCGAGATATTGATTGATCTCTTTCTCTTCTTCTTTTGTCAGTGGCACTAATGTATATCCATATTCATCCAACACTGCATCTATTTCAGATTGTTCATCTTCTACTGCTTTTTGTATAACTTTTCCGGATTTATTAAGAGGTATGTCGACAGCGTCCCCTACTTCAAGAATACAGTCCTTTTGATTTCTAACCGGAGCAAACGTCATAATGTATTCGTCATTTTCTCCTTCAACTTCTCCTTTACTAAAAATCGGTTCCACTTTTTTGCCTTCTGATTTTAAAAACACTCCTGATTTCTTTTCGTTGACACTATACCCGTATTCTTTACTGTGTTTCCTTGCATTGAGGAATTGTCGTTCCAGTTTACTCATCACGTCGTATTCCATACCATTATCATCTGTCAGGACCCCTGTGTCAGACCCCTTAACTACCACCCTTGTTTCCAACTTAGAGAACTCGACCCTTGTAACGGTGTAGGCTTCCCTTTTGTAAGTGAATGTTTTATTGAGCTCTATTGTTTTTCTTTCTGATATTGCAGCCGGCTTGATCATGAAATCTAATGGCCAGGTTGTCTCCACGCTCTCCCGACCGCTATCTTTATAAATCGTTAACTGATCTATTTCCAACCGTATGTCTTTTCCCTCATAATCCTTTAATGATTCAAACGAAAGGGCTGATACTACTTTGTTTTCCTTACTGTCATAATATCTACTTCCCCAGCCTACATTTTTCAATTTTCTTTTTTCATTTCCAACCATTAAGTTGATCGAGCTTACACCTTCGAATAGATCAACATAATAGTCTTTTAAATCGGTTTTTTCACTTTGATAGGTAAGAAGGAGCTTTGTTTCCTTATCATCTGTCAACACACGTTCAAAATGGACGGTGATGTCATATTTTTCATCAATATATGTTTGATCAAGAATCTGTCCATCGCCTGATATAACGGCATTTCTCACACCTGTATCATCAATATGCTTACTTGAGAAAATTTTGTCATATACTTCTTGAATGGCCGCTATAACTGGTGTGAATGTTAACGTTGAAGTAATTAGCAAGAGTGCCGCCGCAATGATTGAAAGTCTTTTATAGTTGTACTTTTTTCCCTTTGGAGAGCTTACAAGACTAGGCGTGTTCTCCTTTACAGGGGGATTACTACGTACATTGAACTCTGCTTTTGCTTTCTCGACGCCTAATCTGGCTCTACTATGTAACTCATCCGGAATGTCAATTTTCTCTAATTCACGCCTAATATTATTATTCATACATATCAACCCTCCTAACCTGTTTTCGGAGTTTTGCCAGAGCTCGATATAAAACAGACTTTACTGTACCCAATGGCGACTCCTCAATTTCTGAAATCTCCTTAAGTGTATATCCATGATAAAATTTCCAGAGTATGATGTTTTTCTCACTTTCATTTAACGTGTCAAGCAAATCATGCAAGGATAATGAAAGAGGAAGATCACGATCTTCTGAATCAATGTGAAGAGCATATTCCGGGTTCAGATGAATGATCTTCTTTTTATTTCTCAGCATATCCGTTGCACAGGTAATGGTGATCTTTATTAACCATGTTTTAAAATATGCAGGATTCATTAGGGTGCCTATCTTTTTGAATGAGCGATACGCCGTTTCTTGAACGACATCAAGTGCATCCTCCTGATTTTTCACATATACATAAGCCATTCGATAAATGTCTTTTTCGTATTCTTGAAATATTGTCAAAAATGCCTCTTCGTCGCCTTCCTGAGCTTTGTGAACTAATTCAATAATTGAACTCACCTTCTTTTTCTTTATGTATTACTAAGTATTAGACGGACATATTAAGTATTTGGCTTCAAAAGTTTTATTAAAGTACCTTTGTATATTTTTAAAAGATCCTAAACATAAAAAAAAACAAGAGGAATTGTCCCTTGCTCCCTTGGTTCTTCCTATATATAAGTTAATGAGTAATTTCAGAAGAAGTAAAACCTTTTTAAGATTAACTTATCAAGTAATTGTGTGAACAAGACTTTAATGATCATCTTAAGCATTACACAAACTTAGGCTCATTATAAAATAATGGTGAATCGGGCTTCTTTCAATTACTGATAAATATCTACCCTTAAAGGAAAAGTGACCGAATGTGGTCACTTTTCTTTTTGGTAATATCGTCGAACTTTGGCACGATTGCCGCAATCCGCCATTGAACACCAGCGGCGACTCCGGTTCCGGCTCGTATCGAAGAATAACCAGCCACAAGGGTCTCCTTCACATTGCTTGACCCGCTCCAATTCACTTTTTGAAACGAGTAAATCGACAGCGGATTGCAGAATGGGAGGCAGCATCGTATCAAGGGTTTTCTCTGTTTGTTTGAACTTCAAAGTGAATTGATCCTCGTCTTGAATGACTTGCAACGATCGATAGAAGTGGCTCACGGATTTATTAAAGTGTGCCAGATCCTGCTCGTTCGGCGAGGTCTTCTTTGAAATGCTCTTGAATATTCGATACATGACTTCCCGCAGTTCGACTGCCTGCTTTAGGGTTTCTTCTGCTTGAGAAGGGTTTTCCCCGGCCTCAATTAGAAGATTCTGTGCCTGTGAGGCAGTCAACACTTCAGCATGGATCGACCAGTCAACCAACTTAACGTAGCTCGTAAACCAATCCCGCCGTTTATCAGCACTTTCCCGCCAACTGACGGTATTGATAAAATCCATACACAAACGTTCTCCGACCATCATATAAGGGTTTGTTTCCAACATGATCATGACTCCTTTACTCTAACCATCATAATACATATTGACAGTTAGAAACAACCGGAGTAAACTTATAACCAGCTAAAGTATTTATGGTGGTTAATTATAAAATCAGGAGGTACTAAGATGGAGAATCCGATGTTGGTAGCTGTTAGAACCTTGTTGAAAGAAACATTTGAAGGACCTGATGGAAACGGAAGCTGGTACACAGAATCCAAGCCTGGCAGTGGTTTATTCGGAACGCTTGAAGAATTATCGGCAGAAGAGGCTTCAATACCTGTCAATGGGACGACAATCGCCGCCCAAACCGATCATACCCGCTATTATTTATGGGTTTCCAACTCCTACTTAAAGGGAGAAGAACCCAGTAAGGACTGGGAAGCATCGTGGAAAGTTACTAATGTTGATAAAAACACATGGACACAATTCTCTTCCGAACTTCATCAAGAATACACCACGCTACTCACCAAGATCAATTCACTTAACTCCTTAGATGAACAGCTATCGAGTGGTCTGTTGGGAGCAATCGCTCATTCCGCCTACCACCTCGGTTCGATACGACAAATGATCAAAGCGATCAAAGTCCCAAGCCAATCATAAGCATGAAAAAAAGCTCCAAGAAATCTTCTTGGAGCTTTCTCTTAGTATGGTATTTTCAAAACTCCACATATTCCTAATACAGCAAACTACTAAGTTTAGATTTTACTATTATATATCAATGTCTTTGGTGTTCTTTTTTCCTGTGGACAATGCAATAAACAACAGAAGAAAGATCATTCCCAATACCAGTGGAAAAAAGATTAAAATCCAAGAGAATGTAGACATCTCTCCACTGCCAATGGGACCAATTTTCGGCCGGCTTATTTGAAATATAGTGATAACAAATAGGAAAATGTTAAAAATTGAACCAAGCAAGAAGACATTTTTTCTCACTATACCAACCTCCAATCTTTATCCAACTTAAATATATGAACTTTCCTTTAGCATCTTGCTAATTCTGTTACTGAACAATGTAGGGGAGTTACTTGTTCAGCAAACTCCTCCTTTAAAGGATAAGTCTAAATTCTAATTTTTATTTACTTTGCACCATTGATAGGGTTGAACTTCATTTAATGCCTAGAAAAAAGAGATATTTGTTTAATAACCTTTTGATGAAATAAACGAAATTCAAAAAGAATAATTTTTATAATTTTAGAGTATGAACTGCTCCAACAATATACATATATAATCCTATGAGAGATAGAAGAGATCCCAAGATAAATGTCCAAGGATTGTCTTCTTTATCTTGATCAAATGTCCCAATTGTAAGTATAGCGACTGTCAAAGTTACTAAAGGAAAAATGACATGTTGAGGTCCAAATGCGAATGAAATTCCACCAAAGATTAACACAAAAAGTCCATAAGGATTTGCTTTTTTTATGTTATCAATATACTCTTTCTCAAAAGTCGAAAAATCTTCATCGTCATAATAATAAAACACTTGCTTGAGTCTATTTAGGAGAGTAACTATCTTTTTAAATACGCCCATATCTCCCTGTTTCAATTCCTTCCTTTGTTCAGTAATCCTACCGGTTTATGTAATAAAGATTATTTAATTAACCTTTCTCTTTAACGGAAGAAAGAAATAGCTGGAGACCTTCTCTTGCTGATCTTCAGCTAATGCCCCGTTACTTTAAATGTATTTTTTCTCAAATTCAATGATTGGTATATAAATGATTAGAGGATTATTTCTTAACAAAATATTATGTATCTTACGAACGCTCACTTAACATACGAAATAGAAAGGAAAAGTTCCTCTGCTTCATTAACCTCCCTCTTTAAAGAAAGAGATAACTCTTGTTTTCAACAAACAGTCCGATAATTTAATAAGAATCGTTTGTTGAATTAGAACCCATTTTTAGAAATATCCCTACGCAAATCATAATCAGCCCAATAATACTCGTGACAAATTCGACATAGTAAAAGTCTCCATCTCGCAGGAATCGAATTAGAAAGATGGTTCCAAATCCTGTTAATATCAACATCCCTAAAAATATTAACCCTTTCTTCATAACCTTCCCCCTCTATAATTTATTCCGGTTTCTACTTAAAATGTAAACTTTTATTTATGTCTTCTTTTATGTGCACACCAACAATTCCAATTATTTCAAATTAAGTAATTTTAAGCAATCCTTTTTCCTTAGATAACATATCCGCCCGTTGAACATAAAGTACACAATATAAATCGTATTACACATAGTGGTTCTGTATCTTACAGGTTCAATTTCAATGATCGCACTTCCATTCTCATTGCAAAATGTTCTCCTTTCCATTTAACATCTTCATGTCAATTTTTGTGGGTAAATTTACTTTGTAATTTTCAACCAGAGTTATATAATTAATGTATCAAACGAGAGGAGAATAAAAATGAAACAAGTTGCTCTCCATCATTGGCAAAAAGAACATAATAAACGAATAGCAGAATTTCATGAGAACCACGAAATGAACATACAACGTGGTGAAAATGGAAAAGGTTTGTTGGCTAAATGGGAAAGATTTTTTTATAACCATGTCATTTCCCCTCTTAAAAACTAAAATACTTATTAATTGAACTGACTTCATAGTACAGTTCTTTTTTTCTGCGTTCCAAGACGATTTGTCCAGTTTCCTCAAATGCCTCCCTAATTGCACATTCCTTAGGAGTTTCATCACCTTCTCTACGTCCAGCCGGCAATTTCCATTGTTTCCGCCACACGTTATAACACATAAGAAATTTACCTTCACATTTCATTACCGCAAAGGAACCAGCTAATGGCTGATAATGGAACATATTTTCTTCAGGCATTCTAATGAAATCAAGAAATTCTATTCCATTCTTCTTTGTTAAATTCAAATGGCTACCTCCTCCTTAAGTACAGGACACCTAATATACATCAATCCTCTAAAATCCCTATTCTTCAATAAACACTTAACTTTTTAGACTAAAATCACCCTAATCATTCTGATAACTTTTTCCGGTAATTGAAGATCAGCAAACTCCCCTTTAACTTAGTTCCAATTATTTCAAACTACTACATAGAACTCAATCTTTTATTCCACATGAAGAGGGGCTTATCCTATTCAAGATAAGCCCCTGTTGAATGGGAACCAATATTATATTAGATTAGTTTAGAGATCAGATATCCTATGGCTGCCCCAGCCAGGTTTAAGATAACATCATCTACATCTAATACTCCTAATCTAGTTAGAAACTGAACAATTTCTATACTCATACTCATCACTAGTGAAAAATATAATACGCTTTTTAATGTATTAAAGTTAGAGAAAACTTTTGGGAGTAAAAACCCTAATGGCATAAATATAATAACTACCCCAATAGTATTGTAGAACCAAGTATCAAAGTTATAGTGGTCTATTTCAAATACATAACTAATCACTGTATGAAATGGAATAAAATTATTATTTATCCCTTCATAGTTATTAGCCCTCAAATGGCGAGTTCCAATCCCTACAAAGCTCATTACCATCAACCAAAAAAGATAAAACAAAAATAAAATAAATACAGCATACTGCTTGTATTTTTGCATTCGAATCACCTCTTATCATAAGAGGTTTATGATTGTCCTTAAATAAATATTCACTTTTCGTTTAAGCAAACTAAGCATTCACAACCTTGCCCAATAGTTGAATAAAGAAAAAGCCTAAGAACAGCTTTACGATCTTTAGTTATGGTTCATTATATTTTGAAGAAGTACAATACAATCCACTACGTTTTTTTATTGTTTAAAAACTTCCCTATAAGTGTCAATGCTATATAGATTGCGACTCCCGATGCGACAATAATAAGGAATGAATTCGTTATAAGGTTAAAGTCAATCTCATTTGTAACTTGAAAAACCTCTCCCTCTCTATCATGATGGATGATTTTCCAACCATCATATTCAAGTGTAAAGAAGGAGATGATTAAGCCTAAAATTACCCCGCCGATCATTGAAATCCACCCTTTTTTCATTCCTCCACTCCTTTTTATTGATACTTAATTAGACGAAAGCCATTCATTAAATGTTTCTGATTTTCCCTGTTAATCGGCAGAAAAAGACTTTATAAATAGTTTGACGTTTTAGTATCAGCATGAATAAAATCAGAAATATTTCCACTAAAGACTATATTTCCTCCTTGGTCACCACCACCAGGACCCAGTTCTACTACATAATCTGCTTGTCTAATCACATCAAGATTATGTTCAATAAAAAAGAAGGTATTCCCCTTGTCAACAAGGTTCTGTATTAATTCCATAAAATGATATATATCAATTTTATGCATCCCAGTAGTTGGCTCATCCATGATAAATAAGTGGTTATTCCCTTTTTTTCGTGAAATCACACTGGCAAGGCTTAATCGCTGCATTTCTCCTCCAGACAATGTATCAGTCGACTGACCCAGTGTAATATAATCAAGATTGGTTTTCCCCAAAAGTGTTAAGGGGGTAGAATCTAAACTATGTCTTTCAAAGAAATCAATGGCTTCGTTAATGGAGAAATTCAACACATCAGCAATCGAATGGCCATCCATTCTTATTTCAAGCAAGCGATCAGTATACCTATTTCCATGGCATATAGGACAAGGAAGTTCAATATTTTCAAAAAACAGCTGATTACTTTCAACCACACCTAAGCCCAAACAATTTGAACATCTCCCATTTCCAGTATTAAACGAAAAATCAGATGAAGAAAAATCAACGTTTTTTCTCTTTGCCACTTTCGTAAAAAGAGAGCGAATGTCATCAAAAACATTCATATAGGTTGCGATAACAGAACGTTTATTTCTGTTTGGTCGTTTTTGGTTAATAATCACTAGATCTTCAAACTTGTTTAGCCACTGGATTTTATCACTATTATTCAAACCTGTGGATGATATCTCACCAAACAGCAAGCTGGATTTACCGGATCCCGAAACCCCTGTGATGACAGATAAACAGTTGGCAGGCAATGTTGTAGAGATGTTTTTCAGGTTGTTGCTATCGGCATCTATTAAATGTATTGCTTTATGGCTTGTTTGCCGTTGATAACTCGTTTGTTCATATTTGTTTTGGTGAGACCTAAAGAGCAACGAATATGGATGATTAAGAAGGTCATCGTAAGTTCCAGCAGCAACTAATTCACCACCATATTCACCCGACTGGGGACCAATTTCAATGATATGATCTGCATGTTTCATAAATTCCCCATCATGTTCGATGGTGATAACCGTGTTACCACGCGCCTTGATTTTTTGAATCATTGAGAGTAATCCGTCTGTATCAGAAGGATGCAACCCAATCGTCGGCTCATCTAAAATGATTATGAGTTCTGTCATTCGAGAATCAAGAATGGCTGCTAATTTTAACCGTTGCGCTTCACCCCCTGAAAGTGTCAAGTATGGCCGATTGAGTGATAAGTAGTCTAATCCCACTTGGGAAATACGCTCAATCTTAGTTGATACATCCAGCAAATAATCCTTTACTAACGCTCTTTTTTTATGATTCATACTATTATCAATTTGTTCAATCCATGTTAATAAATGTTGTAACTCCCATGTTTCAATAACAGGTAAGCTTTGATTAAAAACGGTTGCAGACCTACTCAACTCATTTAGTTTTTCACCCTGGCAATCTGGACATATTCCTTCTTTAACGAATTCTTTTAAATTTTGGGGAATAGATTTTTTATCAGCAATCTTTTGCCATATTTTTGGCTCCACTCCCTCATATTTTCCTTCTGATACTTTCGTGGGTAAATTTTTCCTCTTCCCCTCAGAAATCATCTCTGAATGTATTCCATTTTTTAGTATTTCAAATTGTTCATCTGTAAAATCCCTTAAAGGCAGATTTTCATGCATCTCTATTTTCAAATAATTCAGAAGTGCGATAAAAGCTTTCAGTTGATATTCTGCATAGTTTTTTGCCCAAATCCTTACACCACCATCAATAATGGTCCTATCCTTCTGATACAAATTGCTTTGAATAGCCAGTGACATTCCAAGACCATTGCATGTTGGGCAAGCACCTTCTTTTGTATTAAAAGAAAAGTGGGTCCTTGTTAATTTTTCAAATCGATCGTTGCATTCCGGACAAATCATATACACTGTAAATTTCCCATTACTCTTTTCTATTTCTTCAATCGAATCACTTGCAGAGATTTCTTTCCTACAATTCGGACACTGTCTATCATGCAGTTTTTCAAATATCATTCTTAAATCTGTATATATATCTGTTTGTGTCCCAAGAGTTGAACGGGGATTATCATTCCTATCCTCTTGATCAATCATGATAGCTGGAGACAAATTGGTGATTTCGTCTACCTTTGGCTTTTGAATACCTTGATAGTTCATTGCCTCTAAATACTGTCTTTGGGCCTCCATGTACAAAGTATCTTTTAGTAATGTAGTTTTTCCCGAACCTGAAAGCCCTGTGATGACTGTCAGTTGATTCCTTGGTATTTCTACTTCAATATTTTTCAGGTTCTTTTCATATGCATTGCGGATTTGAATGTTCATTTTTCCACCTCCATATTTAGCATATCAGTTTGAAGCAATACTCCATTTTCAAACAATAGAATCCCTCTACAAGTAGATTATGATAAAATAAAGTGAACTAAGGACTTTAAACTTTTACTTTAAGGTTGTGTAAAGAATGATTTATACTGTGAAGAAAATGACAGAGCTTGTTGGGGTAAGCAATACTACTTTAAAAAGATATGAAAAAAATAATCTAATTCCACCCGTGAATTATACAGAAGGTAACCAGAGGAGATATGAAGAAATTCATTTGACTGCATTTCTAACGATTCGAAAACTCCTTAAGGGATTCGAAATACCTGTTGCATATAAGTTAATGAAATTAGCAAATAGATTAGACTTTATCGAAGCACATTGGATCATTGCCGGGGAGCAAAAAAAATTAGTAGAAGAAAAAGAACAATTAAAGCGGCATAAGGAATTTCTTATAGCTTTGCCAAGCAAACCTATAAAAGCTTCCAAAATGCGTATAGGAGAACTTGCAAAATTCTCCAATGTTGAGACGTCTACTATTCGATATTGGGAGTCAAGAAATTTAATAAAAGGAGTTAGGGATCATTCTAATGGGTATCGCTACTATGAAGAGAGCGAAGTGAGAAAAACGATTATTATTTCCCTCTTAAGAAAGACTGTTTACTACATAGAGGAAATAAAAAAAATCATAGATGGAACCCAGGATGACAATCTGGCCAATATAAAAAAGCATTATTCTATCACACAAAAAAATAATGATATTTACTTGGCCAAGCAATTAAATGCGATCTCCTTATATATGAAGTATTGTACTGATTTAGTTGAAGTTCAACATAATGATTCACAGGACTCGGAAAAGAATGAATAATAGAAGCTTATTCTTTTGTTATAAATCTTGGTCCGTTTCCTAAACAAGAATAAATCCTGTTGTTTTTGATACAACAGGATTTTCAACATTCCAACATTCATTATAAAAATAATTCAATCTCTATTAAATTAGAACTTTGTTTTTAAACGATCTATCCTTTTTTCGCAAGGGTGTTCTCGTAAACATTGTTGACTTTGAAGAAGCGTGTAGTGGTTGATTTTCGCTCCAGGTGCCCGCTTTCTTGTAGCTGACGTACGGTTGTTAATTAAAAGGTATCTATAAAACTCTTACCAGCTATTTCATTTGCAGTATAGGTAAACTCTTTTATTAACTTTAAGCTGTTTTCCATGTCCAATAGATCCACAATTTCTACAGGGCTGTGCGTGTAGCGAGAGGGGATGGAAACAACTCCCGTTGAAACCCCCGTTGATGTCATATGGATTGCACCCCCATCTGTTCCAATTCCCATAAATACTTCTAATTGATACGGAATGCTAGCTTGAGCTGCCGTATTCTTTAGATGCTCTGACACTACCGGATGCGAAATGAGGGATTTATCTGCGATTTTAATACAGGGGCCATCTCCCAATACTCTCGTTCCTGTCATCAATACATCATACGTATCACTTGTTGGTGTAGTATCGATGGCAATGGCGTAATCTGGTTTAATGGACGGAGTCAAAATAGAGGCTCCCCGCAACCCGACTTCTTCTTGAACAGTAAAAGCAAAATATAGATCACCGTGTTCACGTTCAGAAATCTTTATATCCTGTAAAAACTTGATTAACAATGCACTTCCTGCACGATCGTCAAGTGCTTTTCCAACTACCCTTGGCTGTTTATCACTGCCGATCAATTTTAGTTCCGATCCATAGGAGATTGGTTGCCCGACATCAATCCCCATTTCTTTCGCATCTTCTGCTGAACTAGCTCCGATATCAATATAGAGTTCTCTGTGGGAATCAATCCTTTTTGGATCATCCCATTTTACATAGTGGGTGGATAAGGTCCCTATAACACCATGTAAATAACCTTTTCTTGACTTAATAACAACAGGCTGAGCAAGAAGAATTCGATCATCGAAACCACCCACTTTTTCAAAACGCAGGGTTCCATTTGCCTCGATTTTTTTTACGATAAAGCCAATTTCATCTGAATGAGCAGCAAATAAAATAGAAGGATAATCATGGTTTGTTGCAGCCACTTTCGCAATCACATTTCCTAACGAATCTACATGGTATTCATCAGCATTATCCTTTATTTTTTCAATAATAAAGCGTTGTATGTCTTGTTCGAACCCACTTGGGCCCACTTTCTCACATAATTCTTTCAACAGTTGGTACATTCCTCATTCCCTCCAAAGCTAAAACTATTTGTTTGTTAAATAGATATCTGTCAGTAAATCATTACTCATTGGATGGGGTTTGTACCCTTCCACATAATCAGCTTCAGCAAGAGGGGTGGTCGTATAAGAAAGCATTGCCCAAGGTGCATCATTTTGGAATACCTCCTGAGCCTCTTTATAAAGTTCAATACGCTTCTCTTTGTCCAGTGTTTCACGTGCTTCTGTAATTAGTTGAGTAAATTTGTCACTCTTATAGAACGCGCGATTATTGGCGGGTTTTTCCGCGTTTGTTTTACTTAGATTAGGATATAAGAAATTGTCAGGGTCCGCCATCACTCCTGTCCAGCCGAATAGGGCCATATCATGCTCACCTGCACTTGTTCTCTCAAGATATGTTGCCCATTCGTATGTAGCAATTTCAGCTTCGATCCCAACCTTCGCTAAATCAGATTGAATGCTTTCAGCGATTTTCAAGGGTTGAGGCAGATAAGGTCTTGGGTTACTCATTGTAAATAACTTGGTTTTAAAACCATCTTTAAAGCCTGCTTCAGCCAGTAGTTTTTTGGCTTCTTCTACATTGTACTCATACTTTTTCAACCCCTCATGATGTCCCCATAATGATGGTGGAAGAGGACTTGTAGCAACATCGGCTAAACCATTATAAAAGGCATCTATTATTTCCTTTTTATTGATGGCCATATTTATCGCCTTTCTCACTTTTGGATTGTTAAACGGTTCCTTTTCCATATTGAACGCCATATAACCGATGTTAAAGCTGGGACGTTTAAGTAATTCGAGTCCATCCGTTGATTTCACCATCGTCGTATCACTCGGGTTCAATCCATCTAAAATATCTATTTCACCACTTTGCAGAGCTGCTAATCGAGAAGAATTTTCTGGTATTACCTGAAATACTACTTGATCTAAATACGGTTTTCCTTCCATCCAGTAATCAGGATTTTTCGCCAGAGTGATAGAATTATTTCGTGTCCATTCTTTAAACGTAAAAGGACCTGTACCGACCGGATGTTCATTTATTTTATCTCCGTACTTTTTGATAGCGGCAGGACTTGCAATTCCGAACATAGAAATGGCTAAGTAACTAAGAAACGGTGCAGTCTTTCTTTTGAGTTTAATTTCAAGTGTGTATTCATCAATAGCGCTCACACTTTCAATTAAATGGTTTTCATCCCCTTTAAACCCTCCATATAAAAATGGATAATAGACAAAATCCCCTTTATGGAAAGGGTTATTGGGATCCATCCACCGTTCAAAGTTAAATACTACTGCTTCAGCGTTAAAATCCGTTCCGTCATGAAACTTTACACCTTCTCGAAGCGAGAACGTCCACGTTAAACCATCTTCACTAGTTTCATAGTCTGTTGCAAGCTTTGGTTGAAGTTCAAGGTTATGGTCATATTCAAACAACGTTTCAAAAATATTGTGTGTTACCCTGATAGACTCACCATCCGTTACGTTAATAGGATCAAGACTGATGGAGTCTGCCCCTCTACCATATATAAGCGTTCCTCCAGATTTCTCATCCTCTGAAAGCTTTTTCTCACCATCCGCACTGCTATTTGATTGGCTCCCACCTGAACAAGCAGAAAGAAATAAAATGGATGCAAGAAATAAATAAAATAAAATTTTGATATGTCGCTTCACCGCTTTACCCCCTTAAAATAGTATAAAGACTATTATATACATAAATAATCAGAATTTAAATACTATTTTGTTATTATCGGAAGCATGGGGACGGTTCTTTTGCTTCCTACCACCCGTTTTAAAAAAGAATTATCTTCCCAAAAGTATAGTATTTCAACTCTTATTTTTCTCTGAAAATTGAAGAAGGGGCAATAGCCGGATCAATTAGCTGATCTTTGGCTATCGCCCCTATAAAGACGAGGTGATTAAGAATTTCCACCTGAATAAGTGATATTAATGTTGTAAGTGTGTCTTTGATGTGTGTTTTCAGTCATTATATTTCAGAATAGGCTTTTTATAAAACGTCACTTATTTACTTGTTACCGAGTTGTTCCGCCAAACCAATTAGAAGTCCTTCGGTTCCACGAATGTAGCAGAGACGATACGAGTCCTCGTACTGAACCACTTCTCCAACAAGCTGAGCACCATGATGCTTAGTGAGTCTTGATACCAATTCGTCAATGTCTTCAACGGTGAACATAACGCGTAGATACCCGAGGGCATTTACAGGGGCAGTCCGGTGATCTGATATAGTAGAAGGAGTGAGAAATCGCGAAAGTTCAATGCGGCTGTGGCCATCTGGGGTAACCATCATCGCAATCTCTACGCACTGAGAACCCAAGCCGGTTACGCTGCCAGCCCATTCCCCTTCCACAGTGGCTCGCCCTTCGAGGTTCAAACCAATCTCCTCAAAGAAAGAGATCGCGTCATCAAGGGACTCCACAACGATGCCGACATTGTCCATCCTAAGTAATTTGTTTTTTTCCATCGTTTTATCTCCTTAAGTGTGAAAATTTTCATCTAATCATCTTCCTAATTATTCTATTAAAAAGGTACAAATTCCTTCCAAACAAATAACCCCATTGAGTTTTCGGGCATGTCATATAGTAGCTTGTAAATCCTCTACTATTGGAATATTTGCGAACCTTATTTCTTGAATGACATCATTTTCATGTAGTTTCAAAAAGCCGATACTGTCGTTCTATTCTTCTATCGATATAATGACTCATTTTATTTTCTAGTGAGCTTTAATAAGATCTTTCTCCTTTTAGGGGAAAATACAGGCTTTCACCTTACCGATCTTGCAATCTCAACCATCTCATCCTTAGATAAAATAGAACTGTCCATTTCCACATATGTATCGCCTTGTATCCAAGTTATAAGACCACCATCTATTCTATTTCCATTTAATTTTTTCCCACTGTTTGCCCATTCTTTATAATATGCTTTCACATCATTTACATTTATTTTAATTTCATTTGAAATCTCTTCTTCCAATTGCCTAATCTCTATTTTGGAAACCTTTCTTTCATTTATTCCCAGCATTAAAAATTCATCATTTGAATCCATATAATGTAACGTAATGTCTCTTATATTTTTGTCCTTATAATCATATGTTTTTATTTCCAAGCTCCAATCTTCAGGTATCTTTTCCGGAACAAGAACATTAAAGTTTACCTCTTTCTTTACTTCATCTATGGTCATGCTATTGTGGTTATACTTAATTTCTTTAGCCAAACCAATAGAGGAGGAAACCATACTGAAAGATAAAATGAGCAACAAACTAGAAATAAGTTTCATTAAATTGCCTCTTTTCACTTGAAATATTTATACGCTATTCTCTCCAAAAATCTACTTTTAATTAAGAAAAAAACGATTGCCTATATAGCAACCGCCCCTGACGTGAATGAGTTTATTCATCTATAGTAATTATTAATTGAATAGACAAATTTTAAACATCTCAATTTAGAGTATGGATTTGTACTATTTCCTTTATCTTCTTTATAAAATGGGCTTACAACAGGTTTGTTGACATAAACCAAATAAGCCAATTTTACCGTTTCTTTTAGGCTGTGACAAAAGTGTTTTAGTCAAAGAAAAATCCGAACGATCATTCGAAATTCTATTATGAAAATCGAAATCGCTCGGATTTTTATTTTTTGTAGTAAGCATACTTGGTGTATATAGCTGGTTCTAGCTGTTGATTGGAGTGCAAGACGAAGACTCCTGCGGGAAAAGCGGGATAGGTGAGACCCCGCAGGAACGTCAGAAACGAGGGAGGCTCGCCTTCCACCCGAGGAAAGCGAAGTCTTGCACGGAAATCTATGAATTGTTCGTATTTAGATTTGATCGATTTTGTTATGTCCCATCCTCCGCCTATCGCATTATAAGACATTTCTGTTTGATTATTTTCATATGATTACGCTGTCCGGGGTAAATTGGAAGTCCCGTGGAACTTGATACTGTTTAACAAACGAAGTAATGGTTTGTAACTCGAAATGGAACATCCTCTTTTTTTAGAATTGTAAAGATTTGCTTACCGTTCCATTATCAGAGCCTTCCTAATTAAAAAGTAAAGGAAAAGTAAATATCACAAAAGCTGCCCAAAGCCCGTAGACCGGCAAATACTTAGTGACGGAATCCTGGATAGATGAAGGTCCTGATTTGTTTTGTAGAAAACGCAAATAGGAGAACATAATCCAAATTAAATTTGCCCAGATAAGGATGTTAACACCTAAAACAGCAAGTCTGTTTGGTGTAATCCCATAAGAAGAAAGTCTGAACACGATCGCTGACAATGCCACACTGTCAATGATAAGGGCAAGAACAATCAGGGTAAAATTGATATAGTCTGAAATGGTTTTTTTCTCATCTGAGTCGCTTTCGGTAATGGAAAATATGGTAACGACCAATACGCCAAGAAGGATTCCGTTAAAGGCTATCAGGAAATTACGGTCCAAGAATGGATTTTTTCCGAGCCATATAACCGCAATTAGATAGACCAGCAATGTCACCAGGACAAGAGGGCTAAAAATTTTAGCGATATAGGGTGTAATATTTTTAGCCAGTTTCAGATTCATTGATACCAGGTATGCAGCCACAATAGCGAGAGCGGATGCACCAAATAAAACGACATTACTAAAATAAAATTCCTCTATATCCAAGCCGATAAAGCTGAATAACTGCATGGTTAATGCTGCCAGTACCATTCCACTCACAGCCATGCTGGCGTAGAGAATACCATATTCCAAATTAAATTTGATATAGGCTAATCTAGTACTGCCTTTTGAATACTCATCTCCTGTAAATGCAAGCCCCAACACGACCCATAAGAATATGGGAATGTGTAAATAAGCAAGGATAATACTGTCTTTATCACTTAAAGGCAGCATATTAAGATAAACCCCGGCAAGGAGGAACAACGCTACAAGGGAATAAATAACCCTTTTTTCCGGAGGATTTTTGTACACAAAATAGGTAGCAATAAAAGGAATTATACCAAATGCCAGGTTTATTGGAGCAATCACTTCCTGTTCGACAAAATGGAAAATGATCCTGGTAAATATCCCTGCCATAATGGCTAAAATGCCCATGAATATAAAATCCTTTTGGCTCTTGGAAGATTTCTCCGGATTTGCTGCCTCCTTGAAATGCAATCTTTCATACCAAACGCCAAGTACCTGAGAATCAGGGTTTTGTTCCCATGCCTGTAAGAATGAATGTTTAAAAGCTTTTGGGTCTTTTCTATAGATTCTCTCCAGTTCATGGGGGTTAGCAATGTTTTCAATAATTGAATTGTTAAATTCCAACGTAATACCTCCCCTACTAATGGTTATTTCCTCTATAATGTTTAATGATCTTCGTCACTTTTGTATTCTAAAATATCCCCTGGCTGACACTCTAAAGCCTTACAAATTGCCTCTAAGGTGGATAATCGAACCGCTTTCGCCTTTCCATTTTTCAATATAGAAAGGTTCGCCATTGTAATCCCAACCCTTCCCGAAAGCTCCGTTACGCTCATTTTCCTTTTTGCTAACATCACATCAATATTGATAATAATTGCCATTGTTATTCACCTCAGACCGTTAAATCATTTTCTGATTTTATATCAATTGCTTCTTTTAAAAGTTTCTGGAGAACTGCCGCAAACACTGAGATAACCATCGAAGCAAACGGAACAACCAATCCGGCCAGGATCACTCCCGGGGCGTCGTCTACTTCAGCAAAAATATAAAAGAGCGGCAAAACTAGTAGATGCAAAATACTGATTGTGATTGCACAATATTTGATTTTCTTTAAAGCTTTTACAGATAAATCAGAGAAAGCTTTATTTTTGTCAATGTAGCGCAGGAGTTTAAACGCCTGATACAAAGCAAAATAAAAAGGTATTGCTGATGCATCAAAAACGGTGAAAACAAAATATTTTATTACTGTAAACTCTGGAAGTAAAGTTACTGAAAGGTTCGCCAACTCAGGCACCAAAAAGATGCACAGAGCCAAAACTGGGATTCCTAAAAAAAGTACGGCTATTTTCAAAAACAACGTTGTCACATTTCCCATAAAAACACCTCATTTATTTGTTCTGATTTTGATTTTAATACAAATTTTATTGATTTACAATAAATATTTATTAATTTTTATAATAATTATATTGATATGTATAACCATTCTTTTGTTGGTAACTTTCCCATTGAACATTCTACAAGCCTTTAAGTTGTTTACGAATAAAAAAAGAGAACCTTTGTCTTAAAAGGTTCCCCTTACTTATTTGAGAATAGCTCCCTTATTGAGAATTAACATCTTTATAAAATTTTGTGCGCAGATTCCATTACCTGAAGATACTTAAAAAACTCCAATTTTTCATTACATCTCTGCCCGATACAACTTCATATTCACGATATACATAGGCTAGTTAGTGGAACAAAAAAATCCTAGCTTGTTAAAAACACTTTCCCATTGTTCTTATTGGAAGATTCAACAACATCAATAGCCGTTTTTATATCCAGTAAGTCGTACATAGAATCCACCTTCTTAAAATGCAATTTTTTCTCATCTAATAGCCTTATCAAGCGACTAAAGGTTTCATGCCATTTATTTGTGGAGACATTTTCATTCCAATTCCGCAAATGAAACATATTCGCATTCACTTTAGCTTTATTTATAATATCTGCCCAGTTTACTTGTATCCCTGATAAAAGACCGATGGATAAAAATTGGCCATTAGGCTGTACACAAAAAGCCAAGTCGTTTCCAGAGGAACCTCCAACAGAGTCAATAGCAGCATCCGCGCCAATTCCATTTGTAAACTCCATAACTGTTTTATAGAGCGGTACTTTAGAAGTATCGATAACATAAGACGCACCAAGATGTAGTAAGTCATCTGTATATTTATTGTTTCGAGTGACTGCAATCAATCGAAAACCTAATACCTTCGATAATTGGGCAAAAATATGCCCAATAGAAGAACCGCAAGCATTAACCAACAAAACATCATTGGGTCCTAATTGTAAAACTTCCGTACAAGTCACCCACGCTGTAATTGGATTAATATACATTTGTGAAGCAGTAAAATGATCAATGGAATCTGGTATTGGAACTGCAAAATCTGCTGATGCCTTTACAAGTTCTTGCCAAGTGCCTTCCCCACGCAGAGGTAAAACACGTTTCCCAATAAAATCTTTAGAAACTAAAGGCCCTACTTCCTCCACAATACCAACTCCCTCATAACCAGGAATATTCGGCAACGAAATTCGATGTGAATATGCCCCTCTAATTGGTATTAAGTCAGAAGGATTTATGGCCGAATTCGTAGAATTTAATACATTTCGCATTCAAACTATAAAGTCTCCTTAAAATAATTCAGATTTATTTAAGTATACATCTTCAACTAAACTCCCCATGATGGAAGACGGGAGTCTAACGGAGATCAGCTAATTGATCTCCGTTATTGCCCCTATAACGGAAGTTCGACTAATTCTTATTTTGTATTTCACTTAAAAATTCTACTAGTACATCAGTGTACATATCTGGTTTTTGTTCATGAACTAAATGCGAGGCGAATGGAATGACACACACATGCAAATTATTATGTTTTCTTTGGTATCTTGAAGCAGAAGCCACTTCTGCTTTATTCCCTTCGCCCACCATATATAAGATTGGAGCACTAATATTATCTAAGTCAGAAGTATAATCAAAAGGATACCAATCTTCATCTCTAGCCATATAAATAAACTCTTTCCAATCAGATTCGTGCATCAGATCTAATTGACTAGTCACTTCATCATTCTCCAATAATTCTTTTTGGAATTGAACCTCTTGAGAATGCATTTCCTTCCAATCGCTCGGTCTATCAGCAGTGATTCCAGACAAAGTTAAGCTAAATATTTTGCTAGGATATTTCTTTGCAAATATTAAACCTACTAGTCCTCCTAGCGAGCACCCAACTAAATGAATTTTGTCAATATGTAAATGATCTATTGTCTCTTTCAAATCCTCTGCAGCATCTTCAAAATAGTTGCTAAAATCAACACTTACTGACTTTCCATGTCCTCTTAAATCTGGCACTATTACTTTTCTACTTTTTTGAAGAACCTCTCTTTGTTTCACAAAATCATTATTTCCAGTTTGTAACCCAGTATGTAGAAAAACAATAGGTTCCCCTTCTCCATTTACTTCAGTATGCAAAATCATCCAATCGCCCTCCCTATTATGCAAATTAGGCACGTAATCACTTATCAACGCTTATTCCACTTACCTGTCCAATAATCGAATCAGACAATAACCTGTAAACAATTGCCCAATCTATGTTATGGCCCTGTTAGTTATACATAAAGACGTACACATTAATTGCATATTATATTAAATGATATCTCAATAAGTCATTACTTCTTACCTTTACGCTCTAAAAGTACGGGTGCTATATTTAGTAAGATAGAAACAATTGTCAAACACCATAATGCCGTTTCAACATTAGGTACTTCCCCTAAAGCTGACCAATCTTCCCTTTTTACCCACTCCGATACAAAACTGTATTCTGAACAAAGTGTTAAGGCTGTAAATGATAATCCTAACGCCATCGCGAGCTTATAGTCCTTTCCTGCTGCATACATATAAAGATTTATAAATGTTATTACTATTGCAGTAACCCCTAATATTACCCACATAACTATTCCTCCATAAATTTTTATTTATGTCATGTCATAATACTAATGTTCATCGTCAGTTATTTTAGTTTTAAATCTAGAATTGGGCGTTCAAAATCTAAAGTCATTTGTACTCTCGTAAGAATTATTGACAGCGATAATAAATGTCTAAGATACAACATATTAAATAATAGCAATTATCTGAACTTTTTACAAAAATTACTATATATTCCTAGTAGGTTATTAATCTTCTTCTATTAGATCGCAGAATAAATATTATTCTATAAATAATTTAAATAAGAATATCTTTTACTTATTCCACTTTAATCATAGTTATGAATTTAACCAAGGGAGCTCTTGAAACACTCGAGCACTATAAGTAACAAAAAGGAATCTGCTGAAAAAAAACATTGGTGGCAGTCCTGGAAAAAATAATTAGGATACTGAAAAGCAGGGGATTACCTTTTCGATTTTTTCTTTCAAAACTAGAACTTGTCGAAAAAGTTGAAGTTCTGGCAGGTCAAGCAGATTTTTTGTCGAAACTTATACATTAGATGAATGAAATTGGGGGAAAGAATGATGGCAGAAGTATTGTTGTTACACCATGTTTTAGGTAGAACGAAGGGGATTGAAGCAATCGCCGATCAACTGAGAGATGCGGGGCATATTGTGCACGTGCCGGATTTATTTGATGGACGCATATTTTCTTCGCTGGAAGAGGGCTTGGGATTTGTTAAGGAAATTGGCTTTGAAGAAGTGACGGCGCGGGGCGTTCGGGCAGCCGGCGACCTTTCACACGATGTCGTCTATGCTGGTTTTTCACTAGGTGTCCCGGCAGCACAGCAGCTCGCCCAAACTCGAGAAGGCGCTAGAGGCGCACTGTTTTTTCATGCCTGCCTCCCGACCTCGGAGTTCGAATCTCAGTGGCCGGTCGACTTGCCTGTGCAAATTCACGCCATGAGTGCAGATCCTTTCTTCGTTGAAGACGGTGACATCAATGCGGCCCGTGAACTTGTGGAGGCGGCAAATCACGCTGAACTCTTTCTGTATGAGGGCAAGGAACATCTCTTCACCGACAGCAGCATACCTTCTTACGATGCTGACGCAACAAAGCTTGTGATCAAGCGGGTTCTCGACTTTCTCGCATAGCGAAGCACGGGGACGGTTCTTGTGCTTCCTTTTTGATTAAAAGGAAGCGGCAAAAGCGTCCCTAATTCAAACCAAAGCCCCTCGCTTTCGATTCGACCAGAAGCGGCCGTAGTATTGCAGCCTTTCACTATCCTGTGTCACAAAGACGGAACCGACGATTTCACCGTCCATCTCTGCAATCCAACACCGTTCTTTTTTTGGATTATAGTTTCTCAGAAAATCTGAACCAATTTGTGCAACCAATGCTTCAACAAACCGCTCATCCCATCCATATTCTTCTGCATAGATAACCCCATGACGGTGTATAATCCATCCCATATATCCCGGTTCATGAGGGCGCAATACATATGGTTGGGAATACTTAAGACCTTCACTAAAATATCCTCGAGGTTAAAGCCACCAAAGTCCCAAGCAAGCCATAAGCTTGAAAGAAAGCTCCAGGCAATTATTCCTCGAAGCTTTCTTTCAACTTTCCTTCCTGTCACTCAATTCTAATGAATTCTCTCACTGAATTGGTTAAACTAGATATGAGTATGAACTATTCAAGTTTAATCGAGGTGGCGTCATGATTCCATTCCTGCCAATACAATCCCCTTCATTCTTACATTCAAACGGAAGTAACTATCAGGAATACACCCCCAACCATGCCCTAAGTCCCTATGTAGCTTGTTATTGGAGCCTGGATTATCATGCTTCAGACACCAGGGAACCGCATAGGATCTTACCGGATGGATGTGTAGATATTATAGTTGACTTAACTGCTTCCTCACCTTCAAAAGGAGCTTTCATTACAGGCCTCATGACCCGTTTTGAGACGTTGAACTTTACGAATGAGCAACATTTTTTTGGCATTCGCTTATTTGCGAATCACGCACAGCATTTTCTACACTATCCTGTACAAAAATTCATTGATGAACATGTCTATCTTGAAGATGTTTGGGGAATAGCAGGTTTACTATTTACCGAGGAAATTCAAGAAGCGCGAGGAATTCTTGATAGACTGAAAATGGTTGAAACAAAACTAATTCACCTATTGAGATTATGGGGTAATCACAGAAGTCCAGATATACTCCAGACATCCCTTCATTATATTTTCTCGGCTCACGGAATGAACTCCATTCAAGCATTAGCCCAAAAGGTCAGCTTCAGTGAACGAACGATAAGAAGGGTATTCAGGGATGAATTAGGTGTCTCGCCTAAAGAATTCTCACGTATTATTCGCTTCCAGAGTATTTTGAAAGAACTTCTTTCCGTTCAAAATCCCAGTCTTATGGAAGTAGCTCTAAAATACGGATATTACGATCAAGCTCACTTTAACAATGAATTCAAACAATTTTATGGACTGGTCCCGAGGATTGTTTTTCCAACCAGAATGTAATTTTGTCCGTTTTTTACAAGTTCGGTCTCTTTAAAAAAGGTATTCTAGAGAAGCAGCAGACAGTAGACAAGGAGGAAAATGACTATGAAACCAAGAATAACAGTACTAACTCTCGGAGTAGACAATTTGGATAGGGCTCTGGAATTTTATACTAACGGTCTAAATCTCCCAACTGAAGGGATATTGGGTCAGGAATTTGAGAATGGAGCAGTGGCCTTTTTCGATCTGAAAAATAGATTTAAACTGGCTATCTGGGAACGAAAAAGTTTAGCGAAAGAAGCAAATGTCCCTCTCTCTCCCAGAAGTCCCTCTGAATTCACAATCGGACATAATGTAAGCAGTAAAGCGGAAGTGGATCAGGTAATGCTGGAAGCAGAAAAAGCCGGGGCAAAAATCACCGATCCTGCCAAAGATACATTTTGGGGAGGATATTCTGGTCACTTCCTGGATTTAGACGGACATTTGTGGGAAGTCGTGTGGAATCCAGAGTGGGAAATAGAGGACTAAAAAAATGGTTAAAAGAAGCACGGGGACGGTTCTTGTGCTTCCTATTTGATTAAAAGAAAGCACAAGAACCGTCCCTATGCTTCGCCCATGCTCCGTAACCGGTCAATTACTCTTGTTCACTTAACTTCTGAACCTATCTCCTTGTCTCCATATCGATAATAGGTCCCCTCGATCTCTGAACCTACTTCTTTTTCACAATGATTTCTCCCAAGTCTCTCCCACTAAGTCATGGCCAAAGCTGTGATGTTTCTCCTCTTCAACCAATTCAAATCCTAATTTCTTATAGGAGTGACGTGCCGCTTCTAAGACACTGTTGGTCCAAAGAACAAGCTTCTCATACCCGTTTCGCTTAGAAAAGCGAATACATTCTTCTACAAGACGAGTTCCGAGGCCAAGCCCCCTTGCTTTCGGTTCGACCAGTAGCAGCCGCATTCTTGCAACCTTTTCACTATCCTGTGTCACAAAGACGGAACCGACGATTTCACCGTCCATCTCTGCAATCCAACACCGTTCTTTTTTGGGATTATAGTTTCTCAGAAAATCTGAACCAATTTGTGCAACCAAGGCTTCAAACTGCTCATCCCATCCATATTCTTCTGCATAGATAACCCCATGACGATGTGTAATCCATCCCATATCTCCCGGTTCATGAGGGCGCAATACATATGGCTGGGAATACTTAAGACCTTCACTAAAAATATCCTCTATGGTCTGCATAGCCTTAAATAAACGTTGTTGATCCTTTTCTTCAAGGTCATCAAGCATGTCAGTTACTTCATCACGAGAACGCTTATCTAGCAATTCAAAAGCACTCTGACCTTCAGATGTAAGATGAAGAAGTCGTTGACGACCATCCGACTTGGAACGAGTCTTCTCGACTATCCCCTTGCCTTCAAGGCTTGTTATCATTCGGCTAAGATAGCCTGCATCAAGTCCTAAATCATTTATCAATTCTGAAGCAGTCAATGTTTCATTGTTTGCAAGTTCAAAAATGATACGAGCTTCTGTGGGTGAATAGGGAGTGTGTAACAGCCCTTCACGCAGCACCCCAATTTGTCTAGTTATAAAACGATTGAAACGCCTAATAGCATTAATTCGATCTTCTAAAGTATTGGTTGACATCAAAACCCCTCCTATTTATTTGATATTGTCATATAAACAATTGCCTAAGTCAAGTATTTGATGAAGTTATCTTCGAAACTGAGTCTTCAGGTATCCTGCCCAATAACTCAATACCCATTTTTTCGAATTCTACTGAATCACTCAATCTATTTTCACACCAAAAGGAACTGAGCTTATTGTATACAAGATAAGCTCTCTTAATTGAACTATGTGTGGTGTTTTTTAGGCGTTCTTTGGATACAAGTAGGAAATCAGCAATAAGATAACTCCTAAGCCAAGGCCTGTCCAGGAGATTATATCAAGTGTACTGTAAGCTGAATTCTGGGATATTCCTGATATTAATAACCCTAATTTTAAAAAAGCGTAAGCATTACTATTGCATGCATAAGCAATCCACTGAATTATATTGCATTTACTGTTTTTCTTACTTTTCATAAGACTAATCCTTTCACAAACTTTTTTATGCCCAATATTTGAACAAGGGCAATAGTGGTTGGATTAGCCGATCTTCAGCTATTGCCCCCGTTAGCTGAATAACAATAATCAATAAATTTTGGAAATTATTATTTTCCTATACATCCCATTCATCATAACTGGTGAATCTTCTTCTACCTTTAAACTATTATTATTTTTTGGAATTA
>NZ_CAJGBF010000034.1 GCF_904424705.1 Rossellomorea arthrocnemi | reverse complement strand
GGCCCATTTCGTCTCACTTGAATATACGTTTTTGCCCATGCAAAAACACCTCCGTTTTCAGTACTTGTAATAAGTGTACCATTTCGGAGGTGTTTTATATTGTCCCATTTAATTATGTTAGTCTACTGTCTACCTGACAGGCATGTGTTTTTTTAGTGCTCTTGACTTGTCACAGGGTGCATCCCCTTTAAAAATGTGTTCATTTTATCCTTTGACATGGGTCTCTCAATAAGAAACCCTTGTGCAAAATCACAGCCAAGCTGCTTAAGTAACTCTAATTGTTCCGTTGTTTCCACTCCTTCAGCAACAACCTTCATATCCAACCCTTTCCCCATGGTGGCTATCGACTGTACAATCGCAACATCAGGTGAATGATCGCTCATATTCTGTACAAACGATCGATCGATTTTCAGTATATGAAGAGGGAGATGCTTTAAGTAACTTAAAGAAGAATAACCTGTACCGAAATCATCGATCGCAAGTTTCACACCAAGTTCAGCAAGTGATTTCATGGCTTCTATTGTATGAGTTGCGTCATGTAGCATAATTGTTTCAGTCAGCTCTAAGCACAAATATTCCGGAGGCAGCCCTGATATTGCCAACGCTTCTTTCACACCACACATAAACACAGGATGTTGGAATTGCTGTGCGGACACATTGACGGATATATAGAACTCACCTATGAGTTCGTCTAACCATTCCTTCAACTGTAAACAGGATTCTACCAGAACCCACTTTCCAATTTCATAAATCAGCCCTGTTTCTTCTGCAATGGGAATGAATTCAGCTGGTGAAATCACTCCCCATAACGGATGCTGCCACCTTAATAATGCTTCGCACCCAATAAGGGATTGATTGGGAATGTTTATAATCGGCTGAAACACGATGAACAGTTCCTCTCGCTCAATAGCTCTCCGAAGATGGGCTTCCATCTCAACTTTCCGGGTATTCTCTTCCTTCATATTCCTGGAAAAATAAACCGTATTATTCCCACCCTTTAATTTGGCCCAGGTAAGAGCAGAATCGGCATTTCGCAACAAATCGGCAGATTCTTCCCCATCCCGAGGGAACATTCCAACTCCTATACTGACCGAAATATAAAACTCTTTGCCCTGATATGTGAAAGGTGTCTGGATTGTTTTTAATATAGTCTGGGTAATCTCTGATATAGTAGATTCATTTACATCTTTCGTAAGAAGAACTGTAAAGGTATCCCCACTGAAACGCCCCAGATAAGCTCCTTTTGGAAGGGTTTCCTTAATCCGGTAGGAAAGCTCTTTAATGATGATGTCTCCAGCACAATGCCCCAGAGTATCATTGATCATCTTAAATCGGTCCATATCCAGAAACAATACGGCCAGCTCCCGTTTTTTCCTCTTTGCCCTTTCGATATGCTCATCCACCAATTCTCTGAATTTCATCTTATTAGGAAGGCCTGTTTCACCGTCGTAATAGGCAAGTTGTGTAATTTTCTTCTCGTATTGACGCTCTTTCGTGACATTTCTCCCTATCCCAAAGATCCCCACACACGCACCATCAACGGTGATCGGGATGTTTTTAATTTGAAAGAAATTGACCTCACCGCTCTTGGATGCAATGGGGAGATCATAATATTGCTCCCTTCCATCCATGGCACGGTAAAAATGTCGCCTTACTCGTCCCACGTCCTCTTCCCTTATAAATTGGAGTGCGGACTTTCCAAGAATCTCTTCTTTCGTATAGCCGAATGTTTTCATGAAGGAAGGATTGAGGGAATTGAATCGTCCATTTAAATCAGTACTGTAAACAAAGTCCGTATTATTATCGAAGAGAGACCTGTAATACTCCTCTGATATTTGGATATTATGTGTTAATTCTTGAATATCCTTTTCAGCTGTATTGATTAAATGAGTTAACGACATCATGGCATCGGCTTCAGGCGTTAGCTGAAAATCGATTTTCATATCTTTAAGGGATTCACGTGCCCCTTCAGACAATCCAAGATACGTTAAGGAATGGGCCATGAGTTTTGGCTTATTGCCGTTTCGTCCAAATTCACCATATGAGAAAAATCCGCACACTGGTGAAATCCGGTTGAAATAGGAAAGCTCTTGATTCGTCACATCACGTATATACCTACTTCTCGCAATACAATTATACACAAAGTGGCTTTCCACCGGACGGCGTTTCAATTGAGTTAGTAGCTTTGTTGTGGAATGGATTAAATCCTGCATGCTAACGAATCCAAATGACACCTTATCCCCCTCAGACACTTTCTGACTAAGTTCCACACTTCCGTCTGGGTGCACACTTATGATATAAGCGGCTTCCAAATCATTCCTTCCCTGCAAAAGAAAGGGGAATTCAATCGATGTATCAGGCAGATCCTTTACAAATCTCTCACCCAGGTACATTTCCAGGATACGGATTGGTTTCATATAGTTGATTCCTTCCACCACACCTCCCCTGGCTTTCGTTATGGTGAATGCAGGTCCGACTTCCTTCCATTCCTCTATCGCATGGGAATGGACCTTTAAATCCTCGCCACTCAACGAGGCCGTTACAAACCCATCAGTTGATATGCCTTGGTTGGTGAATACGTAGGAAAGCCTTTTATGAGGAACATCAGAAGAAACTCCTCCGACGATGACCATTTCCTCCCCACCCTCGGATACTCCATCCAGGAATTCCTGAACACCCAGGTGCAGGTGACTAGCAAAGATAATGAATGCTTTCGTCCCCGTTTTCCCCATTTCTTCGTATACCCGTCTTCCTAGTTGCTTACTTGAGCCTGATTTCTCTTGTAAGATCGCCTGCAACTTGGTTTTTTCAAATGCTGTAAATGATAAGACAATTTCTGATACGATCTTCCCTTCGATCACCTGACCGTCCGAGCTGCAGCCAATGAGGATACCTTGAGGAATTAACCGGGTTATATGACGCTGCAGCTCTTGAATGACAGTAATCGGTGAATTGCCGACAAATGCCTGGATCAGAAGGGATGAATGTTGCTCTATTCCATGCTCTTTAATAAATCGATATAGGGAATGTTCGTCGTTATATATGAGTTGAAAGGACTTTACCATTTTCTACACCTACTTGAAAGACATCGTTTCTATCAAAATACCACAATTCGACAGATTTGGATATTCCTTTTATATGAATCCGGATGCTTTCAACTCCTTTTAAAGGACATAACCCACAACTTTCTCAAAGGTCAAAATGAATCAAAAAGAAAAAAGTTGACTCCATTAGAGAGCCAACTTTTTATGCATTATGCAAATGGATGAAGACCAAGCGGTAAACGTAACCCCAAATATAGAACAATAAGCAAAGAAATAACCATTAATATCCAGAGTACGTTAGTGCTCTTTCCTTTATTCATGCGAACCAGGATCATTTCAAACATCCCGATCACCCAGATCCCCACCAATCCTTTGATGCCGTATAAGGCCGGATCGATTCCCTGGTGCTTCCAGAACAATAGGGCTCCCGTTAAAATAATGAGCAAGTAGAATAATCGTAAGATCATATGTACAACTTTCATGCCTTTTTTCTTTCCTGCATTATGTAGGCCAACCGCTACAAAGAAAAGAATGATGGCAATAACCCATGTTGTAATATGGGCATGTGTGTTATCAAACATATTGAACCTCCTACAGGTATATAGTTTACGCTCATAATATTACCATAGTCTTTCCTCCAACAGAAATTTAAACTAGGCCTGTAACGGATTTGTCAAAATTCCCACACCTTCGATTTCAATTTCTACTTTATCTCCCTTTCTTAAAAATCGTGGAGGCTTGTAGCCTTTCCCCACTCCGGAGGGGGTCCCTGTTGCAATAATATCACCTGGCTCAAGAGTCATTCCTTTAGAAAGGATGGAAATAATCGTTGGAATGGAGAAAATCATTTGATCTGTATTGGATGACTGTCGGATTTCACCATTTACCTTCGTAGTGATGGACAGATTATGAGGATCCTCCACTTCATCTTTTGTCACTATATATGGTCCCATAGGGCAGGTTGTATCCAGGCTTTTTCCGATGAAGAATTGTCCATGCTTTTTCTGAAGATCACGGGCAGTAATATCATTTAGAATTGAATAACCAAATACATACTCCATTGCTTCTTCAGGAGAAATCCTTCTCCCCTTCTTCCCGATAATCACGGCAAGTTCTCCTTCATAATCAAGTTCTTCCGTTATGTCCTCGTGATGAAATACTGTTTCTTCATGACCGATGATCGTATTGGTTGCTTTCGTGAAAATCATGATGTCTGTAGGGATATCCTGTTCACCCCCCATTTCAATAGCATGATCACGATAGTTTTTTCCTACACACATGATATTTCTCTTTACTTTCGGTATGGGGGAAAGCCATTTCACCTCATCTTCTGTAAAAGAGCGGATCTCACAAACCTTATTCTTAAGAACACTTTCCACACTTTTAAGAAAGTCTCCCCCGACTTCTATGCCCCGCAATAAATCCTGGGGTAAGTCATGGACACCAGCTAAATCAAACAGCCTCCCATCCTTTTCCACCCCATACGTTTCTTTTCCCCCAACTTTATAACTAACGAATTTCATCCTTATTCATCCCCATTTCCAAAGTTAAATTTCTCCCTTTTTAACCCTATCACTCTTTCCATAACTTAATACACGCCACAGCTTTTCAACAGGCCCGTATCGAAACTTGGATAGCCAAATTTCAGAAACAATCACCTGTATGATATAAATGCCCACCGCGAGCATAGTCCCTGTTGTTAACGTCACTTCCCCGTAAAGTCCAAATCCATAGGAATAGAAAACAAGTGTCCCGATGATCGATTGCATCAGGTAGTTCGAGAGAGACATTTTCCCTACTGATGCTAATGGCTTGCTCCAATTCACCAATTTTTCATTCAACAATAATAATGAAAGGATTATTGCATAAGATACTGATAAGAACGGACCTCCTAAAAAATCTTGAATATAGGTATAAGCAAAGTTGGACTCAATGAATAAGGGAAGTGATTTAATGAAAATTCCAGCAAGCAGCGTACCCGCGCCGATCACCATCCATGCCTTCTTTTGGGTCCTTACCTTTTCCAACAGCTGAAGTTTGCTTGCTCCTGCCCCGATCATCATCATGGGAAGAATCGAAAGTAACAAGAATATAAGATTGTCAGGTGAATTCACCATATACCAATCTTCAAAACGCTGTTCCATGATACTGCTGAAGCTTCCTGAAGCATAGGCGGCGACTGAATTCTGCAGTGCGGCAATATTCGTATATTGTGTGACGCCAGTGGGATCGGCAAAGGTCATTAATACTAGTAAAATACTGAAAAAAGTTTGTGGCAATAAGAACAAAATACCTCCCAGCCACATCAACCCCTTTCCAGAAAGCCGCATAAAACAAAGAAGAACCAGACCAAATATGGCGTAATTAATCAGGATATCCCCTGACCAGATCAGGAATGCATGGATACATCCGATTCCCAATAAAACAAGAAGTCTTCTTATTCCAAACAGGTAGAAGGCCGATCCTTTCTCCCTTGCCCTTTGCTGCTGAATCCCTAACCCATATCCAAACATCATGGCGAATAAGGGGTAGAAACTTGCTTGAACCAACACATCGATCCATGGATACAAGGCGGTATCTTCGGGTGTTTTCCACCAGGTATACGGATCCAGATATAGAAATGGTGAATGAAAGGAAATCATATTGATGATAAAGATACCCAGCAATGAAAATCCTCTGATCACATCAAGACTTACTATACGTTCTGATTGTTCAATTGGCGACATGGTGTTCATTAATCTTCCTCCGAAAAAATAATCTTGATTCTATTCTAACCCGAAACAGCAAATTAGGCGATTATCACCTATTTATATTCTTAACATAGAATAACAATAATTAACTTTGTCTTAAAGGTGTGAGTCAAAATGCCCGCAATCGTAGGAATTGCACAAGTCGTAAGTGTCGGTTCCAGTGCCGTCTTTCATATCGGAGATGTCTTTAACATCAGTCCCATTTCCACCGCCAAAACCTTTGCCGGGGCAGGTTCATTCATCACGGGGAAGGGAATTTCAGTCTATAATGAGAGCTCCTTGACCTACACAGTGGATGATGATGGAATGGATCAAGGAATAAACTTTAACGTATGAGTGTGATGCCGAATGTCGAATTATTATATTCAACAGTCCATACAGATTCAATTTATTAAAATCGGGGGAATGTCCAATTCTTCCATCCTTCAAATTGGAACATGCGGTCAAATCACTACGAATGACTTTCTTTATAATACAGGGGGCTATACAGAGCCTGCTCCTGAAGCCGAGAAAAACGGGAATGGAGCAGCACCTCCCTCTGTCACACCGCTCGTTCCACTGCAAACGCCTAGGTAAAAAGAAATCGCGACAAAAGAAAGAGGTGGCAGGATGAATAATTACTATATGACCCCCCAACAACTCTATCAATATATCGAAATGCTGAACTCGAAAATTGTCGCGTTGGAAAAAAAAGTGAATGACCTGTCAGAGGAATTAACCAGCCTCAGGGATACACCGAAAATCAATGTTGAAAAAATCGAATACAAATTCGACCAGCTTAAAGTAGAGTCACTGGACGGAACGCTGAATATCGGGTTGAACCCGAGTAGTTTAAAGGAAACCATCGAAGATTTAGCCGTCGAGCCCAATGTCGATGTCAAATCTATAAAGGATCTCGAACCATATAAAGAAAGAATTGCGAAAGAGATAAAAGCGTATATCGATTCCGAACTTCCCGGTCTCATCCAGGATAATGAAATGCAATTCAAACGTACTGTAGATCCATCCTATTACGAAATGATCCAGCAGGATTTACTGAATCAAATGCCGCAAAGAATCGAATTCTATTTACAAAATATCCCCTACATCGAATCCAAAAAGCAGGATGGAGAGTGGGAACGAAAAATCATCAACAAAATTAAAAAGGACATACAGACAGCACTATTCTCCTTTATGTCCCAAATCCCAGATCATATGGAAGGAATGAAGAACAATGAACCTCCAGGTAATCAATCGTGAATTATCCGTCGGAAATATTGATATTGCAGGGGTGGCCAGTTCCTCCCTCGTTCTCGTCGGGGATGCCGATATCATTCAGCTCGCATCAGCATTTGATACCCCTCCGGAATCACTGATCATCGGTCCATTCGTTCCTCTCACCCCTAAGTAATTTATGATTAAGAGATATTCGATTGTGAATTCTATAGAAGGTATCACTCTGGCATTTAGTTCGCTTTATCAAATAGGGGATTCCCAGAACATCAATGCCTTATCCAAAGCTTACGCGGTTCAGCGGGAAAAGGAATTTTTCTTAACCAGCGAGGGGAGCTTCGATTCCGAAGTATTTACCAGTCCAATCGAATTACCCCGCATTAACCCGAATATAAGAGTCAACCGTTTAAATTTGTGCCCGATTAAAGTAAATACTATGTCTATACGCGCTACGTCCTTTTCGTCCATCATCCATATCGGTAACACATCGAATGTATACATGGAAGGCAGGGTCAAAAACATTCGACAGCTTGAAAAAGAAGAAGGGGAGGAGCAACAAAACTTCGAAAATATCGAAGAACCTAACTGACGGTTTGATTTCCGACACGAACGCGCTTGTCATGAACCTTCCAGTCAGGTTCACATAGGCTACAAATATAAACAAATCAAAAAAGGATGTTGATTATGCCCGCATTAGTAGGTCCTGTCGCAATTCTTAACGTAGGGGGAGGAAATGTTCAATTTGGGGATACGGCCATTATTTCTCCTAAATCCGCTTCTAAGACATTCGGTGGTGCCGGTGGCTTCAATACCGGTCCATTTCAGTTAAGCTACAACGTCTTCAGCGTAAGTACCACTTTTGATTGTAATGTCGTAGATCAGCCAATAACCGGAAACAACTAAAAAACAAAAGCCTATTCTCAGGCTTTTTGTTTTTTTTTGAAACCGTCTACCGTTTTTTTCTGCGCTCGTGACTCTTTTTTGTATTGATTAACTTGGTTGCTGGCTGCTTACGGATCCATTTGATGAATGCATGAATTTTTTCATCCTTTCTTAAATCTTCAATTGTGTTCAATCTTGCTCCCAGCTCATCATTTGTGTATAGGGAATGAAGCTGCTTATGACATGGAATACAGAGTTGTGCAGTGGGAAGAAAGGTGCCTCCCACTTCTTTAGGTGTGAGGTGATGAATCGTGGTTTCCACCTTTCCCCTGGAACATAATTCACATATACCGATCGATCGTTTACTCATATTCAACCATTCCTCAATAAGTGATTAGTATAGGTATTCCCTGTATCAATTAAAAAAAGATGCTGGGACTAACTAAATCTAGACATTCTAAAGCCGAACAATAAGATCATATGTTACACCGCTGCCCGATTCCGTGCAAGACTTCGCTTTCCTCGGGCGGAAGGAGTCTCCGTTTTGCACTCAATC
This sequence comes from Rossellomorea arthrocnemi, assembly GCF_904424705.1. Lineage (GTDB taxonomy): Bacteria > Bacillota > Bacilli > Bacillales > Bacillaceae_B > Rossellomorea > Rossellomorea arthrocnemi. The sequence continues at coordinate 19,667 of NZ_CAJGBF010000034.1, read as the reverse complement.
AACAGCTAGAACCTGCTTAATACTTGGATTAAGCGTTAGCACCAAAAATATAAAATCCGAACGAGTCAGATTTTTATCACATCACTCGTTCGGATTTTTCTTTATCTGAAACCCTTTTGTCCCAGCTTCTTTCCTTTTATAACTTCAACACATGTCCTCCATCAAAGAAGTATAGGTACTTTTCTGATACTTTTTCCTTCCAGATGGATTCTAATGCACGTGTGTATAATTCGATTTGCACTTTATATCTCTCTTCCAGGACCTGTTTAGCCTCAGAAAATCCGCCTTCATACCGATCATGGATGCCGTCTGTTTTGTAATCCAATAGAACGATTCCCGACTCATCCCTGAATACACAGTCGATAACCCCTTGAACGAGAATAGTTTCTTCAGGGGCTTCTTCACCCGTTTCCGATATTTCACTGAGAGGTATGCTCATACTGAATGGAATTTCCCTTTCGATGTTCCGGGCATTTACCATCCTCTGACCAATTTCACTTTCGAAGAATCCAACGATGTTTGAGACTGACACTGCCAATTTCTGTTCTTCCGTCAGGATTTCTTTATGAACAAGCGTTGATAACAGATTTTCAACCTTCTCCACTGTCGGCACCCCATCTGCAAATGAAATATGCTGCATGACTGTGTGCATCGCTGTTCCTTTTTCAGCAGGAGACAGTTCTTTCGACTGCATGAATTGTGGACGATTATAAACCGGCTTATGATGGCGTCTCAGTATATCGATACTTGAGGCCTCGTCCCTTATTTCAACCATTCTCTTCAGCTCGGAAACCGACTGCTTCGAACGAAGATTTGTTGCTCTTTGATGTGGATACTTCCACGACAAACGGTGCAATACCTCTTCCTTATAGGTGGATTCAATTTCCACTTCCCCTCCGTTTTTCACCTTCTCTTTCCAATTGTCATCTTCTCTCACTGGCTCTCCGTCTTCTGCAACTAGCTCAGACTTATGTATCGTCTTGATATGAAAGCAGGAAGGGTGTTTCAGAATCTCATCACTGATCCCACTTCCCTCAGAGTCCCCAACTTCCCCCAGCTCTTTACAATGAGGGTGGCGCATAAGGGACGGACCTATCCAATCAAGATAGGAACTCGCTCCTGCCCGTTCATAATCAGATAATAACCACTCTGTCTGGCTTAGAGCTCCACGCCAATTCTTACGCGATTTCTCCAGGCTTTTCACGGTGCCCACCAGGAATAATCTTTCCTTGGCACGTGTCAGTGCCACATAAAGAACCCGCATCTCCTCCGAAATTGCCTCCATCCGCTTCTTCCGTTTGAACGCTAATTGAGGAAGGGACGGGTAGCTGATCCGTTTATCTGAATCGGTATACTTCACAGCGAGACCAAGATCTTTATCTAATAAGTAAGCAGCATTCAAGTCCATAAGGTTAAATTGCTTAGACATCCCAGCAACAAATACTACAGGGAACTCAAGGCCTTTACTAGAGTGGATGGTCATTAAACGTACCACATCTTCCTGTTCACTCAGGGCTCTTGCCACTCCCAGGTCATCCCCCCGTTCCCTCATTCTGTCTATGAATCGCAGGAAACGGAATAATCCCCTGAAGGAAGTCTCTTCATATTGGCGGGCCCGGTCATAGAGAGCTCTAAGGTTAGCCTGTCGCTGCTTTCCTCCTGCCATCCCACCTACATAATCATAAAACCGGGTATCCCGGTAAAGTTGCCAGATCAGCTCTGTCACAGATCCCTGCCGTGCTTTCGTTCGCCAATTTTCGAGGTGATACAGGAATACTTTGACCTTTTCGAAGGTTTCTTCTTCACGGGGATTACCGGGCTTCTCACCGGCAAATTTCTTCACAGCTTCATAATACGTCCCCGCCCGTGAATGGATTCGTATACTGGCAAGTCCCTGCTCGTCCAATCCTACAATCGGAGACCTGAGTACGGAGGCTAGGGGAATATCCTGATAAGGATTATCTATCACTTTCAACAGGGAAAGCATTATCGCTATCTCGGTCGCCTCAAAGTAACCCGTAGACAGATTCGCGTAAATCGGTATTCCCTGACGCTTGAATTCTTCCATGATTTCTGATGCCCAAGGCATGGAGCGAAGGAGAATCACAACGTCTCGGTACTGTATCGGACGTTCGGTTTCCGTTTTCACATCATAAACCAGTGTCCGTCCCTCGATCATTTTTTTCACTTTGTTTGCCATATAGCGGGCTTCCAGTACCGATTTCTCTATATCCCCTTCATCAAAGATAGATATTTCCTCCTCCTCAGTACGAGGAGAGGGTTCCTCCGTTTCCTGATCGATGACGGCTACTTCAATCGGGTACTCCTTATCTTCGGGATAGGGGGCACCTTTTACAAGCTCAGCCTCCCTGTTATATTCCATCTCACCGACAGACGTGCCCATAATTTGTTTAAATAAAAAGTTCGTCCCATCTAACACTTCTTTCCGGCTTCTGAAGTTTTGGGAAAGATCGATTTTCAATCCGGCGTCCCCTTTGACTGGGAGGAAGCGGGAGTACTTTCCTAAAAACAGATTCGGTTCCGCTAATCGGAAGCGATAGATGGATTGCTTCACATCTCCCACCATGAATCTGTTTCCCACCTCTTCACGTTCTTCCGTAATGAGAAGGAGAATGGATTCCTGAACCATATTGGTATCCTGGTATTCATCTACCAGCACTTCTTTGAACTTATTTTTATAAAGATTCGCTGCTTCTGAAGGAACTAATCCGTCAGATGAAGGGTCTCTTAAGATGTCGAGACAGAAATGCTCTAAATCTGCAAAGTCGACGAGCCCTTTCTCTTCTTTCACTTGTCTGAAACGTTTCCCGAATTCGATCACGACCTCTGCCAGGGTGTGAATTACGTTTTTCATCTTTTTCATATCTTCAAGGAATGACGCGGGTCTTCTTGAGAAGAAATCCTCCTGAAGCTTTTCCAATGTTTTCTTTCCCTGATCACGCAGTTTCTTCGCTTCATCCACTATTTCTTTATTATAATCGTCCCCCCGACAAGCTTTTAGCTTTGTGAAGGGTAATGTTTGAATAGCATTGTATAAATCAATCCAGGAAATAGCCTGACTTTCCTCCAGACTCTCGACAATTTCGATATCACTTAAGAAATTCTCCGCTCTCGGACCAGGTCCCCCAGGCACACGGGTTAGATTCAAAGCACGCTTAAATAAACTTTTCGCACCATGAAGCTGTAATCGTATATCTGTCAGAAGTGGATGTATAAAGGAGAGTTCATCAATTTCCATCCCTTCCTCCATCTCATACATCTCTTCTAATCCCAAGAGCCATCCATCAGGATTCGGATGTGAGCGTGAAAAGTCATACAGCTTCCTGATCATATCCTGAAGTGCACCGTCACTTCGATCGTTCGTAAACGTATCCACCAGCTTAAAGAAGTCATGATTATCTTCTTTGCCGTACTCCTCTTCAAACAGATCGTCAAGGACCTCATCCCTAAGCAAGTCCCCTTCTGTTTCATCTGCGATCCGGAATCCAGGATCGATATCGATTAGATAATAATATTTACGTATCACTTCCAGACAAAAGGAGTGGAGGGTGGAGATGGACGCCCGGTTTAGTAAACTCAGTTGCTTTCTTAAATGATGGGAATGGGGATCTTCCTCAATTGCCTTCTCCAGCGCCTGACCAATCCGATGTCTCATTTCAGCAGCAGAAGCATTGGTAAAGGTGACCACCAATAATTCATCTACGTCCATTCTGTCTTCTTCTGAAATAATCTTTTGTATGATCCTCTCTACCAGTACAGCAGTCTTCCCTGATCCCGCGGCAGCCGCGACAAGGATGTCCTGTCCTTTAGCCCAAATCGCCTTCCACTGATCATTTGTCCACGTTACATGATCAGGCTTGACCGGAATCGTATTATTATTCATTGGAATCTACCTCCTCTCTCACTTTCGCTAATAAATCTTCCGGTTTGGCTGAAGGCAGCACTCTGTATTCATTTTCTTCCAACGACTGATCAAATTGACAGACCGAACGGAAGGAACAGAATTGACATGGAGTCCGGTCCTTCAGCTTATATGGAGCAATGTCCGTTTCTCCTGAGATGATCCGGTTCCCTGAAGCCTCATAGAGCTTTCTGACATGTTGACGCATATAATGAAAGTCTTCACCTGTAGCTGCTTTTGAACGGGAAGATAGCGATCCATCCTTCTTGATCCCTGCTGAGATAATATCAGAATTCCCCGTATCCAGTGTCTGATCCATTAATCGGACAATATCAGAGTCCCCTAGAACGAGCCCCTTCATCTTAAAGCTCTTGAAAATTTCTTTTTCGATCTGATCCATCGTCAAGATCTTCTTGCTGTTGATCATCGGGTTGTGAACATGGAAATAGAGCACACCCGCAGGCTTCGCTTCCTGCCCGACAAATTGTTTCGAATTCGTTAATACGATATCTAAATACGTCAGCATTTGAAGGGCTAACCCGTAATACACCTCAGTCATATCCAAATCCCTTGCGCTCGATTTGTAATCGACGATTCTGAGATACACCCCGCTATCATCTTCCGCTTTGTCCACCCGGTCAATCCTTCCCTGAAGCTCCATCTTAGTACCATTTCTCAATTGGAACTGGAATGGAGGAAGGGTAGCATGAGGACCGAATCCAAGTTCCACCCCGACCGGCACAAACCCGCTCGCCTTTGCATGTTCACTCAAAATCAGGCTAGCCCTGGTAATGATCTGCTCAAGTTTCTGAGCGATATAATAATGCCGGTTCGAGCTTAGTAGAATCTGGTGCTGAAGCTTAGGTGCCAGCATCAGGACCGCTTCCTTCGCCAACTGTATACACTGGGATTTCGAGAGTGATGCCCATGTTAAGCCATAACGCTCCACTTCTTCCGAAATCCACTTTAAAGCTGAGTGAAACATTTCACCGATGTCCGGTGCCTCTAATTTGAAAAAGTCCCTCTCTCTAAGCTTTAGCCCGTGGCTGGCAAAATGAGAAAATGGGCAGCTGTGAAACAATTCCATCCGGGAAACACTGGCCAGTATATGGTCCCCGTACAAATCTTTGCTCGTATCCTCTGACAATTGATTTCCACAATTTTCGTAAAAGAGACTCGACAGGATATGACGGGAATGCCATTTCCAATCATTGGATGCTGCATAGAAATTATACACATCCCACCAGAAATCATGGATTGGATAGTCCCTTTTCTTTAACTGTAATTGTGACGTAAGATGGGGAATTGTCACATTGGGGTGACAGACGTATTGAAGCTGATCTTCTTCGGATAATTCTGATGGTTCATTGATAAGAAGCTTTGTATTTGCTTCTGGGAACATTTCATTTAATCTCTTAATGAATGAAGAAGGCAATAACGCCTTCCCTTCTTCATTGGCGATGGGATAGCTCACGAACAGGCGTTCACTTGGTGTCGTAAAGGCTTTATACGCCACAAACTCCTCATCCAATAGCTTCGTCCTGTTACTAGGGGCGATCTTAAATCCCCTGCTGATTAATGACTCACGGTCTTCATCAGACAGGACCCCGTCCTCATTCATTTTCGCTGGGAGAACCCCATCATTCACTCCAATGATGAACGCCGCTTTAATATCGCCAAGCCTGGATTTCTCCAGGTCGGCAATAATGACCTGATCAATGGCAGGGGGGACTAACGAGAATTCCATCGTTTCCATACCCGCATCCAGGATGGACGAGAATTTCTTCATGGTCGTCTTTTCATCACCAAGCATCTCTACATATTGATCAAGGAGGTCCATTACCGCTGACCATGCCTGATCATGTTCCCTTGCTGCAATCAGATTCCCTTTTTCCTCTGCTTCAATCCGCATACGCTCAAGCTTTGCAGGTATATCCAACTCTTCCAGATACAAATAAAGAGATTCACAGAACTCCCGCCCCGTTGAGCGCTTCTTTAATCTTTTTCCAAGACGGATGACCGGTGCAGAGATAAACAGCCGCAGCTCATTGATCTCATGCTCAAGCTCCCTTTCACGGTCGGTTTGTGGTGCGTCCACATGTTCCAGACCCCGGAATCGCCGGTATTTCCAACGGTCTTTCTTTGTCCAACGGTCTCCCTTCATACCATAAGCCAACACATAGTTTTCCAGCCGGTCCATCTTTTCACGCAAATCCGCGGGACTCTTCTGATAAGGAAATAATAGATCTGTTTTCACTGCCCGGAAAACAGGCTCATACCTCCAGTTTGTGTTCATGATCTCCAGTGTAGAGCGAATGAGTTCGATAAGAGGATGATTTAGCATCGTCCGCTTCTGATCAAGGAAGAAGGGAATCGCATAATCTTGAAAAATCGTTTCGACTTTATCACGATAATCCTGGCTGTTTCGTACCAATACGGCAATATCCTTGTAGCGGTAACCTTTTTCCCGTGCCAGCTTTCTGATCTCCCTGGCGATTCCTTCAACCTCTGCCCTGCGGTTGGCGGCTTCGAGGAATTCGATGGTGTCCATACTTCCCTCAAAGGGGACCGTTGGCCTTTCTTCAAAGTGACGCTCTAAATGAACCAAGGATTCATTACGGAAACGAATCGGTTTAGTAAGTACATCTTCTTCCACTGATTTACCTGCCCCCTTGCATATATCCTGAAGGGAATGGTAGGTTTCATTCGTCATCCGATAAAAACGTAACTCGTTCATCGCTCCCATAGTCTCTTCCGGATTCGTTGTAAGGGCTACCGTTACGTTTTTCGTATGCTGAATGAGCTGATCGATAATGAGATATTCCTGGGGTGTGAAACTATGAAAGCCATCGATATAAATCTCCGCTTCTTTCAGGAGATTGGAGTTTTGTACATGATCAGCCAACAATTGAAAATAATCTTCTGAATCAATGTATTTCCCGAAAAGCTTTTCCTCAAATTTTTCATAAATCAGCTCAAGATCATGAAGTTTATCCTTCAATACCTTTGACGGTTCACTGTCACCCTCAAATGCGTGCAGGTCCGATGGGGATATACAGTATCGTTTGAATTCCTTCACCATCGTTTCTACATGATGAATGAACCCCGGTTTTTCCGATGCCTTGGTGAAAATATGGAGATGCTCCTTATTTTCGTCGATAATCTTTCGAATCATCATATTTAAACCGACATCAGATAAATGATAACGGCTCATTCCACCCGTTTCCTGAAGAATTTTCCATGCAAGGCGCTTAAAGCTGAATACCTGTCCACGGATCATACCGTTTAATCCCGGTGTGTTCACAAGCTCATATTCCGATATGAAGGACATTTGATCAGGTACGACGTATATGATTGGATTTCCATTCGGATCATCCAATAAGCTCTGTTTCATCTCATCTAATATGCGATGGGTTTTCCCCGTACCAGAGCGTCCGAGAATAAAACGTACAGACATCCTCTCACTCCTTTTCTTATACTCTATCTATTCTATCCCAGAGGGTACATGAATTTTTGTATAGGTTCATTATAGTACACAAGTACAAATCTTTCCTGCCTCAATAATTGAAAAAAGTTGGAACCTTCACATACAGTAAACATAGGCAGGTGATCTCACTTTGAATCAAGATTTTAGTTGAACCACTGCAGTTCTTGAGGAGAAAAGAAACTGATTTTCCTTACCAGGGCAGCGGGACTGGTCGGGGGCGGATTATGAGAGACAGGGGATTAGTGCCAGACCTCCATTCTCTCCACGAGATTCGACGTGTGGAGCTCGAATTGGACATTATCCGGGGCAAGGAAATTGACACTCCACCCTTTCCCTCTTCTTGAAGGTCCCCTTACAATACGAACTTTCTTTTCCTTCAATCTTTGAACTGCTTCAAAAAAAGCTTCTTCATCGATGGAAAAGGCGATGTGATGGATCCCGTATCCACAAGATGTCCCAAGGTTGTCTTTTTCCTGGAGACAGATCCATATTGGCCCCCATTCCAAATACGCATCCCTCCGCCCTTTATGTATAAGCGTAGCTTGCATGATTTCCAGATAAAAAGGCATTGATTTTTCTACACTACTAGTATCGATTGTAAGGTGATTGAAGCCGGATATGTTCACCTATAGCCCACCTTTCATTTTGATAAGTTCTTTTCCTGTGAAACTGAGTACTTAATGACGTCTTTCTACTTACACTACGCCATTTAAAAAATAAAAGAAATTGACTGAGCTCGTTCCACCCCCACCCCTCTTTCCTCCTAACACACAAAAAAAGAAGGACATTATCATCCTTCTTCCGTACAGTCCTTCCATTCACCTGCCAGTAACCCATATAAAATCATGTCATGACGACTCCCGTCTCTTTGCAGAAATTGACGGTAGCACCCTTCTTTCGTGAACCCCAGTGATTCATATAAACGGATCGCTCTCTCATTATACGAAAATACCGTTAATTGCAGACGGTATAAATTCAACTCATGAAAGGCATAAGCCAAAAGACACCGCATAGCCTCCTTGCCGTATCCATTCGCCCATGACTGCTTTTCACCGATGGATATGGAAATCCACCCCACACGATGGTTCCAAAGAATACCGTCCAATTCCACAAATCCGATGATCCTGCCATCATCCTTTAGACGGATCGCAAAACGAAAAGCATTATCTTCAGAACTCTCCATCCACTTTTTAATCTCTTCTTCTGATTTCGGCTTATGGGGAAGGGCATCCAATAGTCTATGCACTTCTTCATTTTGACTCCATTCCCTTATAGGAGTATTATCTTCTTCCTGAAAGCCTGATAGATAAATTCTCGTGCCTGTCAATAACTGTTTCATCCTTTTTCACCTCGACATATATTTCGAGATGTTCCATTCCTTTTCCTTTATTGACCCTGAAAAAGGTTTGTAAGGGCCTGCTTGTTGACTTTACCCACATCGGTTTTTGGAAGTTCTTTCACAAAATGAACTTCCTTGGGAATTTTATACTTACCAAACTTCTGCAAGCAATACGTCTTCACGTCTTCTGTTGATATTCCCCCCTCATTTCGTACCGAGATAAAGGCAGTGACGACCTCACCCCACTTTTCGTGGGGCAAGCCGATTACTGCACACTCAGAAATGGAAGGGTGCTCGCTTATCCAGTGTTCAAGTTCCTGAGGATAAATATTTTCCCCACCGGAAATGATCATGTCTTTTTTGCGGCCGACAATATAGTAATCTTCATCCGTATCATACTTTGCCAGATCTCCCGTATGTAGCCAGCCGTCTTTCAGCACTTGTTGCGTTAGTTCCGGGTTTTCCCAATATTCTTTGAATAAATGATCCCCACTTAATAGCAGCTCCCCGACTTCGCCATGACCGACAGGATTTCCCACTTCATCTACAACTTTCACCCGGTTCATCATCATCGCCTTTCCGACTGAACCCTTTTTCATGCGGGAAGGGTCAATGTAGAAATTATTCGGCCCTGCCTCAGTCAAACCATACCCTTCCTTAAAGGGAATCCTCTTTTCTTTAAAAAATTCATATACCTTTCCCGGACAAGGGGCCCCTCCTGAAAGAAATACCTTCATTTTTGGAAAAGGGGTATATTTAAATTCCCTCTTTTCTATAAGCAGGTGGTACATCGTCGGAACAAGCAGTACAATGCTGCAACCATATTGATTCAAGTCCTGTATCGCTTGAACCGGTTCAAAGCGTTCTGCAATCACAACCTTCCCTCCCACCATCAGAAGGGGAATGGAAAGAGCATTTAACCCTCCGGTATGAAAGGTTGGCAAATACGTCAGAGTGCAGTCCTCTTCTGTCAAATTCCAGCTTACCACCGTGTTGAGGGCATTGGCCGTCACCGATTGATGGGAAAGTACGACTCCCTTTGGATTCCCTGTCGTTCCACCTGTATAGATCATCACCCAGGGGTCTGAGGCCGAGAGAATGGGAAGCTGTGATACTCCAACGTCCCGGGAGTATACTTCTTGTGTTACTTCATCGATGCATAGCTTTTGGCAGACAAGAGAAAGGTGTGTGACAAGAGGGTAGAATTCTTCTTTATATAAAATCAGCCTTGGTGAGCAATGTTTTGCGATCGATTCAATCTCCGATGCCGCCAACCGCCAATTGAGTGGAACAAACACAGCACCAATCTTTCCACAAGCAAACAAAAGCTCAAAACAAACCGTATGATTAGTGGAAACCAACACCACACGGTCCCCTTTTATTATCCCGTTATCATGCATATATTGAGCCCACTTAGACGCCCGTTCATCTAAAGTGTGGTAATGAATCATTTCGTTCGTAGCAGCATTCATTAATGCAACATGTTCAGGAGAGATTATTGATCGCTTCTGAAACCAATCAGTGACAACTCTTTCCATCTTCATCTCCTCCTTTGAGTAGTTGCTTTCATCATAGGAGAAGGGGGTTACAAATGAGTTACAGGATCGGTCATTCAACAAAAAAAGACCCGGAAGATTCCAGGCCAGAACTCTCTACCAAATCATTTCTGCCCATTCAGGGTGATCAATGAATGGATTTCGGTTTCCTTGATATTGTTCAAAGATGATATTATTTCTGCGGATTTCCCTCGCATCGACAGGATCCTGTTCATTCCACTCCAGAAGTACAGACATCTTACCCATATAGGGGGCACTGCCGTTGTCGACGTTGTTATTCAATTCTAAATCCACTTCGCCGCTGTCCCCTTCATAACGGACATCCATATAGAAAATCATACGGGCAACATCGCCCTTCACTTCATCACGTGGCTCCCACGAATCCCCATCATAATAATTTCCCGGGGCTTCGCTATGCTGGCTTCCACCGTTATCAAAGTCCAGATTCCCTCTCGAAGAGTTGACTGTTACATCCGTCGGCCTCAAATGATGAAGGTCCGTCCCTGGTCCTTGTGCCGTTCCGAAATCTCCATGGGATTTCGCCCAGACGTGCTCCCGGTTCCAATCGTCCACTGCGCCTCCGTTTGTCGTTTTCGATTGAGAGCGGCCAGAGTAGAGGAGAATGACGTTATTTGGATTATTCGGATCTTCATCTGTGTTTCGTAACGCTCCCCATACAGCATCGTAGGAAAGGGTTTGATGATCATCTATTATAGTATGTAGTGCTGTTTTCAGAGCCTCACCCGTTTTCCCTTCTGCCGGGTTGTAGTATTCTTCATTAGCCGGTGGATCATTCGGGTCTGTTGGTGGATCGTCAGGATCTGTTTCCCCACCCTCCACTTGTTCAAATGCCGATGTCGCCTTCACTCCCGGGTGGGAAAAGTAGGCCGTCAAACTGCCCGTCACCTTGATCTTTTCACCCATGAGTCCCGGGTTGCTTTCGAGACCATAGCTTGAACGGTAAGAGGATGGTATCTGAACATACACCATCTTTTCTGTATTGGCTTCTGACGGTGAAGCAGCTAACGATAGGGCATAATCGTTCGGAAAGTTACTCGTGATCACGGATGACGAGGAGGTTGGCTGTCCTACCACGTACCCTTCCACGGTCTGGGTGGAACCATTTTGGTTGGATATGGCCTGTTCCACCGTGTAAGGTGAATTCCACGTACCGTTTCCGGCAGCACTCATTTGAGTCGGAGATACTTGACTGCACGCAATCGTAAAAAGAAATACAATAGTAAAAATAGCGATGACTTTTTTCTGTGCAAATTTCAAATTGCTTCGCCTCCTTTGGGATATTACACTTTTAGCGTACAATACCTATTATCACAATAGGGTAAATTTTGTGTAAATTAGAGAAAATGAGTCTATTATCACAGACTTTATGCTAATAGACCGGGGATGACTTTGTTCATTTTGCTAACTCAAAAAAGTACCGGTCCAACCAAGGACCGACACTTTCCATACTATGTTCCCTCTATTAAAACCGAAACACCCATTCCTCCGCCAACACATAATAACGAATTTCCATTCTTCATTTCATGGCGCTAATTCATACAATAAAAATACGACAAGCCGGGCACACGGTGCAGCCAACAGGATGAGCGATACTTATTCCGCTCCCGTTCAAGTCCAAGCTCTTTCCCCACAGCTAAATACTGTGGGAAAGGCTTCATAGCTTAATTAAATCACTGTTATCCAACGACCCAGTTTCAGTAATATGTAAATCTTTTTGCATCGACGGTACAGGGCCCTTTCTCGGGAGCAGATCCTTGAATACTCCCATAAATGCGCCAACTGGCCCACGCAGCCCATGTGATTTCACAACTTCTCACTTCACTTTTTTGTCAAATTACATCATAATGCCCCCGTCAACATGAAGTACGGTCCCATTTACATAATCACTGTCATCTGATGCCAAATACAAATATGCCTTTGCGATATCTTCCGGTCTTCCCAATCGCCCCAGTGGAATCATCGCTTTCATTTGATCGATGACTTTCTCAGGGACTGCTGCAACCATATTCGTTTCGGTAAAACCCGGTGCTACTGCATTGACTGTGATCCCTTTGCGCCCTAATTCCTTCGCCCACGTTTTCGTCATCCCCACGACAGCCGCCTTAGTCGCAGCATAATTGGTCTGGCCGACGTTTCCGTAAACCCCGCTGACAGAAGAAGTATTGATAATTTTGCCTTTGCCATTTTCGATCAGGTGAGGAAGGACTGCCTGGGTACAGTTAAATACCCCCGTTAAATTGACATCCAGTACCTTCTGAAAATCCTCGGACGATAGCTTATGAACCATGCCATCCCTTGTGATTCCCGCGTTGTTGATTAAAATATCGATCTTTCCAAACTGTTCTTTTACTCCTTTTACAAATGAATCCACCGAAGAGCGATCGGCTACATCTCCTTGAAAGAAGACAGCCTTCCCCTTACCAAGATCGTTCAGCATGCGGGCTTTTTTATCTCCTGCTTCCTGATTAAAATCCACAAGTGCTACATGGCACCCTTCTTTTACAAATGTTTCTGATGCAGCGTATCCGATCCCGTTCGCCGCACCCGTGATTAAGGCGACTTTTCCCTCAAGTCTCATGCCATTTCCTCCTTCGTTTGCAAAAATGATTGGACCGTCTGAAGCAATTGACCCAAATCGTCAATGAGTGGTGAATGCCCACTATTCTTTAATTCAACAAATACAGCGTTTTCTCCTATATCCTCGACAATTTCCTCTGTCATTTCTTTTGTAATGACATAATCCCTTTCTCCCCTCATGACAAGGACGGGGAGGGAAATAGAGCGTGCTTTATCCGTTCCTTCAACGAGCCCATTATGGACTCCGCTGATATTGAACTCATTGAGTGCTTGATAGATGTGAGCAAGGTTCCGCTGGCTCCTCATATCATCGATATAATCTTCGTAGCGTCCCTCATCGGGTTGGGTATGGGTATAAATCAAGGCATCCCAGAGGGCACGGAGGAACTCGCGGTTATTCTCGTCGTATGCCCCTTGTACGGGAATGGTCTTTCCCTTATCCAACTTCACTTCATCCATCGTACGAAGTCGCTTTCCAAGATCCGGGGTGCCGTCTTCTTTCGTGGCGAAGAATGGATAGCCCCTTGTCGATGCAGAAGCCAGTAAAATAAGATTCTTGCAATCCTCCGGGTAATCGATAACAAATTGCATGGCGACCGCGCCGCCTGTGGACCACCCCATCATGGAAAACCCCTTGAGACCAATGCTGTTCAGCCAATCTTTCAAGTCTTCGGATAAGTCTTTGATACTCGCAATCTCCCGATGATAGCTGGATTCTCCAAACCCTCTCATATCAACGGCATAAATCTTATAGCTTTCATCCATATTATCCAGTACGATATCCCAATGTTTGGATGACGTCATATTCCCATGAACGAGAACGAGAGGAATATGTCCCCCGCTTCGTTCCCGATAAGCAAGAGTTTCTCCATTTCGAAGCAATACTTTCTTCAATTGAACTTTCGCCATATCGTTGATCCCCCTATTATGAATGTCCCCAAATGATGGTGGTCGCTCCCCATGCGTATCCAATTCCCGCACTGACAAGGACGACCAGATCTCCATTCTTCAGCTTTCCCTTTTCTTCTGCCAATTCAAGTGATAAAATTTGATCAAATTGTCCGATGTGCCCGTATTCCTCCAGGTAGATGGATTGTTCTTCCGAAAGGCCCAATTCTTTTAATACATAGCGATGGGCGGATCTTTTCATATGAAGCATGGCGACATAAGAGATATCCTTCTCTTCAAATCCACTTTTAAAAACAGATTCACGGACAACCTTTAAAAAATAATCCATGGACTTCTGTTCCAGTCTCCTTTTCATTCCTTCAGGATCGGTCACATCCAGCTTATACCGTTGAAGGGACTTTCCGGTCAAAGGCTCCTTTGTCCCTCCCACAGGGACAATGACGTCTTCTGAAAACGATCCATCGGTGATGATGGAGGTTTCCAATACGATATTTTTCTTCAGATTTGTCTGAAGAATCATTGCCCCTCCTCCTGCTGCCAGATTGAACATAAAGCGGGTCCTGCTATTCTCGTAATCGATGAAGTCGCTGTTTCGGTAGCCTCCCGCCAGAAGCACTACTTTAATGTCCGGGTCCGTTTCCAGTAAGCTTTTTGCGAGTTTCATTGCCATTATCGTGGTTCCGCACCTCAAGGCAACGTCGAATGCCCAGGCATGATACGCACCGATTTCTTCCTGGAGCTTAATGCCTGCGGTCCAGAGAGGATATTCCTTGTGTTCTTCCCCAACGTATATAACCACGTCGATATCTTTTGGATTGATACCCGCTTTTGCAATGGCTTTTTTTGCCGCCTGTATCCCCATGGCACATGTATGGTCTTCAGAATCTGGAACCGTTTTCTTTTTAATCCCCATCTTGGTTTCTACAACTTCTAATGGAAGTCCTGCTTTTTCCGCAATTTCCTTACTGCTCATAGTCGATGAGGGTAAATATACTCCAGTGCTCTGTATGCCGATTGTCATGAAGATCCTCCTTTCTAGCTTGCAATGGTTTTCTCTTCTGTTTGCTCTTCTTTTGTCCGTTTTCTTTTCTTGATTTTTTTGAATGATCCCACAATGCCTGTCGGGAAAAACATCACGGCCAGGATATAAAGGATCCCGAAGAAAATGATCCATCGTTCAAAGATAGGATACGTTTTGGCGAGTTCGGTCAGAAAGTAGTGGGCAAATTCAATCAACCCTGCACCGACAATCGGTCCGATTAGTGTCCCCACTCCACCAATGATGGTCATTAATAATGCATCAAGGGTCATATCCATGGTAAACACACTGGTATTCACGAAGCGTAAGGACAAGCCATACAATGAGCCTGCGAAACTTGCCGTCACTCCCGCAATCACACTTGCCAGAATTTTGTAATGGAGAACATGAAATCCGATTGATTCTGCTCTCTTCTCATTTTCCCGGATTGCCTGAAGAACGGAGCCGGCTGGTGAATGGATGAATCTCTTTAATAATAGAAAGATGATGACCATGACGCTGAGACAGACGAAGTAAAAGACGAGACGATCCTTCATTAAATCCGGTGTACGAAAGGTAAATCCATCATTCCCAAAGGTTAAGCTTCTCCACTTTTCCGCACCGACGAGAAACAATCCTGCGAAGGCGAGGGTCAGCATGGCATAGAAATGACTTTTAAGGCGCAGCGTCAAAAGTCCAACCACATAACTGACCCCCCCTGCTATGACGGAGGCGGCAAGAATGGAGACCGCTATCCAAAACATGGTAGGCTCCATTCGATCGAGAAAGATCCCTGTGGAATAGGCTCCGATTCCAAAGAACATAGCATGACCGAAGGAGACGATCCCTGTGTAACCAAGAAGAAGATCGTAGCTCATGGCGAATATACCAAAGATGAATACTTGTGTCAGAAGAATCATCATGCTTCTCGAATCGTTGAAAAATGGATAGACGATTAATAAGACTAATGCCATTCCTAAAAATGTGTTCGATCTCTGATTGAAAACCTTCATTTCCTCACCCCTTTACTGTAAATAATCCTTGTGGCCTGAATATGAGTACGAGTGCCATTAAGATCATATTGACCGCCAGAGATAATTCCGGTACATAATAAGTCATGAACGATCCTGACAATCCAACTAAGATCGCTGCGAATAAAGAACCCGGAAAGCTTCCCATCCCCCCGATCACCACTACGATGAAGGCGAGGATCGCGAACTCCATGCCCATTTCCGCATAAATGACACCCGAGTATGGAGCAAGGAGTATCCCCCCCAGGGCAGCAAGGGCAGATCCGACCATGAATACATACATAAATACTCTCTTAATATTGATCCCAAATGCTTCGACCATTTCTTTATTCATGACCCCAGCCCGGACGATCAATCCGATTCTTGTTTTATTCAGAATCAGTTGAACAATTGTGAAAATGAGGAGACCTATGAGGATAATGAAGATACGGTATTTAATGACGATAATATCTCCAATCGAAAAGCTTCCCGCTAAATAGGCAGGTGCTGTGGCCGACAGCTGATTCGGTCCCCAGACCACTTTCAATAATTCTGACAGGACGAGCATAAATCCCAGGGTAATCAGGATTTGCTGAACATGGTTGCCATACACAGGCTGTATGATGAATTTCTCCGTCACAAAACCTAATACCAATCCTGTTGCAACAGCCCCTAAGATGCCTACCACAAAGCTTCCTGTCACCGTATAAACCCAAACCCCGCTATAAGCCCCCCAGGCGAATAATCCACCGTGGGCAAAATTCAAAACATCCATCAATCCGAATATAAGAGTCAAGCCTGCTGCAAGCAGAAAGATCAGCATTCCTGTCGCCAATCCATTCAGTGCCAGGTTAATGATGAGGTCCATCTTCTTTCCTCCTCACGCGATTCCTAAATATTTCTTTTTCATTTCTTCATCTTTCACCAGTGAATGCATCTGTCCATCGTGGACAGTGGTTCCATCGTCGATAATATAGAAACGGTCCCCGATCTGACTCGCCATCAGAAAATTCTGCTCTACAAGGAGAATCGTCGTTCTCTCCTTCATTTCTTCTATGGAATGCATGACTTTCTCGACAACAATCGGAGCGAGACCCTTACTTGGTTCATCAATTAAAATAAGGTCGTTTTGATTCAAGTACGCCCTTGCGATGGAAAGCATCTGCTTCTGTCCTCCGCTTAAGTTCCCTCCTGCCTTCTTCCAGAACTTCTTTAAATCCGGAAACAGATCAATGATCCAATGCATTCGATCCTCCGTCTCTTTATCCTGGGTTTTCATTGCCACCTTCATATTTTCTTCCACTGTCAGACCGCCAAATATTCCTTGGTCCTCAGGAACATACCCGATCCCTTTACCCGCCACTTTAAAGGTGGGGAGCCCCTGGATTTCTTCACCTTTATAGATGACCTTTCCTTTCGATGGCGGGGTCAGTCCCATGATGCTCCTGAGACTGGTCGTTTTTCCTGCACCATTTCGTCCGAGCAGGACCGTTACCTCCCCCTTTTTCACTTCAAAGGAAACGTCTTGGAGGATATGATACTGCCCGATAAACGTTTCAATCTGATCTACTTTAAGCAGTGTGCTCATCGTATAGACCCCCTAAATATGCGGATTGCACCTGCTCGTTTTTCATGATTTCCTTCGGATGATCATCAGCAAGCAGCCGACCATTGAATAGCACCATAATGCTGTCTGATAAATCCATAATCATATCCATTTTGTGTTCAATGAGGATAATCGTTTTCGTTCCTTGGGATTTGACGGCACGAATCACTTCCAATATAGCCGGTACTTCCTCCACGGACATCCCTGCGGTCGGCTCATCCAACAGTAAGACTTCTGTATCGAGTGCAAGAAGCATGGCGATTTCGAGTTTTCTTTTTTCCCCATGTGCAAGATTTACGGCAAGAGAATTGGCTTTACTCGAGAGCATGACAAGCTTCAATAAGTCATATGATTCGCTCATCATTTCGCTGAATGCTTTAATATTCTTGTGCATCACATACCGAATTCCCAGTTTGGACTGTACAGCCAGTCTCACATTCTCCAGCACTGTTAAATTTGGAAACACATTCGTCATTTGAAAGGAGCGGCCGATTCCGAGACGGGCACGCTTTGTCGGGGACATCCTGGTGATTTTCTTCCCCTTAAGGAATACATCTCCTTTCGTCGGCTTTAATTGACCGCTTAATAGATTGAAAAGCGTCGTTTTCCCGGCACCATTTGGGCCTATGATAGATTTGAATTCCTTATCAGGTACAGAAAACGTCACATCATCAACGGCAGTGTCTCCTCCGAACGTAACACTTAAATTTTTGGTTTCTAAAATACTCAACGTTTATCACCCCGCTTGGATTTCATGAAAGGGGATGACTGTAAACAAAGTTCCAAAACACCTTGTCAGTCACCCCACATTCATTCGTTTTTGTTCATTTTAGTTACGGATCGGTGGAGCGGTCTCTTCTGGAGAAAGTTCTCTGATCAATACCGGTACAGGATAAGGAACTCCCTCCTTCTTTTCAAGCTTAATGGCGTACAATGTTTGAAGAGCCTGATGGTCTTCTTCACGGAACGTCATCGTCCCTTTCGGCGTCTCAAAGCTCATGCCTTCCATCGTGTCAATCAGGGTATCCGGATTCAGATCACCTTCTGTTTTCTTAATCGCCTCTACAATGGAAATCGCCGAACTCATTCCACCTGGAGTGAAGAGATCCGGTACTTCTCCGTCATATTTCTTCTTATGTTCATCAACTAACCAGTCATTGATTTCATTGTCCGGCAGCTCATGGTAATAAACACTGAATCCTTCCATCCCAACGAGGGGCTCCATCGCAGAAAGTGCTGCAATATCAGGTGCACCCGTTGATATTTTGATCCCTTTTTCCTGAAGCTTCATATCTGCTATCTGGTTCCAAGGAGAGTTGGTTCCCGCCCAGATGACAAAGAGATAATCCGGTTTACTATCCATGACCTTTTGGATATTCGAAGTGAAATCTGTCGCTGCCGGATCAGCATATTCTTCCAGGACTATTTCAGCTCCAAGCTTTACTGCTGCTTCCTTAAAGGCTGCCACCCCGTCGCGACCAAAAGAGTAATCCGGTGCCAAAGTGGCAATCTTCACCCCATCCTTTGCGATCGCCGCTGCCCCTGCAACAGCATCCTGCGAAGAGTTACGTGCTGTCCGGAAGATATATGGATTAAACTCTGATGCTGTGATACTATCCGCCACTGCCGGTTCGACAATCATGACTTTTTCATATTCCTCTGCAAGAGGGAGTACAGCCATTGTGTCACCTGAGCTTGAAGATCCCACCATAAAATCGACTTCATCTTCTTCTAATAATTTCGTCGCTTTCTGAACCGCTACCTCCGGCTTTGTCTCTGTATCCTCATATACTACTTCTATCTTCTTCCCTGCCACTTCCATCGTTCCATCCGTCGCATACTCCAGACCCAATTCAAAGCCTCGCTGCGTTTGCTTACCGTATGACTCAAGTGCCCCGGTAAGGGAAGCAAGCACACCGATTTTCACAGTCTCCTGTCCCTTCCCTTCCCCGTCTCCGGAGCTACTACTGCTTTCCGAGCTGCAGGCACTTGCTGCTATCAACAGGCATGACAACATCAGGATGAGAGCCGTCCATCTAAACGATCGTTTCATTCTTTTTCCCCCTTAAGATTGAACTAAAGCGATAATAGCTTTGATCTCATCTTAGGGGAGAGGAGTTACAAATGCCCCTGGAAGAATCTATCTCACGAGCTTCCTTCAACATCGCCTTCACAGACGCTGTCGCACACTCAGCTATTTTTTTGAGCTGCCCTTTCAACTT
>NZ_CAJGBF010000033.1 GCF_904424705.1 Rossellomorea arthrocnemi | reverse complement strand
ATATATCCACTGGTACAATCATGAACGTTCAAAAGAAAAATTGGATGGACTAAGTCCAGTCGAATACCGAACTCAGTCCATCCAATCAGCTGCATAACAAAACTCTAACTTTTGGGGTTAGCCACCAGGCTGCTCTCTTTTACTTGTCATTTTTTTCTATTCCATTCTCAGGTATACTATTCATAGAAAGTTAGTCAAAGGAGCTTTTACACTATGAGTATCATATCTTCCCTTCTAGGGGTATTATTTTTCCTGAACCTGGTCCTCGCTGCCGTTATTATTTTTCTGGAACGGAAAGACGCAGGAGCGACATGGGCCTGGCTGATGGTATTATTCTTCATCCCATTACTGGGATTCATCCTCTATTTGGTATTTGGCCAAAATTTAAGCAGGAAACGGTTGTTTGACTGGGAAGATATGAAGAAAATCGGAATAGAAAATTTGATCCAGAATCAAATCCGTTCTTTGAAAGAACATCGTTTTCCTTTTAAGAATGAAATTTCTTCGCAATATCAGGATCTTATCTATATGCACTTGATCAATAATGAAGCTCTACTGACCCAGGATAATGAAGTCACATTATTCACACACGGGGAAGACAAGTTTGGGGCACTATTAGAAGATATTGAATCTGCACAGGACCATATTCATATTCAATATTATATTTTCAAAAAAGATCAGCTGGGTAAGCGGATCCTGGAGAAGCTCATCCAAAAAGCAAATGAAGGTGTAAAGGTCAGGGTACTGTACGATGAGATGGGGTCCCGGAGAACAAGGCGGGGATTCTTTAAAGATCTCCTCTCTGCCGGTGGTGAGGTGGAAGTGTTTTTCCCTTCAAAGATTCCCTTTATCAATCTCCGGTTCAATTATCGTAATCACAGAAAGCTTGTGATTCTCGATGGGAAGGTTGGTTATGTTGGGGGCTTTAACATTGGGGATGAGTACCTGGGCTTGAATCCCAAGTTCGGGTATTGGCGGGATACACATCTGAGAATTGAAGGCAGTTCAGCTCTGGCCATGCAGACCCGATTCATCCTGGATTGGAACCAGGCTAGCCGATCGAAGAAGATTGCCTATGATCTGAGATACTTCCCTCTCTCTTCCTTTACGGGTGAAGCGGGGGTTCAAATTGTCACTTGCGGTCCCGACTCGGAATGGGAGCAGATTAAAAACGGGTATATAAAGATGATTTCGTCTGCCAAGAAGTCCATCCTCATTCAGACTCCTTATTTCATACCCGATGTCAGTCTCCTTGATTCATTGAGGATCGCTGCTCTTACAGGAGTGGATGTCCGGATCATGATCCCGAATAAGCCGGACCATTTATTTGTTTATTGGGCGACGTATTCCTATATCGGGGAGCTGTTGAAAGCGGGAGTGAAAATTTATATTTATGATAATGGATTTATACATGCCAAAACCATCGTCGTAGATGAATCCATCTCCTCTGTCGGCACAGCCAATATCGATGTACGCAGCTTCCGATTGAACTTCGAGGTCAATGCCTTTCTATATGATCTCACACTCTCTGAAGACTTAAGCTCGGTGTTTATGAAAGATGTAGAAAAGAGCAGGGAATTAACGTTAGACGGTTATCATCAAAGACCTTTAATGATCAAGGTGAAGGAATCCATATCAAGGCTATTGTCCCCCATCTTATAGTAGTGTTGATTGGACATTGCCATATGTAGATAGAAAAAGGCATAATAGAGGTAATGCGTAAAGAATAGAGAGGAATGAAAGCATGAGTGTTCATAAAGAAATTTCCAAGCATTCCAACAAGCAAAATCAGCTGGTTCAACAATTTATGATACTGGACGAGCGCAGGGAAAGGGCGATTGACGAAGCAGTTAAGCTTTGTTCCGCTAAAAAACCTTTCACAACAGACCGTATTAATCAAGTAACAAATGAAATCAACGCCCTTGCAAGACATGGAGTTGTCCCCCAAAGGAAGCTTGTCAGGACCGAAATGGTTGAGGAATATGTGGCGAGATTAACATAATCCGCCTACCCTTTTCAGACATTATAAATAACCCTGATTCGTCTGCATCCATTCCGATGGTGAAGGCGTGTCAGGGTTATTTTTAGTTGAAGGAGGGTATTTAGGCTTTTAATGCGCTATTCCACCCATCGTATACAAATACAGGCTGTGAGTCATTTTCCGCTCGTTCGATCACCACATAGTTTTTATGAGCTACGACGGTTTGATCATCGGGTAAATCCAGTTTCTTCGCGATATCCCTATCCATTTTGATGATTACGGTGTTTTCTCTTAGGGTTGTAACGACGCCATTGATGACTTGTTTCTTTCTTCTAAACTGTACCGTATCACCAAGGTTTGCATTCTCTTTTGAGTAAACGAATGTATTTTCCATTTTAAAATCCCCTTTTCAAATAATGTAAGAGTTTCTCTTTTTAATTGAAAGAATTTTCTAATAATATTATTTTAACGTGTTTTGATATAAATATCAATGAATGACCTATCCTTTTTGTACCACAATTTAATAAAGTCAAAACCTTTTGGGAAACCTTTTTCCAAAGCTGCCATTCTTAGCGCAACCACATCACTTGTGTATACTTAGACTAAGTGAGGAAAATATTTTCTTTTAGTGTGTTTTCACCTAAAAAAACTTAATCACTCCCATTTAATTCAAAAATCCGAACTGCTTCTCATTTTATAAAAAAAGAGAAGCAGTTCGGATTTTCCTTCGACTAAAGTACGTTTGTTGCTATTTAATTAATAGGCCAATGCATTCTTCTTCTCTTCTTTCATGAGAATGAAGCAGAGGAAGATACCTAATAGTGATAGTACAGCGAAGAACAGGTACACCGTGTAGATGGAGTATGTTTCATAAATGAATCCCCCCACAAAGGTGCTGAACCAATTCCCGAGACCATTTCCGATGGCTGAATAAACCGTGACGGCGGTTGCTGTAATATGTACAGGCGTGATTTCTTTAATGTAGCGCAGACCTGCCGGAATGAACAAGCCAATGGCTAGACCCTGCATCACAGCTGAAGAATAAACAAGCCATAGACTCGGTTCCGTGAAGTATAATAGCCAGCGGATCATGGAGGCAGCACCCGCTAATGCCGCTACCGTCAAAAGACCAAACTTATCAATCCACCCTCCGGCGAACCTCATGAACGGTACTTCTGATAATACGGCAATTAAGAAAGCTAGACCTATGCCGGCGTATGTACCGCCAGAATCTTCAACGAATAATCCAAAATACACGTTGTTGGCTAAATTCGGACCGAACACCAGGAATGTGACGGCAAGGAAGATCAGAAATTTCTTCATCGTGAATAATTCCTTCATCCCCGCTTTTAAATCGAGCTTTGCTGCTGCCCTCTCCTTAGGAAAACGGAATGAAAGGATACCTGCAAGGACCAGGCAGATAAAGAACGAGTAGAATATAATCGTCGGTCCGATAAATCCCTCCGATAGCCTCCCCATAATGAAGACCGCAATACCGAATCCCAATGATCCGAACAGACGGATATTTCCATAGTTATAACGGACTTTACTTGTATACTTCAAGCTGATGCTGTCAGATACGGGTATGATGGCGCTTTGGAAGATTGCAACTAAAATCGCGACCACAAATAGGCTATAGTACGCATCCATGAATAAGTAGCCTAGAGCAAACACTCCCGCAATCAGGGAAGTCCCCCCTAATACAATGATAGGACGATTGGTTATGTCACTCACCATTCCCCATATCGGCTGGAAAAAGATCATCATGATGGGACCGACAGACATGATGCTTCCTATTTGATATCCATTTAACCCTACGCTTTCACTCAAATAGACACTGAGTAAAGGATATAAACTTCCAACCCCGAAGAACGTTAATAAATAAAACCCCTGTAACGTGAAGATTTGATTTCGTACAGCTCTTTCCACTACCGTATCCCCCAGATGTTTTTTGTCTATCTTATAGTAGACCTTGACCGTTCAATTGTCTATGAGTTTAATCTTTATATGGTTTAAGTCATGTTTTTTCAATGAATCTGTGCAAGGGAGGAATGGGTGTTCCAGCTTCGGCGGCCAGGCATTCGCGGTCGTAAACCATGAACAGGCCGCCTCCGCTTTTGTTTAATTTTCCCGTTTGACTTTTTTGATTAAACCCTTTAAAGTATGGAAGTATATTTTAAATCAACTAAATAACATATCTTCTTATCCAGAGAGACGGAGGGACTGGCCCTGTGATGTCTCGGCAGCGGACTCTTTGTGAGTGCTGTGCCACATCCAGCAAGTGAAATGCTTGAAAGATAAGAAGAGTGTTTCGTTTGAATGAAACCTCTTCTTATGATGGAAGAGGTTTTTTTATTTGATTCACAAGACAAAGGAGTGTTAGGCATGAAACAAGAAAAAGGAAATTTACTGGCTTTACTGCCCTTGATCATATTTGTTTCGCTGTTCCTTGGAGCAGGTATCATTTCAGGAGATTTTTATGCATTTCCTGTACTCGTATCCATCATCATTGCATCTGTTGTGGCTCTATTGATGAACCGAAAAGAATCATTAACCGCTAAGATTGAGCGGTTCGCGAATGGTGCCGGACATCCCGATATTATGATCATGGTCTTTATCTTCCTATTAGCAGGCGCTTTTTCCGGTGTAGCTGAAAAGATGGGTGCCGTTGATTCAACTGTCAACTTCGCCCTATCTGTACTCCCCGGCAATATGATCATGGTTGGATTATTCATCATCGCCGCTTTTATATCCTTATCAATGGGGACTTCCATGGGAACAATTGCAGCATTGGCACCCATTGGAGTGGGAATCAGTTCAGGAACAGATATTTCAATGCCCCTCGCCATGGCAACCGTCATTGGAGGAGCGATGTTTGGAGATAACTTATCGTTTATCTCGGATACAACCATTGCAGCCGTCCGTACACAGAAAACGGAAATGAAGGATAAGTTCAAGGTGAATTTCTTCATTGTATTACCGGCAGCCATCCTTACCATGGTTATTCTCTTAATCCTTACGATGGGGACTCCATCATCTGTAGGGGCGGAGAGGTATAATTGGATTAACATTCTGCCTTACCTTGGAGTCATTATCGGAGCCCTTGCAGGATTGAACGTATTTGTTGTTCTATTAGGCGGCATCCTGTTAGCAGGGATGATCGGATTGGTGGATGGAAGCTTTACCCCATCCACTTACTTTGCCAGCGTAGCTGACGGAATGACGGGTATGGCAGAGATTGTGATCCTTTCAATCTTGATTGGAGGAGTGGTCGAATTAATCCGGCATAACGGTGGAATCCAGGCAATCCTTTATCATGCCACCCGTAAGATCAAAACTCCTCAGGGTGCACAACTTGCTACTGCGGGTTTAGTCAGTTCGACGAATCTTTGCACAGCAAATAATACGATTTCCATTATCATTGCAGGGCCACTGGCTAAAACACTTAGCGAAAAGTATGGCGTGGATGCCCGTAAATCAGCCAGTATTCTGGATATTTTCTCTTGTGCTGTTCAAGGTTTGATCCCATACGGGGCACAGGCACTGTTAGTGGCAGAAGTAGCCGGCATATCACCGATCAGTATCATTCCATATGCCTTCTATCCAGTGTTGATTGCGATTTGCGGTTTGATTGCGATTCAATTCGCCCTTCCGAAATTCACTCGCAGTACCGCTCCTGAAGGAGATCCGGTTCAGTCTTCATAACGGATTGGAAAGAGACAAATCCTTTGGGGTTTGTCTCTTTTTCTATCACTGAATGTGTGTGTGAGATTAGTGTAGGGATTGATTTGACCCCTTTCAGCTGGGATTGTTCCTAATTCTTCACATCAAATTGAGTAATTGCATCTTTCCAGAGAGTAATAGCGTCAACATTTGGTATTATGCGTCTTTCTCCAAGTAATTCTTTTAACTCGATGTAATGCCACCAAATTGTTACCCACTACAAACAGCAAAAAAGCAGATCCCGCTACCCGGAATCTGCTTTTCTTTTATAACAAATCATTCACATGATACAACTTACCACTTTCGATGTCGCTTTCTGTTACAAGTTTTAATAACGCATCAGCAACTGTGTCCGTACTACGAAGCATCCCTTCATCTTTGTAGCGCTGGAATGATTCAACATCTGCGAAGGATTCTTTAGTGGAAGAACGGATTTCTCCCTGCATATCCGTATCCATCACCCCTGGACTGAAGGCAATGACTTGATGACGGCTATGTTTATTTGATAGCTCCAGGCTCACCGTTTCCGTCAGCATGTTGATTCCTGCTTTCGTTGCACAATATGTGCTCCATCCATATACGGGACGACTTCCCGCTCCTGAGCTGATGTTGACCATGACCATTTTCGAGTCAGAGCCTTTGGCTGCTTTGATCATCTCATTGGTAGCGATCATAGGGGACAGTAAATTGACATGTACGCTCGTTTCAAGTGCTCCGTTATCCACTTCACCTGACGGATCGATCGGCGTCACTACACCGGCATTTTGCACGACATAAATCGTCTCAGCTTCAGATTCAAATACCTTTGTTCCAACTTCTCGGAATACAGCCTCTGTTTGTGCTGGTTGAGAAAGATCACAGGAAAAGAATTCATACGACACTTCTTTTTCCCGGGCAAGCTTTTGTAAGCTATCATTGTCGGAACGGGAAATATTCATGACACCAATGCCTTTTTTTATAAAGAGCTTGGCGACGGACTCCCCTAAGCCTCTAGTTGCTCCTGTCACAATTGCATAATCCATATAGAATCAACTCCTTTTGATTATAAATTATAAGGGAGAGTTTTCTTTTTACAAAAAATTATGCACCCGTTTAACAGAAGATTTACAAATCCCCATTTAGCCGCCACATCAAGGCATGCTCTCATCAATTAAATGATATTCAGGTATAAGGTCTGACAGGGGCACAATCGATGCTTTTTTTTCATAAAGGGGAAGGAATTCTTTTAACATGGTGGCTACCTTGATCCCTGTAACCCCGACATGCCCGATTGCGATTGTGGACTCATCACTTTCTAGCTCTTTGGAAAGGAGCCGCGCCTGTTTTCCAATGTGCCGGATGGTGTAGACGTCATCAAAGAATAACTCATTTTCAAGATACGGGACGCCCAGTTCCTTTGCAAGCTTAGGAATGACGCTCTTCCCCGTTGTTTTACTATCAAGATAAAATAGACCCTTTTCCTTGCATATTTCCAACACAATTCTCATGACACGCTTATCCGCAGTTGCCTTCGAACCCATATGATGATTGACACCCACTGCATATGGTACCTCTTCCAGGGCCTGCTCCACTCTCTTTCTTATTTCTACATCTGAAAGGGAAGTCGTAATCGCTCCCGGTCCAAGCCAGCTTGCTTTCCCGGATATCGGTTCCATGGGAAGATGGACAATGACCTCATGCCCTTTTTGATGCGCTTTTTCAGCGTCTGCTCTGGTCGTTGGCAGAAACGGCATGACAGCAATCGTTAACGTGACGGGCAGGCTCAAAATTTCTTCTGTTCCTTTCATATCGTTTCCTAAGTCATCTATTACAATCGCGAGTTCTTTATGATGAGCGGAAAGGGGAAGGATGTTTCTTGCTGAAACTGACGTTTGAAAAGAAAAAGCCATAAGCAAACAGATAAGCAGGATCTTCATCTCGCATCACTCCTTTTTCTTTATGATGTCCATTTTGGGGAGGATATACGACTGATGTCCGTCCCTCTAAAGGCGGCAAAAAGAAAGCCAGGAAGCGTGGTTTCGCTTCCCGGCTGGGGATTTATTGAGGGACGGACCTATTGATCCCATGCTTTGGTGGGGCGGTCGTTTGGGTAGCCGTTGGTTTCGCGGTGGGTTTTTCTTTGTGCTGTAAAGTCCCACCAGTTCTTGGTACTTTTCGGATGATTGGCGTGGTGAACGACACATCTGAGTGAGTCTTCTACGCAGGGGTCCATCCATACCCCGTATTTCTTTTCTAAGTCGATGATGAGGTCTTCCCCCTTCTCACCTTGAATTTCTTCAAAGGTATAAAACCCGAGATCTTCTACTACATTGTGAGCCATATTGGGTCCAATAGAAGGGATCTGTTGAAAAATAGACATGCCGACTAAGTAACGGGATCTTTCCATAGAAATGTTCAGCTTCTCACGAAGAAGTTCAGGCGAGAAACTATGGATATCCCCCAACCGTATTTTCTCTTTGCGAAGTGCCGTTCTTTCCTTATCAGTCGAAGGAAGTTTAGGACTCTTTCTACTCATTCTATCTCCTCCTCATCCTTTAAAGGTTTGCTGGCGGATGAATTGGAATTCCTCCACCGCTGGAATATTGGTTTGCTTCTTGACCGGTTTATGTTTTGACTTGATTGGTTTGTTTTTCAACAGCACCCCGACTTTCGTTTGCTGGATTTCCTTCACACCCTGGACGATCAGTTGCATGGCGATGATGGCAATCATGAAGGCGACTAGTGGGGCAATGACAATCCAGTACTTGCCGGTCATAAGAGAATTCTTCGTCGAACTGATCAGTCCGGACCATTCGAACGTTCCGGACTTCGGTGGATCCGGCACAAGCCCGCCGGTTATGATCGTTCCCCCCAGGAATAGATGAAATAATCCGAGGTGGACAAGAATGAGCAGGGTCTGGATAAATTGCTGTCCCCATATAATAAACAGCCTCGGAGCCAGATGAGGGAAGAGATGCGTCCAGAGCAGATGCTTATTGCTCCCTCCAAGGAGCTTCGCAGATAAGACAAAATCCTGCTTCCCTATTATTTTCAACTCATTCCCGATCAATACCGTTGTCAAAGGCAGGACAAGGATCGTTAAGATAACTGCTTCGAATACGAGCCTCTCAAAGATCGAGTGATCCCACCCTAAAACGGGCAACCCCCAAAGTACCGGTCTTAATAGAAGATACGCGATAAGACTCAGAGGCAGAAAATGAATGGAATCTACCATGCGGTCCAGCCAATTCTTCTTGCTTTCTTTCAAGTGAAAATGATAGGCTATACCGAGATAAAATCCCCCGATCACCCTTAAAGAAGCTACAATTAAGGCAAATAGCAGGGTATACTTGGCTCCTACAATAAGCTGATCAAGGATACTATAACCAAAGAAGTCCGATCCCAGGATCATCTCCCCAAATGGTTTATGGGGAGGGGCGCTTATGATCCGCCCCTCGTCATTTTTCATAAATTGAATTTGTTTAATCGGCTCTTCTTTCACCGTTGAGTAAAAGAAACTGGCAGCAATCAAACCAAAAATCACGCTGAACCCAGTGGCAAACTTGCCATTATGCATATGTTGCCACCATAGCTTTCGCATCGTGGATAAAATGCCCCATATCTTCCATTCATTCCACTTTACTTTATCCTTTTTATATTTTGTATAATCCTCACTGCTCTCATGGTTAATCCACAGGTATACCCCTTGATACACCACAAAAAAAGGTGTGTAGATCATGATCAATGAGATGGCGATCACCATTGGCCTGAAATCTTGAATGATATAATATGTAATTCCCTTCATATTAAAAATCGTCTCAATAATGAATAAACTGGACAACATCCCCCATATAATCAGTTTTCCATGATAGAAAAGGCTGGGAGAAATATTTTTCAATACATGTGAAAAGAAAATCCGCCCCTTCGACATTCCCTTACTTCGAGCAAATTCAATATGAGACTTAAGCAGTTCTTCTTCCATAATAAAAAGGAGAATCCGAAAAAATGAAATCATAGGTATAATGGACAATGTAATCATCGGTGCAAGGAACACCTTTTCTTCCCCATACTCTGCAAAATTCATGAGTTCCACGCCAAAATATTTAAAAACAAAGACAATCAAGAGCTGGAGCAAAAACGCGAACATTAAATCCGGCACAGTCTCCAAGAGGTTTAATACTTTCTTAAAAGCCGAGGTAACCGCTCGGGGTAAAAATATAGTAAAGAAGGTAAGAATAAAGGCAATACCAAGCCCTAATCCCAAGGCACCCCCAATAATTTGGAGAGAATACAGATAGGGCTCCCAAAGCATGTCAAGGAAACCGACGGTAATCCCCTTATACGAATAACTCCAACTGGATCCATCAAGGAAAACAAGGATGAATGTAAAAAACTCCTCCACGTACCCTACAATATTGTATAATCCTCTCTCCTTAAAAACTTCTGGTGCTATACTTACGGCTAAAATCCCAACTAGACCGAGTATATAATAAAAAATGAATCTGATCGGAAATTTGAGATATTTCATACTTGAATCCCCTTTATTCTCTTTTTTACAGTCTAATAGAAACAACTAATTTTTTCAATTTTATTTCAAATCTGACAATTACATAACAAAAAGAGTGACTCTGTGATTTCAAAGTCACTCTCCCGCCCCCTAGGCCAACAACCGACTTGGCTTGCCTAAGTAAAATCCTTGTCCAATGGTGATACCGATTTCCTTAGCCACCTGCATATCCTGTTTTGTTTCGATTCCCTCTAAGACGATCAGCGTATCACTTCCATAGAATCGACTAAAGAAAGAGAGAAATCTCTGTTTCTTCTCATCCTGAGCGAGGTTCAAGGCGAAGTAGCGATCCAGCTTGATGATTTCCGGTTCATACTCAATAGATTTCTTAATGGAGGATGTCCCTTGCCCAAAGTCATCAATGGCGTACCAGACACCATACTGTTTCAGTTCCTTCAATGACTCCTTTAATAATGGGTTCTGCCAAAGCTCTTCCGCACTGGATTCGTTAATCTCCAATACCAGTCTCCCCTTAATATCAGGGAAGCGGTTCATAAGATCGAAAAAATAACTGTGAAAACTCGGATGGAGAATGGTCGTAATATAAATATTGAGGAACAATTTACAGTCCTTGAGACCATTTGATGAAAAGTTTTCAAGGGCTTTTGAAATCGATAGAGTATCAAGCTTGTACAGGATGTTTGCTTTCATGGCCGATTGAAATACACTTTCTGGATTTTCGTTATACTTATTTCGCAGAAGACCCTCATAAGCATAGAGGGCTCGATGTTCACCCATATCATACAATGGCTGAAAATCATGATAGATAAAGTCGTCTTGAAAAATAGTAAAGATGTTCATAGGACCCCTATACTCTCTCTTAAGTTTTGGTCTATCTCATAAAAAAAACCACACAAAAACGCATTCCCCGCGTTCGCATGTGGTCGGTTGCGCTACTAGCTCCCCTAAATGTAAGCGCCCATCTATCATTTAGGTTCAAAGCCCCCAGTCGAATTGTCTGTTTATGAAGATATTTTTCTTATAAGAAAAATATACCACATCACTAGTACTTATGGGGTAGATTTCCTATAAATTATTTGAAAATTCATAAAGAAAGCACCTATCTTGATACATACGGATTCTCACTTATCCAAAAACGCCATGGATAATCCCTTGCTTCACCTGTATTATCAATTCCTATACGTTTTCCTGCCGAAATGTTTTCAGGATGGTACCCTTCAGTAATCATGAGCGGGGGTTCTAAAAAGCTCCCCCCATAATCCTCCATTGTGATGCCTAATGCCTTCGTCAACTTACCTGGTCCATTTGTCCAATTCTTCTTTACATGCCCCGGTCTTCTAGCTTCCATAAGCTCCTGTCCTTCAAGAGGTTCAACGGCTCTGATAAGGATCGCCTCAGGAGTCTCCCTTTCGCCACTCACTACGTTCACCAGGCAGTGAGTGTGCATGACGTATGTATAGATGCGCCCTGCTTCTTGGAACATCACTTCCGTCCGTTTCGTACGCCTGTTTCCATAGCTGTGTGCCGCTCTGTCTTTGGGCCCCAGGTAGGCTTCTGTTTCCACAATATATCCTGAAGCCTTTCCCTCCTCCGTATCTTTCACTAACACACATCCCAACAGGGACTTGGCAAGCTCCAATGTAGGCTGTGCGTAAAAGGAGGAGGACATAGGTGTATCATTCATGATTTTCACTTCCTTACAAACGATTATTCAGTCATTACATACCCGATATTTACTAGGATAAATCTGAAATGCAAACTTACCGGATAAGGATCAAATATGCCCTTAATATCTTCAGGAATAACATGAAGATCCCGATTATCGTTTAAATAACCCTCATTGGGTCAGAACTGCCATAACACCATCTATGCCGGTGATGCCATTATATTGCCCACATTGACAGGAGCCGATTCTGCCTCCCAACTCTCTAAACTTTTTCGTTTAATGAAATAACTCTTTTCAACTTACGTACGTTCCTAACCCTATTTTTTACAGGATAAAGGTCTCAATGTAAGTACATAGTAAAGATTGTTAAATGCCTTTTTCGATTAGGCAACCAACAATAATGGAGGAACACTCATGAAAAAAAGAATCTTATCCATAACAACCTTTGCCGTCATCCCGTTTTTGTTGATGACTGGCTGTAATAACGATACAAACGATACACTGACAGATACCCAAAACGTGAAGTACGACCCGGTTTCATATGACAACAAAGACAGAGATGGTAAAGATGGGTTGCAAGGTAATCAAACGGCCCTTCACCGTTTCATGGCTCCGGTTGATCCAAATGGGGACTTACGGGAATTCACACACTTAGATCCTGGCGAGGAATATTCAGACCTAAATGAAGAAGCCCGCCTGCCGAACCAACCTGCCGGTGAACCGAATACAGCACAACCTGAACCGTCTGCGCAGCAGCCTAAGCAAGATACCCAAGCTTCAAATGCAAGTGGGTTTGAAAAGCAAGTGATTGATTTAACCAACCAAGAACGTAAGAAGAATGGACTCGATGCGTTAAAAATGGATGGTGAGTTATCAAATGTAGCTGAGATGAAATCTGAGGATATGAAAGAGCAGAACTATTTCTCTCATACATCTCCAACGTATGGATCTCCATTTGAGATGATGGAGAACTTCGGCGTGGATTATTCAACAGCAGCAGAGAACATCGCTGTTGGACAAAAAACACCTGAATCAGTTGTGAATGCTTGGATGAACAGTCCAGGTCATCGCAAAAACATCTTAAACAAACAGGTCACTCATATTGGTGTAGGAACGGCAAAGGATGCGAGTCAAGGAATTTATTGGACACAAATGTTTATAGCAAAGTAATCAGGAAGACCGGTGTTTTTGGCCGGTCTTTCATTGTTTATCCTACCAGTTACGACTGCTTCACCTTCATAAATTTGTATACATCTTTAAATCCTAATTTTTCATACAGCTTTATCTCCTGTCCATTAAAGGTGTATACATTCAATTTTTCTTCATCGCAGTCTCGATTCTTCAGTTTCACAAGTGCCTGTTACGTTGCATGAACTCTTCTCCAGAAGGACTTCATTGTGACCCCATCAACACTTTTATCCACTTTTGTACCCACCCCGCTAACTTATCATCCTCACGAGCAACGAGGATATAGGCCATGTTCGATAGAGTGACGATATGCTTATCACATGGAACCCCTGTTGCCTCTTCTCGATTCACTCCAGCCATTTCAACTATTTCCACTACCTCAAAGTCAGTAGTCCCGCCCATTTCCATAGTCAAACTTATTCCCCGCTTCCCATCATTCCACCCATTATAAGGGATTTCCCGTTCTAACCAAGCAACTCACTTTTTTAAGCCACCCTGACTCCGCCTCTGGTCTGATTCAAAAATAATCCTATGGCTCATTGTGATGGTGCTCCGACTGCATTAAAATAAAACTATCAAATGGAAAAACAAACCAAAGTGAGGGATTGAAATGAAAAACGCGTTTGCCGTCATTATTGCGCTACTTGCATTTGGGACGCTCTATGTCATTTTAAGTGACAATACATCATTATTTGCAAAAGAAAGTCAGTCAGGGGAACGGATCGAAGTATCGAATAAAATCAAACA
Organism: Rossellomorea arthrocnemi; assembly: GCF_904424705.1. GTDB lineage: Bacteria > Bacillota > Bacilli > Bacillales > Bacillaceae_B > Rossellomorea > Rossellomorea arthrocnemi. Next base: position 15,103 of record NZ_CAJGBF010000033.1, on the reverse strand, counting down.
TATCGACCTTGACTTAGAAAGCAGCGACACGGAGGTCATACCCGTGGACAAAAATGAAGTAAAGGTTGAAATAGAAGGCAAAGGAACGATGACTTTAGCTCAGAAAGGGCACACGATCAATGTAGATGTCAAACATAAATGGTATGAATGGTTTGGATTCAATCATAAATCAAACGTAACGGTTTATGTCCCCAAAGAGTATGACCACAGCATGGAAATCGATATCGGTTCAGGCAATTTTACAATGTCGGGAGAATCCGATTCAACGAAATGGAAGCTCGATGAATTGTCCGTTGACATGGGATCGGGAAACATGGAGCTGAATGATATTGAGACCAACGTGTTCGAGCATGATGGTTCTTCCGGGGATTTGATCGTAGATGGTCTCACTACAAAGGAAGGCAGGGTGGAAATCAGCTCGGGTGATGTAAAATTATCCAAATATGAAGGCCCTTTGGAAGGAGAACTATCCTCAGGAGAATTATCTGTCACCATGGACTCCTTAAAGGGTGACCTCTCGTTCGATGTCAGTTCCGGGGGTGTGAACCTTGACTTACCGGAAGATGCAGGTTTTAAACTGAAGGGGCAAGCGAGCAGCGGAGATATTTCCTGCAATTTCCCATTAAAGGATCAGAAGATAGAAAATGGGGATATTTCCGGGGTTGCGGGGTCAGGTCAGTATACCATCGATGTGTCTGTATCCAGTGGAAATGTAGATATTTATTAAAAGAAAGGGTAAAGCCCAATCCGCTTTACCCTTTCTTTACATCTGCCCCCAATTCCTCTCCTAGTGCTACAATCGATTGGTTGATTCTCCACACATAGTAGAGATGGTGAATGAGATCCACCTGGGATTTACGCCAGCTCGGAGCATAGGTTTCAATTCTCTCCCGCTCATGGCCTAAATCCCACATAACCGGCGTGTTATCATTTTCTTTTAATAACTTCTGAAGCGTTTCGATGTTATGGGCGATCTTCTCTTCCGTTTCCTTGAATGCGCTGCTGAGTTCTTCTGAAATCTCTGTCGGTACTTTTCGATGGGAGGAAGCAAGCAGATGCTTCGCGTAATAATTGATTGCAGTTGCCACAGTGATCCAACGCCCGACCCCTGACCTCGTCATAGCTCCGGGTCTTTGAAGAAGGGATTGTGCCTCATCCTTAATCCCCTGGAGCTTTTGATCCAAATCAAACGCCTGATCTGTTAATGCCTTATCTTTCGGGGTCGTAAAAGTTTTAATATAGGAAGAAACATATCCTTGAAGTTCGCCAAAGAATTCATCGAAACTATCGGCGACTTTGTCTTTTGTTCTCTTTGGAATGACAAATGCTGAGACAAGTAAGGCAATTGCGGCTCCGGCAATCGTATCAATGACCCGTGCCCCCATCAGTTGAATACTGATCCCACCGAGAAGGAGGTCATACATAAAGGCGATGAGCATCGTAATGAATAAGCTCATCAGTGTATATGAAACAGGAAAAAGGTAAAAGGCCAGAAACAAGACCGCAAATAGGAGAAAAACCTCCAATTGCGAATTTCCGGATACAAGATTAGCCGCTCCAAATCCGATAATGGCTCCGAGCACGGTTCCAATCGATCGTTGGAAAGCTTTCATGTATGTTCTACCTACCGACTCAGTACCAATTTGAATAATGAAGGTCGTTAGCAGCACCCAGTAAGGCTGTGCAGGCGCGATAAGCTCCCCGACGATTATCGCGATCGTTCCCGCTACCAACGCTTGAATCGCTTTACGCGTAGACGGTTTTAAACTCTTGGTCTCTTCAGACGCATCTTCTTTTTCTGCTTCCTCCGGTTTAGCATCATTCTCCACAGGGGACCCCTTGTACTCTGAAACCTTCAATGATTCCTGAATCGTAATAGCCGCTTCCAGGACATGATTCGCAATGGACTCGATCCGTCTCAGGAGATAGACCCAGCCTTCAGGTTTCTCTTCTTGATTCAGAACCTCAGACAATAGCAGACGAAGGGCCTGGATGGCCTTTTCTGCCTCTTCAAGGGAACGGGGATCATAATCCTGGGCCAGTACTTCGGCGTCACGTAGAGAACGAAGAACCCATACGAGCAGGCGCCTGAGTTCCATGACCTCCAAAGCCTCCAGATCCTTCAGCTTTTTCAATGAATCAGTTAGTGTCTGAATGAGCATTTCAGTGTCAAACACATATAAACGAAGGTGTGAAGCTTCGATACCGGCCCACAGCTTCCTTAAATCATTCTCATTAATATCACCAGCTACGCTTCTGGCATATTCATTCAGCCTTCTTACATTGTGGTCCAGTTGCTTTCTGCGCTTGCTGCTTGTATGTGGATCCTCTATCATCTTCATTAAAATCGTAAACGTCAAGTTTGATTGTATATGAAACGAACGCATACTTCTTCTTAACATATGGACAGAGTCCTTAAAGATAATGAAGTTATAAAGAAATGCGAAAACGACCCCTATAACGATTCCCAAGTAAAACCATTCCAGATGCGCCACGTCCAGCTGTAAAATCGACGATATATAGATCGACATAAAGCCTGCCATTCCCATTGAAAAATAGCGGATAGTAAATCGGGAGAAGTAAAACGCACTAAAAATAGCTCCTACCAATAGAACGTTTACCACGAGACTGAAATGAGCAAAGGCAGACCCTAATGTAATCCCGACGGCTACTGCGACACCGACCAAAGGGGTCGTTACTTTCTTTTTCCCTGTGGTGTCATCCATGACCACAAAAATACCGAGCATCCCCACCATACCTGACACAATGGCCGGAGTGATGGAGGGATGGTCGAATTGCTTCAATAAGAAAATCATTGTAAACACAGCCGATATTAAGCTGATCGTTGCTTTACCCGCCTGCTGAAATCTTTTTCTGCCGGGATCGGACGCAAGGATCCTCCCGAGCCAAATATGCTTTCTATGTAAATGTTTCATCTCACATCATACCCTTATCTACGTACCGTTTTTCATTCTCTTTTATCGTACCCTTTCAAATAAAAAAGTAACCTGTACTGCAGGAAGCAGCAGGCTACTCTTATTCGCTGGGGTGCGAAGACAACGGAATCTATTTGTATGATTATAAGGGTTTTTGGCCGGTGGGTAAAGGATAGTGCTCGTATAAACTGCCCCATGTATAGGTCCATACGCTCACTTGTGCTAGATATTTTCGTAATCACATTTCCAATAATTGAGAAAAAAGTATCAAGGTAAGACTCTCCTCTTTAACGAATCCATTAAGTAGCCGAAGGATCCCAGAAAATGTATGACGGGAAATTTCAACTTAATAGGAGGATTAAAATGAATATGAAGCGTTTAACGAAACGTATGACAATGGGAGCCATTGCACTAGTGTGTATGGTGGGAGTGGCTTTGCCGGCTTCCGCCAGTGAAAATAATCTTTTGAAAAAGGATCCCAAGGGGGCATATGTCCCTTCTGAAACGCCTGATCTTTCAAGTCTTCACTCCCAACCATTTTCCATGAAGGTCCAAAAGAAAGATGAACATGCTCTTGGTCCTTCTAACCCATCGTATACTATAGATGTGGACTATAATTCCACCACCCATAAAGCGGAAGGTACCCTGGAAGTGTCATTTAAAAACAATATAAAAAACAATTTAAGCGAATTGTACTTTAATTTATGGGCCAACGCCGATGTCTTTAAGGAAAATGGAGGTGGGATGAACATATCCGATGTAAAAGTAAATGGGGAAAACTCAACATTTGAAATGAATGATACTGCTTTACATATCAAAGAACTTTCGCTAAGGAAAAATAAAAAGGCCACCGTCAGCATGCAATTCGAAGTGAGCCTGCCTGAACAACAGGATCGATTCGGATGGTATGGCGATACCGTTTCCATGGGAAACTGGTTTCCGATCCTGGCCGTTTATGATGATGAAGGATGGAATGTGGATCCCTATTACCCTTATGGAGAATCCTTCTATTCTCTATCTGGAAAATTCGATGTCACAGTCACCACTGATAAAAACCAGGTGATTGCCGCTACAGGAGAAGAAGTTGGAAAAGCAAAGGTGTCGGGTGATAAAGCCACTCACCGTTATATAGCCAAGAATGTACGTGATTTTGCTCTGGAAATGAATCCAAATTACCGGGTGATTTCTACTAAAGTCAATAATATCAAAATCAATGTCTATTATTCAGGAGAGCACTCCAAATATGCTGCCGCCCTTCTCGAATCAGGAGAAGACAGCATCCGGCTATTCAGTGAGAAATTCGGCAAATATCCTTGGCCGGAGCTTGATATCGTGACGATGGAAGGCTGGTTCGGCGGGATGGAGTATCCACAGCTTGTCATGATCAGTCTTGCAGGGGACCGTCCTCTTGATTGGGCCAAGTCAGTCAATGCACACGAAATCGGTCATCAATGGTTCTACGGAATCATCGGGAATAACGAATATGATGAGCCGTGGCTCGACGAATCCTTCGCCAGTTTCGCTGCCGCTTTATATGATGGGGAACTTGGTTCACTTCAAGTGGATCCCATTGAAGATTCCTACTATCACCTTTCAAATCAGATTTCTGATTTCACAGCAAGAGCTGACGAGGGTGGAATTAGTGCCTATTATTATATGATTTACAATTATGGGTCTAGCACATTGAATGATCTAAGGGAACTGCTTGGGGACGAGGCGTTTTACTCCTCTATGCGAACCTATTTCAAACAGCAGAAATTCGGCATTTCCACCACCCGTGACTTTATATCTTCAATGGAGAAATCAACTGGCAGAGATTTAATGCCGTTCTTTAGAGATCATCGAGTGTTGCTTTCCGATCAGGAATAGAGAAAAAAACCGGTCGGTCCCTAGGGACTGACCGGTTTTCCTCAATTTAATCCTTACTCAACCGTAACCGACTTAGCCAGGTTACGCGGCTTATCGACATCGCAATCGCGGTGAAGAGCAGCATAGTAAGAAATCAGTTGTAATGGGATGACAGAGATAAGAGGTGTTAGCAATGGGTTAACCTCCGGGATGACGAAGCGATCTTCTTCGTCTTCTAAACCTTTCATGGAAATGATGCAAGGGTTGGCACCACGAGCGACTACCTCTTTCACATTTCCTCTGATTCCAAGGTTTACTTCTTCCTGTGTTGCAAGGGCAACGATCGGTGTACCTTCTTCGATAAGGGCGATCGTACCGTGTTTAAGCTCTCCTCCGGCAAATCCTTCTGCCTGAATGTAAGAGATTTCTTTCAGCTTCAATGCGCCTTCAAGACCTACATAGAAGTCCAGTGAACGGCCGATGAAGAAACAGTTGCGAGTTGTTGACAGATATTCGCGTGCGATATCTTCAAACTCTTCTTTCGTGTCACATAGTGCTTCCATCGCAGTAGCCACGATACCCAGTTCTTGAACAAGATCAAAGTCCTGGCTGGTTCCGCATGCTTTCCCTGCGACATGCGCAAGGATGGCAAGCACTGCCAGCTGAGCTGTGTACGCTTTCGTTGAAGCAACCGCAATCTCAGGTCCTGCATGAAGAAGCAATGTGTAATCCGCTTCGCGTGACAGGGTGGAACCCCCTACGTTTGTGATGGTCAGTGATTTATGTCCAAGCTCTTTGATTTGAACCAGTACGGCACGGCTGTCTGCTGTTTCCCCACTTTGTGAGATGAACACGAATAATGGTTTCTTAGAAAGTAAAGGCATGTTGTAGCTGAATTCACTGGCTACATGAACCTCAACAGGGATCCCTGCGCTCTTCTCGATGAATTGCTTTCCAACCAGACCAGCGTGGTAGCTCGTTCCACATGCAATGATGTAGACACGATCCGCTTCTTTCATCGCGCCGACGATCGGCTCATCGATGTGAAGCTCGTTGTTCTCGTTTTGATAAGCCTGGATGATTTTACGCATCACTAGTGGCTGCTCGTCGATTTCTTTCAGCATATAGTGAGGGTATGTTCCTTTTTCAATATCACTGGCATCGATTTCAGCTGTGTAAGGAGCACGTTCCATTACTTCACCGATCAGGTTTTGAATTTCAACCTTTTCTTTCGTTACGATGACCATTTCTTTGTCCATAAGCTCAACGTATTGATCCGTTACTTGAATCATCGCCATCGCATCACTTGCTACAACGTTGAAGTCTTCTCCTAGACCGACAAGAAGTGGACTTTTGTTTTTCGCTACATAGATCGTTTCATCATTTTCACAATCTAAAAGAGCAATGGCATAAGAACCTTTTAGGAGCATCAGCGTTTGACGGAACGCTTCCTCTACAGAATTTCCTTCTCCCACGATCTTTTCAATCAGCTGAACGACGACTTCCGTATCCGTATCACTCTTGAACGTTACATCCGTTAAATATTCACGCTTAAGCTGGGAGTAGTTTTCGATGACTCCGTTATGAACGATTGTGAAGCGGCCTGAATTGCTTTGATGAGGGTGAGCATTCGCCTTGCTTGGTACACCATGGGTTGCCCAGCGAGTGTGACCGATTCCTGTATTGCTTAATACGTTATTATCAACAATTCCGCGAAGATCGGCAATACGACCTTTTTCTTTGAATACATGAATGCCTTCATTATTTTGAACGGCGATACCTGCTGAATCATATCCACGGTACTCAAGCTTCTCAAGACCCTTTAAAAGAATTTCCTTTGTATCTGAATTTCCAATATATCCAACAATTCCACACATAATTAATATATCCTCCCTGAACATGCAAGGGGGCAAGAACTCTTTTGGGGACACCTTGCCCCCTTATCTCTGTTTGTCATTAGTCATTTTTAGTTTGGTCACTTTTTTTCTACCCTTTGTGCATTAAGTTGCCTTAACGTTTTAAGGAAGAAACTTTCGGCTCGGTGACACATGCGAACCGGGAGGCATCCGCCGAACACTCGATAAACCTCCACCTCGTCAACTAAACGATCCAGTACGTCCGTCGTCTAGTCCTGGCGCTTTATAGTTTTTTAACTCACAATCCACCTTTCCTTCTTGACTCACATTTCCATTTAATTTGAAAAACGAAAACAAAATCATCATACACCAGCAGGTTTCCACTCGTCAATATAAATCTGACATCATTAATCAGTTGTTATCACATTGCCATGTTCCCGACACAGAATAGTGATAAACCTCCGGGAGAATTAAAAAAAGATCTCTACTAATTAAATATGCACAAGGGGGATGAAATGACCCCTTGTGCATGAAAAATCAACTATTCGTTCAGACCCATTTCCCGGTCGACGACTTGTACGATTTCATTTACATATCTCTCACAAAGTTCTTCAGTAGGCGCTTCTGCCATGACACGGACCAGTGGCTCCGTTCCAGAAGGACGGACAAGAATACGACCGTTCCCATTCATTTCTTCCTCTACCTTTTGAATGACTTTTTTCACCGTTTCATTATCCGTCACATGATGCTTATCCGTCACACGGACATTCACGAGCTTCTGAGGGAACTTTTGCATTTCTCCTGCAAGTTCAGATAGAGATTTACCCGTCACTTTCATGATATTTACGAGCTGTATGCCCGTTAACAGGCCGTCACCTGTTGTATTGTATTCAAGAAAGATGATATGCCCTGACTGCTCACCGCCGAGGGTGTAACCGCTTTTCTTCATTTCTTCTACTACATAACGATCTCCCACGGCAGTTTGAATGCTTTGGATGCCATTCGCTTCAAGTCCTTTATGGAAGCCGAGATTACTCATTACTGTAGAGACCACTGTAGATTGTTTCAATTGTCCTTGAGACTTCAAGTACTTACCGCATATGTACATAATCTGGTCGCCATCCACGATCTGTCCATGCTCATCAATGGCAATGATCCGGTCTCCGTCCCCGTCGAAGGCAAGTCCTAAATCGGCGCCTTTTTCCTTCACCATTTCAGCCAGCGCTTCAGGATGGGTGGATCCGACACCTTCATTAATGTTTAACCCGTTCGGGGATGCTCCCATAGTGGAAATATCCGCATCCAAATCAGCAAACAGGTGAGTGGCAAGAGCAGATGTTGCACCATGAGCACAATCCAACGCAATATGTAAACCATCGAAATCTTCGTCCACTGATTGTTTTAAATACTGCAGATACTTCTGACCTCCTTCAAAGTAGTCACTTACCTGGCCAAGATCGGCACCCGTCGGTCGAGGCAGACCGTCAACGGTTTGATCCAACAGATCCTCAATTTCACTTTCCTGGGCATCGGACAGCTTGAATCCATCAGGTCCGAAGAATTTAATCCCGTTATCAGCTACCGGATTATGAGAAGCAGAAATCATGACCCCTGCCTGAGCTCCCAACGCTTTGGTCAAGTACGCCACACCAGGAGTGGAAATCACGCCCAAGCGCATCACTTCCGCACCAATTGAAAGAAGCCCAGCTACCAGTGCTCCTTCCAGCATATGGCCGGAAATTCTAGTATCCCGTCCAATCAATATTTTGGGACGCGTAGCATCCTTCGTCAGAACATACCCACCGAATCGTCCCAGCTTAAAGGCTAATTCCGGTGTTAATTCTGTATTTGCTACACCTCTTACTCCATCCGTTCCAAAATACTTACCCATTGTCATTCTCTCCTTTTTACAGCTTTTATGCTGATGTGTTCTTTTCTTTAATTTCTACTTTTACCGTTTTTTGTGTGAGGGTCCATTCAACATTCTCCGGCCCTTCAGCCTCTATTTCTACCTCATGTTCGCCGGGCTCGAGCCCTGAAAGATCGAGAGCGAGGGTGAAGTCTTCTTTCTTCACCTTGCTCACTTCTTCGTTCTGACCCTTCAATGTCACGTCCACCACCCCGCTCTCGGGTGTCATGATGGAATATTCATAATCGTCCGGCAATCCTTGAGGGGTAATTTCGATACCCGATAAGCTCTTCTCCTCGGTTGTATTCACATCAACCTTAATTTTCACTTCTTCAGGAGCCACTTTGTTTAAACCATCCTGCAAGGCGAGTGGAACAGTAATCGTCGAATCCTTCTTGATCTTGGAAAGGTCTACTTCTGCCAAGAGTTCCTCTACTGTGTCCAATACGTCCTGCCTGCCAAAGATTGTGGCGTCTTTAGGCTCTACTGAAATGGATTTCAGGGTAGTGCCCTTAGGAAGGCTGCCTTTTTGCTTAATCGTGACAGGTACGTTCTTACTCGGGTTCACAACAGAAACAGTCACATCCACCACTTCCGGCTCTACCAGTACATCCAATTTGTTGTATTCACGGTCAAGGACCTGCACCCGGGCTTCCCTTGTCACATTTTCATTGATCTCTTCATCAACATCAAGAGTCGCAATGACATAGGCAATCCGCTCTACTTCATCCTTGGATCCGGTCACTTTAACGGTTTTCGGATCGACTGCCAGCCCTTCGGCTTCATATCCATTCGATAAAATACTTTCATTGAATTGAGGCTCAATCGAAAATTCTTCCGTGACTTTTTCCTGTACTGAAATGTTGGCAAATTCAGGATCAAGTTTCACTGTTAATTTATCAGAAATATTTTGAATCAGGATTTTCACTCGATGTTCACCGATCCCGATATCATTTAAATCCACATACACTTGAAAGTCCTTCAATGTCTTAGCTTGCTGTACAACGGCTTTTGTTCCTTCCACTGTCACATTCACCGTATCCGGCAAACCTGACACTTCCAGGTTCTCGCGGTCATAAAATACTTCAAGTGGGACATCCTGGATCGTTTCAATCGCATTCTGAGAGGTACCATTATTATTGTTAGCTGTCTTCTGGATATCGTCAAAGTTCACGGATAGATAAAGAATGAAAGCTAACAAAAGTCCAACAACCCGCATGAACCAACGGCTTTCCATGAATTTATCCATTTTCTTTCTTCCCCCTAAAACTCCATTTGTTCGAGGAAGCATTTGTCTTATCGCCAATGAGCTCCAAAGTTAAGATTTCACTGAAGCGCTCCAGAGAGAGGTCGCGATGCAACTCTCCATTTTTCGTAATGGAGATAGCTCCCGTTTCTTCTGATACAACGATGGTAATACTATCTGTCACTTCACTCACACCGAGTGCAGCTCTGTGTCTTGTTCCAAGCTCCTTGGAAATAAAGGGGCTTTCAGACAAAGGAAGATAGCATGCTGCTGCTGCGATTTGGTTCTTCTGTATAATCACTGCTCCATCATGGAGAGGTGTATTCGGGATGAAGATGTTAATGAGCAGCTGAGAAGTGATTTTCGCATCAAGTGATATACCTGTTTCAATATAATCACTCATTCCTGTTTCTCTTTCAAGGGTCAGGAGTGCCCCGATCCGACGTTTGGCCATATAGCTTACAGCCTTGGTCATGGACTCAATCATCTGCTCCTGCTCTTCTTCCTCCTGAAGCCCCGTCCGTGAGAACAAACGTCCCCTGCCAAGCTGTTCAAGGGCTCTCCTTAGTTCAGGCTGGAAGATGATGATGATCGCCAGGAACCCCCAGGTAAGGGCTTGTTCCATCATCCACCCCAGTGTATCGAGACCAAAGATACTACTTAGGCCCCTAACAATGATAATGACAAAAATACCTTTTAATAATTGTACTGCTTTCGTTCCTTTTATCAGCATGATCAGTTTATAGATTACAAACCATACAACGAGTATATCTACTATATCAGAGACATAATCCAGCGCGGAGTAATCCGAAAAAATATCGATAAACGGCATATTACATCCTCCAATAGCTTAATCGAAAGCGTAAGCCGCCATGTGTGGCTTCTCCATTTTCGTAACGATCCTATTATAGCACATTTTAAAACTGTCAAATGAAAGACACCCACGGCCTCATGATTCTTTCTTTTTTTATTCATGAACTCACGTTTTGCATAAAAAAACTGACACGAAATTATAGTGTCAGCCCTTTTAGGGACGGACCTTACATTCCATCCCCTCTATTTTATCCTACTTTTCCTCAAGTTGCGAATTTCCCCAGTCTAACGTGTCTTTAGCCCCTTTTTTGATCTGGTACCAAAGCCACTCAAACGCTTCATCAATTTCGTGAATGTCCCCCGTCACACTGCCTGCAGAAGCCAGATACTGCTTTCCATCGTTGACCGTGACCTTTCCGTTGATGGCCGTGACATTCCCGGTGACCTTTCCTTCTACTTTCACGTCCCCATTTCGGACGGTCAGATCTCCATTTACAACTTCACCCTTTGGAACGACAACCGTATGGTCCTGAACAACTAATTTGGCATTCTTGGTAAATGAGAAGTCCTGATCATCATTCCAGGAAGTAAGAAAACTTCCGGTCATAAAGATGAGGAATAGTGCTGCAGCCGTGAGTAACGGATGATGACGGAACCAACGCTGTACCCCCACCTTCTTCTTCTCTTTTGGTAATCCCGACATGACTTTATCCGTAAAGTCTGCAGAAGCACTAATATGGGATGTGCTCTGTACAAACGCAATCGCTTTTTTCAATTCATGAAAATGGTGCTGACACTCATTGCACTCCTGCAGATGATGTTTTAGTTCTTCTTCTTTTTCTCTATTTAAATCTCCATCTAAATAATCATGCATATATTCGATGATTTCTTCAGGACAAGGCTTCATATTCACTCACCCTCTCTAAAGTGATCTTAATTGTTTTCTGAGAGCTTCACGCCCTCTATGTACTCTTGTTTTAACCGTTCCCAGGGGTAAATCCAGTATTTCACTGATTTCCTGAAGTGGGAGTTCTTCAATGTATTTTAAAACGATGACCGATCGATACTTCTCCGGCAACTTGGAAATTTCTTTTTGTATGGTCTCCTGGAGTTCCATATTCTCCACTTCTTCTTCCGGGAGCTGAACATCGGCCGCCACCTGTGAGTACATCGTTAAGCCTTCCGTCCCCGCTACCTCTGCATCCAGAAAGTAATCCGGCTTCTTCTTCCGAATTCGGTCGATACAGAGATTTGTCGCTATTCGAAACAGCCAGGTCGAAAACTTTCTCTTTTGATTGAAGGTTTCAATATTTACATATGCCCTGATAAACGCCTCTTGAGCAATGTCCTCTGCTTCATGACGATTGCCAAGCATTCGGTAGCATATTTGAAACACTTTATCTTTATAAAGCTCCACTAATTCTGCAAAGGCGTTCTGATCACCTTTCAATACTTGTTTTATCCGTTTTTTCACTAACGCTTCCATTTCACAACCTCCGCTCTATGCGGCTATATTTATATACGTATTACCCTATCAAAAGGTTTCAATTTTTTTTATATTATTATCCTAACAAATTTTCAGGGAAATGTGTTTACAATTATTAGAAAAGGGGTATAAAGGAACTAATTATTTCTATTACGGGAGGATCTCGAAATGAGAAGAAGAATGAATGATTTATTATTTCAAATTGAAGACTGCCGTCGCCAAATGGTCGAACTAGCATCCGAATCTTCCTTTGCCAACGAGCAGGTAGTTGATTTGAGTACTCGTCTTGACGATCTGTTAAATCAATATCAAGTGGTCAAGCACCATTGAAGAGAAATAGATGAAGGCTGGAAACCATACGAGGGTTCCAGCCTTTTTTGTGTATTACATATTTCTCTAGTTCTCGACAACAACGACTATAGTAATTTCTCTCCAAAAAGAGAACCCATTAACGCAACAGCAACAGTAGCCGTTTTATTCTTCTCATCCAGGATAGGGTTTACCTCGACGAATTCTGCAGACGTAACCAATCCCGATTCTTCAAGCATCTCCATCGCCAGATGACTCTCGCGGTAGCTGATACCTCCAAGAACAGGAGTTCCTACTCCCGGGGCATCACTTGGATCCAATCCATCCAAATCAAGTGATAGATGAACCCCGTCGGTTCTTCCCTTCAAGTAGCCAATGGACTCTTCCATTACCTTCGTCATACCAAGTCGATCAATTTCATGCATCGTATAAACTTTAATCCCTTTTTCCTTAATTAACTCTCTTTCCCCTTCATCTAATGAACGTGCTCCAATGATAACAATGTTTTCAGGCTTAATTTTCGGTGAGCTTTGACCGATACTTGTTAATTCCTCATGACCGATACCCAGGCTCACTGCAAGGGGCATACCATGGATATTACCTGATGGGGAAGTATCCCCCGTATTCAAATCACCGTGGGCATCATACCAAATCACACCTAAGTTCTCATAATGAGGAGAAACACCTGCCAATGTGCCGATTGCAATACTGTGATCCCCCCCAAATATCAACGGGAAATCCCCACTTCCGATTACATCATTCACCTTAGAAGCCAACGTCTCGCTCGCTTCAGCAACCGCTTTCAAATTACGTAAATTTGTTTCTGGATTATTATGTACACGCTCTGCCTGTCCAATCTCGATATCCCCCAGGTCCTTAATGTCATACCCAAGGTTCTCAAGACGCTCAACAATACCGGCATATCGGATCGCACTTGGTCCCATGTCGACCCCTCTGCGCATTTGACCTAAATCCATCGGTACTCCAATAATAGAAATGTTCTTCTTCATCAAAAATTCCCCCAATTCAAAATTTAAGTCTGTCTCTATTGTATCCATAGATTGACCAATGACTCAACTGGACAAGATTGTGCATATATATGCGTGTGCAAAAGAAGTTGTGGAATGAGAGTTGTAAGACTATATAGGTAAGTGGTGAGAACTGCGAGAAACGAGAAATTTGGAAAACGATTGGAAAACCGAAGTTAACTGGGGAGTAAATATCCTTCTGCAGAAAAGGCTACTTACATTATTTCAGTTTTGTTTGAGAAATGGTTCACGCAAAAAATATTAATCCGTTTCGTTTTCACGAAATTGATTAAATTTCCTTATTCAATATAACAAAAAAACCTCAAATCTCTTAAAAGATTCAAGGTCTAATCATGTCGTATGTATGGTTAGTTTCTTGCCACGTTCGTAAGCTGTGATACTTTGCTTACGCAAAAATCTTTGGTGGAGCCTAGCGGGATCGAACCGCTGACCTCCTGCGTGCAAAGCAGGCGCTCTCCCAGCTGAGCTAAGGCCCCGGACAGTGAAATTCCCACACCCCTGAGATGTGAGAAAATGTGTGATGAGCCATGAAGGATTCGAACCTTCGACCCTCTGATTAAAAGTCAGATGCTCTACCAACTGAGCTAATGGCTCGTAATGGCTGGGCTAGCTGGATTCGAACCAACGCATGTCGCAGTCAAAGTGCGATGCCTTACCGCTTGGCTATAGCCCAATAATTACGTAAATAGCATAAAAAAGAGACATTTATAGGATGTCCAATTTACACTTAAATATACAATGGTGGAGGGGGGCAGATTCGAACTGCCGAACCCGAAGGAGCGGATTTACAGTCCGCCGCGTTTAGCCACTTCGCTACCCCTCCAGCTAAAAACAATGGTGCCGGCAAGAGGACTTGAACCCCCAACCTACTGATTACAAGTCAGTTGCTCTACCAGTTGAGCTACACCGGCATATTGATAAAGAAAGATATTTTGCATACGCAAAAATCTTTGGTGGAGGATGACGGGATCGAACCGCCGACCCTCTGCTTGTAAGGCAGATGCTCTCCCAGCTGAGCTAATCCTCCACTATGTAAATATATTTTCTTTTTGAAGAAAATGGTGACCCATACGGGATTCGAACCCGTGTTACCGCCGTGAAAGGGCGGTGTCTTAACCGCTTGACCAATGGGCCAGTCTATTAAAAAAATAAAAGCTTCCAACCGGGCTCGAACCGGTGACCTCTTCCTTACCATGGAAGCACTCTACCTGCTGAGCTATGGAAGCAATGGCTCCGCAGGCAAGATTCGAACTTGCGACCGATCGGTTAACAGCCGATAGCTCTACCACTGAGCTACTGCGGAATGATTTGGCCTGGCGACGTCCTACTCTCACAGGGGGAGATCCCCCAACTACCATCGGCGCTGAAGAGCTTAACTTCCGTGTTCGGCATGGGAACGGGTGTGACCTCTTCGCCATTATCACCAGACATATTGCTTACAATGACAAATATTATTATATAATATTTTCAATGAAATTCAAGGGGTAAATGAAAATTTATTCCCTGAAAACTAGATAAAGAATGGATGTCAAGAAAGCCGAATATCGACCAATTGTTGTTCATTAAAATCATGACTCTTTGTGGTTAAGTCCTCGATCGATTAGTATCAGTCAACTCCACATGTCGCCATGCTTCCATCTCTGACCTATCT
>NZ_CAJGBF010000032.1 GCF_904424705.1 Rossellomorea arthrocnemi | reverse complement strand
CGTCCTGAGCCAGGATCAAACTCTCCGATAAAAGTTTGAATAGCTCTTTAAAAATAAATCTAGAATTAACGTTGACGTATTGTCTTGTTTTGTTCAGTTTTCAAGGTTCAATGTGTAAGTGCTTCTTCTCGAAGCGACTTGACCATCATATCAAGAATGCAGTGTGTTTGTCAACAACTTTTTTTGAAATGTTTTATGATTCCATTAAATGTTGTTATGTAACCCGCTGCTCTCTTGCGACGGTTTTTAAAGTATATCAAGCTATTAGATATTCGTCAATAGATTTAATAGATTTATTTTAAAAACTCTCAAATCCTTTTTAAAGGTGTCTCAATCTCTTGTTCCACCTGCCTGCTTTCTTCTATATAAGAACATAATAAAACCGGCTCACTCTCCTTGGTGGAGAGTGAGCCGGTTTTTATAAGAGAATCAATCGATCTTAATGATATTTTCGTCGTTACGGTTAACGTTACCAGATTTCTCGATTGTTACTTGTTGACCTTCTTTAAGGTTTGTAAAGACAATCGGTGTCATGATGGAAGGCGCGTTTTCTTTAATATAATCAAGATCCACCTCTAATAGTGGTTGACCTGCTTCAACCTGGTCTCCCTCTTTTACTAGGGTTTCGAATCCTTTACCTTCCAGCTTCACTGTATCAATTCCAACGTGGATCAAGACTTCACGGCCTGCTTTTGACTCAAGTCCGATGGCATGCTTTGTCGGGAATACGTTTACGACTTTACCGGTGATAGGAGAAACGATTGTTCCTTCTGTCGGTACGATAGCGAATCCGTCACCCATCATTTTACCTGAGAAAACTTGGTCAGGTACTTCTGTGATATCTTTGATTTCCCCAGTGATCGGAGCGACGAACTTTTCGTTGTTTCGTTCTGTTTGAAGAGCATCCGGGTTCACTTCTTCAATTTGCTGCTCTACTTCTTCATTTGCATTTGTTTCTACTCTTCGTGGAGCTTTCCCACGGATGATGTCTTGCATCTGTGATTTAATTGTGTCTGATTTCGGTCCAAAGATCGCTTGAATGTTATCTCCCACTTCAAGTACACCTGAAGCCCCTAATTTTTTCAGACGGTTTTTGTTCACTTTTTTCACGTCATTAACAGAAACACGAAGGCGCGTGATACATGCATCTAAGTGAGCGATGTTCTCTTGTCCACCCATTGCTTCCAGGATGTTGTAAGGAAGATCGCCAGCTGAACTTGCCGGTGCGTCATCGTCTTCATCTACGTCTTCACGTCCCGGAGTCATAAGATTGAACTTACGGATAGCGAAACGGAAACCAAAGTAGTAAATGAAGGCAAATACGATACCTACGGGGATCACGATCCAGGCATTCGTTTGCGGGTTGATCAATCCGAATAGTACGTAGTCAATTAATCCACCTGAGAATGTCATACCGATTTTGACATCTAATAGATGCATGGTCAGGAATGAAAGACCGGCAAAGATCGTATGAATTCCAAATAGGACTGGTGCTACGAACAAGAATGAGAATTCGATCGGCTCTGTGATACCGGTCAAGAATGACGTCAAGGCAGCAGACGCCATGATCCCACCTACAACTGCTTTACGTTCAGGCTTAGCTTCATGGTAGATCGCCAATGCTGCTGCCGGAAGTCCAAACATCATGAATGGGAATTTACCAGTCATGAACGTACCTGCTGTCAGGTCTTGTACACCATCTTGAATTTGTTTCATAAAGATCGCCTGGTCTCCACGCACAACATCACCTGCTGCAGATGTGTAAGAACCGAACTCGAACCAGAATGGAGCGTAGAAAATGTGGTGTAGACCAAACGGAATAAGTGAACGTTCAATCACACCGAATACAAATGCTGCGAATGCTCTGTTTTCACCAAGCATAAAGTTTGAGAATGTGTTAAGGCCATCTTGGATCGGTGGCCAGATCAGTAACATCAATAATCCTAATACGACGGAAGATGCTGCTGTTGCAATAGGAACAAATCGTTTACCTGCGAAGAATCCTAAGTACGAAGGAAGTTCGATTTGATAGAAACGATTGTACATTGAAGCTGCCAGAATCCCGACGATGATACCGCCGAATACACCTGTCTGTAAGGTTGGAATCCCGAGGACCATTGCATTTGCCGGGTCCACACCATCACCTGTAACATCAGGAATACCTAATCCTTCAACCGTACCCATTGTTACGTTCATGATCAAGAAACCAACGATAGCCGCTAAACCGGCTACCCCTTCTCCACCGGCTAAACCGATCGCAACACCTACTGCAAAGAGCAGTGCCAAGTTTCCAAAGATAATTCCACCCGCTTGTTCCATTACACTGGCAACGGTTTCAACGCCGCCGTTAGCAAGGAATGGGGCAATGTCTAGGAGCGTTGGATTTTGTAGCGCATTACCAAACGCAAGTAAGAGTCCCGCTGCCGGTAAGATCGCAACTGGAAGCATTAATGCTTTACCGACTTTTTGTAAAACACCGAAAGCCTTTTTAAACATGTGAGTTTCCTCCCTTTATTTTCTGTTTTCGACTAATTAGATGATTGCGCCAAACAAAAAAGGCATGAGAAAAGAGGATAATGAACGTATATGGATAGACTACCCCAAAATACACGTTTCAATTATCTTCTTCACTCATGCCTGATCGAATCAGTAACACGTTAGAAAGATAAGTACGTTAATTCACTTTATTTTGAATCCGTTGGAGATGCATCGTGAGGTAAACTGCCTCTGCATCATATACGGGCTTTTGTAATGTTTGCTGCATCATCTTAATCAGCTTCCACGATAGATTATAGCAGACAGGGTATTCTTCTTTCAACAGTTTTGCAATTTTTTCTGGTTCTTCTACTCTTTCTCCACGCAAAACCCGTTCAATTGTATAGCGAATGTGCCTGATAAGCCTCATATAGTCGACACTCTCTTTGTTTATTTCAACGTCCAACTGTTGTTCGATCATTCCTATCAGGCGGCTGATCAATTGGGAATGCTGATTTACCTCGGAAAGATCCTTGTTCATCATGGCACTGTGAACATGAAGGGCAATGAATCCTACTTCCCCTTCCGGCAAATGTACATCGGTCATTTCATTGATCATGCTGACAACTTCTCGTGCTATTTCATATTCAAATGGGTATAACGTTCTCGTTTCCACCAGAAACGGATTCCGTATCTCCATTCCTCTCATTAATCGATTAATGGCAAATAGGATATGGTCTGTGAGGGCGATGTGAATATGCTCGTTAAGAAAAGAATTGGTTCTTTTCCTGATTAACTCGATAGCAGAAATAATGACGTTTGACATATCATCATTTAAAAAAGGAAGAAGGTTTTTGTACTGTTCTTGTTCTTTTTCCCCTTTTAGGACAAACATTTTTTCCGCTATATCATTTTGGATAGGGTCTCCCTTTTTCCGATTGAATCCGATCCCTTTCCCGATCAGCACAACTTCCCCAAAGCTTTCGTGAACGGCAATCAATACGTTATTATTCAAGACTTTTTTCACATTTAAAGTAGACATCGTCAATTCTCCCTATATTTCCGACCATTTTCGACACTATCCGATTCCATGATTTTAACGAAAACTCACCCTTTTTTCAATTCTTACTTCTAACCTTGTTACTACTTTCTCTACATTCGACACTATTCCCTTTATTTATTTTCTACACTTTTCTCAATAAAAACCATAAAGAAGCTGATCTGCAGGAGATCAGCTTCTCATGATAGGTGCCTATTTTTACACCAGGAATATAAAGTATAATACAAAGATCATAAATAGGAAGTACATGATCGGGTGTATTTCTTTCACGCGACCTTTCATGATCATCGTGATGGGGTAGAAGATAAATCCGATGGCGATACCAGTTGCGATGCTATACGTAAGGGGCATAGCGACAATGGTAAGGAACGCCGGTACTGCTACTTCGAATTTCTTCCAGTCGATTTCACCTAATGAAGACACCATCAACACCCCGACAATGATCAATGCCGGAGCCGTTACAGCCGATGTGATGACACCAAGTAACGGGAAGAAGAAAATTGAAAGAACGAATAAGACGGCTGTTACCACAGAGGCGAATCCCGTTCTTGCTCCTGCTGCAACCCCTGCAGATGATTCGATATATGACGTGGTTGTAGATGTCCCTAAGATTGCTCCAACTACTGTTGCACATGAATCCGCGAATAATGCTTTGCCGGCACGTGGTAATTTGTTTTCTTTCATCAATCCTGCCTGGTTGGCTACAGCCACAAGAGTACCGGCTGTATCAAAGAAATCGACGAATAAGAACGTCAGGATGACCACAAGCATCTGAATTGTAAAGATACTGCCTGCATCATTGAATAAAGGTTCCAAGGCTGCCCCAAAAGTCGGTGCGAGACTTGGTGCTGCGTCCACTACTCTTTCCGGTGTATCAATCAATCCTGCAACCATTCCGACAATGGCCGTTATGACCATCCCGATGAAAATACCACCTTTGACACCTTTCGTCATTAAGATAACGGTAATGATGATGCCGAAGATTGCAAGTAATGTGGTTCCATTTGTCAAATCACCAAGACCCACTAATACTGCATCGTTGTTAACGATGATTCCTGCATTTTGAAACCCGATGAATGTAATGAATAGTCCAATCCCTGCTCCAACAGCGTATTTCAATTCGGCCGGAATCGAGTTAATGATTTTTTCACGGATACCCGATAATGTTAAAGCGATGAATATCAGCCCTGAAATTAACACTCCTGTTAAAGCTGATTGCCAAGGTACACCCATGGTTAATACGACTGTGTAAGCGAAAAAGGCATTCAAGCCCATTCCCGGTGCCAGAGCGATCGGATACTTGGCGATCAATCCCATGATCAACGACCCGATGGCCGCAGCCAATGCTGTTGCCACGAACACGGCACCGTAATCCATTCTCATGCTGTCCGGAAGATCCGGCACAGATTGAAGGGTTAACGTTAGTGGGTTAACGATTAAGATATAGGCCATGGATAGGAAGGTGGTCAATCCCCCGATGATCTCCCTTTTATAATTCGTTCCTAGCTGGTCAAACTGAAAGAAATTCCTCATTCTTGTACTCCTCCTATAGAGTCGCCGTAGAAAATAAAAAAACCTCGAACTACCAGAGTTCAAGGCTTTGACTGTTAAGATCAAGATCATTCGGAACCGAGTACCGGCCCTATTATCCATCACCTCGTAGTCAAGCCATTTACGGTAGCTTGGTAGAAACGCTCGGGCCCTATTCCCGAAATTATACGACGTAATACTTTTATAATGTTTTGTTATGAATACAGTACAATTGTACCAACGGGAAACGTGTCCGTCAACACAAAATACGAACATTATTATATATTTTTTTCATATTGTTCGTTTAATACAAAAAACGACAGGCACCTCCCGATTGTCGAATGGATTCGACCTGGAAGATGCCTGACAACTTTTTAACTATTTTTCTCTATTCCCACTCAATCGTAGCAGGTGGCTTACTCGTCACATCATACACCACACGGTTAATATGATCGACTTCATTAACAATACGTGTGGAGATCTTCTCAAGTACGTCCCAAGGGATACGTGCCCAGTCTGAAGTCATACCGTCAATGGAAGTAACGGCACGGATTCCGATCGTGTAGTCATAGGTTCTGGCATCCCCCATTACTCCTACACTTCGGATGTCCGGAAGAACAGTGAAGTATTGCCAGATGTCGCGATCAAGTCCGGCCTTTTTGATTTCATCACGGAGGATATAATCAGACTCACGGACAATCTCAAGCTTCTGCTCAGAAATTTCACCAAGTACACGGATACCAAGACCCGGGCCCGGGAATGGTTGACGCCATACGATTTCATCAGGAATCCCAAGTTCAGAACCTAATGCACGAACCTCATCTTTGAATAATGTGTTCAATGGCTCAATCAGAGTGAACTGCATATCTTCAGGAAGCCCGCCGACATTATGATGAGATTTGATTGTTTGCGCAGTCGCCGTGCCACTTTCAATGATGTCTGTGTATAACGTCCCTTGTGCAAGATATTCGATGCCTTTCAGCTTAGTTGCTTCATCATCAAATACGTAGATGAATTCATTTCCGATGATTTTACGTTTTTGCTCAGGGTCGGAAACGCCTTTTAGTTTATTCAAGAAACGGTCCTGTGCATCCACTTTAATGACATTCATGTTAAAGCCATCAGCGAATGTTTTCATGACACTGTCTGCCTCCCCTTTACGAAGCAGGCCGTGGTCGACGAAAATACATGTCAGTTGATCACCGATTGCCTTATGAATCAATACGGCAACAACGGAAGAATCGACTCCGCCACTTAATGCGCAAAGAACTTTTTTGTCACCGACTGTTTGACGGATCTTGTCCATTTCCATTTCGATGAAGTTCTCCATGGACCAGTCGCCCGTACATCCGCATACTTCAAAAACGAAGTTCTTCAGCATTTCGTTTCCGTGCACTGAGTGACGGACCTCCGGGTGGAATTGAACGGCATATAATCCTTTTTCCTCGTTACTCATGGAAGCAATTGGACATGAAGGGTTTGTTGCATTCACTTCAAATCCTGCAGGTGCTTCTACGACAAGGTCCCCGTGACTCATCCATACGACTTGCTCTTCCGGAAGGTTCGAGAATAATTTTGACTGCTTCTCGATGTTGATAGCTGCCTTTCCGTACTCACGGTGCTTCGCACGTTCCACCTTACCGCCGAAGTGCATCGTCATCAGCTGCATGCCATAGCAGATTCCCAGAATCGGAATATCAAGATCAAAGATACGCTCATCGCAACGGAATGAATCTTCACCGTAGACACTATTCGGTCCGCCGGAGAAAATGATTCCCGTTGGATTGATTTCCTGGATTTCTTCAAGGGTAACTGTATGCGGGTGGAGCTCACTATAAACACCAAACTCACGAATTCTTCGTGTGATTAATTGATTGTACTGACTTCCAAAGTCCAAAACGACGATCATTTCTTGATTGTGCAATTCTTCTTTACCAAGCATTCAGTTCACCTCATCAGTTTATTTACCTTATACTATCTATTGTTGTTAGCATTCCAAAAAAATATAAAAAAAACTAGACTTCGCCTTAAAAAAAAGGCAGAATTCTAGTTTTTTGCATACACGGATGTCAAATTAGAACACTGCCTTCATAGTCCAGTCATTTAAGGTGACCGGGTAGATACTTTCGAACCGTATTATCGAGGATATACGAAGGATGCTAACGAACGCTATATGAATTTGACATCATTTTATACTTTGTTATCAACCGGGTCAACCAGTTGTCCTTTTAATTAAATTTTCCCATAATTCCCTCATCTTCACCCAATCTTCTGATGTGGGGCTCTGACCATATAATATACGTTCATAATTATTGGTCAGACTGGTCATTTCACGGGTCCCGAAGAAGGAATCGATATATCTGGAATAGCCGCGTAATGTCTGACCGTCTTCCATTCTTAATCCGTACCTGCCCAGTTGCTTCATGAGGGACAGATAAGCCTGGGAAAACACATCATCTGATGATTTTCTCCGGTAGTACAGTATCAGGACATAAGGCATCCAGCGCCTCCTCACAAGGTATAAAGCAATCATGGTAATGATCAAAAGAAGTGATCCCATCACGATTTTGCCCCAGTTGTCAACGACGAATAACTTCATATCATCCCAAAGCTTGGATAAAGAAAAACCGTCACCGGAAGACGCAGCATCCTCTTCAGGCTGCAATGGTTGTTTAGGAGTGTCCTTCTTCTCCGGGATAGGGACTTCATTATTTTCCGGATCAGGGACATCAAGATCATACTGATAAGAAACGTTGTTGCTGAAGCCCACCGTCGGCTCAAACGGTACCCAGCCCACTTCCGGGAAGAATACCTCCACCCATGAATGGGCGTTGTTGTTTGAAACTTCGTAGAGCTTGTATGTCGAATCCACCTGCCTGCTATATTCCCCTTCTGTGTATCCCTTCGCCCATCTGGCCGGGATCCCAAGTGCACGAACCAGCACGACCATGGAGGTAGAGAAGTTATCACAATATCCACGCTGGGTTTCAAAGAGGAACTGATCAACGTAGTCCTGTCCTTCTTCGGGAACAGGAACATCAAACTGATCATAAACATAGGCTTCCTTTGAAAAATACTTTTCAATTGCCCTTACTTTGTCATACCAATTATCCTCTTCAGACGTGATTTCCACCGCCAGGTCCTTTACGCGTTGAGGTGTCGTGACGGGCAGTTGGGTGTAACGATCGACGAACTCAGTTACCTGCATAATTTCCTGACTTTCATTCGCTGCCTTCATCTTTTTCTGGGAAAAGGACGGGGAACGGTAGGAAAGCTCATAAGCCTCAAGCTTAACTGCCTCATCGAGCTCTTTATAGCTTGTCACTTTTTCGTTAATAGGATTAAAGCTGAAGTATCCATTTTCATTTCCCTTGATTGTCTCTACACCATAAGGATAGACAACATGTGAATACTTCCGCTGTACCGTAACCTTTTCACTTTCCAGATCCCGTTCCTCATCAGATTCAGGAGAAGGAATCGGAACCTTCTTCCCCGGATCAAATGGAAGGGCAGCCTGCTGATCGTCCGGGATGGACTGCTCCCACCCCTTACCTGTGTATAAGTCCTTTGATTCAATTTTCCAGTAATGCTCCCTTGTCACTTCAGCATTGAACACGACCGTGGGATCCCCGATAAAAGGACCTCCAAGCTTGGTGTCATCCGTATCGTAGCCGATCTTACTGACACCACTGCCACCTGCACCTTCGGAAAAGGACTGGAGATAAGGGACAGGGTCCGGCCAGATCGGATCGGCTTTTGGCGCTGCAAAAGCAACAATTGAACTGACTCCGAGCATCACCGTCAGTGGAACGATCCAGCGGTATCGGCTCATTTTTGAACCAAGGAGATTCTCCCTTTGTGTCAACCTCTCAAGTGCAAGGAGCCCCATGAGTAGAAACCCGAAAATGACGACACGTATAATCGATTTGTCCCCTTCATAGGCGGTAAAGGTATCAATTAAACACACGTATGTTACCGTCATTACATAAAAAAGAAGAATCGTTTTCCGAACGGATAACCAATAATGGATCAAGTACGTCATCAGCCACAGGAGCACGAAGAACAGCAGGCTTCTGTATACAAAAGATAAACTTGGCCATTCACGCCCGAGAGTCAATCCGAGATTCATCCATAAATCATGACTGAATTCCCTGAACCACCCCGGTGAAAAAAAAGAACCGGCATAATACAACCCATGCAGACTGTACAGAATAAAAAGGATTTTCACTGATGAAGTGATCACAAAATGAATCCTGAAATAAGACAGGACGAGAGCTAAAGCGATAAAGACAACAAAGTATGTTAAACTTCCTGTATCCGTCACAACCTTAAGAGGTTTTAACCACTCCCATAACAGTAAAAAACCAAATAAATAAATGGTAATCTTGAAAAATGGGTGACTCGTTGTTTCATTCCTCACGCCCGCTTCACCTCCAAAAATGCAGATGAAAAATCACCTTCAAAACATACTTTCAACCGAATTCCTCGTGATGAAGCGTAGGCTTTCAACGATTTCTCTTCTGCCGTGTACGCATCCCCGGCTTTCTTCACCAAAAAGATGACGACAGAGCTATTCCGCTTCGAATATTCATTTACACTCATGATCATCTTTTTTGACACGGTTGATGTCACAAACAGTACCGCTGCTGATTGAGAATAGTTCAATCCTGCTCCCTGCAGGACCTTTCCTAAAGCAAAGGGGCTGTCCTGCCTCACCTTCGCCAAATGATAATTCAGCTGACTCAAGTGCTCTTCACCACCGCGAATTGGAAACGATACATGATCTTCACCAATCGACACAAGCCCTACCTGAGCCCCTTTTTTGACGATGGAACGAATGATTGATGCCGCAAACGTCACCATCGGTTCAAATGCAGGAGATGACTCTCTATCAAGGACGATTAACACATCATGTGATTGACGCTCCTCAAACTCCTTCGTCATCAGCTCATTGGTCCTGGCAAACGTTTTCCAATGAATCCAGGAAAAGCGATCCCCCGGCTGATAATCACGGATCCCTGTCGCCATCGTCGTATCTTTCTGTATTTTCACGCTTGAAGTTGTCATTCCCTGATCATACCGATTCTCCAAAGGACGATAAGGAACATCGATGATCGACGGATAAACAAGAAGTCTGTCCACACAATCCACCGTCGCCTCCTTTTCAAAAACTCCAAAGAAGTCTCCTGTCTTAAACCGGACTTTAGAAAAGATATGCTCACCGCGGGGAAGTTCATCTATATAATATGTGAGTTTAATACGCTTCCTAAACCCCGGATAGATCATCGCTTTCGCCTTTGGAAATCCAGAGTGGTGAAAGACTGAATCGGTCACCACATCCTCCATCACCATATAAAACAACGGAAATGGCAGCTTTCTAGACAGAGTAATCGTGACCTTCAATTCGTCTCCCGCCTTGTACTCAGCAGATTCGAAACTCCTCTCCACATAAAACTCAGAAAGAGGGTATAAGAAAACAAAAAACGAATATAGAGCGAACGGCAAAAAGCTATAGAATAAAAACCAGCTCACAAACCCACCTTGGAACATCGCATACGAAAACGTCCCCCCCATCAAGAGAAGAAGAAGCAAAAACGTCACAAGTGGTTTAAGAAATTGAAGTTTCATCTTCATTTATCTCACAAGCCTTTGAACAGGAACCGGAATGCGAGCCATGACTCTTTCGACTACTTCTTCAGGGGTGATACCTTCATATCTCGCTTCAGACTTCATAATGATCCTGTGAGAGAATACGTAAGGAGCGAGGAATTGAACATCGTCAGGAACCACATAATCCCTTCCTCTTAAATAAGCATAAGCCTGACAAGCTTTCATCAAGGAAATGGATCCACGCGGGCTCGCGCCCAAATATACATTCGCATGGATTCTCGTGCGGTTCGCAATCTCCACAATGTATTTCTTGATGGTGTCATCTACCAATACTTCCTTCACATCCCCCTGGATATATCTCAACTCCTCCAGTGTCATGACCGGCTCCAATTCATCGATCGGCGGAGTCCGTTGAGCGCGGTGAAGGACTTCCATCTCTTCTTCCGGTTCAGGATAACCCATTTTCATTTTCAACAGGAAACGGTCAAGCTGTGCTTCCGGAAGAGGGTATGTCCCTTCATACTCGATCGGATTCTGGGTGGCCATAACGAAGAAAGGCTTATCAAGCTTCCGCGTCATCCCGTCAATTGTCACACTGCTCTCTTCCATGCCCTCAAGTAAAGCAGACTGCGTCTTCGGTGACGTACGGTTGATTTCATCTGCAAGGATGATATTCCCCATGATAGGTCCCGGTCTGAAGGTGAACTCCATTTCCTTAGGATTATAAATGGATACACCGATTACATCTGAAGGAAGTAAGTCTGGTGTAAACTGGATTCGCTTAAAGCTCGCTCCCACAGATTTTGCCAATGCACGAACCATCATCGTCTTTCCTACCCCCGGAACATCCTCAAGCAATACATGTCCTCCGGCAAGCAGGGAAACAATGCTTAGCTCTGCTACCTTTCTCTTTCCTATCATGACTTTCTCTATATTATCAATGATACTTTGTAACTTTGGATTCACCGTTTCATGTGACATCGTACCCCTCCTGAATGATTCAAACTCATCTTTAACTATTACTACTTTCGTTTAAAAAGTCGAAAATCCTCTATAAAATGGAAAATTGGTATAGAAATTTTAGGGAATTGGTAGGAGATAGGGTTCTTAAAGGGGGTGGGGAGTTGCAATTTATGTCGAATCACATGTAAAAAAAGCCGATTCCCCTTCCTTCGAGAATCGGCTTCACTTACTTATTTCCAAAAATCATCGAACACCGTAACCGGCAGATGACGTTTATGCTGTGTTTTCAGGTAATGACCTTCAATGGCTTTCTTTGCTTCAGCGGGTACTTCCTTCCCTTCCAGGTAATCGTCCAGCTGATCGTATGTGACACCCAGGGCTTCTTCATCTGGCAGCTGCGGACGATCTTCCTCAAGGTCAGCCGTCGGTTTCTTATTGTACAAGTGTTCCGGACACCCAAGCTCCATCAAAAGCTTCCTTCCCTGACGCTTGTTTAAACGGAATAGTGGAACGAGATCTGACGCTCCATCTCCGTATTTTGTGTAGAATCCGGTGACCGCTTCTGCAGAATGGTCGGTTCCTAGCACCACACCTTTCTTCATGGCTGCGATGGCGAATTGAACCTTCATTCGTTCACGGGCTTTTTCGTTTCCTTTGACAAAGTCGGATAACTCGATACCATTCTTCTTAAGGGTTTCGACGCTGGCATCAACAGCCGGCTGGACATTCACCGTCATTGATACGGTTGGATTAATAAATTCCACCGCATCAATGGCATCCTGGGCATCTCCCTGTTCTCCGTATGGAAGTCTTACAGCGTAAAAAGCATAATCCGAAAATCCTGATTCTTCGTTCATCTCATCGATAGCCATCTGTGCCAGCTTTCCTAATAAGGTGGAATCCTGTCCTCCTGATATCCCAAGGACCAGACTTTTAAGAAATGAATGCTTCTTCAAGTAAGCCTTCATAAAGTCGACACTGCGACGGATTTCTTCCTGCGAATCGATTTCCGGGGCTACCATCATTTCTTCTACGATTTGTTTTTGAAGAGAATCCATGTTTTCACACTCCATGTTAGGTTTTATTACATCATATTATATCCCTTTATCTTGCCCAGTTACAGACAAACTTACCAATTCTCACTATGTTTTTCTTTCACTTCTGCTTTCACATGCTGAATCAGATCCATTTTGTTATTCCAACACTCTTCACTTAAATCCACCGGGTACTCTTCAGGATTCATGGATCGCTTATACTCATCCCACAACAGCTCAAGGTTCTCATTCACAAAACTTCTCATTTCCTCTAAAGGAGGTACATCATACACAAGTTCCCCGCCCTTGAACACATCAACATGAAGCTCCCTCGCTTCAAAATTAGTGACGAATTTACTGATATACGTATGCACGGGATGGAACATCTTCAGCCGTTCCTGACTTTCAGGGTGCTCGTGATCCAAAGCAATGTATTCACCCTCTGATTTATGATTAACCGTATTGATGATTCGGTAAACCCTTTTCATCCCTGGAGTCGAAACTTTCTCGGCATTGCTGGAAATTTTGATGGTATCCTCCATCTCTCCCGATTCATTTTCAATAGAAACGAGCTTATACACTGCCCCTAATGCAGGTTGATCGTAAGCGGTGATCAGCTTCGTCCCGACACCCCAAACATCAATCTCCGCACCTTGTGCCTTCAGGTTCAGAATCGTATATTCATCCAGATCATTGGATGCGATGATCTTCGTATCCGTGAAGCCTGCATCATCAAGCATCTTTCGGGCCTTCTTAGATTGATACGCCATGTCGCCGCTATCGAGGCGGATCCCCTTAAAGTTAATCTTATCACCAAGCTCCTTCGCTACCTGAATCGCTGTAGGTACACCGGATTTCAGTGTGTCATACGTATCCACGAGGAAAACACAATCTTTATGGCTTTCAGCATACTTGTGAAACGCCTGATACTCATCACGATAAGCCTGAACCATGGCATGGGCGTGGGTTCCGGAAACAGGCATGCCGAATAACTTCCC
Organism: Rossellomorea arthrocnemi; assembly: GCF_904424705.1. Lineage (GTDB taxonomy): Bacteria > Bacillota > Bacilli > Bacillales > Bacillaceae_B > Rossellomorea > Rossellomorea arthrocnemi. The sequence goes on along the minus strand of NZ_CAJGBF010000032.1, from coordinate 16,010 downwards.
GGCCCTTACATTACTCGTCGCATCAAAGCCCCCGATATAAGCCGCACGTGTTCCCCAGATAGCTGCATCCAGCTCATGGGCACGTCTCGTCCCGAACTCCATTACCACCTCATCCTGCACTACCTGCTTGATCCGGTTTGCCTTCGTCGCAATCAACGTCTGGTAGTTTACAATATTTAAAATCGCCGTCTCCAGTAATTGGGCTTGAGCCAGGGGTGCCTCCACACGAACAAGGGGGACATTCCCAAACGCAACCTCCCCTTCCTGCATGGAACGGATTGTCCCCGTGAAACGAAGCTCCGCCAAATATTCCAGGAACGCTTCCTCATACCCTAACTCCCGTAAGTACTCGATATCACTTTCCGAGAAATGAAACTTTTTCACATATTCAATGATCCGTTCAAGCCCGGCAAACACCGCATATCCATTGCCAAAAGGCAGCTTTCGAAAGAACACTTCAAAAACAGCCTTTCGATTATGAAAATCATCATCCCAATACGCCTTCGTCATATTGATCTGATACAAATCTGTATGTAACGCTAAACTATCATCTGCATAGTTCGTCATGTATTTCTCTCCTTTAAGCTGTAGCCAAATGTTGAACATGATTGTGTCTTTTCTATTTTACCCAATATCGGACGGGATATCGAATGTTTAGGGTTGGGGCATTGGGCTGTTGTGGTATGGCATTGGGTTTAACCAAACGTTTGATTAAATTTTCATTCCTTGTAGGAGGAGGTGATTTAGTTATACCTGCACATAGCTGAGCCGGATCTATATTACTATTAATTCTATTCGATGCAGGAGTTGTAGTAGCACCCCCTTTTTAGGATTTGCCTTTCCACCGTACGTTCTGTAGATTTTTGTATCTTCATGTGTCATTACTGTCCAATATTAGGAATCCGCAAAAGCCTCCTTGAGCCATTCAGGTAAATGATCTTTTTCTTTTACTGTTACTTTGTTATCAATTGCAGTTGCCTACTTTGGGTTAATGTTAGCAACTGATTTTTATTTTATTACCCCTTCGCCTTATCCGCTGCTTTCCTGACTTTGTCTATTTTATCGAGTGCTTTAATTGGATTGAAGATGATACTCCCGGCTGCGATGCAAGCTCCATGCCCGAGACCTTTTGCTGTTTGAATTTGCTACATTTCTATTAATCTTCTAATAAAATAAGCCTGAAGTTCACTTCAAGCTCCCGTTCCCTCTTTCATCTGTATTTGATGAAGATGATTTTTTCTCATATATGGTAACGCAATCCCTACTACCACAGCCGTTATGGGCAGCCCACCATCACCCAGCAGCCATTCCAGTACCGAAACCGGGACGTATATTGCATAGAAAAAAATCATCAGGAAAAAGTAAAACCTTCTCCAGCGTTTTTCTTTTTTGGACATCTTCATTCCTCCTGTCATTTTTACTCATCAAGGGATTTTTCTACCTCTTTATTGTGAAAATTTGAAAGCTCTTCAATAAAGTCCACTTTGGGTCCAGCCGAGGTTTGAAACAGATCTTCCTTGATGTCTTGAAAAAAACCTTTAAAGGCGGTTCCTTCCATGGTGTTTGAAGCATGGACAAAAACTTGTCCATTTTTTATCGTAAGAGTGGCATCTGTTAGGTTTCCACCATTCTCTAATATGGTCGATTTAGCTTGAGATACCATGTCAGATAAAGTTCGTTGGTAAATTTCTTCTCCCATAATATCATCCAGCTTATCCTTACCTAGTCCATGACGTAATTCCTCTGTCAAAACTATGTCCATTGCTTCCAGCTTGATTTCATTTTCCGAATATTCATTGAACCCGGCATCAGATCTTAATTGTATTTCCTTTTTTTCAATCTTCTGCCCGATAGTTTCTGGAGATGAATCTACTGTACCGATAATACTTTTTTCATATTTTTCAATAGCCTCATCTAATTGATCATAAAGAACGGACGTGGCTGCTAAGCTTGCCTGCTGCGCCGTTGTATTGGCTTCTTCCTTCACCGCGAAAATCTGGGTAAGGTTAAAAACAAACACAAACAGGACCATCATAATACTCAGTAGCCCTATCATAAAAAGTGCCGCATTCCCGTGTTCCTGCTGAAGACATGCTTTAACTTTAGCTCTCATTTTTTATCACCTTACCGGAGGCTGTAGAAGTAAACGAAATAGACGGAGTAGACTTCCCCGGGAAAATCTTCTTCGGAAGAAACACTAAATCAATCTCCACATCAACACTCGTGGTAAAATCCTTATTTGCCATACCTGACGCTCCTGAAAAGGTTAAATACGCTCCCCCGGCCTTGACGATTTTTTTGGCAGCCTCCGTCGCCTCAACCGAATCTTCGGTAATGGAATACACTTTGGCAGCTTCGTTTGCTGCCGATTGAGCAACCACGACTGCCTGTACGCTTACAATGAGCTGCCAGGCAATCATGACGACCAGCAGAATAAAGGGTAGGATCCCCAAGAATTCAATGGTGGAAGAACCTTCTTCACTTTTCAATTTTTCTTTTAGCTTAAACATAACCTTCTCACATCCTCACTACACAAGTTTGCGTAATCCTGCTCTCCACTTTAATGTGTAGGTTGTTAATAACACTAAAAAAACAGGGTAGAATATCATATTGGTAATCATTTGCACGCCTGCTATCGCCGCATATGAAGAAGTAATAGTTAAGATAAGACCATTCAGAACGATCCCTACGACCATCTCTATGATTCCCCATAGTAATAAAAGCGCTTGTAGCGTGGGAGTTTTTCTTGACCCACTTTCCGAAATTCTTCAACTAATATTTCAATCTGTTCCACAATTGGTAAATGCTCTACCTCTTTCTCTGCATCTAATGATCTTAATGTATTTTCTGTAACTTTTTTACTTAATAATAATTCTGCAAGAAATTTTTGATTATCTTTGGTGAGATTAGAAAAAGCACCGATTTTCTTCATGTTTCTTTCTAATTCTTTAAGTTTGTTAAATGAAACAATAAATTTTTTCCTTTTGTGTATTGGGGTCTATTAACATTAGATAACACTTCCATTATTTTTAAAAGGTCGTTATCATCAATTGTATTAGTCTTTAATATTTGATTATCATAATAATGAGTATAGTTATTAGCATTTTCAACAAATTCTTCTTGTGATTCTCCAATGGAGGAGAAGTTATTAAAATAGGCAGTATAAATCACTAACTTTTAGCATCTCTTGAGTCAAAATTATCACTTGTAATGACAGAATATCCTTTTAGCTTATTATTTCTTTTATATAAGGTTAAAAAGTATTAATTATCTTTTACGTAGTATCCATAGGGATTGATAAATACTTCTTCCAACCATTTCTTATGTTCGTTTGCATTCTTAATTAAGGTTTGAGTATCTATTTCAATCCTTCATTCTAAAGAAATATAATCAAAAGAGGCATGCTCTTTTGATTATATTTTCATTAACTAAACCATCCTATTACTTAGAAATTCAAGAGTGGAAGAGCTTTTTTTCTTATATTTTTCAAAAAAACACTCTTAAAGTCTGCCTCCCCTTCATTAAACCAACTGGTATTTTTCTTTCCATCCCTTAAAGAAATAGGTGATCCATATCACGAGAAAAGGAAAAATTAATAGATTCAACAGCATTTGAACCATAACCTGAGCTAATAATGAAGTTGTAATGGAATAAATGAGGTACATACTAATCCATCCAATAATAAGCTCTGTCAAACTAACCGTAATGATGATCAACAACAAAGGGAAAAACTTTTTCTTTGCAAATTTAGTTGATGGTTTAATTGATTTCCAAACAGATTTCTTCTCTAGAACGGCTTCATATGGTGCTCCAAATAGAAAGACAAGTACAATTAAACCAGGAAGAATAAATAGCATTGTACCTATGGAAGTTAAGATTGATAAACAAATCCCATAAAGAAAAAGGGAGAACGCATTGGTAATAAAAATAAAGAATATTTTTTTATACTTAATTTCAGATTTTTTTTCGAATTGATCTACAAGTTGGATAAATGGGATTTGTGCAATCACCATAAAGATGAATGTCAGGAAGATATAATAAAAATCTGCAAGGGCTGACGTAAAATCATTAAAAACAAAAGAATAGATTATGTTCAATAAAAACCAGTTAACGACTAATAAAGGGAGTAGAATAGTGAGGGAGAGAAGGATGACGCCCTCAAATTTCTTAGTATATAAAATCGAGCTATTTTTTAATGATTGGATCATCCTACGCCTCCTGTACTGAAGGGTTTCTAACTCGTCTCTTAATAAAGTTCTCATCTAAAGCTTGATAAAAGTCTTTTTCATTTTTCCTCACAAATTTTTCTTCTAATTCTCGAAATGTAAGGGTAATATTTTCTTTGTAATCACCAAAACCTTTTAAAGAATGGTCAAGTCTATTTTCTGAATCTTCACTTGCCATTAATTTCGTCTTTTTATAAAAGCTTGCAAATTCACCAGAAAAGAGTTTTCTTTTATCCATGTATTCAATTAATTTTCTTGAAGAATGAATGATTTCTTTTTGCTTCGCTGCCTGCTGAAACTGATAAGCATGTGCTTTGCCATATGACTTTTGAATATCTGTTAATTGGTCTTCCGTAAAAATAGTCGTTCTTTTAATTTCGTTAGTGATTTCTTTAAAATCGGAATATGATTCCCTGATATTTGTTAACGTGACTTCAAAATAGTCTATTGCATTTATCATTTCTTGTATAACTCCATGTTCTTCATTAAAGCTTGAATTCACAAGGATCTTCTCCTGCAGTTCTTGACGGTATCCAAAGTAGCTTGCAGAAAAATCCGTTGATGCATAGTCATTTAGTTTAGATAATTTATCTTTCAAGTATTCTTCCAATAGAATAAATTTATAAAATACCATTTTCACTTCTTCAAATGACAAATCATATGGCGTATAAACAAAACTCCCATACAACTTTGAAGACAGTCTGTAGAAATGAGCCATTCTATAAACATGATTTCCCTTATGAAACTCATAAGGGAATACACTAACCTTTTCTAATAATTTCTTGTGGTTTTGAGCTACGCTAGATATATCTTGGTTGTTCATAAATCAGTCATCCTCCAATTTTAAGAAAACCATCCTTTTACAGTTGACCAGGTCTTTTTAGCTTTATTTGCTATGCCTTTTCCGAGCTTTTTAACTGTTTCTACTGGATGGGTTACTGCACTTTTTATTGTACTCCAGTGTTTAACAGCCGTACCACCTAACCAAAGAACCGCCCCACCGGCAATTAAAGCTCCACCTACTACCTGACCCCCGGGAAAGGCAGCCACTCCTGTCCCTACATTCATTAATAGACTACCTGAACTTTGCGCTAGATCCGCACCCGCTTTAACTCTCTCTCCCCCGTTATCAGCATTAAACAGTTTTACAGTGTTTTGGTAGGAATCCACTGCAGAAAAACCTGCTCCAACTGCAGCTCCAACAACATTTAATTTACTTAATGGAGCCATAGCCTTAAATGAACTGTAAGTAGTTTGTCCGAAATTAGAAGCAGAAGAAAGTAAATTCGACACCTTAGCCGATTTCACAGCATCTATGATAGATTGAGGGTTTGAAAGATATGGTGATAACTTTGTTCCTATCGTATTAGTTGCATTTATAGCATACTGATAGTTATTCTTAAAGTCCTTGAAATTCTTCCCCACGTCTATGGCATCTGCGCCAGCTTCAAGTACTCCAATATCTTTCGCACCGAATTTAAAAGAGTTTTCCATTAAATTCAAGTAGAAAGATTTAGATTTCAAGTTCCATGTACCAAGATCATTTAATTGAATATTATTCTCTGCAATTGTCTTAATGGAATTCATTCCGATATCGGAGACTCCAAACTTAAACCAATCATAAGGAGAATAAATCGGTCCATCATTGGTAGTTGGTTGGCTTGGATTATAAGGAGACATAGTGTACACACTGCCGTTTGTATTTGTGCCGGTAAACGGCCCTCCATTTGTACCGTAACCGTAAAATGGAGCACCATTAGTTGTATTCCCTCCAAATGGGTTACCATTCGTTCCATTACCGTTAAAAGGATTCCCCTCTGTTCCATTACCCTGAAATCCATTAGGCGTCCATCCGTTCATTACCCAAGGATCCATGTACCAAGGTGAGTTTGACCAATCGAACCCTTCCCAGGATTGTCCATTCGTTCCTTGACCATTTGTTCCCTGACCTTCAGTACCGTTACCTTCCCAATCATTTCCCTGTGTTGATTTACCTTCCCACGGATTCCCTTCCCACTTGAATTGCTGAGGGTCCCAAGGGCTTCCTTCCCACGAATCCCCCGTCCATGGATTTCCTTCCCACGGCTTGATGGTGGCACTAGCGTATATAGGGAAGGAAAATGATTGAAAAAGAACGATGAGTAGAGCCAACAGTACAAAAACCTTTTTGGTCAGTCTTTCTATCATCGTTCCAGTTCCTTTCTATGCGTAAGGTTTTATGCTTTACTCATCGATGTATAGTATTTTATAAATTCACCTTTAATTGTTCCAAAATCTTATTCAACTTCGGTTTTATACTTGTTTTTTATTTCTTCTTTTAAAGATTCAATTTCGTTTTGATTCATTGATTTTAAATCCTCTAAAATTTCATCTAAAGATGAGTCAATTAGATCTTGGACGGTGGATGCTCGTTTCTTTAATTCGTCTCTTTGTTCAAAGTTGATCTTCTCTTGTTCACGAAGAATGGTGATTAAGTAACTCACTCTTAAAGATTGATCCGTCTCTATAAAATTCCAATCATTTGAAAAACCAAGAATATCAAAACTATTATCCACTCTCTGTGCATCTGCATCCCTAATTGCATCTGTCTTCCAACTTTCCCAACGTTCCAATATTTCCTGTGCTCTCTCAAACTCTTCAGTTAATTGATCTTTATTCGTTACTGTAGAGTATATGCCATCTGAACTTTCTGCTACCTGTTTTAGCTGCTCTTGAGCCTTGGAGTCTACATTAAAACCAATAACATTAATGATTGGGGACACATTAGAACCTGCAAATTCTTTTGCAACCGCAACGGGGTTACCATCGCAAGTTTCAATGCCATCACTTACTAAATAAATGAGGTTGGTGTTCGATTCTTGGTCATATTTTTTAAATGATTCAAAAGATTGTTTTAAACTTTCTGCAATTGGTGTCCAACCGCTTGGTTTAAACTGATTAATAGCATTACTAAACGAATCCTGGTTGTATTTATCAAACCCATATACCTGCTCTATACTAGAACACGATTTTTCTTTATCCGATTCATCGCCAGTACCTTTATGACCATATATTCTTAAAGATATATTCACATCTTCTGGAAGGTTAGAAACAAAATCATTTATCGCTTCTTTTGCGAGCTCCATCTGAGTTTTGTCTCCAACCTTAGCATTCATACTTCCACTTGAATCAAGTATAATCTCAACATTATAATTCTCTTTAAATTTGAACTTAGGATTTTCCATTTCTGGACTGCCATACATAGAAAATTCCCATTTTTTAACCAAATCATCAGGATCAGGAAAGTCATTTGCAGCAAGAGAATAAACATATTGAAAATATTTATCATATTCTTCTTCACTTGGCTTTTCTGGTAAGGGAGGTAAATCTTTGATGCGCTCAATTACTTGCTTCTCAACTTCATCCCCTAATACTTCCTTGTTTGCGTAAACTCCCGGCATTTGTTGAATGATGTCAACTGCATTTTGAGGTACATCAGGAAGATTACTAAAAATTTCTTTGTCAACTAATGATTCTTGATTACTCTTCTTAGTATCTTCAACGCTTGAATCGTTTTTCTTATTTTCTTGTATAGCCTCATCTGTATTTCCATTGTCACTGCATCCTACTAAGAGGAAAGACATAGTCATAAAAAGTGCGATGATTGAAAGTCTCATATTGTAAACTCTACCTCCTGAGGTGAAAATTTCTTTAATCAGCTTCCGCCTCCAATTTGATCTATCATCCCTTTTATTTTTTTCACTACTGCCTTACCAATTTCAGTGTCATTAGAAAACGCCTGTGAAATAACCCCAACCAAAATAACAATGACTGCTGCAATCCCAATCCATTCCAACGTTTGAGATCCTCTTTCGTTGCGGATCATTCCATCTAATTTAATTGAGCATTTTGTGTAAAGTTCTGTTAGTTTTTTCATGATTAATTTCCTCCATTTTAAAAGTTATTAAATAGTTTAATGATGCTGTTCTCCCCGTATATTAAATTCAGTAACATCAGCCCGGCAATCATGAGAATAGATACCGGCGCCACTACAAATGTGGTGACAAGTGTTACTTTCGGGGAGGCTTTTGCCGCAAGTTCTTTTACTTGTTCTTCTCTGAACTGCCTCATGTCTTCAGCTTGAACCTTAAAGGTAGTAGCGATTGGAACACCGAGCTTCAAACCTTGCATCAGAGCCTTGATAAGACTTTGGAATTCAGGGTTATCGTTTCTTTCCAGTAAATTGCGATAGGCGGTTTCTCTTTGTACTCCCAGGTCGATTTCATGATTGAATCGTGAGAATTCTTCCCTGAGAGGACCGTCAAAGAACCGTATCACCTCCCTTAAAGCTTGGTCTAAGCTGACACCTGCCTGCAGGCTGGTGCTGATGGTATCTAAAAAATCGGGTAAATCGTGTCTCAAAGCTTCTTGCCTTTTTTTCGCCTGATTTTTCACCACAATGATCGGCAGAAAGTATCCAATCATCGGATTAAAAATCAAAGCATATTGAGAGAATGGCAGACCAATCACTAAGGATAGGAATCCGGAAATAAACCCGATTAGTAGTAAAACAATTTTCATTCCTTGAAATCTCTCAACGGTTAATCCGTATTTATTACCGGATTTCTGCAGCCAGTCCTTCACATCGTGATTTTCACTAAAAAAGTTAATTCGTTGTCCAAGTTCAGAAAACTCATCTGCATACTTGGTTAGCTTTTGTACCATGCTGGTTTTGTTTTTCTTTTTTGACTTTTTATCAAAAGCACTTACTTCTGTCATATCCGATATATGTTCAAGTAACATCCGCTTTTCTTTCAGATAGACTGAATAATGACGAATGGCAATGACAAACGTAATCCAGAAAACAATGATCGATAAGATAATAATGGCATCCATAGGCTACACCTTTATATTCGTTATTTTTCTGATTAGAAAGAAAGAGAGTACGATTCCTGACAAAAAGAGGACAAGGATGATCATACCAGGGACTGTCTTTAATGAATCGGTAAATCCTTCAATAATATTGTTCATCATTAAGACGATAAAGATCGGCATGGCTGGAACAAGGATTGAAATGTAGCGTTGCTCAGATGTCATTGTCTTAATGGTTTGATTTAGCACTTTACGGTCTTCCAGGGTGTTTGACATAGAGTCCAATGTAGCAGCCAGGTTCCCTCCAGTCTTCTTCTGGATGAGGATAGTCGCAATGAACAATTGAAACTCCCTGGATTTATTTCTTTGCTGAATCGATCTCAGAGCCATTTCCAGGGGCACTCCAAGTTTGAGTTCGTTCGCGAGTCGTTTGAACTCTACTCCGGCTGGAGCACTTACCTCCCGTGCCACCATCTCGATACCCTGATTGATCGTAAGGCCCGACCTGGCACCGTTACCGAGTAGCCGGCAGATGTCAGCAAGCTGACTGTTGAAACGATCTTCATATTTATTTTTCCTCAAGTAGAATAATAGAAAGTGAGAAGTCAGCAAAATCACCGGAATCAGTATTAGTACTAGATTTATAGGCAGTTTAAATATATTGAATAAAAGGACCAATAACACGAGTGCACCTAAAATATGAACCCCTAAATATTCCGACGGAAGGAGTGTGATATTTGAGCTTTGCAGCTTTTGCTCCAGCGGCTTTGCCGTCTCGGACCGATCAAATTTATCTCCGATCACACTGATAGAGCTCTTCCTCTTTTGCTCCGGGTACCACGTACTGATCTTCTGCTTCCATTCTTTCTTCTGATTGCGGTAGCCAAGAAGGAAGTAGAGACCCCAGAGTAAGCACAGCACCGCTAAACTATAAAGAATAGATACCATCATTTGCTGCATGGTTTACCTCCCTCTTTGGCTGAAACAAACTGTCATCAATTTCAACCCCATGGACCTTCAGACGGTTCAGGCATCTCGGGCGTATTCCTGTCGGAACGAATTCTCCAACTGCCTCTCCATTTTTACCGATTCCTGTTCTTTCGAAAGTAAAGATATCCTGTACCTCGATTTTGTTATGATCATTTACATATACTTCTGATATATTCATGATTTTTCTTGATCCGTCGGATAATCTTTCCGCTTGTACGATGAAATCAAGAGCTCCCACGATATACTCCCGAATGATATGGGTAGGGAGATCCATCCCGGCCATTACAACCATTCCTTCTACACGGCTAATGGCATCCGAAGGGGAGTTGGCGTGGACTGTTGTAATGGACCCTTCATGACCAGTGTTCATCGCTTGTAACATATCAAAGGCTTCAGAACCCCTGACCTCCCCTACAATAATTCGATCCGGGCGCATCCGGAGGGCATTCCTCACTAATTGTCGAATCGTGACCTCTCCAGAGCCTTCAACGTTTGAAGGTCTTGCTTCCATACCTACTACACTGGCTCGATTCAAACGTAATTCTGCAGAATCCTCTATAGTAATTACACGTTCCTTCAGGGGGATAGACTTTGCCATGGCGTTTAAAAGGGTCGTCTTCCCACTTCCGGTTCCTCCCGAGACAAGAATGTTCATTTTTGCTTTTACAATTGCTTCAAGAAAGTACGCCATCTCATTCGTAAAGGTGTTGTAGTTCATGAGATCTTCCATTTCAAATGGTGTTTTCTTGAACTTTCGGATAGAAATAAGCGTTCCATTTAAACTAATCGGAGGGATGACGGCATTTACACGGCTTCCATCCGGGAGACGTGCATCCACCATTGGCGAGCTTTCATCGATCCGTCTTCCGAGTGGGGCCACCACCCGGTCGATAATATGTCGGACATGCTCTTCGTCTTTAAACGTAATAGTAGATTTCTGCAGTTGACCGTTTTTCTCTATGAATACCTCTGAGGGACCGTTCACCAGGATTTCTGTAATCGTTTCATCCTTCAGTAATGCTTCTAATGGACCAAACCCTACACTTTCATCTATTAACCGGGAGAGCATCGATTCTTTTTCATGGCTTGGAATAACAACCTTTTCTTCTGCCATAAATTGATTGATAAGTCTTTCGATTGAAAGTCTTCTCTCTCCATCTCGTAAACTCGTCAATTCTTCTAAGTTTGTTTCAGTCAATAATCGTGTTTTATAATGTTCGATTAACTCATCGATATAAGGATTTGCTGAGCCGGAAGGTATATTCTCCTCATATTCATACTTCTTATCAGCTTTTCTTTCGGATTTTCGTTGAAAGAGTGACATCGTTCCACCTCCCTCTATTCAAGTGTTTATTTCAACATAGAAGTAACCCACTTTTGAATATCTTTAGCAGGCGCTACTAATTTCTTTTCTTTGATTTCTTTTCTTAAGGGCTGTCCTTGATTTATGGCTGCCTGTACACCTTTGATATCACGCCTGATTTCCGCTGAGACAGGTAAATCCACAAAACGTTCCAGATCCTTTTTCGTCAGTTCATTTTCCCTGCCTGAAAGATTCACCACCAGCTCCATGTTTTCCAGCGTTTGTGGCCCAAGTCGTTTTAAGAGATCTTCAACGTGCTTCAGTACACGGATGGCAGGGGTGTCAAGGGTCATAACATAATAGATGCGATCCGCTTCCTCTAATGCTGTGTACGTTTTCACATCCAAGCTGGACGGCAGGTCAATGATGATAAAGTCGTAACAGCGTTTGCATGCTCTTAGTAGCCTTATGACAAAATCCTCATCAATCTTCTCTGCCATTTCTGCATCCCGAGGGCTTACCAACACTTCCAGTTTTGAGAAGGGCTCGCTTTCAGAAATATTTTTAATATGATGCTCATTCAATTCATTCATAACAGGTTGCAAATCAATCAACGAGCGATTACTTTCGATTCCCAAGTACGTTTCGGATCCGCCGTATTGCAGATTAAAATCAATATGAATGACCTGCGCCGTGGATTCCAGCTTTAAAGTTTGAGCAAAAGCAGTGCTTAAGAGTGTCTTTCCCACCCCACCTTTTCCACTGTAAAAAGAAAAGATCTGTCCTTTTCCTCTTTTGTAAGTTCCGGAAGAAACAGCGGTTTCTGATCTGGTTTGATATTGTTGCAAAATATGACTGACCCGCTCGCCAAGTGATTTTTCTTCATCAGGTAAGATAATGAAGTCCTCAGCGCCGGCTCGTGTCATTTCTCTAAGGAGCTCAAAATCCTGTTCAGTATGTACGTATAGAGCCGAGGTGTTGGGGAAATCCCGATAGAGTTCTTGTATCATAGATCCTGGTGAGCTGTTTTCTCCTGTATAAAAAATTACTACGCTAGGCTCATACTTTCTTAATTCTGTGGTCCAGGAGTTTTCCGGAATCTGAATAATTTCATAAGTGGTATTCAAGCCTTCTATTAAATTTTGACTTAACTCATTTTCTTCTCCAATGAGAAAAATCTGAAATTCCTTACTCATAAGGTCCCTCCGTTATCTATATCACTCACTATTGTTGTTTTGGCTTCTCTTCAGGTTTGGTAGGTTTCTGTTCTTCTTTAGGCTTCTCTTCCTTTTTAGGCTCTTCGCCTGGTTTCTTCTGTTCTTCTTGTTTGGTCTCAACTTGAGGTTTTTCTTCTTTTCCTGCTTCTTCAGTTTCTTCATTTGCTTCTTGCTTGCCGACATTCGCTTTGATGACCCTTAAACTGTCTGCGTAATTTTGCATATGAATCAGTTCAGGTGCTTTCTCGATTGAAACTTCCAATTGGACACCTTTGAACTTATTATCCTTTTTCGCCGTTCTGGCAACCTTTACGTCTTTCATGAATAAAGTTGTTTCTTCTTTCCCGTTAAAACGATGTGAAACAATGATATCCACCCGATCTAGTGCTTCTAGCGGTTCATCAAAGAAAACCCGCTCATTTTGCATCAATGTAATCAGTCGATTATTTTCATCCACCACGGAAGAAGCTTGTTTCAAAATGTTTTTTGTGATGATATCGCCTTCTGATAAGGGAACGACAGATACTTTATTAACGAGTTCATCTGCATTGGTAATATGGTAATCTTTAAGAAATTTCTTAGGTATCTCATTGGTCTTCACATTCTCTGGAGTTATGAGAGAGCGTGATGAAATATCTTTACCAGCTACATAGATTTTTACACTTGTCCCTAAATTTGTGTTTAAAGCTTGTACCTTCTTAAGAACAAGAAAACCTGCTGTAACAGCTAATAAAACCGACAAAACAATAAATATAATCGCTTTCCTCTTTGACTCAAGCATCCTATGCGTTCCTTCCTTTCACTCGGCAGATGGCATGTTGATCGAACCCATCCAAAGCTGATGTCATTCTTCTTCTATGTAATCAAGATTCTTACCTATTGGATCCTGTGCTAAAAAGAAGAATACTCCCCCTCTTCCAGTTGTATCTACGAACCAACAGACAAAATAACGTCACATTTCCTCAAAATGATTCGTTCGTATGACTTTTGAAGAAAATGGAATTAATTCTATCCTTATTTACCACAAATTTCATGTTTAAAACGTTTATTTTGAAAAATCTTGATACTTTTTTTCTATATAATAATTATCACTGGTAACCAGGAACGTCAATCCGACAAAGTATTTGTCGGATTTTGTCTGTTATTATTGAACTATATGATAAATTTTCTCAAAGGAAAAAATAGGTATTTCATAGAACTACTAAAGAACTATACTAGAATTTTTGGCAGGGAATTTAAATTTTATAGTGGTAACTTTTAGGTGTTTTATTACAAGTATTAAAATTGGTAGGTAATTGGAATCATTTGTGAAGGATGTGTGAAGGAATCCTGGAATTTTATTTTAATTGAATTTTCCAAATATAGATAATGTCATCCATATAATCGAAAAAGCCACCCGGTCACACCGGATGGCTCTCGTTCATCTTCTTTATAGTTCGTTTACCAGTTTTTCAAGTAAATCTTCCTTACTCATAACCGCCTCTCCGCCGCCTTGAACAAACGACTCTTTCCCGCCGCCTTTTCCATTGATGAGTGGGAAAACTTTTTGTGCGGCTTCTCGTAGATTAATCGTTGGTAACGACCCTTTCGCCACTACGAGCTGAAGCTTTTGATCATTATGGACGACCAGCATCACAATCGCATCTTCTCTCTTAGATACGATGTGTTGGGCAATCTTCTGAAGTTCCTGAATCGGCCTGTCACTGTAAGCTCTTTGAATTAGCGTATAGTCATCTTTTCGGACTCCAAGCAACCCTTCTGCTTCATATGTCAACAGAACCTCTTTCAATCCTTCCAGAGCTTTCTCCTGCTCTTTTTGTTTAGTGATCATTCGATCGACGGTCGATACCATATTTTCTACCGGTGACTGCAGGACACCTGTAAGCTCTTTCAGTATTCCATGCTTACGGTCTAGTTGTTGGAGGACCCGGTCTCCGCATACAAACCGCAATCGGATGTGCCCTTTGTGCTTCTCCCAATCAAGGATTTTGATTGCTCCTACTTCACTCGTGGAACGGGGATGGGTTCCCCCGCAGCCGTTATAGTCGAAGCCCGGGATGATAACAAGACGAATCTCGTCGGTGACAGATGGCTGCTTTCGAATCGGGTATCCAGACAGTTCCGCTTCCGTCACCCACTTCGTCTCGATAGGTCTCGCTTCCCTTATGATCCGGTTGGCTAGTTCTTCAGCTTTCAGAGCATCTGATTCGCTAATATCACTTACGTTTAAGTCGATGGTAAGGAACTCTTTCCCGAGATGAAAACTGATTGTCTCGTATTGAAGTGCTTCTGCAAACGCGGCAGACAGGAAATGCTGGCCGGCGTGCTGCTGCATATGATCGAAGCGGCGTTCCCAATCGATCTGTCCCTCGACAACACCTGAAATATCGTCAAACGGTTCTTCTATATAATGACGGATCTCCCCGTTCACTTCTTCCACATTGATAATCCGCTTATCCATTAATGTTCCCGTATCATGGGGCTGGCCGCCGCCTGTTGGATAGAAAGCCGTTTGCTCCAATACGACGTAACAGCCTGACTCATCCTCCTGTTGATCCTGAATGGCTGTTTGAAAGGCTTTCATATATGCGTCTTGATAGTATTGTTTGACTGTCATCAGTAACCCTCTTTCTGAACTGTTCTATCCATACTCTATCATAAGAAGGTTGGTTGGAACCATTTCAGTCCCTTTGGTTCTTCTCAATGGATATCGATACCGATCCAACTTGTTCCCAAGGGATTTCCCATCGCCTTTCAAATTCTTCCTTCGCCCGCTCCTCTCCTTTAATGACCCGTTCTACCAGTGGCCTGAGTTTCATGGTTGAGTAATTCACGTTTATCACCTGCTTTTGGTTAGTAAGAAAGTAGAAGTCACATGGAGTATACGTAAATAGTTTCAGTACGGATGTGTTTTTGTCATACTTTTTACCTATATAGTGATTTTATAAACGTTTGGACTCTCTTGGGGTGAGAAAAGTGGTCACTCCGGTTGGAATGACCACTAAATAGCATTTTTATTAGTTAAGAAATGTTTTTTAAAAGGCTGTTTTTGCAAACTTTGTTGCTATTTAATTAGTGAGTGCTAGTTGATTGGAACGAAGGGTGCTCGCTTTCCGCGGGGCGTGAGTTGAGCCTCCTCGGGCTTGCCCTCCGGGGTCTCAACTTGTCTAGCTCCGGCGGCTAGCCCCTCGAGGTCATAAGCTAAATGGACCAAGAAGGCAAAGAACGCCTTCTTAGCCCATTCATCTTATGCTTGTCGTGACTGAACGAGCCGCCTCCGCTTTTCTGCATTTCCCGCTATTCCTGTGAGATGAGAATTCATCTATTGCATAAAAAAAGACCCTCCGTTATGATGCAGGTGCTAACCAATCGCTCATAACTAAGGAGGATCTTCACATGCATGATAATCGAAATCACCGTATT
>NZ_CAJGBF010000031.1 GCF_904424705.1 Rossellomorea arthrocnemi | reverse complement strand
ATACGTGCGCTATTACAACCAAGACCGTATCCTAGAAAAATTAGGCTACCTGACGCCCAAAGAATTTGGGGCGCAAGCAGCCTAAAGAGGTGTTTTATATGTGTCTCAAATCGCTATGTCAGTCTAGACTTCAGCCTTTTTAATTTAAAACGTGCCTTTTTTCTTTTCGTTTGTCAGTCGGATCTTGTAAATCACCAGGATTAGAGCCGCTACGACCAACCCTTCTGCCACAGGCAGGAAGATGCCGAGAAATGTCAAAACCGTACATCCAAGAATGAGAAAAGAATAAATCAGGATCGATTTCATGACTGGCAGCTTCTTCGCAAAACCGAGCTTATAAACTAAGATTGAGAGACCGACAATGGTTATATATAGCAACCACATACCCATTTCCGCATTTTGATCTACACGGTAAAGGGATGCGAAAAAGGACAAACGCTCTGTTACATCCATTTCCTACTCCCCCTTCACTTAGTTTATTGAGTAACCTTATTTTTCTTTTCTGCTCTTTCACGCTCATTCTTATCAAGGATTTTTTTACGAAGACGGATTGATTCAGGTGTTACTTCACAATATTCGTCATCATTTAAATATTCCAAGGATTCTTCTAATGTCATGATTCTTGCTTTTTTAATAGTCACAGTTTGATCCTTATTTGCAGAACGTACGTTAGTCGCTTGTTTCAACTTTGTGATATTTACCGTAATATCATTTTCTCTCGTATGTTCCCCGACAATCATTCCACCGTAAATTTCTGTCCCTGATTCAACGAAGATAATACCGCGATCTTCTACTTGCATGATTCCGTATTGAGACGCTTTACCTGTTTCCATGGAAACGAGAACACCTTGACGACGTCCGCCTACACGGCCTTTTTGAAGTGGCTGATAGCCTTCAAATGTGTGGTTGATGATGCCATATCCACGGGTAAGAGTCATAAACTCTGTTGAATATCCGATTAATCCACGGGCAGGAACCATAAACATTAAACGGACCTGTCCGTTTCCGTTGTTTACCATATCCAGCATTTCGCCTTTACGTTGACCAAGTGATTCAATTACCCCACCCATATATTCTTCAGGAATATCAATTTGAACACGTTCTACAGGCTCGCTCTTCACGCCATCGACTTCTTTAATGATGACTTGTGGTTTGGATACTTGTAATTCGTACCCTTCACGACGCATGTTCTCAATCAAGATGGAAAGATGTAGCTCTCCGCGACCGGAAACTGTCCATGCATCCGGTGAGTCTGTTGGTTCCACACGTAAACTTACATCAGTTTGCAGTTGAGCCAGTAAACGCTCTTCAATTTTCCTTGAAGTGACATATTTACCTTCTCTACCTGCAAATGGGCTGTTATTTACAAGGAACGTCATTTGTAGTGTAGGCTCATCAATACGAAGAACCGGAAGTTGATCCTGATGCTCAACCGGACAAACCGTTTCACCAACATTTATATCTTCCATTCCGGATACAGCAATTAAATCACCGGCTTTTGCTTCCTGGATTTCTTCACGCTTTAATCCGAAGAAACCGAAGATTTTCGTTACACGGAATTGTTTAACGGTTCCGTCAAGTTTCATTAACGCTACCTGCTGACCAACTTTCATTGTTCCTCTGAATACACGGCCGATTCCGATACGACCGACGTAGTCATTGTAATCAAGTAGTGCAACCTGGAATTGAAGTGGATCTTCAGAGTTATCGACTGGTGCCGGGATATGCTCAATGATGGAATCATATAAGCACTGCATGTTTTCATCCTGTTTTTCAGGATCCGGATCTGTACTTGCTGTACCATTAATGGCAGAAGCATAAACAACCGGGAATTCAAGCTGCTCATCATTTGCATCCAGTTCGATAAATAATTCCAATACTTCATCGATTACTTCTTCAGGACGTGCTGAAGGTTTATCAATTTTGTTTACAACCACGATCGGTGTTAGGTTTTGCTCCAGTGCTTTCTTAAGAACGAATCGAGTCTGTGGCATACAACCTTCATACGCATCTACTACAAGTAAAACACCATCTACCATTTTCATGATTCGTTCTACTTCTCCGCCAAAATCAGCATGCCCCGGTGTATCAAGAATGTTGATTCGGGAATCTTTATATTGAATCGCCGTATTTTTTGCTAAGATTGTAATACCGCGTTCTCTTTCCAGATCATTTGAATCCATCGCACGTTCTGAAACTGTTTCATTCTCGCGGAAGATTCCGGATTGCTTTAATAGCTCATCTACCAAAGTCGTTTTACCGTGGTCAACGTGAGCAATAATAGCAATATTTCTAAGATCATTTCTTAATTTCATATTTCCACTCCTGAATATTGGATTTCTTTATAGTGTAAAGATAATATTTTTCAGTTCAACTAGACCATTATATCACAGCATTGACAAAAGCCCTAATAAATATTTCTCCTCCTCCTTTCATTCCTGCTAAAAGTTTCCTCGATTCTTTAACACGTTCTTCTTCTTTGTAACCTTTACCCATTGCGCATTATGGAATTGATAGGTAAAATTTAATAGAAGCAGCATAACACAAGCTGTGAAGACTATCTGTTTAGTCATATATCATTTCTTTTCATTTTTTATTGGGGGTTACAGGATGGTAAATATAAAATGGATTTTTGTACTTTTTTCCATATTAGCGGCCGTATCGTTGATGGGAATAGCGATTTCCATCAGCTTACAAAGTATATTGCTTGCAGCGGCAAGCATCATTTGTTTATTCATTGTGATGGGTTTCGGTTTTAAGACAAAGAAGAAATACAGAGAAGAAGGAAAATTGTAGTATAGAAAAAGGAGTGGGAGCTGTCTTTTCAATAGCTCCCACCCCTTTTTATTTATTCCTGTGAAGATAATCAGTCAAGATCGTTTCATGCAGACCGGGCTTACCGACAAAGACCGAACTTTTGCTTAATGGATTCAAAGGATTCCCCTCAAGGTCTGTGACAACTCCACCAAGCTCTTCGATCATAATCTTTCCGGCGGCAAAATCCCAAGGGGCAAGTCGCATCGTTAAATATGCATCAAGCCTTCCCGAAGCCACGTAGGCAAGTTCCATAGCTGCTGATCCGTAGGAACGCGTCCCTCTCACATCCTGAACAAGAGGAGCAAGAATGGAAGAATCGATTCGTTTATTCTCCGTTACCCATAATGCATTCAATGCCACAATCGCGTCTTGAATAGAAACCGTATCCAGCTTCGGTAGCTGTACATCGTTCATGTAGACTCCCTTTCCTTTACTTGCAAAGTAAAGCTCATCATGAACCACATCATATATGTATCCTAATTTCCCCTCTGCTCCATCGTAAATCCCGATGGAGATAGCGAAGTTCCGCTGTTGATGGACAAAATTCATCGTCCCATCGATTGGATCGATAATCCAGGTGATTCCCGATAATTCTGTAAAATCATCGCCATACCCTTCTTCACCCATGATTTGATGATCGGGGTAGGTAGTGCGAATGTTTTCTGTAAAGTAACGCTCTGTCGCTTCATCCATATCGGTGACCAGATCATTTCGATTCGACTTCGTTTTGATATTCAGTTCGGTTTTAAATGACTGACGAATCCTCTCGCCGGCCTCGTGTATCCACGATCTAACATTTTGATCTAATTCAGTCCAATTTGTCATTTATTCTCAGCCTCCAATGTGCATGACGAAAATCAGTATAGTCATTACTAATATGGTCTATTCAGATAATCTTAACTCCTAGATCCTTTTCGTTCAAGAGAAGAGACTCCATCATTTTCCCCATAAAAAAGCGAACTCTCCAACCACTATGAGCTCGCGTTCAAAAGTAGATTTTGTTATCAGCATAGTTTACATCGTTTTAAGGATTAAAGCTTTATAGTGCCTTCATCTTCATAAGCTCTTCCCTGATACTCATAAGTTTCTGTTTGGACTTGGTCTGGGTTTCTGTATTCTTCGTTTGAATTGCTTCAAATAATACGGCTAATTCATAATCCATTTCAAGTCTCAATACATTCATTCTCTGCTGTTGTACATCGCGTTTTTTAGAAGTGTTCATTACTTGTTTCATGGCCATACACCCCTTCCGAGTTTTAATTTATCTGATTGTTCTGATAATATTTACTACATGTTATGAAAAATCCTCTCATGTTGTAACTAAAATGTGCAGACACCCATGGATAAATCAATTGGTTACAAGCTTGTATCCCTTTATGGTAAGATATTGTTGGAAATAAGGAGGCTACAACATGACATTTAACGGTTTTAAAAAAGAAGATTTCAATGTTTTTAAGATTGGCGGGCTCGACGCGCGAATGACTGCCATCCAAGAACAGATCAGACCTAAACTGGACTATCTGGGTGAACATTTCGCCCCCACTCTTAGCACTTTGACCGGTGATGAGATGTTTTTTCACGTTGCAAAACACGCAAGACGCTCGGTAAATCCTCCAGATGATACCTGGGTTGCATTTGCAAATAACAAACGCGGATATAAAAAACATCCTCATTTCCAAATCGGATTATGGGAAACCCATGTATTTATTTGGTTTGCAATGATCTATGAGGCTCCAGGCAAAGCGGAATTCGGAAAAAAAATTGAAGAAAAGGCAGATAAGATCAGAACCTTGATACCTGGTCATTTTGTTTGGTCAGGAGATCACACAAAACCAGATGCTACACCATTCTCTTCTCTGTCACAAGATGAATTCATTGCTTTGAGTAAAAGGGTTCAAAAAGTAAAAAAGGCTGAACTTCTTTGCGGGCTTCATTTAGATCGGGACACAGCCATTAAACTTAATGGAAATGAATTGATCCAGGAAGTTGAAAGTGCCTTTGAAACACTTTTACCCCTTTATAAAATGAACTAAACCATATAACTGTAGGGAATAATGAAGAAAGAACGACTGCCAGAAGTGGCAGTCGTTCTTTTTAATTCATCGATATTTTGTCAGCATCCTGTAGTTCTTTCATTTTCTTCACTACACGATAAGAGGAATAGCCGCTGGATTCTTCAAATTCATTGCAGATTCGCTTCTCTTCTGCTTTCCCGGGGACGATTTCTTTAAATCGCTTATATCGATTCATCAGGTCCTGTCTTGAAACCCCTTTTTCGTACGCCTTTTCAATCACTTCGAAAAAGGCAACCACATCAATAACCTCTTCTGTTGACCAGTCGATATCGAACGGGTACTGATATTCCATTTTGTACAACAACTCCTTTGACGATAAGTTATTTCCACTTCTTTCTAATGTCTTCACCTTGCGAGATCATTCGATCAATGAGATCTTTAACCGAAGGGATGTCATGTATCAATCCCATCACTTGTCCTGCCCATGCAAAGCCCCCGTCTACTTCACCTTCATAGATATATCGTTTATTGGCTTCGCCGCTTATGTATGATTTTATCCCTTCATATCCCCGTTTCAGTGTTTCGGCTTCCAGTATCTGATTAGTCCAGGAGTTGGATATGGCTCTTGCAGGGGCCCCTAAAGATCGTTTGATGACTACTGTACCACTCTCTTCCCCCTCAATCAAGGCACGCTTATACATGTCAGAAGCATGGACACACTCTTCTGTGGCTATAAATCTTGTCCCCATTTCGACTCCTTCTGCCCCGAAGCTGAGTGCCGCCATTAAACCACGTCCGTCTCCCACGCCTCCTGATGCAATGACGGGGATGGAAACAGCGTCCACCACTCTCGGAATCAAGACGAATGTACCGATATCATCTTTCCCGAGGTGCCCCCCACCTTCCTGTCCAACGACCATGACGGCATCTGCACCGAGCTCTTCAGCTTTCACCGCTTGTCGTTTTGAGGCGACTAATACAAGCGTAACAATACTCTTTCCTTTAAGTTGATGAAACAGGGGTGTCGGATTTCCTCCTGTGACCGAAATGACTGGTACGTTCTCTTCTATGGCAATGTCCACAAACTCGCTAAAAGGACGTCCATGTTGACCAATGGCAAAGTTCACTCCAAATGGTTTATCTGTTAAAGTTTTTACCTTTACGATTTCTTTACGCAACTGTTCAGGATTGTCCAGTGACATCGCAGTGATCTGGCCAAGTCCACCTGCATTAGACACTGCCGCAGCCAGTTCTGCATATGCCAGGTGAGCCAATCCCCCTTGTATAATTGGATATTGAATGTTTAATAACTCTGTTACCCTCGTTTTCCAATTCATAAGAATCCCTCCTTTCATTCCTCTATTCTCGATGGAAAGGGGGAAATCCTTTTCTTTTTGGTTGTATAATCAAAAGGAGATAAGGTCAGTCTTACTTGTAAGAGTATTTATCGTTCAAATAGTAAGCAGGGGAGATTTTTGACTCATCCGGGTGAAACATACGTTTCACCCGCCTTTTTAGCTTCGCTGAAAGGTCGTCAGTACAGAACCCTCCAGAACAAGATCGCTTGGACCGGAGGGTTCTTTACCCCCTGACGGAAATGAGCCATAATCATTGAGATCTCATCTTTAGTTGGTGCCATGATAGACAAAATATGTAATGATAGGCGTATGTCTCTATGCAAAGATTTTCTTAAGTGCTATAATTCTTTTGTTTGTTGAAAATATTGTACGAAAATGTATGAAATAGTGGTCTGAATCTTATATAATAATATCTTTAGCATCCATGTTGGTTTATTGTGCTATGAAGAATATAAAGAGGTGTTGAATGAATTGTCACAAAATGAAACGCCGTTGTTTACCGGCCTAATTGAGCATAGTAAAAAAAATCCTGTACAGTTCCATATTCCCGGCCATAAGAAGGGTGCAGGTATGGATCCTGCATTTAAGGAATTTATCGGAGAGAATGCTTTATCTATTGATTTGATAAATATTGGTCCTTTAGATGATCTGCATCAGCCCAAGGGAATGATCAAAGAAGCCCAGGATCTGGCTGCCGAGGCTTTTGGTGCCGATCATACCTTCTTCTCTGTTCAAGGGACAAGCGGAGCGATCATGACGATGGTCATGAGTGTATGTGGTCCTGGAGACAAGATCATAGTTCCGAGAAACGTCCATAAATCTGTTATGTCTGCGATTGTTTTCTCTGGAGCAACACCTATCTTTATTCATCCGGATATTGATGAAGATCTTGGGATCTCTCACGGGATCACAACAGACGCGGTTGCAAAAGCATTGGAACAAAACCCTGATGCCAAAGGTGTACTTGTCATCAATCCTACCTATTTCGGGATTTCAGCAGACTTAAAGAAAATCGTAGAAATCGCTCATTCTTACCAGGTACCTGTACTTGTCGATGAAGCCCATGGTGTTCATATCCATTTCCATGATGACCTTCCCCTTTCCGCTATGCAGGCAGGTGCTGATTTAGCAGCTACCAGCGTTCATAAGCTCGGGGGTTCCATGACACAAAGTTCTGTTCTTAATATGAAAGAAGGACTAGTTTCTGCTAAACGAGTACAAACCATAATGAGTATGCTGACGACGACTTCGACTTCTTACTTACTACTTGCCTCCCTGGATGTTGCAAGAAAACGACTTGCTACTGAAGGACGTGAGCTCATCACCAAAACGATTGAACTCTCACAAGATATCAGGGGGCAAATCAATGAAGTCGATGGTCTATACTGTGTTGGTGAAGAAATCCTCGGAACGAAGGCCACTTATGCTTATGATCCGACAAAGCTGATTGTATCAGTGAAAGATCTGGGAATCAGTGGGTTTGATGCTGAGAAGTGGTTAAGAGAAGCCCATAATATCGAGGTTGAAATGTCTGACCTATACAATATTCTTTGTATCATCACACCAGGTGACACGAAACGTGAAGGGAATCAATTGGTTTCAGCATTAAAAGAGCTGGTTACAAGCCTTAAGAATCAGGGGGAGATGGCTCCAGTTAAAGTGATGCTGCCAGATATACCTGTACTGTCCATTACACCGAGGGACGCTTTTTATGCTGATACTGAAGTCATTCCGATAGATGAATCCGTTGGAAGAACCATTGCAGAGTTTATCATGGTCTATCCTCCTGGAATTCCGATTTTCATTCCAGGTGAAATCATCACTCAGGAAAACATCCATTATATCAAAACGAATATCGAAGCTGGCCTTCCTGTCCAAGGACCTGAAGATTATGATTTACGCCACTTAAGAGTCATCAAAGAGCATCGGGCTATACGATGAACAAAAAAAGGATGAAGAAGGTCAGCCCTTCTTCATCCTTTTTATTTATAAGAACCCCTTAAGACGCTACTAATCCCCACTCCCCTAAACAGGCATTAATCATCTAATTCTTTATCGTCGTTGCAGTCACAGCAGTTAGAGAATAAAACAGAAACCTTCTCATCTTCATAATGCTCAATAGTACTAAGGCATGATTGACATACAATTGTTCCCATCTTTTTTCCTCTCCTTCACGATGTTTTTGTAAACGCTTTATCTTATCTGCTTCTATAATAATATAACACATTTAAAATTTCAAGCCTAAATTGTATAACATATTTAACTTTTCATCCTCATAATCAATCATACTATTAATGATAAAAATAGTATGTAAGGGTTATCATAAATATGATAAAGTCAATAAAAAAACTGCATAGGTGAAGGAGTTCACCTATGCAGCGCTGATCATGATTCAATTGTTATTATTCGGTTTGGATCAAGTGTTTCATATCCCTTAGCACGAAGCCCCTTCACTATGTCTGTCAATGCTTCACTTGTCCATGTACGGTCGTGCATGAGGAGGTTTGCTCCGTTATTCAGAAATGGACTGTTTACCATGATATCCGTGATGGCTGCTTTGCTTTGATATTGTTTTTCCCAATCATAACCGTATGTCCAGTTCATCAAGGACATTTTTTCTTCTGCCGCAAGCTGCCGGCTGTAATCTGTGTTCTGTCCGAATGGCGCCCTGAAAAATTTCGGCTTTTCTCCTGTTATGGATTCAACAAGATCACTGACAGAAAGGATTTCCTCTTTTTGCTTTTCCGATGAAAGATCTCTCAAGCTACTGTGACTGTACGTATGATTTCCAATCATGAATCCCATATCATGTATCTTTTTTAACGTTTCCTTTTCCTCTGGTGTATCGAGGAAATGACCATTTACAAAGAAGATGGCAGGTGCATTCAATGCTTTCAGGTCTTTGGCCATTTGGAGAGCATGTTGATCAGGTGCATCATCAATCGTCAGTAGTACCACTTTAGGATTGGCATTACCAATTGGTTCGATGCTCCAATTTGCCTGATTGATCTTATAGTCCTTTGTTTGAACCACTTCTTTTGAAGGTTCTACCTTCTCATCCGTGTCACTTTTTTTCTCTTCAGTCTTCGGACTTTCACTTGTCTTCTGACCCTCATCTTTTACTTCGGTCTGATCAGATTTCTTCGTTTCCTGGCTGGTGCCCGTTTGTTCGCTGCCGCAAGCAGTTAATAGTAGGAGGGTTAATCCGGATGCTAAAATCTTTTTCATGTCTCTCACCTTTCCCTGTTCACTTTGAATATTTTAACATATTTGAAAAAGAATCTGGGAAAGATTTAAAATATTTCCATCATATTTTCAAATGCGATTTTGAAGACAAAAAAGCACGTCAAACTAAATGAAGTAATAAATAATGTAAGTTTCCTTGATTGTACGATCTTTTTAGCAGCCATAAAGGCAAGGTAAAAAAACAGGACAAACATAATCCATTTATACTCTAAATGATCCTTCTCAGATATCCATTCAGCTATTGAAAACACACTCCATAAAATCATCTGAACCAAAAAAGCAACATACGGTTTCATGACCATAACATCCTTTAACAGATTATTTACATTAGCCTTGCTTTTCTTTTACCCGTCCTATGATTTTAAAACCTATAGTATCCTACATTTATTTAAGGATTCACGCAAATCATTGTATGATCATAGTATATTCTTTTAAGATGACTTTCATTATGTATGTCTTTTCATTTTTGTAACATTTTAATGACTTGGCTCTTTTTCATTTTTCCCTATGATAAAATGTGACGTAAGATCAGTTAAAAAGTCATTAATTTACAAATTTCAAACTCCACGTTCATAGCATCGTTTAAGAAAAGAGGATGATGTGTGAAACATATACTAACTTTTGTTATACTAACTTCCACTATGTTACTTTTGACTTCGTGTAATGATATCACTTCAAATAAGGTAGTTTTGGCACAGGATCAGTTTATAGATAAACAGGTTATCTTTTTTACGGATGAGAGGAATGTTTCCAGAGAAATACCCTACTATGATGCCATCATTGAACTAAAAAAACAGTACCCCCATCACTTTAAGCAGTTAAAAGTTGTTAGTGTAAACACAAAAGCAAAAAATAAGATCGCGGATACTCCACCTACTTCTCCAGCTATTGTAGTAGTAGAAAACAATCAGGTCATATGCAAAGTGGAAGGATATAATACGAAAGAAAACATTGTCAAGCCTGTTTCCAGAATAATTAAATCCTGGAAACAATAACTGATGAAAAATGGGATCGAAGCATTGGAGGCTTCGATCCCATTTTTCATGCCATATACAGAAAGGATGATCCCGATACGGAATCATCCTTTCGTCATGGCGATTATTTAATAATGTGTATTGGGCTTCCCATCGCAACTTCTGCTGCTTCCATGGAAATCTCACCTAACGTTGGATGAGCATGAATCGTCATCGCAACATCTTCGGCAGTCATTCCGGATTCGATTGCAAGTCCTAATTCGGCAATCATGTCTGATGCACCAGAACCAACAATTTGAGCTCCGATAATTAATCCGTCTTCTTTACGAGTAACAAGCTTCATGAAACCATCACTTGCATTAAGAGCTAAAGCACGGCCATTCGCAGCGAATGGGAATTTAGCAGCTGTTACTTCGATGCCTTCCTCTTTCGCTTCCGCTTCAGAATAACCCACTGTTGCCAGTTCAGGATCTGTGAAGCAGACAGCTGGAATACCGAGGTAGTCGATTTCTGCCGGTTCACCAGAGATAACCTCAGCAGCAATTTTACCTTCGTAAGAAGCTTTGTGAGCAAGTGGTGGTCCATCAACGATATCACCGATGGCGAAGATGTTCGGGATGTTCGTGCGGCATTGCTTATCAATTTTGATAACTCCGCGGTCTGTCATCTCGATTCCAACTTCTTCAAGACCGATTTCATCTGTGTTTGGACGACGGCCAACTGTTACTAGAACGTAATCAGCTTCAACCGATTTCTCTTCGCCCTTCACTTCATATTTAACTACGACTCCGCTGTCACTTTCTTCAACGCCTTTAGCCATTGCTTTCGTTACAACCTCAACGCCTTTTTTCTTGAGCTCTTTTTTCACGACCGATGTCATTTGCTTTTCGAATCCGCTAAGGATATCGTCAGCACCTTCTAAGATCGTTACTTCTGATCCAAGATTGGCATAAGCAGTACCAAGCTCGGTTCCGATATAACCTCCACCGATTACAACAAGCTTGCTTGGAATTTCTTCTAGAGCAAGTGCGCCTGTAGAATCAAGTACGCGTTTAGAAAATTTGAAGCTTGGGATTTCAATCGGACGTGAACCAGTTGCAAGGATCAAGTTGTTGAACTTGTATGTTTGAGCTGAATTGTCATCCATTACACGAAGTGTATTAGCATCTACAAGGTAAGCTTCTCCGCGAACGATTTCAGCTTTATTTCCTTTAAGAAGTCCTTCCACACCGCCGGTTAATTTCTTCACAACTCCAGCTTTCCACTCTTGAACTTTATCGAAATTCACTTTTACGTTTTCAGCAACGATCCCCATGTCATCAGAATGCTTGGCCTGATGAAAACGGTGACCTGCTGTAATAAGAGCTTTAGATGGGATACAGCCAACGTTTAAGCATACTCCACCCATGTTTTCTTTTTCGATGATTGTTACTTTTTGCCCAAGTTGAGCTGCACGGATTGCAGCAACATATCCTCCGGGACCTGAACCGACTACGATTGTATCTGTTTCGATTGGGAAATCTCCTACTACCATTGTATTACGCCTCCATTAATAATAATTCTGGATCGTTCAACAAACGCTTGATATGGTTAAGTGCATGTTGAGCAGTAGCTCCGTCGATCATGCGGTGATCGAAGCTCAATGATAATGCTAACACAGGTGCCGCTACAATTTCACCATTTTTAACGACAGGTTTTTCTGCAATGCGTCCAACACCAAGGATCGCAACCTCCGGATGGTTGATGACCGGGGTGAACCATTGTCCACCGGCAGAACCAATATTCGTGATTGTGCATGATGCACCTTTCATTTCATCGCCTGAAAGTTTACCGTCACGTGCTTTTCCAGCCAGTTCGTTGATTTCATTTGAAATCGAGAACATGGACTTACGATCTGCATTTTTCACAACCGGTACTAATAGACCTTTGTCAGTATCAGCAGCGATACCGATGTTGTAATAATGCTTCTGAACGATTTCGCTTGTCGCATCGTCAATTGAAGTGTTTAGAGCAGGATACTCGCGTAAAGCACTGGTTAACGCTTTAACGATGTAAGGTAAGAACGTTAATTTCACACCTTTTTCAGCTGCAACTTCTTTGAACTTCTTGCGGTGGGCCCAAAGTTTCGTAACGTCGATTTCATCCATCAATGTTACATGAGGAGCCGTATGCTTAGAGTTTACCATTGCTTTCGCGATCGCTTTACGCATTCCGCTCATTTTCTCACGCGTCTCTGGATATTCACCCTCAGGAGCCTTAGGTGCAGATGCTTTAGACTCTGTTTCTGGCGCTTTTTCTTTTGTTTTCGCTTCTTCTGTCGACTCGGCAGGCTTTCGGTCTCCGCTTAAGAATGCGTCAATATCTTCTTTCAGGACACGTCCATTTTTACCAGAACCGGATACTTGGCGAATTTCAACACCGTTTTCTCTAGCGTATTTACGAACAGAAGGCATTGCGATCACACGCTTATTAGGGTCAACATCTACATCAGCAGCTTGACTGGAAGTTTCAGATTTCTCTTCAACAGCTTCAGGAGATGCATCTTTCTTAACATCTTGACCTTGTTCAGCAGTTGCTTGAACTTGACCTTCTGTTTTCTCTTCAGCTTTGGTTTCTTTCTTGTCTTCTTCTCCGCCCTTGAACTGCAGGTCTTCATAACCAGGTGCATCGAACTTGATAAGAGTATCGCCTACAACGGCTACTGTACCTTCGTCAACAAGAAGTTCTTCAACGGTTCCTGCAACCGGAGAAGGAATCTCAACAACGGCTTTATCATTTTGCACTTCACATAGTACATCGTCTTCTTCCACTTTATCGCCCGGTTTTACAAACCATTTGACGATTTCACCTTCATGAATACCTTCACCAATGTCTGGTAATTTGAATTCGAATGACATGGACTCGACCTCCTGTATTGAATAATGATTAATAGATGAATGTAATGGTTCTATCTGTCTCTAGTTCTAATATCTATAATTGGAAAAGAGAAGGGTGGAATGCCCTTCTGTTTTCATTTGAGTATCTTGGGAGGGCTTATTCCGCCCCTTCCCATTAGAAGTTTAGTACTTTTTTCGCTGTCTCGATAACGTCTTTGTGGTTTGGTAACCAGATAGGCTCTGCTTGAGAGAAAGAGAATACTGTATCCGGTGCCGCTACACGAAGAACTGGTGCTTCCAGGCTAAGGATCGCACGGTCATTGATTTCGGCAACGACGTTCGCTGCGATTCCTGCTTGCTTTTGAGCTTCTTGAACCACGATGGCTCGGTTTGTTTTCTCAACAGATGCCATGATTGTGTCAATGTCCAATGGACTTACAGTACGTAAATCGATTACTTCAACTGAATGACCTTCTTTTTCAAGCTCATCAGCCGCTTTTAATGATTCGTGTACCATAGCTCCGTAAGAGATGATCGTAAGGTCTGTACCTTCACGTTTCACATCTGCTTTACCTAGTTCAATTGTATATTCCTCTTCAGGAACCTCTTGACGGAATGAACGGTATAACTTCATATGCTCCAAGAAAATGACAGGGTCATTATCACGGATGGATGAAATCAATAGACCTTTCGCGTCATAAGGAGTTGATGGAATGACCACTTTAAGACCTGGTTGTTGAGCCATCAAACCTTCTAAGCTGTCCGCATGAAGTTCTGGAGTATGTACTCCACCACCGAATGGGGAACGGATTGTGATTGGTGAAGTATACGTACCACCTGAACGGTAACGCATACGTGCCATTTGTCCGCTTACTGAATCCATTACTTCGTATACGAAACCGAAGAATTGGATTTCCGGTACTGGACGGTACCCTTCTAATGCTAAACCGATTGCTAAACCACCGATTCCTGATTCTGCTAGTGGAGTATCGAATACACGGTCTTCACCGAATTCTTTCTGAAGTCCTTCCGTTGCACGGAATACACCACCGTTAAGACCTACGTCTTCACCAAAAACTAAAACGTCTTCGTTGTTGCGTAGTTCTGTGCGCAGTGCATCAGTGATCGCTTGAATCATTGTCATTTGCGCCATGGCTTATTTCGACTCCTTTTCTTTGTAGATTTCTAATTGTTCTTTTAAGTTATAAGGAAGTTCTTCATACATATTGTTGATGAAGTCAGTCACTTTTTGTTTTGGAGCTCCATCTGCTTCCTTGATCGCTTTTTTGATATCTTCTTTCGCTTCTTCGATTACTTCGTTCTCTTTCTCTTCACTCCATAATCCTTTACCTTCAAGGAATTTACGGAAACGCACTAGTGGATCTTTCTTTTCCCAATCCGTATCCATTTCTGAAGTACGGTAACGCGTCGGGTCATCACCAGCCATTGTATGTGGACCATAGCGATAGCAAAGTGTTTCAATCAGTGAAGGACCTTCACCATTTACTGCACGGTTACGGGCTTCTAAAGTAGCAGAATAAACCGCTAACGGATCCATACCATCAACTAAGATACCAGGGATACCTGCAGCAACCGCTTTTTGAGCAATCGTACGTCCTGCTGTTTGCTTATCACGAGGAGTGGAGATTGCAAATTGGTTGTTTTGTACAACGAAAATCGCAGGAGCTGCATAAGAACCTGCAAAGTTGATTCCTTCATAGAAATCACCTTGTGAAGATCCACCGTCTCCAGTATACGTAACGGCAACAGCTTTCTTACCACGCTTCTTAAGGCCAAGTGCCACTCCTGCAGTTTGAATGTATTGTGCACCGATGATGATTTGTGGTGATAATACATTTACACCTTCAGGAGCCTGATTACCTTTGAAGTGTCCACGTGAGAATAAGAATGCTTTAGCTAATGGAAGCCCGTGCCAAATGATTTGAGGAACATCACGGTATCCAGGAAGGATCCAGTCTTCCTTCTCAAGTGCGAAGTGAGAAGCGATCTGAGATGCCTCCTGCCCTGCTGTTGGTGCATAGAAACCTAAACGTCCTTGACGGTTCAGTGAGATTGATCTTTGATCAAGAATACGAGTATAAACCATACGGCGCATTAATTCCTGAAGATCCTCATCAGAGATCTCCGGCATAGCGTCTTCGTTTACTACTTCGCCTTCTTCGTTCAAAATTTGGAACATTTCAAACTTGTCTTCAATTTGCTCGAGCGTCTTAACTGCATCGAATTGTGCCTTCTTTGATTTAGAAGCCATCGAAGTCACCTATCCTTTCTTTATACATTTATTTTGGTTTTTTTACATACATCGTTTAGATTACCCAAATTTAGTATGACCTACCACAATACTTGCGGATTAACACACACTATTAATAGTTTTCCACAAATACCAAGAAAGAAAACCCGAAATTACATTCGAGTTTATCTGTATCAGTCGAAATTCTATATCGACTAATACAATTCATGAATACCTATCCTAGTTTACAATATTAAAATTCAGTTAGTCAACGACAAAGTATTACAAATTCATGTTTCTTACTATTCCTTAAAATATTTTCTACCATTTATTTTCAAAACTGTATCAATAGATAAATGCACACTGTTATATAAAAACACACAACAGGAACTCATCTGTTATAGAGTAATGAACCCGACACACAATCAATCTCAAAAAAAAGATGAAGGATGGCTATATACCCTCCTTCATCTTTTAAGTACCTGTTTATTAAGACTCTTTGACATCAAGCTCTGCATTAGAGTAAAATTTTTGTTTTTGTTTGTTGAATTCATCTGTCTTCTTATTGTACTCCTCATTGAACTTCACTATTTTCTCGTATTGTTCATTAATGGAAGCGATTTGTTTCTCCAATTCTTCCATTGTGAGGTCTTCTTTTTTGAACATAGTATATAGTTCCTTATCAAGAGACAGTGCCTTTAAATAAGAAGTTGTAAGCTGTTCATGGAGGTTATAACGTTCTTCCATCGTTTTGTTCAGCTCTTCTGCTTCTTTTTTTAGGTCTTCACTTTCTAACTTATCCACATATTCGTCTGCCTTTGCAAACTCTTTCTTGGCTTCACTCATGGATTCACGTTCTTTTTCAATATACTCTTTTCTCTTAGCGATGTTGTCCAGTGCTTCATCCGAAAGCTTTACAATTTGGTCAAACTCTTTCATTCCAAGATCCATGATTTTCGTATAAATCTCTTTTTCCTTTTCTTCTGACTCTTGAAGAGGCTTTTGAACTTCAACATATTGACTTTCTTTGGCTACGGTTTCTTCAAGAACATTATACAAATTTTCCTCGGGTGAAGAACCACCAACACAACCCATTAATAAAAAAATGGCGGCTCCTAAAATGAAAGCAAAACGAAAATTCGACACAACCAGATCCCCCTTAACTATTTACCACCTTCTACTATATCTATGTCTACATCTTTTGACAATAGGGATTTACAACTGTGGAAAAAAATGTCGATTGGACTGTTCTTCCTCTTAAAATAATTATGTCTATTTCATGTTGAGTATTCCAGTTAATATTAAATCTCATTCATTAACTTTTCCTGTAGAAAATGATAGACTATTATCATACATAATAGATTATCTTAATACGTAAAGTAGAGAAGGGATCATCTAATTGGCCCTGTCTTTTTTGTGTTCTGGAAGACCTGGCTAAGGTATTTCTATCTCTATTGTACTTGAGGAGGAAAAACAATGATTACGATGAATGATATCATCCGTGAGGGTCACCCTACATTAACCATGGTGGCTAAGGAAGTACCTATCCCGCCATCCCCTGAAGATCAGGAAACACTGAGAAGCTTATTAGAGTATGTAATAAATAGTCAAAACCCGGAAACAGCAAGCAAATATGGGCTAAGACCCGGAATAGGACTGGCTGCACCTCAGATCAACGTTTCAAAACGAATGCTTGCTGTAAACGTCACGGATGGGCAAGGAAAGTTATACAGCTATGCCTTATTCAATCCAAAGATCATCAGCCATTCTATTGAGAAAGCCTATTTAACCTCCGGGGAAGGGTGTTTGTCCGTTGACCGGAGTGTGCCGGGCTTTGTTCCAAGGTATGCGAGAGTGACGGTTAGAGGATGGGATTTGGACGGCAATGAAGTAAAACTTCGTCTTAAAGGACTCCCGGCAGTTGTGTTTCAACATGAAATCGACCATCTGAATGGTATCATGTTCTATGACCATATAAATCCGAACAATCCATTCCAACCGATCCCCGATGCCATTGCCATCGAACGATGAACGAGAAAAAAGACTCCCACTGTTGTTACTTAAGCGGGAGTCTTTGTTAAATCACTTAGATTAATCCTAGTTCCTTTAGACCTTTGAATATGCCATCATCATCCACATGTTTTGTAATGAAGTCTGCATGCTTTTGAACCTCTTGAACTGCATTGCCCATTGCGACACCGGTTCCGACGGATTGAATCATCTCTATATCATTCAAACCATCACCAAATGCATACACATCTTCCATCTTGAATCCGAGCTTTGCAATCATCTTTTTGATACCCTCAGCTTTTGATCCCCCTTTTGGGAGAATATCCATGGAGTATTGATGCCAGCGGATAAAAGTGAAATCAGCGTACTTCTCCCGATAAAAGCCCTCTTCTTCTTTTGTACAGAATAATAAGGACTGATAGATGTCTCTTCCTTTATAAAAATCAGGAGAATACCCTGGATGAGGAAACTTCAGACTGTTCATACTCTCTTCAATATAATCATGGTGCTTATGGTTTGATTTCATCGTTTGATGATTTAAATGAACGACGGGATGCTCTTTCGTATACGTATCCTCTAACAGTTCTTCCAGTATTTCAACCTTCAATGGATTTGTATAGATGACTTCATTCTCAAAGACCACGTATTGACCATTGAATGAAACAAATGATTCAATTCCCAATTCTTCTCTCAAACCTTCATACATAAATGGGGCCCTTCCAGTGGCTATCGCAACATACGTTCCGTTTGCCTGCAATGTCCTGATGGCTTCTTTTGTGGCCTGAGGCAGTTTCTTGTCGTGATCAAGCAGCGTACCGTCTATATCAAAGAAAACTATTTTAGACATGATCGTTCTCCTTTTCAAAATATTCGATTGCTAATCTATTTTACCCGTTGTTTAAGGTAATCCTTTGCAATAGAAATGTCAATGTAGATGCCCTAACATAACGATTTACCAAACTTATCCATGTAAGAGATTCCATAAATTCCGTACAATATAAGTAACACAACAGAGACGTCTGTATTATTGTTCCTTTACTTCATAGGAAAATCTCGGTAAACTATTGATAAGGAGTGATCCACCATGTTAAAGAAGCTCAGAAAGAAGCTTTTAAAACAGTGGAAAGAATTGCTTAGAAAAAAAACAATTGCATGAACTTTTGTTTCTCAGAGAGACCGACTTTATAGAGAAACACTACTAAGATGATTGATTTTCGGATATACTGACAAACATTTGCACAATGAATAAGGGACTGACGCCACTAGTGAGCTTTTCGTCTCCATTGGTATTAGTCCCTCTTCTATCTTTGTCATGATTTAGTAAAGGATTATCCCAAAAACTTTATTTACACGGAAGAATCCTTTATAATTTACTACATACATAAAACTAGATGATTCATTCCTATTTAAATGATTGCCTATTATATAAGATTATGAGCAAAGACTTCAGGATTTGGACCATTTTGGTGAAAACTGTTTCACCAGCCCTTCAGAACCATTGAACGGCCGCCCTGTGTTAAGGAAATGATTCTTGGATGAAAATCGTTTTTTTACCACAGGGCGAAAATGAGCCATTACTGAACATCATCATGTTCAGACCACACAGGTATACTTTACCGATTAGAAGGGTACCTCCCCTCTAATGTCCTAGCTCCAGCATCAAGCGCTGATCGTCATGGATGAAATGTTACCCTTCAAGGAAGGGTGCTTGCTTTCATGCCGTCTTGGTACCTTTGATGCCGCTTATGTTATGTAGTTGATAACTTTTTTATCATAGATGAAAGTTAGATTTTTTGAAAACGGATAAGGAGAGAGAAAAATGATTTTTAAAGTATTTTATCAAGAAAGTAAAGCAGAAGTGCCTGTTCGCGAATGCACTCAATCCCTTTACATGGAAGCAGATTCAGAACGTGAAGTACGCCTAAATTTAAAAGACAAACCGTATAATATCGAATTCGTACAAAAGCTTGAGGGCGCTTTTTTAGAGTATGAGCAAAACCATCATTCTTTCGGGCTGGAGCAATAATTTAATGAAATTTGTAAAGAATGACCAAACCGCTGTATTTGCCCTTGGCGGTTTAGGTGAAATCGGTAAAAACACATACGGCGTACAATTTCAAGACGAAATTATCCTGATCGATGCAGGAATCAAATTCCCTGAGGACGAACTGCTCGGTATCGATTACGTGATCCCTGATTATACGTATCTCGTGAAAAATGCAGATAAAATCAAGGGTCTCTTCGTCACTCACGGACACGAGGACCACATCGGCGGAATCCCATATTTACTACGCGAGTTAAATATCCCAATATACGGTGGGAAGCTTGCTCTGGGTCTTATAAAGAATAAACTTGAAGAACACGGATTATTGCGTAATGCGAAATTAAATGTCATCCAGGAAGATGATGTGGTGAAATTCCGCAAAACATCTGTTACCTTCTTCAGAACAACACACAGTATTCCGGATTCTTACGGAATCGTTGTCAAAACACCACCTGGTAATGTTGTGCATACAGGTGACTTTAAATTTGATTTCACGCCGGTAGGTGAACCCGCGAATTTAACCAAAATGGCTGAAATCGGAAAAGAAGGCGTTCTTTGTCTTCTGTCTGACAGCACAAACGCTGAGGTTCCAAACTTCACCATGTCCGAACGTAAAGTTGGTGAAAGCATCAATGATATTTTCCGCAAAGTGGACGGCCGGGTTATATTCGCTACTTTCGCTTCTAATATTCACCGCCTTCAACAAGTGGTTGAAGCAGCAGTCTTTCATAATAGAAAAGTCGCTGTTTTCGGGAGAAGCATGGAAGCGGCCATCACAATTGGACAAGAATTGGGATACATCAATGCTCCTAAAGATACCTTCATTGAACATAACCAGATCAATCGCCTTCCAGCGAATGAAGTGGCTATTCTATGTACAGGTTCCCAAGGTGAACCAATGGCTGCACTGTCCAGGATTGCAAACGGTACACACCGTCAAATCCAGATCCAGCCTGGTGACACTGTTGTATTCTCTTCTTCACCAATCCCGGGGAATACAATCAGTGTAAACCGTACAATCAACCTGTTATATCGTGCCGGTGCAGAAGTCATTCATGGACCATTAAGTGATATTCATACATCCGGTCATGGTGGACAACAAGAGATGAAGTTGATGCTTCGCCTGATGAATCCAACTTTCTTTATGCCTATTCACGGTGAGTTCCGTATGCAGAAAATGCACGCCCAGCTTGGAGTGGATTGTGGTGTGCAAGCGGAAAACTGCTTCATCATGGATAATGGTGAAGTCCTTGCATTAAGCAATGATTCAGCACAGGTAGCTGGGAAGATTCCTTCTGGAAACGTCTATATCGATGGAAGCGGTATTGGTGATATCGGTAATATCGTCCTTCGTGACCGACGTATCCTGTCAGAAGAAGGCCTGGTGATCGTCGTTGTCAGTATCGACATGAAGGATTTCAAAATCGCTTCCGGCCCGGACCTTATTTCCAGAGGATTCGTTTACATGCGTGAATCAGGTGATCTTATTAATGAAGCACAGACACTTATTTCTAAACACCTGAACAAAGTTCTTGAAAGAAGAACCTCCCAATGGTCAGAAATCAAGAATGAAATTACAGATACACTTGCTCCATTCTTATACGAGAAAACAAAACGTCGCCCGATGATTTTACCAATCATCATGGAAGTATAATAAAGAAAGAGGCTGACCCATTTGGGTCAACCTCTTTTTTGTTTTACAATACCTTTTTTTCAAATCGGCTAATATCTGTATCAGCACCTATGACAATAAGGATGTCCCCTACACGGATTTGTTCATCGGCTTGAGGAGACACGATGATATCCTTTTCCCTTTTGATTGCCACGATGTTGATACCGAATTGAGCCCGGATATCTAAATCAATCAGAGAGTTACCACTAAGGTGTTCATTGGCAACGATCTCCACAATGGAATGTTCATCTGATAATTCCAGATAATCGAGCACATTATTTGAAATGATATTATGAGCAATCCGTCTTCCCATATCTCTCTCGGGATGGACGACCTGGTTCGCACCGATTTTACGCAGCACCTTTTCATGATAATCATTTTGTGCTTTTACGGTAATCTTCTTTACACCGATTTCCTTTAACATCAAAGTCGTTAGGATGCTCGATTGAATATCATCACCGATTGCGACAATTACATGATCAAAATTTCGTATCCCCAGGCTCTTCAATACGGATTCGTCGGTTGAATCCGCCACTACCGCATGTGAAGCG
Source organism: Rossellomorea arthrocnemi (assembly GCF_904424705.1). GTDB lineage: Bacteria > Bacillota > Bacilli > Bacillales > Bacillaceae_B > Rossellomorea > Rossellomorea arthrocnemi. The sequence goes on along the minus strand of NZ_CAJGBF010000031.1, from coordinate 8,086 downwards.
ATGGAAGAAAATTCGTTAACCTTGTCCTCATCCTGATCGATGGCCATAACCTCCATGCCTTGATCTGTCAATGATCGGACGATACTGCCGCCAAATCGGCCCAAGCCTATTACAACAAACTCTTTTTTCACCTTTTATCCCCCCGCACTCTCTATAATCTATATTTTAGCACAAAAAAAAGGAGAAAATGAAATTTCTCCCTTTCCTTTTTAGTAATTCACCGAAGGAACGCACGGATTACTTGTTCCCTTTGACATAATCAGCATCAAATAAGAATAGTCTCATCAAAAGATAGAGGGATGGAATCAATAATAACAACCCTGCGATAAAGACAATAACGAGAGCCATCCCCATCGTTGGATTGGTGACACTCGTTTCAATCGTAATGAACGGCTTCAGGATGTAAGGCAAATGTGACGCCCCATAACCGAAGAAAGCAAAGAAAAACTGCAGCATAACGAGAGTGAACGCAAACCCAAAATTTTTCCTTTGATAAATGAATAGGGATGCACCAAAGAAGCAAACCAATGATAAACCGAACATCCACCAAATATCTATGGCGCTATCGAAATGCTCAGGGTTATGTTCTCTTAAAGATACGAACACTAATAAGCTGGCTAAAATCGTCGGCGGGCTCCAGAAAAGTGAAAACTTCCTCAATTCTTCCCTTGAGTCCATATCTCCTGCGCGATTGGCATAATAAGTAAGAAAAGTCGCACTGATGAATAGTACCGATACGATGGACAGGGCGACTACACTCCATGAATAAGGACTCGTAAACAGTTCACGGGCCAGGAAAACAACCTTATCACCCTCTTCTTTCAAAAAACCGCCTTCTGAAATAGTCAATGCCGTAGACAATGAAGCAGGAATCAATAATCCTGTTGCTCCGTATAAAAACAAGTAGAGCATACTGTCTTTTGAACCATAGTTTCCGAAAGCGTAAAAGCTCCCCCTGATGGCCAGTAAAATAATCGCAATGCTCCCTGGCAGCAATAATGCTGTCCCGTAATAATAGGCTGCGTCAGGAAAAAAACCGACCAAACCAACAAAAAAGAAGACAAAAAAAACGTTTGTAACTTCCCAGACAGGAGAGAGATATCGACTGATCAACACATTTAATGTATGCTCTTTCCCTTTCATTCTACCGTAAAAGGCGAAGAAGCCAGCTCCGAAATCAATCGAAGCCACTATCAGATAACCATATAAGAAAATCCACAATACGGAAATCCCCACGATTTCCAAACTCATACCCATTCCTCCCTCTCAACAAAATAATTGGTCACGGCATTTTTAGTTAAAGCCTTTCCAATTAACTCACTTTCTTAGGAAATCGTTGTTCCAACTCAGCCTCAGCAGGCTTATTTTTAAACAGTTTAATTAACACGACCACACACAGGATACCTAGTAGTATATAGAGACCTACAAACAGCGCAAACGTTAAGCCCACTCCATCGGCCTTTGTTGCAGCCTCAGCCACTTTCATATACCCGCGCAAAATCCATGGCTGGCGGCCAACCTCTGCATAAATCCAACCAAATTCGATGGCCATCATCGCCATTGGTCCACTCGCAACAATCCCCCATAACAGAGGTTTATTCCATTCATTCCGTTTCTTCCATTTCCAAAATAGGATGAAAGCCGCTGCAATGAAAATACTGTAAAACCCGATGGAAACCATTAGATCAAATAAATAATGGACCCACAAAGGTGGCCTCTCATCTTCAGGAAATTCATTCAAACCGATAACCTCTGTGTCAAACGAACTTCCAGCCAAGAAACTCAGAAAGCCTGGCAATCGAATCTCATTATGGACTTCATTATTTTCATCCAGCGTTCCAAATACAATCAAATCGGCATTCTCTTCAGACTCAAAATGCCACTCTGCAGCTGCAAGCTTTTCCGGCTGATACTCAGCAAGGAACTTTGCTGACAGATCACCTGCCAGAGCAGCACCAAATGCAAAGATCAACGCGGATACCATCGTTAAACGAAGAGCTTTCTTATGATAGTCCCCACCCCTTTTACGAAGAATCGCAAATGCTGTAATAGCCGCTAATATAAGAGCAGATGCTAAGTATGCAGTCGTTAACACGTGAAACACTTTTGTTGGTGTCGCCGGATTTAACATTGCCGCAATCGGATCGATATTGATCGCTTTTCCATCTTTCAATTCAAATCCCTGAGGCGTATTCATAAACGCATTCACTGTCGTAATGAACAAAGCCGAAGCAGAAGAGCCGATCATTACCGGTATTGTCAGCAGCCAGTGAATCCACTTATTCTTAAATCGATCCCATGTATAAAGGTAAATCCCCAGAAAGATCGCCTCAAAGAAAAAAGCAAAAGTTTCCATGAATAAAGGCAGGGCAATCACCTGACCAGCCACCTGCATAAAGGATGGCCACAACAAAGAAAGCTGCAGACCGATCGCAGTACCGGTCACAACCCCGACTGCAACGGTAATCGTAAATCCCCTCGCCCATCTTCTGGCCAGTAATAAATAATGAGGATCATTCCGTTTGATTCCAATAAACTCTGCTATGGAAATCATGACTGGAACCCCTACCCCTATCGTTGCAAAAATAATATGGAATGCAAGGGTTGTCGATGTGAGCATCCGACTCAAAATCACACTATCCAAAACCATTCTATACTCCCCCTACCGATTTACTTTTATCGTAAACAGCTCTTTCTTACTGTTTATCACTTATGGTTCATTATAAAACCTCTCGAATAGTTTGTGAAGTATTGAACATGAATATTTTGTGACATTTTTCACAAAGTTTTGTTCGTATCTTTTTTTAGAGGTATTTTTCATTGGATGGAGTTGAAGTTTTGTGGAAGTGAGTAGGTTCTTCCTTAGCCTTTCCTTGAGAAGTAAGATTCATAGTACTGATGAGTTTCTAAATAAATTCAACACTTAAGAACTCTCTTACTCGTTTATTTGTTAACGTGGGGTTAACGAGTAGTAAGTCATCATTGTCTGTTGTTCCCAAAAACAAATACAAAAAACCCCACACATCAGTGTGGGGCTTCCAAACCTGACTCACATCGCGTCCAACATTCTGAACTGTGACTTTACCAGCTCAAAATAATCACCTTGTTGTTCCATCAATTCGTCGTGGTTACCTGATTCTTTGATTCTTCCATTTTCAAGGACAAAGATATTGTCGGAATCCCTGATTGTTGATAGGCGGTGGGCAATGATGATTGCGGTCCTGCCGTTCAGTAGTTTCTTAAGGGCGTTTTGAATTTTCACTTCTGTTTCTGTATCGATGGATGCCGTCGCTTCATCCAGGATGATGATGCGAGGATTCGCTAAAAGGGCACGAGCGAAGGACAATAATTGTCTTTCACCGACGGATAATACATTTCCACGCTCCTCGACTTCAGTTTCAAATCCATTGGATAGCTTATCAATGAACTCGTTGGCACCGATGGCTTCGGCTGCCTTCATGACCTCTTCATCGGTTGCATCAGGGCGTCCGAATCGAATATTATCCATAATCGTTCCTGAGAAGATAAAGGTATCCTGAAGGACAATGCTGATTTGACTTCGCAAGCTTGAAACGGATGCATCCCGTAGGTCCACTCCATCAATCTTCACCACGCCATTTGTCGGATCATAAAACCGGCTGATCAGATTCGCAATGGTTGTTTTTCCTGATCCCGTATGTCCGACCAGTGCGACGGTTTGACCGGCTTTCATTTCCAAATTGATGTCCCGAAGTGCCTTTCGTGTATCATCGTAAGAGAACTCTACATGTTCAAATTGAATTCTCCCTTTAATCTCCGTAAGATTTAAGGCATTCGTCTTTTCGTTTACAATCGGTTGTTCATCAAGGAATTCGAATATGCGCTCTGATGAAGCCATCCCGATCAAGAGCTGGTTATACACCTGTCCGAGTCGTGAAATCGGCTCCCAGAACATGCCCAAATAGAATGCGAATGAGACGAATTCTCCAAGTTCCAGTGAACCATTTTGAATTAGATGGGCACCAAACCAAATGAGTACAGCAGTTCCAATGGCATTCGTTAATTCAACCAGTGGACGGAACATGGCATTTTTCTTCGTCGCTGTTCTCCAGCTATCGAAATTTTCTGTATTGACTCCATCAAAGAAAGCCATGTTTTCTTTTTCCTGGGTAAATGATTGGGTCACCCGGATACCCTGGATGCTTTCATTCAGGTGGGAGTTAAGCTTTGATTGCTTAAGCCTAACCATTTGCCAGGATCTTCGTATGTTTTTTCGTAAGCTTGTTGAGATGAAGAACATAATCGGCAAAATGACCATGACGGCCAGCGTCAATTCTGGACTTAATGTAAAGAGAATCACAATGATTCCAATGAGCAAGATGACGTCCATCAGGAGATTGATGACTCCATTTGTGAAAAGCTCCTGCAGGGAGTTGATATCATTCATGATCCGGACAAGGATCGATCCTGCAGAACGCTGATCAAAGAAACGGTGGGAAAGCCACTGGACATGACTGAATAAATGTTTTCTCAGGTCGTAAATGACCCCTTGGCCCAATTGATTCATCCATCTTATCCGAAGGACGTTTGCAACATAATTCAGAACATAAAGTCCCGCTATAATTCCCACAAGGGTGAATAAAAGATTCTCATCTTTTTGCCTGATCGCCTTATCAAGTGTGTAGACCCCGATCAGGATTGGAATAATCAACCGAATGGCCGTTGTAATCAGAACAGTGATAATGGATAAGGGCAACAATTTTTTTGAATATGGTTTTAAATACGTCAATAACCGATAGAGTTGTTCCCAGTTGAATGGCTTATCAATCACTTGATCTGTTGAGTAATGGAACCTGCTCAGTATATTTTTATTCACTTTCTTCTTTTCACTCAAATCCTCTCACCTACCCTTCCTGAGTTTGCAATATTTTTTTCTGATCTTTGTATTGAATATCATAGATTCGCTGATATGGCCCACTATTTTCCAATAAGAAATCGTGAATTCCTCTTTCAACGACTTTCCCGTTTTCAAGGACAATGATTTCATCTGCATGCTTAAGGGACGAAATACGATGGGCGATGATGAAGGTCGTTCGATCGGACATGACTTCTTTCAACGCTTTTTGAATCCTGAATTCCGTTTCCATGTCCACGGCACTCGTAGCATCATCCAGAATCAGGATCGATGGGTTTGTACAGATGGCCCTCGCGATGGCAATCCGTTGTTTTTGACCTCCTGAAAGCCCCAGGCCCCGTTCTCCAAGTCTGGTATCATATCCATCAGGCAAACTGGAAATGAATTCGTGTGCCTCTGCACGTTTAGCTGCTTCTATGATTTCCTCCATGGATGCTTCCGGCCTACCATAGGAAATGTTTGCTCTAATGGTGGAGGAAAATAAGAATGATTCCTGGAGAACGAATCCAATGTTCTGACGGAGGGATTTTAAGGAATAATCTTTTACATCCCTTCCATCAATGAGTATTTCTCCCTCTTCCGGCTCATAGAAACGTGTAATAAGCTGGGTGATACTTGTTTTCCCGGACCCTGTGCCCCCAATCAAACCAATGACCTTTCCGGGTTCCGCCTTAAAGGAAATATCCTCAAGGGCAGCCTCGTCATGAACCGTGTAATTCAGTGAAACGTGCTTGAACTCTACTTCACCTTTCATTCGATCGACGTGAATGACTTCACTATGATCCTTAATTTTTTCATCCACTTCCAGAATCTCTAATAACCTCTCTCCTGATGCCTTTGATTGGGAGAAAAGGTTGATGGTGAATCCAAGATTCATGATCGGCCAGATAATATACCATACCAAACTATAAAACGCGACCAGCTCTCCTGGTTGTAGGTTACCGTTCATCACCAGATATCCACCATATGCAAGGAGTGTCACGACACTCACATTCCCTAAGAACTCCATCAATGGAAAGTATTTTGCCCAGATGTCCGAGGTGAAAAGGTATTTATCTTTATAATCACCGTTGGACCGGTTAAATTTACTGATTTGAAAATCTTCACGCGACAGTGATTTCACCGTATTGATACCGGAAATATTCTCTTGTACATTCGTGTTCAACTTTCCGAAGGACTTTCGGATTCCCCGGAAGGCAGGATGGACCGCCTTATCGAATTTGTACACAGCAATGGCAAGGAACGGTAATGCAACCAGCGTGACAAATGTCAATGAAGGTGAATAGTAGAACATCACTCCAAAGCTGACCGTAACCAACAGGAAGAAGCGTAGCAGTTCTGAGAAACCAAAGGATAAGAAAAAACGGAAAGCTTCTACATCCGCAGTCAAACGTGACATCAAATCCCCTGTTTTGGCATTATCATAATAACTGAATGGGAGAAACTGAAGCTTCTCGTACAATTCATTTCTCAGTCGGTAGACAGAGGTAATCCCGAAGAGATCCCCATTGTATTGTTGGATGAATGTAGCAATCCCTTTCAATACCATAATGCCGATGAATCCAAATGCTAAATATGGAATCCACCCATATTCCCCTTGCAAAATAACATCATCAATTGTAATTTGTAATATCATTGGATAAACAACAGTGATGCCAGTAACAAAAATCAAGAAAATCATTGAGATGATAAAATGCCTTTTATAAGGCCAGTAAAAGGCTTTCAATTTTTTAAATGTATCCATAATTCCTCTCCCCTCCATGTTCCATAAAAACAACGTACTACTAAATATATCGGCTTTCGAAATATTTATCTACCCTTTTTTTGAATTTTTTACTTTTTATGAATCCTCCCTTAAATCTAACTATTCATATTCATTTTAAAAATGAATCCAAAAAAAAAGATCGGTCTTTTGACCGATCTCTCCTCCATACTTGGTTTGAATCTTAATTGTTTTTTTCCAATTCGTCCAAGACACGGTTGACACGCTTTTCAAGCATCTTCATTCCGCTGCCGCCTGCTTGGAAGTGACGAAGATTACCATCTTTGTCGAATACATAGTAAGCCGGTACGTATTGATTCTCAAAAGAATCTGTCAGTTTATGCTCACTGTCTACAAAAATTGGTTGAGTGATATCATGTTGAGCTGCAACCTTTTTGATTTCGTCAAGATTTAAGTCGTCTTCAGAACGTGGCATGTGAACTGCCATAACATTCAGCTTGTCACTGTAACGATCACGAAATTCGTTAACTTGCGGCATAGCTTCTTTACAAAGGTGACAGGAGATCGACCAGAAGTGTATAAGGGTAGGTTTTACTCCTACCAAATCTTCTTTTGTCACTTCTCCATTTAACCATTCAGTAGCGCCGGAAAGTTCAGGCATAGGTGCACGAAGCTTCACTAATATAGCCTCCTTCAATCAGTCTTGGGATATCTTTTAGTATGAACAGGGCGATTCTTTCCTTTGGATGATAAGAAAAGGCCTAACAAACGGTTAGGCCTTTATTCATTTGGAAAATTATAAAGTTTTTTGACCTGGCTTCCAGTTCGCCGGACAAAGTCCGCCAGTTTGAAGTGCTTGAAGTACACGCAATGTTTCTTCAACATCACGACCGATGTTATTGTGGAATACTGCCTGGTATTGAAGCTCTCCTTCTGGATTGATGATGTAAAGGCCACGAAGTGCCACACCCTCTTCTTCAATCAGAACGCCATATTCACGTGAAACAGAGTGGTTTGTATCTGCCGCTAATGGATAGCTTAATTCACCGATACCGTTTTCTTTGCGGTCGGTGTTGATCCAGGCTAAGTGTGTATGAATAGTGTCGGTAGAGACACCAATGATTTCTGCATCTAAGTCTTCGAACTCATCGTAACGGTCTGACATTGCTGTGATTTCCGTTGGACATACAAATGTGAAGTCCATAGGATAGAAGAACAATACTGTCCATTTGTCATTTTTCATATTTTCTACTAATGATACTTTACCGAATTCCTTGTTTGGCATTACAGCGTCCATTTCAAAACGTGGAGCCTGTTTACCAACCATGCGTTCTGCCATGAAAAAATCCCTCCAATGAGTGTTTGATAAAATAATTTTGTGAAGGCAAGCAGGATATCCTGTCCTTATTGACCCACTTTTTCATTATATAGGATTGGTTTTTTTTAGTCAATTATAATAAATATAATAT
>NZ_CAJGBF010000030.1 GCF_904424705.1 Rossellomorea arthrocnemi | reverse complement strand
ATCATTTACTACAATCATTACAGATATCAATGGAATTTAAATAAGATGACCCCTGCACAATACAGGGATCACCTTCAACAAGCTGCCTAGGCTTTTTTTAATTGTCCTTTACAAAGGGTACACATTATTTTGAGGGACGGACCTTTATGAATATTTTAATAATATCTTAGAATTGAGCTGCCTCCGTTGATCCTTTCAGGGCTGTTGTGGAGGATGTTCCACCTGAAATGACCATGGATACCTCGTCAAAATAACCTGTTCCTACTTCGCGCTGATGCCTTGTAGCGGAATATCCATGCTTCTCGCTGGCAAACTCTGCTTCTTGAAGCTGCGAATAAGCGGCCATACCGCGATCGTTGTAGCCTCTGGCAAGCTCAAACATACTGTGGTTCAACGCGTGGAAGCCGGCAAGTGTGACGAATTGGAATTTATAGCCCATTTCACCGAGCTCCACCTGGAATTTAGCGATCGTTTCATCGTCCAGTTTCTTTTTCCAGTTAAAGGATGGGGAACAGTTATATGCAAGTAACTTCCCGGGATGTTCAGCATGAATCGCTTCTGCAAACCGGCGTGCTTCCTCAAGACTCGGTTCAGACGTTTCACACCACACAAGATCGGCATATGGAGCATACGCAAGACCTCTCGCAATTGCCTGATCAAGGCCGGCATTTGTACGAAAAAACCCTTCAGGAGTTCGATCTCCTGTGATGAAACGGGCATCATGAGGATCTACATCGCTCGTGATCAAGTCCGCGGCATTGGCATCTGTACGGGCAATGATTAAAGTCGGTACTCCCATTACGTCCGCTGCAAGACGGGCAGAGATGAGGTTCTTAACAGAAGTTTGAGTAGGAAGAAGCACCTTTCCTCCCAGATGACCGCACTTCTTCTCAGAAGAAAGCTGATCTTCAAAATGGACGGCAGACGCCCCGGCTTCAACCATCCCCTTCATTAATTCAAACACGTTCAATTGTCCTCCAAATCCCGCCTCTGCATCGGCAACAATTGGCACAAACCAATCAATCGATTCGTCCCCTTCTACGTAATGGACCTGATCGGCACGCTGAAGCGCCTGGTTGATCCGCTTCACAACGGATGGGACGGAGTTTGCCGGGTATAGACTTTGATCGGGATACATATGTCCTGATAAATTGGCATCGGCCGCAACCTGCCACCCGCTTAAATAGATTGCTTTCAGACCGGCTCTCACCTGTTGAACCGCCTGGTTACCTGTCAGGGCACCGAGGGCATTGATATACTCTTCCTCGTGAAGAAATTTCCACAGTTTTTCAGAACCCCGACGGGCTAAAGTATGCTCGATATCAATCGACCCCCTCAAACGAATAACGTCTTCGGCTGAGTAAGGCCGGGTAATCCCCTTCCATCGTTGATCCATTTCCCAATTTTCCTGTAGTGCCGTTACACGTTCGTTATTTGCTTTTACCATGATCGATCTCTCCCTTTTTTTGTTTTTGTTGTATTTTGATGGCGATGTTCGTTCGATTATCGTCTTGCGTCCGGGCTTGAGGTCCGTCCCTCACTCTGCTGAAGCGGTAATTGAGTGAAGGGAATAGCCGTACGGTATCGACATTTATTTGGTGGGCATTATACTTGCAGGTCCGTCCCTCTCTGTATTCCTCTAAAGGATTCGATAGCCCGGGATGGTGAGGAAGTCTGTGAACTGGTCGTTCTGGATGAGTTGGTCGAAAAGATCGACAGCTTCCTGGAATCGGCGTTCCCTGTATCGTTCTTCCCCCAATTGGCTTATTAGCTTCGTCAGTTCTTCCTGCTTTAATTGTTCGTAGAGCTCCATAGTGATGTTCCGACCGTCTTCAAGGATCCCTTTCGGATGACGAATCCATTGCCATAGTTGAGCACGTGAAATCTCTGCCGTCGCCACATCTTCCATCAGGTTGTGAATAGGAGCTGCCCCCTGACCGCTCAGCCAAGAAGAAATGTATTGAATGCCGACATTTATATTCAATCGGACTCCCTCTTCTGTTATCACCCCTTGAGGAACTTCCAGAAGATCCTGTTCTGACACTTCCAGATCTTTTAATATTTTCTCATCGATCTGATTAGCTTTTTTCATCTCCTGATTGAATACGCCTAGGGCAACCGGTACTAAACCAGGGTGTGCAACCCACGTTCCATCATGGCCATCTCGCGCCTCCCTTTCTTTGTCTGTTTTCACCTTATTGAACGCTTCTTCATTCTTTACCGGATCACTCTTAACCGGGATCTGTGCCGCCATCCCGCCAATTGCGGGGGCTCTCCTTCTATGACAGGTTTTAATCGTGAGCAGAGAGTACGCTCTCATAAACGGCGCCGTCATAGTGACCGAGGAACGATCAGGAAGAATCACGTTTTCCTGCTCCCGTAGTTTTTTGATATAACTGAAGATATAATCCCATCTTCCACAGTTCAAACCCGCTGAATGTTCCTTTAACTCATAAAGGATTTCATCCATTTCAAATGCAGCCGTGATAGTTTCAATCAGGACCGTCGCTTTGGTCGTCCCCTGGGGAATCCCGACATAATCCTGGGCAAATACAAATACATCATTCCAAAATCGTGCTTCTTCGTAGCTTTCTAATTTAGGTAGGTAAAAGTAAGGTCCCTTATTCGTAGAGGTTAAATGAGTCGCATTATGAAAAAAGAATAATCCAAAGTCTACAAGGCTAGCCGATAGTGACTGCCCACCCAGTTCGATATGTTTCTCTACCAGATGAAGTCCTCTTGGCCTAACGATTAATACAGCATGCTCCTGATTTAACTCATAACGTTTCCCGTTTGTCTCGAAGTTGATTGTGTGGTGTACAGCATCCCTGAGGTTGATCTGTCCTTCTATGAGGTTCGTCCATGTTGGGGAGGTGGCATCTTCAAAACACGCCATGAAACATTTCGCTCCAGAATTCAGAGCATTGATGACCATCTTGCGATCGACCGGTCCGGTAATCTCCACCCTTCGATCCTGCAAGGCTTTCGGAATTGCACCGACCTTCCAATCACTTCGGCGAATCGATTCAGTTTCAGGTAAAAAGTGAGGCAGCTCTCCTCTATTGATCCGTTCCTGCTTCTCCTCTCTGTTGTGTAACAGCTCTTTGCGTTTTTCCCCGAATCGGTGCTCTAATTGTTCCAAAAACTGCAGTGCCTCAGGTGATAATAATTCATCAAAGCCTGGTCTTAGCTCTCCGGTTACCTTGATCCCAACCATTTGAGTCGACATAGAACGTATTCACTCCTTAAACGTATTTAACAACAAATTCTTATTGTTATAATACAGATTATTTAACATGTTTGTATTGTATAACAGTTACTTTGAATTTGGAACACTTTTTTCAGAATTTTCATTCGACAAATTCCGCAATCGTTGCGATAAAACAAAAAAGGTCCGTCCCTCACCGCTTTAACTCGATGAGGGACGGACCTTCAATACCAATGAAACTTTACTAGTTATAGTTTGTTTTCCAAGTCCTTCATTCTCTTCTCCATCTTTTTATTCTGTTCATAGACAAGCGTTGCGAAAGTTAGGGACGTCCCGGCCACTATAAGGGCAATAAAACTCATCATCCTCTGCTCCCTCCTTTATTTTTCATTTTGTGAATAATATGGCGATGATATTGGCAGGAATAAATATCGGATTTGACTGAGCATTATGATGAAGAACCTGATCCTGGAAAGGCATATCCTCATACATCTCCCCTTGAGATCGGATTTTTCCCCTTTTCTCTTCCATCGCTCTTACATCATGATACTGGATCGGATCATGCTTACTGTTACTACAAATAAAACAAAAGCAACGATGAGTTCAAATGAGAATATCCATTACTCGGTCCTGCCTCATTAGATTCTTTAACCTTTATACGAACAAAGTGGCGTGATTGTTTCATTTTTTGGAAAAAACAGGTCCGTCCCTCAAAAAAAGAACTAACCCCTATGCGGATTAGTTCTCCCTCTTCTTATTCATAAATGTGCAAATAGGTTTCTTTACTGCCCGGTTTCTTTACGATCAACGCTTCCGGTCCATAGGAAGAGGAGACGAGGAGTTCTACGTCCCAGCTGTCCGGGGTCTGTTTGCCGATCATATTGGTCAGATGCTGGGCAAATCCGATGGTTTCAGCTTTCCCCTGGAAAGAAAGAGCCACTTCGAATTCCATTTTGGACAGCTTCTGATCTTGATAGAGTGCTTGTCCTGTCAGTCCTGTGTATACCGGAAAATACTTTTCGATGTCTGTTTTCAGTTCATTAAAGACTTTATAATCGTTCGGGTGATTCTCCTGGGCTTCCGGGGAAGGGAATAAATAGTAATCTTCATTAATTCCTTTCCAGTCCTGAATGCCTGTTTCGTCCGGTTCCACTGTTGTGTACGCAAAAAAGTGGCCTGGGACGACCTGATCTTTCGGGGCCTGCTTATAAAGCGATATCATGATCGGCACGTTTTGGAGTTCTTTTTTCTGACGAAGGCGATTGAGTACTTCGCCGGCGATTTTCGCTCCCTGTTCTTTCAGGACCTCATTACTGATGTTTTTGACTGTTCTGGTCCCACTCGACATATTTGTCTCGTATTGAACAGAATTCAAGGATAGAGCGACAGCCACTCCACCAAGACGTACCTTGTTGTCTTCTTTTTTCATCAAGTAATTATGTTCAACTACATGGGCTAAATAAATGGGGGCATTTTCCCCGCTTGCCTGCACGGGATTAAGCCCCACATTTTCTGACTCCTTTAAACCTTTTTCTTTCAGTTGTTCACTTGTGTATTTTCTTTGCAGCCAGCTGTCCACCGTTTTCTTGTTCAGAAATTGACCTTCTTTGAAGAAGTATTCATCTGTCGAAAATCGATTTTGAGCCACTCTTAAGAGGCCTGTTTCAATTTCATTAATATCATATCTGGATCCTAGATCATTCACGACGACGCCCCGGGTATTACTCGTTTCATACGGCAGCATCGTTTTATAGTATTCTTTCGAAATTTGGAAGCTTGGTATGATGGCTTTCTTTGCTTCGCTATCCTGATTTTCCTGAACGACCTGATCCTGTTTCTCAAATGTCGGAGCACAGCCTCCTAGTAACAATAACACGGAGAGAGCGACCGAAATCCCTTTTTTCATTCCTCGTTACACCTCTTATCGGTTAAGTTCTTCCATCAGCTTGTCCTCATCCCATACTTCTATATTTAACTCGATTGCTTTCGTCAGCTTCGATCCCGCCTCTTCCCCGGCTATGACAAGATCGGTTTTCTTACTGACACTGCCAGTTACTTTACCGCCGAGCATTTCGATTTTTTCTTTTGCTTCGTTACGGCTCAACCGCTCTATTTTTCCTGTAAGAACAATGGTTTTCCCTGCAAAGGAAGAGTCGACTTCACTTGCTGTTACAGGCTTCGGTCCCTTGTATTCAAGATTCACGCCGGCTTCTTTCAGCTCCTGAACGAGCTCCTTCACTTCCTCATTTTCAAAATAAGCGACAATGGCATCTGCCATTTTATCCCCGATTTCATTGACGTTCGTCAGCTCTTCTTTACCCACTTCCATCAGCCTGTCCATTGAGTCGAATTCCTGTGCCAGGGTCTTCGCGGCTTTGGCACCGACATGGCGTATTCCAAGACCGAATAACAGTTTCTCCAAGGAATTCGCTTTCGACGTTTGAATGGCTTCCAGGAGGTTATCAACGGATTTCTCGCCCATCCGTTCCAGCTGAAGAAGCTGATCCCGTTCTAATCTGTATAAATCCGCGACATCTTCGATCAGTTTCTCCCTGAATAACTGGCTGATCACTTTTTCACCCAGGCCATCGATATTCATGGCATTCCGGGAAACAAAATGAATCAACCCTTCACGGATTTGAGCGGGACACTTTGGATTGATGCACCTGAGGGCCACTTCCCCTTCGAGTCTCACAAGCTCACTTTCACACTCCGGACAATGGGTCGGCATCAGGAATTCCTGTTCGTCACCGCTTCTCTTCTCCTCCAGTACGTTGACCACTTCAGGGATAATATCTCCCGCTTTTTTAATGACGACGTGGTCTCCGATTTTGATATCTTTCTCTCTGATCAGATCTTCATTGTGCAAGGATGCTCGCTGAACGGTGGTTCCTGCCACACGCACCGGTTCTAATATTGCCGTTGGTGTGACGACTCCTGTTCGGCCTACACTTAATTCAATCTCTTTCAGCACTGTGACCACTTCTTCGGCGGGGAACTTGAAAGCTATTGCCCATCTTGGGCTTTTGGCTGTCGTTCCAAGTTCATGCTGCTGATCAAGGGAGTCGACTTTAATGACGATCCCATCAATATCATATGAAAGGTTGGGTCGATCTTCTGTCCACTTCCCGACAAAATCAAGGACTTCTTCGATAGTGGCACAACGTTTGCGTTCAGGGTTTGTTTTAAACCCCAACTTATCCAGCGTATCCAATCCCTCACTATGTGAGTTGATCCCTGTATCCCCGATATCCGCCATAGCATACAAGAAGAGGTCGAGATTCCGGGATGCCGCGATTTTAGGATCAAGCTGGCGAAGTGATCCTGCTGCAGCATTACGCGGATTGGCGAAGGGCTCTTCCCCTCTTTCTTCTTTGATCTTATTCAGCGCTTCGAAGGATCCTTTCGGCATGAACGCCTCCCCACGAACTTCGAAGGACATTTCCCCTGAGATCTTTAATGGAATAGAACGGATGGTCTTCAGATTCGATGTAATATCCTCACCTATGGAGCCATCCCCCCTCGTTGCCCCCTGGACGAATGCGCCATCTTCATACCTGAGAGAGACGGCCAAACCATCAATCTTCAGCTCACATACGTAGGAGAAGCCATCCCCCACCGCCTGGCGGACACGGCGGTCAAAGTCACGAAGATCTTCTTCATTGAAGGCATTCCCCAGGCTCAACATCGGCGTTCTGTGTTCGACTTTTTCGAAAGACTCGAGAATGGTTCCCCCTACACGTTGAGAAGGAGAATCCGCTGATTTCAATTCCGGAAATTGGTCCTCGAGCTCAATCAATTCCCTAAGGAGTTGATCATATTCGGAATCAGGTACAGAAGGTTTGTCGAGAACATGGTATTCATAATTATATTGATTCAATCGTTCATGCAATTCATTGATACGCTTTTCGGCTGATTGTCGATCCATTTCCACAACCCTTTCTTGCTTATATGTTCAATACAGTCGAAAGATGATGCCTTCCGACATGTTATGCTTTTTCAATTGGAGCAAATTTGGCCAGAAGACGCTTAATTCCCATCGGGCTGGGGAAGGCAATATCGAGCTCAACACTGTCTCCCGATCCTTTCACACTGACAACGGTTCCCGTCCCCCACTTCTTATGCTGGGCCTTATCCCCTACCTGCCAGGCAACGGATTCCCCTCCCGTCGTGGTTTGGACCGGACGTGAAACAGGCTTACGCGGGGCAGGGCGGGTCGGTGATTTCACCGCTGATTTCCCGAAAGGTGTGAAGGCACTCTTCGTCTCTGCCATGACGTCATCCAATAAATCGGCTGGAATCTCATTAATAAAACGGGAAACCGGGTTCATCTTGGTTTGCCCGAATAACGTCCTCATCTGGGCATTGGTCAAGAAGAGCTGTTCCTCCGCCCGGGTAATTCCTACGTATGCCAAACGGCGTTCTTCTTCCATCTCATCCTCTTCCATAAGGGAACGGCTGTGGGGGAAGACCCCTTCCTCCATTCCCATAAGGAATACGACAGGGAACTCAAGACCCTTCGCTGCGTGCAGGGTCATTAAAATCACGGAATCCTTCGGCCGGTCATCTTCATCAAGCTTATCAATATCGGCGACCAGCGCAAGGTCCGTTAAAAAGGCCACGAGACTCTTGTCATCATTGGACCCTTCAAAGCTTTTCGTTACCGACAGGAACTCGTCCAAGTTCTCCAGTCGGGATTGCGATTCAATTGACTTCTCCGCTTTCAGCATGTCGGTGTAGCCTGATTTCTCAAGGATTTCCTCTACCAATTCCGTGACAGACAAGTATTCCTGCATACTGGTATAGCCTTTCACCATTTCCATGAATTCAATCACAGCCTTGGTGATTTTAGGGCTCAGTCCGATGAAGTCAGCTTCTGCCAGCGCCCTGAACATGGAAATATCATGATCCTGTGCGTAACGGGCAATTTTATCAATTGAGGTTGCCCCGACACCCCTTTTAGGAACATTAATGACGCGCTGTAAACTAATGTCATCATCTGGATTCGAAATGAGCCTGAGATACGCTAAAATATCCTTGATCTCTTTTCGATCGTAGAACTTAATGCCGCCCACGATGGAGTATTCAATATTCGATTTCAGCAGTACTTCCTCCATGACACGGGACTGTGCATTTGTACGGTAAAGAATCGCAAAATCAGAGTATTTTCTCTTACCCGTTTCCATCATTTCCTTGATTTTCCCCGTGACAAATTGAGCTTCTGTCTGCTCGGTATCCGCTCTGAAGTACGATATTTTTTCACCGTCATGATTTTCCGTCCACAGGTTCTTCGGTTTACGATTCGAATTCTTCTGAATGACTTCATTCGCCGCCTGGAGAATCCGTTTCGTTGAACGATAGTTCTGTTCCAGGAAGATGACAGTCGCCCGAGGATAATCCTTTTCAAAGGAAAGGATATTGGCTATGTCTGCACCCCGCCAGCGATAAATCGATTGGTCAGAATCCCCTACTACACATAGATTCTGGAAACGGGATGCGAGCAGTTTCACGAGCATATACTGAGCTCTGTTGGTATCCTGATACTCATCCACGTGAATATACTGGAATTTACGCTGATAAAATTCCAAAACTTCCGGTACACGCTGAAATAATTGGATGGTCGTCATGATCAAATCATCAAAATCAAGCGCCTGGTTCTTCCGCAACCGCTTCTGATATTCTGTGTATACATCCGCTACGACCTGGTCGTAATATCCCCCTACCTGCTTGGATAATTCTTCAGGAGTCGTCAGCTCGTTTTTTGCAGAGCTGATGGATCCCAATAGGGAACGAGGATCAAATTTTTTCGGATCAATGTTCTTTTCTTTTAAAATCGCTTTAATGACAGACTGCTGATCCGTGGAGTCGAGTATTGTAAAATTGCGATTCATCCCGATCCGGTCGATATCACGTCGCAGTATTCGGACACACATACTGTGGAAGGTAGAAATCCATATGTTTTCAGATACCCCGCCCAGAATGTTTTCAATACGATCCTTCATCTCTCTCGCCGCTTTATTTGTAAAGGTAATCGCTAAAATATTGTATGGATTGACCCCTTTTTCCACCATCAGATACGCAATTCGATGCGTCAATACTCTTGTCTTCCCTGAGCCTGCCCCTGCCATGATCAGTAACGGTCCTTCCGTCGCCTTCACAGCTTCCGCCTGCTCGGGATTCATTCCATTCAACAATCGATCAGTCAAAAATTGCATAGTCTCACACCACCATAACGAACGTACGTTCTATATTTGTATTTCCATTATATCTTATCCAAGGGTGGACCTCCAGTTTAATCCTTACCCTTTAACTGCTTTTACCGTCTTTAACGATTCTTTCAGATTGTCATATACAGCATTTCCAACGACGACTACATCTGATACAGCAGCCATTTCTTTGGCCTGCTGAGCGGTTTCAATTCCTCCGCCGTAAAATAATGTCGTGTTTTCCAGTGAATCCCTTACCTCTTTTACCGTTTCAACATCGCCATATGTACCACTGTATTCCAGATAAAAGATCGGCAGGTTGAACATTCTTTCTGCCATCATGGCATAAGCTGCCGCGTCTTCACTTGAAATGTCTGTGTTTGCTTCTGTTACGTGTGCCGCCTTGCAGTCACGGTTCAATATACAATATCCTTCAACGAGGATTTCGTCCCAATTCATAATCTCTCCATATTCCTTCACAGCCTTGTGATGCAATCCCGTCACCCAGTTCATGTTCTGGCTGTTCATCACCATTGGAATGAAATATAAATCAAAGCCGGGAGTAATCGACTCCAAATTTGATACCTCCAGAATACAAGGAACCGTATATCGTCTCACTCGTGCCATCAAATCAAGAACCTTTTCAAGGGTTACACCGTCCGTTCCCCCTACAATAATCGCGTCTGTTCCTGATTCACATACTGCTTCTAAATCTTCATCTTCTATTGTCTTATTCGGATCTAGTTTAAATACATGGCGCCACTCTCGGACATCATACATGCTCTGTTCCCCCATTCATACATCCATCTAACGTATTATATCATTTGTGGAAAGGAGTCGCATTAACTACAAAAGCGCAGGGGCTTTGACAGAGGCGACAAGCATAAGACGGGAATGCTGGAAAGGCGCTCTTTGCCTTTTTGGCATTCCTGTCTTATGACCTCGAGCCTCTAAGCCCCGAAGCTGGACAATACAAAAGCGCAGGCGGGTTGATCAGCCCCGACAAGCACAACTGAAAAAATCCCTGAAGGCGCTTTTTGCCTTTGGGGATTTTTCAGTTGTGACCTCGAGGGGCTACCCGCCGGAGCTGGACAAATACAAAAGCGCAGGGGCTTTGACAGAGGCGACAAGCATAAGACAGGAATGCTGGAAAGGCGCTCTTTGCCTTTTTGGCATTCCTGTCTTATGACCTCGATCCTCTAGGCCCCGGAGCTGGACAATACAAAAGCGCAGGGGCTTTGACAGAGGCGACAAGCATAAGATGAACCTTCCGGATAGTCGTCCTTTGCCTTTTAACAGATTTAGCGTATGACCTCGAGCCTCTAGACGACACCAAGGGGAATGTCACGACAACCATTTGGCGAAAACTGCCCCTACAAAAAACAAAGACCGCTCATCATATGACGACAGCGGTCTTTCTATTATTTTTCTTCTTGATGTACACGGTCCAAAACTAACTGATACGTATCATTCCCGTAGTTCAAACATCGTTTTACACGGGAAATGGTTGCAGTACTTGCACCTGTTTCGGTTTCAATCTTGTGATATGTTTTCCCATCCTGAAGCATACGCGCTACTTCAAGGCGTTGAGCAAGAGATTGAATTTCATTGATTGTACAAAGGTCATCAAAGAAACGATAACATTCTTCAAGGTTTTGTAGGGAAAGAACAGCGTTAAATAACTGATCCAGCTCCTTGCCTCTTAATTTATTTATTTGCATTGAAAAGACTCCTTTATCTTCTATTCTTGATATGAGACGGAACCTGTCAGCCCTGGAGAGCTTGGAATGACATTGATCCACGTTGATCCCTTTCGCAAACTTACAGGTTGATCATTTTCGTAAGGAAGAATTCTTCCATTCACATTCTTCCATTGAACCTCCCTGAGCTTACCTTCCTGTATCAAGTACGCATTTCCTCCTGATTCGAGGTCTATGTCACGTCTACCTGCATCATCGACAATCTTATGTGAAGCTTCTACGATCAATAGGTTTTCTACCAGCACTGGATCTTTGGAATCATAATCGACGGTCTGTTCACCATTTGAATACCGCTCGTATCTGCCTTCTTTTTCGTTAAAATCAAATATAACATTAAACAGGGGGTTTTGATTATATGAAATCATTACGGATTGTGCAGCCTCTCCATTTATCGTCCCCTTATCACTGAAATTCAGTGCTTCAGGCGGCCGACTCATATCGAAACCGTTCTTCTCCGCTCCTTCCCTGATATGTTCAGCGGATATATAGGAATTGTGGGGCGCTTTACGGAAGCTTGCCCGCTTAAATAACGTTCCATCATATTGGATCCCGTTTAGATTATCGATGAAACCATTCTGTAACATTTCTTTTGCTTCCGGACTATATCCGTGAGCCACATACAAGCTGTCATACCCTTTTGCAAGCTCTATAAAGTAATCCCTCGCACTTCGGACTGGACCAACTTCTTTCGGCATTTGGCTTTGGAATATTGCCAAGAAGCGGGTGATGTCACCTTCTGCTAACAGTTCATACACAATATCCGCTTTCGATAACCCAGACTGCGGGCGGGCTTTCGGATGGTTATTTACCATGACAGCAACCGACCTGGCCGTAGACTCTTCCTCTTCTTCCACCCCTGTTAAAGACGATGGATACATTCTTTCCGTTTCTCCGCCTGTCTCTTCTTTCACCACTGGAGTTGCGGCTTCTTTATCAGATTCTTTCTTTATCTCTTTATCTGAACTACATGCGACAAGTGTAAACGAGCTTAACGCAATAATCAAAGCTCTTTTCAGCATGTTTTTTACACCCCTATTTACTTTACTATTTTAACGCATTATTGTTGGAAAGAGTACCGTTTTCTTCATTACATCATAGATTCCTTTTTGTGTCATCCGAATATAGGGAAGATGAGTGGACTGAAGAAACAGTAATGTATAAATCGGGTCTGAGAAGCGGTACCCTCTTTCTTTTAACAACCGTTTAAGTGTTTTTTCTTCTTCAATCAGCTCAGGCATTTCTTTCTGTGAGAGCAGACCGTTTAACGTCAGGGGAATGTCGTGCAGGATTTCACCATGCTCTGCAAGTACGATTCCACCGCCGATTTCCTTCATCCTGTTAAAGGCTGCAATCATATCCGACTTACTTTTACCAATCAAGATAATGTCCCCCGTATTGGAGTAAGATGAAGCAAATCCCATGACACCTTTCGCGAAGCCTTTAATCATGGTGCTGATTCTCCACTTCCCATTCCTGTCCAACAACATGAGGAATGCTTGATCATGGTCGAGATCAAGCAACCCGTCAGAAGGATTGATGGAAATGGAGTATGGTTTAGTAATGACATCGTTCACCATTTCAATTCCAAACGGCATGGAGAATTGGAGATCGTCATAGCCCACTTCCCAATCAAGAGATAATGGAGTAAATCCGTTTGTTCCCCAGTTGATTTCTGTGGTGTCCTCTACTTGGATACCGTCTCTTCGTACCCATTTCCCCTTTGAAAGCACTGAAACCGGAGTCGGGTCATCCTTTGCCGATAGGAAATTAATATTTGCTACTCTTCCAGTAGCAATCATCCCATGCAGGTGAGTGATGTTGTAATAATTGGCAACGTTATACCCTGCCATATTATAGGCTTCGATTGGCGGTATGCCCTTATCGATCGCCATTTTTATCATGAAATCCAATACACCTTGTTCGTAGAAACCCGGTGTGGACCCATCTGTGGTAAACAGGAGGGAATCGTATGAATCGATGCCTTTTTCTTTTAACCCATCTAATAGAACTGGTAAATCCGGTCGGATCGAAGAATGACGCAATGTAACCGTCAACCCTTGTATCAGGCGCTTGTAAACATCCTCACCCGTCATCGCTTCATGGTCGCCATCAATTCCTAATAAGCGGAGCTTGGCAATCGTCTTGTCAGATGCCCCCGGTAGGTGTCCTTCCACGATTTTACCCATACGCTTGGTCTCCTGCATCCAGTGAAGGATCAAATCATCTCCTGCCAGCAGTCTTGGCCAAGCGGTCAGTTCCCCGCCTTGGAGCACCGAATCATGTTCCAACCACGATTTCACTTCTCCATTTGAAAAGGTAACCTCTTCATTCACCATTTCTGTTTGAGAGTCGAAACGTGTCCACCAGTACATCGTGACCGGCATTTTGTTGAACTCCCTCAATAAAGTAAACGCTTTCTTTTTTTCCAATTGCAAAAACATCATCAGGTTATCATTTACGAATGTCGTTGTACCGGTTTGGGATGCATACTTGGAAAAAGATTGGGGATTATAAAGCTGAAACGGATGTACATGCGGTTCGATATATCCTGGAACGAGGTACTGTGAGTCACAGTCCACTATTTCACATTGCTCAAGGTTTTCCGGGAGTTGATCTCCAGTATAGACAATTCTGTCACCGTAAACCCAAATATGTCCCTGCACCCATTTCTTTAACGTGGAGTGAAGGTATGTTGCATTCTTTAAAAGAAGTCTGGGAGACAATTCTCCGTTCAGTACTTGTACATGTTCTCGTAGTTGTTTGTTTTTCCATCTGTAGCGCTGTTCCAAAGTGAACACTCCTCTAGTGGAATGGTATTAGTTTAAGTTTCAATTTATGTTAACATATTTTACTATTTAACGCATTAAAGGTTTACAACAATTATGTGAATTTTCGATTAAGGAGGAATTTACAATGAAAGTATCATCGAACATCGGGATTATCAATGCCCTGATTCGCATCACAGTGGGATTTACCATTTTGGCTTGGAGTACATCCAAGCTTGCACGACGTCCATGGAGAGACTCTTATCTTGTTATGGCCGTGATCGGCGCCATGAAAGTGGGAGAAGGTATTTTGCGCTATTGCCCTGTCACTGCCCTGTTTGAAAAAGGGGGAGACGGCAATAACGGGAACGGCGGCTTCGGCGGGTTTAAAGCAAAGGATATGATGAATTTTAAAGACATGCTGAAATCCGACAAACCCGATCACAACGAACCAAAGCAACAGCAAACAACCGGACATAAACAAGACCCGCTCAACAACGCCAAAAAAGAATCCAACTTCAACCCCGAGGAGCTCACCAACCAAGAAGTCCAGGATGCCTTGAAGGGTTCTAAAGGGACGGACCTTCATTCTTAGGGATCCGGAAGGTTATGTACTTCCTTATAATGGAGTAACGGCAGGATTTTTATTGTTTTAATTATTCGGGAATGGCAGGATTGCCGAGGCCCGTCCCTCTAAAGGACAGTCCTCGGCAATCTTGTATCTAAATTATGAAAAGGAGTTGTTTGCATTGTTCTGGGAATATTTAACGGACATGTCGTATGTCCTGTTTTCGTTGATAGGCGGAATCGTCGCGATTGCTTATGTGTATATTCGTAAATCTAGGAAGAGACGCGTTCGATAGCTTTCCGACCGATATCGCTTCGATAAAACAAGCCCTTGAAATTTACCTTCCCCAATACTTTATAAACGTCTGCTTGTGCCTTCTCCACAGTCGATGCAGAAGTAGCTATAAGTAACACTCTGCCTCCGTTGGAAACAAGGGTTTCGTCACTATTGAGTTCAGTTCCAGCATGGTATACAAGGGTTTTTTTATCCATTGATTTTTCAAGATCAGGCAGTGTGATCCCTTTCTCATAAGCGCCTGGATATCCATCTGCTGCGAGCACGACCCCAAGAACTGCGTCGTCCGACCATTCCAACTCAACCGGCTTTCCTTCAATGATGTTTTTCACAACGAGACCAAAGTCAGACGTTAAACGCGGCAGTACTACCTGCGTTTCCGGATCACCAAATCGCGCGTTGAATTCGATCACTTTTGGGCCCTCACTTGTCAGCATCAGCCCAGCATATAATATCCCGGTAAACGAACGACCTTCTTTCACCATCGCTTGTGCAGTCGGGTGGAGAACAGTGGAGATCGCTTCCTGTACAACTTCATCCGGAATATGCGGAACCGGTGAATACGCACCCATACCGCCTGTATTTGGACCTGTATCACCATCAAAGGCACGCTTGTGATCCTGTGCAATCACCATTGGATAAACCGCCTCGCCACTTACAAACGCCATGAGTGAAAATTCTTCTCCAAACAAGCATTCTTCCACAACCACTTTTGACGAGGCATCCCCGAACTTTTCATCCAGGAGCATCTCTTCCAATGCACTGATTGCCTCATCCTCTGTTTCGGCCACAACCACACCCTTACCTGCCGCCAGACCATCCGCCTTCACTACGATCGGGGCACCGACTTCCTTCACATATTCGATGGCTTTTTCAACGCCTGTGAACACTTCATAAGCAGCCGTTGGGATATTGTATTTTTTCATTAATTCCTTGGAGAACGACTTGCTTCCTTCGATGATGGCCGCTTCTTTCGTTGGTCCAAATATTTGCAAGCCTTCTTCTTGGAAGCTGTTGACGATTCCATCAAGTAGCGGGTTTTCTGGACCAACAAACGTATACGCAACCCCTTCTTTTTTGGCAAAATCAATGAGTTCTCTCACATTAGACTCAATGTAAGGTAGATTCGTTGCAACACTTGCAATACCGGCATTACCGGGTGCGCAAAACACTTCAGTCACACTTTCACTTTCCGCTAATTTCTTGCATATGGCATGCTCGCGGCCGCCACGTCCGATCACTAATACTTTCATCTTGAAAAACGCCCCCTTTTTAAGAACCCCCCTCCTACTTATCGTGTGTATGAGGAGGGGGTGGTATGTGGAATGAACTTGATCTGAACTTACGGACATTACACCGGGAGGAAGAGGTGTGAAGGTGGTGTAGTGTGATGAGGTTCGTGCAAAGGTCCGTCCCTCATTTCACTTCCCCTTAACCGGCATCTCTCCTTAAAAACCCTCTAACCACAATGTTTTAACGACTAATTGCATGAGATTTCAGTTAAAACTTTAGGTCCGTCCCTCAAATTAGTGTTTAAAGTGGCGGATGCCTGTTAGGACCATGGTGATGCCGTATTGGTCTGCTTTTTTGATGGAGTCTTCGTCACGGATGGAGCCTCCCGGTTGAATGATGGCTGTGATGCCTGCTTTGGCCGCAGCTTCTACGGTGTCGTCCATCGGGAAGAATGCGTCGGATGCCATGGCGGCTCCTTTGGCTTTTTCCCCTGCCTGTTCCAGTGCAATGTTTGCAGCACCTACGCGGTTCATCTGTCCCGCACCGACTCCGACTGTCATATGAGCATTTGTTACAACGATCGCATTCGACTTCACATGCTTCACGACTTTCCAGCCAAGTTTCATGCTGCCCCATTCTGCTTCCGTCGGTTCGCGTTTCGTAACGATCCTAAGGTCGGCATCGTCAAGGGTGAACGTGTCATCCGCTTGAACAAGCAATCCGCCTTCCACCGTCGTTAACTTCCGCTCGATTTTGTTTGTGGTTTCAAATGGAACCGTCAATAATCGGATATTCTTTTTACTTGAAAGGATTTCAAACGCTTCATCACTGAAAGCAGGAGCGATAACGATCTCTAAGAAAATTTCATGAAGTTGTCTGGCTGTTTCTTCATCCACGATGCGGTTCAGCGCGACAATTCCTCCGAAGATGGATGTAGAATCCGCTTCATACGCTTTCGAAAATGCTTCATGGATGGTTGGACCGACCCCGACTCCACACGGGTTCATATGCTTCACTGCAACTGCCGCCGGCTCTGTAAACTCTTTTACAATTTGAAGAGCTGCATTCGCATCGTTGATATTATTGTAGGAAAGCTCTTTTCCGTGAAGCTGCCTTGCCATGGCCACTGAGAATTCAGAGCCAAGTGGTGCGCGGTAGAAAGAAGCTTGTTGATGAGGATTTTCCCCGTAGCGTAGTGTTTGTTTTAATTCATACGTTCTTGTAAAACGCTCAGGATACTCTTCACCTGAGATGTCTGTCATATATTCAGCAATGAAGGAATCGTATGCTGCCGTATGACGGAATACTTTAGCAGCAAGCTTACGGCGCTTCTCTAACGATAGTTCACCTTGAAGCTTTAACTCAGCAATAACTTCATCATAGTCCAAAGCGTCGACTACAACTGTCACATATTGATGATTTTTTGAAGCCGCACGCAGCATCGTCGGACCGCCGATATCGATGTTCTCGATCGCTTCTTCTACACCGACATTCGGTTTTGCAATGGTTTGTTGGAACGGGTAAAGGTTGACACATACGAGGTCGATCCCTTCAATCCCCTGTTCCTGCATTTGTCTGAGGTGACTTTCTTCCCCTCGTTTTGCAAGGAGTCCACCATGGATGTTAGGATGAAGGGTTTTTACACGTCCTTCTAAAATTTCTGGGAAACCTGTTACTTCTTCCACCCCCATGACCTCTACGTCATTTTCTAAAAGGAGTTTCTTCGTTCCACCTGTTGAAATGATTTCATATCCAAGTTCCTTTAATTCCTTGACGAATTCGATGACACCGCTTTTATCTGAAACACTGATCAATGCTCTCTTTTTCAATGTCTGATCCTCCTCTGCCTGCTGTAAAGATTTCATTTCATTATGGTGCTGAATTGGAAATGGATTGTAGGGTTTTATGATGTAAAAGTCGGCGACTGATTGTCGCCGTGAATAATTTTGTTTGTGATTGTGGGAGAAATGAACTTGTGCCACTAATTCCCCATCTTTATTCTGCTAATACACCACTAAAACCAAAGGTCCGTCCCTCACCACTTTACCACAATAAAGCAATCACCTCTCCCCGGGTTTAATGACCGGTAGTGAGGAAGAGGTGATTCAGGGTGGTTGGGTATAGGTGGTGTTCGACGTGCTGGATTTTGTCCTGGAGTGACTGTTTGGTTTCGCCAGTTGTGACCCGGACGATTTCCTGTGCGATGATTTCACCTGTGTCCATGCCTGCGTCTACGAAATGAATCGTGACACCTGTGACTTTCACACCCCCATCGATTGCTTGTCCCATTGCATCCTTTCCTGGAAAGGCTGGAAGGAGGGACGGATGGATATTCACGATCCTTCCTCCAAAGCTTTCAAGAAGTGTTGGACCAATCAATCTCATATATCCTGCTAACACAATAAAGTCAACACCTGAGTGAGCCAGCTCATTCAGGATTTCCTGTTCAAATGCCTGTTTATTTTCATAATCCTTAGCCCGAAAGACGAATGTAGGGATTCCAGCAGTTTGAGCCCGGTGAATGACAAACGCACCCGGTTGGTCACATACAAGAAGTCTGATATTCGCCTTCAGGGTTCCACTTTGGACCGCATCTACCAAGCTTTGAAAATTACTTCCGCTTCCTGATGCAAAAATGGCAATCTGTCTCATGACTCGCCCCCGTTATTGACATGCTCATCCTTCATTTCAACGAACGAATCGTACTCCATTTCCAGTGGTCACACGTCCGATGATAAAGGCATCTTCACCTTGTTCGCTGAAGAATTGAAGAATGTCTTCTGCTTCACTTTCTTCAACCGCTAAAACAAATCCAATTCCCATGTTGAAAATATTGTACATTTCCTTGCGGGAAATGTCCCCATAGTGCTCAAGAGCGGTGAAAATGTTTGGAATATCCCAGCTGCCTTCCGTTATCTCCGCTTGCAGATGATCCGGCAGCATCCGTGGAATATTTTCAATGAATCCCCCACCCGTGATATGGGACATGCCCTTTATGGAGAATTTTTTCAATGCTGCTAATACCGATTTCACGTAAATCTTAGTTGGCTTAAGCAATGCTTCCTCTAATGTGATCCCGATTTCCGGTAATGTTTCTTCCAAAGAAAACGAGTGATCTTCAAAGAATACTTTTCTGACTAAAGAGTACCCATTACTGTGTATACCACTGGACCCCAGTCCGACTAACACATTTCCTTCAGAAATTTTTTCGCCCGTGATCATCTCTTTTTTTTCACAGGCGCCTACAGCGAAGCCGGCGATATCATATTCTTCATCAGAATACATACCGGGCATCTCGGCGGTCTCTCCACCGATCAGCGCACAGCCCGCTGTTTGGCATCCGTCCGCAATCCCTTTTACAATACCTTCTATTTTCTCTGGAAGTGCTTTTCCAGTCGCTATATAATCTAAGAAATACAGTGGTTCAGCCCCTTGAACGACAATATCATTCACACACATGGCCACACAATCGATTCCAATCGTATCGTGTTTGTCTGCCATGAAGGCAAGTTTCAGCTTAGTCCCGACTCCATCTGTGCCCGAAACGAGAACAGGTTCACTCAAGTTCAAGGATGATAGATCGAACATTCCTCCAAAGCTGCCTAATTGACCAAGAACCCCTTCACGGGCAGTTCGTTTCACATGTTTTTTGATCCGGTCGACTGATTCGTATCCCGCTTCGATGTCTACTCCTGCCTGACGATACGCATTTGCCATCATGATTCCCCCTATTTCACTAACTCTTTTTCATGTGGATGAAGTGTATCCGGGTAGATTTCCGTTGGATACTTCCCGGTGAAGCAAGCCAAGCATTGACCGCGATTTTCGGATGAATCATTTCGGTCGATCGCTTTTAACACACCGTCTGTACTCAAGAAAGTCAGAGAGTCGGCTCCGATGATCTGACGCATTTCCTCCACTGAATTGGAAGAAGCGATCAGCTCTTCATGAGTCGAAGTATCAATGCCGTAGAAACACGGGTTCTTAATCGGCGGCGAACTAATGCACACATGAACTTCCTTGGCTCCTGCTTCTTTCAACATGCTGACGATTCGTCTACTTGTTGTGCCGCGGACGATCGAGTCGTCAACCATTACCACTCTCTTTCCTTCCACTACTCCTCTGACCGGTGAAAGCTTCATCTTCACACCTTGCTCACGAAGAGATTGAGAAGGCTGTATAAATGTCCGGCCAACATAACGGTTCTTAATAAGACCCAATTCGTATGGGATACCTGAGGCTTCTGCATAGCCGATCGCACTTGAAATACTGGAGTCAGGTACACCCGTTACAACATCCGCTTCAATTGGTGCTTCTTTCGCGAGTTCCATTCCCATTCTTTTTCTGGCGGAATGGACGTTGATCCCTTGAATATTGCTGTCTGGTCTTGAGAAGTATACGTATTCCATCGTACACATCGCATTCCCACCTGAATAACTAAACCGTTCTGAGGTCAATCCCTCATCATTGATGATCACAAGCTCTCCCGGCTCGATATCCCGTACAAATTCAGCCCCTACGATATCAAAGGCACACGTTTCAGAAGCTACGCAGTAAGCATCCCCAAGCTTACCAAGTGATAGTGGACGAAGACCATGGGGATCCAGAGCCACCATCATTTCAGTTTCCGTCATCACCACAAATGCATAGGCGCCCTTCAACATGGTCAGCGCATTTTTCACGCGGTCCTTCAAATTGAAATAGCCGCTTCTTTTAATCAAGTGAGCTAACACTTCGGTATCTGAACTTGTTTGAAAAATACTCCCCTGTCCTTCAAGCTGGTGCTTCAAGGCGTTCGCATTGACGAGATTTCCATTATGAGCAAGAGCAAGGCTGCCATTCTGTGAGTTGAAAAGAAGAGGCTGAACATTTTCATAGCCTCCGCCCCCGGCTGTCGCATATCGTACATGACCGATGGCTGAATCCCCTTCAAGTTTCTCGATGGTGCCTTCCTGGAATACTTCCGTTACGAGGCCTTCCCCTTTTAGGCATCGTAACTGGTCACCGTCAGAAACGACGATTCCTGTTCCTTCTTGTCCTCTATGCTGTAAACTATGAAGTCCGTAATACGTAATTTGTGCCGCATTGGGATGTCCCCATATGCCAAATACTCCACATTCTTCGTTTAAACCTTTGATTTCAGCAGGCATGGGATCGCTCCTTTCCAAGCTGACTCCAATTCTTCTACAGATGCCTGTAGCATGACGTCTCCATTTTCTGATGTCACCTTGATGGCACCGTTAGCTGCTACGTGTCCGATTGCCTTCGCCTCTGGAACGAGTTTCTCAAATTCGTCTTTGTTTTCTGATTTCACTGACACGATGAATCGGGATTGTGTTTCACTGAATAGATCAGCCACGTTGTTCTCCCCAGAAAGCTCGACGCTTGCTCCCAATCCTTTCGTTCCAAACGTGGATTCTGCAAGAGCAACGGCGAAACCACCTTCAGCGATATCATGAGCCGATGCCACAAGCCCTTTTTGGATCGCTTCTAGCAACTGCATTTGACGGCGAAGCTCTGTTTTCAAATCGATTGATGGTGCTTGCCCGAAGATTTTTCCTTCAGTCAGTTTTTGAAGCTCACTTCCACCGAATTCTTCACGTGTTTCACCGATTATATATATAGAATCTCCAGCTTCTTTGAAGCCTTGAGTCGTAATATGATCGACATCTTCAATGAGTCCAACCATCCCTACTACAGGCGTTGGATAAATGGCAGTACCCATGGATTCGTTATATAAGGAAACATTTCCGCCGATAACTGGAGTCGATAGCTCACGACACGCTTCACTCATACCGTCAACGGACTTTTCAATTTGCCAGAAGATTTCCGGTTTCTCCGGATTGCCGAAGTTTAAGCAGTCTGTAATCGCCAGTGGAATCGCTCCTGAACAAACGATATTGCGTGCTGCTTCCGCTACAGCGATCTTCCCTCCAACTTCTGGATCGAGGTAAAGATAGCGGGAATTACAATCCGTTGTCATCGCAAGGGCTTTTCTGGTGCCGCGTACCCGTACGACCGCTGCATCAGACCCCGGGCTTACAACTGTACTTGTCCTTACTTGATGATCATATTGATCATATACCCATTCTTTACTCGCAATCGTCGGCTGCTGCAAGAGCGCCTTGAGTGTTTCCTTATAATCATCTACTTTTGGAGAAACTGTCTCCATTGCTTGAAACTCTTTATAGTAAGCCGCTTCTTGAGATGGCTTGTTATAGACAGGTGCTTCTTCAGCAAGTGCATCGACAGGAACATCTGCCACGACCTCACCCTTGTGAAGAAGACGGAGGCGTTTATCATCTGTTACCTTCCCGATGGAAACCGCTTCTAAGTCATACTTAGAAAAAAGATCGACAATCTCTTGCTCGCGTCCTTTTTCCACGACGATCAGCATGCGTTCCTGGGATTCTGAAAGCATCATTTCATATGCCGTCATGCCTCTTTCACGCTGCGGAACAAGGTCAAGATTCATTTCGATACCGGAACCCGCTTTACTTGCCATTTCAGCTGATGAACTTGTAAGACCAGCCGCCCCCATATCCTGAATGCCCACTAGAGCATCGTTCTGAACGAGTTCCAGACACGCTTCAAGAAGTAATTTTTCCATAAATGGATCGCCTACTTGAACAGCCGGGCGCTTCTCTTCTGATCCTTCATTCAATTCCTCGGATGCGAAGGTGGCTCCGTGAATGCCGTCACGCCCTGTTTTCGCTCCAACATACATGACTGTATTGCCGACACCATGTGCCTGACCTTTTTTAATATCCTTATGGTCGATCAATCCGACACACATCGCGTTTACAAGAGGATTTCCTTCGTACGAAGCGTCGAATTGAACTTCCCCTCCGACCGTGGGGATCCCGATACAGTTTCCATATCCTGCGATTCCGGCTACGACTTCTTTAAATAGATACTGAACACGAGGAGAATCCAGCTCTCCAAAGCGTAAAGAGTTGAGGAGTGCGACAGGTCTTGCCCCCATCGAGAATACGTCTCGTATAATACCCCCGACACCCGTTGCCGCTCCTTGGAAAGGCTCAATGGCTGAGGGGTGATTATGACTCTCGATTTTGAACACCACTGCTTGATCATCGCCAATATCAACAATTCCAGCTCCTTCTCCAGGACCTTGAAGAACCCTTTCACCCGTCGTTGGAAACTTCATCAGTACAGGCTTTGAATTTTTATAGCTGCAATGCTCTGACCACATAACAGAGAAAAGGCCGGTCTCTGTATAGTTCGGTGTTCTTCCAAGGATGTTTTCCACCATTGAAAATTCTTCGTCTGTTAAACCCATCTCACGATAAAGCTGCTCTTCTTTCACTTTTGTTGAAGTTGGTTCAAGCATTAACGACATGTTTTTCCCTCCAGTGTTTCACAATCGATTGAAATAGTTTCTTCCCGTCTTCACTACCTAGTAAAGTGTCCATGGCGCGCTCTGGGTGAGGCATCATCCCAAGTACATTTCCTGCTTCATTTGTGATCCCTGCAATATTTTCAACGCTTCCGTTTGGATTTTCATCCGTATAGGTGAATACAATTTGATTGTTTTCCTTAAGTGTGATCATGGTCTCTTCATCACAGAAGTAATTTCCTTCACCGTGAGCGATCGGGATTTGAATTACATCATTTTTTTCATACCCATTCGTAAACATCGTTTCATTATTTTCAACCGTTAACGGTACTGTTTTACATATGAACTTCAAGCTATCATTCCGACGCATGGCCCCTGGCAATAACCCCGTTTCCAGTAAAACCTGAAATCCGTTGCATATACCAAGAACCGGCTTACCTTGCTCTGCCGCTTTCACGACCTCTTTCATAACGTTCGAGAAACGGGCAATCGCTCCTGAACGAAGGTAATCCCCATACGAGAATCCTCCTGGTAATAGAATCGCATCATAGTTTTCCAGATTATCAGCATCGTGCCAAACATAGTCAACTTCTTCACCGATTTCATCCTTGATCGCATGGTACATATCAATGTCACAGTTAGAGCCTGGGAATACGATTACTGCAAACTTCATTGAGCGACACTCTCCTCGATTTCATATCGGTAATCCTCGATGACCGGGTTGGCCAGCAGGCGATGGCACATTTCTTCAACCGTCGCTTCCACGTTTTCAACAGATGATGGAAGAGTCAGCTCCATATACTTCCCGACGCGTACATCTTCAACACTGTTAAATTCCATTGAATGCAGCGCTTGTTTCACAACACTTCCCTGAGGATCTAATACACTTTCTCTTAATGTGATATAAACTTTTACTTTGTACATAGCTTGTTTCCTCCTAAGCGTTCTAAAATGATTGAGTATACTTCGGTTAAACTGCCGATATCTCTTCTGAAAACATCTTTATCCAGCTTTTGATTTGTCTCTGCGTCCCATAGACGGCATGTGTCGGGTGAGATTTCATCCCCTAATAGAATCTCTCCGTTACGATCTTTCCCAAACTCTAATTTGAAATCAACAAGGGTCACTCCCGCTTCTTTGAAGATCCCTTGAAGGATCTCATTCACACCAATCGCCATTGTTCTGATCTCAGCCCGTTCTTCCCGGGACGCGATCTCCAGGAAATCAATGTGATCATCTGTAATAAGCGGATCTCCCAGATCATCATCCTTATAATAGAATTCGATGATCGGCTTTTGAAGTGGCGTCCCTTCTTCTTTTCCAAGCCGTTTGGACAAACTTCCCGCAATCACATTGCGAACCACGACCTCAAGGGGGATGATCCGTACGCGTTTGACCAGCTGTTCATCCTCTGATAATTGTTTAATAAAATGACTCTCTATTCCTTTTTCAGCAAGCTTTGAAAATATCAAGCTCGAAATCTTATTATTTAAAACCCCTTTGCCATCGATATCCGCTTTTTTCTCCCCGTTAAAAGCAGTGGCAGAATTCTTATACTGAATCCACACGACTTCCTCATCCTGTGTGGCGAAAATTTGCTTCGCTTTTCCCTCATATAAAAGTGTGCCTTTTTCCATATGAAATCCCCCTACTTGCAGAATATTGCCAATCTTCAGTCTATATTTTCATAAAAAAAGGAAGGGATTTTGCTAAAACCCCTTCCTTATTCGTTTGTCAGAAGGACTTATTTCACTAAGCCACAACGTTCAAAAATCGTATCTACATGTTTTAAGTGGTAGTTATAATCGAAGCAGTCATCAATGTCTGCCGGTGACAGTTTGGACGTGATGGTCGCATCCTCTTCAATGAGTGAACGGAAAGCTACTTGCTTCTCCCATGCCTCCATTGCTTTCGGTTGAACCGTATCATACGCCTCTTCACGGGTCATCCCTTTATCAATAAGGGCCAATAGGACACGTTGAGAGTAGATTAAGCCTAGTGTGCGATCCATATTGCGCTGCATATTCTCAGGGAAGACCGTTAAGTTCTTGATGATATTACCGAAACGGTTCAGCATATAATTTAAAGCAATCGTTGCATCCGGAAGGATCACACGCTCTGCTGAAGAGTGGGAAATATCTCGCTCATGCCACAGTGGCACGTTTTCATACGCTGTCAGCATATATCCTCTGATTACACGAGCCATACCCGTCATGTTCTCAGAACCAATCGGGTTCCGTTTGTGAGGCATTGCAGAAGATCCTTTTTGACCTTTTGCAAAAAACTCTTCCACCTCACGCGTTTCACTCTTTTGCAATCCGCGAACCTCGACAGAAAATTTCTCGATGGATGTCGCAATCAACGCTAGTGTCCCCATATAATGAGCGTGGCGATCTCGTTGTAAAGTTTGTGTAGACACAGGGGCTGGCTTAATGCCAAGCTTCTCACACACGTAAGACTCGACGAAAGGATCGATATTTGCATACGTTCCAACGGCACCGGAAATCTTACCGAATTCAACTCCATCTGCCGCTGCTTTAAAGCGCTCTACATTACGCTTCATCTCTTCGTACCAAAGGGCGAGCTTTAAACCGAACGTTGTAGGCTCGGCGTGGACTCCGTGTGTGCGTCCCATCATGACCGTATGCTTGTGCTCGATTGCCTTGTTTTTTAAGATTTCCACGAATCGCTCTAAGTCTTTCAGAATGATGTCGTTTGCCTGCTTTAATTGATAAGAAAGGGCTGTATCCACTACGTCCGTTGAAGTCAGTCCGTAATGAACCCATTTTCTTTCTTCTCCAAGGGTTTCCGAAACTGCTCTTGTGAAGGCTACAACGTCATGACGCGTTTCTTCTTCGATTTCCTTAATGCGGTCCACATTGAATCCGGCATTCTCACGAATCTTCGCAACATCCTCTTTCGGTATATCCCCGATTTCAGCCCAAGCTTCACAAGCCAAAATTTCTACTTCAAGCCATGCTTGAAAACGATTTTCCTCTGTCCAAATTGCTCCCATTTCTGGGCGTGTATAACGTTCTATCATACCAGTCGTCCTCCGATCTTTTCTTGCACCTTCCAAATTCCTGCTTCGCTTACGTTCGACAATGTCTCTTCTATATCATTCGTCAATAGAGTGACATGCCCCATCTTCCGTTTCGGCTTTGGTACATCCTTGCCGTAAAGATGGATAAACCAGTCCGGTTTCTTTGGAACAGCCTTCATAATAGGCTCGATATGCTCTCCTAGTAGGTTAACCATCACAGCGTTCTTTAATAAGGTTGGTTGAACAAGCGGCCAGTTACAAACAGCTTTGATATGTTGGGCGAATTGTGAAAAGTCACATGCTTCGATTGAGTAGTGACCGGAATTATGAGGTCTTGGAGCCAGCTCGTTGATATAGATGTCTCCATCCTCCGTCAGGAACATTTCAATTGCCAGTGTTCCGACTAGATCAAGAGTCTCACTGATTCTCTTCGCCATCCCAATCGCTTTATCTGCCACTTCTTCACTTACCCTTGCCGGAGCGATCGTTTCATGTAAAATATTATCCACATGAATATTTTCCACTACCGGAAAGTTTGTTTGCTGTCCATCAGGATTTCGTGTCACAATGACGGATAACTCTTTTTCAAAAGGAATCCATTTTTCCAGCACACATGGACCGTTCTCCAATAATATAGCGGCTTCTTCTATTTCACCGGCTTGTCGGATGACATACTGTCCCTTCCCATCATAACCGCCCCTCGTCGTTTTTAAAACCACTGGATAGCCAAGCTTTTCTATATTATCATAGATGTCCTTCTGTTGTTTAATCACAGCATATGGAGCCACTTCCACCCCTGCAAACGTAAGGGCTTCCTTCTCCATGATACGATCCTGTGTAATTCGGATCAATTCCGCCCCTTGAGGTAAATAGGCACGTTCCGACAACCATTTCAGGGCTTCATAATCGATATTCTCAAACTCATATGTAATCACGTCGCACTCTTCCGCCAGTCTGAATAAAGCGTCAAACTGGTCGAAGCCTGCCGTAATCACAAGGTCTGCCACCTGGGCACATGGGGAATGTGGCGATGGATCTAATACAGCCACTCGGAAACCATTTTGTTTCGCAGCAAGTGCCATCATCCTTCCAAGCTGTCCGCCCCCGATGATCCCGATCATCTGTCCTGGTAAAATCGTCTTCTTATTCAAGGTCATCACTGCTTTCCATCACTTTTTCCCGGAGCACATCTCTTCTATTCTCTAACGTTGCTGCCAACTCTGTATCTTCAATAGAAAGGATCTGTGCAGCAAGGAGTCCTGCATTAGTGGCTCCTGCCTTCCCGATCGCTACCGTCGCAACAGGAACTCCGCCGGGCATCTGCACAATCGACAGCAGTGAATCCATTCCGTTTAATGCCTTCGACTGAACAGGGACCCCGATCACAGGCAATGTGGTCTTTGCAGCCACCATTCCCGGCAAATGAGCAGCCCCTCCTGCACCTGCAATAATGACCTTCACTCCGCGGGCTCTTGCACCTTCTGCAAACTCAAACATATAATCCGGTGTCCTGTGAGCCGATACCACCTGTTTCTCAAATGGAATCTCCAACTCCTCCAATACGTCACACGCATGCTTCATTGTTTCCCAGTCCGATGTACTTCCCATGATTACTGATATCATAATAGTGACAGGCACCTCCCGTAATGTAACCAAACCCCGATAATAAAAAAATACCCAGATCAATTGTTCTCTACTTTTTTGAGAGAAAGCAATTGATCTGGGTATTTTACAGAGAAAGGGCCTCTTTATCCGGTAAGGTCCACAACTCGAGCTCGTATCCAGACAGCTACTTCCCCTCATAGTCCGACCATTTACGGTAGTCAGGTAGAGACTCATGGGCCATATTCCCATTATTATATGAGGGTATTCGGTTTATTTGTCTCCATCATAACGTGATATAAAGCGTCTGTCAACGAATTATCGAACAATAATAAAAGTCTGAAAATTAATGTTCGGATTTGAAGCGTTTACTCTTCCATCTTCATCTTCTTCCCTTCAAACACAATTGTCTGTCTAATAGGGACATATTCCGTCTTATTTCCTTCTTTCTGCTCTTCAAATACAGGCTTCTCCATCCGCCTTACCGGCATGTAGCCCATTTCCTTCATACGATCCAGGCAGTCTGCAATCGTCTCATTTTCCTGCACTTCGAATAATAACTTATTTTTACTCATTCTTTTAATTTTCCTTTACGTATATTTCGGACTGTCTTCACCCAGAATCCGCCGTGAATCGCTTTTGGTTCATAGGCAATGATGAATGCTTTCGGATCAAGCTCTTTAATTGTATCATACAGTTTCATCTCATACTTTCGCGGAGTGAGGATCTGCAGGGCCATCCGGTTTCCTTCCAAACCATTCGCCTCCCAATTCGTCACCCCGTATCCACGGGCACGAAGCTCATTCGGCAAAGCCTTATCATACTCCTTCGTGATCACATTCACCGTGATATAACCAAGAGCGAGCTTCTCCTCAATCTTCATCCCGACAATCACACCAAGACCATACCCGACCGCATAAGCGATCAGATTCTGAATCTCATTCAGATTGTCCAGTACCAGTCCAAGACCCACAACGTAAATCACGACTTCAAATGTACTAACAAAAGCAGCAATATATCGATAACCCTTTAACGTCAAAATCATCCTGATCGTAAAAAAGGATACGTATACAACATTGATAATTAATATGATCGCTACCATCACAAAACTATTGTCTAACACTCAGATGCCCCTCTCTCCACTACTTCTTGTAGTATGCTCAAATTAAGTTCCTATTTTACTAGAAAAAATCCACAATATGAACCACTTCAAGAAAAATATATGCGATTTACCGATGACAATTTCTAGAAAATCCAATGTCTTATTAAGTGTGTTTCCTATTTTGAGTAAATTAAAACATGAACGGCTTGGTGAATGGTGGAATAGAGCAATTAGGTTGGTTTTTGCGTTTGGGGTTTTGAAGAAAGTTTGAAGGAGGGATAGTAGATTGGGGCGTTGAAGGTGGATAGTTTTGTGGAATAGACCGGGGGGAATTAATTGTTTTTGACTGGAGTTTGGAGGAGTTGGATTTGTGAAACACTGAGTAATATAACGGGTTTTGTTAGTATTTTGAACGGCCTTAGATTTATATTCGGTTTTAGAAGAATGCGGTATATTCTGTAGCTAGTTTACTATAAAACATTCTAATAGAATATGAGAACGATGCGAAAACCTGCTATTTTTATTGAATAAAAAGGGCAAGCTAGAATAATTGCTTTTTTTAACGCCAGATTGGGTCGTTATATAAATATTTGTGTCGAAACTTTGTTTTTTACGTTGTTTTCCGACATTAAAGCGTCATTTTCCAATTACCCCCTATTCCCGCACCATATGAGATGGCTATCTAATTCAATTCATAACATATTGAGTATCCCGAAGAGCTATTCTTTCCTATTTACCTGACTCACCTTCCTAATTAAGGTCCCAACTGCCGTCGGCGATGAATGTAACTCCTGTGATGAGCAGTAAAACGTCCACTTCCTTCTCCGACAATAGACAGATGGCCTGCTGTGCATTTCTCTTTTTAACCTCATTCTAATTGGTTTTCAACATAAAATTGACTATTTTCGCTGAGAATGTGGTTGAGGATGAGGATTTTGAGACGATTGAGTCGGCTGGTTTTAAATTTAGATGAGCTTCGAGGAACAATCATGCGAGATATGAAAGCAATCATGCCGGATGTAGGATAATCATGCGAGAATTCAATTTTTCGTGCCACAATGTGATTAATCATGCGCCATTTCAAAGAATCGTGCCACAATGTCGAATTTTCTTTACGACGCCTCATCTGGCATCCTTCACTGGGGGGCTGGAAGATACCACATTCATATGGTTTTCAAATCTACAAAAAAAGAGTAACTCCTATGAGCTACTCTTTCTTCATAAAGTGCCTGGCGACGTCCTACTCTCACAGGGGGAGATCCCCCAACTACCATCGGCGCTGAAGAGCTTAACTTCCGTGTTCGGCATGGGAACGGGTGTGACCTCTTCGCCATTATCACCAGACGACTATT
>NZ_CAJGBF010000029.1 GCF_904424705.1 Rossellomorea arthrocnemi | reverse complement strand
CCTAGGACCAGGTCCTAGGAATCAAGGTCCGTCCCTCCTGTGACAAGTTTGTGAATTTATTCACAAAATATACGATATGATACGTTTATGAATAGAATATCAGTATGAATCGTGTTATGATTTTATTGTGAACAGTTTCACAATACCAGAAGGATCGTAGCTTCATTACATTCTACTTATCCACCCATCGGGATGATATACAGTATCAACGGATGGACAAATAATTAATGAATAGGTGATGACGTATGACAATCAAATGCACAAACAAGGTAGCTCTAATTGGTACAGGATTTGTTGGTTCAAGTTATGCCTTCGCTCTTCTCAATCAAGGAATTGCCCATGAGCTTGTGATGATCGATTTGAATAAAGAGAAAGCCGACGGAGATGCAAGGGATTTAAAACATGGTCTGGCTTTTGCTTCCCCGATGAAGATTTATGCCGGCGATTACAGTGATTGTAAAGATTCTGATATAGTCGTGATCACAGCCGGGGCAAATCAGCAGCCAGGTGAAACTCGTCTGGACCTTGTTGAGAAGAATATAAAAATCTTCAAAAATATCGTAGGATCTGTCATGGATAGTGGTTTCAATGGAATCTTCCTCGTGGCGACAAATCCCGTAGATATCTTAACGTATGCGACGTGGAAATTTTCCGGCCTGCCGAAAGAAAGAGTCATCGGGTCTGGAACGATTCTTGATACCGCCAGACTCCGTTACTTGGTTGGAGAGCACTTTGATATTGATACCAGAAATATACACGCCTATATCATGGGGGAACATGGTGACACAGAGTTCCCGGTATGGAGCCATACGACGATTGGTGCAAGTCAGTTAAATGAACTTATCGAGATGGAACAGGAGAATGTCCAGAAAGATCTCAATGACATCTTTATCAATGTAAGGGATGCAGCCTACCACATCATAGAACGGAAAGGGGCAACGTACTATGGAATCGCCATGGGTCTTGCCCGGATTACCAAAGCCATCTTTAATAACGAAAACAGCATTTTGACCGTTTCTGCCCTCCTCGAAGGAGAAAACCAGGAACAAGATATTTATATTGGTGTCCCGGCCATCATTAACCGCGGGGGCGTCCGAAAAGTTGTCGAGCTTCCGTTGAACGAAAAAGAAAAAACTCAGTTCACCCATTCAGCAGAAACATTGAAAAACGTCATGAAGAATTCGTTGGAAGCTTGATTCATCATCTCTTCTAAAGGATCAGACACGCACGCCCATTCCGCCTCCTCATAAGATAAAGAGAAATCTTTATGAGGAGGTTCTTCTATGTACGATCACAGACAATTATTTCCCGGCTTTCCCGGCGGAGGATCCAGCGGCGGATTTCCCGGTTTTCCCGGCGGAGGACAGGGGTCAGGCGGAGGATTCCCCGGTATTCCTGGATTTCCAGGCGGTGGCCAGGGCTCCGGTGGCGGAGGTTTCCCTGGTTTTCCCGGTGGAGGCCAAGGGTCACCACCCCCTTCAAGCGGGCAAGGCGGACAAAACCAACCACCACCCGGGCCACCACCGAACTTCCAACCGCAAAAAACGGCACTTCAAGGGACGCAGGGTGGACCAAGCACCTTCGCAGTAGATTCCGGTGCCATCAGAAGATGTTTATTTCGATATACCTATATTTGGCTAAGACGAGATGCTTTCTGGTTCTATCCCGTTTTTGTAGGACGCCGCTCCATTGCCGGATGGAGATGGATTGGTTTCACATGGGTTTACTTCGGCATCGATTTGGATAAAATTGAATCCTTTACGTGTGTGTAGGTTTCATCATGCATTCCTATCCTTACTATCGAACCAATTCTTCGAATGGTATTATAACCGTGACAGGGGAACACACACTATATGTGGATCCGGATCAAGCCGTCGTCTCTATTGGCGTTGTCACCAATGATAAAGAGCTTGAAACAGCACAGAATCAGAACCGGCAACAATCCAGTAAAGTCGTCCAGTCCCTTCTTAACAACGGAGTAGCAAAAAAAGATATCCAGACATCCACCTATCAAGTATTTCCCCAGTACAATTTTGAGGATGGAAAACAGGTCTTCACTGGTTATGAAGTCAGACAGGTGTTCAGGGTCACCATCAAGTCAATAGAAAACGTTGGTATGATCATCGATGATGCCATAAAAAGCGGAGCA
Organism: Rossellomorea arthrocnemi; assembly: GCF_904424705.1. GTDB lineage: Bacteria > Bacillota > Bacilli > Bacillales > Bacillaceae_B > Rossellomorea > Rossellomorea arthrocnemi. Next base: position 28,699 of record NZ_CAJGBF010000029.1, on the reverse strand, counting down.
AATCGTGTGGAAAACATTCAATTCGTCCAGTCCAATCCCATTGAATCCTACCAACAGGCTCTTGCTGCCGCTTATCAAAAGGCATTCCAAAAAGCACTTACATTATCAAGCCAGTCCAATCAACAGCTCAATCCTCATCCGAAGTCCATTACAGAACAATCTAGTCCTGCAGCCGCTCCTTTTATGAATACCGCCTTCGTCAAAGCAGCAGAGGAAAGTACAGCCGTACAACCGGGTCAAATCGCCGTAACAGCTATCATTACTGTAGACTTCAGAACCAATTAAACAAAAAACTGCCGGAGTAGATTGCTACTGGGGCAGTTTTTTAGATTAGAAGGGGTCCAGGAGAAGTGATGAGCATCATAGAAATGTGCCCACAATGAAGGACTCTCCCCTCCCTTTAAGAGGGTTGTTAGTACTATTTGCGTCGTTTTTTAATATTCCGCGCCTTCCCCTATCACTTCCCATCCAAAATACCCTTAATCAATGTGTGAATGAAATTTAGTAAAGAACAGTGATGTTCTCTTCCTTTTCCAGAAGGTTGCCCACAGTATGTTCATTCAGGATTCTTCAAGTCCCGTTCAAATTTGCACGTGCAATTCAGATGAGTTCAGAGAGTTTGTTCTATGCCTTCCACTCTATTCACCCAGGGACTTTGATTTCCGCCCGCAGGCTTCCATTGCAGATAATACAGCTCCTTTAAATTGATGTTTTTCAAGGGTGGCTACCGCTTCAATCGTTGCTCCACCAGGTGAACATACGGCATCCTTTAGTTCTCCTGGATGGGTGCCGGTTTCAAGGACCATTTTTGCAGCTCCCAGTACAGCCTGTGCGGCGAGCTGATAAGCCTGCTTTCTCGGGATACCCTGGAGAACGGCTCCATCGGCAAGCGCTTCAATGAACATAAACGCGTAGGCAGGAGAGGATCCACTCACAGCCGGTATTGCATCCATCAAGCTTTCTTCGACCTGTTCCGCTTTTCCGAAGCTTTCTAAGATTGCCTGCACATCTTCTAGATCGCTTTTTGTTATTTCTCCATTTACACAATACGCCGTCATTCCTTCTCCTACAAGAGACGGAGTATTCGGCATGGTCCGTACGATTTTTGCAGAAGGGGAAATCTGCTCCTCCATCCATTCGATCGTGATTCCTGCCGCAATGGTCATGATGATAGCTTCTTTTTTCAGAGAATCTTTAATTGATTCAATCAATTCCTTATATTGATCGGGTTTTACTGCCAGGAAAACAATATCTGAAAAAGCCGCTACATCCTGATTATCATTCGTCGTCTTCACTCCAAATTTTTCTGCCACCATATCAAGTGTTTCCTGTGACCGGGCACTTGCACGAACGGATTGGCGAGCCACATGGCCGGATTTCAATATTCCTCCCATGATGGCTTGAGCCATATTACCGCACCCTATAAATCCAATGGTTCTATCCATATTATTCACCTCTCATTTGTATGTAAACAGTCCTTAGAATCATACCAAACTTTCAAGCCTAATAAAATGTATCAGACCTAAAACAACAAAAGGCTACGGAGGAATACTCCTGCAAGCCTTTCAATCATTCCACCAACTTCCCGCAATTGGGACAAAGTGATTTTGTATAATTCTTTGGAATTTTTTTATAACACTGATTGCACGTTTTCACATACACCGGCTGATCGAACAAGTCTTCTGACATACCGTATCCACTCTTGAAGGTCAACTTCATCAGCCTGATGAATAACCCGATGATTCCCCCGGTAATCAGTAACGCCCAGATCATCTTGTTTGCACCTCACCAAGGATTTTCCCATAGTTCAAGTCGACGATAGGTTCATCGTGGTGTAATCGCTCCCTGATTTGTGACAACAACGAACGCTCACCTTCCGACAAATTCTCTACATCCCATTTTTTGTGGAAGACAGAGTACAGAGTCATGTCTCTGAGAAGCAGGAAATGGGGAATGCGCTTGACCCATTCTTCCTCGATCTCACACTCCGTCATATATCCTTGAAGAAATGCGATAAGGAATCGTTCCCCGAATTGACTGCGTGTTTCGAGCGTCTCATTTCGAAACTTCCACCATACCGAATAATAGAGGGGAATGGCCACGTCACTTACAAAAAAGAATTGCGTACTATCATCAAAGTCGAACACATGGAGATCACCTTCGTGATAAAAGAAGTTACCCGGATGGATGTCGGAATGAATGAGTCCAAACGAATCCTGTGTCTCTATAAAGCTGCTGATCCATTCCTTGTTTTGATTGCCTTTTTCAATAATTCCCTTGTCTAGAGGAGACGTTACATATTTCTCATAATTCAACACATCATCCTGATCCCAGCGCTCACGCCTGTATTCATCCTGATCGTATCCCTTTGTTACCCTATGCATGTGACCTGTGAGTCTTCCCCATTTATAAAAGAGTTGATCATTAAATAAGGGATCATTCACCTTCACAGGAACTCCCGGAGCTTTGTCAAATAAGCAGGCTATGAAATACGTTTCACGCGATTTAATGACTTCCACAAGGTTACCTTCGTCAGAATGATTCACAAGGGAAACATTCACTCTATGTTTATGTAAATGATTGATCCAATTCAACTCTGCTTCCACTTCCCCTGTGGAACGATGGGAACTGTGGGTCAAACGGAGGATATAAGGAATCCCTTTCCGATGTACCTCATACACATAGTTTTCAAAATCACCAAGCTTTTTCGCCCTTGACGTTTCACAGCTGAAGCGAGCGGCCGCGTCCTTTAACAAGTCATCTGTAAATAGTTCTTCAATCCATTTTTCCATCCAATCTTCTCCTGCTCTAAACGTTATTGGTTTCTTTTCTTAGGAGGGCCACCCGGTATGGAAAGAGTTCTGCTCTCATGATGCCTTCCTTCACGGCCGGGTCGGCTTTCATCATGGCCTTTGCCTGCTTTTCGTCATCCGCTTCGAATACCACGATTCCAAAGGCATTTTCCTCTTCGTTCAACGTTCTCCCCGCAAGGATTACGTCCCCTGATTCAGTCATTTCCTTCAACCTGGTAAAGTGACGTTGAACAATTCCTTCATCCTCGTCTGTCCAACTGTCTTCTTTATGTAAGCGTGGAATCAGCTTTAGTACATAAATAAATTCCATTTCTCCCTCTCCCTTCAACAATACTTATACGACTTAGATGATGAATAACCCTTTTTCCCCATTCAAAGAAAGCCTCTCGCACTCAACAATGGACAACTGTAAAATGTGAGTCAGGATTAATGGTCCTTCATCCATCGGTCCATCGTCTGTATGATTTCATCCTGTTGCTCCCATGCAGTGATACTGGCTTTACGATCCCCTTTTTGAGGACCGTAGACACCGAATCCCGCGTGGTTGCCTCCACTAATTCTATGAAAGGTTGCGTTTGGCGGTAATAACGCCTTACTTTTTTCAATGTCATACCCTGTAGTAAGTCCATCGTTTTCTGCGTAGATGCTGAGGACTGGTATATCACTACTTGAAAAGTCGGTCGATTTCGCTGGATAAGACGCGAGGAAAATCACCCCTTTCACCTCATCTTGATGATCATAGGTATAAGAAGCGGCAGCCACACCTCCTAAAGAATGACCGGACACATACCAATCAGTGGTTTCATCAATGTCATTGATGATCTTTTCAGATTCATTTATCCCAAGAAAAGCAATATGAAAGGGCATCCTCGGAAGGACGACGGTATAGCCCTTTTCGGATAAAGACTTCCCGATATACCCATATGCCTCCACTTCAACCTTTGCTCCGGGATAAAGAATCAGACCTTTGCCATTTGAATCCTCGCTGTTAAAAATGAGCCAGTCATCTTTTTCTTCGATCAAAGGATCTTTATCCATCCTGACTTTATCCAACAGTTCTCCTGTTGCTGAATATGATTGTTCCGACCAAATATAAAAACCTAGAAAACCAACTATTACAACCGCGAGAAATGTAATTCCTGTCCATTTCAATACTTTTTTCAAATCTCACACCCCTATATGAAAATTTCATCTATCCGCAGGAAAAACCAAGCCGATTTGTTTTCTCGCCATATCCATCACCCTGGAGCTCAGGAGTGAATGTTGGTACGAATTGATAGGTGATTCGTATTTTCCCTCTGATAAAATGATGGAAACAAAGTCTTGGATTTCATAATACATCGGAGGATGATCGTTTTTTTGAGTATAGGTAAAGGTTCCCCCATTACGGTAAGAAAACGTCAGAGTACTGAATTCACCTATTTTATCGATGGTGACGGTTCCATCCTCCCCTTGTATTTCTGTCGGGAGTTGAGTATTCGAGATTTTGGAGAAGGTCGCCACGATATCCATATTTTTATAATTCATAATGACACTTCCTGACCCGTCGACACCTGAATCCAGCATGATCGCCGTTGCCTTTATTTCATCCGGTTCACCAAACAGGACCATCATGGGGAAGATGCAGTAGACACCCAAATCCATTAGGGCACCATTGGAAAAGGCGGGATTGAAAGCATTCAGGATCGTTCCCTCCTTATATGCATCGTATCTGGAAGAATATTTACAGCAACTCACATTCACTTTTCGGATGACCCCAATTGTGTGCAGCTTTTCTCTAAGCACCTGAAAATTGGGCAGGAATGTAGTCCTTACTGCCTCCATGAGCAATACATTGTTCTTCTTTGCAGCCGAAACCATTTCTTGGACTTCCCTTTCATTGGAAGCTAACGGCTTCTCGCATAGCACGTGAATGCCTTTATTCAAATACGCCACCGCCTGGCTGCAGTGAAATGAATTGGGGCTCGCTATATAAACGGCATCGATATGCTCTTTACTTGCCATCTCATGTATATCGGTAAAATAACGGTTGACCCCATGGGTCTCAGCAAATGCTCTTGCCCTCTCTTCTGTTCTCGAATAAACTGCTTCAAATTTTAATCCATCCACTCCTTCTGCCGCTTGTATAAAGCGATCAGTGATCCAATTGGTTCCAATGATTCCGAATCTTATCATATGATCTCTCCTTCTTTCATTCATGTTTATTCTAGTATAGAATGCAAAGTAAAACGATATTCAGTCCGAAAGGGGTCGTAAAGTGATGAACGAAAAGAAATTAGCAGGTGAAAAAGCAGCCGAATATATACAAAACGGAATGACGATCGGATTAGGCTCCGGCTCAACTGTTTATTGGACGATTCAAAAATTAGGGGAACTTGTGTCCCAAGGCCTACAGATCAAGGCTATTCCCTCTTCAATGGAAACAGAGCGTCTGGCTAAGGTGGCCGGGATCCCATTGACCAGCTTCTTTGAAGTGAATGAGCTGGACCTTTCCATAGATGGCGCAGATGAAGTGGATCCAACGTTCAACTTAATAAAAGGTGGAGGCGGGGCATTAGTAAGGGAAAAATTTATTGATTCCTTCACCAGGAAGTTCATCATCGTCGTGGACGAGTCGAAATTGGTTACTGAGCTTGGTTCCTTTCCCCTTCCTGTTGAAGTCATCCCATTCGGATGGGAAGTGACGAATAAAACTCTTGCTGAATTAGGCTGTATACCGGTTCTAAGAAAGGAAAATGATGACATCTTCATATCCGATAATGGCAACTATATTGTGGATTGTCATTTTCCAACAATTGATGATCCCATTTCCCTCCATACGAACATAAAACAATTAGTAGGCGTTGTGGAAACGGGGCTATTCATTGACATGGCAGACATGATGATTGTCGGAAAAAAAGATGGTGTGGAGATCGTAACCAAAAAAGGAATTGACGAGGGGAAACCAAAATAAAAACCAACCAAAGAGGCTGGTTTTATTAATTGACTCTTTGAAATTCGATGTCTTTTTCCCTCATCAAATATTGCAAAGCCGTACGGAAAGTCAAGAAGCTCTTGATCCCTTGAAGCTCCCTTACCCCTGAATGGATCATAATTTGTGTAAGGGAAGGAGTGAATCCGACGAAAACTGTCTCGATGCCCATCAATCCAATAGCCTTGGCCATGTTCTGGATATAGGTGCCGAAGATATCAATTTCCCCTATTTCTTTTTCTGATATCGCTGAAAAGTCTACAATAATAGTGTTTATGTCCTCTCCATAAGAGACGTCCAAAATCTTTGTAATGATTTTCTCAAAGCGTTCCGGACTGAGTCTGCCCGTAATGGGGACCAGGATCGTCTCAGGGACAATGGATGGAATGATGGGTGCTGAGATTTCCATGATGAGCTGTTCTGATTGAGCCAGCTGTTCTTTTAATTCTTTCACTTCTTGCTTTAATTGTTGAATTTCTTGACGTTCACTTGTCATGATAGCCCTCACCGCTTATTGGAATGTATGAAGAAGTACTTCTATATATATTAGCACTATAAATATCATACTGCCTAATGATTTCATATGTAACCAGATAAATAGATGAACAGAGAAAAACCAGCCTCGTCGGCTGGTTTTCCTCACGCGAATGCCTTTTCCTGCTCTTTATGGAAGAAGCTCTTCATGGCATGGAATACATCGGCTTTTTGTTTAAGGATGTAGTAACGGAAATCATCGTTTTTAATATTTTTATAGGCAGACATTAAAGTGGAGTGACGGTTATACTGATTTACTTCCCCGTATCCGAACATGCTCGACACTTTCATTAATTCTTCTACAAGCTTGACGCACCTCACATTATCGGACGTCAGATTATCCCCATCCGAGAAATGGAATGGATAAATGTTGTAACGGCTTGGAGGATACTTTCCATCAATGAGTTCCAGCGCTTTACGATAAGCTGATGAACAGATCGTTCCACCGCTTTCTCCTTTCGAGAAGAAGTGCTCTTCTGATACAACTTTTGCTTCCGTATGATGGGCAATAAATTCGATTTCCACGGTTTCATATTTCGTCCGTAAGAATCGGGTCATCCAGAAGAAGAAGCTCCTTGCCATATATTTCTCCCAAACTCCCATACTACCACTTGTATCCATCATCGCTAATACGACGGCTTTTGATTCCGGCTTTAATACTTCATTCCATGTTCTGAACTTCAGATCTTCAGTAAAGATTGGATGAAAGCTTGGTGCTCCTTTCATTGCATTTCTCTTAAAGGCAGACATCATCGTCTTCTTCTTATCTATATTCCCCATTAGGCCAGTTTTTCGGATATCATTGAACTCAATATGCTCTACGGTTTGGACATCCTGCTCTTTCTTCTTCAGGTTCGGAAGTTCCAATTGGCTGAATAAGGCTTCCTCAATTTCAAGCATCGATACTTCTGCTTCATAGTAATCTTCACCGGCTTTATCCCCGGCCCCTTGACCTTTTCCAGGACCCTGCTGCTGTTGTGATCCATCTCTTGCAATGACGTCCCCTACCTGGCTCTCACCGTCTCCCTGCCCGACATGTTTATTTTTATCATAGTTATAACGAATTTTATATTCATCTAACGAACGAATCGGGATTTTGACGACATCTCGGCCATTGGACATGACAATATTCTCTTCAGTGATCAAGTCTGGTAAATTGTTGCGGATGGCATCCTGAACTTTCTCTTGGTGTCTTTGTTGATCATCGTGACCTTTGCGGTGGAGGGCCCAATCTTCCTTGGAAATGACAAACTGATGATTATCCATTTGACTCAAATTATTCCCCTCCTTAAATTTTTTTCACATTTTTTCATTTTCCTGCATACACTATGTTGACTGTCTTATCTGCACGTATCCCATGAAGTGAAACGGGGATTACTCTATCCTATGCAGAAGTATTAATAAATTTACAAATAATTTCGACAATTAATTGTTCTTTTATGATTGGACAAGCCTATTTTTCAGACAGGTTGTCTTCGGTCCCACTATGTACAGAATTTGTATTGGCTAAAGGCATATTACAATAAAAAAAAACCAGGCAGTAACACCTGATTAAGCTTCTTCTTCATATTGAGCCGGGTCTGAAACGCGATTGTGTACCTTTAGTTCGCCACTGGAACGTAATTTCTCCATTTGCTTCCCCAATTTAATGACTTCCTCCATATTGGAGGCCATACATCCGTTAAGAGGTTCCGCTTCTTCCCGAGGTTTAGGTTTAAAAGACATCTTATCAACCCACCTTTATTAGATATAATGGGCCCAGCTCTCTATCTACAGATTAATTTATTCAGACTTTTCTGTCAACTATTACTTGTCTTTTTCTTTGAACTGAACGGGATCAGGCTGTTTCTTGTCTTCTTTTAATTCTTCATTCGTCCTGAGCTTATCCATTTGTTTTCCTAACTGCTCCATTTCTTCCATATCATGTGCCATAGAGCCGTTTTCAGGTTCATAATTTTTATCCAATTCGTGTTTATTTCTACTCATATCTCTTCACCTCTTGGGTACTACTTTTCCCTGTAGAAGAGAGAATTAAACTCCAATGGCAAATCGGGAGGTGCCATGCACCTCCCGATCACTCTTCTATTAACGATTCAACAGGCTGCCCACATAGCGCAGTAATTCGTTTGCGGATGTTGAGTTGTAGCCATGTTCATCGATGAGGCGGGCAACCACTTCGTTGACTTTTTTCAGCTGCTGTTCGTCTGGCGTTTTGGATGATGTTGTGATCTTTACAACATCCTTCAAGTCAGCAAACAGCTTCTTCTGAATGGCTTCTCTCAGGCGATCATGAGAATTATAGTCGAAACGCTTTCCTTTACGTGCATATGCAGAGATACGGATCAGAATTTCTTCACGGAATGCTTTCTTTGCATTTTCGGAGATGCCGATTTGCTCCTCGATGGAACGCATCAGCTTTTCATCCGGATTGATTTCCTCACCCGTTAACGGGTCATGAAGTTTTGCTTTATTACAGTATGCTTCAACATTATCAAGATAATTATCCATAAGGGTTTTCGCAGACTCTTCATACGAATATACAAAGGCTTTCTGGACTTCTTTCTTGGCAATATCATCATACTCTTTCCGGGCAAGGGAAATAAAGTTTAAATATTTCTCACGAAGTTCATTTGTAATCGATGGATGCTGATCCAGTCCTTCCTTCAGAGCACGGAGAACATCTAACGCATTAATGGTCGGTATTTCTTTTCGAATAATCGTAGAAGAAATACGGTTGATCACATAACGCGGATCAATACCGCTCATTCCCTCATCCTGGTATTCCTTCTTCATCTCATCCACGTCTGCAGAATTAAAGCCTTCTACATTTTCACCATCGTACAGACGCATCTTCTTAATTAAATCGATATCACCTCGCTTCGGTTCCTTCATCCGGGTCAGGATCGTGAACATAGCTGCGACCCTTAGCGTATGAGGAGCAACGTGGACATTGGATACATCACTTTCGTTGATCATTTTCTCATATATCTTCTCTTCCTGGGTGACCTTCAGGTTATAAGGTACAGGCATGACGATAATACGTGAATGTAAGGCTTCATTCTTTTTATTTGATATGAATGAGCGATACTCGGTTTCATTCGTGTGTGCCACAATCAGCTCATCTGCTGATATCAAGGCAAATCGGCCAGCCTTGAAGTTACCTTCCTGGGTAAGGGACAATAAATGCCATAAAAACTTTTCATCGCATTTCAACATTTCCTGGAATTCCATTAAACCACGGTTCGCTTTATTTAATTCCCCGTCAAATCGATACGCGCGTGGATCGGATTCAGAACCAAATTCAGCAATGGTAGAGAAGTCAATGCTTCCTGTCAAATCGGCGATATCCTGTGACTTCGGATCGGATGGACTGAACGTACCTATTCCTACTCGTTTATCTTCTGAGAAAAAGACTCTTTCTACCTGAACGTCTTCAATACGTCCATGGTACTCTTTCTCCAATCGCATCGTGTTTAACGGAGATAAATTCCCTTCAATGCGGATGCCATACTCTTCGTAAAAATCTTCTCGTAAGTGCTGAGGGATCAAATGCAGTGGATCTTCATGCATCGGACATCCTTTAATCGAGAATACGCCTCCTCTTTCGGTTCGGGAATAATGCTCAAGTCCCCGTTTCAGCATGGAAACGAGAGTTGATTTCCCTCCACTTACAGGACCCATCAATAATAAAATCCTCTTTCTCACGTCTAATCGTTTCGCAGCAGGATGAAAGTATTCTTCAACGAGTCTTTCCAGCGCCTCTTCTAAGCCAAATAATTGATTGCTGAAGAATTTATACTTCCGTTTCCCCTCGACCTCCTCGACTCCGGCATCTTTAATCATATTAAAGACTCTTGAATGAGCAGACTGCCCGATCCAAGGCTTCTCTTTCAGCAGGTCTAAATACTGAGCAAACGTCCCTTCCCATTTCAGTTTCTCTTCTTCTTCTCGGTAATGTTCGATTCTTTTTAAAATATCCATAAGGACCTCCCCCTGTCGCTTAATGAGAGACGATTAATATACTCTATGCGCTTGTTCACCCGAACATGTTAATAAGATATTTTTATTAAAGACAAACGGTCGGTCTTCCCTTTAAACACTGAAATTGCCCAAAAATAGTAAACGCTTTCCTTCCGGCTCTTTAAACTTTCAAAAACAACAAAAAAAATCCAACTTTCGTTCACATCAAATTAAAAATAGGCTATACTAAAGACAGACTGTGGAATAAGTAAGCTGGGAGGTTACAAAAATATGGGTACTGTTATGATCGTAGGTGTATCTTTAGTGTTTTTAGTAGCGATTTTCACTGCTGGATATAACGATAAACCAGGTTCAAACTAAAGCGCAGGCGGCTCGACCAGAGGCGACAAGCATAAGAAGAACCAACCGGAAAGGCGCCTTTTGCCTTTTTGGTTGGTTCTTCTTATGACCTCGAGCCTCTAGCCGCCGGAGCTGGATGACTACTAAAGCGCAGGCGGCTCGATCAGAGGCGACAAGCGTAAGAGGAACCAACCGGAAAGGCGCCTTTTGCCTTTTTGGTTGATTCCTCTTACGACCTCGAGCCTCTAGCCGCCGGAGCTGGAAGACACTCTTTATAGAGTTGTCCACAATAAAATGATGATATAACAAAAACAACTGGCCCATGCCAGTTGTTTTTGTTATCCCCTGCCATATGATAAATCCTACTTTATAGTAAACAGTAAACTATCTATTATTAAACCCTTTCTTCTCTACGAATTCCTTCATGTACATCCGCTTTTTACCAGACAGCATCTTCGCCATCTGTGCGGTCCAGCGATCGGATCGTTTCCCCGCCGTCCGGGCATGGTAATAAGCTGAAATGGTTTCATCGTAGCGGTCGAGCCCCTCTTTTATGGAGGCTTCATCTACATTGTATGAATCCTCATGATAAACCGTTTCCATTGGCAGCCTCGGCTTAACATCCGAATGACTCTCAGGGATACCGACAGCCATTCCAAATAAAGGAACGACCCGATCAGGCAGACCCAGGAGTTCACTTACTGATTCCAGATCATTTCGGATGCCGCCTATATAGCAGATCCCAAGCCCCATGGATTCAGCGGCAATGGAGGCATTCTGGGCAGCCAATGAAGCGTCAATGACCGCCACCATGAATTTTTCCGTACTTTCCAGTGAGGGAATGACATCGGCATTTTCCCATTCCCCTATCTTCTCGTGGCGGTACAAATCAGCACAGAAAACAAAGAAATGACCATTTTCTTCCACATATGATTGTGGACCTGCTAGCTCTGCCAACCTTTTCTTTTTAGCAGGATCCTTCACCCCGATGATTGTATATGCTTGTATATAACTGGACGTACTCGCAGCCTGGGCACTGGAGATAATCGTCCGGATTTGCTCATTGGTCAAGGGCTCATTCTTGAAATGTCGGATGGACCTGTGATTAAGAATCGTTTCGATGGTTTCGTTCATATGTACTCTCTCCTTCACATTCTTTCTTTTATTATAAGCCAAATAAAAAAAGGAATGAAAATCTTTTGATTTTCATTCCTTTTTTTTATAACAAACCCGGATAATTTCTTTGTCTTAATGCTTCATAAATCAGAATTGCCGCTGTATTGGACAGGTTCAATGAACGTACGTTTTCGTTCATTGGTATCCGCAGTGCACGATCCAAGTTATTTTGGATGATATCATCCGGGAGCCCGGATGTTTCCCTGCCAAAGATAAAGAAATAATCTTTGTCTTCCACGCTGTAATCAAAGTTTGTATGCGGAATTTTCCCATATTTGGTTAAATAGAAAAATTCTCCACCGTCATTTTTCTCAAAGAAATCTTCAATGGAATCATAATATACAATGTTTACAAACTGCCAATAGTCAAGCCCGGCACGCTTTAACATTTTATCATCTGTTGAGAAACCGAGTGGGCGGATCAAGTGCAGGGTTGTGTCGGTCGCTGCACACGTTCTTGCTATATTCCCTGTGTTTGCAGGGATTTCTGGTTGATATAATACAACATGTACTCCCATGTCAATGTCACCTCATTCATAAAACTCTAAGTGACATTATACCACTTCCTACCCACAGAACAAGCCTTAGCGGTCATCTACTATCGTAAAAAAACGATATTTCATATTAGGAGTATAAGCAGTGGAGTCTTCATATTTCCAATATCTCATCCGGCTATTGAAGGTATGGGCATTCACGAGGGGCTCTCCGCCCGCATCCTTCCCCGTTACAATGGTCGTATGGTCAAAACGTCCGTCCCCTTCAAAGTCGTAGCAAATCACATCCCCAAGCTTTAACTCTTTCGGGTCATCTACAAGTCTCCCGCGAAGTCCAACAGTCGAATTAGGGATATACCACCTCAAGGAATTCGCCACCGTCCAACTATAACTCCAGTTCTGATTCCTCATCCACCAGCCCTTTCCCTTAGTCGGATATCCGCGCATTGGCGCATCCCCCGCATGAAGGCACTGTGAAATATAGTTCGTACAATCATTTTCGAACTTCTTGAATGCCGGATTATAGCTGTTCCACCAACGTTCTGCATATTGGACGGCACTTAGTCGATTATACCGATAAGTCACTCTGTCTATTTCTTCATAGGTTACGCTCTCTTCTTCTTCTATGCTATCTCCACGTTGAATCTGAATTTCTCCATCTTCGTATATTTTATCATTATAAAAGACCGCCATTCGATTCTCCACTTCCTCTTCCAAATAGAGCATGGCCCCCTGTTTGATGAGATATTTATAGTGAACATCATATAAAATGGTTTGAGTCTCATTGTTTTCTTGTGTGATACGCAGAACTTTTCCGGTTGCATCCACTTTCACAATTTCTGCGTGGCGCTCCTGACATGATGCTTTCTTCCTTTTCACTTTGTCACTGTGGTAATCGGACTGACTTCGAGAAGTATATTCTTCGATTACATGATGGACTTTTTCCATTAACAGCTTTCTGATCATCGTCTTCCCTCCTCCCTAATTGTTATGCACTAGTCATACTGTTCAAAACAAAAAAGGATAAACTCAGGGAAATTGATGAGTTTATCCTTTGGGACGTATTAAGTTAAGACCTTTTTGAATTTCAACTAAGACTTCTTCATCCGTTTCAATCGTTTGCTGTTTAAGTAGCGCTTCTTCCGCTATTTCTCCGCCAATTTTGCCCAATGCCCAGGCAGCGGTCCCACGAATGACTGGCCGAACATCATTATTCATCACTTCAACAAGTTCATCGATGGCCGTTGTATCCTTATAATGAGCAAGTGCAATAATCGCGTTTCTCTGAATCGGCTTCTTTCCTCTCCATGACCCAGATGCATGACCGTATTTTTCTTTGAACTCACGGTTACTGATTTTTAAGAGAGGCTTTAACAGTGGTTTCGCCATTTCCGGATCCGGCTCCATTTCTTCATGGAAATGAAAATCCATTCCTTTATTCTCAGGACAAACCGTTTGACAAGTGTCACAGCCGTATAAACGATTACCGAGCTTCACCCTGTATTCATCAGCAAGAAAGCCCTTGGTTTGCGTCAAAAAGGCAATACACTTCTGAGAATCCAGCTGCCCCCCTTCTATCAATGCTCCTGTAGGACAAACATCCACGCATTTGTTGCATGTTCCACACTGGTCTTCCATTGGTGAATCTGGTGCAAATGGAAGATTGGTCACCATTTCTCCCAAATACACATAAGACCCGAATTCAGGGGTGATGATGGAACAGTTTTTTCCGCTCCAGCCAATCCCGGCACGCTCTGCCACGGCCCGGTCCACGAGTTCACCCGTATCCACCATGGATTTGAAACGTGCCTGAGGGACTATTGAGACAATATAGTCTTCCAGCTTGGAAAGACGATCTCTGAGCACATGGTGATAATCCGTCCCCCATGATGCCCTGCAGAAGATCCCACGCCTCTCTCCCCGTTTACTTTGGGGAGCGTTTTTCATCTTGGAAGGGTAGGCAAGAGCAATGGCAATGATCGATTTAGGCTGATCAAATATCAAGGAAGGATCAACCCGCTTTTCAATGTCCTTCTCCTCAAACCCGGATTGATACCCAAGCATCTCCTGACGCAGAAGCCTGTTTTTCATTTCAGAGAATGCCCCTGCCGTCGTAAAGCCAATTTTATCAATCCCAATTTTCTTGCTATACGAAATGATATCCTGCTTTAATTGATCCATATCCATTGCCTTTCCTCCTTTCAAATTTTAATAATTTTTTTAATCGCTTATAAATAAGCTAACGTGAAATGGCAATGTGTATTATGATAAACTATTTTAAAACAAATGTGGAGGGAAAATAAGTGGAAATCACAATTGGTTCATCCATTACCAGCAATACCCCTGAATTCAAAGTGGGATTTATCCAATATGATAATATCGAAGTTGGCCCTTCCCCTCAAATGCTGAAAGGCAGACTTCAGCTATTTCAGGAATCCATTTTCTTTGACCTTCAAGATAAAAACGTGACAGAACTAGAGGGGATTTCCGCATGGCGTAATATCTTCAAGAGTACAGGTAAAGATCCGAATCGCTACCGTCATTCAGCCGAGGCACTTTTTCGCAGGGTCAAAAAGCAAAACTACCTGACGACTATTAACTCTGCCATTGATCTTAATAACTTCTTCTCTCTACAATACGAAGTGCCTATCGGTATCTACGACTGTGCAGGACTTAAAGGGGATAACATCGAGTTAAAAGTGGGGGACACAGGAGAAACCTACATAGGTCTCAACGGCCGCGAAAACTCCCTTGAAAACCTCATCGTCGCATGTGACGGGGACGGACCTTTCGGAAGTCCATTCGTGGATTCTGACCGTGCACCAGTCGGCGGAGAAACGAAGAATGCCGTTCAAATCATCTTTCTCAACCCCTCCCTTTCCATGGAAGAATGCCGGAAACTCACGAAATCATTAATGGATATGTTCCTCGCGATCCATGGGGGTGAAGGATCATTTGAAGTGGTGAGAGAATAGATTAGTACAGGATCTCTGGTTACAGGGATTCTGTTTTTTTATGTAAAATTGATCTAAATCACCAATCTCAAGGTACTTTAAAGATTTATTCCTGAACCCTGCTTTTCTATCAGCCAAATGACGGAAATGTTGATTTACTTTCAGTTAGGGCTTAGTGAATCCATCCTATCCACATTCATTGTAAACGATTGCCCCATATAAACTATCTGCCCCCAGACCTCTTCCCCTCCATAAAAAAAAGAGCCCCATAACGGGACCCTCCCCTTTAAACCTACACCCACCACATATCCGATGGCTGTTCTTCAATCAAAATCGACTTCAGATTCTTCACGGCACGTCCAAATCCTTCTTCGATCGACATGATTGGATCCTCGTGCTCGATACTTACGACATAATCGTACCCGAATGTGCGCAGAGTACTCATCATATCCGACCATTCCTGCAAGGAATGACCACAGCCCACTGAACGGAAGGACCACCCTCTTGTTTGAACGCTTCCGTATGGCTGCATATCTGTCAGGCCATACATGTTGACGTTTTCCTGGTCAATATACGTATCTTTCGCATGGAAATGGTGAATCGCATTTTCCTTCCCAAGGATTTTAATCGCGGCAACCGGATCGATTCCCTGCCACCAAAGATGACTTGGATCCAGATTGGCTCCAATGGCATCGCACGTTTCTTGGCGAAGCTTCAATAATGTATACGGAGTATGTACCAGGAAGCCACCGTGGAGCTCAAGACCGATTTTAACGTTATGATTTTCTGCAAGCTTCCCTATCTCTTTCCAATAAGGGATCAGTTTTTCTTCCCATTGCCACTTCAGGATATCCCCGTATTCATTCGGCCAAGGCGATACTGGCCAGTTCGGATGCTTTGCTCCTTCATGGTCACCAGCAGTTCCGGAAAAGCAGTTCACGACAGGTACGTTCATCAAACCGGCAAGCTTGATCGTTTTCTGAAGGGCTGAATGGGATTCTTCTGCAAAAGCTGCATCTGGAGAGATTGGATTCCCGTGACAGCTGAAGGCACTGATTTGAAGTCCTCTTGATGTAACTTTCTCTAAGTATTCTTTTCTCTTTTCTTCATTTTCTAATAGAGCATCCAGGTTGCAGTGAGCATTTCCGGGATATCCTCCTGTACCGATCTCGACTGCGTTAAGCCCGGCTTCTTTTACATAATCAAGCATTTCTTCAAAATTCTTTTGTGAAAATAATACAGTAAATACTCCAAGTTTCATAATATGCTTCCTCCTATTTCAATCGGATGCTTTGTCCAGTTTCACCGCTTTTATAGATGGCATCGATGATCTGAGATACCTGCATCGCTTCTTTCGGTTTTACCACCAGCTCCTCTAAACCGAGACAGCTGTTGATGAAGTTCTGTGCTTGTGGAAGACTTGGGTCATCTTCACCCGGAACCCAATTCGCTTCACTATTTAAGAGCATTCCATGCTTCATCTGGTTCATTTGAAATGGGAATAGATCGATTCCTCCCGTTACGCCTGAGATGCTCATACTTTCCTCATCGCTCTTGACGTTTGCAGACCAGGATGTTTCAAATAGCATGGATGCACCGTTATCGAACTTGATATAAGCCGTTACATGATCATCGACTTCAAAGTTCTCTTTTTCAAAGTCACCCCATTGATTCACCTGATCCGGCATTCTACTAAGCTTGTTGTAGGTGGAACCGGTTACTTCTACAGGCGACGGGTTTCCGAGGAGCCACAGGGATAGATCGAGAAAGTGACAACCATAATCGATCAGGCTTCCCCCGCCTTGAAGCTCCTTATTCGTGAATACTCCCCATCCCGGAACTTTGCGCCGACGGATCGCTCTTGCTCTTGCCACCATTGGTTCGCCTATTTCACTTTCCATGATCACTCGCTTCGCAGCACGAGAATCCTTCATAAAACGATAGTGATACGCGACAGCGAGAACCTTCTTCGATTCCTCTGCCGCCACGATCATACTTTCACATTCTTCAGGGGTCATGGCCATGGGCTTTTCACAGAATACGTGAATACCTGCTTGTAGAGCGGCTATCGTTATTTCTGCATGGAACTTATTTGGTGTGCAAATCGTCACTGCATCCACCAGTTCAAACATATCCCGATAATCGCTGAATACATGTTGAATGTTATACGTTTCTGCCACGGTTTGAGCTGTGACTGGATTGATATCACTAATCGCTTCAATAGATACAGAATCTGATAGTTTGATAAAAGTAGGGATGTGACGTGTCTGGGCTATGCCCCCAACGCCAATCACACCCATCCGCAGTTTCGTCATTGCTGCATCCACCTCTACAGTTTTATAATTCTTTTCGTTTCACTTGATTCCAGAGCGGATAAAACCACTTCCAGCGATTTCTTTCCTTCTTCTCCCGTAACAGCAGGCTCTTCATTTTGAAGAATGCTGTGAACAAATTGATCAATCACACGGGAATTCGTCTGGCCGCCGTCATCATTTGTTTGAATACCGCCAAGCTCATATTTCACTACTTCCCCGGTTGCATATTGAACAATTAGGGAGTTTACCGGATCATCCTCTAAGCGAAGAATGGCTTTCTCTCCATAAATGATTGTAGAATTGTCTTCTTTGGACACATAAGACCAGCTTGCAGCCAGGGTACCGATTGTACCGCTTTCTGTTTTCAATACACATACAGCCGTATCATCCACATCTGCGTTTTCCTTTGCACTTGTTTCAACAAAGGCTCCAACTTCGGCAAATTCTTCCCCTAAGATATAACGAAGAAGATCGGTTTTATGAACACCAAGGTCACCCATTGCTCCGATGAACGCTTCATCCTTTTTAAAGAACCAGCTGTCTTTCCCGTCCGCACTCCATCCTTCAGGACCGCCGTGACCAAATGCAGAACGGAAGCTGTAGATTCTGCCTACTTCACCACTTTCAATGAGCTGCTTTGCTTTTTGATGGGAAGGGACAAAACGCTGGTTATGAGCGATCATCAGCTTTTTACCGCTTTTAGCGGCAGCATCAATCATGCCTTTGGCTTCTTCACTTGAAGTTGCCATGGGCTTTTCACATAAGACATGCTTTCCTGCGTTTAAGGCATCGATGGAAATCGGAGCATGCAGGTAGTTAGGTGTACATACACTAACAGCTTCAACTTCAGCGTTTGCCAGCAGTTCTTTATAATTGGTATACACTTTTCCTCCGGCAACTTCGGCCATTTTACATGCCCGTTCTTCCACGATGTCACAAACCGCTATCACTTCAACGTATTTATTATTTGCATATTCTGGAAGATGTCGGTGCTGCGCGATGCTTCCGCATCCAATGACCCCGATTTTTAATGTATTCATGATTTTTCCTCCTCTAATTTCAGTTTGATCCTTTGATTTCTTCGAGTGGCTGTGCATTCCCATACACTGGTCTTGCATGATCCACAGGTGCTGCCCATTTCACTGCATTGACGATGACCTTTTGAACATTTTCATTATAATAAGTGGGATACGTTTCATGTCCCGGACGGAAGTAAAACACTTTACCGTTTCCTCGCTGATATGTGCAACCGCTTCTGAACACTTCTCCACCCTCGAACCAGCTTACCATCACAAGCTGGTCAGGAGCCGGGATGTCAAAGTGTTCTCCATACATTTCTTCTTTTTCAAGCTCGAAATATTCCCCTAAGCCGGCTGTGATCGGATGACTCGGGTCCACGATCCAGATGCGTTCCTTCTCATCCGCTTCACGCCACTTAAGGTCACAGGATGTCCCCATCAAGTTTTTAAAAATTTTAGAGAAATGACCTGAATGAAGGACGATCAAGCCCATTCCGTCAAGAACGCGCTGTTTCACCCGTTCCACCACTTCATCCTTCACCTCTTCATGGGCGATATGGCCCCACCAGACCAATACATCCGTACCTTCCAGTACTTCTTTCGTCAATCCGTGATCACCTTCATCCAATGTAGCGGTTTTCACATTGTAGGACGCTTCATCGAGGAAAGAGGCGATGGCACCATGAATTCCTTCAGGATACACTTCTCTCACTTTTGGATTCTTCTGTTCATGACGATTTTCATTCCATACTGTTACGTTTATCATTGTAAAACCTCCAAGTTTATGTTTGGGCATGCCGGTATTCATTTGGTGTAACACCGGCATGTTTCTTAAAAACCTTACTGAAATACTTTTCATTCCCATATCCGACACCGTAGGCTACTTCGTAAATTTTTAAATAAGGGTTTTCTAGGAGCTTCTTTGCCTTTTCCATCCTGATATTCGTGACATAATCCGTGATGGTGGCTCCATAGTCCTGTTTGAACTTACGTGAAATGTATTCCCTGCTTAAAAAGAATCTGTCGGCAATTTCCTGAAGATTGATATCTTCCTGATAATGCTGCTGCAGGTATTCTTCAATATGCTGCATATTGTTTTTCTCTTTCTGATATTTAGCGTCTGTCAGTGTTTGTATAAGTTCATTAAATTGTTTTGCCTTTTCTTCTTTAAACTTCCTGAAAGAAAACGATCCATCTTCATTCCAATAATCCGTGCCACGATAGAATGGTTCCTGACGCTTGATTTCATATTCTTTCAACCAATTATTTCGTAATAGTTCAAATTGATCCTCCCATACCTTAAGCTGTTCCAGGGAAAGGGTATGACTGCTTTCTAATTGGACGAAGATCACATCAAGCTGGGACTGTACCTGAGGTCTGCTCCCTGAACGGATCGCCCACTTCATTTCATTGGAGTGATCCAATAAATGCAGGAGTGAACCTGCCTTCACATCCCGGTGGGTGACAATTTTCTTTTGAGCGAGCAGTGTATGCCTTGAAAACACTTCATGGGCGGATTCATAGGCTTCATTTACTTTTTTCGACTTCTTCCCCATAGCCAAAACTGTAAATACCTTGCTGTATTGATAGATTAAAGAGTATATTTCTTTCAGCAAATACGTCACATGCTTATGATTCCAGAAGAGAATGACAAGTTCATCTTCTTTGTTGCTATTCCGGAAGCAGACCCCATCATTCTGCTTTCGCAAGAGCTCATTGCAAATATTGATGAGAGTGAAAAAGGCAAGGTCCCTGTCACCCTGAAAGGATTTCATCATAATCGGCTTGATCGGCAGGAGGGCGACCGTCTTCTCCAGCTTGGGTAACAAAACACCAAACTCTCTCTCCACCTTTTCCACCATCTCAGGCGCAATGCCCTCTTTCGCACATAGGCTTGAAAATATTCGATCCCAATATAAAGGCTTTGCTTCATTCATGACTCGTTTTTCCTCGACTTGGGATCTTCTTGATCGGGCTTGTTCATTCCATTCCTTCACTGCTTTACCCAGGGTTTCATTCAGTACTTCCGGCTCGATCGGCTTCAGAATATAATCAAAGCTCTTATAATAAATCGCGTTTCTCATGTATTCGAAATCATCATATCCGCTCACAACAATGGTTTTACTTGTAAGGTCAGAGGCATGAAGCCATTTTAACAAGTTGATGCCGTCCCGCTTCGGCATTCTCATATCTGTAAAGATGATCTCCGGCCTGTGCTCTGTGATCAATTCGATGGCTTCATCTCCGTCTTCTGCCTCCAGGATGGTGTGGATACCGTGCTTATCCCACTCCGCTAACAAAAGTAACCCTTCACGTACATGCTTTTCGTCGTCAATGATGATTGCTTTCATTTGCCTCACCTTCCAGTCGTATTGGCAGCCTTATGGTGACCATAAAGCCTCCCCCTTTATGATTCTCAAGGAGCAGAGTCGATAAGTGCTCAAAGTAAAGCTTTAACCTTACATAAACATTTTTCAATCCGATATTCGTTTCTTCTCCTGTTTTATTCCATGCATCTGCTTTAAAGTGTTCCTCAATTTCCCTGAGCCTTTCTTCCGTCACCCCGACTCCGTTGTCACGGACGATCATCACCAGTTCTTTCCCCTCCTGATAGCATGTTAGTGCAATCTGTCCTACTCCTTCACGGATATCGAATCCGTGCTTGAAGTAGTTTTCGATGAGGGGCTGTAGGATCATTTTAGGGACCTGAACTTCCTTCACCTCATCAGCCATTTCGACACTGTATTCCAGGTTCTTACCAAAACGCTCTTTTTGAAGCAGGAGGTAGGCATTTGTATAATTGATCTCCTTGCTTAAAGGAACCACATCTTCTTCCATATTCATCCCGTACCTCATAATTTTAGATAGATGGGTGATCAAGGAGTAAATTTGTGGAATCTTGTTCTTGAGAGCAATCGTACCAATGGATTGCAGGGCATTGTAGAGAAAATGCGGATTGATCTGGGATTGCAGGACCTTTAATTGATTTGTTTTATTTTCTAACTCAAGCTTATATTCCCTGTTGATCAAATGGTTGATCCGCTCGATCATCTGCTGAAACCGAAACCCAAGGATCCCAATTTCATCGGAGCCGAATGATTCTGCCTGAACCTTCATATTCCCCTTTTCTACCTGTTGAATATTTGTAAGGAGTATCCGGATTGGTGAAGTAATCTTAAAGGAAACAAACAGTGTTGCCAGTACCACGAGGGTTAAGCCAAGAACCCCAAACAAGATATTGATCTTTGCCACACTAAAAGCACTTTCATAAAGGTTGGCATAAGATACCCTCTTCACCAGGAACCATCCACCGGCTGAAGTTGGAAGCTGATCGTACATCATCACCCCATTGAACTTATCTTCCTTCCACTCAAGGGTCCCTGAAACATCCTTTGACTCCATTATCCTTTTGATCCATTTCTGATTGTTGCCATCATCCGATACGTCCCGATCCGAGCTGTAAATCATCTCCCCTTCTGAAGACAATAAATAAAATTCCTCTGATTCAGAATTATAAAGATTCCTGCTCAAATCGATGATTTTATCAGGTGAAATATCCAGGGAAATATACGCTAGTACCTCATCTCCCGGGATATTTCGAAATGCCCGGTGAATCGTAACGATTTCCTTCGAACGGTTAATGCTCTCCTCTTCCTGGCTATAGGTTGGTTCAATGTACATGTTATACGGGCTTCGCTCAGCCTCCCTGAAGTGTTCCCATTGTGAATCTTTTATTCTATTGGAGAACACAACTGTGGACCGTTTCGTTGCTGAAATGACCCTATCGCCATCTGCGAAGGAAATACGTACCCCGCTGATCGTATCCCCTGTGTAGAGAATCGTTTGCACAATATTTTTCACGATCCCGATCGTCAAGTAGTTATTCTCCTTACTTGGCGACCTCATGAAATTAATGAAATCAGGATTATTGTAGAGTGACAGCGTCAATCCGTTGAGCTCATTGATATAGCTCTCCAAATTCACCTTCCCTTGATAAAGCAGATTACTGCTCTCCTTCACAACCTGCTCCTCTATCGAATTCTTCGTATACAAATATGTAATAATGATCGAACTGCCAAACGGTACAATCGTCGTAATCATCAACAACACAATCAACTTATTCCGAATGCTTGTTTTTAACATGAGGGACGGACCTCCCAGGTCTCACTTATACACTAGTATAAAGTGTTATTCGCTCCTCTTGGAAGTGTTTTTTCAAAATATTCCTACTAAACTTATAAAATAGAAAGCATGTCTTCAGTAGACATGCTTTCTATTATTCTGTTTACTTCAAGTTATCCCAAGTTTGTTGGAATCGCTCAAGTACAGTATCGTAATCGATTTTCCCGGCTGCATATTCCTGAATCGTTGCAGCGAATTCTTTGTTCGCTCCATCCGGCCATTTAAACCAAGTCCAAGGAATGGTATTCTCGTCCTTAGAGTAGTCAAGGATTGATTGACCTAAGTCACCTAGACCATTCGGCTCGATATTATCGAATGCAGGGATGAACGCAAATTCTTCCGTGATATAACGCTTACCTGTTTCAGAAGAAACCATCCACTCCAAGAATGTTTTCGCTTCTTCAAGGTGTTCAGAGTTTTTATTCAATACCCAGTTATTCGGTACACCGACAGGAAGGCGATTTGCGCTGTCGTCATTGCTGATAGGAATTGGAAGGAATCCCATGTTGATATCAGGATTGATTTCCGTGATCATGTTCTCAGTCCAATTTCCTTGTTGAAGCATTGCTGTTTCACCTGAGGCAAACAACGTTACTTGCGTATTATAATCCGTTGTTAAAGGATTATCGTTTGCATATTTAAGCTCAGTGTCAAGAACCTCTTTGAACTCTTTGAATTTCTCGTTTCCTACAAATTTCTCAGATCCATCATAAAGGCCAGCGATGAAGGCATCCGGATCTTCCTGCTGTGCAAAAGGAATATTCAGTAAATGCTGACCGATTACCCACCACTCGCCGTAACCAGCTGAGAATGGAGTAATTTTCTTCGCTTCAAGTTTCTTGGCAGCGTCTTTTAATTCATCAATCGTTGCAGGAGGCTCGGTAATGCCCGCTTTTTCAAATAAATCTTTATTATAAACAAATCCATACCCCTCTAAGTTAACAGGCATTCCATACAGCTTACCGTCCTCATCAGTCATCGGAACTTTACCAATCGGAAGGACATGCTCTACCCATGGTTCACCAGAAAGATCCGCAAGCTTTTCTTTCCAAAGCTCCAACTCTTTGAACCCACCATTGTTGAAAATATCCGGCTCTTCACCAGAAGCAAATTTCGCTTTAAGGGCCGCACCGTAATCGGCACCTCCACCAACTGTTTCAAGCTTTACCTTAATGTTCGGGTGCTCCGCTTCGAATTCCTTGATCATTTCTTGAAGCTGATCGGCTATTTCAACCTTGAACTGGAAGAAATTTAGTGTTACAACATCATCACCTGAACCGGAATCCCCTGAACTGCTTGTTTTGTCTTTAGAAGAACAGCCGGCAATAATTCCAAATACTAAAACCAAAGACATACAAAGTAATAGAATACGTTTCATAAATGGATTGACCTCCCTGATATAAAATATTTTATATAAATTTCTGTATCAATGATAGACCATTTCCACAGAAACTTTATATCTACTTGATGGAACCTGATGCAATTCCTTTAATGATATGCTTCTGTAAAAATAGGAAGAAAATGACGATCGGTGTTATTCCAAGCACCAATGCTGCAAGTCCCATATCCCATTGTTTCGTATACTGTGCAAAGAACGAGCTTGCTGCAAGTGGAATCGTGCGCAGTTCCGCATCCTGTAACACAAGGAGTGGAAGCAGATAATCATTCCAAATCCACAAAGTGTTCAAAATGATCACTGTCACTGTGATCGGTTTCAGTAACGGAAATACGATTCTCCAAAACACGCCAAACTGACTGCAGCCGTCTATCATCGCCGATTCCTCGATTTCAATCGGAACCGTTTTCACAAATCCGTGATATAAGAACAGGGATAAGGGTACACCGAATCCGAAGTACATGATGATCAAACCTGGAATGCTATTAGTAATCCCTAACGTACCCCCAACTTTCATGAGGGGAATCATCACCGTCTGGAACGGAATCACCATGGCGGATACAAAGATGACAAACAGAATTTTACTGAACCTCCCAGGCGTGCGCACCATCTTCCATGCCGCCATGGAACTGATGATGACTAAACCTATATTACTGAAAACCGTGATGACCAATGAATTCCAGAATGCACGGGGGAAATTAATGACCTCCCACACCTTGGCATAGTTGGAAAACATAAATTCCTTCGGCCACGCTGCCGCATCAATCAAAATCGCAGCGAATGGTTTTACCGAGTTGACCAATACAAAGTAGAAAGGGATAAGGAAAATGAGCCCAATGACAATCCCGATGATCTCTAATACAAACGTTCTCTTCGTATAGCGATTGCCCATTATGCCTCAACCTCCTTCTTCTTCGTCACCATCACCTGAACCGTTGTAAACACAGCCACGACCACAAAGAACAGAATCGATTTCGCGGTCCCAAGTCCATAACGGTTATTCTGGAATGCTTCCTGATAAATATTGATCGCAACAGACTGTGTAGAGTTGAATGGACCACCGCCTGTCAGTGAGATGTTGAGATCGAATATCTTAAAGGCCATGGAAATAGTTAAGAAGAAACAAATTGTGAATGCCGGTAAGATCAAAGGAATGATGATCTTCGTCAACAGTGTCCAATTCGATGCCCCATCCATCTTGGCTGCCTCCAGAAGTGAATTGTCCACCCCTTGCAAGGCTGCCACGTAAATGACCATCATGTATCCCGAGATCTGCCATGCAAATACGATGACAATCCCCCAGAAAGCCGTCTTCTCATCACCCAGCCAAGGCATTTTAAAGAATCCGATATCCGTCATATTCCCAAGTGATGCGAATCCTTTCACAAAGATGAACTGCCAGATGAATCCGAGTAACAATCCTCCAATGACGTTAGGAATAAAAAATACTGTCCGTAAAATATTTCGGGTCTTCAACGCTGCGTTCAGCAACAAGGCAAACCCGAACCCTATCAAGTTACTAATAATTACAGCTGCGAACATAAACTTCGTTGTAAACATAAAGGAATTAAAGAACGTCTTATCATCCGTGAAGATTTTCTTATAATTCTCGAATCCTACCCACTCAACAACCGAGCTGACACCATTCCACGAAGTAAAGGAATAATACACGCCCATTAAGAATGGAAGAATCTGAATCACTAAGAAAAATAAAAGTGCCGGTCCTACAAAGGCAGCGTACGTAAGTAAGCTCTTATACTTAAACTTCTTCTTCGTCACTGCCTTCATTTGTACATCTGGGCTTACTGGTCCCGTCTGAATCTTTGGTTCCACCCGTCTCACCACCCTAATTGTGTAATCGCTTTCTTTCATTATAATGGTAGCGCTTTCTTCAATAGGGGAACTCAATTGACTAAGAAGGTGCAAAATTTTGACTATATCGTTTTTGTTGTGGTGGGTAAATGAAAGGTTGGGTTTCCTTGTGGTTCGGTTAGGTGCACGGGGTGAAATGCGTTTTTGAAATATAGTACTGGAATTGAAAATAAATGGTCGATTTTTGAAAATATATTGGTTTTGATCAAAAGTAAATGGAGCAAAGACGATTAGATAAACGCACATAACGTTGAAATGATGATAATTTGATGCTTTTTCACAGGTAATCAATAAAAAAAGACTTCCTCATTAAGAGAAAGTCTATCGTATGTAAGTTGGAGCGGGTGAAGGGAATCGAACCCTCATCATCAGCTTGGAAGGCTGAGGTTTTACCACTAAACTACACCCGCGATGTGGTACCGGTGGCCGGGATCGAACCGGCACTCCAGAGGAACACGATTTTGAGTCGTGCGCGTCTGCCAATTCCGCCACACCGGCATTACATTTGGAGGCGGCAACCGGATTTGAACCGGTGATCAGGGTTTTGCAGACCCATGCCTTACCACTTGGCTATGCCGCCTTAATATTGGAGCGGAAGACGGGATTCGAACCCGCGACCCCCACCTTGGCAAGGTGGTGTTCTACCACTGAACTACTTCCGCACTACTGGGCTAGCTGGATTCGAACCAACGCATGTCGCAGTCAAAGTGCGATGCCTTACCGCTTGGCTATAGCCCACTGATAGTATATGTCACGGAAATGGAAATGTGACTTTTATGGGGCGACTGATGGGAATCGAACCCACGAATGCCTGAACCACAATCAGGTGCGTTAACCACTTCGCCACAATCGCCATAATGAAAATGAAAATTGGCAGGGGTAGTAGGAATCGAACCCACACCAAAGGTTTTGGAGACCTTCGTTCTACCGTTAAACTATACCCCTATGAAATATCTTACAAAACCTCTTGCTATTCGCTTTGAAGCATAGTACTCCTCTGTGTTTAGCTTAAGGAGGATTATTTCACTCCGCTTTCGCTTCGTAAAAAATCTTGGTGGAGGGGGGCAGATTCGAACTGCCGAACCCGAAGGAGCGGATTTACAGTCCGCCGCGTTTAGCCACTTCGCTACCCCTCCAGCTAAATCACTTGACTGGTGCCGGCAAGAGGACTTGAACCCCCAACCTACTGATTACAAGTCAGTTGCTCTACCAGTTGAGCTACACCGGCATCAAGTAAATAAATGGTGGCTCAGGACGGAATCGAACCGCCGACACATGGATTTTCAGTCCATTGCTCTACCAACTGAGCTACTGAGCCATATTTAGTATGCATCCTAAAATTAGAATGTTGTAGTCCATCGTCCAGCTCTCAGGAAGCTGAATCAAGGAGCTGCTCGAGCAGTACGCTGATGTTTACTCGGGTGAAGCTTATTCATCGTGCTCTACCAACTGAGCTACTGAGCCAAATAGTTTTCGGCTTCCGCTAAGATTCGAATCTCTTCGTTAGCTCACTTATCGAAACCCTTTTCTTTTTCAATAAACATTCATTAAAATCAAATTAAAAATGGCGGTCCGGACGGGACTCGAACCCGCGACCTCCTGCGTGACAGGCAGGCATTCTAACCAACTGAACTACCGGACCAGAGTTTTTTGACGATAGTCAAAATAACTTTCATTACCTTCGCGACAGCGAAAATAACTATCCATACGAGACTCATTGAGAATGATCAACATCCTAATTCATATCCGAGTCAAAATGGTATTGCGGGGACAGGATTTGAACCTGCGACCTTCGGGTTATGAGCCCGACGAGCTACCGAACTGCTCCACCCCGCGACGATACTATGTTAAGGAAGTTTATTTTACTTTCGTAAAAAAACTTGGTGGAGGATGACGGGATCGAACCGCCGACCCTCTGCTTGTAAGGCAGATGCTCTCCCAGCTGAGCTAATCCTCCATATGTAAATGATAAGCTATTTGGCTTCTGTAAAAAACTTTGGTGACCCATACGGGATTCGAACCCGTGTTACCGCCGTGAAAGGGCGGTGTCTTAACCGCTTGACCAATGGGCCTTATTTAGAAAAATATAATGGCGGAGAGCAAGGGATTTGAACCCTTGAGACAGCGTTAACCGTCTACACGATTTCCAATCGTGCTCCTTCGGCCACTCGGACAGCTCTCCCTATAATGGCTCCGCAGGCAAGATTCGAACTTGCGACCGATCGGTTAACAGCCGATAGCTCTACCACTGAGCTACTGCGGAACGATATGCCTGGCGACGTCCTACTCTCACAGGGGGAGATCCCCCAACTACCATCGGCGCTGAAGAGCTTAACTTCCGTGTTCGGCATGGGAACGGGTGTGACCTCTTCGCCATTGTCACCAGACTATATCTTGTCTCTATTAAAGGACAAGTATTATTATATCGTGTAGATATAATTTTTCAAGGTTTTTTTTATATTTTCATATAAAATTTGTTCCCTGAAAACTAGATAAAGGATTGATGTCAAGAAAGCCGAATATCGATCAATTGTTGTTCATTAAAATCATGACTCTTTATGGTTAAGTCCTCGATCGATTAGTATCAGTCAACTCCACATGTCGCCATGCTTCCATCTCTGACCTATCTACCTAGTCATCTTCTAGGGATCTTA
>NZ_CAJGBF010000028.1 GCF_904424705.1 Rossellomorea arthrocnemi | reverse complement strand
TTAACAGCCGATAGCTCTACCACTGAGCTACTGCGGAATAATAAAATGGTGGGCCTAAGTGGACTCGAACCACCGACCTCACGCTTATCAGGCGTGCGCTCTAACCAGCTGAGCTATAGGCCCATAAAAAATTGGAGCGGGTGAAGGGAATCGAACCCTCATCATCAGCTTGGAAGGCTGAGGTTTTACCACTAAACTACACCCGCATGAATATTTGGAGGCGGCAACCGGATTTGAACCGGTGATAAAGGTTTTGCAGACCTCTGCCTTACCACTTGGCTATGCCGCCGTTGGCTGGGCTAGCTGGATTCGAACCAACGCATGTCGCAGTCAAAGTGCGATGCCTTACCGCTTGGCTATAGCCCAATAATATAAAGGGCGACTGATGGGAATCGAACCCACGAATGCCTGAACCACAATCAGGTGCGTTAACCACTTCGCCACAATCGCCATGCTTGAAATATCTTTGGCAGGGGCAGTAGGAATCGAACCCACACCAAAGGTTTTGGAGACCTTCGTTCTACCGTTAAACTATGCCCCTATGAAATTTTCTGTCTGGATTACTGTGCTCCGCTCTCGCTTCGCATAGTTTAAGGAGGATTATTTTACTCCGCTGTCGCTTTGTAAAAAATCTTGGTGGAGGGGGGCAGATTCGAACTGCCGAACCCGAAGGAGCGGATTTACAGTCCGCCGCGTTTAGCCACTTCGCTACCCCTCCAAATAAAATAAATACTTAAAGGTTCTTAAGTATAAATGGTGGCTCAGGACGGAATCGAACCGCCGACACATGGATTTTCAGTCCATTGCTCTACCAACTGAGCTACTGAGCCATATTATATAGAAGATTAAATTTTCAAATGACCATCAAAAGACAAATGGCGGTCCGGACGGGACTCGAACCCGCGACCTCCTGCGTGACAGGCAGGCATTCTAACCAACTGAACTACCGGACCAAAGCTTTTTGCGCCAGCAAAATAGGTTTCATAATTTGACGATAGTCAAAATAACTTTCATTATTTGCGCTAGCAAAATTGGTTTCATTACCTTCGCGACAGCGAAAATAACTATCCATACGTGACTCATTGAGAATTATCAACATCCTAATTCATATCCGAATCAAAAATGGTATTGCGGGGACAGGATTTGAACCTGCGACCTTCGGGTTATGAGCCCGACGAGCTACCGAACTGCTCCACCCCGCGACGATATAAAATAATTGAGTTCCTACTATCCAATTGTGCATCACGTAGAACCACCCCGACTTCAGTATACTTATTCAAGCTGCCGCTCAGTCGGTGCGCTGATGTGTACGCTCCGAAGATTATTCGGTCGTGCTCCACCCCGCGACGATATAAGTTAAAGGAATTATGGAGGAGGAAGGGGGATTCGAACCCCCGCGGGCTGTTACACCCCTGTCGGTTTTCAAGACCGATCCCTTCAGCCGGACTTGGGTATTCCTCCGTATAATGGACCCTGTAGGACTCGAACCTACGACCGGACGGTTATGAGCCGTCTGCTCTAACCAACTGAGCTAAGGGTCCTTATAAATTGTGCGTTATGTATTGAATAATAGCGGCGGAGGGGATCGAACCCCCGACCTCACGGGTATGAACCGTACGCTCTAGCCAGCTGAGCTACACCGCCATGAATCTAAAATGCAATTTGGTTTTACTGTAAAACCAATGTAGTTTGTTTACTTTTCGTAAAAAAACCTGGTGGAGCCTAGCGGGATCGAACCGCTGACCTCCTGCGTGCAAAGCAGGCGCTCTCCCAGCTGAGCTAAGGCCCCAAATGAAGTGGTCGGGAAGACAGGATTCGAACCTGCGACCCCTTGGTCCCAAACCAAGTGCTCTACCAAGCTGAGCTACTTCCCGATATATGGCGCGCCCGAGAGGAGTCGAACCCCTAACCTTTTGATCCGTAGTCAAACGCTCTATCCAATTGAGCTACGGGCGCTAAATGAGTTTATATTAACAGTAATTAGTTGTCGCACACTATGGATGATTATTTTGCTTCCGCAAAAAATCATGGTGCCGAGGACCGGAATCGAACCGGTACGGTAGTCACCTACCGCAGGATTTTAAGTCCTGTGCGTCTGCCAGTTCCGCCACCCCGGCAAGTTCTTGGAGCGGAAGACGGGATTCGAACCCGCGACCCCCACCTTGGCAAGGTGGTGTTCTACCACTGAACTACTTCCGCGAAATGAATGGTGCGGGTGAAGGGACTTGAACCCCCACGCCTCGCGGCGCCAGATCCTAAGTCTGGTGCGTCTGCCAATTCCGCCACACCCGCATGTATGATTTTTTGCTGCGCAAAAATCTTTGGTGAGCCATGAAGGATTCGAACCTTCGACCCTCTGATTAAAAGTCAGATGCTCTACCAACTGAGCTAATGGCTCAAATGAAATACCAAATGGTGCCGGCAAGAGGACTTGAACCCCCAACCTACTGATTACAAGTCAGTTGCTCTACCAGTTGAGCTACACCGGCATATTAAATGAACAAAAACGAAAATGGTGGAGGATGACGGGATCGAACCGCCGACCCTCTGCTTGTAAGGCAGATGCTCTCCCAGCTGAGCTAATCCTCCGTATTTATAAATCATTTAAAAAAAGAGTTGGTGACCCATACGGGATTCGAACCCGTGTTACCGCCGTGAAAGGGCGGTGTCTTAACCGCTTGACCAATGGGCCGTTTTCATGAATGTCCTCTTTAAGACATGTATTACTATATCATTTGATTTCGCAGAAGTCAACTTCTGATTCATAACTTTTTCAACTGCTTATCAAATCCATTTTTGTAAGCCGAAGAAGAATATACCACATCTTCAAACGACTAATCAATAGAAAAAAGAATATCTTCAAATAAAAAATAGATTGAATCTACGATCTCTCTTCTCTTGTAATAAATAGCTAATCAGTAAATGAATCTGAAACTACATAGGCGATCGCAACGTAATAATAGGTAGCATATGGGATTTTCTGTGACTCTGTCTGGAATTGCATCGAGTATATGGTTGTATTCGCAGCTGTCGGTGTAGCGGCCATACTGAACATATTGACACCCTGATTTCCCCCTTTATCACACCCCGATAGCATGCACGACCTATCCATATTATACATGAATCCGCACTAGTGGAATCTGGCAGCTTCAAATATTTCTTACACTTAATGAAGGGACTTTGTTTCTAAAGGTTTAAATAGGTAGAGGATATGACGATACCGTTAAATAAAAAAAGCAGCTACAAGAGCTGCATAAGTTTATCCCCATGATATTTAGATTTTTCACGAATTTTATTGAATTGGCTCATATCACTAGTCGCCTCAAGTTTATAGTTAAAACTGAAAAACCAAAACTTATGCCATTCTCTTTTAAAATTGCGTAACATAGAAACCCCTCCACATTATCAATTTTTCCCTGCATGTTTAGAATAGCAAAGTAGTGTAAAAAAACCATTAAAAGCATGTAAAGGTTTGTAAATATATCTTCCAGGAATATAGGAGATGTTGCCGTCATGGTAATAGTTCCTGTTAAATCACACATACTAAAATGCAACCTTACGTATGGGAAGGAAAACTACATGAATCGTAGACTTGGTGTTTTAATTTCTCTAATCATAATTTTCATTTTAATATTAACGCTTTATTGGAATGAATTTCGGGATATTGCAAATGAAAATATCAACCAAAGTGAATGGGTAGGCGTTTGGAACGCTAGTATGCAAGCGCCTTTTGAGGAGGGAGTTTCAGATATTGGATTTGAAGACCAAACGATTCGGATGATTATCCACCCCCGAGTAAAGGCCAATAAGATAAGACTCCGCCTATCCAATGTCTTTTCTGAAAAGCCATTGACCATGCAGGAGATACATGTGGCGATTTCACAAAAGGAATCTGAAATTGATAGTGGTACAGATCTCGAAGTGACATTTGAAGGAAAATCTAAAGTGACTATCCCTCCCGGTGAGAGAAAATTCAGTGATTCTATTTTATTGGAAGTGACAGATGATGAGGCTATTGCAGTAAGTATATATATGAAGGAAAAATCCGGACCTGTCACATGGCATCCTGTATCGATGCAAACAACCTATATTTCCAGTGGAAACCATGGTTCAACATCAGACTCTTCTGCATTTAACGAAAAAGTAAACGCATGGTTCTTGCTGGATGGAGTGGATGTGGCAGCTGATGATTCTTTAAAAGGCTCTATTGTGGTAATAGGTAGTTCCATCGCAAATGGGAATAAATCCACAGTCAATACAAATCGACGTTGGACTGATTATTTGGCAAGAAGACTGAAACAGGAACAATCAGAATTAACGGTTATGAATGCAGGGATTTCAGGCAATCAACTGATTAACAGTCGGCCCGATAATGGGGAAAATACCCTGACAAGGCTTCAGAGGGATGTTTTCAGTCAACAGGGGGTAAAAGCATTGATACTCCACCAGGGACTAAATGATATTAGACATTACCCAGAATATGATGCTGAAAAAATCATCGGAAGAATGAAAAAAATCATCGATTCCGCCCATGATCATGGCATAAAAATATATGGAGGTACCCTGACTCCTTTTAAAGGGTCTGGATTGTTCACACTACGAGGAGAAAAGACGCGCCTGGAAGTGAACCACTGGATAAGGACAAGCGTGGTATTTGATGGGGTAATCGACTTTGACAAAGCACTACGGGATCCCGGTGAACCTGAGTATTATATTAATAAATACGACTCGGGTGATCACCTCCATCCAAATGATGAAGGCTATAAGAAAATGGCTGATACTGTGGATCTTTCATTATTTAATTAAGGGGCGGAGGAAAAGTTCCCTCTTGCCCACACCTATTTGTTTATTCAGCTTGTTATTGCATCAACAATTCCTAGCTCAAGTTATCCTTATATGTTTACTAATGAATGTCATCCAACTTCATTTCATGATACCTTATTTGTTCCTGTAACTTCTTTTGAATCTGAGAGTCCAAACACCCTTCAAGCAAAATCCGGTTGTAGTGAACCCCCCAAAAATGCCATTTGCATTTCATTTGTACTAGCAACTGAGTCACCTTCATCTTCTCTCCTCCACTTCATAAATCGCAGGAGTCCGTTTCGAAAACTGGCAAGCATCGTCATTATGACTTTAGCCCCTATAGTTTTGCGTCACCACTTTTCAATGGTTTTGCCCTTATCGTACGAATTATGAAAGATTCCTTCATACTACATGCAATTAAACGATTAATTACACCTATATTTACACATGTCATTTATACTACTTTTGAATCGTATCACAATTTTTTATACTTGGTTCTAAATATGCCTAAAAGAATAAAAATGGTCTGTCATGACTATTATCCCTACATTTTCCTGTTCAAATCGACTGTAAAATAAGAGTAATAATTAAACAAACATTTATTTAATGAAATCATGTCAGAATTCATAGGGTTTAATCAACTAATCAATTGTTTGAGTAAAGATAAAAACCTCAACCTCATTTTCAAGGTTGAGGCCATTTTCCCATAAGGTTTGACCACTTACTTTTTCTTTTTATCTTCTTTATCTCTCTTGATTACGATAGTAGTCAAAGGATCCAACACCAGAGTATTTTGGGTTAATGTAAAACCAGACTTCTTAGTAACAGGGGTTGTTCCCGCTTCATCATTATCCACCACCACTATTCCTTTCGAAAGGTCATCATCTCCGATCGATAGAGTACGAGCTTTGTTATCCGCATTTACAAATACATAGTACTCACCCGTACCATCGGTGGATACATTCTTGTAGGCAAGCATCAAGTCTGTATCAGTGATTTCAGGGATATCCAGCAATGATACATTTTGATCAACCAGCTCCTTGTCCCCCAAACGGAACGCATTGGTTGATCTCCTTAACTTAATCAGTCCTTCTGTATATTCCCTTGTCGTTGTATTGACTTCGTATTTTTTCTTGTTCGTTGCTTTTTCCCAGTCAAATTTGTTGATGGCGTCGGATGAATCGTATGAATCGTGGATGAAGTATCCGAATGGGTCTCCATTTTCGTCCTCTAACTCATGATATTTCTGCTCGGGTATGCCCTCACCCAACCATTGTTTGGTTCTACCGTATTCCTGCCCCGCGTGGATAAATGCCGTTCCTTGTGATGTCAGAATCATTGAGTTCCCGAGGCGGATCCGCTTGTGAATTTCCAGATTATTCTCTGGAATGGCAGGGTCCTTTTTAATCGATTGAGCAATCACATCGTACAGGGGCAGGTTATCGTGTGCCGCGATGTATTGGACCATATCGCCAGGGTCGTCGTCAGCCGTGTTACCGGGTTGTCCTTTGATGTTGTTAAAAATGGTGTTAATGTCGCGAGCGCCACCCGTCAGGAATCGGGGCTCACCTTCTGAACCGAAGCCGGATTTCAGTTCGTTCCTGATTTCATCAGAGAAGACTCCCACGTCGTCGGTTTTATCCATCCAATCCTGGTCGGCTCCCATCCCTTCTAATGAAGGGTCGGATAAGTGACCGGCGAATGTTCTCCACCCTTCCCCGATGAACAGGGCGTCCGGGTTGATTTCAGCTGCTGCGTCGTATGCTTTCTGGACTGCCGGATAGCTTGCGTCACCCATCATATCAAAGCGCATGCCGTCGATCTTGTATTCGTCGAACCAGTATTTCACTGAATCCACCATCAGTTTTTCAGCCATGGTATGGTTGGTGGCCAGATTATTACCGAAGCCTCCGAGGAAGTTTCCTTGATCATCCTGGAAGGCATAATAGTTTGGTACGATGTCGTTCAATGTGCTTGTTTTTGCCATATGAGTGTAGACGACGTCAAGAACAACTCCCATCCCCTTATCATGAATCGCATCGATCAATCTCTTCGTTTCTTCGATGCGAAGTTGTGGATCGGTAGCATCCTCTGAATACGCACCATCAGGAGAAAAGTAGCTGTGAGGATCATATCCCCAGTTGTACTCATTGCCCCCTGCGGAATATTCAAGCTCCCGTTCCCCCATCTTCGTTTCGTCGCCGTAGTACCAGGCCATGATTGGAAGCAGTTGAACATGGGTCACACCCATTGACTTGATGTAATCAAGCTTTTTGATGAAGGCATCATACGTGCCCCATCTTTCCTTCTTCAAATCCTTCTCGATGGACGGGTCGGATGTGAAGTCTCGGACGTGGATTTCGTAAATGACCGCATCTTCCCGTTTTTCATAGCCGTCGATGGAGGCATGAGTGAATTTCTTAGGGTCCGTCCCTTTCAAGTCGACGATTGCCGCCTTTCCGACGTTATCGCCATCCTGTCCTGCTTCACCTTCTGTATTGACGGTGAAGGCAGCCATGGATTTGGCATACGGATCCAGTACTTTTTTCGTTATGCCTTCATTGGTTACTTCGTATTGATAGTAAAAGCCTTTTAAATCTTTCACTTTAAGGTCTTTCGCTTTCAATTCAGTTGACCAGACGCCTTTTTCACCTAACGTCATTCCGACTTTTCCGATTAATGTCCTGGCATCTTTTTTATGATAAATATTCACGATCACCTTGCTCGCTTTTGGTGCCCATAGTTTTAAAGTGGCATTTCCTTTTTTGTATGTGGCACCGAGGTCGTCTCCATTGTATGCATACTTGTTATCAAGCAGTCTCCAGCCGGCCGCTGCTGAAACGGTTCTGCCTGAGTAGGTAATGGATAATGGTAGTTTATTCAGATCCAATTCTGCTTTCACTTCCACCGTTTTATCACCGGTGATCTTGACGCTGTTCACGGTTACGTTCTCTTCGTCCTTATCCTTGACGGTTATACCAGTCATGAGATCTTCTTCTGTCAAACCATCTGTCATTGTAAAATTCAATTGGATGGTGTCATCCGAAATGACTTCAGATGAAACCAATCCAGTCGCCACATCTCCATGTGGAGAAATGAAGACGTTATCCTCGCCTTCCTTCACCCAAAGTTGATCATATTTATTGAGCAGGTTGAAGGTTTTGTCTCCTCCGTCCTTCTCCCCTGTTGCCTCATTCAACACAAGGAAGCCGATCTGTTTGGCTGCTTCGTTCAATTCGACATCCACGTAGCCGCCATATCGATCCTTTTTTGAAAAATCCAGGGCGCCAGTCGGCCAGTTCTCTGTCGGAGATTTCACATCTCCCCACGTCCATAGACCGAAGTTCTCATAGTTCCCGTCTTCGCGGTCATAGTGGATACGTACCGTGTTCGCAGGCAGATCAACCGGCTCGAACGTAGACACCTTATCCGATCCTTGCTCGATCCAAATTTCGTTTATCTCAGAAGAAGTGATCGTGAAGGTTTTGTCTCCACCATCTTTACCTGCATCTCCTTTGGTCACATCCATGACAAGGAATCCAATGTTTTTTGCACCCTCTGCAAGAGGTACATCAATGTATCCCCCGTAGCTGTCTGTTTTCTCGAACATCGTTGCTCCTGTCGGCCAGTTAGCCGATGGTGAGGCCACATCATTCCATAGCCAGGCACCGAAGTTTTCGTAGTTTCCGTCTGTGCGGTTGTAGTGGATTCTGATGTTGTTTTCGGGTACTGGTTCCGGGTCTGTTCCTCCGCCTGAACCAGCAACAGCGCCCGTTATCTTCCCGCCTTCAACCGTCAGCAATGCTGTACCGCCGTCTGCTTTGGAGGGCAGGGTCAATGTTACTTCACCCGCTCCAGCAGGAGTATAAGTTTCACCAGAATAAGCGTTGCTCACGACAGCATCAGGAGAATCTACAGTCACCGTGATCTCTTTCGCTTCGTCCGCCACGTTTAAACCTACGTATACAGAGTCGTCTTTATAGTCACGGGAGAACAAGAGGAACTTGTCGCTATTCGAACCGCCGACTGTGTGTCTCTCACCTTTTGCAAACACATCCGAATGCGCCCCCCTGAAGTTCAGGATTTTTGAATAGTGATCTAGCACATCATTATTCTCAACATTACTCCAGTCCAGGTCATAGCGGTTATCGTACTGAGGATAATTATTCGCACCGCTCTGACCCAGCTCTTCACCGTAGTAAATGACCGGCTGTCCTTTCGATGTTGCCTGAAGGGAGGCGGCGAGCTTCAGCTTACCCTTATCTCCGTCCAATGAATACAGGAACCCGTCTTCATCATGGCTTCCTAAAAATTGTCCCAGCGTTGCTGTGTTATCGATCTTTCCGTTTCGGGCCGTCAGTTTATCATTAGCCGCTTTCAGGTTGCCGTTCACAAATTCACGGGCGACATCCTTGAATCCGAAGTCGAGGAGGGAATCCATCATTCCCGTATCAAGGTAGCCATAGTCATTGTCGGCACTTGCACCCCACGCTTCCCCGATCATTTTGTGCTCCGGCATTTTTTCCGTGATGGCGTTTTTAAAGGCCATCCACGTGGCGTCTTCTACATGCTTCACCGTATCGACACGGAAATAGTCGATGGTGTTGCCTTTATCCGTTTTCGCTTTCTCAATCCAATCGGTTTGCCAGTCGATGATCTGCTGACGAACATCCGGGTCTTCTGTGATGACGTCAGGAAGTCCGGCCAGTTCACCGACCACTTCGTCTGTACCAACACTGCCCTGACGAAGGATATCACCGTACTTTTCACGCTCGGCGTCGGTCGGATAGCCTGCAGGACGTTGATCCTCAGGCAACTCGCCATCGATCTCTTTCAGTCCATAACCGGTATGGTTCAGCACGACATCCACCATGATCTTAATCCCACGGTCATGGGCCTCATCAATCAGGTTATGGAAATCGTCCATGGATCCAAAGTGAGGATTGAGTTCCCCGAAGTTGCTCGCCCAGTAGCCGTGGTATCCGAAATATGTCTCTCCATCTTCTCCTTGTCGTACATCATACTTGATGTTTTCCACAACCGGACTGATCCAGATCGTGTTCACACCGAGCTTATCAAGGTAATCGAGCTTTTCCGTGATTCCTTGAAAATCCCCGCCTTGATACGTTCCGCGTTTGCTTTTATCATAATTCAAATCATAAGGATCATCATTCGATGTATCCCCGTTAAAGAACCGGTCTGTCAGCATGAAATAGATGATCGACTCATCCCAATCAAGGTCGGAATCGCCGACAGACTGTCTCGATTTCACTTCGATTTCAGTACTTCCCTTATAAACGTTTCCGTAAGAATCCACTGCAGTTAACGGAAGGGTTTTGGTTCCTGCCGTAATGTCGTCATCAACAGAAAGGGTCACTTCATTTAGTGATGGATCGATTTCAAGCTTCTCGGATCCGCCTAATGAAGAAACGTCCGCTGTGATCTTTTGAATCTCTAAACCATCTGTCAATCCTTCAATCTCAACACTTAAGACAGCGTTTTCATTATAATCCACAGTTGCAGGAGCCACTGAACCCGTTACCGCGAGATCGGCTTTTTGGAAATCAAGAACCGATTTTCCATCAACGGTATTGTACGGATCACTCACTTCCGTCGTCACGCCATCTTTTGTCACTAAAAAGGTATACTCATTTTTTCCATTCGGGATGTTATCGAATGGGAGGATGAAGCGCTCATTCTCCGGCTCATAGGTCATTTCCTTTGTCTCTCCGTTATACTTTAGCTGTACCTTTTCAATCGTGTCCATTTGATCATTTTTGAAAAGGTCCTTGTCACGATAGTAGAATGTCGCATCCCCTTGATCGATGACCGGAGCCGAACCATCCGGAACGATGCGGATTTCCTCAACACCGCTAGTTATGTAGGCCTTGGTGAGGGAGTCGTTCTTGTTCACTTTAATGAAACGGTCGCCGGATTCCTTCTCCGCCGTGTCCCAATCCTGGGTACTGCGCAGAACAAATCCGAACTGCTCCGTTTCAGGTGCGACGGCAATGTTGGCTATCGCCACTCCGTTTTCGTAGGAGTCGAAGTTGATTTGATCATCCTTCACCCCCGTATTCCAGGCCCAGATGTTCCAGCCATCATAATGTTGATCTTCACGGGTATAGGTGAAACGCACCGTGCGATCATTAGTATCGGTTGAGTCAACCGTAGCATTTCCATCAGCCACAGCAGAAGCTGCCGGTGCAAGTGGTGACCACAGACTGATCAACATCATTAATGTCATAAAAATCGAGAACCGGCGCTTAGTTCCTTTTCCCATTCATGTTTCCCCCTCTTCAATTGAATTAATAGAATAATAGTAGTCCTCTAGGGTGAATTGCGGAAACGCTTGCACAAGTGAATAAAAAAATGTGAGGTGACTCTCGAGGTAGTTTTTCGAACTGATGCAACCGCTTGCAATATTCTGTCTATTCCATTTTACAATAGATGGATTGAGGGTGGCTATATGACAAATGGGGTATTTTTTACTATGTTTGTAGACTTAGTAACTGTTCTTCTAGGTCGCGCCAAACAGGAAGCATAGGGACGGTTCTTTTGCTTCCAAAGTTCCGAAATGTGGTCAAAAAGGAAGCACGAGAACCGTCCCCCCGCTTCTACCCCCGCTTCTATTGTTGCCCTTTACTCATAAACAAATAAAACGCCCTGTACACATTTGCAGGACGTTCCAATGTAGAGGTTATTATCTATCAATTAAATGACAAAGCTCCCATTAAATTAGAAGAGTCCGGTTTTTCTCAATTCCTCTTCTACCGCTCCTGCCAGTGTCCTGGAATACAGTGTCGA
Source organism: Rossellomorea arthrocnemi (assembly GCF_904424705.1). Classification (GTDB taxonomy): domain Bacteria; phylum Bacillota; class Bacilli; order Bacillales; family Bacillaceae_B; genus Rossellomorea; species Rossellomorea arthrocnemi. Next base: position 23,607 of record NZ_CAJGBF010000028.1, on the reverse strand, counting down.
AATATGATGATAGTCCCGATACACCAATACGTTCCCAACGACAGGTGGGCAGGTGCCGTCTTGACAGAAATACTCCGACAAATCAGCGAATGTGACATTACCGGGGATTCCGTCCGTATTCTCCCAGGGTACTGCTCCGGATAATACTTGATCCCTTGGAACCGAACAATCCTCGATGCCCCTTTCTTCCACACATTGCGGCGGATCGCCTTCCATCGCCGGGTTGTCACGGACGGCAAAGATATGGGTGATGCCGTCGAGTTTTTTCCATTGATGGAGATACCCTTGGGGCACCGTGTCCCCGTCCGCCACGTTCGCTGTTGTAAATAAGATATCAGGCGGGTTTGACTTCAGCATCTCCAGTATCTTCTTATTCCAATCCATGCACGACTCATTCAACAGCCCGTCAAAATCGTCTTCCGAGAACCGGCATGCATCTTTGTTGTAGATATCGATTTGAATGTTCATCTTGCGGGACAGCTCTTCCAGTGCAGGGAACCAGTGTCCCGAATGAGAACCGCCGACGAGGGCGATCGTATATTCGGGCTGGTCCGTTTCTCCCCGTGAGCAGACGGTCACTTTAGCATCCCCCATATTCGAGAAGCATTCGGGATCCTCATAAAAGGAAGGCAAGTCCTCTTTAACAGACAGGGCTGACGGTACGGGATCCTTGTCCGGATAAGATTCCAAGCCTTCGGAAATGGCCCGTGCACCCGGATACTCTTTCAAATTATATTGTTGCTGACCCTGATCTTTCACATATAAAGCCCATACGGTATTCACACATAACAATGGAAGAATCAGGCCCAATAATACCGATGCCAGTCTTTTTTTGGACTGTTTAACACTGATTTTCCGTACGGGGGTTTCAAGAATTTTAACCGAGAGGAACGAGAGCACAAAAGCACTGGCGATGATGGCAAGACCCCCTGATACAGCTACGGTTTCCACGCCAAAATAGCTGTAATAGAAAATCAACAGCGGCCAATGCCACAAGTAGAAACCATATGATATCCCGCCAAAAAACAAGAATGGCTTAGATCCGAGCAACCTGTCCACGCCAAATCGTGCAGAGTTCTCCGTTGCAATGATGATCAAACTCACCCCGGTAGTAGGCAGAAGGGCCGCATATCCCGGGAAAACAGTAGAAACGGGCAGAAGGATTCCCGTAAAACAGATGACAGCCAATCCGATCCAGCCTATCACCACACTCACAGACTTCCTGAACGTCAAATAAGGAATGAGCAGTGCCAGAACCCCTCCCAAACTGAACTCCCATACACGTGCCAGCGTATCAAAATACGCCCAAGGCTGATTCACTGCAGTCTTGTAAACGGAATAGGAAATGGAAATGGTGAAGAGACCGATCAGGACACCCAATAATGTCTTTCTGACCGGTGTTTTCAGCACCTTTTTCGCCAGTAGAAACGAGAAAAAAATGACGAAAGGCCAAGTGAGGTAAAACTGCCCCTGCAAGGACAGCGCCCAAAAATGCTGCAGGGGGCTTGCCTGGTTATTCTGAGCAAGATAATCCACCGCACTGCTGGCCAAATACCAATTCTGAACATAAAAGGCGGACGAAAACACCTCGGCAATGATCTGCTTCCACTGCACCTGAGGCATGATAAAAATAGAACCCACAACCGTAAACAACAGAACTGTAAACGCGAGGGGGAATAATCTCCTGGCAAGCCCGAGCCAATATTCAAATAGGTTGATACGTCCAACCCTCTCCATCTTTGCCAATAATGAGGTGGTGATCAGATAACCCGACACAATAAAGAACACATCCACCCCGCCAGAAACCGACCCGATCCATATATGATAGATGGCCACCAAAAAGGCGGCTACCGTTCTGACACCCTCTAATTCAGGTCGGAACTTTTTTTCCGGTGATCGTAAATCCATTCTAACGTCCTCCCATACAAACGAGTTATCATTCCAGTATTTCTGTTAAGAACTCTCTTTAAGCATGATTTCTCCCTATTGTAATGGAGGAGTGTAAATGGTTTACGACAAGAACATTAGAATACTGTAAAATTCTCCATAAAACTTGTCGAAAAATATTGTTTCATGACGCTTCTAAAATCTATTTCCTTTTATTCAACAGATTATTATAATCATATAAGGAATAATATCCCTATACTTATAGATTCTTGAAGGAGAATGAACATGATCACGAAAAAAACGCTGACCGCCTCCATTCTGGCAACATCTCTAGTATTTTCCAGCAGTGCGCTCTTACAGCCGCAACATTCTGTACTTGCTGCCCAAACCATCAACTATCAGCTTGAGCTGAACCAATTCGCCGCTCATTATGCGAAAATCATCCGTACGTTGGAAAACTATACGACGAAGATCGATGGGGCCAAATCTGAAAAAGAACAGATGAAACTGTACGATGAGTATTTGGCCTACTTCGATGGGGCGTTGGAGAAAGAGGCACCGGTCAATCCTTCCAATCAAGGAATCGCAGACATGGATGAATACATTTATAACAGTTTAATAGAAGTATATAATTCCGAAATCGATACCATCGACTACTTAAATGGCGACTTGTCAGAACACGACTACTCCATTGCGATGAATGATATGGAAGTCAACGTCGAGAATCTGGAGAAACAGTTCAAACAAGTAGCTATGACGTATCAATCAAAACGTCACATCACGTTCAGTAACGACATGTATTATCTCTTGGGAGAAACGCCTCCCGTCAAAGCAGACGCGACGGGTACGTACAAAGTGAAAAGCGGCGACACTCTTTCTGCTATCGCTAAGAAATATAAAACGTCCGTCAGTCAATTGAAGAAAATCAACCATTTGAAGAGCGACCGCATCTATGTCGGACAAGTACTGAAGGTCTCCGGTTCCTCTACGGCCCCTTCCAAAAATGAGCCTGCTGCACAAAAGACCACAAGTTATAAAGTGAAGAAAGGGGACACCCTCTCTGCCATTGCCAAGAAATATAAGACATCCATCAGCAATTTAAAGAAAATCAACCATCTGACCAGTGACCGCATCTATGTCGGACAAGTGTTGAAGGTTTCAGGATCTGCACCAGCTCCTGCCAAAAATGAGTCCACTTCACCTTCCAAGACGACATACAAAGTAAAAAAAGGCGATACTCTATCCGTGATCGCCAAGAAATATCAAACAACCGTAAGCAGCCTGAAGAAGCTCAACAATCTAAAGGGAGATATCATCTACGTTGGACAGGCTCTGAAAGTCGCGGGGGCAACACCATCCAAAGATAAAAACACTGCCCCTGCTAAAGTCACAACACATACGGTGAGAAAAGGGGACACCCTTTCCGCCATCGCAAAAAAATATAAAACGTCGGTTTCGAAATTGAAGAAGGCGAACAAATTAATCAGTGATCGGATTTATGTGGGGGAAGTGTTGAAGGTTCAATAAGAGGAGATTAGAAAAGAAGCAAGTAGTGGTTACTTGCTTCTTTTCTATATCTCCTGAATATGATTTCATGAGTACCGTAATGGTACAAATAGCCATGTTCACAAAACACGTTTACCTAAGCAGCCTCCCCCGCTTCAACAGCAGCCGATCTGCGCCTGAGCCATCTGGCTCCTGTTAAAGAAAGAATGCCGAGGAAGGTCAGGGTGACCAGAGAGATCGTCCCCCCTTTTTGATACGGAAGATCTGTATAGTACCCATGTGTTTCATCAGAAAGCCCTTTTATCCATTGCGTCTCCAGCTCATCCTTTGTACCAAGCGTGAATTCACTTGCCTTGATGACCCCATTTTCGTTGATGCTGAAGGTCTTATACTTCGCAGGCTCCGAATCCGGAGTCTTTTTCAACGCAATGATGAATGACTCCTTGCCCGTTTCCTTTTCCACCATCACCTTATATTGAATGGCCTCATCAAACGCACCCATACCCTCACGACCGGAGTCCACGTGAAACCCTTTAAGCTTGGCTTCCGGTTCATCCTTCACCTCAAAGAGGATATTGCCGCTCTTCTTACCCGATTCCTCATCTTCCTCGAGAAACGTATTCAACTTCACCCCATGAAACACCTGAACCGGATCCACCACTCCATCTTCCTTTAATGAACTATATTCATAATCCTTCTCGAATGTATTCTGATAGAAGGTCTCCCTGACGCTTTGAACCAGAAAATAAAGAACGATGGAGAGCAATATTAATCCTATAATTGAAAGTAGACCACTTGCATAGATAAGACGTTTTGTTTTACTGAAATTCATGGGTTCCTTCCTTCCTTTCTTTTACAGATCTTGTGAAATAATAGTAGATATGTATTTATTCTAGTTTTAAGGGAAAATACCTTTTGGGGAGGGGTAAAAAGGGGATGATTTGGGTAGGAAGGATAGAATGTTTTTTCATTCATACCGGTTAAGTGAAGAATAGCATTCATAGAGAGTAAATCAAGTTATTCTAAATTAGAAGAAGTTTACTAGATGATCCATCAAAAAACCTATGGAGTTTCGCCACATAGGTTATGAAATGAGCGGTAGATTTGGCAGTGGGTAGCCCCACGTATAAAAAAACCTTGAATGACATTACTCGGAGTACTTCTATGCCCGGTACTTGGCCGACTTGGAGCTGCAATATATTTCCCAGTAGGCAATATTTTATTCCCATTCGGATCTACATCATAATGCCCCGTCGGATCAACATAATTGATCGGGTTATTGCTCGTATACGTATACAGATGCTGTGTCCACGGGTCAAATGCGTTCCCGGAATACGTATCTTGTGAAATGAATCGCCCTGTGTCAGAACTGTAGTATCGGGCGTTCATATAGTGAAGACCGGTGGAAGGCACCGGTGAATTTCACTTCATTATGGAATGTCTTGTCGCCGACCTCCTTGATGTTTCCAAAGTCATCATAGTCGTATCCTTTGACCCGATTGGCGTCGGAATCGACAACATTGGTGACGCTTCCTCTCAGATCGTAGTGATAGAAGAAGTATTGATTTTCATAGTTTCAGTCAAATCGCTTGGATGCGACGATTTCTCCATCGGGGTTCAGGACATTTTCTGTGATCTTTCGATTGTTTTCATCGGCAGTGTACAGAAGGGCGTGTTCATCGTATACATAATTGGTGATGGTACCGTCTGTGTCCCGGCGGATCCGCTGTCCGTCCCCATTATGCCAGTTCTTCACTCTGGACGTGTCTTTTCCAGGGGTCAGGGTTTCCACTTGAGCTAATTGGTTGGCGTCATCGTACGTATAATTCGTCGTCACATCTTTCAAGACGCCGACTATTTGCTTTTTCATGACTTCTTTTTGTTTTTTTCCACGCTGATCGTATACGTACGAGGCGTGAGATAAACCGTTCTTTTTCGGGTTTTCCAGCTGATTAAACTGATTGTAGGAATAGTCGAAGGTGTCTTTCCCTTCAATCATCGACTTTCGGTTTCCAACTTCATCGTACGTATATTTCGTACTATTGGATGCTTGTTTTGACTCTTTTAATTGCCCCGCTTCGTTGTATTGATACGTCTTTTCAATGGTTTTCTCCTGATCACCGATGTGTATAGGACTTCTCAGTCTTCATATACCCCCGTTGATCATAATCCATTTCATATTCTTCAAGCTTGGTTTCGCCGTCTTTTGTATATTGGATCGCCGCGGTTTTTCCGATGGAGTTATAGTCATAATCCACTTTGACAAAAGAGGATCCACCTGTATCAAATTGTAAATAGTTATTCGTATAATCTACTTGTCCTGCTTGGTTGTAGGTGAAATCCTGGGCTTTCTTCCCTTCTACCAGTATGGACTCCAGCCGATCGTATTCATCATACTTATATTCTATATCTTTTTGCTGATCCCCTTCTTCCGTCGGATAGGAGATGTGTTTGACATTGTCACTCTGATCATACTGATAAGCGATTTTCAGACCATTCTGAACTTCTTCTTTTAATCGGTCTTTTTTGTCGTACGCATAGGAAAATGTCGTGGTCGTGCCGTTCTTGGAGTCGACCATGAGTTCCCGATTCCCGTTCTAATCGAACTCAAACCGAGTCCAGTGGTTCGTTCCATATGTTATTTTCTTCATCAGATTGCGTTCATCGTATTCCTGGATGACTGTGGAACCGTCATTGTGTATCGTTTTGGTCAGATTGCCATTCAGGTCATATTCAAATGACTGCTGCATTTTTACAGTGGCTGCTGTATTCCCTTCATCGATTAACATCTTTAGGTTTTAACGGTGAATCCCCATTCTGTGAGGCTTCCAAAATGGAATACGTGACAGAGTGGCCATCGATGCTAAAGGTCGCATACCGTCCATTCTTCATTTTCTTCCGGAAAGCAGAATGAAGATTGGCATTCTCGGTCTCTACCTCATTTTTATCCGAGGGATCATTGACAAGATCCGTTGAAATTTCTTCATACGATCCATCCTCCCCCTCTTTTTTATGAATAGATTCAAAATAAACCTGTTCCGTAATCTTATTATCCCCAGCATAAAACACTTTTGAGTTTTCTGTACGTTCTTCAACGATCTCTTCACCGGGCTTTGGACCCCTTAAGCTGAGAATCGTTGATGGCGTCGGTTTTTTTATACTTTTTCCCTTCTGCCAAAGGTGTGACCTTCGTAATCTCTTTCTTTTGTGAGGAACGGTTATACTCCTCTGCAAAAACAGATAAAGGCATAGATGATAGGATCATCATGACTATGACCTGAATCACTAAAAGCGCTTTCATTTTTCTTTTCATCGTACTGGTTCTCCCTCCCATTTTTCAGAACAAAATAATTATACTTTGAAAAGACAACCTTGGTAACTATTTTTTGTATAAAATTCCAAATATTCAGGATAATAGATTTACAAAAAAGAAAAATATATTGTCTATGTAACTAAATTTAAATGATTACCATGACGAATTACTTACTCAGCGCAAAGAAGCACGGGATGACCCGTGCTTCTTTGATATATTATCCTAACAGATCCGGTTTGGAACTTTCCTGTTACTTGCCCGCCCCTACTTCATAACCACATCACCATTTCTTCTCTTTTCCACCTTAACTTGACATCCTAAATTCTAAGATGGACCAATGAACCCCTTCTTTGGGCTCGAATTCTCAGGTTGGGACACAGTACCTCGTCCCCCACCCCACACCATTTCCCCACCGACAAAGGTTGCTCGAACGTCCCATTTATCATCAATCAACACAATATTTGCCTTTTTCCCAATCTCTAAACTGCCAACCTCGTGATCAATTTTAAGCAGCTTTGCCTGGTTTAGACTAACCATGGGTAAAATCCCCTCAAGGGGAAGTTTCAATACTTCTTTCATATTTTTCAGGCAGTCCAGTAAATTGGTTGTACTTCCTGCCAGGGAGTTGGTCTCCACGGTCCTCGCAATCCGATCTTTGACCTTCACATCCAGTATACCGAGGGTGTAATGGCCGTCCGGCAAGTCGGCTGCAGCCATAGAATCGCTGATTAAAAGGATTTTATCGCTTCCTTTTGTTTTATATAATAGTTTGATGGCACCTGGGTGGAGGTGATGGAGGTCGGCGATGCATTCACAAAAGCAGTCATCATTGGTCAGGACGGCCCCGACGCATCCCGGATCGCGGTGCTTGAATCCTCTCATTCCGTTAAACGTATGGACCGCGATTCTTGCCCCATGGGAGACAGCAAGGTTCGTAGTTTCATAATCCGCGTTGGTATGCCCCATTGAAACGTGGATTCCTTTGCCCATGAGATAATCGATGACCTCCATGGCATGTTCTTTTTCAGGAGCTATCGTCAGGACTTTTATGGTGTTATCCGAAGCATTGATCAACCCTTCCATCTCTTCGATTGAAAGCTCTCGCATATAATCGACGGGATGGGCTCCTTTATGGTCGGGTGTAATGTAGGGACCTTCCACATAGGAGCCAAGGATTTCGGCTCCAGTTGTTTGACCTATCGCTGTACTTACTGCTCCTACCGCCTTCTGGATGCTTTCCAGATCATGGGTGAGTGTAGTCGGCAGGAATCCTGTTACTCCGTATTTCACTAGTGAGTTAGACATCTCCTGTAAAGAAAGGACACTCCCATCCATGGTGTCATGTCCTGCTATTCCATGGATATGCAGATCTATCATGCCAGGTATGGCGGCACATCCGGGGAAATCAATGATGTCACATGGTGGAGTTTCATCCGATACGCCGGAAATATACCCATCCTCCAAGAGCAGATACCCATTTTCAACGATTCCTTCTGGTGTATATATATAGTCAGCCTTCAAGGCTTTCATTATCCTCATCTCCTTTTATTAAAATAAACAGAACAAGCAACACCAACATGGGTGCTGCTCCTTACACTGATTCTTTCATGCTCATCCGGCTTAAAGCTAAGTAACATGCTCCGTATAATCCTGCGTCATTTCCTAAAGAGGAGGCAATGACCGTACCCTCATTCCCATATACATCCATTACTTCATTCCTTAATTGTATATTGATATCTTGAATAAAAGGACCCTCACCTTCCGTGATACCGCCTCCAATGATGATCTTTTCCGGGTTGAGAAGATGAATGACATTCGTTAATCCCATACTAATATAATGAATAAACCGTTCATATACTTCCATAGCAACTGGATTTCTCTGCTTGACAAGCTCCATAATTGTTTCGCCGGAAACATTTTCAACTGCCACTCCTTTTTGCAAGGCTTCCTCCGTATAGTCTTGAACAAAAGCAGAAGTGGCCGCATAACGTTCAAAGCAGCCTTTTCTGCCGCAGCTGCACGGCTTCCCACCTGCAACAATGACGGTATGACCCAGTTCACCGGCGAGTCCCGAAGAGCCATTGACAATCTTTCCATCCATTACAATGCTGCAGCCGATTCCAGTTCCCAGTGTTAAAAAGACGGCATTTCTCTTATCCTTGACAGCACCTTGCCATATCTCGCCAAGGCACGCACTTTTCACATCGTTTTCAACTGATACCGGTAATTGAGTCAAGGAAAACATTCTTTCTCCCAGATTCATTCCACTATAACCCTGAATATTATTTGAGAAAAGTATCCTTCCCTTCTCACGATCCACCAAACCGCAGGAAGAAATGCCTATGGCAGTGAGGTGGAAATCATGCTGAAGTGATTTGACTTTGTTATTTAATACGTCAGGGATCTCATGGCTTGTGGGGGTTGCCATTTTACTTTTAAAGAGAAGGTGACCCTTTGGATTAAAAACGCCATACTTAATAAACGTTCCTCCTATGTCAAAACAAACGATATGACTCATCTTCCATCCCCCCCTATCATTCAACTACATCTATTTCCTTCACGAATCGTCGAATGTCCAACAGGTTAACCTCTCCCGTATTTTCCACTATGGCGTTTGATATCCCACAAGCACAAGCCCATTTCAAGACTTCTTCAATCGGGAATCCATGGGAATACGCATAGGTAAACCCGGCGAGCATGCTATCTCCGGAACCAACGGGATTCACTGCTTTTATTTTAGGAATCTTTGCTCTCAGAATTCGATTATCACTAACTAAAAAGGCCCCTTCTTCCCCAAGAGAAAGAAGCACATAGTGTATTCCTTTATGACAAATAGTTTGGGCATGTCGTAACATATCATCGGTAGAGTCTAATTTTCCACTTATCAATCTAGTAAATTCTTCTTTATTCGGCTTAATTAAAAAAGGTTTTCCTGCGATACCTTCGATAAGTCCCGGTCCGCTGGTATCCAATAGCAAGCGAGTCCCTTTTTGATTCGCTTGCTTTGAAAGCTCACTGTAAAAGCCAGTTGGGACTCCTTCTGGCAAACTTCCGGAAACGACAACAAAATCTACTTTATCCAGAATCGAGGAGAATGTTCGATCAAAGCTTTCTAATTCATTTCTTGAAATAAAGGGACCCGTTTCCAGAATCTCTGTCTGACCTTCCTTTGATAAAATGGCCAGACACGTTCTGGTCTCTCCTTTAATGGGTACAAATGAATTGTGTACTTTCAAATGAGATAATTCGTTTTCAATCCATTCCCCGCTCTTTCCTCCCAGGAACCCTGTACAAGTAACCTTCTGCCCCAATAGGGATAGAACCCGGCTGACGTTAAGACCTTTACCGCCTGCAGATTTGTCAATGGTAGAAACCCGATTGACCTCACCCATTTGAAACTGGGAAAGTGTATATCTAACGTCTATCGCAGGATTTAAAGTGACCGTCGCAATCATGGGACTAGCCACGATTAAAGCTGCCGCACAGCTTGATTTTGTCTGCTACAACCTTTTTCATCCCAGCAACCGCATCCGTGAAATAATAGCGGGGATCATTGGCGTCCGGGTTTGTATTCAGATAGCTGCGAAGCCCTTTCACAAACGCCATCTTCAGCTCCGTCGCCACATTCACCTTGCAAATGCCCCTCTCAATGGTCTTGCGGACAAGCTCATCGGGCAATCCTGATGCCCCATGGAGAACAAGGGGGATATCGACTTCCTGTTGGATCGCCGACAACCGGTCGATATCGAGCTTAGGTTCACCTTTATAAAGCCCATGAGCGGTCCCGATCGCTACAGCCAGAGAATCAATGCCGGTTCTCGCTACAAACTCCTTTGCCTGTTTGGGGTTGGTATAGATCTGATCCTTTTCGTCCACTTCCATATCATCTTCCATTCCACTTAGTCGGCCAAGCTCGGCTTCAACCGTCACACCGAACGGGGCAGCATACTCTACAATTCCCCTGACAATCCTGATATTCTCGTCGAACGAATAATGGGAGGCATCGATCATGACAGATGGAACACCCATATGAATGAGGTTCTCGATATCATTCAGGTTTTCATGATGATCAAGGTGAAAGCAAACCGGAATATCATAGCTTTTTCTTGCCGCTTCCATCATCTTGACCAGGAATTCTTTGCCCATATATCGGACTGTACCGGGCGTAGCCGCGATCATGACGGGTGAACGGAGGTCCCGTGCCGTTTCCAGAACTGCTTTGAGCGTTTCTAGATTGTGAATATTGAAGGCAGGCACAGCGTAGCCTTTTGACTGTGCATCCACGAGAATCCTACTTCTTGAAACAATCATACCCTTTCTCCTCCATTCCGATAAGGATAGATCGTGACACCTTTTACGACCCTGTTGACGAGCCCTGAGGGAGATGGATTATCGGGGGAAAGTCCCAGATGCATGGATTTCCAAAGGGCAAACTGCTGGGCATACATGACATATGGAAACGCAAGGAATATATCCTCTTGAACCGTCTCCAAGCCGGTACTCAAGAACAGGTCACTGTAGCGTTCAGCGACATTATCCTGATAAGAGGAAATCGCCACCACCTTTCCCCGCTTTTGTTCATGGTACAGCTCCTTCAATATGTCTAAATCATATTTTCTCGTGTGCGGATGACAGGATAAGAAAACGAAGACAATTGTTTCTTCGTCTAAGATCGATTTCGGGCCGTGACGGAATCCCAGTGGAGAATCAAAAAATGCCGGAATCAAACCTCCCGTTAATTCCAACAGTTTTAATGATGACTCCCTTGCAAGCCCTTGGAATGCGCCTGATCCTAAATATACAACCTTCGAAAAAATGGAGGAAGCAAGCGCTTCTAACTCTGTCTTTCCGGTGTCAATAATCTTTTCACCTGCCGAAGCTAATTCCTTCACAGTCTCCTCTAGAGTGTGAATGTGCTCTGGTTGGAAAAGGAGCAGAATCGAAAGTAACATGGTCGTAAAGCTGCTCGTCATCGCAAACCCTTGATCATTTGCTTCCTTCGGCATGTAGAAGACAAGGTGATCCGGATCCCCCTTCTGCTTCTCAGCCAGTAAGCCATCACGATTACACGTAAGAGCGATTCCGTAAAAATCATCAATGATTTGCTCTCCCAGCTCAACCGCACCAACGCTTTCAGGGCTGTTACCGGAACGGGCAAATGAAATCATCAAGGTTGGAAAATCCTTGTCTAAATACTCATATGGATTGGAGACAATATCGGTAGTGGCGATGCTTTCTACCGTCCATTTCTTATTCTTAACCAGTTCCTTTATGGAAGTAAGAACGGTTTCCCCGACAAAAGCAGATGTTCCCGCCCCTGTCAAAATTACTCGAAGATGAGGATGTCTTTCTCCCAATCTCTTAAAAAAAGTCATCAGTGTATCTCTGTGTCCAAGCAAGATTTCAACGGTTTCTTTCCAAAGTCTTGGTTGTTGAGCTATTTCTCTTGTTGTATGGATGGCACCGGGATCATTTGGTTCCCATTTGTTTGATTGTATAAGTTCCATACCCATTCCTCCAAAACTGTTAATGTCATCATTACCAGTTGAATTGAAGTAGATACTCGAAAGCACCTACTTCAATTCAACTGTGTACGTAAATTTATCTCCCCTTGCGATGGAGATGGTATATTCAATGACGTCTTGTTCCTCATACGTAATACGCTCCAGTCGGAGACACGGTGAGTTTTCTTCAATGGTCAGCATACCGGCTGCCTGTTTTTCGGCGCTGACAGCATTGAAGCTTTCCAGTGCTCTTGTAATCTTCACATCGTATCGGGACCGAAAGATTTCATACATTGGCATATATTCCAATTGTTCCTTCGTGAGATTGGTAAAACGCCCCACCGGAACATAAGAGGTTTCAAAAATCATCGGTTCTTCGTCAGCAAGTCTCAGTCTCGTGATTTTGAATACTTCTTCTTCCACCGGCAGTTTCATAGATTTCGAAATCGTGCTGTCACAAAGTACTTTTTCAAACGAAACGACCTGTGTGGAAGGATGTTTCCCGATTTTTTTCATTTCTTCTGTGAAGCTGTAGAACTCAACAAGGCTCTGCTTATAGGTCTTCGGGGAAACATAGGATCCCTTGCCGTGAACCTTATAGATGTAGCCGCCCTTTTCAAGTTCCTGCATTGTTTGCCTAACCGTCGTCCGGCTCACTTTGTATGTTTCACACAGCTCTCGTTCAGAGGGTAACTGCTCCTGCTCCGCAAGTTCACCCTTTTCGATTTTTTCGAGAAGGATATCCATCAGCTGGTAATATAACGGTAAGCGATTATCTTTTTCTATCATGTTAAACTCCTTTAGTGGTATCTTTGTCATAACCATTTGTATACTCATTATACATAAAATTGCGACAATTATCACTTGAGGCCATGATAGAAGTTTTGATTAAGCATTTTCTTTTACCTTTTCTAATTCTTCAATATATTTTTTTAATTCAATAGTCGCACCTGACAGTCTCGATTTCTCCGCTGCGAAGGCAATCAAGTGACTTTGAGAAGACACTCTGGCAGATGTTAATGTCCCTTTATCCTTAGTGCGGACCCGGTTGATAAAATCTTGCATGATACTCGTATCGGCACCCATGTGACCACCATCTACAGTTGGAGGATAGATCACTTCCTTCTTCCCTGCAAAATGCTTGATGAGTAATTCATTATCTGCGTCATGACCTGTAATTTCCCCTTTTGTTCCCATGATCTTGAAGTTACGATACGTTTCCTTCGTAAAGGCAGTCATCGTGAAAGAAACCGTCACATCACCGTCAAATAATAAATTGACGACTTGATGGTCCACCACATCATTGTCACACCGGTAAACGCAGCGGCCATAAGGACCTTCCTGGATTGCCTTCAAGCGGCTTTCGATACTGGGATTCGCTGACACAACATTCGCTGGCCACACATCCCGATCATGAAGATACCACTTTGCTGCGGAATACGGGCATTCTTTCTCCACCTTACATCCATCCAGACAGCGGTGGGTCGATCCCTCAGGAGCGTTCTCCTCTTTAAAATAGGTAAGACTTCCATAAGACGAAACGCTCTTACATTCCGTTCCAATCAACCAGGCGAGCATATCCATATCATGACAGCTCTTCTGAAGAATCATCGGACTTGATTCCTTTGCATTTCGCCAGTTTCCACGGACAAAGCTGTGTGCTTGATGGAAATAGCCGACATTCTCATTCCATTGGACCGAGACAATATCCCCGATCACCTTCCGATCAATCACTTCTTTCAGAGACTGATAGAAGGGAGCATATCTCATTACATGACATACACTGAGGAGCGTGTTATGCTTCTCAGCCGCTTCTGCGATGGCCATCGTTTCAATGGGGCTTGGTGACATCGGTTTCTCCAGTAGAATACTATATCCCCTTTCAATGGCACGCATGACAGGTTTATAATGATCCCGGTCCGGGCTGCATATAAGCAGGGCTTCACATACCCTCTCTCGTTCCAACAGATCAGGCCAGTCTTCAAATACCATATTCTCCGGGATTCCATGTGCTTCAGCAAATTTCTCCCGCTTTTCTTTATCCGGTTCTGCTACCGCGATAAACTCGATTTCGTGAGGGTATTGGAGTGCATAGGACCCATACGCATAGAAACCCCTGCTTCCAGCCCCTATTAGTGCTGCTTTCATTGTCATTCCTCCTTAGTTGCCTACCAACTTATTTTCCACCGGTAATCGCAATTCCTTCTATAAATTGCTTCTGTAATATGATAAATAGGGCGAGCATCGGTAACACCGCCAAGAATGAGCCTGCCATCAAGATCGGATAGTTGGTGCCATACTGCCCTTGTAATGAAGATAGTCCCACTGCCAAGGTCATGGCATCCGGTGAACTATTCACAATCATCGGCCACATCAGTTCATTCCAGGACCAAAGAATCGTGAAAATCCCCAGTGCAATCAATCCTGGCTTGGCGAGTGGTAGCATGATGCGCCAATAGATTTGAAAATGATTGCATCCATCCAGTCTCGCGGCCTCCTCCAATTCCTTCGGCAATCCCATGAAGAATTGTCGTAACAGAAAGGTTCCAAAGGCACTGAATAACCCGGGAACTACAACCGCTTGCAATGTGTTGAGCCACCCCAGCTTCACCATGATCATATACTGAGGAAGCAGGAACACCTGGCCAGGGACCATCAGGACAGATAACGCCAGCACAAACAGAAGATTCCTTCCAGGAAACACAATCCGTGCAAAGGCATAGGCAGCAAGGGAACAAAGAAATAACTGCCCCGCCGTTCGAAGTACTGTAATAATCAACGTATTCAACATAAACTTAAAGAAGGGAAGAAGGGTGAAAACCTCTTGGTAGTTCTTCCACTGAAAGTCTTCCGGTATTATCACAGGTGGAACCTGTATGGACTCTGCATAGGTTTTCAGCGACGTCAAAATCATCCAAATGAACG
Source organism: Rossellomorea arthrocnemi (assembly GCF_904424705.1). Classification (GTDB taxonomy): domain Bacteria; phylum Bacillota; class Bacilli; order Bacillales; family Bacillaceae_B; genus Rossellomorea; species Rossellomorea arthrocnemi. Next base: position 8,472 of record NZ_CAJGBF010000028.1, on the reverse strand, counting down.
GAAATAACATCACAATCGAGCCCATGATCAGGATGAAATGGATGAGAAAAGACTTACTCCTTACAAACTGCATCGTTTTCTGCATAGGTCATTCCCTCCTCAATCATAATGGACCCACTTCTTTTGCAGGGCCATCTGAATTACGGTGATGATGAGAATCACCACAAGTAATAAAACCGCAATCGCTGCTGCATATCCTTTGTCATTTAATACAAAGGCATGCTGATAGAACAAATACACAATGGATTGAGTATTTTCCAAAGCTGTACTACTTTTACTGATCATCATGAAAATCAGGTCGAAAAATTGAAAAGCTCCGATCAACGACATAATCGACACAAAGAAGATCACCGGTGAAAGAAGGGGTAGCGTGATCTTAAAGAACATCGTGACTGGACCTGCTCCGTCCATTTCGGCTGCTTCATAATACGTTTTCGGTATCCCCTGTAAACCTGATAAAAAAATGACCATGTTGTACCCAATCCCACTCCAAATCGCCACGGCGATAATGGAATATAACGCGATGTTGGGATTCGTCAACCACTGGGGACCCTCAATCCCAATGAAGGACAGAAGATAATTCAACAACCCGAAATCAGAATTGTATAACCATTTCCACACCATGGCGATTGCTGCGGGCATGGTAATGACGGGAAGGAAGTACAAAGTACGATAGACTGTTGTCCCTTTGATTTTTTGATTCAACAAAACAGCAATAAGAATAGATAGAAAGATTCCAACCGGTACAGTACACAGAATATAGATCCCCGTATTCTTGAAAGACTGCAGAAGATTCACATCCGAAAGCATCCTTGTATAATTCTTAAGCCCGATCCACTCGTATGTTCCAAATGCCCCCCATTCGGTAAAACTGAAATAAAAGGTTTGAACCATCGGCCATAGGTAGAAAACGAAGAGTCCGAGCATTGTAGGAGCAATCATGACGTAAGCCCAAAAATAATCAGAACGTTTCTTTGTATTTGCATACGAAAGCACATGTAGCTTCCGTTTGGTTTCAACCTGTAGAGGAAGCGGTTCCATTTTTATTCTCCTCCTTTGTTATAAAGTGAAGAGAAGATTCCCCTCTTCACTTCATCCCTTTCCTACTCTTTCAGCTCTTTATTTGCTTTCTCAGCAAGCTCTTTTACCACTTTCTCCACACTCTCTTCACCAGCCCAGGACTTCTTAAGAATATCCGTTTCATACTGCCAGATAGCCCCTGTGTTCTTTACACTTGGAAGTGGATGTGAATACTCCGCTCCATCTATATACGCTTGAAGATTCAAATCCGGCACAGAATTCAACCAGGCATCTTGAGTACCGTTAAAGGCAGGTATGACCGTACCGGAATCGGCAAACACTTCAGCTGCCTCTTTCGAACCAAGGAACTTCACAAATTCCCACGCAGCTTCTTTATGCTTGGTATTGGCTGCGATGACATTGGACAAACCATGAATTGAAACAGCCCTTTGCTTTCCTTTTGGCAGAACCGCTACATCCAAATCAGGATTCTTCTTATATTCCGGTACCATCCAAGGACCATCGAACATCATGGCGATCTTTCCGGATGAGAACAGATCTGATGCTGCTGTTTCATTCATCTGAGCTTGAGTAGGGGAGAACCCCTCTTCGATGAAGCTAATATTGTATTTCAATGCTTCGATCGCTTCAGGGTGATCAAATCCTACAGACTTCCCATCTTCTGAAATGATGTGCCCCCCGTTCTGCCAAATCAAATCGTAGTAACCGCCTTGATTCCCCATCACTGCAGCAAAACCCCATACCCCGTTATCCTTGTTCGTCAGTTTCTTTGCCGCTTCCTTTAACATGTCCCAGTCCCATGTGTCATCAGGATAAGGGACTCCAGCTTCGTCGAAAATTTTCTTGTTATACCATAATCCCGTCGTATCATAATCCTTTGGTATTCCATATACATCACCCTTGACCGTATACAAATCAATGAGCGACTCAGGGTAATTATCCAGACTGTAATCATCTTTCTCAGCAAGGTCGCTCAGTGGCAGAAGAACTTTCCCTTCCGCATATTGAACAATGTGAGGACCATTCATCCATAATACATCAGGCAATGCCCCCCCGGTAGCGGCAGTTTCAAGCTTCTGAAAATACTGCCCGTACGGGATCAGCTCCGTCTTTACCTTAATGTCCGGATGCTCTTCATTAAACTGTTTAATGACCTCCTCAATCGCAGGTACTTGCTTCTTATCCCAAAATCCATAACTAATTTCGACCTTTCCATCCTTTGTTTCCCCTGAAGAGCTGGCACTGCACCCTGCCAGTAATCCGAACACACCAAGCACGAACGATAGTAAAACCATAAGTCCCTTTCTCATCACGTTTCCCCCTCTTTCTTCAAGTGATATTCGTGTACATCTACCCACCTTAGTAATTGTCATGATGTTATTACCAGTCAAAGTATTAGGCGGCGTATGACCTGGTAAGAAACCAATGATGCTCCGTTTTAGTAATGATGTCATTACCAGTTAAACAAAGTATATCACCTTCTTTCCATAAGATGAATATTATTATTGAAATTTTCTAATAATAATATCGACAGAATTCTACAAAAAATGTTTTTCATTAATCTCCCAATTACCCCAATAATATTTTCATCGAATGACAACGAAACACCGTTCAAAGACTTTCATTCACAACCTTTCTATGATTCAATCATCTAGAAGCTGCTTTCACTTCAAAACACATCCCCTAAGTAAGTTGAATAATAATAGATTCTACTATTCATAGCCCCGCTTACTTATCGATTAATACACCGCCCCATGAAGGAGGTCAGAAATTGCTCAGTACATTCATACATTCCGTTGGAAATTTTCTATTCATTTATCCTTTGTTCATGAGCCTCATTTGGATCATATCGGGTCTACTCTTTTATATAAGACGTGAAAGAAAACCAATGGACATACAAGACAACCTCGAGGAGCTTCCATTCGTCTCCATTCTCTTGCCTTGTTACAATGAAGCGTCTCATATTGAGAAGACAGTTAAGGAATTAAATGAAATCAACTATATACATTATGAAATAATCGTGATCAACGATGGCAGCTCTGATCAAACACAAGACATTCTATCCGTCTTGGCCCGCTCGATTGATCGGCTAAAAGTAATCAACATTCTGGAAAACAAAGGAAAGGCAAATGCCTTATACTTTGGAACCATTGCTTCGAAAGGTGAAATTGTTGTGACGATGGACAGCGATGCCATACTGGATAAAAATGCGTTACTTTATATGATCCCTCATTTCACAACTCCCAGAAATAGTGAACGTGTAGGAGCAGTCACCGGGAATCCCCGTGTTCGTAACAGGCAAACCTTATTGGGAAAGATTCAGGTAGTGGAATACTCTTCCATTATCGGCTTAATTAAACGCTCCCAGAGGATTTTAGGAAAGATGATGACCGTTTCAGGGGTTTTCGTTGCCTTTCGGAAGAAAGCCCTTCTTGATGTCGATTTTTGGGACAAGGATTTAATCACGGATGATATTGGCATCACCTGGAAACTTCAGAAGCGGTTCTGGGATGTACGGTACGAACCAAGAGCATTATGCTGGATGCTGGTTCCTGAAACGATAAAAGGATTAGTAAATCAGAGGATCAGATGGGCACAAGGTGGTATAGAAGTACTTATAAGACATAGGACCATCTTTAAGGATTTCAGACAAAGAAGGTTATATCCGGTTTATATCGAACAGACTCTAAGCATCTTGTGGTCTATATCTTGGATGTGCTATCTTGTTTATCTACTATTCTTTGGAATTCCTTCTACTATACTGCTATACGGTGCCTATATTGCCTTCATTTCGTTAATTCAATTAACGGTCGCTTTATTCATTGATAGACAATACGAAGAGAAACTAGTCCAATACGTTTGGTGGGCAGGGTGGTATCCGATGGTTTACTGGATGGTAAGTATATTCGCACTGGTTCCAGCCATCCCGAAAGCCTTTAAAATACTCACATCAAATAAAACGGAATATGCCATTTGGGAAAGTCCTGATAGAGGGAGACAGACATGATCATCGAAAGAACACAGAAGAAAAAGCGAGTGATCGCCCATGTCATCAGTGGACTGATGTGGTTAGTCATCGTACTTTTAACTGGAGTCCTTTTCACACCAACATTTGACTTCATCACATCAATCAATCATATTGCCTTTTTACAATTTGTCCTCCCATTGACTGTCGTGTTTATCACGTTCATTCTGATCCTGGCATACGGTTGGAGCTTCTATAATAAGAAGCGTTTCGGCAAGCTAAACAGGCGTACGATGCCCGATGAGGTAACATTGGAAGACCTCGAAAAAGCAATTCCCGAAAGGAATGACACCCTCACGGAACTTCAATCGAAGAAATGGACGAATATTGGGTAAAAAAAAGGGATACACGCAGAACCGTGTGTCCCTTAAATGTGAGGCATTCTTTCTAATTACAAAGGATGCCTGCCCACCCTTCCCCGAAATATTCTCTTCCATGCAAAGTGTTGATTACTTCTCCTAACCAGCTATTAAACACTCGTTTAGCTTTCTTAAAACCATGGTTCCAACGTTTAATTCGTTTTATCAAACGTTTGTTTAAAAAGCACCTTGATCTCATCTACTCAGCCAGTACCCCTGCAGCTTTCACTCTAATTCTTGTCGCGTTCCCTGGTAAGTATGCGAGGGGGACATCTTCCAGATCGACAATCTCAACCTCGTTGGAATCTGCTCCTGCACTCACCGCTTCCTTGATAGCCATATTCTTCGCCAATTCCAAGGTTTGTTCTCTTCCTAATTCATCTAATGCAAAAACCCGTTCAATTTGCCCACTTACTTGAGAAATCGCAGAACCAATTGCGTTTGCAACACCGAAATGATTTGGTCGATGGACTGTCGATGCACCCTTTAATTGTTCAGGAAGTAATACACTTCCACCGCCAACTAATATGACAGGAATAGGATCTGCACTGGTTTTCATCCGGTCGATGGCTTCTTCCACTTTTTCAACTATTTGATTAAAAGCTTTTTCTATTATATTTTCATCCAGGTCTTTTAATTTACTGGAATCCCCAATATCAGCCATTCCTTTGGCTACCACAATATCTGTTGTGGTTAGCGTATCTCCGCCAAAAACGTATGCCTCTTGTTGGAGACGGTATCCAACACTATCTGGCCCAAGTAATACGTTACCATCTTCTTGCACTCTCACAATTGTTCCTCCACCAATACCTACAGAAGTAATATCCGGCATTCTAAAGTTTGTCCGCACCCCCCCAATATCTACAGCTAATGAAGATTGTCTAGGAAAAGAATTAACAAGTACCCCGATATCCGTAGTAGTCCCTCCAACATCTATAACAAGGGCCTCAGATTGATTGGTTAAATAAGAAGCACCTCGAATACTATTAGTTGGTCCGCAAGCAATCGTTAAAATAGGGTATTTCACCGTATATTCAACTGACATAAGTGTTCCATCATTTTGGCCAAAGAATACCTTTGCATGGACTCCTTCTTCTTTCAAAGCATTAACAAATCCATTTGCTGTGCTGCGCGCCACATTCACCACGGCAGCATTTAGAATCGTCGCATTTTCACGTTCAAGTAATCCAACGTTGCCGATTTCACTTGATAAAGAAATAGCGACCTCGTCACCAAGTACTTCAGTAAAAATTTGTTGAGCTTCATGCTCATGATTTGTTGAAACTGGAGAAAAAACAGAAGTGATTGCAATTGAATCAACATTACCCTTAAGTTCATTAGCAATCTCCAATAAATGTTCCCTATCTAATTCTGTAATTTCCCGCCCATCATACTCATTACCACCTCGGACAATGTAAACATATTTTCCAAGGATCGATCTTAAATCCTCCGGTACACCGACAAGTGGTTTTATTCCTAAAGTAGCCGGGGCACCAATCCGGATCACCGCCACTTTATTCAACCTTTTACGCTCTACAATTGCGTTTGTACAATGAGTAGTGCCTAACATCGCATACTTAATTTGTTCTTTAGGTACATTGGCCATAGCAATAATCTTTTTAATAGCATTATAAATACCGGTACTGACATCTTCAGTTGTCGGTTCTTTGGTTTCTGAAACAACCTGATAACGCTCGTCTAATATGACAGCATCCGTATGCGTTCCCCCTACATCTATTCCAATGCGATAGTTAACCAATTATTTTCTCCCCCTTTGCTATTAATTCTTCCACTGGTGTATAGTTCACGTTGTACCCGAAGTAACCGGGACCTACATTAGAAATACCTTTATCTGTTCGCCATTTTGGATCACACGGCATACCAATGACAATACAACGTGCTCCATACCTTAATCCCTCAGTTGTGATCGGCATCCCAGTCTCTGCATCAAGCACGGCTATTAAGTCAGGGGTGACACATAATAATCGATCCTTTGTCCTTGCAATTAAATGCTCATTTTGAAAATTCAACTCCAGTTCTTCGTTTTTATTATCATGTATCCCCTCCATAATAGCTGTTCCTCTAGCAAAGCCTGTCTCTGTTTTACGATTGATATCTTTTACTTTCCCACTAAATAGCCGATAGCCATTTGTTATTTTCAACACTTCATCGATGGGGTCATAGTTACTTTCTTTCGCTTCACGAATGCTGCGTCCGATTTCTTCTTCTAGACTTAAAGTATTTCGAATGGCCGAACGTTTCATTTCTTTTCCCTTCATTGGGTATATGGCCAACATGACTGATCCCCCCATTTCTATGGTGGCACCACGAGCCAGCCTTTCAGCCCAAACGCTGTTAATTGTGTTTAAGACCATTCCATTCCCTTTTTCATCTGATAACACCATTGGCGTTGCATCTAATCCATCTAAGTAAAAGGTCACCATTTGCAACTCTGGAAATGCTCGCCCCATACCATCCCCATCTACTACAGGGAGGCCTTGACGAGCCGCTAAAGCAAACGGCAGGAGAGAATTCACTCCTCCAGCTTCTATCGGCATGGTGGCATATATGTCTTTTCCCATATATTCCTGCAAAGTTTCAAATGCTGTAACAGCCTCTTCCCCACTTGGAACTTTTTCTATCATGACTGTAGGAGCTCCCATCATTGCCGATGGTACAATTATTGCTTCGTCAGGCACTTCTTCAGGATCAAGTAATGTAATAGGTCCATATTCTTCTATTGCCTGCAGAGCCATCAATTTTCCAATGTAAGGGTCTCCCCCTCCCCCGGTTCCCAATAATGCCGCACCTACCGCGATATCTTCTATCTCTTGCTTTCCTAATAATCTCATGAGTTCTCCTCCAATTTCTTTTCCATACTTAAAGGCTCAGAAGCTCTTACTTGTATCACTTTTGATACAATACCTTGCAACAAAAGAGCTACTAGAAATGCGTCAAATCCCGAGGCACCAGTTATAACAAACAACCCAAATCCATTAGGTGCCGGTGTAGTCATGAATGCAACAAGGGATGCTACAATCCACACACACACACCGGGTATATGGACGGCCTTCATCTTCTCTAAATTTTCAAAACGATACTTGGATCCATTCATGAAATAATCCGCGACATATATTCCTCCAATAGGCGGGATAAGTGCACTTAAGAAAATTAGAAAAGGAATGAAGCTATCATATATGCCACCGACTGCCAATAGTGTCCCAATTGTTCCTGCAATGATTGTTAGAACAAATTTCGGAGTGTTTCTAAAAATAACCGAGAATCCTAATGCTGAAGAATACAAATTATTATCATTTGTGGTCCACTGAGCCAAAATGAGGATTAATAAAGCACCGGTCCCCCAACCAAGGCCTAACATTATCGCAATGATATCAACTTGAGATGTAGCTTTGGCAATCACAGCAGCAGCAATGAGTATGACACTGAATCCAATAAAAAAACCTACAAATGAGGAAATGACAGCATCTTTTGGCGACTTAGCATACCTTGAAATATCCGGGCCAATTATAGCACCAACAGCGAGGGATCCGATTATGAGTGAAACCGAAACTCCTACTGTTAATGGCTCCCCAAACAATTGGTTGGTCAATTGACCTTCAGCGGGATCACTTACAACTTTCACCAGGGAAGCCATCATTAAAATGGCTAATAATGGGACAGCCAGTAAGCTTAATTTTTCTATTGCTTTAAAACCGATCACGGCAGTGGTTGTCATCAATATTCCACCAATCACAACGAGCAGCTGCTTATTCAATTCAACCCCAAATGCGTCACTAATGATTTGCACCATACTCCCGCCGAATAAATCCAATTGAACTCCGAACCATCCAAATAGAGCAATTGCAATCACAATGGATACAGCATATGAACCATATCTGCCGAGGGCAAAAGTAGAAACCAAAGCAGTTGATAAATTGGTTTTTGCACCTACCAAGCTGCATAATGCACTTAGACACGCTAATAGAAATGTTCCTATAAACGTTGCAATAATAGCTTGTGGCATAGTCAGCCCACCCGCAATGGTCC
>NZ_CAJGBF010000027.1 GCF_904424705.1 Rossellomorea arthrocnemi | reverse complement strand
GGCCCATTTCGTCTCACTTGAATATACGTTTTTGCCCATGCAAAAACACCTCCGTTTTCAGTACTTGTAATAAGTGTACCATTTCGGAGGTGTTTTATATTGTCCCATTTAATTATGTTAGTCTAGTCCCTCCTCTAGGGACTTCAGCCTTTTTTTAGTTTAATTTTTGTTTTTGTGGTCTGCTTATACAATGGCGGTATGCTCAGAGCATATATAAGATGTCCTGCTGTCCATAAAAAAATGGCCATACCATTCAATATACCGGGAACTTCCTGCACAGCAAGATATGAAAGGGGAAAGTATAGGAATACAGTGGGAAAGGTTAAAAGCATGGAAAGGAGCCATCCACCCTTACTTGATATATTCAGCTTTTCCTTCAGGTACACAAACACCACACCGATGATGATGGAGATTAGCAAGTGGAAGGAAAACTCCTGCCATTCGGGCAGATTTTTCGATGCAAACACCGGGATGAAATCCACATTCAATAATAGTACATATACTCTAATGCCAGTTGATCCCTGTATCCATTTGAAAAATAGACCTAAAATGGTACCGGAAATAAGTCCGAGGACGATCCCGGCGCCGGTTTGTTTAAAAGTCATCTTCTACTTGAGGAGACTGATAAAATCGGAAATTTCCCGTCGATACACGCTCTTCCGTCTTTTCTTTAATCCGTTCATGGCATTTCTCACACATATACGTGTGAATTGGCCTGTTACGCAACTTTTTAGCCTGGAGAGAATAATCATCAATCGTTTCGATAATTTCACATAAAGCGCATTTTACTCTCATTTAGTACACCTCTACTTGTTCTAATCATAAGTCTGATCTTATTAGTATACCATGTAGTATAGTCAAACGCTTTATTAACTTTGCGTTATACTTTTTACAATGAAATTTGGTATAGTATAATCAAGATGAATTACGTTTGAAATGAAATTGCTTAGAAAACAGGGGGGATTGTATGGCTAATCAAGTCGAACCCAGCTTAATTCCTGCATTGTTTGAAGAATTGCAATCAGAGCGGTTCGTTACTCTTGCTACCGTTGATCATGAAACAAATGGACCCAGTGTCAGTGCAATATCCTGGATCCTTGCCAAGGACGAACACACACTATTGTTCGCTGTGGATCAACGCTCAAGAATCGTCAAGAATATTAAAGGTAATCCGTTGGTTGTTGTCAGTTTAATTGCAAACGAATCAACGTATTCAATCGGTGGGAAAGCGAGCGTATCTCAAGAGAAGCTTACAGGAGTACCTTTGAAGCTGACTCTTGTTCAACTTGTCATTAATGAAGTGAGGGATGTCATGTTCTATGGATCGAAGATTTCAACAGAACCTGCCTATGAGAAGACATATGATAAAACAGCAGCAGACCGTTTGGACCATCAAGTAATAGAAGCCATGAAAAAAGCTTAGGAACTAAGCTTTTTCATGGCTTTTTCTCATTTGAATGTATGAACCTTATTATGAATTAATCAATTTTATCGTAGGTTTGATCTTCTTGTTTTTGTCTAAGTTGTTTTTCTTTTGAGTTATTCATTTTTTTCTTAGGCTCATTTGGTGCATTCTCGGGATCTGTTTGTTTCAATGACTTAGGGATCTCAGGCATCAGACGCCCGGAAATGTCGGACAATTCATTCATGATACCCTGAACCGGTTCGCCTCTTTGGATATCTTTACTGATTTCCTTCAAACGGGCATAAAGGTCCGGATCAGCAATGACCATCGCCTCTGCACCGTAGGGATCATTTTGAAGAGCCTCTGCGACAGAGTATTTAATTGAACCTACTTGGGAACGTTCAACATCCGAGTCGATATCGACTCCTACAAACGCATATTTACCGATGACTACAGCTGTTGCGTCCTTAACATCCGGTACACTGGTGGTAAGGTCCACGAGGTGTTTGGAGATTTGTTGTCCCGACTTTCGTTCAACCTGTTGAATATTGCTATCTTGAACAGTAATCGGTTTATTGTTTTTACTGTTCGCATCATTATTATAACCAATCTCATTTTTGTTGGCGCACGCGCCTAGGATGAAGGGCACCATAAGTAGAGAGATGAGTTTGAACATGTGAATACCTCCCGATTTAGAATCAATATCTTTTCTTATTGTGTAATTTTCTTCTATCTTTATACGTTTATTCATATATTTTAAGAAACGGGCCGTCCTATTTGAGTAGCTGGGAATAACCGGAACATCATTGGCTACATACAATAGTAATAAGAAATCAGGAGCAGGAGGCATCGATTTGAATAAAATTTATGTATTAGATACCAATGTCTTATTACAAGATCCACAAGCCATCTTTTCTTTCCAGGATAATGAGGTGGTTATACCTGCAGTCGTTTTAGAAGAAGTGGACTCCAAAAAGCGTTATATGGATGAAATCGGAAGAAACGCAAGACATGTATCGAAATTGATAGATAATTTACGGCAAGAAGGAAAGCTCCATGAAAAAATCCCCCTTTATACAGGAGGGTCATTGAGGATTGAACTAAATCACCGTTCCTTTCAGCAGCTTCAGGATATATTCGTGGAGAAAACAAACGATAATCGTATTATTGCCGTAGCTAAAAACCTTTCACTCGAAGAAGAAGCAAAAAAGGACGGGAAATCGGTCATACTGGTTAGCAAAGATACACTTGTAAGGGTCAAGGCGGACGCTTTGGGTTTACAGGCGGAAGATTTCCTGAGTGACCGGGTCATTGAAGTGAATGATGTTTATACAGGATTTATTGAACTGTATACCGAGAGAGGATTTCTCGATAAATTTTATGATAAAGGGGAATTGACCCTTACCGATATAACGAAACAACGATTTTATTCTCATCAATTCTTAATCATGAAGGATGCACTCGGAAGCTCTGCTTCTGCTCTGGGTATGGTGGATTCCACTGGCCAGAAGGTAAAGAAATTAGTCTATGATCAAGAACATATGTGGGGTATTAAAGCGCGAAACGTCCAGCAAACCATGGCAACAGAATTATTACTGCGGGATGACATTTCATTAGTGACCATGATAGGGAAAGCAGGGACTGGAAAAACACTGCTTGCTCTTGCTGCCGGGCTTTTGCAAACAGAAGATTTTAATAAATTTAATAAATTACTCGTAGCCCGCCCAATCGTTCCGGTAGGAAAGGATATAGGTTATCTTCCGGGTGAAAAACAAGAAAAACTGAGACCATGGATGCAGCCGATTTTTGACAATCTCGAATATCTGTTCAATACTAAAAAACCGGGAGAACTTGATGATATTCTTGCGGGGATGGGGTCAATTGAGGTGGAAGCATTGACATATATCCGAGGCAGAAGCATACCGGATCAATACATCATTATAGATGAAGCTCAGAACCTGACGAAGCACGAGGTGAAAACGATTCTGACCCGTGTAGGGGAGCGGAGCAAGATTGTATTAATGGGGGATCCTGGACAAATCGACCATCCTTACCTGGATGAATATAATAATGGGCTAACGTATGTTGTGGAAAAATTCAAGGATCAAAAATTAGCCGGACATGTGAAGCTCATGAAGGGTGAGAGATCGGGATTAGCTCAGCTTGCTGCGGATATATTGTGAATAATTTGAAACCACAGTGATAACGTATGAAAAAACCGGTTCAGGTGTCCTGAACCGGTTTTGGAATTTAGATTATTCAACTCGAAACGCCCTTACATCGGTTATCGGCTGATCTCTATTCGAACCATCCTTGTAATATATATGGACAGGCCCATTTTCCCTGAGCGGCTTTCCTTCTTTAGAAAATCCGATCAGTAGCTGATCTGCCTGAGTTAAAGCCAGGGGATGCTCCCCGCTTTCAGTCTCGATCACAATCGTTGCAGCATCAATAAGGGGCTCTGCATTTTTAAGGAATGGTGCAAATGGAATGGCGAAAGTCCCGTTAAGAATCTTTTCCTTCTCGTATTTTTTCTCGGTTTTCAAAGTGGGAGGATAGGTTGCACCTTCTTGAATCTCTCTGGACCAATGCTTTGAAACCGCTTTTGTGTATTCCTCTAATTCATCAACCATTTCGGTTGTATCATCAAAATATGTAGTTAAATCTACTTTTCGATCATCAAATATCCAAACTCCCGAATCCAATGTAATCGAAAATTTCACTTTTCCTTTTATCGGTATGATACTTTCCATTTTTTGATTCCTCCTCTCGCTGATAGTTTCAGTATATATGTTACGAGCAGGTTTGTCACATACAGATGAAAGCATTTTCAGCGGTTTCAATGAAAGAAAATAGGGAAACTATAAGTAAGAAAAAAGGAGCTGGTGGAAGAATGATAAAAACTCAGGAATGGTTGGAAGAATTAGTTGAAAAAGCGAGACCCTTTGCAGCTGAAGGGAAAGTAGCTGAATACATACCGGCACTGAAGGATCAAAATCCCCATGACCTGGCTATCAGTATCTACACACTGGATAATAACTCCTGTTATGCAGGGGATCATTTGAAAAAATTCACCCTTCAAAGCATTTCCAAGGTCATAACACTTGCGCTTGTACTGATGGATTATGGGGAAGAGTATGTTTTTTCTAAAGTTGGCATGGAGCCGACAGGGGATCCATTTAACTCCATAGCGAAATTGGAAACCCACAAGCCTTCAAAGCCCCTTAATCCTATGATCAATGCGGGTGCACTGGCAGTGACCAATATGATTAAGGGAAACACGGGAATAGAGAAATGGCATCGTTTAATCGAATTCATTAACCATATGACTGGGGAAACCGTCTCTTATAATGAAGACGTCGCCTATTCAGAACTTCAAACGGCAAATTTAAACAGATCTCTGTGCTACTTCATGAAGCAGCACGGGGTGATCACAGGAAATGTAGAAGATCTGCTCGTCCTTTATACAAAGCAATGCGCCGTAGAGATGAGCTGTGTGGATCTTGCCAAGATGGGCGCTGTATTCGCCAACGACGGGATCGATCCGGAAAGTGGCCGGGAATTGATTACCAGGGATGTGGCTAGAGTGTGTAAAACCTTCATGGTGACTTGTGGGATGTATAACACATCCGGTGAGTTCGCCATCAAGGTAGGGATTCCTGCTAAAAGTGGCGTATCAGGTGGCATAATGGGGTCGGTACCGGGCAAGTGCGGAATCGGCATCTTTGGACCCGCACTTGACGATGTCGGTAATAGCAGTGCAGGGTTGAAGCTTCTTGAAATGCTGAGTGATGAGTACTCATGGAGTATATTTTAACAGTAGTGATTTATTGATCCCTTTAGGATAAGAATGAAAGAAACGATAGCGTTCTATGGAAGAAAATCCCCCTATTTGCTCTATGAAAAATAATTCAAAATTCTGTCATGGAATACCGTGTAAAACACTTATTTTTCTTGCAATTTCTATGATTTAACGATAAAATTTTAAGACAGGAAGGTTATTTGTTCGGAATGGGGGGATCACTGTGGCGTCAGAAATGACAATCAATCATCGAGAAAAAGCCTATGAATTATTAAAGGCTGACGCAGAAAAGATTTTACAGCTTATTAAAGTACAAATGGATAATTTAACGATGCCCCAATGTCCTCTATATGAGGAAGTATTGGATACCCAAATGTTCGGATTATCTCGTGAAATAGAGTTTGCGGTCCGATTAGGACTTGTAGATGATCAAGATGGAAAAGATCTGATTGATTCTTTGGAAAGAGAACTTTCTGCCCTTCATGAAGCATCTACGAAAAAGTAAAATAGTCATGACAACTCAAACAATATATAAATCTGTTGTTTGAGTTTTTTTGTTAGACAATGGATAATCTTAGAAAATGATATAAGAGAAAAAGGATTGAATGTCATGATTAAAAAAATAGCAAAATCCTATGATTACTCATTAATCGCTGTTTATGTATTCCTTTGTTTATTTGGCCTCGTGATGATCTATAGTGCCAGTATGGTCATGGCTGTAGAGCGGTTTGGCTGGGACAGCGACCATTTTTATAAGAGACAGATGATCAATATCATCATTGGTTTTGTTGCCTTTACGGTAGCAGCATGGTTTCCGTATAAAGCCTTTCAAGTTAGTAGAATCATCAAGAGTCTTATGATTGTGATCATTGGTTTATTACTAGCAGTACATATTTTTGGGTACGAGGTGAATAACGCTAAAAGTTGGATCAATTTAGGATTCATGCCCATCCAGCCGTCAGAGTTTGCAAAGTTAGCCGTTATCATTTACCTGGGTTCCGTATATTCAAAGAAACAGGCATACATAGATGACTTTAACAAAGGTCTTGCACCTCCATTACTGTTTCTTGGCTTTATCTGCTTTTTGGTCTTCCTGGAACCTGACTTTGGTACGGCAGCCATCATCTTTGCCATCGGGGCTATCGTCATATCATGTTCCGGGATCAGCTTTAAGACATTTTTCAAGCTGGCTGGCCTGGGAGTAGGATTCTTCATCATCCTCTCCCCGGTTATTTACCTGGCAAGGGGCTTTATCTTTACTAAGGAAAGACTTAGCAGGATTGAAGCCTATCTTTCGCCTTTTAAATATGCCCAGGGAGAAGGGTACCATCTGGTGAACTCATATCTGGCCATTGGATCCGGAGGGGTGAAAGGCCTTGGTTTAGGGCAAAGCGTTCAGAAACTCGGTTATTTACCCGAACCTCAAACAGATTTCATCATGGCCATCATTGCGGAAGAGTTAGGGGTATTCGGAGTAAGTTTTGTCATCCTCGGTCTTTCTTATATTGTACTCAGAGGGATATATACAGGGGTGAAATGCCAGGATCCGTTTGGTACGATGTTGGCCATCGGCATTTCCTGCATGATAGGAATACAGGCTTTCATCAATCTTGGCGGGGTATCCGGTTTAATACCGATTACAGGGGTACCACTCCCATTCATCAGTTATGGTGGATCATCATTATTGGTGCTATCATTGTCGATGGGTGTCCTCGTAAATGTGTCGATGTTTGTAAAATATGAAGAAAAATATAAAACAAAGAAGGAAAATGACTATCCTTCGGAGAATATGGATAATAGCAAAAAAATATATGGTGTAAAAATGTAGGTCACTTTGATAGAGTATCTAAAACTCTAAGTCTAGGGTCTGCCCCCTAAGATACTTCTTTATCTTTCGGGTCAGCCCTTTTTTCATAGACTTCATTATGGAGAATTTCAATCATGAATAGCCAAAAGGAGAGAGAGTAGTGAAAAAAATAAAAAAAGTACTAGTTGCAAATCGCGGGGAAATTGCCATACGTGTGTTCAGAGCGTGTACAGAGCTTAATATCAGGACAGTAGCAATCTATAGCAAGGAAGATTCAGGTGCCTATCATCGTTATAAAGCGGATGAAGCATATTTAATAGGGGAAGGGAAAAAACCTATTGATGCTTATTTAGATATAGAAGGGATCATTCGTATTGCCAAGAATGCCGATGTAGATGCCATCCATCCCGGATATGGCTTTTTATCTGAAAATATTCATTTTGCCAGACGTTGTGAAGAAGAAGGAATCACCTTTGTCGGACCTCATTCTGAACACTTGAATATGTTTGGTGACAAAGTAAAGGCACGACATCAGGCACAACTGGCAAATATTCCGGTCATTCCCGGCACGGATGGACCTGTTGAAACATTGGAAGAAGTCATTAGCTTTGGGAAGGATCATGGATTCCCGATCATCATTAAAGCTTCATTGGGTGGCGGGGGACGGGGAATGCGTATAGTCCGTAACCTGGAAAGCTTAAAAGAAGCCTATGAACGTGCAAAATCAGAAGCCAAGGCAGCATTCGGGAATGATGAGATTTATGTTGAGAAATTTGTGGAAAACCCTAAACACATTGAAGTACAGATACTTGGAGATCATGATGGACACATCATCCACTTATATGAGCGGGATTGTTCCATTCAAAGACGCCATCAAAAGGTAGTGGAAATAGCGCCATCTGTATCCTTGAGTGATCAGCTCAGAGAGGATATTTGTGAAGCTGCCGTCCGATTAATGGATAATGTGAAGTATGTGAACGCCGGTACCGTTGAGTTCCTGGTAGCCAATAATCAGTTTTACTTCATCGAAGTGAATCCACGTGTTCAAGTAGAACATACCATTACGGAAATGGTAACAGGAGTTGACATTGTGCAGTCGCAGTTATTGATCGCAGAAGGTCACGCCCTGCATAGCGCCAAGCTCGGTATCCCGGTTCAGGATGACATCCGGACGAATGGGTTTGCAATTCAATCCCGTGTGACAACCGAGGATCCATTAAATAACTTTATGCCTGACACTGGAAAAATAATGGCCTACCGATCAGGTGGAGGATTCGGCGTTCGTCTCGATGCAGGAAATGGATTCCAAGGAGCGGTCATAACACCTTATTACGATTCTCTACTTGTGAAGCTTTCTACTTGGGCTCTTACATTCGAACAAGCTGCATCTAAAATGGTCAGAAATCTTCAAGAATTTAGAATACGGGGGATCAAGACGAATATTCCTTTTTTAGAAAATGTCGTGAAACACGAAAATTTTATTACAGGTCAATACGATACATCGTTTATCGACACAACCCCTGAACTGTTCATTTTCCCGAAAAGGAAAGACCGTGGAACGAAGATGCTTTCATATATCGGAAACGTAACGGTGAATGGGTTTCCCGGAATAGAGAAAAAGAAAAAGCCAGTTTTCTCAAAACCGCGGGTACCGTCCCTTGATATGAAGCCGGAGTTCCAACCAGGTACAAAACAAATACTGGATCAGCATGGGGCAGAAGGTCTGGTTAAATGGGTCAAGGAACAGAATGCTGTCTTACTGACGGATACAACATTCCGGGATGCCCATCAATCATTACTGGCTACCCGTGTCAGAACAAACGACCTTAAGCAGATAGCGGAACCTACTTCACAATTACTCCCGGATATGTTTTCCTATGAAATGTGGGGCGGGGCGACATTCGATGTAGCCTACCGCTTCCTTAAGGAAGACCCTTGGAATCGATTATTGACTATGAGAGAGCGCGTCCCAAATGTATTATTTCAAATGCTCCTCAGAGCATCCAATGCAGTAGGGTATAAAAACTATCCAGATAACGTGATAAGAGAGTTTGTCGAAAAATCCGCGTTTGCCGGTATCGATGTATTTAGAATATTTGATAGCTTAAACTGGGTCAAAGGGATGGAAGTTGCGATTGATGCCGTAAGACAAAGCGGAAAAATTGCCGAAGCCGCCATTTGCTACACAGGTGATATAGATGATCCGACCCGTACTAAATATAGCATTGACTATTATAAGAATCTGGCAAAAGAGTTAGAAGCGGGTGGTGCACATATCCTGGCGATCAAAGATATGGCAGGACTATTAAAGCCACAGTCAGCCTACCGTTTGATTTCAGAACTGAAGGATACCGTGAGCCTGCCTATTCACCTTCACACCCATGATACGAGCGGGAATGGGATTTACACCTACGCCAGAGCCGTGGAAGCCGGCGTCGACATTGTCGATACTGCCCTAAGCACCATGTCAGGTTTAACATCTCAGCCAAGTGCTAATACGCTATACTACGCATTAAAAGGGACGGAAAGGGAGCCGAATGTAAACATCGACTCGTTGGAAACCCTTTCTCACTATTGGGAAGATGTCCGGAAATATTATACAGACTTTGAAAGTGGCATGATGTCGCCACATTCAGAAGTATATAAACATGAAATGCCTGGGGGGCAATACAGTAATCTACAGCAACAGGCTAAAGCTGTAGGACTCGGACCACGCTGGGAAGAAGTAAAAGAAATGTATGCAAGGGTCAACCATCTCTTCGGGGACATTGTCAAGGTTACTCCTTCTTCTAAAGTCGTTGGTGACATGGCGCTGTTCATGGTTCAAAACGATTTGTCCGAATCGGATGTACTCGAAAATGGTGAGAAGATTGATTTCCCTGATTCAGTGGTGGAATTATTCGAAGGACACCTGGGACAACCACATGGCGGATTCCCGAAAGAGTTGCAAAACGTGATTCTGAAAGGGCGCAATCCATTGACCGTACGACCTGGAGAGCTACTGGATGATGTGGACTTTACTGCCCTCAAAGAAAAGCTTTTTGAGGATCTTGCTCGCCCTGTCACGAGTTTTGATGCCCTTGGATATGCGTTATATCCGAAAGTGTTCATGGAATACTCACAAACGATGGACAAGTTTGGGGACATCTCAGTTCTGGATACTCCGACATTCTTATTCGGGATGAGGCTGGGAGAAGAAATAGAGGTGGAAATCGAGACCGGTAAGACCCTTATTGTGAAGCTTGTTTCGATTGGTCAGGCGCAGGCTGACGGTACCCGTATCGTTTATTTCGAACTGAATGGCCAGGCCCGTGAAGTCGTCATTAAGGACGAAAGTATTAAATCCACAGTGGCAGCCAAGACGAAAGCCGATGTGAAGAATGAAAATCATATCGGGGCTTCCATGCCAGGAACCGTTATTAAGGTCATTGCAGAAAAGGGGGAAACGGTTGAAAAGGGAGATCATTTAATGATCACAGAAGCTATGAAGATGGAAACGACCGTTCAGGCTCCTTTTGCAGGGGTAGTAAAAGATATTTATGTGCAAAATGGAGATGCCATCAGCCCTGGAGATTTATTGATCGAAGTGAATAAGGCATAAAAAAAAGGATTCCGGATAGCTCCCGGAATCCTTTTTTCTATGCTTTTCGTTTACTCCTTGAAGCAAGAAGATTGAAGTAACATAATAACCCAAACAGACAAGCGATAATCAAAGCATGCATTAATGCAATTGCCAGATTCAGTCTTGTGAACACCACGAGTGCTCCACTCATCACTTGAAGACAAACAAGGGTGAAGGCAATGATCCATCCCCAGTAAATCACTTTCTGGTGCTTATGCTCTTTAATGGCCATATAAGTAATATAAGTGATCCACAAGAAAATGATGCCTGCTGCTGCCCTGTGCCCCATTTGAATCCATTCGTACAGGTTCGTCGGTAGACTTGGGGAGGAGTTGACGCACAGTGGCCAATCCTTACACACCAGGCTTGACTCTGTATGTCTTACTAGAGCACCGGTATAAACAACAAGATAACTATAAATCGTCACTCCAACCGTATGAAATCTCATCCGTTTGTTGATCACCAATGAATTTGCATCAAATTTCTGATCGACTTCAAATATCAGAAGTGTCAATAATAATATAGAAGCAAATGAAATAAGGGAAATACCGAAATGCAGGGCAAGAACGAAATCAGATTGTCCCCATAGTACTGCTGCAGCTCCTATTAATCCTTGCAATACAAGGAAAAAGAAAGAAAGTGCAGCAAGGAATTTCGTTTCACGCTTATGCCCAATCGCTTTCCATGACCATATCGATAATGCCAGAACCAATAATCCCACACCGCCGGATACAACGCGATGTGCTAATTCTATAACAAGTTCAAATGTAATATCACTTGGAATTAACTGTCCATTACAAAGGGGCCAAGATCGGCCGCAGCCCATGCCGGATTCTGTTTTTGTTACCAGGGCTCCCCCCAATAGAACAAACAACATACCCAATGTGGTTAGCACGGCAAGCCATTTTAATCCTTTGTGAACACTTTTATGCAATCTATTCACCTTCTTAATTAATAGACTCTACACACTTTCTATAAATAAATATAGTAGAAAAATATATATGCCCCTACGATATTACATAAAAGGCTTGAAAAACTCAACCGATAAAATGTTACAGAATTATGAGCATTTATCTTAGGAGAATAGTGAATAGTAATAGTAGGGAAGGACTAATTTGCGTAAAAACAAAATCTGTAAGCGCTTAGCCCGGTTTTATGGTATGATGGGATTAAAATGTTTGTAGAAATATGAAGAACCATCTGCGTCTTTCTTTCTTCACAATTTCTTCACATAATTGTCTAATTCTCCCCCAAAAAGGAAAAAATATATGGTTTAATATAATATTGATAGCATATATACTATTTCTTATCTGTGGATGAATTTACAGATGAATATAGAAATAGTTAATCATTTCCTATATAGTATAGAGGTGGCAGCAAGCCTCTTGCTTTTTATAGAGAGGAGAGAGAAAATGTCTAACAGTCGAATGATGACAGACGTTGAAAAAGTAGATGTGACAGCTTCAACTGCTTGGAAAGATTTTTTGGCACTCATTAAGATCGGGATCGTTAATTCTAATTTAATTACAACCTTTACAGGTATGTGGTTAGCTTTTTATTTTACGAATACACACTTTCTGAATTCCCTGGATATCATGTTTCTCACGTTAATTGGTTCTTCCCTTATTATAGCGGGGTCCTGCTCCATCAATAATGTGTATGATCGGGACATCGATCACTTGATGGAACGAACGAAGGAACGTCCTACCGTAACAGGTAAAATTAATGGACCAAAGGCATTGACCCTTGGGTTAATCATGATTGCCGTCGGTCTCATCATGTTATTTATGACAACCATCACTGCAGGTGTCATCGGACTGATCGGGGTATTTAGTTATGTTGTATTATATACAATGTGGTCAAAGAGAAAATATGTGAGTAACACGATTGTAGGGAGTATCTCAGGTGCGGTTCCGCCATTAATCGGTTGGGCAGCTGTAGATGCAAACCTTGATGTAGTCGCGTGGGTACTATTTCTAATGATGTTTATCTGGCAGCCTCCCCATTTCTACGCGTTAGCGATGAAAAGAGTGGAAGAATACAGAGCAGCCAATATCCCAATGCTACCAGTAGTGAAGGGATTCGGGACGACGAAGCACCATATCGTAGCATGGGTTGCGGCACTGTTGCCACTTCCTTTCTTCTTAATGGATCTCGGGATGTTCTTCTTTATTCTGGCAACTGCCTTTAACATTGGCTGGCTGGCACTTGGATTGGCAGGTTACAAAATGAAAGACGATATTAAGTGGTCAAAGCTTATGTTTGTCTATTCATTAAATTACTTGACTATCTTGTTCGTAGCGATGGTCATCGTTACGGTACTTTAAGATTAGTGGGAATTCTTTCTGATAAGAAATCCAAATAGATATTTTTATGGGTCCTTGTTTTATTCAAAAGTACATTACATGAAAGAGGGGTTTGATTAAGCTATGAAAGCAAGGCTATCTAAGTGGCGCTTATTTTCAATTGTAGCAATGTTAGCGCTAGTTCTTTCTGGCTGTGGAGAGCCATTTCTCTCCACATTGCAGCCAGCTGGCGAAGTAGCACAGACACAATACGATCTGATGATACTTGCTACATTAATTATGGTATTGGTCATCATTGTCGTCATGGTTGTCTATATGGTTGCGATCGTTCGTTTCCGTAGAAAGAAAGGGGATACAAAAATCCCTAAACAGGTAGAAGGAAGTCACACACTTGAAATTTTGTGGACAGTTATTCCAATCATCCTGCTTCTAATTCTGGCTGTGCCTACCGTTACGGCAACATTCCAGTTAGCGGATACCAAGGCAATGGACAAAAAAGATTCAGACGGGAATCGTGAGGCATTAGTCGTTAATGTTCGCGCCAACCTTTACTGGTGGGAATTTGAATATCCCGATGAAAAAATCATAACATCTCAGGATTTAGTTGTCCCAACGGATCAAAAGGTTTACTTCAATGTAACGGCTTCAGATGTAAAACATTCATTCTGGATTCCTGCAGCAGGAGGAAAGATTGATACAAATGTAGACGGTGTGAATAAGTTCTTCCTTGAATTTGACGGGGATAAATCCAAAGAGGCAGGCGGATTGTTCTATGGAAAATGTGCCGAGCTTTGTGGTCCTTCACATGCTTTGATGGACTTTAAAGTTAAAGCGCTTCCTAAAGAAGAATTTACAGCTTGGGTTGAAGATATGAAAAATGCAGGAGAACCAAAACCGACTTCTGACTTAGCGCAGCAAGGACAAGAAATCTTTAACAAAAAATGCTTAAGCTGTCATGCGGTATCTCCACAGGATGGAAGACCTGAGTCTGCCCGACTTGCTCCAAACTTATCTAATTTCGGTGAACGTTCACGTATCGCCGGCGTATTAGATCATAATGAAGAAGAGTTGAAAAACTGGATTTCTGATCCTGAGCAATACAAACCTGGTAATAAAATGACAGGTACATATGGTAACCTGCAGGAAGAAGAAATTGATGCACTTGCAGAGTATTTAATGGGCTTAAAGGTTCAAGATTAATTGGGGATTAGTAAAAGGGAGGTTTAATCGTGAGTAGCTATGCACAGAAAAAAGGCTTCGGCGCGACAGTATGGGACTATATGACAACTGTAGACCATAAAAAGATCGCCATCCTTTACCTAATGGCAGGGGGATTCTTCTTCCTTGTCGGTGGTTTAGAAGCTCTTATCATTCGTATACAACTTGCCGTTCCTAACAATGATTTTGTTAGTGCGGGTTTATACAACGAATTATTAACCATGCACGGTACAACGATGATATTCTTGGCTGCCATGCCTTTAATATTTGCATTCATGAATGCCGTTGTCCCACTGCAAATCGGTGCTCGTGACGTTGCGTTTCCATTCGTAAACTCATTAGGGTTCTGGTTATTCTTCTTAGGAGGAGTATTCCTGAATCTTTCATGGTTTATGGGAGGGGCGCCTGATGCAGGATGGACATCTTACGCATCACTTTCCATGGCATCACCCGGTCATGGAATCGACTTCTATGTATTAGGGTTACAGATTGCCGGTGCGGGGACACTGATAGGGGGTATCAACTTCCTTGTGACCATCATTAATATGCGTGCTCCGGGGATGACCTATATGCGTATGCCACTGTTCACCTGGACTGTATTTGTTACATCGGCACTTATTTTATTCGCATTTCCAGCCTTGACGGTGGGTCTGTTCTTAATGTTATTCGATCGTATGTTTGGAGCGAATTTCTTTGATGTTGCGAATGGAGGGAACACGATTATCTGGGAACACTTCTTCTGGATCTTCGGTCACCCTGAAGTATACATCCTAGTATTACCGGCATTCGGAATTTTCTCGGAAATCATTCCACACTTCTCAAGAAAACGCTTATTTGGTTACTCATCCATGGTATTTGCAACCGTATTGATTGGTTTCTTAGGATTCATGGTATGGGCTCACCATATGTTTACCGTTGGTTTGGGACCGATAGCAAATGCTATCTTCGCCGTTGCTACAATGGCCATTGCCGTTCCGACAGGTATTAAGATCTTTAACTGGCTTCTTACCATGTGGGGAGGAAGTTTGAGGTTTACTACTCCAATGCTTTACGCAGTAGCCTTCATCCCTACATTCGTAGCCGGTGGGGTAACGGGAATCATGTTAGCATCTGCAGCAGCAGATTATCAATTCCATGATACGTATTTCGTTGTTGCCCACTTCCATTACGTTATCGTAGGTGGTGTAGTATTTGCCCTGTTAGCTGGTACTCATTACTACTGGCCAAAAATGTTTGGAACAATGTTAAATGATTTCTTAGGGAAGATCGCTTTCTGGTTATTCTTTATCGGATTCCACTTAACGTTCTTCATCCAGCATTTCCTTGGTCTAATGGGAATGCCGCGACGTGTTTGGACGTTCTTGCCTGGTCAAGGCTTCGAAACGGCTAACTTAATCAGTTCCATCGGTGCAGGATTCATGGGTGTTGCCGTAATCGTTTATGTAATCAATATCATTTCCACACAGGTTAAAGGTGTGAAGGTATCCAATGACCCTTGGGGAGACGGACGTACCATTGAGTGGGCGATTCCATCACCACCACCTTTCTATAACTTTAAGCAAACGCCACTTATCCGTGGTTTGGATGCTTATTGGTTAGAGAAAATGGAAGGGAACAAAGGATTGACTCCTGCTGAACCTATCGGGGATATTCATATGCCGAATAATTCGATTCTGCCATTCTTTATCTCACTTGGATTATTCATTGCAGCATTCGGTGCAATGTATCATGTGGATGATAAGGCTTGGGCATTACCGGTACTGATCATCGGTATGTTGATCACATTGGGATCCATGTTCCTTCGTTCTGTAGTTGATGACCATGGTTATCATGTGCATAAGGAAGATTTAATGGATGACGATAAAGGGGGTAAGGCATAATGCACGCTGAAGAAAAATTCACGCCAAAGACCTGGCCGGCCTCCCCTGAAAAGGCTACCCTTGAGGGGAAGAATAAATTTATGGGATTCTGGTTCTTCCTTGGAGGAGAAACGGTCCTGTTTGGTTCACTTTTCGCAACATATTTGGCACTTAAAAACAGAGTTCCCAGTGATAGTCATGCACTAACAACCGATCTTTTTGATTTACCACTTTCGTTTTTAGCAACGATGCTTCTTTTAACAAGCTCATTAACGAGTGTGTACGCGATGTATCACATGAAAAACTATAATTTCCAACGGATGCAGGCCTGGTTATTAATCACCGTTCTTCTCGGTGCAGGATTCCTTGGATTAGAAATTTACGAGTTTAATCATTACGTACACGAATACGGGCATACTTTCACTAGTAGTGCATTTGGTTCTGCCTTTTACACACTCGTAGGATTCCACGGGGGACACGTTGCATTCGGTCTTCTTTGGATCGTCAGCTTAATGCTTCGTAATGCAAAACGTGGATTAAATCTATACAACGCTCCAAAGTTCTACTTAGCTTCTCTATACTGGCACTTTATCGACGTTGTATGGGTATTTATCTTTACAGTAGTATACTTAATGGGAATGGTGGGATAAACTGATGGCGAATCAACAATCAACTTCAGGTAACCCAAGTGTAGATTACGAATATCGTCGTAAGAAGAATGCAGAAGACATGAAAATGCAGCTAACTTCCTTCATGCTAATGATTTTCTTAACATTAGTGGCATTTATTGCAGTGGCAGGGGATTTCGATAAGTACTTTATTGTACCTTTTATCCTCTTACTAGCAGTCGTTCAGCTCATTTTTCAACTTTATTACTTCATGCATATGAGTCATAAAGGTCATGAAGCACCTTCATTGTTCCTGTATTCTGGTGCACTTGTTGCATTTATCACAGTGCTAACATTTTTAACAATTGTATGGATTTAAAGAAAAGTCAGCCGCTACGGCTGACTTTTTTTGATTATGGTTTGAATATAGGGAATGTGCTTGTCGGGCCTGACCAACCCGCCTCCGCTTTTCTTGTTGTCCAGCTCCGGGGCTTAGAGGCTCGAGGTCATATGTCAAACCATCCAAAAAGGCAAAAAGCGCCTTTCCGGATGGTTCGCCATATGCTTGTCGCCTCTGAGCAAAGCCCCTCCGCTTTTCTAATTGTCAAGAACTTGTCATGACCTTACGTTGAAGTGGGGGAGGGTTGTCAGTATAATGGGGGTAGGTGTTAATTGTGAAATGAGGTGAGAAGATGCCTTTAGGTATTTTTGGTTTTATGGCGTTATGGAGCCCGTTTTTTCTCATGACGTTAGTGTTTATGACTGTACTCTATTTTTTGATCACGATAAAGTGGAGGAGCATTTTTAGAGAGAACAAGAAGCTGACTGGTAAAGAAGCCGCTTTTTTCCTTGTTTCGATGATTCTGCTTTACGCTATCAAGGGGTCACCGGTAGAGGTTCTCAGTGGGATATTGTTTTCTGCCCATATGACGCAGATGGCTTTTTTATTCCTCGTCTTTACCCCATTGTTGATATTGGGCATACCGGATTGGGTTTGGAAAGCCACGATTGAATTACCCGTTGTAAAACAGATCTTCAGTTTTATGACAAAACCGTTAATATCATTATTGTCATTTAACGTTGTTTTTTCAATTTACCATATTCCGTTAGTTTTCGATAATGTACGTACTGACGTCACACTCCATGGAATTGCTACATTTACTTTATTTATTCTAGCCGTATTCATGTGGTGGCCATTAATCAACCCTGCGGATGAAGATATTGAGTTAAGTGGATTAAAGCGAATTGGATATATACTTGGGAGTGCTGTGTTACTGACTCCGGCATGCGGATTGATCATCTTTGCAGAAAACCCGATGTATGCTACCTATTATGATCCAAATGAATGGCTCAAAGCGCTATCTCTTTGTGTGCCTGTGAATACACTTGAAGGATTGACCCTGACTGGACCGGAGTTATTTACGTCTATGTCAACTTTAAACGATCAACAGCTCGGCGGGGTCCTGATGAAAATAATTCAGGAGATTGTGTTTGGAGTGGTCCTGTTCAATTTGTTTTTCCAATGGTATAGGAAGGATCAGGAGCAGCAGGAGAAGGTTTCCTATGATCCCATTCCAGAATCCACTCTGCCTGAGCAATAAAAGGGATACAGGGATAACAGGAAGTGTTGTTATTCCTGTATGTACATAGTTTTCATTTAACAGGCTCGTGGATGGCACCTGTTAGAATTTTTTAGAAAAGAGAGGAAACGAGATGGATTTACCTATTTTACCTACCATTAGCACCAGTTTTATCGTATTAAGTGCTGTTACTGTTGCGATAGGCTGGTGGCAGATTAAACAGCGAAAGATCGAGCAGCATCAGAAAACGATGACACTTGCAGGAATCTTTGCCCTTATCTTTTTCGTTATCTATTTAAGCAGGACAATCTTTGTCGGGAACACATCATTTGGCGGCCCTGATGAGATAAAGGTTTATTATACGATTTTCCTGGTGTTTCATATTACGTTAGCCACAACAGGTGCCGTATTTGGCATTTTGAGCCTCTGGACTGGTTATAAAGACCAGTTGAAGAAGCATCGCAAGCTTGGACCGATTACGAGCTTCATATGGTTCTTCACAGCCATCACAGGCGTTGCCGTATATCTGCTTCTTTACGTTTTTTACAAAGGCGGAGAGACAACCTCTGTTATCAGAGCGATACTCGGTTATTAAATAAAACCTATTAAATTTGTTATGCGGAACTGAGTAAACCCTGCGTAAGAACGGTCGTGGCAAAAGAAATGGTCAGCGCTACTATTTTAATATCAATAATCTTTGTGAAAAGGTTATGCATGATAAAAAAGGACAAATCCCGTTCAAACGGGATTTGTCCTTTTACAGTTTGAAATTTGTTTTAATGAGACCTGCTTCTTTTGCAGAGTTAAACACGATGAGTAACAACGGCCCGATAATGAATCCGAGCACTCCAAAAAGCTTAAGACCGAGATACATGGCAATCAGTGTAGCAAGGGGGGACAATCCGATATGGCTTCCCATTACCTTCGGTTCAACGGTTCTTCTGATGATCAACAGTATGGCGGCCAGTACGGCTAATTGGGTTCCGAGTGCGAGGTTTCCAGTCAATAGATGGAAGATTGCCCAGGGACCCAACACAACTATGGATCCGATCAGTGGGATAAAGTCAATTATCCAAATGATGATCGACATCACGATCGCCACTTCAGGAGCGATGAAAAGAAGTCCGATCAAGGATACGATAAAAATGATGATACTGACCAGAAATTGCGCCTTGAAAAATCCAAAAATGACATAGGTGAGTCTTGACGTCATGAAGGTCACTTTCTCAGCTGTTCTTTCTTTCAGGTGACCATAAATGGATTTCTTGATTCGTGGCAAATCCAGCATGAATAGAAATAAAGCGATTAAGTAAACGAGAAAGCTCACTAAATAATTTGGTATATAGGACAGAAACAGGCTAATTCTTTCGATGTTGAATGAATTAAGAATCTTTGTTTTGCCGCTGTTTAGAAAGCTTTGAACGTCTTCGCTGAAGCTCTTCACCAATTCATCAGGAAGGTCCTCCGTTGCATTCAACAATCTATCTTCATAATCGAGCCAGATATCGCTTAATTGATTGACGTATTTTGGTGC
Organism: Rossellomorea arthrocnemi; assembly: GCF_904424705.1. Classification (GTDB taxonomy): domain Bacteria; phylum Bacillota; class Bacilli; order Bacillales; family Bacillaceae_B; genus Rossellomorea; species Rossellomorea arthrocnemi. The sequence goes on along the minus strand of NZ_CAJGBF010000027.1, from coordinate 17,473 downwards.
ATCTTCGATAAGCTTGATTCCTTCCCCGACCACTTTAGTAGTGATGAAAAACGAGGAAACGCTAATAAGAAGCAAAAATAGAATAAAAACGGAAAGAACCGCGAATCTCCGTTTTGTTGAGAAGCGTTTTTGGATAAAAGCAACAGCAGGCTCAAGAAAGAGAGCGGTGATGATCGCAGTAATCAATGTTACGGAGACCGGAAGAATAAAAAATGCGATTAAGGCTATTAGTATGATGATCAATGAAATCATCAATACTTTTTTAGTGAAAAACTTGGACAATTGTGTACCCCTTTCTAACAGGAACCTCTTACTATTATTATATTAGAGTCAGAGAAGAAAGAACAGTGGGAAGAAAGTGAAATTTTGAAGGTTTTGTATCCATTAATCCATAGCATAATGTGATATAGAATGGATTGTAATGAAAAGAAAATTGTGGGAAAACCTTAAAGAAAAGACTGTCTGTAAGTCAGACAGTCTTTTCTTTAAGGTGTGTTACCAAGCAAAGTTTGTTGCATCTTTTTTTACATCCGCCAAGAGTTTTTCACAAGAAGTGATAAGATGTTTAGGGAACTCTTCACCTTCACCGTATTCTACTCCGTGGGGGTAGTAATGCTTCCCTAGTAGTGGAGTCATTAATTGAATTACAGCGTCATGCTTTCCGATATCTCCTTCGACGGCTAGACCTTGAATCCGTAAATAGAAAATGCCTTCTCTGATTTCGAATTTACGATCATAGGTCACCCGCTCGTAATCCCATTGACCTGCACGGACCAACCCGTGAGATTCCATGATTTCGTCCAATCGGTTTAAATCAACTTTTAAGCTTTCAAATTCATTTGCTTCAAAACGCATATTAATTCCTCCTATATTGGCTTGCATGTGAATATCCGAGATTCAGTTACACTCATGCTGTCCGTATGGTAGAAGCATTTATATCGGTGTATGTACATTGATACTAAATGCGTAGTTCTCATCCTTAATAATAGTGGAAAAAACTTTATCTTGCAATGTCTTGAATCATTTGAATAAGGTGATTTTTTTAAAAGGTGAATATCTTTCATGAGAAAGCTGAAAAATAGAAGATGAAATGTTCATTGCAGGAGGAGGATCATGATGACCAAAATTAAGGATATTATGACAAAGGATGTTGAGACATGTTCGCTACTCGACAATGTATATGAGGTCGCACTTAAAATGAAAGAACATAATATTGGATCTATCCCTATTGTGGATGGAGAAAGAATCGTGGGAGTGATGACGGACCGGGATATCGTCCTACGCTGTATTGCTGAAAAACATCCTGCTTCTTCGAAGGTAGAAGATATTATGAGCAAGCACCTTATTACTGCGAATCCTGAGGGGTCAGCTGAAGAAGCTGCACATATCATGGCTGAAAATCAGATCAGAAGACTTCCCATCGTGGAAGGGGAGCGTTTAGTAGGTATGATTTCCCTAGGCGATCTTGCGATTAGGGAATCGTTGGGTAAAGAGGCATATGTGGCATTGGAAAATATCTCGGAATCCAACTTCAGGAATAAACCATTTTAATTTGAAAGGGATGATCATGTTTTGAGACATGATCATCCCTGTTTTGTTGATCAATGAGGTTTGGAAGAGTACGTCAGTTTTAGAACCAAGAAAAATATGCTATTCTTTATTGGAGACACAATTTTTAGAATCAACTTTAGTGTTATACTATTTCTAGTAACATGGGCATATATTCATAGAGAAAGTAGAGAGGAGGGAAAATTCTGAGAACGGTTTTGCGTATTTTGATCATTCTTGTCATTATTTTAATTATTGGTATTTATCAAGGTCAAAAGCAGGAAAATGAACCATTAAAAGGACCAGAAACCCAAACTCTTAAGGAAAACAAAGATAATCAATTGAATCAAACGATTGAGAAACCCGGGGAAAGACCAACTTCCGGTTTATCCACTTGGATAGGCAAAGACACTAAAAAGGTAAAAGAGGCATTCGGAGATCCAAGAAGAGTCGAACCGAGCTCATATGGGTATGAATGGTGGGTTTACCCAATTTCGAATAAACAATACATACAAATGGGCGTTGTGAATCATAAAGTGGTTACCCTCTACGCAATAGGGAACCAGGTGGATGTAGCTCCTTATAAGCTTGGTCAACGATTGGAAGATATTTATCGTTTTACTATAGTCGATTCGGAGATAGTTGTTAACGATGATTCCGGTTCCTATCAATTTGAACTGAACGAAGAAGATCTGAACACGCGTCTCCTGGTACCATTGGGAAATATCTATGCTCAGCTTTATTTAGATAAATTCACAGGCAGGCTGACGAGTATCCGTTTTCTGAATAGCAGGACACTGATTGAGATGCATCCTTACGAAATGATGTATCGAGGTGAATTGGCGGAGGAAATGGAGCCGAGTGAAGATGAGTGGGATAAGGTGAACACCGCCAGTGAGCAGCAAATTTATGATATAACAAACGTAATCAGGCATCAATTTGAAGAAGATACTCTGCTGTGGGATGAAGAAACGGCCCAGGTAGCTAGAGGACACAGTAAAGAAATGTATGAGGAGGATTACTTCTCCCATGATTCCCCAACCCTTGGGGATCTGTCCCAGCGATTGGAACAAGGAGATGTCCGTTTTAAGGCAGCAGGAGAAAATATCGCATCCCAGTATTCGGATGCACCTGAAGCCGTTCATGGCTGGCTTAATTCAGAAGGTCACCGGAAGATCCTGTTGGAGCAGAATTTTACTCATCTTGGTGTGGGGGTATATAAACGATTTTATACCCAGAATTTCATTGAGAAGATGAAAGATGAAGAATAGGAAGGTGGATTCTCCGAGAATGAATGGAGAATCCACCTTTCATGTTTATTGCTTCTTTTTGAAAATAAAAAAGGAACCTGTTGAGTGAGCCACAATCTTACCGTCAGAACTTTCTACTTTCCCGTCCACGACAATCGTTTTGCTTCCTTGATGAACGACTGTCGCATGGGCAGTCAGGCGTTCACCTACACCGGGCGCCAAGTAATGGACATTTAAGTTTGTTGTTACAGCGCCATATCCTTCGGGAAGCAACATATTCGCCAAGGTTCCCATTGCTGTATCTACCAGGGTGGCTGTTACACCACCATGAACAATCTCCAAGGAATTATGTGTAACTGGTGTAATAGGGATGCTTATCTCTAACTTTCCGTCCCTCATTATCCTGTCCATAGCGAAAATCCCGCCAATGATCGATGCATTTTCGCTCCTTTTTTTCCGCTGTATGCCTTCAAGCAACTGTTTCATAATCAGTAGATCCTCATCAGTTGCTTCTAAAACGCATTCGTTGAATAATTCTTGTACCTTTTGTTTCATTCTCATACATCCTTTATTAGTATTCCTGGCCTCGATAACTGTTAGGTCACGAATACGCCAATATACATGTAAATACTACTACAAAAAGGAATGTATCACCATTCTTTTCATTTCTTCATAAAGTGTAATAGGTAGATGCCTGTAATGGAGGTGTTCATATTATGGGGAAATCATTACACCCTAAAGTCAAAGAATTTAAAGGATTTGTGAAAAAGCATCCGAAAATCGTAAAAGAGGTTCGAAATGGAGATGCCAATTGGCAAGATCTTTTTGAAGACTGGTATTTGCTTGGGGAAGATGACACAAGGTGGGATAAGTATAAGAATGAAGCAGCGACTGAAAAGCCTTCCACTACTACTCCGGAAAGCAAGGGGGGATGGATGGATCAAGTGGGAGAAATGGTGAAGAAAATGGATGCTAATCAAATGCAGCAGCATATTAACAGCTTAAGTGAAGCGCTTGGTGCAGTTCAAGGGGTACTTAGTCAATTTCAATCAGGGAGTAACAGGGAATCAGGGACAGCGGCTAAAACGGAAGCGCCATCCAAGCCCTCCCATCCTTTCTCTTTTCGAAAAGATTAGGAGGTCAAAAAATGAGAGCAGACATTATTGAATATATATATTCCAAAGAAGATTTGAAGTTATTCCTTAGAGATCAACCCGAGTGGTACCGTACACTTTCCCGAAATCCCAATGAATTAGAAAAATTCGAGATTGCGTCCATTAATCATTTCCAGAAAACGATTCCACATAGAGTACAAAAATTCTCGAACGGAGTCCAGATGGCTTCCATGATGATCAGTATGTTTCAATCCATGAATAGTGCCGATGCTTAAGGTACTATTTTTTTGTCTCCTTACTTTAAGAAAAACGTTCCCTACTTATTTTGAGTAAAAAAGGAAGAGGTTGGGCAAGTCTAAAGGTAAGGAGTGGTGTAGACAATGAAAAAAATTATTTTTACCATCGGATTGGTCATTTTATTAAGCGGATGTAAGGAGAAGATGCCTGAACCCGAAAGTTTCTCGTTTACAAAGAAGGTCGAAGCTGCCAATTCTGAGCAAAAGCCCCTTTCCATCAAACATATGGTGCAAGGAAACCAAGTGTATATTGAATGTATAGTACCCGGTGTCACCTTTACTTCAGAAAAAAAAGGAGCGGAAAAAGGGAAGATTGTCGTTCGTTCCAACACGGGGAACTTGTATAAAGAATACCATACTGCGGCTTTTGTCGTTAAAGGTTTACCCAAAGGTGTTCATCTTCTTAACATCGAAATCGTGGGAAAGAATAACAAATCCTTAGGAATGAAAAAGCAGTTCTATGTGACGATTCAATAATACACAATCTAATCCACTACAGTGAAATGTTCGGTGGCAGACAAATGGGTAATCTGATCTCAAAAAATGAGTAAGCCTATTCGCTTCCTTCCGTTAAACATGTTAAAATAATGTTACGGAGGTGGGCATTATGCTTGCTACTATAGAAAGAATGGAAATATTGGATTCAGCTGACGAGTTATCTCAGTGGATTCTTGAATCTGATGTGGCAGAAAATTATCGTAAGTCTTTATATAAACTTCGCAACAACTCTGAGACCCAACGAAAGGTACAAACCTTTTCCAGGATGAAGGAGAGTTATGAAGAAGTACAGCGTTTCGGACGGTACCATCCTGATTATAAAACCATCATGAAAGAAATCCGTGAAGTTAAAAGGGAAATGGATCTTGATGAAAATGTGGCCGAATTCCGTCGAGCTGAAAATGAGCTTCAAGATCTCCTTGATCAGGTAAGTCTCACTATTGGACATTCCGTTTCTAAAAATGTAAAGGTTCCGTCAGGGAATCCTTTCTTCTCAGGTGGAGGATCCTGTGGGGGAGGCTGTGGCTCAGGCGGAAGCTGCGGGTGTTCAGCTTAAATTGTATGAAAAAAGAGCGGACTATGTCTGCTCTTTTTTGTTTTTAAGGATTAAAACCTACTGCTTTAACCGAACACAATCCACACAGAGGTTCCCACAGCAAAACATTTTTTCCTGTGGAACATAGAACCGGTGGCGATAGACATATAATGATCCCTCTTCCCTGAAAAAGATGGTATCAGAATGTAGTCTCTTTCCCCGCATAGCTTTAGAAGACCATTTCCTGATGCAGTACTCAATATCACCTTTCGCTTTCTTGGAGCGGATATAGATGAATGGAATGCCTGCACTCCATTTCACATGGGCCTCTTCAACCCCGTCTTCCCCGTTCAGGTGTTCGATGAAAAAGTCCCAAATCACATTCAAGTCCATGGTGCACCTCCGTTCTTTACTTCAGTATGTAGTGTTCACTTCATGCTTAATTTAATGAATGTTCATCCCCTTACATATTGCTTACCCCTGCAATATTATGCTAGACTTAAAAAAAAGTGATTCCTAGAGGGGAAACGTTATGTTAACAGAAAGACAAGGTTTAGTGGTTTGGTTACATAGTTTGAAGCATGCTAAGTCCCTTAGGCGATTTGGGAATGTTCACTATGTATCAAAGAAAATGAAATATGTTGTGTTGTATTGTAATCAGGAAGAAATTGACTCTGTGATGGAAAGAATCTCTACTTATTCCTATGTGAAAAGAGTAGATCCTTCCTTTAAACCATTTATCAAGTCCGTTTTTGAAAATTCCCGACCGGATAAAGCGAAGGAATATGATTACAAAATGGGATTTTAGTAATTGCTGCCAAAGATTGTTGTTTTGGCAGCTTTTTTCATTGAAATGACTAGAGCAAACCCCTTTGAAAAGCTGCTCATTATTTGTCACACTTTATTACTGTAACGGCAGGATATAATGATTTAATCGCAGTATAGCGATTAAATGTTGATAATAAAGGGCATTCTCCGGAAAGAGAGTGGAAGGCTTTACATCCATTTGGATAATCACCCTGTCGAGCTTTTCGGCAGTTTCCTCAAATAGGGAGTAGCGCTGGTTCGGTGTGATATGCGGGTTTGGAATTCCCTCCCTGCATACATAGATGGCTTGGAATTTCCCCTGTTCTGTCGGTTTCATTACAAGAGCCAGAGAGGTGACAGCACGGTCTTTCACAATGGTGTGGAATGCGAGCATATGTTGCAGACGTTCTTTATTCGCTTTGGCCAACTCCAGTAGTTCATAAATATCTGAATATCCTTCCCCTATTTCAATAAATCGTTGAATCATTGTTTTATTCCCCTTTTCTTACCGAGTTAATCAATTCCTTATTATTTCAAATCTTTAGTCATAAGTAAAGATTCTAATGTTGATCATATCAGGAGTTGGCCATTTTGTTAAAAAGATGGTCATTTCACAAAAATGTACCACTATTATCCTTGCACTTCTGCTATTCTTTAAGTAGCAAACGGAGGTAAGAGTATAGTATGAGACGATTTGTATTCACTTTCGGTTTTTTGATGATCCTTGTTAGTTCTGTTATCCTTTTCTTCCAATGGATGGGGTTTACGACAGAAAGTGCCGGTGAATCCGGTGTTGTTGAGGTGAATCAATCCTATTCAATCATCCATAAAGATGGTAGGTTTCAGGTGACTCAGTCGATTCACTTCCCGACAACAATTTCTTCAGATCCCATTCTGATCCATTGGCCGGTGGAAGCAGAGGACTTTGCTTGTAAAGATAAAGAAGAAAACAATTGCTTGACGAAAGAAAACGGTGAATTTTATGTAAGCACCTTAAATCGTGACCCTCAGGAAATCACCATTACTTATTCAATGGAGCGGTCGATGAAAGCTGACAGTGTGCAATTAAGGGATTGGTATCCTGTACTTTCTGATGTATCAACCATAAACACGGATATACAGTTAACGGAAAAGACCCTTAGGAACGGAAAATGGATATCGGGCTATCAATCGTCAAGCAATAAGAAACTGGATTATATCGATTACTATTTCTTCAGTGGCCGGGGGGAACCTTCAGATTTAGTTTGGACTACAGGAGCGTGGAAAGAGAGAAGATCTTCGAATGTAAGGGTGCTGACTGAGGAGGGGGATCTGGCCGAATTTGATGCGTTCGCTTCGTTCGAATCTGACGAAGGATTTGTGACCGTCATCATAACGAAAAAATTGAAACCTTTTCAATCCCCTCACCTGATTGTGATGAGCAATGCTTCCGGGGAGCAAGTGAAAAATATAAGGAAAAACTTAATGTATCAAGCATTGTCTTCAAGAGACGAAGAAGCATGGTTGAAGGAATTGGTTGTTGGCATCCAGGATAATGAGCCTCCTTATAACTCCAAACCTGCATGGGCATATAAACAATTAAAAGAAGGTCTGAACCCGTTACAGTGGGATGATCTTAAACAAAAAATGAATAATCAATCGGTAGATACTATCATGTTGGATGATGCAGTCAGAAAAGTGACAGGATTTACATCCACTTTTTTTGCTGAAAGTGTGAAGGGGAAAGAGAATCCCAAGCTTATTCTAAAAGCAAATATGCCTATTATGATCAACCAGAAATCAAGGAAGTTATCCTACATTTCTTATAAACAAAAAGAATTCATTCAGTTCCCAGAGGCGGTTCAGGCATTAGATATAGAGGTGAATGAAATCGGGCCCGGCGTATATCTAAGCAAAGTGAATGGGAAAACATTCAGGTTCTATGAAGATGAAGACTATTTTATTAATAATGAAGAAAATTATGGATTATTAGTAAAACCAGTTCAAAGGATAGAGGGTTCCATTTATATGGATATCCACTGGTTTGAAAAATTGTTTGATGTGGAAGTCATCAAACAGGATAACGCGATCGAGATTGCAAAAGAAATGTAAAAAGCCCTGCAGAACATTCTGCAGGGTCCTTCTATATCCATCTCTGGAAAGAAGGCAAAGGGAGAGGAGAAACCGGAGGAAGAACTTATGGGGAATCGTAAGTCTTCTCCGCGGTTGGCAACAACATCAGTTAGGATGCTGTTACTCTCATTATCACCTATCACAATGATTTTATACATTTTTAATACAAATTAAGAATGTGGCGATATGTGTCGAGATATGATAGGATAGTGTAGAAAAAATACATATATGGTGGATGATTATGAGAGTCATATCAGGTACGTTAAAGGGCAGGCCGTTAAAAGCTGTTCCTGGAAATGGAACGCGGCCAACTACAGATAAGGTGAAAGAATCGATATTTAATATGTTAGGTCCCTATTTTGAAGGAGGGACAGGGTTGGATTTGTTTGCAGGAAGTGGTGGACTTGGCATTGAAGCGTTAAGTCGTGGACTTGATTCGGTTATTTTCGTGGATAAGGATCAAAAAGCACTTCAAACCATTAAGGCCAATCTTGCTGACTGTGATCTACTGGTTCAAAGTGAAGTTTACCGCAATGAAGCCACGAGAGCATTAAAGGCGATAGTAAAAAGAGAAATGGTTTTTGACTATATATTTCTGGATCCTCCATACAAACAGCAAAAGCTTCAGCTACTCCTGGCATTCATCGATGAACACAACCTTTTAAATGAAAGCGGTTACGTCATGTGTGAGCATGGATCGGAAATTACATTAGAAGAAAAAGTTGGAAGCTTGAATAAAGTGCGGGAAGAGACCTATGGAATCATCAGGATCTCGATTTTTTCCAGGGGAGAATGATTAAGGATTACGATAAAGAGCCAGGAGGTAAGAAAATGCCAAGCATAGCAGTTTGTCCTGGGAGCTTTGATCCCATTACATTCGGACATTTAGATATTATTACACGGGGTGCCAAAGTTTTCGATCAAATTTATGTTGTAGTATTAAATAATTCTTCCAAAAAACCACTTTTTTCGGTTGAAGAAAGAATTGAACTGATTCGGGAAGTCACAAGGGATATACCTAATGTGGTAGTTGATTCGTTTCAAGGTTTATTAGTCGATTATGCGAAGAATGTCAATGCAAAGGCAATCATAAGGGGATTACGTGCGGTATCGGACTTTGAGTACGAAATGCAGATCACGTCTATGAACCGGGTGCTTGACGATGAGATAGAGACTTTCTTTATTATGACGAATAACCAGTATTCATTCTTAAGCTCAAGTATTGTTAAGGAAGTGGCAAAATACGGAGGCAATATCTCTGAGCTGGTACCTGAGCGAGTGGAAGAATCGTTAAAGAAGAAATATGAAGGGTAAAAGCAAACAGAGTTGATCTACTATTTAACCTCTGTTTTTCACTATTGTGAAAAGTAGAGGTTTTAGAGATCAACCCTGTTTTTTTACACTTGTTTTCGTGTGTACAAAATGATATACAAAATCAGACTGGAAATAGTGATTATGGGACCGACTGTCTTGAACCAATAGAGCATGTCGGTCCAAAAAGCGTCGTTGTGTCTGGCGAATACGGGTATCGCATTGGAAAGCTGCTCGTCGGAAAATCTCTCATAAATGGGTTTCCATATAATTATAGTAGTGACAGATGCAGCTAGACCATGGACAAATCGGGCGTAGAAGAAAGGTTTAAATCGTATATCTGTCTCTGCAAGTATACTCGCCACCTGTGCCTGGACACTGAAGCCTGAGAATCCTAATATGAAGCTTGTGATTATCGCTTGATGAAGGAGGGTGGCCTCAGCTACACTACTTGTGAGTTTGGACCCTAAGGTGATTTCGAATAACCCTGAAATGAAAGGGATGCTTAACTGGTCCGGTAATTGAAGCAGTATAAATAAAGATGATAAACCTTCTGCAAAAAAGGTCGTAATGTGCAGATGATACAGCATTTTATTAATGACGGAAAATAATATGATAAAGCCGCCGATCATCAATAAGGTTTGTATAGATGAAGTGACAGCATCACCCAGTAGTTTTCCTATTGGGCGTTTGTCCTGAAGTCTTGTCTGGTGAAGTGCAGAAAAGGCTTCTCTTAGGATGAAGCTTTTTTTCTTAGCTGAGCTGTCTCTGATTGTTTTGTTCTCTTTGCCCCCATAGAACCTCATGACGACTCCCACACATATATTCCCGATATAATGAGCGGCAGCTAACACGATTCCAAGTGTAGCATTTTGAAAAAACCCCACAGATACAGCCCCGAAAATAAATAAGGGGTTGGAAGAGTTTGTGAACGAAACGAGCCGTTCTGCTTCCAATTTTGTAATTTGTTCTTCTTGGCGTAAACGTGCCGTCAGTTTAGCTCCTGCGGGAAATCCAGATGCCATTCCCATTGCCCACACAAATCCGCCAACTCCAGGGACCCGGAATAATGGCCGCATCAAGGGTTCGAGCAAGACTCCTATGAACCGGACCACTCCGAACCCGATTAACATCTCTGATACGATAAAAAAAGGCAATAAAGATGGAAAGACGATTTCCCACCACATATCCAAGCCTCTAATGGATGCCTCAAGAGATTCACCTGGCATCAAAATGAGAGATGTGGCAAACACCGTCACACTGATGGATAAAGCCAAGGTCTTGATTTTAGATTTAAACAACCGGACTTCCTCCCCTTATGAAATAAGATCCTTCTATCTCAATTCCTTGTGAAACGGGAAAAGAATGATAAAATGAGATTAATTCAACTTGTCCTCATATTATTCAATATACTCATACATAATCGAAATAGACCATATGATGAATAGACCGATAACTCGGGAAAAGGGGGAAGGGCATGAACAGACCGAAAATTGGATTAGCCCTCGGCTCGGGTGGCGCAAGGGGATTTGCCCATTTAGGTGTATTAAAGGCATTTGATGATGCGAAAATACCGGTTGATATGATAGCTGGCAGCAGCATGGGTGCGCTTGTTGGTTGTTTCTATGGGGTGGGTCACAAGATGGAGGACCTATACAAGCTTTCCACCACATTCAGAAGAAAGTATTACCTGGACTTTACCGTTCCGAAAATGGGGTTTATTTCAGGGAAAAGAATAAAGGAGTTCATTCAGCTTTTTACTCATAATAAAAATATTGAGGAATTAAATATTCCTGTGAGCGTCGTGGCTACGGATATTACGAATGGGGAAAAGGTCATCTTCACCTCCGGGCCTATTTCAAGTGCTGTACGGGCAAGTATTGCCATACCCGGTATCTTTGTACCTGAAAAGATAAATGGACGTCTATTGGTTGACGGCGGCGTCATCGACCGTGTCCCGGTTTCGGTTGTGAAAGAAATGGGGGCGGACATTGTTATAGGAGTCGATGTATCACATGTAAAACGAAATGCAGAAATCACAACCATTTATGACGTGATCATGCAAAGCATTGATATCCTTCAATTAGAAATCGTCGCACACCGGGAATTTGCTTCTGACTTCATGATCAGACCCCATGTGGAAACGTACAGCACCAGAGCTTTTAAAAATATTGAAGAAATCATCGACATGGGGGAAGATGAAGCGAAGAAGGTTATTCCTTCAATTCAGGAAGCTTTAGACAATTGGAAGGAGTAAAGAGTATGAAAACAAAAACGTTAATAAGAACCTTGGTCATCATGACCATCATCATGGTCGCCACTTCTTTTTATTATCTTCCTTTCTATGTAACGAAACCTGGAAGTGCACATGAACTCGATCCCATCGTCCACGTTGAAAATGGATATGAAGATGATGGGGAACTGATGCTTACCACCGTAAGAATGGGAAGGGCGAATATATATGCCTATCTAATGGCGAGCATAAGGAAATATGAATATATCTTTCCCGTCGAGGAAATCAGGAGTCCACATGAAAGTGATGAGGAATACAATCTTCGTCAGCTTCAGCTCATGAATAATTCCCAAAGCCATGCTATTGAAGTGGCATATACAAAAGCAGGCAAACCATTTGAATACAAATATAAAGGAATCTATGTATTAAATATATATCCTTCCATGCCTGCTGAAAAAGTTCTCAAACCCGGTGACCGGATTACAGCCATCGACGGTCAAACCTTTCAATCGTCACAAGAATTCATTGACTATGTAAGTGGAAAGACAAAAGGGGATAAAGTGGATATCACGTACATCAGAGGTGAAAAGGAGAAGGTTGAAACGATCCCCCTCAAAGCTTTCCCGGATGTGCCTGACAAGATTGGTCTCGGTATCACGTTAAGCGATGATAAGGAAATTATTACCGATCCACCAGTAAAGCTTAAGACTGAGGAGATAGGAGGCCCTTCTGCAGGATTAATGTTCAGCTTGGAAATCTATGATCAATTAACGAAGGAAGACCTGGCAAAAGGGCATAGAATTGCAGGGACCGGAACGATTTCTGAAGATGGGCAAGTCGGACGAATCGGCGGCATCGAACAAAAAATCATTGCGGCAGACAAAGCGGGTGCAGAATACTTCCTTGCACCAGATGAAACGGTTACGAAGGAAATGAAGGAAAAATATCCTGATTTTGAATCCAATTACACTGCTGCAAAAAGAACAGCTGAAGATATCGGTACCGAAATGAAAGTAATTCCAGTGAAAACATTTGATGAAGCACTGACCTTCCTGAAATCGATCGAAAAATGAATAAAGAGGCTGCCCTGTTTTTAGGAGGCAGCCTCTTTATTCATGATCATCTTGTGGGTCTATATCATGACAGGAGGTTGCGACCATTCCTGGCGAAGTAATTTTTTTCGTGATCCGGTATCCGTTAGACCCAGTGAAAAGATTTCCGCAGCTTGAATATCCAATTGGACAGCTTTTTGATCCGCACTGGATAGCTTGCTGATCAAAGGAAGTGTGAAGTTCTTTTTCTTGGAATGGATATATTCTCTGCCACTTTTATTCATTCCCAACAGGCGGATGTAACTTGGGGAATGGTGCCTGCCCCTCATCTCTTCTTTCTGTGTATTGGTTAGAATATGAAGGAGCATTCTCTGTAGGCGCGTCCATGTATAGCGCTTCGTCTTAAGTTTGTTCATGAATTCTTCAAAGGAGGTGGATGTTTTTGCACACTCTACCATCCTATTTTCTATCCCTTCTTCTATTTCATAGATACCCCTTAGTTCTTCCTTTGAGGAAGATAGAAGCTTGTACTGCAGCATCGTCCAATAATTCTCCCACCTGTGAAAGCCACCGTATTCTTTTTTATACCTATATAGTTCTTGCACGGAACTGTCTGGAAGATATGAACTGAGTTCATGATGTTTCTCCGTGCTAAAAATACTTTTTCGAATGCTGGTTGCACTGGCAATCGAAGGAGAAGAGAAATGTTCATCATGGTAACCGGCGGATTCACGAGTAATAGTATACGCCTTTAATGATGAAGCTAGTTTATTCTTTGCTTCTATATAATGAAATCCTAATATATTGTTAGGCTTGCTTAAATCGATGACAGATTTTTGATTCCCCAACTTTTGAAAGGCATTAGCCAGAGCTGATGGATAGCTCATACCTTCCTGAATATATTCCCGTATGTAGAGATCGTATTGCTCTTGGTTTGTATGAATAAATTGAATGGTTTTCTCGAAAGCATCAATACCCCCATCTTCACTTCCAAAGCAAAAGCTCTCACATCCAACACGATCAAGAAGTGAAATGGCTCCCCTTGAAAAAATTTCAGCATGCTGTGTGGCAAAGCTGTATGGTAGCTCAATGACAACATCCACCCCGGCATCCAAAGCCATTTTAGTACGAGCCCATTTGGAGACGAGTGCCGGCTCCCCCCGTTGAAGGAAATGACCACTCATCACAGCAACCACGATGTCGGCTCCTGTTGTGTTCCGTGTTTCCTTTAAATGATGTAAATGTCCGTTATGAAATGGATTATATTCTACAACAACTCCAGTAGCTCTCATAAGAATCCCCCTTCTAAATCTATAATCATGCTTATGATGTTCATTATATAAGGGAATGATATAGATTCTCCCCTTTTTATATTTGGATTGTTCCTATTTTTATATTGTAAGAAAGAGCAGTAGTTGATTTCCACTCCAGGTGCTCGCTTTCCGGGGGCGGGCGGTAAGCCTCCAACAGTGCCTCCGGGGTCTTACCTGTCCAACTGTTCTTGCAGGATTCGAGCACCTTCCGCTCCAATCAATTTCTGTGGCATGACTTTCTCATAAGATCTAAAATAAATATAACATATTTGAAAAACCAACTTTTTTATTTTTGGAGTGGTGTTTCTGATTCTACATTAGGAATTTCGGGTTGTATTAATTTGTTTTTGTTATGGGAAAAGTAGAGCAAAGGGGAAAAATACGTAGGATTAGTTTAATAGCAAACAAATAGATTATTTTTGGGAACAATCTATTGATAAGTGGGGCTATGTTTTTGTTTGGTCATCTTATGATTATATATGAAACATGGAGCAAACAGTGGGGTGTACCGGAAGGCACTTGACTCCTGACGGAAAAAGCGGAAAGATCGAGACCACGCATGGCATAAAGCCCGATGAGGCTCGACTTCCTCCCCTAGGAGTCTTGTGCCTGCGAGGGGAAATGAACGTTCCGTGTTTTGTATACACTACGACTTTCCAATTGTTCTGAAAGAACCACAATGAATTTTATAAAATATTTGAAAGACCTTATATTTAAACGTTATAATTACAACACTATGGTTGTGAAGAGTGTAAAGAAAAAATATTGACAAACGGTATTATGAAAGCTATAATTACCTTTGTTGCCTTGAGGTGATTACATTGAAATGGTCAATAATACAATTACAAAAATTTAGAGACAAGGGACTTTCCATAGACGAAACGATTAATTTGGACGAACTGAAAAAAGTCGATCCACAAATTATAGAAGTCTCACCTATTCGGGTGTCCGGAAAGGCAGATATCGGTTCAAGCCGTGTCACTTTTCATCTTCATATAGAAGGAAAGTTAGTATTACCTTGCTCAAGAACCCTTGTGGATGTCGATTTACCAGTTGACATCAATACAATTGAGACGTATCTTCTAAATGAAGCTGATTATGATCAGTATGAGGAAGAGGAAGTACATCGTATACAAGGTGATGTTATTGATTTAAAACCGGCTATCAGAGAATTGCTATTACTTGAGATTCCGATGCAAGTAATCAGTGATGAAGCGAGAGAACAAGATGAGATGCCTTCCGGAAAGAACTGGGAAGTGATGACGGAAGAACAGGCTTATCAAGTCGAACAAGAGGAAGAGAAAAAAGTCGATCCTCGACTCGCTGATTTAGCAAAACTTCTTGATCAAAACAAGAACTCTTAAAAGCGAAGTACCAGCTCGACTGGCTTCATAATGAGTATGAATCTCTTTTAAGGAGGTGGGAAGAATGGCAGTACCTTTTAGAAGAACTTCTAAAACAGCAAAAAGACAACGTCGTACACACTTCAAACTACGTGTACCTGGTATGGTAGCATGCCCAAACTGTGGTGAAATGAAATTGGCACACCGTGTTTGTAAAGAGTGCGGAACGTATAAAGGAAAAGAAGTTGTAAACAAATAATCGTTTACACCTCAAAAAAACGTGAAGAGACCATGGCTCTTCACGTTTTTTTTGTCGTTTGAGAAGAAAGGTCTGTTCATCCTCATCAGAAAACCATACACTAAATGTAAGACAGGGGGATTATGAAATGGGAGAATATTTACTACATATGAATGATAAAGGGCTATTGAAGTTTATCATCGACCGCCCTGAAAAGCGAAATGCAGTGAGCTATGAAGTCATGGAAGGGCTCGGGAAGGCAATAGAAGAGAGCGTTCAAAACAATCATGTGAAAGCACTTCTCATAGCTGGAAGTGGGGAACAGGCTTTTTGTTCCGGAGGAGATTTATCTCAGTTTCATAATCTGAAAACTGAAAATGAAAGCTATGAAATGCTCAGTAAGATGGGTGGTTTACTTACGAAACTGGCATTTCTGCCGAAGCCTACGATTGCTTTTATTAATGGAACTGCGATTGGAGGAGGGTGTGAAATCGCCGCTGCATGTGATTTCAGAATTGCGAAAAGAACCGCAAAAATGGGGTTTGTTCAGGGGAATCTTGCCATCACCACCGGATGGGGAGGAGGGACATTGCTTCTAGAAAGAATTCCAGTGTCTTCTGCCCTTTCTCTTTTAATGACAGCGCGTCTGGAACAAGCAGAAGTCCTTAATGAAATGGGGTTTATTGATGAATTAGTGGATGATATCGACCCTTTATATAACAGTCCACTTATTAAAATGATTACATCAAAACCTGCAGGGGTCTTGAAGGCATATAAACATCAACTTCTTTCTAAGTGGGATAAGAAAAAAATAGAAGAGAATATTATTGGGGAAATAAAACAATGCTCTAAGCTCTGGGCACGTGATGAGCATCACGAAGCAGTGGATCAATTTTTTTCTAACTAAATCATACATAGTCAAGAGGAACAGGCCGAAAGAAAGCCTGTTCTTTTTTTGAGGGTAAAAAATAGTGATGCTGATTCTATCTTCTCTAGTAAGAGCATATGTATGGAGAAACTGATTAAACAGGGGGGATGGAAATGTCTTCAAATAGACAGGATGCTTGGAGCCAGGATGAAGATGTATTGCTAGCAGAAGTGGTATTGCGCCACATACGTGAAGGTGGTACCCAGCTGCAAGCGTTTGAAGAAGTAGGGAAGAAGCTATCTAGAACATCCGCTGCATGCGGATTTCGTTGGAATTCGTTTGTTCGTAAACAATATAAATCTGGAATTGAACTCGCCAAAACGCAGAGGAAACACGCCAAGAAGCACTCTCCCTTGAGTAAGGCGATACAAGAAAAGCAGGAAGAGAAGAGGGAAGAAAACTCAACGGAACTAGCTGCAGCACCGGAAACCTTCTCAATGGGAAGTATGATACAGTATCTCCAAAAGGCTGAGGAAGCTGTTCGGAATGAAGAGAAAGTAAGGAATGAAAACAGTCAACTTCATGAACAAATCTCACAGCTGCAGGAAAAGCTTAGGGGAGCAGAAATGGGATTGAAAGAATATGAAGAAAAATTCACTCTCCTTGAAGAAGATCACAAATCTTTATTAGCTATCTTTGAAAAAGCAAGAAAAATGGCTCTGTTGCAAGGGAATGAAGACAAAGTTAAATTTCAAATGGATAAGAATGGAAACTTGCAAAGGTTGAATAAATGAAATCAAAAAAAGGCAGACTCAAAAACTTTTGAGTAGACTAACATAATTAAATGGGACAATATAAAACACCTCCGAAATGGTACACTTATTACAAGTACTGAAAACGGAGGTGTTTTTGCATGGGCAAAAACGTATATTCAAGTGAGACGAAATGGGCCGT
>NZ_CAJGBF010000026.1 GCF_904424705.1 Rossellomorea arthrocnemi | reverse complement strand
TATAAATATTTATAATTAATATTAAAATATAATTTTAATATTTAAAGAAATAGTGTATGATATGTTTAATAAAAGAAAGGAGAACAGTATGGCGTATCCTTTACTCACAAATTGTCCTGTTTGCAGGAAAGCACTTAAAATTACAAAGCTACAGTGTAACCATTGCCACACAACCGTAGAAAATGAATTTGAAGTTTCAAGACTGGCGGCTCTCGGTCAGGAACAACTGCATTTTATTGAGATTTTTCTTAAATGCCGTGGAAATATCAAAGAGGTCGAGAAAGAGCTCGGAATTTCCTATCCGACTGTCAGAGGAAAATTAGATGAAATTATTTCTGCTATGGGATATTCCTCTCAAAAGAAACCGGAAGTGGATAAGAAAAAAATTGTATCGTTATTGGAAAAAGGCGAGATTACAGCAGAGAAAGCCATTCAGTTATTAAAAGAGGGGGAAGGATAATGAAGGACGAAATATCGAGAGTCTTAACGCTGGTGGAAGAAGGAAAGATTGATAAGGAAAAAGCAAGTGAATTAATTAATATTTTACAAGTTAAAGATCAGCCAGAGCTAGCGACAATAAAAAAAGAAGTTCCATATGGAAATAAAATGTTGAAAATTCGTGTTAACTCCGACGAAGGTGATAATGTGAATGTGAATTTACCGATAAATTTAGTAAAGGCTGTTTTAAAAGTAGGTACAAATATTGCTGAAAAAATACCTCAGGCAGAAAGATATGTAAAAGATATTAATGTTGACCTGCTCATCGATGCAATTGAAAACGAATTGGACGGACAGATTGTTGACATAACCTCGGCCAATGGTGATAAAGTGTTTGTGGTGATTGAGTAGATTATGTTAAAAGTCAAACTGAAAGTAAAGGATAAACGATTCTCCATTCCCGTTCCCTATGCGATTTTAAATTTGATCAGTTTTATTATTACATCAAAAAGGATTAATCGCATAATAAATAAAGCAATTGAAAAAGATGGCAGCAAATTCATTTTCCCGGAAATAGAAAGAAAAGATTTGAAGCCGTTGCTGCAGGGACTATCTAAACACCGTGGAGTTATCCTGGTTGACACGAAATTGAAGGATGGAACAATGGTAGAAGTAAAGCTTTAAAAAAAATTTCTAAACCATAAGAGACTAACAGTGCTTTTCGGGTTCTCTGAGCCGTACCCTTAATGATTATTTGAAACATTTTCCAATAAATGGCGCGATAGCTGAAGAACGGGTAGCAGATCTTCGGCTATTTCTTTATTCCATTAATGGGAGTTTCGTTGAAGAAAATTGGTTTGTCAAATGTGGAGAGAATATCTTAATCACTACATCAGCACAGGCATACAATCAATTGTAAAATAATAAATGAAACCTGCTCCACCTTATAAAATAACTCCCACATGCGTAAAAACTCTTTGTATGGAAACCCTAAAAATGATAAAATATTAAAAGACAGACAATAAAAACAATTTTTAATAATAAAAATTGTAATCGTTTACATACGTGGAGGTGCTTCTTATGTTATTAGGGAAAAAGAGAAAACTAGGAAGAAAAATCGAAGAAATGACGGTTGGCGAAAAGCTGACTCTGACAGAAAAAATAGAAGACAACGAACTGCTTCTATATCTTGGGCTCACCAACGATGCCAATCCATTATATATCCAACATGATTATGCTTCACAAACACCTTTTAAAAAACCGATCGTTCCATCCATCATGCTGACAGGGATCATTACATCGGCCGTTTCGAAATACCTGCCGGGTCCGGGATCCCATATCGTTGAGCAAAACATAGAATTTCCCAAACCTGTCTATCACTACGCAACGGTACAATTCCTGTTCGAAGTGACAGAAGTAAATCCAAGTAACCATTTGGTAACCATTCAGGTATCGGCCACCAACGAAGAGGATGAAAAGGTGATTAACGGAACCATCAAGGTGTGTCCGCCTCACCGCTTAGAAAAAATGAATAGTCATGCATTGGAAAACTTCTGATGACTTGGAGGAGCTATGTTGCCATAGCTCTTTTTTTTATACACCCAAATGATAAATCAAGACGGACAACTGCATTATATACAAATAGAGTGAAAGGTTGAAGAAAACAAAAAAGTGCTAAATCTCTTTAAATGATGGTAAGCCCACAGATTTATATTATAATGAGAGTACAATTACATATGCATTTGGATGTTGGGGTTAATTTTCTTTTGTATGGAGGCACAACAAATGAGCAAAAAAATCTTGGTAGTCGATGATGAACAATCTATTGCAACACTGTTAAAGTATAATTTGGAGCAATCCGGTTATTCGGTCACAACGGCACACGATGGAGAAGAAGGCAGGGATCAGGCAATTGAACTATTACCGGACCTTATCATTCTTGACCTGATGCTTCCGTCCATGGATGGAATCGAAGTGTGTAAAGAACTTCGGCAACGAAAGATTAATATCCCTATCCTGATGTTAACGGCCAAGGATGATGAATTTGATAAGGTACTTGGCTTGGAGCTTGGAGCTGACGATTATATGACAAAGCCGTTCAGCCCCCGGGAAGTGGTGGCGAGGGTAAAGGCAATCCTAAGACGCAGCCAGGCCATTCAGGAAGCGGCAAACCCAGCTTCACAAGAACCGACCGATTATAAGGAAGTCGGTGAGTTAAAAGTATATCCTGAACAGTACGAGGCGTATTTCCAGGGGGAGTTGCTGGAATTAACCCCTAAGGAATTCGAGCTTCTATTGTATTTGACTGAGAATAAGGGCAGAGTGTTGACGAGAGATCAGTTGCTGAGTGCTGTATGGAACTATGATTTCGCCGGGGATACGAGGATTGTGGATGTGCATATCAGCCATCTGCGGGAAAAAATAGAATCCAATACGAAAAAACCTACCTATATCAAAACCATCCGTGGCCTCGGATATAAACTGGAGGAGCCGAAAAATCGATGACCAAATTTAGAACGAAGCTCCTTTTTGCTCTAATTAGTTTGATCATCGCTGTATTAATAGGACTTGGTCTGCTTTTGGGACAGATTTTCAAGAACTTTTATTTAGATACGTTTAACTCAAGGATCCAGAAAGAAGCAAGATTACTGGCAAGCTCTATTGAAGAAAACGGGACGCCGAAAGAAATCGATCCGGACATGATTCAAGAATTGAGTGACATATTGGATGTCCGGATTACGATTCTTGATAATGCCGGAAGTGTGGTCCATGATACAGAAGCATTGGAGTCAATGGTCGGTCCTCAGCAAAAGAGGATCGTACAGGAAATCCAAAAAAATTGGGATGTAAAAGAGAAGCATAAAAAACTCGTCACTTCCGGGGATGAATTTCGATATTATTGGTACCCATTAAAAAACGACAATGGGAAAATGATGGGGCTTCTGATTATGAATACTGAGGTCGAAGCCCTTGAAAAGGGGACGCAGCAAATCTGGTTTGTCTTGTCCATTTCCCTTGGCCTTGCTCTGGTTCTCATCATCATACTCGGCTCGAGGATTACTGTGAGATATACCAAACCCATTGAATCCGCAACCAACGTGGCAATCGAACTAGCCAAGGGGAATTACCGGGCCAGGACATACGAGGACCGGCTGGATGAAACAAGTATGTTAAGTACCTCCATTAATATTTTGGCCAGAAACCTCCAAGAGATGGTGAATGCTCAGGACATGCAGCAAAATCGATTAACGACCCTGATAGAAAACATGGGGAGTGCCCTTCTTTTAATCGATCATCGTGGCTTGGTCGTCCTGACAAACAAAACGTTCAGGGATTTCTTCGATCTTAAGGAAAGTCAGTTGAAGAAAGTGCGATATCATGAGGTTATTCACTATCATGAAGTGAATAAGCTTGTGGAGGAAATCTTCATGACGGAGGAGCGTTTAAGGAGACAAATTCTTCTCCCCTATAAACTGGATCGAAAGCATTATGAAGTGTACGGGGCCCCTATCATAGGTAAAAATGATGAATGGAAAGGGATTGTTGTCGTTTTCCATGACATAACGGAACTCAAAAAGCTCGAACAAATGAGAAAAGACTTCGTGGCGAATGTGTCCCATGAACTGAAAACGCCAATTACCTCCATCAAGGGATTCTCCGAAACGTTGTTGGACGGTGCGATGAATGATCCGGATACTTTAAAATCGTTTTTAGACATTATTTTGATGGAAAGTGAAAGACTGCAATCCCTGATCCAGGACCTCCTGGAATTGTCCAAAATCGAGAGGCAAGGATTTGAGCTGTCCCTTCATGAGACAGAGGTGGCAGGGCTGATCGAAGATGTAATGCCGATTTTACAAGAAAAAGCGAAATCGAAAGACATTTCCCTTCAAACGTCCTTTGATTCAAGGGGGATGGCAGAAGTCGATTCCTACCGGTTAAAACAAGTGTTCATCAACTTGATCAGCAACGGGATTGTGTATACGCCTAAAGGCGGGAATGTATCGATTACGGTACAAGAAGATCCGCATAAGGTCTACGTCAAAATAAAGGATAACGGGATGGGGATCAATCAGGAAGAGCTTCCACGCATCTTTGAACGTTTTTACCGGGTCGATAAAGCGAGAAGCCGTAATTCAGGCGGAACCGGTTTAGGCTTGGCGATTGTGAAGCATATTATCGAAGCACATGAAGGTAATGTTGACGTGGAAAGTGAATTAAATAAAGGTACAACCTTCACCGTCACCCTGAATAAAAAGCTTTCCGTCCATTCATCCGATAAAGGTAAAGGAAATACTTAGTATGTTTGCGATTATTTTACATTGGGTTTACAATGCGTTAAAACCCAATTAACAATAAGGTGTTACGATACTAAGTGAAACCCCTTCATCCAAGGTGTTAAGAAAAGACGAGAACCAACCCCGTTCTCGTCTTTTCGCTTTTTGTTTATGAAAACGCTATCATTATTCTTTTTTGTCATCTTCTCTTAATATTATTGAAACCTTTTTGTCTTATGTCCGTATATCTTAGTAAGCAGAAAATAAGATATAGAGATAGAAAAGGGAGGGTGCATATGAGTTTAAAGCGTGTATATGTGGTAGCAGGAATGGTGCTTGCAGCCATTATTTTAATTGTTGTACTACTTACATCCTGGTATACTGTCGACGAATCAGAACAAGCACTGGTGTTGACCTTCGGGGAAGCAGGAGAACCGGTTGTGGAGCCTGGTCTGCATTTCAAGATGCCGTGGCCGGTACAGTCGGTGGAAGTGCTGTCGAAGGAAACGTTCAGTCTTCAATTTGGATATGAAGAGAAGGACGGAAAAATCAAAGACTTCCCGAAAGAAACAAAAATGATCACAGGAGATGAGTACATTGTCCTCGCTGATCTAGTAGTTCAATGGAAGATTACGGACCCTGAAAGCTATTTATTCAACTCGGATAATCCTAAGGAAATCCTGTATGATGCGACTTCATCTTCATTAAGAAGCATTATAGGGAGCTCATTGATCGATGATGCTTTAACATCTGGAAAAGCAGAAATTGAGGCAGATGTCAGAGATTTATTGACTGGGTTGATCGATGACTACGATATTGGAATCTCTATTCTTGCCGTGAAACTGCAAGATGTTGAGCTGCCCAATGCAGAGGTGCGTTCTGCTTTTACGGCCGTAACGGATGCAAGAGAAACGATGAATACGAAAATAAATGAAGCGAAGAAATATCGTAATCAGCGATCGAATGAAGCACAAGGTGAAAAGGATGCGGTCATTTCCAGGGCAAAAGGGGATAAAATCGCCCGTGTGGAGCAGGCACGTGGAGATGTTGCTGTATTTGATAAGCTCTACAATGAGTATAAGTCGAATCCTGAGATTACAAGAAAACGTCTCGTACTTGAGACTCTTGAAAATGTTCTGCCAAATGCAGAAATCTATATTATGAAGGATAGCGGGGAAACGTTGAAATACTTCCCTATCCGTCAAATGGAGAATCAGAATCCTCCGGTGAAACAGGAAGGAAGTGATGAGAATGAGTGATCAGAACGTTTTTGACCTCAATACGAAGAAAAAAGATCCAATCGAGTGGAAGAGGTATACCAAATTAGGTATCTTTCTCGTGATTCTCATTGCTGCTATCCTTCTCCTGTTCACGAGTCTCTTCATCGTCAAAGAGGGGGAGTACAAAGTCGTCCGTCAGTTCGGTGAGGTGGTCAGGATCGATAAAGAACCGGGTCTGAAATATAAGATCCCGTTCATCCAGTCGATCACCACTCTTCCGAAGCATCAAATGACGTATGATGTAACTGAAGCTGAGATCAACACAAAAGATAAAAAGCGGATGCTCATCGATAATTATGCCGTTTGGCGGATCGAAGATCCACTCAAGATGATCAAAAATGCCCGAACGGTGATCAATGCCGAGACGAAGATGGAAGAGTTCATCTACTCGGTTGTCCGGTCAGAACTGGGGCGACTGGAATATGATGAGATCATCAATGATGAGAAGTCTTCACGGGGAAGCCTGAATGATAAAGTAACAGACAAGGTAAATGAGCTGTTGAAGCGGGATGGATACGGAATCATCGTTCAGGATGTCCGCATGAAACGAACGGATCTGCCTGAAGCGAATGAAAACTCTGTCTACACACGAATGATTTCAGAGCGTGAATCGAAAGCACAGGAATACCTGTCCATGGGAGATGCCCAGAAACAAAGGGTAACCGCAGAGACGGATCGTGAAGTGAAGGAGCTTCTTGCCAAGGCCGGGGCAGATGCTAATGTGATCCGCGCCGAAGGAGAAGCAGAAGCTGCTCAAATCTATAACAAATCCTTCTCAAAGGATCCCGGTTTCTATGATCTTTATAAAACACTTGAAACGTATAAGAAAACAGTGGACGATAAGACGGTTATCATCTTGCCATCCGATTCCCCTTACGCAAGGCTGTTGATGGGGTATACAGAATAATATAAAGAAACTCTTGGAGAGGGGAGAGGCCCATTCTTCAAGAGTTCTTTTTGATTATACAGTGTTTTGGATCAAATAAGTGCCCCGTTTTTCCTTTCATTCCCCAACATGATAGAATAAATAGATAGATACAAAAGCCTTTACAGGAGGTACTTACATGTCAAAAAAATTAGTCTTGATTGACGGTAACAGTATTGCTTACCGTGCATTCTTTGCCCTTCCATTATTAAATAACGACAAGGGTGTACATACAAACGCGGTGTATGGCTTTACGACCATGCTGCAAAAAATACTGGAAGATGAAAAGCCATCTCATATCCTTGTGGCCTTTGATGCAGGAAAAACGACTTTCCGTCATAAGACATTCACGGAATACAAAGGCGGCAGACAGAAAACCCCGCCAGAGTTGTCCGAGCAATTCCCTTATATACGGGAACTGTTGGATGCTTACGGAATCAAGCGTTATGAATTAGAAAACTATGAAGCGGATGATATTATCGGTACTCTTTCGCTGCAGGCAGAATCTGACGGGTTTGATGTAAAGGTGTACTCGGGAGATAAGGATTTAACCCAGCTGAGCTCCAAAGGTACGACGGTGTGCATCACGAGAAAAGGGATAACGGATATTGAAGTGTATACCCCGGAGCACATTAAAGAAAAGTGGGAGATCACACCTGATCGGATCATTGATATGAAAGGCTTGATGGGGGATAGCTCTGATAACATCCCAGGAGTTCCCGGTGTCGGTGAGAAAACAGCGATTAAACTCTTGAAGGAATTCGATTCCCTTGAAAGGCTCCTTGAGTCCATTGACAAAGTGAGCGGGAAGAAACTAATAGAAAAGCTGGAAGAGAACAAGGACCAGGCAATCATGAGTAAGGAGCTTGCAACAATCCTCAGGGAAGCTCCTATTGAGATTTCAGTAGAAGAGCTGAAATATGATGGTATGGATGAAGGGAAACTGAAAGGAGTATATCGGGATCTTGGATTCAACTCTTTACTTGAGAAAATGGGTGAATCCACTCAAGAAGAATCCAAGGAACTGGATGATATCTCCTATGAAATAGTGGAGAATATTAAAGAAGAACATCTTTCAGGCGATAGCTCGTTATACATCGAAATGCTTGAAGAGAATTATCACCTTGGAGAAGTCATCGGCATGAGTCTTCACAACGAGAATGGGACGATATTCTTCACCCTAGAAACGGCGCTGGACTCTGAACACTTTAAGGAATGGGCGGAAAATGCCGGCGCATCGAAGTATGTCTACAACTCGAAGGAAACGGTCGTTGCCTTAAAAAGACAAGGAATCGACATCAAAGGAATCGAGTTCGATTTGTTATTAGCTTCCTATATCATTAATCCCGCTGAATCAAGTGAAGACTTTGCGTCCATTGCGAAAGGGCACGGTCAGCCTTCAATTGAATCGGATGAAGCGGTTTATGGAAAAGGGGCAAAGCAAAAAGTTCCTTCCAATGAGGTTTTAGCCGAGCATCTTGCACGGAAGGCATTCATCCTTCATGAATTGAAGGACACGTGTATGAAAGAATTAGAGGAAAATGATCTTTATGAATTGTTTATGGAATTAGAATTACCCCTTGCACTTATTTTGGCCGAGATGGAATTCACCGGCGTTAAAGTGGACCAGGAGCGTCTGCTTTCCATGAAAGAAGAACTTGCTCACCGACTGGAAGAACTGGAGAAAAACATTCATGAACTGGCGGGGGAAAGCTTTAATATCAATTCACCGAAGCAGCTGGGCGTGATCCTCTTTGAAAAGCTCGGATTACCGGTAGTAAAGAAGACGAAAACAGGTTATTCTACTTCTGCAGACGTTTTGGAAAAACTGCAGTCCAAGCATGAAATCATTGATCATATCCTTCATTACCGTCAGTTAGGGAAGTTACAATCCACATACTTGGAAGGGTTATTGAAAGTTGTTCATAAAGACTCAAGTAAGATCCATACTCGTTTCAACCAGGCACTTACACAAACTGGCCGTCTGAGTTCAACGGATCCCAACCTTCAAAACATCCCGATCCGTCTGGAAGAGGGAAGGAAGATCCGTCAGGCATTCATTCCTTCAGAAAAGGGATGGGTCATGTTCGCTGCCGATTATTCTCAGATCGAACTACGGGTACTTGCCCATATAGCGGGTGATGAGAAACTGGTGGAAGCCTTCCGTAATGATATGGACATTCATACGAAAACAGCCATGGACGTTTTTGGAGTGAAGAAGGACGAGGTCACGTCCAATATGAGAAGGCATGCGAAAGCCGTTAACTTCGGTATCGTATATGGAATCAGTGACTACGGACTGTCACAGAGCCTTGATATTACACGAAAAGAAGCTGGGGAATTCATTAAGAAGTACTTAGAAAGCTTCCCTGGAGTAAAAGAATACATGGATGACATCGTACAGGATGCGAAACAGAAGGGATATGTGACGACTCTTCTGAATCGCCGACGTTACCTTCCTGAAATCACAAGCCGTAACTTTAACTTAAGAAGCTTTGCTGAACGGACAGCGATGAATACACCGATTCAGGGAAGCGCAGCAGATATCATCAAGAAAGCCATGATCGATATGGCGGCCCGGTTAAAGGAAGAGAACCTTCAATCCAGAATGCTATTACAGGTGCATGATGAACTAATCTTCGAAGCTCCTGAAGATGAAATAGAAGTATTGAAGAAAATTGTGCCTGAAGTTATGGAGAACGCGATGGAGCTAGAAGTCCCTTTAAAGGTTGATTACTCATATGGACAAACGTGGTACGACGCGAAGTAGTGCCGTGCAGAAGGAGGTGGCAGAATGCCTGAGCTGCCTGAAGTAGAAACAGTCAGAAAAACATTAGAACTTCTTGTACTGGGAAAAAAGATAAAAGATGTAAGTGTCTTTTGGCCAAAAATGATTAAAAATCCAGTTGAAACAGAAGAATTTATTCATAGCTTGAGAGGTCAGGAAATTGTTGAAATGAGAAGAAGAGGGAAATTTTTAATCTTTTATTGTAATGATGTAGCCCTCGTTTCTCATTTAAGGATGGAAGGAAAGTATAATCTGGCTGAACATCAGGATCCCATTGAAAAACATACTCATGTCATTTTTCACTTTATGGACGGGACGGAACTCAGATACCGTGATGTCCGGAAGTTTGGAACGATGCATCTGTTCAAGAAGGGGGAGGAATTACTCCACCTCCCCCTCCTTCAGTTGGGACCGGAGCCGTTTCAATCTGAGTTCACAGTGGACTATTTGGAAGAAAAGCTTGGCAGGACGGAAAGGATCGTGAAAGCCACTTTATTGGATCAAACGGTCCTCGTGGGTCTTGGAAACATCTATGTGGATGAAGCGTTATTCCGTGCTGGCATCCATCCCGATCGGAAGTCAAAGTCCCTGTCACGGGAAGAAATCGAACGGTTGCACATAGAGATCATTCATACGTTAACCGAAGCCGTGGAAATGGGCGGGAGTACGATTCGATCTTATGTGAATTCACAAGGTCAAATGGGAATGTTTCAACAGAACCTCTATGTATATAGCAGGAAAGAAGAGCCTTGCCGAAACTGCGGCATACCAATCGAGAAAAAAGTGTCAGCCGGGAGAGGGACCCATTACTGCCCTCAATGTCAACGGTAGTAAGAACGTTTAACATTTGATAAGCCCTTACCATATAGTATTGTAATGATTTTCGGGAGGGCTATTAGATGAGTGAAACAATCTCCTTATTACTGCTGGCGTTTGCTGTGAGTCTCGATAGTTTTAGCACCGGTTTAACTTATGGATTGCGAAAAGTAAAAATCCCTACAAAATCAATCAGCATCATATCCATATGTTCAGCGAGCTCTTTATTGCTCGCCATGTTACTCGGTCAAACCATCGGGTCTATTATTACCCCGCTCTGGGCAGGAAGAATCGGCGGACTGATCCTTGTCGTGATCGGAGCAGCTGTTCTTTATCAGTTTTTCAGACCGGAAAAGGAAACAGTTTTATCACACGAAAAAACATTGATCAATTTTGAAATTAAATCCATAGGTTTAGTGATTCAAATATTAAGAAGACCGCTCACGGCGGACTTTGATAAATCTGGTACGATTACAGGGATCGAGGCATTCATGCTTGGAATTGCCCTGTCACTCGATGCCTTCGGTGCCGGAATCGGTGCTGCATTATTACACTTCTCGCCGCTATTACTGACCCTGGCGATCTTTATGATGAGCTTTGCGTTTTTATTCTCCGGATTGAAAATGGGAGAATTCTTCTCTCATCTGCGCTGGATTCACAGGGTATCCTTCTTGCCGGGGGTACTGCTCATCCTGATCGGTATCCTTCGGTTTTAGTAACCGGCGAGTATGGGAAAGGATACGATCATGGCTAGCATTATTGGATTAACTGGAGGAATTGCCAGTGGTAAAAGTACCGTTTCAACCATGTTAAATGAAAAGGGATATACCGTCATCGATGCAGACCTGGCTGCCCGTATGGTCGTAGAAGTTGGTCAGCCGGCTTATCTTGCCATTGTTGAGGAATTCGGTGAAAGGATCCTTCACGAAAACGAATCAACCATCAATCGGGAAAAACTCGGTCAAATCATCTTCAACTCTGAAGAAAAAAGAAAAAAACTGAATGCCATCGTGCACCCAGCCGTCAGAAGCATGATGCTGCAGCATAAAGATGAAGCCATAGCGGCAGGCAAACACACGATTTTCATGGATATTCCCTTACTATTTGAAAGCGACCTTACGTGGATGGTCGATCGCACACTCGTAGTATATGTGAACGAAGAAACCCAGCTATCTCGCTTAATGGAACGGAATCACTACAACCGTGAAGAAGCAGCATCCCGCATCGCTTCCCAATTCCCCCTAAAGGATAAAGTGAACCTTGCCGACGCAGTCATCGACAACAACGGATCACTCCATGAGACAAAAGAACAACTTGAGGCTCTATTAGCAGAGTGGGACTTACAACCATAGCATCACAAATGACCGACAAGAAATCCTTGTCGGTTTTTTATTTTGTCTAAAAGGGGAATTGGAATGGAATGATTTGATATTTATTATTGGTACCATCATGGTATTCATGTTGAGTGTAGCGGAAGGTTGCTCGACTCCTGCGGGAAACAACGAAAAGCGGAGGCGGCTTGCTCAGCCCCGACAAGCATAAGATGAATGGGCCTAAGAAGGCGTTTTTTGCCTTCTTGGCCCATTTAGCTTATGACCTCGAGGGGCTAGCCGCCGGAGCTGGACAAGGGTAGGACACTACCTGCAGCCGTGGAGGCTCACCGCCAGCCCCGCGGAAAGCGAGAACCTGGAGTGGAACTCAACCAGCACATGAAACCCGTCAAGTTATTAATCGGTAACATTTGAAATCAAGTATGAATCCACACCACAAAAATATACATACAATAAGCCTATTTATCAGAATAATAAAACATTTAAAATCCGCAAAATACTTATTAACTAATTCTCTAAATATGTTATACTATTTTTAGCAAATAAACATATAAGTATAACATTAATATAGAGGGGAGCCGGATTTATGAAGGCGAAAATTGCAATCAATGGTTTTGGACGTATCGGAAGAATGGTTTTCAGAAAAGCGATATTAGAGGATAACTTAGAGGTTGTAGCCATTAACGCAAGCTACCCGGCTGAAACATTAGCTCATTTAATAAAGTATGACACAAATCATGGTACATTCCAGGCAGATGTGGTGACAGAAGATGACGCCCTCATCGTCAACGGGAAACGTGTCCTACTATTAAGTAATCGTGATCCTAAAGCTTTACCTTGGAATGAACTGAACATCGATATCGTGATTGAAGCGACTGGAAAATTCAATTCAAAAGACAAAGCGAGCCTTCATTTAGAAGCTGGAGCCAAAAAAGTCATTGTGACGGCCCCTGGTAAAAATGAAGACGTAACGATTGTGATGGGTGTAAATGAAAGCGCATTAAATATAGAAGAACACAGCGTCATTTCCAACGCTTCCTGTACGACAAACTGTTTAGCTCCGGTTGCGAAAGTGTTAGATGAGCAGTTTGGAATTGAAAACGGTCTCATGACGACCGTCCATGCTTACACGAATGATCAGAAGAATATCGATAACCCACATAAAGATTTAAGAAGAGCGAGAGCGTGCGGACAATCGATCATCCCGACGACTACTGGTGCAGCGAAAGCATTATCCCTGGTACTTCCGCAATTAAACGGGAAGCTTCATGGAATGGCGTTGCGTGTACCGACTCCCAACGTTTCATTAGTCGATCTGGTAGTGGATGTGAAAAGAGACGTAACCGTTGAAGAAATCAATGAAGCATTCATTACGGCATCCCTTGGTTCCCTCCATGGAGTACTTCAATATACAACAGAACCATTGGTTTCAATCGACTTTAATACAAACCCTCATTCAGCCATCATTGACGGACTGTCCACGATGGTTATGGGCAGCCGCAAAGTGAAGGTGCTGGCTTGGTACGACAATGAATGGGGCTACTCATGCCGCGTCGTCGACCTGGCTAAATTCGTCGCAAGTAAAATGCACGCTAAACAAGAAGTCAACGTTTGAAAGAACCAACATAAATCATAAAGTGACATATTAGAACGTGCCTTTTTCAGGTGCGTTCTTTTCTTTTATTACACTTTAATAAATGGGCAGGGTAAGTTCTCTTAAAGTGAAGGAATCTAGATGCTATCGTGTAAAGTCTGTTTGTAACCTTTAAAAGAGTTGATTTCCTCTATCTGTAAAAATGTGAAACTAGTGTAGTACCAAAGAGTGGATGGAAGCGGAAGGCACTCGACTCCCTCGGGAAAAGCTGGACAGATCGAAATGCAGAGGAGGCTCACCGCCAGCCCCGCGGAAAGCGAGTGCCTGCAGCGGAAAGGAACGGTCATGGTTTTTACACTATAGCCAAATCAAACGATTACCCACCCATATGAAAAACTTTATAAAAATTTATTGCAAAAGAGATTTAAACAAAGTATACTATTTTTCGTGAACTTCTTATTAGCAAATGAATACTGATTTAACTACTTAAAGGGTTAGGACCTCTTCGGACTAACTTTCCCCCGTGGTAGTTAAGATTTTGCCAAAGGATTCGTTCATTTTGACGAAAAAAATCATGTCAAAGGGGGAAATACGAAAATGGAAACAATGGGTCGTCATGTAATCTCTGAATTATGGGGTTGCGATTTTGAAAAATTAAACGATGTAGTAGGAATTGAGAAAACATTCGTAGATGCTGCGCTTAAGTCAGGTGCAGAAGTTCGTGAGGTAGCTTTCCATAAATTTGCTCCTCAAGGTGTGAGTGGAGTGGTGATCATCTCAGAATCACACTTAACCATCCACAGCTTTCCTGAACATGGCTATGCCAGTATTGATGTATATACTTGCGGTGATTTAGATCCTAATATCGCTGCTGAATATATTGCAGATGCTCTTGGTGCTGACACACGCGAAACGATTGAATTGCCGCGTGGTATGGGTCCGGTACAAGTGAAAAAGTCTCAGGCTCAAGCCCTTTAATCGATAATAACTCAGAAGAGATGCGTGATTTATGCATCTCTTTTTTTGTGCGATGATTCATTGTACACTTTTGGGTTTTTCAATCGGGCCTTTTCGTGTAAAATAAGGGTAACTAAAGGGAGGAACTTGATATGAGTGGGATACGTACCCTGTTAAAGCGATTTCAATCGGAATGTGAAACATCCGACCGGCATGAAGATAAAGAGTTGCAATCACGCTATTATAAATCCATGCATCAAGGGGCATTTAATGCAGTTTTGGGATTATTCTCATCGTCAGAGTATGAGGTGATCTCCCAGTCCAAGGACAGAGGGGAAATCACGGTCCGGAAAAACGGGACGCCTCAATTGTTTATCGTTGCCACGGTCATAACGGTGAGACCCCTTGAAACGGCGGTCGATTTCAAGATCAGTGCAGATAAAGGAAAGATCTTTGGTACATATACAGTATTAAAAGCGCAAATCAGCCATTATTATCACCAGCTCGATAGCGAATTGACGAAAGTGAAATAACGGTAAATCCTATAGAAGCTTGTGTATGTCGCAGCTTTTTTATATGATGAAGGTAATAGTATGTTTAACGGAGCTGATATTATGAAATGCCCGTCTTGCCAGCATAATGGTACACGAGTAGTGGACTCCCGACCTGCTGATGAAGGACGTTCAATCAGGAGAAGAAGAGAATGTGAAGAATGTAATTTTCGCTTCACGACCTTTGAGAAGGTTGAAGAGCTTCCTTTAATTGTGGTGAAAAAAGAAGGGGTAAGAGAAGAGTTTAGTCGAGAAAAGATTTTGAGAGGACTGATCAAGGCATGTGAGAAGCGCCCTGTACCTCTTGAAAGATTAGAAAGGATCTCCACTGATATTGAAAAGGACCTTCGAAATCAGGGAGCATCTGAAGTGGAATCTGTGAAAATCGGTGAGATGGTCATGGATCATCTTGCAAAAGTAGATGAAGTGGCATACGTCCGTTTTGCATCTGTATATCGACAATTTAAAGATATTAATGTATTTATAGACGAATTAAAAGAATTAATAAAAAAAGAGTAGAAGAATGAGCTGAAGATGGTATTCTTTGGCTCTTTTCTCTTTATTTCTTGAAAGGTAGAATCCAACTATGATGAAGAAGCATTGGAACGAAATACAGCCAGTCGATCACTACACGGTAGGGACAAACGGGATGCTTCAGGAATACGACAGGAAAATTATCACATTTTTATACCAGCCATTAATCGGTTCCATTTGCTATAGTCTCTATATGAGTTTATGGGGAGAGGTTGAAGAGAACCGCCTTTGGTCGACAGATTCAACCCATTATCATCTAATGAACGTTCTTTCTGTCA
Source organism: Rossellomorea arthrocnemi (assembly GCF_904424705.1). Classification (GTDB taxonomy): domain Bacteria; phylum Bacillota; class Bacilli; order Bacillales; family Bacillaceae_B; genus Rossellomorea; species Rossellomorea arthrocnemi. Next base: position 31,769 of record NZ_CAJGBF010000026.1, on the reverse strand, counting down.
ATCTTCAGGATGTGTATGAGGCTAGGATGAAGCTTGAGGGAATAGGGTTATTAAAGGCTTATGAAAACAAGGACGGTGAGGCACGGAGTTTTCTCTATGAGCTGCAGCCTCCTCTGTCAGCAGAGGAATTTTTTCACGATGGAATGTTGAATGTCTATCTTTACCGTAAGATCGGCCGGACTCATTATTTACGTTTGAAGAAATTTTTCACGGATGTGTCCGTTGATAAAAAACAGTACACCAATATTACCCGTTCCTTTCAAGATGTCTTTACATCTGAACAAATCAATTTTCTTCACCATGATGCAAATGTGGATTCGGAAACCGGATCAGGTGAACAATATATGAAATACGGAAAGAATGATGGACTTGCATTGGACGAAGTTGATTTTGATTTTCAACTGCTACTTGCCGGATTATCCGAATCCATGGTCCCGCGTAAAGCCTTTACGCCGAAAGTGAAGGAAACCGTTTTAAAGCTGAGTTATCTGTATGGGATCGATCCTCTTCAAATGAAGAATATTGTCTTAAGTTCACTGGATGCGGACGATACGATTGATATTGAATTGCTGCGTAAGACTGCCCGTGACTGGTACGGTATGCAGACAGGGGATCAACTGCCGGATTTGACGACGCGAATGGAAACGAAGAAGCCTGTCGCACGGGATAAACCGCTTTCTCAGGAAGAAGAGCTCATTGAATACCTGGAAACCACATCACCGAAGGACGTATTATCGGACATATCCAATGGCGGCTCTCCTTCCAAAGCAGATCTGCAAGCCGTCGAGGAAGTACTCATGTCACAGAAGTTGCCGATCGGCGTCATGAATGTGCTGGTACAATATGTGCTATTAAAAACGGACATGAAGCTGACAAAGGGTTATATGGAAAAAATTGCGTCTCACTGGTCGAGAAAAAAAGTGACATCGGCAAATGAAGCAATGGAGTTAGCGAAAAAGGAACATAAGCAATATCTTGAGTGGGCTGAAGGTAAAAAAGAATCCAAATCGAACAGGCGGAGAAAACCGATTCGTACAGAGAAACTGCCGGACTGGTTCAAAGAAGACGAAGTATCGGAAGAATCCGATACTCCTGCAGAAGGATACGATTTCGAAGCAGAAAAGAAAAAACTCGAAGAAGAGCTTAAAAATTTTCGGAAGTAGGTGAACATAACGATGGAGAGAATCAATAACACCTTAAAAAGGTTGGCGACTTCTGGTTCGTTTCAACAACGATATGAACAAATGAAAAAAGAGATTCTTGAAAACAATGATGTGAAAGATTTTATCCGAAAGAATGATGGCCGCGTAACGGGTGAAATGGTCAATGAAAGTCTGATGAAGTTATACGAGTATATCTCTCAAAGCAAGGAATGCCGGTACTGTCCTTCTTTGCAGGAATGTAAAAATATGATGGAGGGATATGATCCTCATTTAGTCATCAGGGGGAACACCATCGACATCGATTACCATCGCTGTCCCCGGAAAGTCATCCATGATGAAAGAACAAGTGCTCAACGTCTAATCAAAAGTCTGTATGTACCAAAGGATATTTTACAGGCATCCTTCCAGACACTGGATCTTGATTCGAAGAGCCGTCTGGAAGCAGTACGCCTTGCGAAGAATTTCGTGGAGACCTATACAGAAGGGACTAAAATGAAAGGTCTCTATTTTTACGGAAAGTTCGGAGTGGGCAAGTCCTATTTACTTGGAGCCATGGCCAATGAACTCGCTCAGAAAAAAATAGCGTCTCTTATCGTTTACGTTCCCGAGTTCTTCAGGGAAATCAAACAATCACTCGGTGATAATTCAGTGAATGAAAAGCTTGAGATGGTAAAATCAGCACGAATCCTCATGCTTGATGATATTGGTGCAGAAACCATGTCCAGCTGGGGGAGAGATGAAATCCTCGGTACGATCCTGCAGTACCGGATGCTTGAAAACCTGCCGACATTCTTCACTTCCAACTTTAACTTCAACGAGCTGACCCACCATTTAACGTATAGCCAGCGCGGGGAAGAAGAAAAGCTGAAGGCTGCACGGATTATGGAGCGGATTAAATATTTGTCTAAGCCTGTGTTGATTGATGGGCGGAATCGAAGGGAATAGTTTGATGGAGAGGAAATCGAATGCGGTTTCCTTTCTTTTTTTAGGTGGGCAAGTGTGTACACACGGCGATTTATATATATATTGTTAATCGGACACCAATCTAGGTAAGATTGCTCACCAAACGGCCGCAACCAGCCCATAGGTAATGACCTCGCCAACACCCATTCCCACCAAATATGTAACGGAAACGAAATCGAAACCCTTACCACCGCTTCCACCTCTATCCCGGCTCGCGGAAAAGAAATTCACTCATCAACTTCTAATTTATACAAGCCTCCCATATATATAAATCAGGGAATTGGGTTTAAGGAGGCGAGAAAGTTTGATTGAATTTATTTTCAAGCAAAAAAATGATGCGATAAAGCTTCAAGAATACCTCAATAAAGAATTCATCCAATCGTGGTTTCATGAAACGCTCTTTCAACATACAACTCACTACAATCTGACAATAGAGGTTTCCCCCTTCTTTAAAGAGAGTGAAAAGCTGCTTAACGGGGTTTCCAAATTCGTCATGAATGATAAATGCATGGACTGGTCCGAATCAGCCCTGAGAGAAAATTACTTCTATGAAGATGTTGATGAAATCAATCAAATACTAGAAATCGTGTCAGAGATGAGGATGGGGGAACGACCGGAACTGATGGAGTTGATCGGAGGGTGGGACGAAGCAAGTTATGTCCGTGAAAGTTTGGAATCTTTGCTGGAAGGGAAGACGCCAATATCATTCGACTCCTTTAGCAAATTCAGGCTTAAGAAGCTGCAGGAAAGGCTGATCCTGATGCTGGATCTTGCCATAGATGAATATAAGATGGAGCAGGAATATCAAATGTTCGTTCATATGCTTCGGGAGTATCTTGCATCCAGGGAGCAGAAAATGTCCACAATCCATCTTTACTCAACAGGGTATGGCTTTCGTTTCTTTGATGAAGACATGAAAGAGGTAACGCGGCAGGAATTGACGAAGGTGATAGATAAGCGCCTTTTGACGAATCACCCGTTATATGTTGATTCATACACCATTGCTCCGTTATTATCTCTTGCTCCTGAGAAGATACATGTATACGGGAACAGTGACCACCAATTGATCAGGACGCTTCAGAACATTTTTGAAGAACGAATGGATGTTTTGCCGCTTAGTTATTTTCCTGATACGCTTCTTTATCCTTCCTGGGATATTGCGAATGAATAGGGTTTTTTCTAGGAGCTCTTGCTTTTCAAAACATAACCGATTATAATACCTACATAATAAGTCAATAAATAAAGGTTATGATGAGGACAATAATATTCCTATTCATTCACAGAGAGGGAAGTCTCCCGGCTGCAAGCTTCCTAATTCGATAGTGATATTTACCACCTCGGAACTTCAATCATGAACGGAATCAATAATGGATTCACAGTAATGATTGACGGCTAAATGTCGTTATTCGTTTTCAATGAAGTCATTGTATGTATTGTTGCACACAATGAGAAGTTGGGTGGAACCACGAGTTTACTTATTAACCTCGTCCCTTCAAACGTGAAGGGGCGGGGTTTTTTATGTTTTATAAAGATACTTTAAGGAGTGAAATCACATGTCAGAAGTAGTGAAAATGCAGTTCCCTGATGGAAATGTCAAGGAGTTTCCCAAAGGGTCAACAACAGAAGAAATTGCTGCGTCCATCAGTCCCGGACTGAAGAAGAAGGCGTTGGCTGGTAAAATAAATGGTGGAATGATCGACCTGCGTACAGGGATTCAGGAAGATGGAGCGATTGAAATTGTTACACCTCCTTCAGCGGATGCCCTTGAAGTCCTTCGTCACAGTACGGCCCATTTAATGGCACAGGCCATCAAACGTCTATATCCTGAAACGAAGCTTGGAATCGGTCCGGTCATTGAAGGCGGATTCTACTACGATATCGATTCAGAGCACACGTTCACTCCGGAAGACCTACCGTTGATCGAGAAGGAAATGAAGAAGATCACAGGAGAAAATCTGGAAGTGGTACGGAAAGAAGTAAGTCGTGATGAAGCTCAAAAAATGTATGAAGAAATCGGTGACGAGTACAAGCTTGAACTGCTTGAAGCCATTCCTGAAGGAGAACAGGTTTCCATCTATGAACAGGGTGAATTTTTCGACCTGTGCCGTGGAGTCCATATCCCTTCTACAAATAAAATTAAAGAATTCAAGCTGTTGAGCATTGCCGGTGCTTACTGGCGTGGAAACAGCGATAATAAAATGCTTCAACGTATTTACGGTACGGCTTTCTTCAAGAAAGAAGATCTGGAAGAGCATTTGCGTCTTTTAGAAGAAGCAAAAGAGCGTGACCACCGTAAAATCGGTAAAGAATTGAATCTATTCATGAACTCACAAAAAGTGGGACAAGGCCTGCCGATGTGGCTGCCTAAAGGTGCCACGATCCGTCGTATCATCGAACGTTACATCGTTGATAAAGAAGAGCGTTTGGGCTATGATCACGTGTACACTCCTATCATGGGTAGTGTCGAGCTTTACAAAACAAGCGGTCACTGGGATCACTACCAGGAGAATATGTTCCCAGTCATGGAAATGGACAATGAAGATCTCGTTCTTCGCCCGATGAACTGTCCTCATCATATGATGATTTATAAAAACGGCATCCACAGCTACCGCGAGCTTCCGATCCGTATCGCCGAGCTTGGTACCATGCACCGTTATGAATTATCAGGTGCCCTGTCAGGACTTCAGCGTGTACGCGGGATGACTCTGAATGATGCACATATCTTCGTCCGCCCGGATCAGATCAAAGAAGAATTCAAGCGTGTGGTGCGCCTGGTTCAGGAAGTGTATAAAGACTTTGATCTGAATGACTATTCGTTCCGCCTGTCTTACCGTGATCCTGAGGATACTGAGAAATACTTTGATGATGATGAAATGTGGACCCGTGCACAAGGAATGATCAAAGAAGCTATGGATGAACTGGATGTGGAGTACTTTGAAGCAGAAGGGGAAGCGGCATTCTACGGCCCTAAACTGGACGTTCAAGTGAAGACCGCCCTGGGTAAGGAAGAAACATTATCCACGGTTCAGTTGGACTTCTTACTTCCTGAGCGCTTTGACTTAACTTACGTTGGGGAAGACGGGAAGCAGCACCGTCCGGTTGTCATCCACCGTGGAGTCGTATCCACAATGGAACGCTTTGTGGCCTTCCTGATTGAAGAATACAAAGGAGCATTTCCGACATGGCTCGCTCCAACGCAGGTTCAGGTGATTCCGGTTTCTCCTGATGTTCACTTCGATTATGCGAAAGAAGTGAAAGAAAAGCTTCAGGCTGCAGGGCTGCGTGTGGACATCGATGACCGTAATGAAAAAATCGGTTATAAGATACGCGAAGCACAGATGAGCAAAGTCCCTTACATGCTTGTAGTGGGTGACAATGAAATCAAGGAAACAGCAGTAAACGTCCGTAAATACGGAGAGCAAAAATCAGAAACCATATCCCTTGACGAATTCATCACACACATCACAAAAGAAGCGAATCGCTAAAAAAGAAGAGGGACGGACCTCCAATTGTTCGTTATGTCTCGAATTCGGAGTCCCAATTGAGGTCCGTCCCTCTCTTATTTTACAAAAAAACTATTGCACTCTCCATAGATGTCTGATATTATGAAATACGTTGTGATATTAAATGATTATTTGACAGCGGTATTGTCATGTGATATATTATCTAAGGTGAATTGAATACAGTTTGGTACAAGAAGAAGCTACCCGCTTCTCACCTGAATAACGCATTACAGCTGTTTACAGGTATGTGATTGACTATTAAAGCCATTTATATATGCTTAATAATCAGGTGCGGGTGTTTCGACACTCGCATCTTTTTTTGTGTGTTTCACGCAAAAAGGGAAGCGGGTGCGCCGGCCAAAGCCGTGTATTCTTTTAATAAACCTTGGAGGTGGCTAATTATTAGCAAAGACATGATCTTAAACGAAACGATTCGTGCCCGTGAAGTACGTCTTATCGATCAAAACGGTGAGCAACTTGGAATTAAATCCAAGAATGAAGCTCTTGAAATTGCTGAACGTGTAAATCTTGATCTTGTTCTTGTTGCTCCAAATGCAAAACCACCCGTTGCTCGTATCATGGACTACGGTAAGTTTAAGTTTGAACAACAGAAGAAAGAAAAAGAAGCACGTAAGAATCAGAAAATCATCAATCTTAAAGAGGTTCGTTTAAGCCCGACGATTGATGAGCATGATTTCAACACTAAGCTTCGTAACGCTCGTAAGTTCCTTGAAAAAGGAGACAAAGTCAAAGCGTCAATCCGATTTAAAGGTCGTGCGATTACGCACAAAGAAATTGGTCAACGTGTTCTGGATCGCTTCAGTGATGAGTGTAAAGATGTAGCAACCGTTGAATCAAAACCGAAAATGGATGGTCGCAGTATGTTCTTGGTGCTTGCACCAGTTAACGAAAAATAAAGGACCCGAGGAGGAAAAGCACATGCCAAAAATGAAAACTCACCGCGGCTCAGCTAAGCGTTTCAAGAAAACAGGTTCTGGTAAACTTAAACGTTCACACGCTTACACAAGCCACTTATTCGCAAACAAATCTACTAAAGCAAAGCGTAAGCTACGTAAAGCGGCTGTTGTCTCTAAAGGAGATTTCAAACGCATTCGTCATATGCTTGACAACCTAAAATAAGAAGTAATAGAAACAGGAGGGAATTATTATGCCACGCGTAAAAGGCGGAACAGTAACACGCAGACGTCGTAAAAAAGTTCTTAAATTAGCCAAAGGTTATTTCGGTTCCAAACATACTTTATATAAAGTAGCAAATCAACAAGTCATGAAATCATACATGTATGCTTATCGTGACCGTCGCCAAAAGAAACGTGACTTCCGTAAACTATGGATCACACGTATCAATGCGGCTGCACGTATGAACGGTCTTTCTTACAGCCGTTTAATGCACGGATTGAAACTTGCTGGTATCGAAGTAAACCGCAAAATGCTTGCTGAGCTTGCGATTTCTGACGAAAAAGCATTCAACCAATTAGCTGATGCTGCTAAAGCTCAACTAAACAAATAATAACTGCTAACTCGTTAGTGGAAAAAGGACTGGCCCCTGGCCGGTCCTTTCTTATATCAAATACTTCAGAAAGCAGGTAACATTCATGGATGCACTAACCGGAATCTTATATTTATATGCCGTCGTCATCAATTTCATCGGCTTTATCATTATGGGAAGGGATAAGAGAAAAGCAGAGAGACATCAATACCGCATAAGTGAAAGGGTACTGTGGCAGGTTGCGATCGTGGGAGGCAGTGTCGGCGCCTTTTTGGGAATGAAGGTGTACCGTCATAAAACGAAACACAAACGGTTTTCCATAGGATTCCCTTTACTCGTCATGCTTCACTGTCTGCTGTTTATCTGGCTGAACGCGAACCTGTGAAACCAAAGTTTTCATTCTTTAACCCGTCTGCATGACATACTATATAAAGAGTGTGGATTAACAGCTTAGAAAAGCAGAAGGAGGTCGCGTTAACCATGGACGAACGGTTGGTTGCTGCATTCGCCCTGATGGAAGCAAGCGGATATATGGCTCCTGTTCTGTTTATCTTATTTCATATTCTGAGGCAGTTTCTATTCATTCCCGTCGCTCTTGTATGTATGGCGGGAGGAATTCTGTTCGGGAGCCTCTTCGGTACACTGTACTCATTGATTGGATTAACGCTCTTATCTGTCACTTTTTATTTTGTCATAAAAGGGTTCAAATCGTTTTATGAAAAGCTCCTGAGGCTGAAAGAGAAGTGGTTTGGACGAAATGCCACCCTGACCACCGGGCAGATTGCGGTGCTCAGATTGATCCCTTTTGTTCATTATCAACTGCTGAACCTATGCCTCCTTGAGAGGAAGAAAGAGTTGAAACCTTTTATTCGTGCTTCTGTCCTTTCAAACACCCCCCTAGCATTTTTTTACACAGTATTCGGCCAATACATCAAACAATTTTCCCCGCCTATTCTTGTCATGATTTTCATCGCACTCATCGTCTTATTTTACCTGCTAAGGGAGAAAGTACGTGTCATTCAGTGGAGAGAGTTTTTTCCTAGTAAATAATAAGTAAAAAACGACCAGCAGAGCTAGTCGTTTTTTTGTTGTGCTTTTTGAAGGAATTCGTGGATCGGGCTTTTCCAGTCGAGTTTGGCATTGGGGTATCTTTCCTTGATTTCGTTCTGCAGGTATTCGAAGTCCTCCCGGGTCAGACCTTTTAATGAAGAGACATTTTTAGTCCATACGAAGATGGAAACCACATCGAATGACTTTTCAGTGGCACCAAGGTATTTTTCCCCTTCAAATCGTACTCCTTTGTACGTTATGTGAAAATTCTTTCGGACATTTTCCTGATTATCGAGAAAATAAAAACGTTTCTGCTCCTGGGCAAGCTCCAGTTTTCGCTTTGGGTTTATAATGTATTTGACGCTGCTGTATAAAAGGTAAATAATAAGGAAAAAAATCACTAACCGAATAAGCCAAAGCATAACCATTACCTCCATAGGCATATTTCTTCCACTATTATTTACGATTAAAACAGAAAAAGGTTTCATATTATTATAAATTTGTTTAAAAATTTGTCATACTAGGAGAGTACATAAGAAATAAAGGCGATCGTAAGGGGAGTTTAATATGAATATTGAAACGTTATTGGACATGCAGAAAAAGCTGGATCAGCATATTGAAGAGGAACACGGGTTGGAGAAGGAGGACTTGATCGACAAGAAAATCCTTGCTCTCCTCGTTGAAATCGGGGAACTGGCCAATGAAACGAGAAGCTTTAAGTTCTGGAGTACAAAGCCCTCTTCTTCAAAGGAAGTGATTCTTGAAGAATTTGTGGATGGAGTACATTTTATCCTGTCATTGGGAATCGAAATTGGCATACAACAATTCGATGTAGGTGAGACAAACTATACGAACGAAGATGTGACAAAGCAATTCATGGACGTATTCAAATATGCCAACCACTTTGCTAACGAACGCTCGGTTGAACATTTTCAGGAGTTATTCAGACACTACGTGTACCTGGGGGAACTTCTCGGATTTTCTCATGAAGAGGTTTTTGATGCGTATGTGAAAAAAAATGAAGTGAATTATAATCGTCAAAAAGAAGGATATTAACAAAGAATTATTCCCTTTGATGGTAAAGAAGATTCAGGAAATTTTGATGAATCGGACAGGTTTTAGTATAATGAAAGGGAATAAATATTTAGGGGGTCGAAACAATGGCGAAATTAGATGAAACATTGACAATGCTCAAGGATTTAACCGATGCCAAAGGTGTACCGGGTAATGAGAGAGAAGTAAGGGAAGTCATGAAGAAATACATAGAGCCGTTTGCAGATGAAGTGACGACAGATAATCTGGGGAGTTTAATCGCGAAAAAAGTAGGCGATGAAAACGGACCCAAGATCATGGTGGCCGGACATTTAGATGAAGTCGGGTTCATGATCACTCAAATTGACAGCAAAGGGTTCCTCCGGTTTCAAACTGTAGGAGGCTGGTGGTCACAGGTCATGCTTGCCCAGCGGGTGACGATCGTAACAGGCAAAGGAGAAGTAACGGGTGTGATCGGATCCAAGCCGCCGCATATTCTGCCTCCTGAAGCTCGGAAAAAGCCGGTTGAAATTAAAGATATGTTTATTGATATCGGTGCCTCAAGCCGTGAGCAAGTACTGGAATGGGGAGTGAAGCCGGGAGATATGGTTGTCCCTCATTTCGAATTCACGGTGATGAACAACGAGAAGATGCTTTTGGCGAAAGCATGGGATAACCGCATTGGATGTGCGATTGCCATCGATGTACTTAGAAACCTGAAGGATGAACAGCATCCAAACGTCGTTTACGGTGTCGGTACAGTTCAGGAAGAGGTTGGTCTTCGTGGAGCAAGAACGGCGGCTGCCAAGATTCAGCCTGATATAGGCTTTGGTGTGGATGTTGGAATCGCAGGGGACACGCCGGGTGTTTCTGATAAAGAAGCATCAAGTAAGATGGGAGATGGACCACAAATCATTCTTTATGATGCATCCATGGTTTCTCACAAAGGACTTCGTGATTTTGTTACAAATACAGCAGATGAACATAACATCCCGTACCAATTCGATGCCATTGCAGGCGGAGGGACGGATTCCGGTGCGATTCATTTAACCGCGAATGGAGTCCCTGCTCTCTCGATTACCATTGCCACACGCTATATCCACTCTCATGCAGCCATGTTGCATCGTGATGATTACGAGAACGCCGTTAAATTGATTACTGAAGTGATCAAGAAGCTCGATAAGGATACAGTGGCGAACATTACATTTGATTAATAGACAACACTAAAATAGATGCCTTTGGTTCATTTTGAACCAAAGGCATCTTTTAAAATAACTGTATCTCAAAAAGTCATTTCCTCCGATGAAGCCATGTCCGCACCAATCGTTTTTTGGATGATACGAATGGCACTTTCATTGTCTTCATTTGTTTCTGAAGCCATGCAATCCATTGGGATCGACATGTCATATTCTCTCATATAGGCATCATTGGCGGTGTACAGAACACAGATGTCGCCGGCGATTCCTGTTATGATGAGGTGTCTTACATCAAGCTGATGAAGCAGGATATCAAGCTGTGTACCGAAAAAGCAGGAATGTTTCGGTTTGATGATAAAATAATCGTCTGTATCCGGATGAAGTTTTTTAATCACGTGTTTTCCTTTTCCTTTTTTACACTCCTCAATGATGTCATTCATATTGTCCTGCCAAAGGCCATAGTTGTCATTCACATAAATGACAGGCAACCGGGCTGCCTTAGCCTTCTTCTTCAATTCACGGATATTGTCAACAATTTTCATTGTGTTTTCGTACAAATCCTCTCCACCTTGGAAATCAAATGTATTTATCATGTCGATGATCAATAATGCGCTTTTCCCCTGACTCATCATTCGTTTCTCCTTCCGTTTGTATGTATTCTCCATTACCACTGAAAGCATGGTCTTAAAACCAAATCAGGAAAAATGGTCGTATAATAAAACAAGGGCAACCCTTTTTCAGGATTGCCCATGCATTTACTGCGTTTGTTGCTGCTGTAATGATTCCTCTAACGTTTCAAGGACCATTTTTTGTTCCTGGGGATCTGCATTTTGCCAGAAGACTTCAAGAAGTACACCAAGACCGGGAAGGGTTTTCTCTTCTCCTCCCTGGATGGCATCAACAATGGTGTCTCTCAGTTCGTCCTGGTTGTTACCAGATACGTTGTGTATGATTGCTTTTCTTAAGTTAAGATTCATCACACATTTCTCCTTTTTGCTAGGATGAGGAATTCATTGTTATCTTGTCTCAAATTGAATTTATTATGTACGAAAGTTAAGGTATAATGAGACCTTGAATAGTCATTTAAAGGAGCGGATACGGTTGAAGTATATTCAATCCTCGAAAAATCCTGTTGTGAAGCAGTGGAAAAAGTTATTAACCAAAAAAGAACGGGATCTTACCCGTACATATATCATTGAAGGATTTCACCTCGTGGAAGAAGCATTGAAGCAGGAGGATACGCTCCTTGAACTGATCCTTGTAGAAGGAATCGATCTGCCTCAGAAATGGACGGTGGACACTGTTCACGTTACCATGGTATCGGATGAAGTAGGAAAAGTCCTGTCTGCTACCGAAACGTCACAAGGAATCTTTGCAATTTGTAAGCAAAAAGAAGACGAGCATGATATCAAGAGGGCCACCACCTTTATGCTTCTGGATGGTCTGCAGGATCCGGGAAATATCGGAACGATCATCCGAACAGCCGATGCAGCTGGAATCGATATGGTCGTGTTAGGCAAGGGGACAGTGGATCCTTATAACCCTAAAGTATTGCGTTCTGCACAAGGGAGCCATTTTCATATTCCCATCGTCAGAAAGGACCTCACTGAAACGATTTCAGCCCTGAAAGAGCGGGACATCCCCATATATGGGACTGCCCTTGAAAAGGGGGTGGAGTATACGACAATCACACCCGGGTCATCTTATGCCCTCATCGTAGGGAACGAGGGGAATGGTATGTCGAAGGATCTCTTAACTGAAACGGATCAGAACTTGTACATCCCTATATACGGGAAGAGTGAATCGTTAAACGTAGCGATTGCGGCAGGGGTTTTATTATACTTTTTTAAAAATGGGCAGTGAATTTCTTGAAAAGGTTTGAAATTCCCTTGGAAGTTCACTATAATAATGCACATATAACTTAAAAAACGTTGAAAGAGGAAAGTAACACATGACCTTCTTCAAGGGAGAGGATGCCCTGGACTGTAAGCATTCTTAAGAATGCATGGTGTGAATATTTCACCTCTCGAGTTGGCATCGGGACCATTCCAGTGTGAATGTAAAGATGCTCCGGCAAAAGCCGTTATCCGAATGAAGTGAGTATAACCCCCCGGGGATATGCTTATAAGGGTGGTACCGCGATATAAACCTCGTCCCTTTTGGGATGGGGTTTTTTTATTTGTTTATTAACCATTCCCGGGTACCCGTTCGGACGATATACATTAAAGGAGGAAGAACAATGGAGGACAAATTACGATCCCTTCAACAAGAAGCAATTGAAAAAGTGAACGAAGCACAAGATCTGAAAGAATTGAACAACATCCGTGTTGCCTATTTGGGGAAAAAGGGGCCAGTAACCGAAGCCTTAAAAGGGATGGGGAAGCTTTCGGCAGAAGAGCGTCCTAAAATGGGGGCACTTGCCAATGAAGTTCGTGGAGCCATTACTGAAATGATAGAAGCGAAGCAGGCTGTTCTTGAAAAAGAGGCGGTCGAAAAGAAGCTACAATCTGAAACCATCGATGTGACACTACCTGGGCGACCTGTGAAAAAAGGGAATCATCACCCTCTCACGATGATCGTGGAAGAAATTGAAGACCTGTTCATCGGAATGGGCTACACTGTTGCCGAAGGACCGGAAGTGGAGAAGGACTACTACAACTTTGAAGCTCTGAACCTTCCGAAAGGACACCCGGCCCGTGACATGCAGGATTCCTTCTATATTACAGAAGAAACACTGCTGCGCACTCATACTTCACCGGTTCAAGCAAGAACGATGGAACTGGCTAAGGGGAAAGGACCTATTAAGATCATTTGTCCCGGAAAAGTGTATCGCCGTGATACAGATGACGCAACGCACTCTCATCAATTCACACAAATCGAGGGTCTCGTCATTGATGAACATATCCGTATGAGTGATCTTAAAGGAACGCTGCAGGTGTTTGCCAAGAAAATGTTCGGCGAAGACCGTGAAATCCGGTTGCGCCCGAGCTTCTTCCCATTCACGGAGCCTTCTGTTGAAATGGATATCTCATGTAAGATCTGTGGGGGAAAAGGCTGTCGGGTATGTAAAGGTACAGGTTGGATCGAAATTCTTGGAGCAGGGATGGTTCATCCGAATGTTCTTGAAATGGCTGGATTCGATTCGAAAAAGTATACAGGTTTTGCATTCGGTATGGGACCGGAACGTATTGCCATGCTGAAATACGGAATTGATGATATCCGTCATTTCTACACAAACGATACGCGTTTTGTTACACAGTTCGGAACTCAAGAATAGAAAATCGGGTAGGAGGTACTAACACATGTTTGTTTCATATAAATGGTTAGAAAATTATGTAGACTTATCGGGCGTCACACCTGAAGAGTTAGCAGAGAAAATCACAAGAAGCGGGATTGAAGTCGAAGGTGTTGAACGGATTGGGGAAGAAATCAAAAATGTGGTCGTTGGCCATGTACTCCAATGTGAGCCACATCCCGATGCAGATAAATTAAATAAATGCCTGGTGGATGTTGGTGAAGAAGAACCCGTCCAAATCATCTGCGGAGCCCCGAACGTGGCCAAGGGTCAAAAAGTGGCTGTTGCGAAAGTAGGAGCAGTTCTGCCGGGTAATTTCAAAATCAAGAAAGCAAAACTTCGCGGCGAAGCTTCTCACGGGATGATCTGCTCCCTGCAAGAGCTTGGTGTAGAAGGAAAGCTGGTACCGAAAGAACATGCAGAGGGAATTTATGTGTTCACGGATGCTGCTGAAGTAGGCAAAAATGCCGTTGAATTATTAAATCTTGATGATGCGATTCTGGAATTGGGCTTAACACCTAACCGTTCAGACTGCTTAAGTATGTTGGGAGTGGCGTATGAAGTGGCTGCCATCCTGGATCGTGAGGTGAAACTCCCTCAAACAGATCTATCTGAAGGCGGGGAAAAAGCATCGGATTATGTGTCGGTGAAAGTGGAGGCGAAAGAAGATAATCCCCTTTACGGTGCTAAAATCATCAAAAATGTCAAAATCGGTCCATCTCCACTTTGGATGCAAAATGCACTGATATCTGCCGGGATCCGTCCCCATAACAATGTTGTCGACATTACGAACTACGTGCTTTTGGAATACGGCCAGCCCCTACACGCTTTCGACTATGATCGTCTAGGTTCAAAGGAAATCTTTGTCCGTCGTGCAAAGGATGGAGAAAACTTTGTAACCCTGGATGACGCGGAAAGAACACTATCGGGCACTCAGCTTGTCATCACAAATGGCACTGAACCCGTCGCCCTTGCCGGAGTGATGGGGGGAGCAAATTCAGAAGTCCAGAATGATACGTCGACGGTCCTTCTTGAAGCAGCTTACTTCACTGGTGCCATTGTCAGAAGTGCTTCCAAAGATCACGGACTCAGAAGCGAAGCGAGCACACGTTATGAAAAAGGTGTGGACCCTAATCGTGTCCTGAAAGCTGGAGAAAGAGCCGCTCAACTGATGGCTGAATATGCCGGTGGGGAAGTTCTAGAGGGGACTGTATTATTTAACGAATTGGACGTTGAGCCGGCTAAAGTTGAAATTACCCTTGAAAAAATCAATTCCTCATTAGGAACATCCATAACAGTAGAAACAGTGGAAGATATCTTCCGCCGACTTCAATTCGATGTTGAAGTAAATGGTGAAACGTTTGTCGTAACTGCCCCAACAAGAAGGGGAGATATCACCATACCGGAAGATTTACTTGAAGAAGTTGCGCGCCTATTTGGATATGATAACCTTCCATTGACTCTTCCCGAGGGAGAAGCAACGGCTGGCGGACTTTCGACTCACCAGTTAAAACGCCGTACGGTTCGCCGTTATTTAGAAGGAGCAGGACTCCTGCAGGCGATCACGTATTCCTTAACAAACGACAAGAAAGCAACCCAATATGCACTTGACGTTAGAGAACCTGTCCGTTTATTGATGCCGATGAGTGAGGAACGCAGTAATCTTCGCTTAAGTATCATTCCACAACTTCTGGAAGTGGTTTCATATAACAAGGCACGTCAAAATGACTCACTTGCCTTTTATGAAGTCGGATCCGTCTTCTTAAATGAATCAGGGGAAGAGCTTCCTCAGGAAGAAGAGCATATTGCAGGAGCACTAACGGGTCTATGGCACCAGCATTCTTGGCAAGGAGAGAAAAAGCCGGTCGACTTCTATGTGGCAAAAGGCATCCTTGAGGGGATGTTTGAAGAAATCGGTGTTTCTGAAGCAATTTCATTCCGTCAGGCTACAGTAGATGGGATGCATCCGGGAAGAACAGCTGAGATTCTCTTGGACAGAAATGTAATCGGTTTTGTCGGAGCGATTCATCCCGAGGCAGAAAAAGAATTGGACCTTAACGAAACGTATGTTTTTGAATTGAAGGCTTCACCTATTTTCCATTATGAAAAACCGGCATTAAGCTACACGCCAATCCCTCGTCACCCATCGATTACAAGGGATATCGCCCTTGTCGTGGACACCGAGGTGAAAGCAGGGGAACTTGCATCCATCATTAAAGAGGCTGGAGGAAAGCTTCTGAAAGAAGTTTCCGTCTTCGATCTTTATGAAGGTGAGCATATGGAGTCAGGCAAGAAATCACTTGCATTCTCATTGAAATACTTCGATCCGGCCAAAACGTTAACGGATGAAGAAGTAGTGAAAGTACATGATAAAGTACTTTCAACAGTGAAGGAAAAGGCAGGAGCCGAATTGAGAGGGTAATCCGGTACTGGATGAAAGGTGTCAGACATTGGTCTGGCATCTTTTTTTATATGGGATTGGGTGGTTTGCCTGTTGAAAAATGCTGGGATTTTGACAGGAGAATTACGCATTGAATTTAACAGGTGAAAAATGCCTTATATTCAACAGGAGAAAAAATTGTATAAATCACCTGTTGAAATATTCCTGAAATTCAACAGGTGAATACCTATCCGGGGAGCTTCAGCTCGTGAAATATGAAGAGAAATCATCAGCTGAACACAAATATCCCCCGCCCCATACAAGCAAAAAGCCGCATCGGCACATCCGATGCGGCTCTTTCTTATTTCCTTGCTAACTTCATCGCCTTTTCACTATTGGCGAAATGCCATTTTGTCATGGATTTTAACTCCTCGACACCTTTTCGTTTGATGATTTTTGCGGCTGCTACATCCACGTGATTTCCGGCGCCTTTCGGTATTTCCACACCTGCTTTTGCACTAAGCTTGTCCATTTCCTTCAGGAAGGCGTAGCGGGCAATGATCGATGCCGCCGCGACGGCAAGGTGGATGCTTTCCCCCTTAGTACTGAAGTAGACGCGTTCCTTCTGAATGTGCTTTTGAGCAGATATATGTTTGAAATATGTATTTTTTTCGACGAACTGATCGATTAAGATGCCTTCTGGTTGTTCCGGTGCCATCTTTTCTAATAAATTCAGGATGGCTTTGTTATGAAGGAGTGCTTTCATCTTCCCCTGGGTCATTCCTTTTGCCTGCATTTCATTGTATTTCGGGTTGTGGAGAATAAGCAAAGAATAAGGGATGGTTGAGATTAAATCCCTGGCAATGCTAATAATCTGTGGGTCGGATAAGTTTTTTGAATCCTTGACCCCGAGTTCTTTCATAAGTGGAATATGCTCTTTCTTCACATAGGCACTCACTACGGTGATCGGACCGAAGAAATCTCCAGTACCCACTTCGTCTGAGCCGATGACAGACCAATTGGGGAAATTTTCAGGGAGGGTCGTGTTTCCTTTCGAAGGTGATTTCACCTTAACTGGGGCACTGCTTCCCCAAAGGCTTGCTTCTCCTTCTCCGTTTGCTCCCTGGAATAGGACTTTTCCGGATTTATAAGCGGTTATTGTACATCCCGATGGCTTAGCTACAAATACGGCTCCCGGTGGCAGTTTTTCCGTTAATACCCTTTTGTAATGGTCTTTCATTTTGTCTATTGTTTGCTTATTTGCTTGTATGACTGTATTGGCCAAATTTCTCTCTCCTTCTGACAAGAATCTTTAATTTAATAAAAATTGTGAGCTTATATGACAAATTCCTTCCAAAATCAAAAGATTTCATGGTATGATTATGTGTAGGATTCTTATGAATGGGGGGCTTTCAGGTTGTCTGAAGAACAAAAAAATCGCACCACTGTGGACATATATGGTCAACAATATACGATTGTTGGAACTGAATCAACAAGTCAAATTCGGTTTGTTTGTTCGAAAGTGGATGACAAAATGAGAGAGATCAACTCCATGAATCCATCTCTCGACACAAGCAGGCTTGCCGTTCTGACAGCGGTGAATGCTGTAAATGATTATCTCAAACTTCAAGAAAAGTTTGAAGAGCTTGAACGGGAAATTAAACGATTAAAGGATTGAAAAAAAGATGCTGGACTTAGCTTTGTTAGTCATCCTGGTGATAGGATTTTTAATAGGTTTAAAACGTGGATTCATTTTGCAGGTCATCCACATATTTGGATTTATTGTTTCTTTTATTGTAGCATACATATATTATGATCAGCTTGCACCTAAGCTGACTTTATGGATTCCGTATCCTGTACTCGATGAGCAATCCACGTTGAATATGATTTTTGAATCAACCCATTTAGACCAGGCGTATTATCGTGTAATCGCGTTTGCGTTGATATTCTTCGCAGTGCGGATCATTCTTCAAATTATTGGATCGATGTTGGACTTTGTCGCCCATCTTCCCCTTTTAAAGCAGTTGAATGTTCTTGGCGGAGGAATTTTAGGTTTTATTGAAGCATATTTAATGATATTCATTCTCTTGTACATTGCGGTATTATTGCCGATCGAGTCGGTTCAAACATTTATTAATAACTCATTTATTGCTGAAGCGATGGTGAAACATACTCCTGTTTTCTCCGATATGGTGAAATCCTGGTGGATTGAATATGTAGCCTGAAAAAGGGCTGACTATAAGTATGCAACTCAAATTCGTTAGGGAAACCATAACGATTTGGTCATCTTATAAGTCAGTCTTTTTTCTTTTTATATCAATTTTGCTACTATATAGATGGAGAGGTATTGCTTTTTAATAGAACGTGGATCTGAAAAGATCCTAATCGTTAATTCTAAGATAGTGGGTGAATCTCTTGAATAAAAAGGATATTATAAAATTATTAGAACAAATTGCGATATATATGGAATTGAAAGGCGAAAATTCTTTTAAAACGTCCGCCTACCGAAAAGCGGCTGCGGCACTTGAGAATGATGACCGGAGCTTGCAGGAGATCCGTGACTTCACGAAGCTGAGCGGGATCGGCAAGGGGACTGCCAGTGTGATAGAAGAGTACATAAACGAAGGAACCTCTTCCGTTCTTGAAGAATTGAAGGAAGAGGTCCCTCAGGGATTGATCCCCCTCCTTCAATTGCCGGGTCTTGGCGGGAAGAAAATCGCAAAGCTTTACAGTGAACTCGGGGTCGAATGTATAGAAGACCTGGAAGAAGCGTGTAAAGCCAACAAAGTACAAGCACTTGCAGGCTTTGGGAAAAAGACCGAAGAAAAAATACTTGCGTCCATTGACCAGGCAGGAAAGAGACCTGACCGCCTCCCGATTGGATTTATGATGGGGATTGCACAAGAAATAGAAGGTTTTCTTTCAGGAATCAATAGCATCCATACCTATTCAAGAGCCGGAAGCTTAAGAAGAATGAGGGAAACCATCAAGGATCTTGATTTCATTCTTTCAACAGAAAGTCCTCATAAGGTGAAGGAAGAACTGCTGAAAATGCCGAATATCGTTGAAATCATTGCGGCAGGGGACACCAAAGTTTCTTTGACCTTGTCATACTACTGGGACGTGAGCATTGATTTCCGAATTGTAAAGCCCGAGGAGTTTGCGACGACGCTTCATCATTTCACAGGCTCAAAGGACCATAATGTCCGCATGCGCCAGCTTGCCAAAGAACGAGGGGAGAAAATCAGTGAATATGGCGTGGAAAATAGTGAAACAGGTGTGGTGAAAACGTTTCATTCCGAAGAGGAGTTTTATCATCACTTTGGGCTTCCTTTGATCCCGCCTGAACTGAGGGAAGATGGAAGAGAAGTGGAAGAGTTCAGTAAGGACTATTCTCTACTCTCATTGAAAGATATCAGGGGCGACCTTCACATGCACTCCACATGGTCGGATGGCGCATATTCCATTGAAGAAATGGTGGATGCGTGCCGTGCCAAAGGATATCAATATATGGCCATCACAGACCATTCCCACTATTTACGGGTGGCGAATGGCCTCACACCTGAGCGGTTATTGAGGCAGATTGATGAAATAAAGGAAATTAATAAGAAATACGATGATATAGAAGTCCTCTCAGGGATCGAGATGGATATCCTTCCTGATGGTACACTGGACTATGATGACGACCTTCTGGAAAAAGTGGATCTTGTCATTGCTTCCATCCATTCAAGCTTCTCCCAGCCTCGTGAAAAAATTATGGAGAGGCTGACAACCGCCTTGGAAAGTGCCCATGTGGATATCATCGCACATCCAACGGGCAGGATCATCGGCAGACGGGAAGGATATGACGTCGATATAGATCTTCTTATTCAATTGGCCAAAGAAACAGGGACGGCTTTAGAACTGAATGCAAATCCAAATCGTCTCGATCTGTCTGCTGAAAACATCCGAAAAGCACAGGAGCAGGGTGTGAAGCTTGTGATCAATACCGATGCCCACAGTATCGAACATCTGGAATTTATGGAAGTCGGAGTCGGTACAGCGCGTAAAGGCTGGATCAAAAGAGACACGGTCATCAATACGTGGGATAAAAATGAGTTATTACAATTTATTAAGCGAAACTGATAAAAGGTGGAATACATTCCGTGAATTCTAAAGTATTAAAAACGTTAGAGTTTGATAAAATCAAAGAATTATTAAAGCAATTTGCAGCATCTGCACTTGGTCATGCACGGGTATCCTCCCTCATGCCGTCTATCGATTATGAAGAGATTACAGCTCTCCATGAAGAGACGGATGAAGCCATGACCATTCTCAGAATAAAGGGACATGCCCCTTTAGGCGGGATTTTTGATATTCGTCCTCACGTTAAGCGTGCTCAAATAGGCGGCATGCTTTCCCCATCTGAATTCGTTCAGGTGGCGAGCACGATCAGGGCAAGCAGGAAGCTGACCCTCTTCGTAGAAGAGCTCTTGGAGGAAGAGGTGGATATTCCCCTCTTACAAGAAAAAATGGGGACGGTCATTCCCCTTCCTCAGCTGGAACAGGAAATACGAAAAGTGGTGGACGATAACGGTGAGATTCTGGATTCAGCCAGTGAAACTTTGCGCATGATCCGAACGCAGCTCCGTGCCAATGAAGGACGGATACGGGAGAAGCTCGAACGGATGATCCGTTCTTCAAACGCCCAGAAAATGTTATCTGATGCGATCATCACCATTCGGAATGATCGGTACGTAATACCTGTTAAGCAGGAGTACAGGGGTCAATATGGAGGGATCATTCATGACCAATCCTCTTCGGGACAGACGCTATTCATCGAGCCTGAAGCGATTGTTCAGTTGAATAATCAGCTGCGTGAGCTTCGTTTAAAAGAGCAGACAGAGATCGAGAAGATTCTTCAGGGACTGTCTGAACGTGTCCAGGAATCCGGGGAAGAACTGCTCCTGATTGTCAATGTTCTTTCAGACATTGATTTCATGTTTACCAAGGCAAAGTTCGGACGATCCATCAAAGGGTCTAAACCGACGATCAATAATGAACGACGGGTGAAGCTGAATAAGGCCCGTCATCCTCTGCTTCCCATAGAAGAGGCAGTGGCGAATGATATCGAGCTTGGAAATGAGTTTTCTTCCATTGTGATCACTGGTCCAAATACAGGGGGGAAAACCGTTACTCTAAAGACATTGGGTTTAACTAGCCTGATGGCACAGGCCGGACTCCCGATCCCTGCGCTTGATGGATCCGAAGTCGGTGTATTCCGCACTATTTACGCTGATATCGGGGATGAACAATCGATTGAACAAAGCT
This sequence comes from Rossellomorea arthrocnemi, assembly GCF_904424705.1. Classification (GTDB taxonomy): domain Bacteria; phylum Bacillota; class Bacilli; order Bacillales; family Bacillaceae_B; genus Rossellomorea; species Rossellomorea arthrocnemi. The sequence goes on along the minus strand of NZ_CAJGBF010000026.1, from coordinate 10,370 downwards.
TGAGTACTTTCTCTTCTCATATGGTCAATATTGTTGACATCCTTAAAAAGGTCGATTATGAAAGTCTAGTGCTGTTTGATGAGCTTGGCGCCGGTACAGATCCTCAGGAAGGTGCTGCATTAGCGATTTCCATCCTCGATGAAGTCCATGGAACAGGGGCGAGGGTCGTAGCGACTACCCATTATCCTGAGTTGAAAGCGTATGGATACAATCGTGAGGGAGTCGTGAATGCCAGTGTGGAATTTAATGTAGAAACCTTAAGTCCCACATATAAGCTATTGCTGGGTGTACCGGGAAGAAGTAATGCATTTGACATTTCCAAGCGCCTCGGCCTGTCGGATTCTGTCATCCATCGGGCGAAATCCCATATTGGTACCGATAGTAAAGAAATCGAGAATATGATCGCTTCACTTGAAGACAGCAGACGCCAGGGTGAACGGGAGCTCGAGGAAGCCCATGAGCTTCTAAGGCAGGCTGAAAAGATGCATAAAGATATGCAGAAGCAAATGGTGGAGTATTATGATAAAAAGGATACCCTTTACGAAAAAGCCCAGCAAAAAGCCAGTGAAGTCGTGGAAAAGGCGAAGGCGGAAGCTGAGCAGGTAATAAAAGATTTACGGAAAATGCAACAGGAAAAATCAGCTCAGATCAAAGAACATGAATTGATCCAGGCAAAAAAGCAGCTTGAAGATGCGACGCCGAAGTTAAAAACAGGTCAAAAGAAGAAAATGAGTCAGACTAAACATGAGTTAAAGCCAGGTGACGAAGTCAAGGTGTTAAGCTTTGATCAAAAGGGTCATTTAGTCGAACGGGTATCATCCAAAGAGTGGCAGGTTCAGATGGGGATCATGAAGATGAAAGTGAAAGAATCAGATCTGGAATTCATCCAATCCCAACAAAAGGTAGAAACCAAACCCCTGGCTACAGTGAGAGGGAAAGATTTTCATGTTAGCCTCGAACTTGACTTGCGCGGAGAACGTTTTGAAAATGCATTATCAAGAGTAGAGAAATACATCGATGACGCCCTCCTTGCAGGCTATCCACGTGTTTCCATCATTCATGGAAAAGGGACTGGTGCTTTAAGACAGGGAGTTCAGGAATATTTGAAAAATCACCGGTCCGTTAAAAACATCCGTTTCGGGGATGCAGGCGAAGGTGGAACGGGCGTAACGGTCGTTCAATTTAAGTAAGTTTCTCTCATTGGGACTGGAGAGTATTTAAAATCGTATTAAAGGGAGCTTTACGATGGAGAACTTTTGGGAAAATGAATTTGTTCAAACGGCGGGGAATTATAGTGTGGTTATTCTGTGCCTGGTTTTGTTCTTAGCAATCTTCGAACTGGTAACCAAGTATCGGAACTGGGAAGAAATCAAAAAGGGGAATTTGGCTGTGGCCATGGCAACAGGCGGAAAAATATTCGGGATAGCGAATATTTTTCGGCATTCCATCAGTCATAATGATACCATCATTACGACAATCGGATGGGGTGTGTTTGGCTTTGTTCTATTATTAATCGGATATTTCATTTATGAATTTCTAACACCCAAATTTAGGATCGATGAAGAAATTGAGAATGATAACCGGGCGGTAGGCTTCATTTCACTGGTCATTTCAGTTGGATTATCCTATGTCATAGGAGCCGGTATATCATAAGGAGAGGGAATATGGAAACTTTGGCGAAAGTTCTGCTCACCCTATGCGGGGGCTTTATTGTCGTTGGCATCATCTATATGCTGTTCTTTACTTGAAGTAAAAACAGATTGAAGGGGAAAACACAATCCCGAAATGATAATATTGTACAAACTGACTGTCATATGGTGGAATAGGCAGTCTTTTTTCTTTTCTAAAAGCCAGTCGCGCAAACCTTTGCTCGTTCCTAAAAACTTCTTTGGATGGTGAGGGGAACTGCTGAGTAGAATTCTGAGGAGAAACAGCGTGCCGAGATCCGGGAAGCGGAGCAGTTCCCTTTTCCCCCGGGTCCATTCCCGTTGTCAAAGCATTCGCAAACCTAATAAAAACAAGATTCTTTTAACAAAATGATTCTTAACGGAGGTCATCCTTTCCAGATGGGTATAAAGTATTGGCGGCGTGTATTTCAAATTGTAACTGAAGTCCCCTTATATTATAATAATGAATAGAAGAAATTTTCTAAAAATTAAAAAGGAGGGATTACGATGAATAAACCATGGCTTGCTGAATACCCGGCGGAAATATCAAAGGAGCTCGACCTAATCGAAAAACCCTTACAATCCTATCTGACCGAAGCCTCTTCTCTTTATGGAGACAAAGCAGCGATACATTTCCAGGGCAAGGAGATCGGTTACCGCGAATTATATGAATCGGCTCTTAAATTCGCCGGCTACCTTAAAACATTGGGGATCAATAAAGGAGACAGGGTGGCCATCATGCTCCCAAATACCCCTCAATCCGTCATTGCCTATTATGGTATTCTTTATGCAGGCGGAGTGGTGGTACAAACCAATCCATTATATATGGAAAGAGAAATAGAATATCAAATGAAAGACTCTGGCGCCAAGGTGATCCTCACATTGGACATTCTTTATCCGAGGGTGTCAAAAGTGATGAAAAGCACCGACCTTGAGCACATCATTGTAACCGCTATCAAAGATTATCTTCCTTTTCCTAAGAATCTTATATACCCATTTATCCAGAAGAAGCAATATGGTATTGTCGTGAAAGTGGATCATAGAGGTCAGAACCATTTATTCACGGAAATCATGAAAATGGAGAAGGTTGAAGTAACACCTGAAGATTTTGATTTTGAACATGATCTTGCCCTGCTTCAATACACCGGAGGTACGACAGGTTTCCCGAAAGGCGTCATGTTGACCCATAAGAATCTGGTAGCGAATGCCTCCATGTGTGATGCCTGGCTTTATAAGTGTAAAAAGGGTGAGGAAAGAATGCTCGGAATTCTTCCGTTCTTTCATGTGTATGGCATGACTGCAGTGCTGATTCTTTCTGTCATGCAGGGATATAAGATGATCCTTCTCCCTAAGTTTGATCCAGAAACAACGTTGAAGACGATACAAAAACAAAAGCCGACCTTATTCCCAGGTGCCCCTACCATTTATATTGGCCTTTTGAATCATCCTGAATTAAAAAAATATGATCTGTCATCCATTGATTCTTGTCTAAGTGGAAGTGCCCCATTACCGGTAGAGGTGCAGCAGCAATTTGAGGAAGTAACCGGTGGGAAGCTCGTTGAAGGATACGGATTAACTGAGTCATCCCCTGTCACTCACTCTAATTTCCTTTGGGACAAAGCGAGGATAAAGGGAAGCATCGGTGTCCCTTGGCCCAGTACGGACAGTGCGGTGTTTTCTCTGGAGACGGGAGAACCCCTCCCCCCAAATGAAATCGGTGAAATTGTCGTCAAAGGCCCCCAGGTGATGAAGGGGTATTGGAACCGTCCGGAAGAAACGGAACAAACGTTAAAGGACGGCTGGCTATTAACGGGAGATTTAGGGTATATGGATGAGAAGGGCTATTTTTACGTAGTAGATCGGAAGAAAGATATGATCATTGCAGGGGGCTTTAATATTTATCCACGTGAAATTGAAGAAGTCCTGTATGAACACCCTGCCATCCAGGAAGTTGTCGCAGCAGGCGTACCGGATGCTTATAGAGGGGAAACCGTCAAGGCATACGTGGTATTGAAGGATGGAGAATCACTGACAGAGGAAGAGCTCAATGAATACTCACGAAAATTCCTGGCTGCATATAAGGTGCCGAGGATTTATGAATTCAGGAAAGTACTCCCTAAAACAGCTGTAGGAAAAATCCTCCGGAGAGCCCTGGTGGAAGAGGAGCGACAAAAAATAGAGGATGAACAGAAAACAAGTTAAATGAACACCATTGAGCTTTTTCTTTTTGACTGTAAATTGGACAAGGATCCATTCTTGACAATCAATGAGAAACCTTTTATTATTAAAATATGAATGAACGATCATTCATATTTTGTTAAGGCAGGTCAAGAACTTATGAAACGAAATAAACCTAAATATATGCAAATTATTGATGCTGCTGTTATTGTTATAGCAGAAAACGGTTACCATCAGGCCCAGGTCTCAAAGATTGCGAAACAGGCTGGTGTCGCTGACGGTACCATCTATCTTTATTTTAAGAATAAAGAAGACATCCTGATTTCACTGTTCGAAGAGAAAATGGTTCTCTTTGTCGAAAAAATCGAGGAAGTGATAGCAGGAAAACAGACAGTTTCAGAGAAATTATTAGTGATGATTGAAAATCATTGTAGGATTCTGTCGGATGATCATCACCTCGCCATCGTCACGCAGCTGGAGCTCAGGCAGTCCAATAAAGATATCCGTCTGAAGATCAATGATGTTCTGAAGGGCTATCTCCAATTGGTCGATAAAATCCTGGTCAGCGGAATCGAATCTGGGGAATTTTCAAAAGACCTGGATATTCGCCTCGCCCGCCAAATGATCTTTGGTACACTGGATGAGATGGTGACAACGTGGGTGATGAATGATCAGAAATATGATTTAGTAGCTCAAGTCCCTGCTATTCACAAACTATTACTTCATGGATGTGGCGGCAGGAACTAAATTAGTTTAGGGGGATGAGAGATGGAAAGTTTATCATGGGTCATAGAGGGTCAGGTAGCAACGGTTCTGATTCAAAGACCTCCAGCAAATGCATTGGCAAGTGGACTTATCAAGGAAATCGACGCGGTTCTTGATGAGCTGGAAACGAATTCCGATGTCAGGGTCATCTTATTGAAAGGAGAGGGACGCTTCTTCTCCGCAGGTGCCGATATTAAAGAATTCACGACGATAGAAAGTGGTGAGGAATTCTCAATGCTTGCCAAAAAAGGCCAGGACGTTTTTGAACGGATGGAGAATTTCCCGAAACCGATCATTGCAGCTATTCATGGAGCCGCTTTAGGTGGAGGATTGGAGCTCGCAATGGGTTGCCACATTCGATTGGTAAGTGAAAATGCCAAACTTGGTTTACCAGAGCTTCAACTCGGGCTAGTTCCTGGATTTGCCGGTTCCCAACGCCTTCCGAAGCTGGTGGGAAGAGCGAAAGCAGCAGAAATGTTGTTAACGAGTGATCCAATCAGCGGCACAGAAGCGGTTCAGTGGGGACTCGCCAATAAGGCCTACCCTGAAGACGAGCTTTTCGATAAAGCAAAGGAAATGGCTGTTAAAATTGCAAAGAAAAGCCCAGGTGCCATGAAGGCTGCCATTGAGCTGTTGAGCTATACGAAAGATGACCGTTTCTATGAAGGTGTAATGAGAGAATCGGATCTATTCGGTGAAATATTTGTATCCACTGATGCCAAAGAAGGCATTGCAGCTTTCGTTGAAAAAAGAGAACCGCACTTTAAAGGCTAGAATACATTCTTGTAATATAGTAAACTCTTATTGAGGGGCAGTATTGAATGATCTCCATTCAAGCTGCCCATTCAAAGGGGTTAAATTGTCGAAATCTTTTTAAGGGAAAGAATGTTTACATTATTAGGAGGGACTTACGAATGAACATCTATGTACTTTTGAAAAGAACGTTTGATACTGAGGAGAAAATTTCGATCCAAAACGGTCAAATTGCCGAAGACGGAGCTGAATTTATCATAAATCCTTACGATGAATATGCTGTCGAAGAAGCGATTCAAGTTCGTGATGCACATGGTGGAGAAGTGACCGTCGTGACAGTCGGTGGAGAAGAAAGTGAAAAGCAGCTGAGAACGGCTCTGGCAATGGGTGCTGATAAAGCAGTACTGGTCAACACGGAAGATGACCTTGACCATGGAGACCAATTCACTACGGCTAAGATCCTTGCTCAATACTTAAAAGAACAGGAAGTAGATTTGATCCTTGCAGGTAATGTTGCCATTGATGGTGGATCTGGACAAGTAGGACCACGTGTGGCAGAGCAGCTTGATATCCCTTATGTAACAACAATCACTAAATTAGAAATCGATGGCGGTACTGTAACAGTCACCCGTGATGTAGAGGGGGATTCAGAGGTAATCGAAACATCTCTTCCACTGTTGGTGACAGCTCAACAAGGATTGAACGAACCGCGTTATCCATCCCTTCCAGGAATCATGAAGGCAAAGAAAAAGCCTTTGGATGAAGTGGAATTGGATGATATCGACTTAGACGAAGATGAAGTAGAAGCGAAAACCAAAACAATTGAAATTTACCTTCCACCGAAGAAGGAAGCCGGAAAAGTATTAGAAGGCGAATTGGATGCTCAAGTATCCGAGCTTGTTTCACTTCTTCGCAATGAAGCGAAAGTTATATAAGGCAAAGTCATAGTAATAACTAACATTCAGGGGGTAATTTAACATGGCGAGAAAAGTATTAGTACTTGGAGAAGTTCGAGACGGATCATTACGTAATGTTTCCTTTGAAGCGATTGCGGCAGGTAAAACGGTATCTGAAGGCGGAGAAGTTGTCGGTGTTTTAATCGGCAAAAGTGTAAGCGCTTTAGGACAAGAGATGATACAATATGGCGCGGACAAAGTAGTGGTCGTAGAAGATGATAAACTGGAACAGTATACGTCAGATGGTTATTCACAAGCCATCCTTTCAGTCATCGATGAAGAGAAGCCTGAAGGAATCATTTTTGGCCATACGGCACTTGGAAAAGACCTGTCTCCTAAAGTGGCAAGTAAACTCAGCTCAGGACTGATTTCCGATGCAACGGATCTTGAGGAAGCCGGCGGTAACCTTGTTTTCACAAGACCGATTTATTCAGGGAAAGCATTTGAGAAGAAAATCGTGACTGACGGAGTGATTTTTGCCACAATCCGTCCTAATAACATCGAGCCGTTAGCGAAAGATGAGTCACGTACAGGAGAAGTTTCTTCCCTTTCCGTTGATATTAAAGACTTACGTACAATCATTAAAGAAGTCGTACGTAAGGCAAGCGAAGGGGTGGACCTGTCTGAAGCGAAAGTCATCATCGCCGGCGGACGAGGAGTGAAAAGTGAAGACGGATTCAACCCTCTTCAAGAACTGGCGGATGTTCTTGGTGGAGCTGTAGGAGCATCACGTGGAGCATGTGATGCCGACTATTGTGACTATTCTCTGCAAATTGGTCAAACGGGTAAAGTCGTAACGCCTGACCTCTATATTGCATGTGGTATTTCTGGGGCTATCCAGCATTTAGCGGGTATGTCGAATTCAAAAGTCATCGTTGCGATCAACAAAGATCCTGAGGCGAATATTTTTAACGTAGCGGATTACGGAATCGTTGGAGACCTGTTTGAAGTGGTACCGATGCTGACAGAAGAGTTTAAAAAGCTTAAAGTATCCTCTTCTTGATCCTTGCTGACGTTTAGCAGTCACGGACAGAGGGTATGAACATAATATAGAATACAAATAAGGGCGCAGCTGCAACATGGGCTGCTCCTTATTTTTTCTTCCGTTGTATATTCCGTTTTATGAAGGGAATATTACCTACGAGCAGATTTATAGCATACGCAAAAAAACGGTGATATACTTACGTTACATTCAAAGATTTTAGGAGGCGCATATATATGGCAATTACACATGCAACTGACCAATCATTTTCAACTGATACAAATTCCGGACTGGTACTGGCGGATTTCTGGGCACCTTGGTGTGGACCTTGTAAAATGATCGCTCCAGTGCTTGAAGAACTGGACAGTGAAATGGGCGATAAAGTAAAAATCGTTAAAGTGGACGTTGATGAGAACCAGGAAACAGCAGGTAAATACGGGGTTATGAGTATCCCGACTTTAGTGGTCCTTAAAGACGGCGAAGTGGTAGATAAAGTAATCGGTTTCCAACCTAAGGAAGCACTTGCTGAATTATTAAATAAACACGTATAAGAAATGCTGATGAAAGACCGCGGTTTCCGCGGTCTTTTTTTGTCTGGATTTGAAAGCCGGAACGACGAACTATATATCTTGGGACACTTAGGTATTGTAGTTCACAGTGTGGCGAATTCATACCAGAAAACACACATGTTCAAATACGTTGACTGCTGAAATCATTCTCGATAAAATTTATATGTAATTGAAATGATTTAAATTGAGGACAAAATGAATGAATAATCTTTGGGGTTGACCCTGTCCAATTGTGTAAAGTCCTTCCTTTAACACAACGGGGTCAATCCTTTTTTACTTCTCTTAAAGGTAAGGTACAATATAGAAATGAGATTTGCCACTGAAACGGAATATTAATCTGACCGGGAGAACTGCCTGATGTATAAAGAAGTCGCAGGTATGTAAATAGAAAGTTCAGGCGAATAATTATTATCCCGGTGAACTTATAGTACCGCTAATATATGACCTTACACACTAAATTTGGGAGAAACCGAGGGAGGGGAAAAATGGATGAATCAAAATATCTCGAATAAGCTGGCACTGCTGCCTGACCAACCTGGATGTTATTTAATGAAAGACAGGCAGGGTACAATCATCTATGTGGGAAAAGCAAAGGTGTTGAAAAACCGGGTGCGTTCTTATTTCACCGGTTCTCATGATGCAAAAACACAGCGCCTGGTAGGAGAAATAGAAGACTTCGAATACATCATGACGTCATCTGACCTGGAAGCACTTGTCCTCGAAATGAATTTAATCAAAAAATATGATCCTAAATATAATGTCATGTTAAAGGATGATAAAAGCTATCCGTTCATTAAATTAACGAATGAAAGGCATCCAAGGCTCATTACCACCCGTAAAGTCCAACGGGGAAAAGGAAAGTACTTCGGTCCTTACCCAAATGTAGGAGCTGCAAATGAAACGAAGAAGCTTCTCGATCGTTTGTATCCTTTACGGAAATGCTCGACCCTCCCTGACCGTGCCTGCCTTTACTATCATATGGGCCAATGTCTAGCTCCCTGTATCAAAGAAGTGAGCAAAGACACGTACCGTGAAATGACAGATGAAATAGCCAGATTTCTGAACGGTGGATACAAAGACATCAAGAAGCAGCTTACGACGAAAATGAATGAAGCCTCGGAAAATTTGGAATTTGAAAGGGCGAAGGAATTCCGCGATCAAATTCTTCATATAGAAGCGACGATGGAAAAGCAGAAAATGACCATGACCGATTTCACCGACCGAGATGTGTTCGGATATTCAGTTGATAAAGGCTGGATGTGTGTACAAGTATTCTTTGTCCGACAAGGAAAGCTCATTGAGAGGGATGTGTCCTTATTTCCTCTCTATCATGAACCTGAGGAAGAGTTCCTGACGTTTTTAGGTCAGTTCTACTTAAAATCCAATCACTTTAAGCCGAAAGAAATCTTATTGCCAGAAGAGATTGATATGGATCTGGCTGAAAAGCTTCTGGAGGTAAAAATGATCCAGCCGAAACGGGGGAAAAAGAAAGAGCTTGTAAAGCTTGCCGAGAAAAATGCGAAACAGGCACTCGGAGAGAAATTCGCCCTGATCGAAAGAGATGAAGAACGGACGATTAAAGCCATTGAGCGCCTCGGGGATCACATGGGCATTTATACTCCTTTCAGAATTGAAGCCTTTGATAATTCAAATATTCAAGGGTCGGATCCTGTATCGGCGATGATCGTCTTTGTAGACGGGAAACCTGAAAAGAAGGAGTACCGTAAATACAAGATTAAAACCGTGAAGGGTCCTGACGATTATGACTCCATGAGGGAGGTTGTCCGCAGAAGATATACGAGAGTCTTGAAAGACGGACTTCCTTTACCGGACCTCATCATTATCGATGGGGGGAAGGGGCAGATTGAAGCGGCAAGGGATGTCATCGAGAACGAATTGGGTCTCGACATCCCGATTGGCGGCCTGGCGAAAGACGATAAGCATCAGACGTCTGAATTGCTTTACGGGAATCCGTTGGAGATCATCCCCCTTGAAAAGCGCAGCCAGGAATTCTATCTCCTCCAGCGTATCCAGGATGAAGTCCACAGGTTCGCCATCACCTTCCACCGTCAGCTCCGAGGAAAGAGCGCATTCCAGTCGACCCTTGACGATATCGACGGCATCGGTCCGAAAAGGAAGAAACAGCTTCTAAAACATTTCGGATCCATGAAGAAGATGAAAGAAGCAACCGTGGAGGAGTTTATTGAAATAGGTATACCGGAAGCCGTAGCCAAGGAATTGGTTGAGAAATTGAAATAGAAGTGCCAGAAACAAGAAAAAATGTTCATTATCTTTATTTAAATATTTTAAGAGTGTTCTGTTTATTGGTTGGTACAGAAGTAACTCATGAATAAGCAGAGTTGATTGGAGCGCAAGGTGCTCGACTCCCTCGGGAAAAGTTATAATATCAGGTCTTACAACCGTTTTATTTCTCTATTAAAATTTTTTAAAAATCATCTCGGCTAAATATCTTCCTTTTTTTATCATTTGTTCAAAATAA
>NZ_CAJGBF010000025.1 GCF_904424705.1 Rossellomorea arthrocnemi | reverse complement strand
TGATTTATATCCAAGATGGCCATCCAGATACTCGGTGACAAGTTTTAGTTTAAATTCCTCACTATATTTAGCCATAAAAACACCCCCAAAAGTTAGTTGTCTACTCTAACTTTTGGGGGTCGATACCCCTGCTGCTCTCTTTTACACTGTTTTTTTATTCATTAGCCGCTTTTTTTGGCATTTCACGTTGTCGTGTTGGCCAGCTTTCAACACCTTTCAATCCAGGAATATCATCAGAATAGAAGACAGGATCCAATCCTTGTCGACGCTGGCTCATATAATTATCTAATGCTTTGATCGCAATCGGGGCAAGAATCCCGATTGCGATTAAGTTCGTAAGGGCCATCAGTGCCATAGAGAAGTCTGCCAGGCTCCAAACGATATCAAGACTTGCGACAGATCCGAAGATTACCATTCCTAACGCGATGAAACGATAGATGAGAAGACCGGTCCTGCTCTTATTGATGAAAGGAAGATTGGCTTCTCCATAATAATAGCTTCCAATGATGGAGCTGAAGGCAAAGGTAAAGATGGCAATCGCCAGGAATATACCAGCCCATGAATTAAAGTGTTCAGACATGGCTGCCTGGGATAGTTCAATTCCCGTCAAACCGGAACCGTAGGCATCTGAAGTTAATATGATAAACGCCGTTGCGGAACAGACGAGAATAGTATCAAAGAATACTCCAAGTGCTTGGATGAACCCCTGTTTAACCGGGTGGGAAACAGATGCCGTAGCGGCAGCATTCGGTGCACTACCCATACCAGCTTCATTGGAGAACAGCCCGCGTTTTACCCCATTCATGATGGCGGCACCTATACCACCACCGACCACTTGTTCAAATCCAAAGGCACTTTTGAAGATAAGCGCGATGACGCCGGGCATTTCAGTGATATTCGTAATGACTACAAATAATGCCAGGACAATGTAAAAGCCGGCCATGATCGGTACGATGAAAGAAGAAAAATTGGCTATACGTTTAACTCCGCCAAAAATGATGAGTGCAGTCAAACCGGCTAATACAATTCCAATTACAAAGGTATTGATACCAAATGAATTACTGAATGCCGTTGCAATGGTATTACTTTGAACGGCATTAAAGGTTGTCCCAAAGGAGAGGATGATGGTGACGGCAAAAATCGAACTCATCCAAGGCTTGCCCAATTGTTTCTTCATATAGTAGCCGGGGCCGCCTTTGAATCCTACCTTATCCTTTTCCTTGTAAATCTGGGCCAATGTACTTTCAACAAAGGCGCTGGCACCTCCGAGAATGGCAACAAGCCACATCCAGAAGACAGCTCCAGGTCCCCCAATTGCTAAGGCAATGGCTACTCCTGCTAAATTACCTGTACCAATTCGAGTACCTGCTCCGATAAAGAATGCCTGCAGGGATGAAATCTGCTTTTCCCCTTCTGCTTCGACAACATCTTTATCACCTAATAATCGAAACATTTCACCTAAGTGGCGAATTTGAACAAATTTAGATCCAATTGTGAAGTATAAACCTAAAATGAGAAGTACACCGATTAAAATATACCCCCACAAGATTGAATTCGCTTCCGTGACTAAATGGTTTAATATGTCCATGATAACCCCCTCGGAAATTTGTGTCGGTTACATGTAATATTATCTGAAAATTACAAATGAAAGTCAAGTTATTATCTGAATATTAAAATATTACCAGTTTGTATTTAGGGGATCGAACTATTTTGTCATAGTAATCAAGGGTTTCTTTCTAGGAGGATGTAAAAGAAATGGCTAATAAAGTTATTGTGATATAGTTTATGACGATAAATTTGAATAATATTTGAGTTGGATAGAACCGATGAAAAATAAAAAACGAACCACTGAGAGATTATCAGTAGTCCGTTTTGAAAGCTAGAGTGTCCTGCTTACCCACTCAGCAATCCAGGCACAGGCAACGGCAGCGTATGTTCCCACTACATTCCCGAGTATTCCCATCAACAGTCCAACTGGAGCAAGTGATGGCTGAAATACTGATGCTACAACTGGTGCCGAGCTCGTTCCGCCGATATTTCCTTGAGAACCTACAGCTACGAAGAAAAGAGGTGCTCTTAATAGACGGGCAACCAAGAAAATAATGATAACATGGATGGCTAACCACACAATTCCCATTGCCACGTATTGAGGGGAATCCCACACATACGCAAGGTCGGCTTTAGCCCCGATTGTTGCGAGCAATAAATAGATGCCTGCGTATCCCATTTTACTTGCCCCATAGTTTTCCAAGGTGCGAACTTTTGTAAAGGAGAAAATGATCCCTACTGCTGATATGATCATAATCGTCCACGTTCCGGCAGAGAGAACATTGGTGACGGGTAACGTTTCAGAAAACTTTCTCACGACATACGCGACTCCGAATCCTAAACCAATGATGGCAGCAAGATAAGGAACTTCGATGGGACGGGCATTTTTACGTTGAATTTCACCCATGTCCTCATTTACCTTACGTATGATCGAGTTATCCGCTTTGTTCCATTTATCGAATTTATGCTGAAAGCCTGCAAGGGCAATCATGATGCCCATCCAGCTATATCCGACAACAGTATCAACCACAATGATTGGTGAAAGGATTTCTTTCGGTGTTCCAGTTGCTTCAATCATGGCGGCCATATTGGCACTTCCGCCAATCCAGCTGCCTGCAAGTGCTGCTACACCAGTCCATGCATCCTCTGGAAGAAACGGTTGGAAGATGGCCAAAGCAATAGGCCCACCGATTACAACACCGAGTGTCCCGGCAAGGAACATCGTAATCGCTTTAGGACCAAGTTTCAAAGTCGCAGGAACATTCGCTGAGAGAAGCAGCAATAGTAATCCCACGGGCAATATGTAGGCCGATGTAAAGTCATAAAGAGATGACTGATCCGGAATGATCCCAAACGTTGTAGACAACATTGGGAGAAAATATGTCCAGATTAATGGAGGGGCATAGTGGAAGAATTTCTGTAAGAAAGTATTCTTCGACTCCCCAAGAATAAATACAAGACCCACTAAAGCAGCCAAATAAGAGAAAATGGCCATAGAGTCTTGAATAAGGACAGTGTCAAAACGCCACCACATAGTAAAACCTCCTAAGAATTTATAACAAGGTTTACTATAACATTGAAAACGCTTACGAGTTAGAATTTTAATAAGTGCTAATCTTTAGGTAATACAGACGGAATGAAGGGGGAGTCCTTCTTTTTCTCAAAAAAAAAGCCATAAAAACTCATGGCAACAGTTCGATCTTCGATATGAATTAGATATAAAAAAGTGCAGCGGTAAATCGATTAATAAAAATTCCAAAATCCTAACACAAATAATAAAATACCAGTAATCATTGAAATCCCAAATAACATAAACAAGAAATCAAAAATGCTGTCGGCGAAGACTTTTTTGCGGGTCTCACGTTTGAAATGACGAACTTCCTTACGGTACGATCGTGCAGCACGACTCATACAAAAACCTCCTCCATCATTAACACCATTTGCATTCATCACTAATTCGTCACAAAACAAGAAAATCCTCCCTCAATATGAAAAAAATGACGATATACCCATCTCTTCGACATCATTAGCAGATTGGAGGGACGGACCTCGGTTTACACACCAAAATAAGAGGCTGTATCAGCCTCTTATTCGGTAAAAGAAAGCTTTGAAGTTCTTGCCCTAAAGCTTTGTTAGCGAAGGTGATTCTGAGAGATCCCGCTTAGGGCGTTTCCGGCACTTTGATCGGATTTCTGCTGTACTGCCAAATCCCCCAAAGCCAGCATCCCGACAAGATGTCCGTTTTCCACAACCGGCAAACGGCGCACCTGGTGCTGGGACATTAAGGCTGATGCCTCTTCGGCAGAAGCATCCGGAGATATGGTCACAACCTGCTGTGACATAACCTGAGAGACATTTCCTTGTGCACCTTGATTCAGTCCACGAGTCGCAATGTCACGATCTGTTATCATACCGACAACCTGCCCGTTTTCAACAACAGGAACGGAACCAACGTTTCTGGAACTCATTTTAGAAGCTACGCTCTCCAGTGAATCCGAATTAGAAGCTGCTTCAACATTTGTCGACATAATATCACGTACTTGCATGTAAAATTCCCCCTTGATCATAATGGCAGTACACGTTTATTATCTGACGTAGCCGCAAGACTTATTCTTAAGATAAATTTCCAATTTTAATTGTGGATGTGCTCATTTCATGCCGGAGGGACGGACCTTTAGCATTCGAATGTTTATTTTGACAAAAACAACTGAGTCCAGTACGTCCCATAAGCTCCGCCTTTTGCATATCCCACACCAGTATGAGTAAAGGTATGGTTGAGAATGTTCTTCCGGTGAACAGGACTGTCCATCCATTCCCTCACAACTTCTTCTGGACTCACTTGACCGGCAGCAATATTTTCAGCAGTGTGCCTGTATGGAATGTGGAATTTCCTCAACATATCAGAGGGAGATCCATATATCGGGCTTCTGTGAGAGAAGTACCCGACATCTCTCATATTACGGGACTTATAAAGGGCTGCAAGAGTAAGTTTCCTATCGATCTGAAACGGTGGAAGTCCGTGTTTTTGCCGTTCCAGATTTGTTAACTCCGTGACTTGGTTTTCGAATGAGTTTTCAAATCTATAACTTGGAATTCTAATATTTTGACCCGGATAAATGATATCTGGATCCGTCACCTGAGGGTTTGCGCTAATCATTTCAGCCAATCCAAGTTGAAGCTTCCTGGAAATGGTCCAAAGAGTATCTCCTTTTTTTACAGTGTACGTACTTTCAGCGCTTGTAATAGGTAGACCAAATAGACTAAAGATAAGAGACGATACAATCAGTAAGAGGAGTAATTTAGTCTTCATGTGTATAAATTGTGTAATTCGAAACAATTTATTCTTTTGAAATGTGTAAAAATAGGATTATCGTTTCATTTTTAGGGAAAAGGGAAACCATATCAGATTTAGTGAAACCTTTTACAGGTTCAAACGTACAAATAGGTAACGATATTTTAAAAAGAGGTGAATAACGTGGTAAAGGAGAACGATCGCTTTAAAAAAGTGATAACGAAATTGTCGAACGTCGGTGTTAATATTTCAAAAACGAAATCAAGACGGGAAATTCTTCATTCACTAAAGCAGTATCAACCATTACCTAAGACGTTAACACAAGATTCATAAACAGCTCGAATTGTTGGACAGACATATTTCCCCTTTCTCACCGATATACTATAGGTAAGGTGAAGAGGAGGGGTAGGCATGGAGAGAATGATGTTTGATCTACAGGCATTAAAGGAAATCAGAAAGAAGGCAGATGAAATTTCATACTATTGTATGAGCCGGGATCAGCCCGATCCTCATCGTGTGAGCATGGCTTTAGATCAGGTGTGTCGTGCCTTGGCAATGTTTGCGGAAATGGAACTTCATCGTATGCAGAATCAGCATATTCCTTATGATCCCCAAAGCTATATCAAGGGTCGTCTTGGAATTGCCTATCGTACTGTAATCCAAGTCCCTCAGGAAGATTCCAATACAGCATAGTAAAAGAGGTTGACCCAAGATTCATGGGATTCTACGCCAAGAATCAAACAATAATAAATCACTTTGAAAGCACATGGCCTGGTCCTATAAGGATGATAACCACTCATCGTTTTGGGTCAGCCTCTTTTTATTTACTACACAAAATCTATAAGCGAGGTGACGAAATTCATGGCGAGATTTTCGAATATATTACTTATATGCAATGGCAAGGCAGGTCAAGGGACTCTCGAGGTCCTGCTGAAGGATGCTGTCCCTCCCTTATTGGATATCTGCACAAATCTAATCATTCACAAAACAAAAGAAAAAGGCGATGCCGAGAGAGTCTGTAAGGAGTCCGGCAGTCGATATGAGTTAGTTGTGATCATGGGAGGGGATGGTACGATCCATGAATCCATCAATGGGCTCTCTGTTCTCGAAGAGCGTCCGTTGGTTGCCATTCTTCCTGGAGGGACCTGTAATGATTTTGCCCGTTCTTTATATATCCCCATGGATATTGGACAAGCCGTCAGCCTCATAACCGATCGTCCTTTCGAACAGGATATTGACATTGTCAAAGCAGGTAAGAGGTATTTCAGTAATTTTTGGGGAACAGGACTGGTTTCCCAGACGAGCGACAATATTGATATGGGATCCAAGAGCGTGCTCGGGAAACTAAGCTATTATATTAGTGCCTTCCAATCGATTAAGGATTCCCCTATTCTAAGTGTGAAGGTTACGACGGAAAAGGAGACAGTGGAAGAAGACGTTGTCATGCTATTGGTTGCCAACGGTCGTTCCATCGGTTCCAACCCATTGCCGAACTGCATCAATATGGACGACGGGTTGATGGATCTCTATTTTGTGAAGAAAAGTGGATTTCCATTGTTGAAGGAATTTCTCGTCATCAAAAGTACGGGCAATATCAGTGAGGAATATGATGATATTATGCACATTCAGGCAAAAAAAGCCCATATTGAACTGGGGCAAAATGAGAAGCTTGATATGGACGGGGAATTATATGAAGGAAGCAGACAGTCTCTTGAAGTGTTACAGAAGCACCTGCGTTTTGTAGTGGGTTCTATCGAATAAAAAGGAGCATGGGGAATGAATTTCATTCCCCATGCTCCTTTTTTAACTAGTCAAGGAGTTCGTTTCTTCTTTTTGATGACTAGATAGACAAGATATACAGCAATCAACACTCCGCCTGCTGCAAGGGTAAGGAATGTAAAGTTTTCCTCGATAAAAGGTTTTGCTTTTGCCCCGAGTGTCAGGATGATTGCTCCTTCCAGGAAGAAACGGATCCCTCTGCCGATAATCGACCAAATCACTAATACCCGGATCTTCACACCGGATACCCCCGCGAAAATCGTGAAAATCTTATATGGGACCGGTGTGAGGCCGGCAATCAGTAGGGCCATGGGTCCGAATTTCGTAAAGTATTCTTCTACTTTTTGTATTCGGGATTCTGAGAATAATCGCACAAGAATCGGGCGTCCGAGCTTTCTCCCAATCAACCACCCCAAAAGGGCACCGATGACGGAAGCGACCGTCGTATAAAATGCATAAAGCAATGCGCTTTCAGGGTTGGCAATCGCTAATGGAATCAGTATCACATCAGGCGGGATGGGAAAGAAAGATGAATCTGCGAATGAAACAAGAATCAGTCCCCATACACCATAATCCAATAACCAGGCTTCGAACGTGTGAAGTAGTTCAGACATTTGGAATCTCCTTTATGAATAAAGCATTGTTTTCAAATTTAATAGAACATAAGAAAGTATATCACTTTTCATAAAGGGAGTCATGAAATATCCTATACGTATCTCACTTCAAGTACAGAACTATAAATGATTGAAAATAAGTGAACGAACTTATCGAAATATATCTATTTCTCGGGAAATAGTGACAGAATTCTCTAGGGTTCTACATTTCGGAAGGGGCTTTCATTCCGAGTAACCGCAACCCCTCGTCAAGGACAATCCCAACGGCATGAACCAATGCAAGACGTGAGTTTTGTTCGTTGTCATTTAATATGATTTTCGTTTTACCATAATAACGATTGAAGCTTTGTGCTGTGTCGACTAGATACTTTGCGATGACGGATGGAGCATATTGCTGCCATGCTTTTTCAATGATCTCCGGAAATAGTCGCAGTTGCTTTATCACTTCCCAGCTTTCGGCATCTTCAAGACCGTCAAATGTCAGTGGACCTAACTCTCCTGCTTTTCTGAGAAGAGACTGTGCTCTGGCATATGTGTATTGAATATAAGGGCCGGTCTCACCTTCGAAGGTAAGCATATGTTCCAAAGAGAAGTCTATATCATTGAGCCGATCATTTTTCAGGTCATGGAAAATGATTGCCCCGACACCGACATCTCTTGCAACAGCGTAAGCATCTTTTAAGTCGGGGTTTTTCTGCTTAATGTTTTCTTCTGCCATTTTGATTGCTTCGTGAAGCACTTCTTCAAGAAGGATGACTCTGCCTTTTCGTGTAGACATCTTCTTCCCATCCTTTAGATACAGACCAAACGGAATATGTTTCATTTCATTCGCCCAATCGTACCCGAGCTTTTTCAGTACATTCATCACTTGCTTGAAATGGATGGTTTGTTCCTGTCCAACGATATAAAGGGCTTCATCAAAGGCATATTGACGGTGACGATAGAGGGCAGCGGCCAGGTCCCTGGTGGCATAAAGAGTGGCTCCATCCGATTTTTTAATCAGGCAGGGAGGCAGATTCCCATCATCCATACGAACGACCTGAGCCCCTTGGGATTCTTCAAGAAGATGTTGTTCCTGAAGCAATGTCACGACTTCTTCCATTTTGTCATTGAAAAACGCTTCCCCATTATATGAATGGAACTCCACGCCAAGTAATGAGTAAATCGTTTTAAAGGCTTCCAGTGATTCGTCCTTAAACCATTTCCATAGCTCCGTAACTTCTTCATCCCCATCTTCCAGAAGCTTAAAAGCTCTTCTCCCTTCTTCTTCGAGGGAGGGGTCGTTTTCTGCCTCCTCATGAAACTTTTTATAGAGAACGAACAATTCGGCAATGGGATTATCTTTAACCATTTCGGGATCCCCCCACTTTTTGAACGCAACGATCAGCTTCCCAAATTGCGTACCCCAGTCCCCGATATAATTGATTTTCTCGGTAGTATAGCCGCATTTACCGGCGATGGTAGCGATGGCATTACCGATGACAGTCGAACGGAGGTGCCCCATGGAGAACGGTTTGGCGATGTTGGGAGAAGACATGTCTAATACAACGGTTCTATTTTCTCCGAAGGTGTGGGTTCCATAATCTTTTCCTTTTTCCAATATACCTGAAACGATTTCCTGTCCTGCTTTTAAACCATCGAAATGAATATTGACATAAGGTCCAACTGCCGCCACCTTGGAAAAAAGAGGGGAAGACATTGTGGCGGCAAATTCATTGGCGATTTGTGCAGGAGCTTTCTTCAGAGTTTTCCCCAATTGAAAACAAGGGAAGGCCAAATCTCCCAAATGACTATGCTTTGGAGTTTCGATCAGGTCGTAGAGATCTTTCTCGCTCCAATCTGACAAGAGCTGTGACTTTAATTCATGGGCTAATATTGATTTTAAATCCAACTTGTTACACCTCCATTAGTATGAAACACAAAAAAACCCGCCTCTATCTAACATAGAGACGAGTTTAGCTCGCGGTACCACTCTTATTCCCAATAAGGACACTCATTGTATAACGGGAGATCCCGGTTTTCCCCTACTGATTTCAAGAAAAACTTCTCGGAAGTGCGGTTCATCCTTGGCTTCACACCGGGCTTCCACCATCCCCGGCTCGCTTTTGATTCACGTCAGGATTACTCTCTTCTTCATAGAATATTCGATATCTAATTACTATTATTTTACACATCCTCAGGATGAATGCAACCTGTAATTAAGAATCTTCCGAAGAAAACATATACGTTTTATGGTGAAACCTCATACTGAACACAAGTCCGAGGGCAAGCATATTCCCCATGAGGGAGCTTCCTCCATAACTGATGAATGGAAGCGGAATACCAGTGATCGGAAGTAATTGAATCGTCATTCCGATATTCTGGAAAACATGGAACGTAATCATACTGATAATCCCTGCACAAACATAAGCGTTGAAGGGTTCTTTTGTGTCCAGAGCCGTTTTGGTTAAATGGTAGATCAACAGGAAGTATAAGCTGATGACGACACTTGCGCCAATAAACCCGTACTCTTCACCAATGACACTGAATATAAAGTCGGTATGATTTTCCGGGATATACACTTCCCGATCGCTGTAGCCTTTTCCGAAAATCTGACCGGATCCAATGGCGTTAAGGGAATTGATTAAGTGAAACCCTTCTAATTTGGCGTAGTTATACGGGTCAAGCCACGCATAAATACGTCCGAATTGATAGGGCTTTACGTTTAAGTACTTTTCCAATAATTGAGGTGCCCATATCACCAGTGAAAGGATGCCCGCACCTAATACTCCAATAGAAGCATAGATAGGCACAATCAGCTTCCACGTAATACCTGAAACGAGGATGATTCCCGTCATGATGGCTAATATGACCAGTGATGTTCCTAAATCCGGCTGTTGCATGATGAAAGCAAGGGGAACAAGGGTCGTCAAGCCGATCTTAAGCAATAACTGAAAGTCTGTCTGAACTGTTTTCCTTAGATTAAGTTCATGATGATTGGTAATGACGCGTGCAAGAGCAAGGATTAAAAAGGTCTTCATGAATTCTGAAGGCTGTATAGATCCAAGAGGCCCCAGCATGAACCAGCTCTTTGCTCCATTCCGATGAGGTGCGATGCTTTCCGGTGAAATCAATAATAAAACGAGCAGGAAAATTCCTGCACCGTATATGTACCAGGCAAGCCGCTTATACTGGTCCGAGTCCAGGAATAACGCTGCTCCGATAATGATTCCACCCACTACGTACCAAAATGCCTGTCTAATGACAAAGTTAGTCCCATATTGCCCTGAGGTCTGGGCACTGCTGATTCCCATTGCACTAACAATAAAAAACAGCATTAATAAAAAGAGAAGACCCCAATCAATCTTATCAGCAAACCGCTGGCGAGTTTCCATATTCTTTTCACCTGAATTTCTAAAGATTTCACCTTCCTAGTCTAATAGAAATGAAGGGAAATTTCTACTCATGGCCGGAGAATTTACAGAACTTCTGTCGGTATATAACAGGTACTTAAGCGCATTGAGGGAAATAATTCATTGGAAATGTTGTTAACAGAAGGGCTAGTGGGAAAAATAGAGAAAAAAGATTCCATTTATTACATATTTGAGGTAGGCATTTAATATTGAAATTGGTTTCATTTATTTATGGGTTGATTAGAAGCTAATATCGACGCTTGATACGTTGAATAGGGGTTATGGAAACCAAACTATTTAATAGTGGTCTCTATAAATATATGTGTAACAGTCTTTGGGTAGTAGTGTAAATCAAGCCTCTAGTACTGAAATATGACTATTTTCGACAATTCCCTGCGACTTTTGTCATCATTTTGAAATGAAATAGAAAAGAACAAGTGTGTCCTTTATTTGATAAAATAGAAAATAGTAACTGTGCACCGTGTTAATCAGATGGAGGGAATGTTCTTGAAGGCAAATAATCAAGTTAAAGATATCATCTATGTTCACAAGAATCCGGATCGTCAGTATGTCGTTTCTTACGGCATTCATTTCAATGAATTTGCTATGAATGCCCGTAAACCCTTAAGGAACATACTTTTAATTAAGCATCAATACGAACATGGTGCATTCAATATACATACCCATATGGAATATGTAGAACAGGACGAAATGAAGAAGATCATGAATGACGGGGTTCAAAGCTACGGCGACTTCTGCTGGATCGATTTTGATGAAGAAGTCGGGGTCGATGAGTTGAACGGACAGGAAATCGCAGAACTCCTTTATATGGGACATATTAAGCAGCCGTTAAACCCTCCCTTTTATTCCAAGTTAAATAATCGCTATGCCTATCTCTCCCATGATGACGGTTGGTTCAATAAGGTTTATTACCGGGACTTTGAGGATTTTGATCATATGCTGGGAGCGACCCTTTCTTCAAAGCTTAGTACGATCAAGGGCGGAAAAGGCCTATTCGGTATGAAAAAGGAGAACCCCTATCCCGTAATCGGAAAGGGAGTCATCCATTCCTTCGAAGACAAATTAAAAGAAGGGATGGTCATATCCCTTGAAAAAGCAATACTAAGCAGAGGTAAAATCGAGATACCCATTTGGGTGATAGGTGATTACTATGACATGGATGAGATGGTGGAGGATTATAAGCAGATCCGTAAATCACCTGCGAACGGCCTGTTATCGTATGACCGCAAAACGAAGAGCTGGAGTGCTCTGCTTAAATGAGGGGGCGTGAAGTCTTGGCAGCTATACAATTTCATGACACCCTGGTTCAAGGGGTCTTTCTCGAACGGCTCAACCGGTTTGTGTTGGAGTGTGAACTTCCTTCAGGTTCAAAAGAAAAAGTCCATTTACCCGATCCCGGCAGATTGAAGGACTTGCTGGTTCCGGGTGGTCCAATCTGGCTCCAGGAATCCAAGGATCCCAAAAGGAAAACGAAATGGTCAGCAGTCATGACCCATGATTCCGTGAACGATATCTATGTCTCGTTAAATACTCAATTTCCTAACAGGTTGGCACTGGAAGCTTTACAGCTGGAAATGATTGATGAGCTAAAGGAATGGCACCTGGATAAAGCCGAGTTTAAGGTGGGAAGCTCCCGGTTTGACTTCCTGCTCTCTCATAAAGAAAAAGATGAAAAGTTACTACTCGAAGTGAAAAGTGTCACCATGGTCGAGGGCGGAACAGGGAAATTCCCCGATGCCGTCACGGTAAGAGGGGCGAGGCATGTAGAGGAACTGACCTATTTACAAAAGAATGACAGCTATCAAACAGCAGTCTTATTTATTGCCCAGCGATCAGATTTACGGGAAATCACTTCTGCTCCTGAAATCGATCCCCATTTTGCACGGGTCATGGAAGAAGCTGCACGCCACGGTGTCTGGTTTTTCGGGAGAAGCTGCACCGTGACACCTGAGCGTATCTCCCTCAATGGCCCCATCCCTGTTTACACCAAAAAGGATTAGTCCCACAATGCCTGTGGAACTAATCCTTTTTTAATCTCTATTGTATTTGTACGTCAGTCGTCGCTTTATAAGTTTGATCCCCCTTGGCAGTCATCCAGACCGTCAATGTATATGATCCGCTTTCGAGGGGAGGCAGGACTATTTTCTGAGAAAATTCTTCTCCTTGCTTCACAGTGATTTCCTGTATCGCCTGGGTATACATTTTATTCTTACTATCCTTATATACCACTTCGCCTTTAGCGTTTCGAAGTTCGAAGTCGATCGTCTGACCGGAAGAGAACTTAAAGGTTTTCTCCTGCTCCGTTTGATTTTTCACTGTATATATATAA
The DNA here is from genome assembly GCF_904424705.1 of Rossellomorea arthrocnemi. Taxonomy (GTDB): domain Bacteria; phylum Bacillota; class Bacilli; order Bacillales; family Bacillaceae_B; genus Rossellomorea; species Rossellomorea arthrocnemi. The sequence continues at coordinate 35,570 of NZ_CAJGBF010000025.1, read as the reverse complement.
ACGTTCTGACTATCTGCATCTTGTTTTGTTAATGAAGGTTCCATTTCGCCTGCGACAATTCCTTTCTGTACAGAAATATCCTCACCATCTCCTCGGTCTGTCCCATTTTTCGTCGGCTCGCTGCCATTTTCATCAGTCGTTCCACAACCGGCCATTCCTGCCATAAGAATGATTATGATCATCATCAATCGCTTCACGTTAAAGTCACCTCCTTACCGTATTAGACAGTGGTTGATTCAAAAGGTTACAAGTCCTATTGAATATGAGTAAGAAGACATGGTTTGAATGTGCTTCTATGTTTATTTTCTGCCGATATAAGCGCATTAATTGATATATGTAAGGCAGATTACTTTTTTATATTATATGGTTCAGTACAATAGAATTATAGAAAAGAACAGAGGAGCATAATGGATGAAAATATGGTTAGCAATAGTTAGCGTTATTTCCTTACTATTAGTATCTGCTTGCGGTTCTTCAAATGCAAATGATACCGGCAAACTTCCTGATGAAGATTGGGAGACGATTGCGTCGGAAGCGGAAGGGACCAAAGTCAACATGTTCATGTGGGGAGGGGACGCCGGGATCAACCGGTATATCGATGAGGTCATGGCTCCCATGCTGAAAGAAAAGAACAATATCGAACTCAACCGGGTCCCTTTAGACACGACTGAAATCCTTCAGAAGCTGTATACCGAGAAACGGGCGGACAAAGAAAAGGGAACAATTGATATCGTCTGGATCAACGGTGAAAATTTTAAAAATGCAAAAGAAAATGACCTGTTGGCAGGTTCATTCACGGACAAACTGCCGAACTTTACCAAATACTACGATACAGATAGTGACGCCTTTCAATACGATTTTGGAACGGAAACGGAAGGATATGAAGCACCATGGGGGAAGGTTCAATTCGTTTTTTTCTATAACAGTGACAAAGTGGAGAATCCTCCATCCAACTTTGAAGAATTTAAAGCATTCCTGAAAGAGAATCCGGGGAAGTTTACCTATCCAAACCCAAGTGACTTTACAGGAAATGCGTTTCTGAGGCATCTTCTTTATGCGAAAACGGATTCGAATCTGGCCAAGAGTGGATTTGAAGAAGACCAGGCGGAGGAGATGGGAGCAGATGTTTGGGACGAATTAAACAATATGAAGCCATACTTATGGCGAAAAGGAGAGACATATCCATCCACTTTAACGGACCTTGATAAGCTATACAGCCAAGGAGAGGTATGGATGACGATGGGATATAACGAAGCAAGAGCGGAGCATTTGATCAAGGACGGAGTGTTCCCGGAAAGTACCAAGTCATTCATACTCAGGGACATCGGCGCAATCGGGAATACCCATTTCCTGTCGATTCCATTCAATAGCCCCAATAAAGAAGGAGCCATGGTGGTCATTAATGAGTTCCTATCCCCGAAAGCACAATATGAAAAGGTGAAGCCGGATTACTGGGGAGAAAGTTCCCCTATTTCATATGAAAAGCTGGATGAAAAATGGCGAAAGAAATTTAAGGGGATCGATCGTGGTGAAAGCGTGCTGGAGGCATCTGTACTGGAGGAACAATTCATTGGAGAACTTGATGCGGCCTATGTGGAATGGTTAAAGGAGCACTGGACCCGTGAAGTGGCTGAAAGTCAATAACGCGCTGCTCCTCCTGCCGGGCCTCCTTTTTTTCTTCCTTATTCCCGGATTGGGAATTGTCCTTGCGATTTTAGAGAGTGTAGAGGGCAGGGGATTCATCTCATTCGAACATTACCGGGAGTTGTTTGAGGAGGATCGCTTCATTCCGTCTGTTCTGTTCAGCTTGACCGTGACCGGGGTCTCGACCATCCTATCCCTTTTCATTGGCTTGGGAATCGTAAAGGCATTCACTCCGTTGTTAAAAGAAACTAAACATAAACTGCTCGTGTGGATTCCGATGCTCGTTCCTCATTTTGTATGGGCATATCTTGTTTATTTACTATTTAATCAGAGTGGCTTTTTCTCGAACGCTGCCGGTTTACTCGGCTGGATTGACGATCGCAGTCAATTCCCTGTATTGGTTCAGGACGGAAAAGGGCTCGGTATTATGTTGACTTACGTGTGGAAGGAAGTTCCCTTTGTGACCCTGATGCTGTTACCTGTGTATGCGACCCTTTCTAAAAGGTATAAAGAGGTCGCATCTTTATTGGGAGCGGGCTCATATCAAACATTCAGGGTAGCGGAACTGCCCTTTATCTTTCCTGTTCTCATCGAAACCGGGGCCATTCTATTTGCTTTTATTTTTACCGCCTTTGAAGTTCCTAAGTTGTTAGGGGCGACGTCTCCTCAAATGCTTGCGATCCTTTCATACGACTGGTTTTATAGCGGTAACTGGAGTGAGCGTCCTTTAGCTTTTGCCTCACTGGTTATGACCGGCCTTGGCATCGGGGTTTTCATGTGGCTGGTCCTTTATATTACGAATAAGAAAAGAATGCACATTACAAAAGGGATTGGGCATTAGAGGTGTTAAGATGAGAAAAACGATATTTTACAGCATAGCTTTTACCCTTTTCATCTTTCCCTTCTTCTTTTTAGTGTATAAAAGCTTTTTCGGTGTATGGGCATGGGGGAGTTCTAATCAAGGTAAACCGAGTGTAAGGGCGTGGAAACTTTTGTTGAACGAAGGAGAGTTCCTGGATTCCATCGGAGTCTCGATCGGGATTGCGATAGTCGTATTGGCTCTCAATCTTCTGATAGGGATCACGGCGGGCAAAGTGTTCTCTTTCTCTTCATTCAGGGGAAAGTCAGTGATCGAAGCGCTCATGCTGCTGCCGCTCTTTATTCCTGTATTGGTTATTGCCATCGGACTTCAAATTATGTTCATACGGTACGGGCTTTCTGATCACTGGCTTGGGGTTGTACTCGTCCATTTGGTCCCGACCATTCCTTACAGCATCAAAATGTTTAAAACAGGCTATGAGCGGATCGGTTCGAAATTTATCGAACAATCCACCATTCTTGGAGGGAATTCGATTCAACGTATGTATCACATTGAATTGCCCCTTCTTCTTCCAAGTATCCGCAGTGTATTATTCTTAACAATTGTCATCTCCTTAAGTCAATATGTCCTTACAGGGATCATAGGCGGTGGGAACGTCGTGACCCTGGCAATGGTCTACTACCCATTCACCGATACGGCAGATGAAGCAGTCATGGCGGCATTTTCCATCGTGTTCGCCATGATTCCCATTATCTTATACATCATACTTGAAGGGTGTTTGAAATTCATGCTCCCTTACCAGCATCTGAGAGGGAGGAAGAAACAGTGAGTCCATTTATAGAAATCCATGGAGTATCCAAAACCTTTAAAGAGAAAGAGATTTTAACAAACGTTACGTTTTCCTTGGAAAGAGGCGAAATTCTTTCATTGGTAGGAGCATCGGGTTCAGGGAAATCAACTTTTCTTCGCATTCTATCAGGCTTAGAATTTGCTACAGAGGGAAAGGTGTTAATAGATGGAACCGATATTTCTTCGAGCAAGCCCCAGAACCGCCCCATTGGTATGGTCTTTCAACAGCCCTTGCTATTCCCCCATATGAATGTTCTTGAAAATGTCATGTACGGGCTGGAAATGAAGCGGACAAAGAAAAGAGAAAGGAAACGTGGTGCGAAGGACTTTATAGAACGAGTCGGACTCGGGGAAGTCATGTATCATTACCCCGCTGAGCTCTCCGGCGGCCAGCAGCAGCGGGTTTCCCTTATCCGCTCCCTCATTCTGAAGCCGAAGCTTTTGCTCTTAGATGAGCCTTTCAGCAATCTTGATCCACAGATGAGGAAAGATTTGAGACAATGGGTCCTGACCATGTTTAAGGAAGAGGGAACCACAGTGCTGTTCGTGACCCATGACCGGGATGAAGCATATGAGATGGGAGACCGGGTAGCGGTATTACATGAGGGACGTTTCCTGCGAATCGGGACACCGGAAGAAATCTATTACCGTCCAGGCTTCCCCTTTGTCGCATCATTCATGAGTGACGGCCTCATCCTCCCTCGGCAGCAATTCATTCATTCATCCCATCTCCGGATCAGCTCTTCCAGGCAGAATCTTTCTCTTCCCAATTGGCAGGGGAAAGTACGGCAAAAACGGTTTATTGCCGGAACAAATATCTATGAAATATGGGTGGAAGAACTGAAACAGAAAATCAATCTCCCACTTGAATGGGAATCGTCACATGAAACGATCTGGCTGTATTCCGAGGCAGAGAACATTCAAACGTTTCACATAGAGGAATAGGAGGGAAGAATAATGAAGAAGAAGGAATTTGGAAAGATCTTTCTATTCGTGACAATATTACTGTTCCTCATGTGGCTCAGTCGGAGTTTCTTTCATGTAAAGCCCTATGACATCAGGGATTGGATTGTGTCATTTGGCATTTGGGCACCGATCGTTTTCATTGCGGTCTATACGATCCGACCGTTGATCCTTTTCCCGGCTTCGATCTTATCACTGGCGGCAGGGCTCGCTTTCGGTGCTGGGGAAGGCATTATATATATCATTATCGGAGCGTTGGGCGGTGCAACAGTCGCCTATTTTGCTGCAAACCTCCTGGGGGCGAAGCTCTTAAAAAGGCCATCTATCCGAATGGAGAAAATACGGGAAAAAATGGAGGAGAACGGCTTTTTTTATGTCCTATTATTACGACTTGTGCCGTTTTTGAACTTTGATTTGATCAGTTATCTCGCGGGAATGGGGAAGGTGAGATACCCTCCATTCATTCTTGCTACAGTCATCGGAATTTTGCCCGGGACGTTTGGCTATGTTTTTCTGGGTTCAAGCTTGGTAGGAGAAGATCGAACGAATTTATATATTGCCATCTCATTTTTCCTGGTCATGATTATCGTCCCAATCATCTTCAAAAAAAAGTTGAAAGCATGGCTTGGATTACCGGGTAAAGAAGATAAGTAAAGGGTGGAGAAAGACATGTTAGATACACATGCCCGTAAGTGGGTGCAGCCAAGCATAGAAGGGACCGCACGTCTGTTTCTGAAAAAAGAGTTATCGGCCAATCAAGTGACGATCATTGCCTTCATAATAGGTTCAGCCACAGGTCTGGTCTACTCCCTGGGGTTCCCGGTCATTGCCGTCATCTTATTATGGTTATCGGGATTTCTGGACGCAGTGGACGGTACCATGGCCAGAATGACCAAACCATCTCCCTTTGGCAACGTCATGGATGTCACTTTTGATCGGATCGTTGAAATCAGTGTCATCCTTGGCGTTGCCTTCTTGCATCCTGACATCATGTGGGCCCTCCTTTTACTGAGTGTCTCCATAATTATTTCCATGACCATCTTTCTGACCGTCGGAGCCGTCTCAGAGAAACAGGGTTTGAAGTCATTCTATTATCAAGCGGGCCTGGCAGAGAGGACGGAAGGGTTTATCCTGTTCAGCCTCATGATGCTGTTCCCCTCCATTGTCCTGTGGACGACTCTCTTGTTTTTTGCAGTGGAGCTGTACACGGGCATTCAACGTTTTCTAGAAGCGAAACGACTACTTTCATAAGGAGAGATTAAGATGGATCAATACGATTTAATTGTCATAGGAGGAGGGGCAGGAGGATTGACCGTCGCCTCTGGAGCCGCTTCCCTTGGGGCGAAAGTAGCACTTATCGAAAAAAGCGGCCTTCTTGGCGGAGACTGCCTTCACTTCGGTTGTGTCCCCTCAAAGGCCTTCATCCAATCCGCAAGAGAAGTGGCGACAATCCGGGCAGGCGAGACGTTTGGATTCGAGACTAGAGGTTCTGTCGATATGAAAAAGGTAAGAGAAAGAGTCAAAGGCGCAATTGCCCACATTCAACAGCATGATGATCCTGACCGCTTTCTGCAATTAGGGGTCGATATTTATTTCGGAGGAGCCGAGTTCCTCGACCCCCACACCATTTTAGTGGAGAAGGAGGACCGGATCTCCGGGAAGAGGATTGTTGTGGCGACGGGCTCAAGTCCCCTCGTGCCGGATATTGATGGACTGGCTGAAGTGGAATACCATACAAACGAAACCATATTTGAAGTGGATGTATTGCCTCATCGGGTTGTGTTCATAGGCGGAGGTCCCATCGGCCTTGAACTGGCACAGGCATTCTCTCAATTAGGATCTGAATCCGTTGTCCTTGAAAAACACGATGAAATCCTTGTGAAAGAGGATAAGGAAATCCGGGAAGCAGCAACTGAGTTACTGGAAAAGGATATTCAGTTTGAATATGGAGCGGATATCAAACGGGTTTCAGAGAGGGAAGGGCAGAAGGTGGTTCATTATGTGATAGACGGTGTAGAGCAATCTGTAGAGGGTGACTTGTTGTTCCTGGCAACAGGCCGCAAGCCCGGTACAGAATTCTTAAATCTGTCTGCTGCGGGAGTGGAGGTGGACGAACGCGGGTTCATCAAAGTGAATGATGAACTGAGAACGAACCATTCTCATATTTTCGCCATAGGAGATGTAAACGGCCGCTATCCATTCACCCACGGAGCCGGAATGGAAGGGAAGCTCGTTGTGCAAAATGCTGTATTCGGTTTGAAACGAAATGTTTCCTACAACAAGCTGCCATGGACAACCTATACGACACCGGAAATCTTTCATATCGGTTTGACTGAAGAACAGGCGGCTGAAGAAGGAATAGAGTATCACGTCTATAAGAAGACATTAGACGAAATCGACCGGTTCGTGGCAGATCACAGGACAGAAGGACTCGTCAAAATCATCACAGACTCCAAGGGGAAAATTCTGGGCGCCCACGCAGTCGGATCCGGTGCAGGTGACTGGATGCAGCCGGTCGTGTTCGCAATGGAAAAGGGAAGCAAGATTGGGGCTCTTTCCAACATGGTCTACCCCTATCCGAATCACGCAGCAGCCGTCCAGCAGACAGCGGACCTATACTGGAGAGAGAAACTGTTCGATGGCGTACTTCCTGTGATTAGTAAGAAGTATGTGGAATTGTTTAGATAAGATGGAAGCGTGGCTGCTTGGAGGCAGTTACGTTTTTTTGTGGGGTGTGGAGATAGTTCACTTAAAAAAGAGAGTGGAACAAGTTTAGGGGAAAGCAGCACAAGTTCGAGTTCGGTCAAAAGTGGAACGAGTTCTCGAGAAAGGGGCACAAGTTTCCCAAAAAGTGGAACAAGTTCACATAGAGATATCAGAACACACAACCTCTTCATCTTTAAAACCATAATATATTTGGAAAAATAAAGGGTTTTTTAATGTTATGTCGAATAGTTAAAGTAAAATATAGAAGGAGTTGATATATTGATTGCCAAAATTAGAGAAATACCACGTAGAATTGTAATGAATGAGTCACTATTAGAGAGGCTAAGACACACCCATACTATTTGTGGGATCGTCAAAGCAGATTTAGCCACACGAAAGGGGAACTATAATTAGATTATCACTTATCGTTTCTCTCCAGAGATAAGAATATAATGATTTTGAATGATCTACGTCTGGAAATAGAGGACAGCCGCTATTTCCAAATCGACAGCCTTATTCTCACTCCATATGTCGTTATACTACTAGAAGTGAAACATATAGCTGGAACCTACACCTTAGATTCCAGGTACGATCAGGCTATCCGAAAGCTTGAGGATAAAAAAGAAGCTTTCAGGCATCCAGTCACCCAGGTTGAACGCCAGAAAAAGCAGTTACTCCGTTGGTTTACAAAAATGAAAATCCCCTCCATCCCTATCACCACTCTTGTCGTCATGACAAATCGATCCACTGTGCTAAATTCGACTTCTCCTCATGAAAAATATAATACTGTGGTCAGAGTGGCAAATGTAGAGGAAAGAATCCTTTCCTTCCTTACATGTCATACAAAAGAACATCTATCTCTTAAAAAAGGTAGAAAAGTATCCGGTTTACTAGTGAAACATCATACACCATTTATAGCCTTTCCCGAAGAAATCTATGGTATCTCACGAGAGGAGATCAGAACAGGGGTCCAATGTCCGGAATGCCGTTATTTGCCCATGTTAAGAAAATATAGTCTTGGCACTGTCCGGAGTGCAAAAGAAATTCAAAAAAAGCGCATGAAGCAGCGTTAAACGACTATTCTTTATTGTTGGAACACCACTAGGGAATTTATGCATTTAGTATCCAGAAGGACGGCCCTCAATATCATTCAGTCCATGAACCTCTCCTCCACCGGCCAAACCAACAACCAAACTTACTCGCTCACTCCCCGTACTTTCCAACAAACCTCACATCAATCCAATTCTTCAGCCGCCACGCCCATCCGCTGACCAGTGAAAACGACCCGTATGTTAAGAAGCCGCGCTTATTTCCAAGGGACATAATCGCCAGATATCGTTTCTGTGGTTCAAAGGGGATAATCTTGCCACCAGTTGCTGCACCGGTAAGATTTCTCCATAACACAGGTCCTTGGCTGATAGCTGTAACCCCGTTTTTAGGGGTGTTGGGGAAGTCTTGTAAAGTCGCGCAGTCCCCGGTTCCAAACACATTGGGGTATGCCACTGATTGAAGGTAGCTGTTCACCATCAGGAAACCTTCTTCATCGTTGGGGAGTACACTGCTTCCGAACAATTGAGGGGCTTTGGGGCCACCTAAGAGGATGACTTCATCGTAGCCCAATATTTCCCCTTTATCTGTATGTACGTGGGTACCGTTTACCTTTTTCACACGCCCTTGATGCAAGTCGATACCTTTTGAAAGGGCAACTTCCCTCATTTTTTTAGACGAAAAGGAACCGGCCTTTTCTAAAAGAGGGGAGGAGTGGACGACAGTTATGGAATGTTCGCCACACCCTTTGTCCATCTTCCATGCTTTCAAGGATAAGGCCATTTCAATACTCGCTGCTCCGCCTCCGATAAACACTGTTTTTCTGCTGTTATACAGCTTCTCGATTTGCTCGGGGAAACGATAATTTGGTTTGATGGGCAGGTTGTGCGTATGTAAGCCTTCAATCTCCATAGAATCATTGCGGGATCCAATGTCGAAAGAAACAAAGTCGTAAGTGAAAATGTCTCCTTTTTCTGTTAGGAGATGCTGCTGATCGGGATCGATGGAGAGAACGGTGCTTTCGATGAAATCACAGCCGCTCCCCTCACACAAGCTTTCTAAATCGATCCGGGTTTCTTCCAATGAATAGATCCCCTCTGTGTACCCGGAAAACATTCCCGAGTAGTACTGATAACGGGAAGGGGAGATGAGGACCCATTTTACGTTTTCCCTCTCGGGGGGGATCTTTTTTAAGCAGTGGAGGTGACTGTGTCCGCCACCGACTAAGATGATTGTTTTCATAGTAGATCTCCTTTTTAGAGAGCGCGTTTTTCTTCCCATTCCTCCCGAATCATGCCCATACGGATGGAATCGTAGTAGACCCCATTGTAATAACGGCATTTTCTCATACGACCTTCAAGCTGCATGCCGATTTTCTCGGCAGCCTTCATCATCCGTTCATTCCCTGACCATGTCGTGATGCCAACCCTGCCGATTTCCTTTGTCGCAAAGAGGTGATCGACCCATAGGGATAAAGCTTCGGTTCCATACCCACCGTTCCAATATGCGGGATCATAAATGACGATGCCGGCTTCAAGCCATCTGGTGGGCTCATAATCCCAATAGTATCCGACGGTTCCGATGATTGTTCCGTCGACCTCGATGACCCGTTGGAATTCATCGCTGCGACTTTTATTTCTGATGGATGATTCCATATACTCTTCAAGGGGGACAAATTTATGTTCAAAATAAGGGGCATCCCATTTCTTCCATTCAGGAGAGGGACTCCCATAAATATAGTCCCATAGAGTAGGAAGGTCTCTCTCTTCAATGTTTCTAAGTGTTACACGTTGATCTGTTAATTTCAATTCATGAGCACTCCTTTATCAGGTTAATATTTTCATTATACAGAAAATAACCTAAATAATCAGAAAAGGTAATAAAATGAAGAAAATCTCAAGGTCACCGGTAACAGTTCCATGGATTTGGTCGTTACATCCACAAACGTCCACTAAGCAGGTGAATGGTGTGAGGGGATAAAAAATGAACGGTCTCAGGGGAAAAGGTGCGAATCAAAAAAAAGAGGTCCGTCCCTCAAACTCGAGGGACGGACCTCTGTAGGTTAACTTGCTTTAATGGAGGATACGCGTGAGTTTTTCTTTTGTGTCAGTTTGTCCACGATTGAAGTAATCGCTCCGTCACCTGTTACGTTACAGGCAGTTCCAAAGCTGTCCTGAGCTAAGTAAAGGGCAATCATGAGGGACGTCATGGTTGGTCCGAACCCAAGCATCGTTTCGAGTAATCCAAGAGCCGCCATAACCGCTCCCCCCGGTACGCCGGGTGCTGCAATCATTGTGATGCCGAGCATCAGAATGAACGGGAATAACTGAGTGAACTGCAATGCTTCACCTTGGATGAACATGACCGCCATGGCGCAGCTGACAAGGGTGATGGTGCTTCCTGATAAATGAATCGTGGCAAGAAGCGGAACAGAGAAGTCGGCAATCCGTTCTCTTGCACCGATTTTCTTTGAACGCTCTAGGGTCACCGGAATCGTCGAGGCTGACGACTGGGTTCCGAGTGCCGTGAAATAAGCAGGAAGCATTCCCTTCATCATGGAAAGCGGGTTTTGCTTTCTTAATGTACCGGCAGCTGTATATTGAATAACTAAAAAGATAAGATGTAATAGAATAATCATAACAAATACTTTCGCGAATACAGACATGATGGCACTCACTTGTCCACCTTGGGTCATGTTGGCAAAGATCCCAAGGATATGAATCGGTAACAGTGGAATGATGATTTTTTCAATGACAAGTTCCACGATATTCCTGAATTCATCCATGCCTTTTTGAAGAGTGTCTCCTTTAATGGCTGCCATTCCAAGTCCGATGGTAAACGCAATGAGCAATGCCGACATCACGCCCATGATCGGAGGCATGTCCACTGTGAAGAACCCTTTGAGAAGGGCTTCTTCTGGATTCTCAAATGATTGGGAAGTTTGGTTGGCGAGTAGAGTTGGGTAAATAGACTTCGCAACCGTAAAGGCTAGTAAACCGGCTAGTACAGTGGAACCATATGCGAGTGCAGTGGTCAATCCCAGAAGTTTACCTGCTCCTTTACCCATGGATCCAATCCCTGGAGCGATAAAGCCGATGATGATCAATGGAATCGCAAATCCTAGGAAATTACCGAATAATCCATTGAATGTAGCGAAGATTTTAACAAACCATTCTGGTGCAAATGCTCCAATAACAATACCTAGCGCAATACCTAAAAGAATCTTAGGCAGTAAACCGAGCTTTCTCATCTGGGTGTCCTCCTTGAAAGTACAAATGTTTTTAATAGGAGGAGTATACACCTTATAGAGGGATAATTTAATAGCTTTTTAAATAGGCGAAATCTTAAGTGTATTCAGAAAATAATTGGCAGGAACTGTCGCCGGACTGGTTTTCGTTTGCATACATATATAATGGCAATACTTGAATGTCATTTGAATCAAGACAAATGTGGTAATTTTTAATTTCCAAAGGAATCATTCTTTCCCTTTCCGATGAAAGTGATAAAATAGAAACATCTATTGTGAATATTGGAGGTAACTCATACATGAAAACGAAGTTATGCTTGCTGTACGGCGGTAAATCTGCTGAACATAATGTATCTCTGCAAACTGCCAAGGCCGTTATTGGCGCCCTGGACTTAAATAAATATGAAATCCACCCTATTTTCATTTCCACGGAAGGCCGGTGGATTAAAGGTCCACAATTAAATGCTCCCGTAGAAGATGTGAAAGCATTACAGTTTAAAGAAGGAGAAGAGATTGCTCCCAATGCCTTGAGTACATCCATCGCTCCATCCGGTTCTGAAGGATACGACATGATTTTCCCTTTGCTTCATGGACCAAACGGTGAAGATGGTACGGTTCAAGGAATGCTTGAACTATTGAATCTTCCATATGTAGGAAATGGTGTTCTTGCCTCATCGGCGGGAATGGATAAAGTCATTATGAAGAATTTATTTGCTCAAGCAGGTATTCCACAAGTCAACTACACGTGGTTTATCCGCAGCACATGGAAAGGGAACCCCGAAGCTGCTTATAAACAAGTGGAGAATGAAATTGGATACCCCTGCTTCGTAAAACCTGCCAACTTGGGTTCATCTGTGGGGATCAGTAAGTGTACGACACGTGAAGAACTGCAGTCTGCCTTCTCTGAAGCGTTCCAGTTCGACCGCAAGATCATTATTGAAGAAGGCGTGAAAGCCCGTGAAATCGAGCTTGGCGTACTTGGGAACGATCAGCCGGAATGCTCGGTGGCGGGTGAAATCGTACCTAAGAAGGATTTCTACGATTATAAAGCCAAGTATGAAGATGGAGATACAGCTCTTATCATTCCTGCAGAAGTAGAAGGCGGCATCTACAAGGAAATGAAGGAAATTGCCATTCAGTCATACAAAGCCCTTGATTGTTCAGGACTTGTGCGTGCGGACTTCTTCTTGACAGAGGATGGTCAGATTTATATGAACGAAGTGAACACGATGCCTGGTTTCACACCGTTCAGCATGTTCCCACTGCTTTGGAAGCACACGGGAGTGGATTATCCTACTCTGATCGGGAAACTTGTGGAACTGGGAATGGAACGATATCAAGACAAACAAACCATTAAACATACGATGTAGACAACTTGGGACTGACCAGAGGATTCACCGTCTAAGGGCAGTCCCTGCTCTATTTTGAAAAAAAGAGTAAAAGGAGAAAACGGATGTTCGAAAAGACGATTAAAGATATTTGTACCATGCTTGATGTAAAAAACGATCTTTCCATGTTTGATGCGGTTGTAGTAAAAGGCGTTTCCATCGATACGAGAAAAATTGAGAGTGGCAATGTATTTGTTCCCTTTAAAGGGGAAAATGTTGATGGCCATCAGTTTGTTCGTCAGGCAATAAACAATGGAGCATCTGCTGCCTTATGGGATATCAATGTTCCTAATCCCCCGGCAGATATTCCGGTCATTGTTGTGGAAGACCCACTGCTTGCCCTGCAGACCTTGGCAAACCAGTATCGTCATGAACTTGATCTAAAGGTAGTCGGGATTACTGGAAGCAATGGGAAAACGACCACCAAGGATATTGTGGCCAATCTTCTATCCGTGAAATACCGTGTTCATAAAACGCAAGGTAACTATAATAACCACATTGGGCTGCCTTTAACGATTCTATCTCTTCCACGGGACTCAGAAGTGGCAGTTCTTGAAATGGGAATGAGCGGATTCGGGGAAATTGAACTGCTTTCTGAAATCTCCCAGCCTGATGCGGCCATCATTACGAATATAGGGGAATCACATCTCCAGGATCTTGGGTCACGGGAAGGCATTGCCAAAGCAAAACTTGAAATCGTAAAAGGCCTTAAGCCGGATGGATTATTTGCCTACTGCGGAGATGAACCGCTTTTACAGGAGGGTGTCAAGGAACTCGACTTGAAATATGTGGAGACATTCGGAAGAAGCGAGTCCAATAGTATATACCCGACAAAAATCGAAATGAATAATCAAGGAAGCTATTTTGAGACTTCCCTCGCTGAAAGCGAAACATTCTTCCTGCCTGTCTTAGGTCAGCATAATATCCATAACGCCCTGGCAGGGATCCTGATTGCCCGTCACTTCGGTCTCAGACTGGATGAGATAAAAGAGGGATTACAGTCGTTGAAGCTGACACAAATGAGAATGGAAATGGTGAAAGGGAAGAAGGGCGAAAGCATCATCAACGATGCCTACAATGCGAGTCCTACTTCCATGAAAGCGGCCATTGGGCTTGTATCTGAGCTTGAAGGCTACCATACAAAGGTGTTGGTTCTTGGGGATATGCTGGAGCTTGGAGATCACGAAAAAGATTTCCATCAGGAGATCGGACGTATGATCGATCAAGAGAAGGTTCAGCTAGTGTTTACATTTGGTCATCTGGGATCCTTCATCGCAAAAGGTGCCTTGGAGAATTTTCCGGAGGATCGAGTTCAATCATTTTCGGATAAAGAGAGCCTGACCAGGGAGCTGACATCCATTATAACAGGGGATGAATTGCTTCTATTCAAAGCGTCCAGAGGGATGAGGCTGGAAGAAATCATCGAAGGTCTAAAGGCATAAGTTTAAACCTCTACAGAAATGAGCAAAATGAGCTTGTAGATGTTGGGAGTGTGGCTCACTCCCTACTTTTCGATAAGTAAGTGGGGATTAACATGATCGGTTGTTTACTAATCCATGGTTTCACAGGAAGCCCATTTGAAGTAGAACCTTTAGCTGATTATCTTAAAGAAAGAACCGATTGGAATATCGTCGTACCGACTCTTCCGGGTCATGGGAAAACCCTAGAGCTGAAAGGAATTAAGCATATCGAGTGGATCGAACATGCTGAGTCTGAGCTGAAGACCCTTTTGGATACATGCGATGAGGTTTATGTGATCGGCTTTTCAATGGGTGGATTGATTGCCTCTTATCTTTCAGTTAAATACAATATAGCTAAGCTTGTGTTGTTAAGTGCGGCCGCCTACTATATAAATGTAAAACAATTATTGAAAGATATTGGAAATTTGATTGAAGAGGGAATACAAGGAAATATACTGGAAAACGAGCTGTACACACGGTACAAACTCAAGGTGACCCAAACCCCTATTCTGTCCACATACGAATTCAGGAAAGTCGTCCGTATCGCTCGTCCACTTCTTCGCAAGGTGAACATCCCAACCTTTATCGCCCAAGGAAAGAATGATGGAATAGTCCCCCCTAAAGCAGCAAAATATATATATGAGACTATTTCCTCAAAGGAGAAAAACCTGTTTTATTCTTCTGAAGCAAAACACTTGATTTGCCATAGTGGAGATAGGCACGATCTTTTTGATAAGATCTACCAATTCCTGCAAAGTGAATAGATTGACTATTTGACATTAGATTGAAATTCATTTCTAGAAGTGGTAACATAGCTACAACATAGTTCTTAATTTGTTGGACGTGCTAGCTCTTCTATTTTGAAGAGTGTATTTTTTTGTACCAAACATAAAACTAAACATCTCATATAGACGGTTTTAGATTAGATACCGAAGTCTTTCGGTGGGTAAGATTTCGTTCCGACCTAAAAATATAATCAGATATTGATTAGTTATAAAAGATGTAAATTAAAGGAGAATGTAACATTGACTAAGTTTGCAGATTTAAACTTAAGCGCATCTACGTTGAAATCAATTAAACGTATGGGCTTTGAAGAAGCAACACCAATTCAGGCGAGTACAATTCCAGTCGGTTTAGAAGGTAAGGATATTATCGGTCAGGCACAAACTGGAACAGGTAAAACAACAGCATTTGGAATCCCGATGATCGAGAAGATCGATGTGAAAAATCCAAACGTTCAAGCTCTTATCATTGCACCAACTCGTGAACTTGCCATCCAAGTTTCTGAAGAGTTATATCGTATCGGAGCTGACAAGCGTGCGCGCGTGTTATCTGTCTACGGAGGACAGGACATCCAGCGTCAAATCCGCGCGATGAAAAAGAACCCTCATATCATCGTTGGTACACCAGGCCGTCTTCTTGACCATATCAAACGTAAAACACTCAACCTTGAAAACGTTGAAACATTAGTACTGGACGAAGCAGATGAAATGCTGAACATGGGCTTCATCGAAGACATCGAAAGCATTCTTGAGACTGTTCCAAGCACAAGACAAACACTTCTATTCTCTGCAACGATGCCGGATCCGATCCGCCGCATTGCAAACCGTTTCATGACAGAGCCGGAAGTAATCAAAGTGAAATCTAAAGAAGTAACAGTTTCAAATATTGAACAATATTTCACAAAAGTGAGCGAAAAAGAAAAATTCGATACACTTTCCCGTTTAATCGACGTACAATCACCGGAACTTGCGATTGTATTCGGTCGTACAAAGCGCAGAGTAGACGAATTAGCGCGTGCTCTTAGCATCCGCGGCTATCTTGCAGAAGGAATCCACGGAGACCTTTCTCAAGCTCGTCGTATGACGGTCCTTAAGAAGTTTAAAGAAGGCCGCATCGATATCCTGATCGCAACAGACGTTGCTGCCCGTGGATTAGATATCTCAGGCGTAACGCATGTATACAACTTTGATATTCCTCAAGATCCGGAAAGCTACGTTCACCGCATCGGACGTACAGGTCGTGCAGGTAAGAAGGGTATGTCCATCACTTTTGTTACACCAAGAGAAATGGGTTACCTGAAGATCGTTGAACAAACAACGAAGAAGAAAATGACGGCTCTTAAGCCACCTAGTTTAAACGAAGCCCTTGAAGGTCAGCAACGTCTTGCTTTAGAAAAATTGCTTGAAGCAGCGAAGGAAAGCGATCTTAAAGATTACTATCCATTAGCAGAAGAATTCCTTGGAGATCACGACCCTGTTCAAGCAGTAGCAGCAGCGATCCGTGTCCTAACGAAAGAACCTGATACAACACCGGTTGAAATTACGGAAGAGCGTCCATTACCTTCAAGAGGTGGAAATCGTGGCGGCGGTAATCGCGGCGGTGGATACAAAGGTGGAGCACGCAGCGGTAAAGGCGGTAGCCGTGGTGGATCATCACGCAGCGCCGGTGGAAATCGCGGCGGCGGAAGCCGTGGCGGAGATCGCAACCGTACTGGCGGCGGCAGACCACAATCTTCAAGCAAACGTAAATCTTATAACAATTCTTGATTAGTTGGAACACGATAACCTTTCGGGGTTATCGTGTTTTTTTATTGGTGTGTGTTTGGGAAGTGGATGAGGTGTCGGACGGACGGGGGGATTCCAATATTTGTTAAAAATACGCAATTACAATCCAAAATGACGCAATAAATAATAAAACGACGCAATTATCCGGAAAATGACGCAATCAGAGCCAAAAATGACGCAATCCAAATTAATATGTTAATATTTCCAAATCAAAAGGAGGTATTTCTCAATCTGCGGCGAACTAAATATCCATAACCGCTAAAGGAGTGTGAACAATTGATCTGTAAAGAGCTCAAAATCCCGCTAATTCTTGAAAAAACAGAAGCATTATCAGATCGGATCGTCCAACATCATCTCAAGGTCCCCCTCATAGAAAAGGATTTACGAAAAAGAAAGGCAGGCTACAACGGAGAATCCACGGTTTACTACCACCTCACCTTCCTAAAAGACAAAAAATATAAGATCTTTTATAATGTAAGACTCCCCATCCTTTCAAACCATTTCCAAATGGACTTTCTCATCCTTACGCCATACTACATATTGATCATCGAAGTGAAAAACATCTCAGGAATGGTGACCATCGATCCTTTCATCAAACAGCTCACCCGGACTCATAAAGGAGTGACAGAAGGGTTCGTCGACCCAATATCCCAAGTGCAAAGACATAAATTATTACTCCAAAAATGGTTCATTATCCACAAATTGAAGTATCCCCCAATTGATCACCTTGTCGTATTCAGTAATCCGTCAACTACCCTGAATTACACCTTATCCCCGGCTGCAGACGATCCCTAAAAAAATATAATTCATGCTCAAAATATCATCGATAAAATCAAAGAACTAAATGAAAAACACTTACAAATAACCGTTACCGATAAAGAAATCCTAAAACTTAAAAGACTCATCTTAAAAAAGCACGAGGAACCAGAAATAGACATTTTAAGAGCCTACTCCCTCACAAAAAATGACATCCTCACCGGTATACGCTGCGAAAACTGCCGCCACATCCCCATGATCCGAGTCAGTGCATCCTGGTCCTGCCCTAAGTGCCATAACTCTTCTAAAACTTCACACATCAAAGCAATCCAGGATTATTTCTTACTAATGAATAATCATCTAACCAATCGTGAACTAAGAAAGTTCCTCCATCTAAACTCCAGAAACACAGCCTACAAAATATTGAAATCCTTTCAGCTAGAAACCCAAGGAGGAACAAAATCCGTAACCTATTCAAAACCTACGAGATAATTCGCCTTCCATCGCACATACTAACCCAAAAAAGGAGTCCATCACCCATGACACTCGTAAAACTCGGCTATGTAGCCATGAGCATGAATCTTCAAAACGCATCACCTTCACAAACGATGACATATAAACAATTTAACGGGATAAAGGATCGGGAAGCGGCTATCCAAAAGTTAGAGCGGATTGCTAAGTCGAATCTTACGAATTGCCTGCGGCTTTTAAAGCATAATGTCCTGAATGAAATCCATTTTTATCGATTCAGTTCAAAATTGATTCCTCTTGCAAATCATCCGGAACTGAAGGGTTGGGATTTCATTTCCCCTTTGAAGGATGAACTCAATGCGATAAAAGTATACTTACAGCTTCACCCCATGAGGGTGGGGTTTCATCCTGATCATTTTGTCCTCCTCAATTCCAGTGAGGTGGATGTGTTGAAAAATACGCTGAAGACGTTAAAAATGCACGAAGCATTATTAAAGGGGATGGGGGTCGACCCTACCCACCGATGTGTTCTTCATGTGGGTGGGGCTTATGAGGATAAAGAAAAGGCACTCGAGCAGTTTATTCATAACTGGGGCCTGACACCGGTCTCTCTTCAGCGGATGATTATCCTTGAAAATGATGATACGGTGTTCAGCGTCTCGGATGCCCTTTATTTGTGTGAGAAACTGGGTATTCCTCTTGTATTTGATTATCACCACCATCTTGCTTATCACAAAATAGACTGGTTATTGGATTGGGAAAGAGTGGTTGCAACATGGAGTCAGTCCCCGCTGCCGGTGAAAATGCATATATCGAGTCCCCGGTCTCCGGAAGAATACAAGCCACATGCCGATTTCATTGATCCCAAAATGTTTCTCGACTTCTTACATGGAGTAAAGGGATCGGTGGATGAAATCGATTGTATGATTGAAGCGAAGAAAAAGGATGATGCGTTGTTTCAATTGGTAGAGGATTTGCGAGGGGTCAAAGGAATAGAGTGGGTGGATAAGAGTTCCTTTCATTTAATATAGCTGACGGCACAATCTGAAACCATCTCTGTTCCAAAACGTATATATACTGTAAGATTTAGTAAGAGAGATGTGAGGGGGATTGGAATGATAGGGGAACCGCAAAAGAGGATTTCGCCCATGGCCTTGAAGGTATGGAGGATTTACGGATGGTTGGAGTCGTTGGTCGTGGCTGCGCTGGCAGCCGGAGCAATTGTGCTCACTTTTATATTTGATTGGTCCCGATGGGTGATCGTAATAGCCGTTGGTGTTTTGATGCTTTTTACATATTTATTTGTATTGCTGCTTCCGTCGATCAAGTGGAAAAGATGGCGGTATGAGGTGAGGGAACAGGAGATTGAATTGCAGAGGGGTATTTTCATTGTGAAGCGGACGCTTGTTCCGATGGTAAGGGTGCAGCATGTCGATACGGTACAGGGGCCGATTTTAAAAAGATATGGACTATCGACAATTACCATTTCCACTGCAGCAACTGTTCATGAAATTCCGGCATTGGAAATGGACGAAGCAGATGAATTGAGGAATTCGATATCACAACTGGCGAGGGTGGCGGAAGATGATGTCTGAATACAAACGCCTTCACCCCATATCGGCAGTGGCGAGTTTCATTAAACAACTAAAAGATTTAATTGTACCTTTTGTGTTTTTATTTGTCATAAACAACCAGGGAGAAAAGAATGGTTTTTGGGATTACTTGCCTTTACTATCTATGGCGGCTGTTCTGGTCTTCGTTCTTGCCTTCGGGATTATAAAGTGGCTCCGATTTACTTACCGGTTGGAAGAAGGTGAACTGCGGATTGAGTATGGGTTATTTGTGAAAAAGAAACGGTATATCCCCATTGACCGGATCCAGAGCCTGAATTTCTCGGAAGGGATTTTGCACCGGCCTTTTGGACTCGTGAAGGTGAAGGTCGAAACAGCAGGTTCTTCCAACTCCAGGGAGTCTGAAGCGGAACTGACCGCTATTTCAAAGGAGGAAGCGCTGGAACTAGAAAAGATGATTTATGTAGAGAAGAAGGGTCTTACCGTTGCGGATGATTCCCAACAACCATCTGGGATTCAGGATGAAGAACCCTTTTTCGCCCTGGATTCTAAAGATATCTGGGTACTTGCGGCAACATCAGGAGGAGTAGGAGTCATCATTTCAGGTGTTGCTTTATTCTTATCGCAATTTAATGAACTCATCCCCTATAAAGCTGTGTACGAGGAAGTGGCCGTATTTGTAAAAAGCGGAGTGTTCATTGTCGCATTGACGGCATTTCTGGGCTTGATTTTTGCCTGGTTCCTCTCGATCGTTTGGACGTTTATTATTTATGGGGATTTTAAGATAAAAATAGTGGACGATCATATTGTTATGACAAGAGGACTGCTTGAAAAGAAGCAGGTGACGGTACCGTTAAACCGTGTTCAAGGCATCCGGGTAGTAGAAAATCCCGTCAGGCAGCTGATTGGGTATTGTACAGTGCATATTGAAAATGCCGGGGGTTCTGTTTTAGAGAAAGACAGTACGAGTATTAAGCTGTTCCCGATTGTAAAGAAGGAAAGAGTACCTGGTTTGTTAAAGGGATTGTTCCCTGAATATATCATTCAAGAGGATTTTAAGGGGTTGCCGGTACGTTCCATGAGGAGGTATGTGTTCAGACAATCCGTCTGGGTGCTGGTGCCAACCGCAGCTGCCTGTTATTTCTTTTGGCCGTATGGTCTTTGGGCTGCGATTTTGATCCTGCCATTTGGGGTGCTTGGTTACTACCAGTATCGAGCAGGAGGCTTTAGAATCGACGGGGGCCAATTATCTTTACGTTATAGAGGTGTGTTAAAGAATACGATGTATGTGAAGAAAAATCGGATCCAGTCACTTGATACGAAAGAGAGCTGGTTCCAATCGAGAAAAGGACTTGGGAGTCTTACTACGACGGTGAAGTCTGGAGAAACCGGTTATGCAAGTCCGGTCAGGGACCTTGATAAAGACGACGTTCAAAGGATTGCTTCCTGGTTTTCTCATCGTGTATAAATGAAAAGACGACCGGCAAGAGCGGGTCGCCTTTTCGCGTGTTCCTTATTTCCTTCCTGATATCCAGCCGATGACAAACCCTGCAATCAATCCGAAGATGTGAGCCGTAATGTTTATTCCCGACTGCATAAATGTCATAACGATCCCGATAATCACGATAGGTAAGATGATTTGACGACTTTCCCTTGTGATGAAATGATTTTTCTGAACGATCATGGCGATGTAAAACCCGAACAGTCCGAATATAGCTCCAGAGGCACCAACATGGCTGTAGGTGAGGGGTTTGACTAAGTACGTAATGATATTGGCAAACACACCACTTGCTAAATAAAGACTGACGAATTTCCATTTTCCAAGGTGTTTTTCAAGGGGTGGTCCGAATAGTACAAGGGAAAAGGAGTTAAATAACAGGTGGGCAAACCCCATATGAACGAAGATGGGGGTGATCAGTCTCCACCATTCCCCTTCTTTAATGAATACATTCACCCCTGCCAGTTGTTCATATACCCACAGTTGAGGGAAAATAGGAAGGGCGCTGACGGCAAAAAGAACGATATGAATCAATACAATCAGGGAAATAATAGGATAGTATCGTAAAAATTGAGAAAAACTTTCCGTTCGTACAAACATATTGTATCCTCCTAGATAGGCTCGTTACATAACATAAATAATTCAGTTAGTACTATAGTATAAGAAAACAGTGAAAATCACGAGTAATGTTATTAAAATATGCAAAATAGGACAAGAGTAGAAGGGGAATCCCATATGATCAAAGGAATAGGATTGGATATTGTTGAGATTGGGCGTATCCGGGAATTATTGGAACGTCAGCCGAAGTTCCTGAAGAGAGTTTTGACGGACAGAGAAGAAAAGATGTTTTTTTCTTTAAGTGACAGGCGCAGGGTTGAATATGCGGCGGGACGTTTTGCGGCGAAAGAAGCATACGCCAAAGCGAATGGAACAGGGATTGGGTCGGTGCTTTCGTTCCAGGATATTGAAATCAGTAAGGATGGAAGCGGCAAGCCTTACTTTTCCAAGCCTGATGGGGTGACTGCCCATCTATCCATCACCCATAGCAGTGAGTTTGCAGCTGCACAGGTAGTCCTGGAAGAGTAATTAAATTTCAAGCTTGTCATCTTCACTAGCATAATCCCTCAGGTTGTCTCATATATTCAGTAGTGCAATAGGAGAGACAAGGCCAGGTGACTAACAATCGCGGTTCGCTGGCGAATGGATACGGGCATTCTTTCAAGGATCGTCCATTCTTTGACACCTGGCCTTCCCCTCTCTCAATTACGTATATCCTGGGACAAAAGGGGTTGAAAAAATGAAGAAAAAGCTAGTGATACTAGTGATTTCCATGTTAGCGGTGATTGCGCTCGCTGCTTGCGGAGAGCAATCAAAAGAAGATGTAACTAAGGACCTTAAGGCAAAAGTAGAGGATATGAAGGGGTACAAAGCAGATGCAAAAATGACCCTGCAGGTGGGAGAAGAACCCCAAACCTATGATGTGGAAGTCTGGCATAATGACCCTAATTATTATCGAGTAGCCTTAAAAAACGCTGCGAAGGATCAAAGCCAAATGATCCTGAGGAATGATGAGGGAGTGTTCGTTCTGACACCGGCTTTGAATAAAAGCTTCCGATTCCAAAGCAACTGGCCGGAAAACAGCAGTCAGGCATACTTGTATGAATCACTTGTCAAAGATGTGTTAGAAGACAAAGATGCTACCTTCAAAGAAACGAAGAGTCACTACGTCTTCACGACGAAAACACGTTACCAGAACAGCCAGATGCTTCCTACTCAGGAAATTGCCTTCAACAAAAAAGACCTGACTCCCGCATCCGTGAATGTCATGGATTCAGACAAAAATCCTCTTGTGAAAGTGGAATTCTCTAAGATGGACATGAAAGCCGCATTTGACAAGAAAGATTTCGACATGAAGAAAAATATGACAGGTGCTCAGCTTGAGGTACCGGTTACAGCATCAGTAGAAGATTCGGAATTCACCGTCCTTTACCCGATGTCAGAAATCACCGGCACTGAATTAATAGAAGAAAAAGAAGTTGCGACGGATACAGGGAAACGCGTCATTTTAACCTACGATGGTGAAAAATCCTTTACAATCGTACAAGAGAAAACGACTGTCGTCCCTACGATGACTGTGTCTACATCCCTAAAAGGGGAATTGGTTGACCTTGGTTTCACGGTAGCGGCCATGACAGAGCAATCCATCAGATGGACGAATAATGGTGTGGATTATATGCTTGCTTCAAATGATCTGACTCCATCTGAAATGGTGATGGTGGCGCAGTCCGTTCAAGGTTCAATGGTGAAATAAAGTTTATAATAATCGGGGCGGGCCTGAAGGGTCCGCCTCTTCCCTCTTTATATAACTCATCTCTATCCCCGGAAATCACTGGTCCATTGCTTCTTCCCTGTTAAAAATAAGGACCATTTCCCCGGAATCTATTTATCACAATCAATGATAATATGAATAATCCATGGTATTCTTGAATAGAATGACAATGTTTTGTGTAAAGATATGAGGAAGTGAAGAGAGTGGAAACCCAGACGCAATTTTTTCGTGATACTTGGGCTGAAATCAATTTGGATCATTTATATGAAAATGTAAAAAATATTAAAGGCCATATTCCTGAAGAAGTGAACGTATTTGCCGTTGTGAAGGCAAATGCTTATGGACATGGGGATGTGCAAACGTCTCTGACAGCCCTTGCTGCAGGGGCGCATGGCGTGGCCGTTGCTTTCCTGGATGAAGCTATTTCCTTAAGAAGAGGGGGCATCACCTCTCCCATTTTAGTATTGGGGGCTACAAGGGCAAAGGATGTGCAAATCGCAGCCCGACTGGACATTTCATTAACGGTATTCCAGCGTGAGTGGCTTGTGGAAGCTGGAGGGCAACTGTCAGAAGGAGATCATTTAAACCTCCATATCAAATGTGATACGGGGATGGGCAGGGTAGGGGTTCGTACCGTAGAAGAATTAAAAGGTATCGAGAAAAATATCCATGCTCATCCTCAATTCGGACTTGAAGGGATCTTTACCCATTTTGCCACGGCGGATGAATTGAATGATGACTATCTTGACGAGCAATTGAAGCGATTCGAACACATGCTTGAACAATTGGATTCCCTTCCTGTCTATATTCATTCTTCCAATAGTGCAGCTGCTTTACGGAAAACGAACACCCTATTCAATGCTGTGCGGGTAGGGATCGCAATGTACGGGCTCACTCCATCCATGGAGATGAAGCCGGAACTGCCGTTTCCTTTGAAGGAAGTCTTTTCCCTACACGCAAGACTCATTCATACAAAGGAACTTGGAGCGGGAGAGAAAATCAGTTACGGAGCGACGTATGAAACGCAAGGAACTGAGTGGATCGGAACCATTCCGATTGGGTATGCTGATGGGTGGCTTCGGAAATTACAAGGTCAGGACGTTTTGGTGGAAGGAAAGAGAGTTCCAATTGTTGGAAGAATCTGCATGGATCAATGCATGATAAGGCTCCCTGAATACCGGCCGACTGGCACACGTGTCACGTTAATCGGCAATCAGGGTGCGGACACTGTATCAATGGATGAAATCGCTGGAAAGCTTGATACCATTAACTATGAGATACCTTGTATCATTTCAACAAGAGTGCCGCGTATTTATATACGGAATGGAGAACCTACGGAAGTATCGAACAAACTCTTATCAACTGGGATACAAAGACAATGGGAAAATAACGATCAATTTGATGAATAATTAGTATTTTAAATGGTGGATAATAGAAGAGATTGATAAATTAACTTTTCATTCCCTTTAATTGATGGTATGATAAATATGTTAATGAACAGAAACGGTATGTAGTGATTGGTGGAGGTGTAGTTTGTGTCTGAATCCAGCGCAACAACAGAAATCTTAATTCGTCTACCGCAACAGCTTGTTACAGAATTAGACGGCTTTGCAGATCAAGAAAATGTGAATCGCAATGAGTTTATTTATCGTGCAACCAAAATGTATTTAAGAGAGCGTAAGAAGAGACAATTACGTGAATCTATGAGACGCGGCTATATGGAAATGGCTAAGATTAATCTTGCAATCGCTTCAGAAGCGATCCAAGCAGAATATGAGGCAGAACATACAGTCGAACGCTTAGTAAGCGGAGGTTAATCCTTTGATTGTAAAGCGTGGTGACGTATATTTTGCAGACCTTTCTCCTGTTGTAGGATCAGAACAAGGCGGAGTTCGGCCGGTACTTGTTATTCAAAACGATATAGGGAACAGGTTTAGTCCCACAATTATTGTAGCTGCCATTACCGCACAAATTCAAAAAGCAAAACTGCCTACTCATGTTGAAATTGATGCAAAACGTTATGGCTTTGAACGTGATTCCGTTATCTTGCTTGAACAGATTCGAACGATTGACAAACAACGTCTTACCGATAAAATAACACACTTGGATGATGAGATGATGGAGAAAGTGGATGACGCCCTGCAAATCAGTGTGGGTCTGATTCAGTTTTAACCCATAACCTTTCGCTGTGTGGAACCATATCATGTCTGCAATAGGGACAATATATTTGCAAACCAGAAGGCTTGCTGATCAAACAAAACCTTGATCATTAGGCCTTTTTGTTTTGCTTTTTTTCCATGGAGAAATCCTGGTCCATTTTTACCCCTGAAGTAGAATATGGATAATCGAATATACAGACAATTTTATGACAAAACAAGGTAAACAATTTATAATGGGAAAAGAAAGCATAAAAAATACCCGAAAAGGCATAGGTTTTTTCTTTTCCATATTTATTTGTTACTATTAAAGTAATTACGTCATTTTTCGTTCATAGTTGTAAACTACTTTAAGATTGGGTTACATCAATCGACATAAATGCTGAGTATAAATTTCATATGATAGAATGGAGAGAACTAAATGTTTAGTGAAGTCACGGATTATATTCAGGACAATAAGTCAGAAATCACTAGTATTTGGATGGAACGGATGAGGAATGAAGCAGATGAGAAGTTTCTTCAAGTCGTTTCAGATCAGGTTTTCACTAAGACAAGCCATGAGTTTGTTGAAATGATTACTTCAAACTTAAGAGATTCCAAAGAATTCAATAACCGCTTGGAAGATTTCGCTGAAAAGGTTGTCAGGTTAGGGTGGCCACTTACATTTGTGACATCTGCTTTAGGTGCATTTGGTAAGGTGGTATACGAAGGTATGACGAATGACCAACTGATCACGGATGTAAATCATGCTGCTCAGGTTGAGAAATTCGATCAATGGCTGACACCAATGTACAACAAAGTGGTTAAAGCTTATACAGAATCATGGGAAAGAACGGTTTCTCTTCAGAAGATAGCATTGCAGGAGTTATCAGCACCACTTATACCGGTATTCGAAAAGATCTCCATCATGCCCCTTGTAGGTACGATAGATACGGAACGCGCCCGGTTAATCATGGAGAACCTCTTAAATGGTGTGGTGAAGCACAGGGCAGAAGTCGTGCTCATTGATATAACCGGTGTGCCGGTCGTGGATACAATGGTCGCCCATCATATCATCCAGGCTGCAGAAGCCGTACGTTTAGTCGGCGCGAAGTGTATGCTCGTGGGGATTAGACCGGAGATTGCACAGACAATTGTGAATTTAGGAATCGACCTTAATCAGTTCAGCACCAATAGTACGTTAAGAAAAGGAATAGAAAAGGCTCTTGAAATGACAAATCGAAAAATAGTTTCGGCGGAGGGATTAGAGTGAGAATACCAATTTTAAAGCTGCATGATTGTTTGTTAATTTCCATTCAGTGGGAGCTGGATGATCAAACAGCCCTTCAATTTCAAGAGGATCTTCTACAGAAGATTCACGAGACCAGTGCAAGGGGAGTTGTAATTGACATTACCTCCATTGATTTCATTGACTCCTTTATCGCCAAAGTTCTTGGAGATGTGATTAACATGTCCAGATTAATGGGAGCAAAAGTTGTCATCACGGGCATTCAGCCAGCTGTAGCGATTACGTTGATTGAGCTTGGAATCAGGTTAGAGGACGTCCTAACCGCTCTTGATCTGGAAAAAGGTCTGGAGAAATTACAATTGGAACTGGGGGACTAGGTATGGATAGCCAATCCTGCGTGAAGATCACGAATGAATGGGACATCGTTGCTGCCCGCCAGTTAGGGAGGAATGTAGCGAAGGAGCTCGGATTCGGCACAGTTGACCAAGCTCGTATCACTACGGCTATCAGCGAATTAGCAAGAAACATCTATTTATATGCTGGCTATGGTCAGATTTGCATTGAAAAATTATTCGATGCCGGAAAAAAAGGTGTGCGCATCATCGCCTTGGATGAAGGTCCCGGTATTGCAGATATAAGAAAAGTAATGGAAGATGGTTATTCCACATCGGGTGGATTAGGAGCAGGTTTGCCTGGAGTTAAGCGTTTAATGGACGAATTTAACGTAGAATCTGTACCCGGTGAAGGGACAGACATAAGGGCGACCAAGTGGCTCCGCTAGGAGGAGTTATATGAATTTCAGAGAATTGATGGATTCAAAATATAGAGAGATCATTGAGCATTATCTAAACGATCAAGATGAGAGAGCTCTTTATTTAGGGCAGAAATTCAGTCGTAAATCAATTGAACATCACGTATCACCGGAAGAAATCATCAGTCTTCATAAAAACGTCATTCTGGAAATGGAACCTAACATACCGCATCAGGTTCTGCACTCTTTCGATATCCTTTTGGAAGTGATGATAGGCTATGGCTTTGCCTATCGTGAACATCAAAGTCTCAGAACCAAGCAACAAGAATTAAATAATGAGATAGATGTAGCATCCAATATGCAGCAGACTCTTCTTGAGACCGTCGTTCCTACAGTAGATGGAATGGATATCGGAGCGGTAAGTGTCCCTGCCAAGAAAATGAACGGTGATTATTATCACTTTGTCCAGGATGAAAATGACAGTGTAAGTGTGGCCATTGCAGACGTGATTGGAAAGGGTATACCGGCTGCTCTTTGCATGTCCATGATTAAATATGCAATGGATAGTTTACCTGAGTACCGCCACGAACCGAATGCCGTATTGGAAAGCCTGAATAGGGTAGTGGAACAGAACGTGGATGCAAGTATGTTCATCACAATGTTCTACGGTGTATATAATTCAGAGAAACATCTGTTTTCATACTCGTCAGCTGGGCATGAACCTGGCTTTTTTTATAAAGCATCAACCAACGAATATGAGGACCTTGATGCCAAGGGCCTCCTTTTAGGCGTTGATAAAAAAGCGAAATACAGGCAATATGAAAGACGCGTGGAAGTGGGGGACATGATCATCCTCCTGTCGGATGGGGTTACGGAATGCCGTACAGAAGAAGGCTTCATTGAGAGAGAGGACTTAGTCCAATTGATCAGTCGATACACCCATCTCCCGACACAGGAGATCGTGAATAAAGTGTATAAGCAGCTGGAGAAGCTGCAGCATTTTGAACTTAGGGATGATTTCACTTTGATCATCATAAAAAGAAATTCATAAAAGTAGTTTATCTTTATCTAAGAGAGGGTAAAGGAATATAGACTTATTATAATGTTGCCAAAAAGGTGGTCTTTTTATGAACTTATCAATAGATATGAAAGAAAAAGAAAACGAGCTGCTTGTGAAAGTAGCCGGAGAAATTGACGCATATACAGCTCCAAAGCTTAAAGAAACGCTTCAACCATCTGCTGAAGCCGATAATAAAGATATTACAGTGGATCTTTCGGAAGTATCTTATATGGATAGTACCGGATTAGGAGTATTCGTCGGTCTATTTAAAACGGTAAAGGCACGTGATGGGCAACTTTATCTTGTCGGTTTGTCTGACCGTTTGCAAAGATTGTTTGATATTACAGGTTTAGGGGATATTATGAATATTAATTCCAAGGTAGAAGGTGGAGTGGAATGATGCAAGCTTTTGATTACATCGAGATGAAGATCCCCGCAAAGCCGGAATATGTCGGGGTTATTCGTTTGACGCTTTCGGGAATTGCAAGTCGTATGGGGTTTGATTATGATGCAATTGAGGATTTGAAGATTGCTACAAGTGAAGCCATCACCAATGCGGTTCAGCACGCTTACAAGGACAATACCGGTGAAGTTGTAGTTGGATTTGCGCTGTATGAGGATCGTCTTGAGGTGATGGTGGCAGATCATGGTGAAAGCTTCGACTTCAAAGAGATTCGCAGTGCTGTTGGTCCTTATCATGCCGATCATTCCGTTGAGTTCTTAAGAGAAGGTGGGTTAGGTCTATACCTTATTGAGAGCCTTATGGATGAAGTAAAAGTGCATCACAAGGAGGGAGTGACAGTCTTTATGACTAAATTCCTATCAGGAGAGCAGGTGGAGAGGGATGAAAAAACTATCTCAACCTAACCAACAGGTGCAAAAAGAAAAAGTACTCAAGTGGATCAGGGAATATCAGGAAACTCAGGATGATGATGCCCAAAGTCAGCTCATCCTGCATTACCAGAATCTTGTTGAGTCCATTGCGAGGAAATATTCAAAGGGCAGGTCCTTCCATGAGGATATCATTCAGGTGGGAATGATAGGACTGCTTGGGGCAATCAGAAGGTACGATGAATCTTTCGGCAGGTCATTCGAAGCTTTCGCGATTCCAACCATCATTGGAGAGATTAAAAGGTTCCTAAGGGATAAAACGTGGAGCGTGCATGTTCCCCGAAGAATTAAAGAACTTGGTCCGAAAATTAAATCCACGGTTGAAGAGTTAACAAATAGATTGGAACGATCTCCCCAGGTACACGAGATTGCTGAGTATCTGGAAGTGAGCGAAGAAGAAGTGCTGGAAGCGATGGAAATGGGCAGGAGTTATCAGGCGCTTTCTGTCGATCACTCGATTGAGGCGGATTCAGAGGGAAGTACGGTAACGATACTGGATATCGTAGGAGATCAGGATGAAGGCTATGAAAAGGTAAATCAGCGGCTTGTTCTTGAGAAAGTGCTTCATGTTCTATCCGACCGGGAAAAAGCTATTATACAACACACTTATTTAGAAAATTTAAGCCAAAAAGAAGCCGGAGAAAAGCTCGGAATTTCACAAATGCATGTTTCCCGCCTGCAAAGAAGAGCGATCAAAAAGCTTCGGGAAGCCATTCAAGAAGAGATGAGCGATTCGGAGAGTCATTATTAATGGCTTATCTTCAACAAAATGAAATAGAGCTCTATGCAGAACAAGTATCGAAAAATGGAAACCCCTTTTGTGGTGATAGTTACTTCTATACATCTACAAGCGATTACTTTATCTGCGTCCTCGCCGATGGCTTAGGCAGTGGTAAGTTTGCGTATGAATCGTCACATGTTGTAGTGGAATTGGTGGAAGAGCATCATCATGAGGATGTTGAAACACTTATGAGCCTGTGTAACGAAGCTCTTCAGAAAAAGCGTGGAGCTGCCGTAGCAATTATTAAGGCATATTATCACTCCAAAGAATTTGTGTATAGCTGTGTAGGAAATATCCGTTTTTATATGTATGCACCTGAAGGAAAGATGACCTATCCCTTACCGGTGACTGGGTACTTATCCGGCAGACCGCAAAAGTATAAAACCCAACGCTTCCATTATGACTCTAACTCAAGGTTTCTCATTCACTCCGATGGATTGAGTATTTCCGGTGTAAAGAATATCCTTCAGAGATATCCCACGCTCCATGGAACATTAGGGAATATCCAATCATTAGTTAACGGTACAGCAGATGATACAACATATATCATAGGAAACTTACTCTAACAGTTTTAGGGTAAGTTTTTTTGTTTATAAGTGCTAGAGCAACTGATTGCACGGACTAGGGAGAGGAAAGACTATGTAAAGGCTCTTTCGCATAGATTGTTCTTTCTATAAAGGATCTCACGAATTTTTGCTTGAGGGAGTGGGGGGCTACTTTTGCTTCCAGTTGCCGTTCGACCGTTTATCACTACGCGCTCTATATCGACTAAAAGGGCACTGATTATGAATTAAGCCCATTTTCAATCCTCAAAGGCAGTTATGGTAAAATATATTAGAATCCTTTAAATGGAGGTAATGCAATTGGCAGCAACATTAACAAAGCAAGAACCATTACTTAACAAAGTATCAAAAGAATTGAACCTATCAATAAAGAATGTGAAAAACGTCATCTCATTACTGGAGGAAGGGAATACAGTTCCTTTCATCGCGCGATACCGGAAGGAACAGACCGGTGCATTAGATGAAGTCCAGATTCGAAGTATTATGGATA
Source organism: Rossellomorea arthrocnemi (assembly GCF_904424705.1). GTDB lineage: Bacteria > Bacillota > Bacilli > Bacillales > Bacillaceae_B > Rossellomorea > Rossellomorea arthrocnemi. The sequence continues at coordinate 4,334 of NZ_CAJGBF010000025.1, read as the reverse complement.
AATGGAATTATATTCAAAATTTAGAGCAAAGAAAAGAAGAAGTTATTCGACTTATCGAAGAACAAGGGAAATTGACGGAAGAGTTAACCCTTGCCATCCGGAAGGCGGATAAGCTGCAAACCGTTGAGGACTTGTATCGTCCATACAAGCAAAAAAGAAGAACAAAAGCCACGGTTGCGAAAGAAAAAGGATTAGAACCCTTGGCGGAATGGATCTTGACATTCCCTTCAAGAGGAAACCTTGAAGAAAAGGCTTCTCACTTCGTTTCTGAAGAAAAAGAGGTGAAGACGACAGAGGAAGCTTTAAATGGAGCAAAGGACATTATTGCAGAGTACATATCCGATGAAGCTTCCTACCGGGAATACATAAGAGGATATACTTTCCGAAAAGGGTTAATGGAATCAAAGGTGAAAAAGGAAGAGGAAGATGAAAAAAAGGTCTTTGAAATGTATTACTCCTATCAAGAACCGATTCATAAAGTAGTTCCGCATCGTGTTTTAGCTATGAACCGAGGGGAAAAGGAAGATGTTCTGAAGGTGACGATCCAGCCTGACGCAGAAGGTATTCTGCACTATTTACAAAGGCAAGTCATTAAAAATGTGCAATCCATCTCTGCCCCTCTAGTAAAAGAAGCAGTGGAGGACAGTTATAAAAGGCTCATCCAGCCATCGGTGGAAAGGGAAATCCGCAATGAGTTGACAGACAAAGCGGAGGACCAAGCCATCCATATCTTCTCTGAGAACCTACGGAAATTATTGCTCCAGCCTCCGATGAAAGGGAAGATGGTGCTGGGTGTCGACCCTGCATTCCGGACGGGCTGTAAGCTAGCTGTTATTAATGAGACAGGGAAAACTCTTGATATCAACGTGATCTATCCTCACCCGCCTAAATCAAATCGGGCCAAGGCGGAAGAAGTATTAAAAGATATCTTGAAGAAACACTCTATTGAGGTTGTAGCCATCGGAAATGGAACTGCGTCGAGAGAAACCGAACAATTTGTAGTGGATGTGTTAAAAGAATTTGAGGGGAGTGTCTCTTATTTAATTGTCAACGAAGCGGGAGCCAGTGTATATTCGGCATCTGAAGTGGCAAGAGAAGAGTTCCCTGACTTCCAGGTTGAAGAGCGAAGTGCTGTATCAATTGCTAGAAGATTGCAAGATCCGTTGGCAGAATTAGTGAAAATCGACCCTAAATCCGTTGGAGTGGGACAATATCAGCATGATGTTTCTCAAAAAAAGTTAAATGAATCCTTAACCTTTGTCGTGGAAACAGCAGTAAACAAGGTAGGAGTCAACGTCAATACCGCTTCATCTTCGTTGCTTCAATATGTTGCAGGACTTTCAAAGACTGTGGCAAGCAATATTGTGAAAAAGCGAGAAGAGGAAGGGAAATTTCAATCAAGAGCCCAGCTAAAGAAGATACCGAGACTTGGAGCTAAAACTTACGAGCAGTGCATCGGGTTCTTGAGAATCGTGGATGGGAAAGAGCTCCTTGATCGAACACCTATTCACCCGGATAACTATAGTGATGTAAAGAAACTCCTTAATAAGGTGGGATTAAGTGTTCAGGAAATTGGTTCAGAGGAATTAAAACTGGCATTGAATCAATTGAACATAGATGAAGTTTCAGAAGAATTAGAAATAGGGAAACTCACACTGAAGGATATTATCGACTCACTGATTCGGCCAGGTCGTGATCCAAGGGATGAGTTCCCTAAGCCATTACTGAAGAAGGATGTTCTAAAGCTTTCGGACCTATCTGAAGGGATGGAGTTACAAGGGACCGTCCGAAATGTAGTGGATTTTGGTGCTTTTATAGACATCGGTGTAAAACAAGATGGACTTGTCCATATATCAAAGCTGAAAAATGGTTTTGTGAAGCATCCATTAGATGTGGTTTCAGTAGGAGATGTCGTGACCGTTTGGGTTGAAAGTGTCGATGTCCAAAAAGGAAGGGTCGCACTGACGATGGTTCAATAAGAAATGAATAGGAGCTGACTGCACGATAGGGGACTATCTGGAGGTCAGCCCTTTTTTATATACGATGGAATGCCTCTTGGGTAGACAATCATCATTAAGAGCAGTTCTTCTTTCTGTAAAAGTACCAGCACTGATTAAGAAGTTTGATTTGGTACCGATCCTTCTCAAGATAAGCTTTTCTTAATTGATTAACAAGCCAATTAGGCATGGCTGAACCTCCTTATCTCTATAAAAGTACCAATGGGAGTACCGTCTTCACCGAGTAGTTTGTCAGACTTAAACAATAAGGGTGATACCTAGTTTATGCTATAATAGGTTGTCATGTTCTATTTAGAAAGAAGGATTTATATGACGAATGCCGAGTTGCAAAAAATAGTTGAAACCATTTCCATACAATCATTCCAAAAGCCTTTCCTTCATAAGGCATATTTCAACCCGAGATTAAGGACTACGGGTGGGAGATATATGTTAGGCAGTCATGATATCGATATTAATCGGAGATACTTGGACGAGCATGGAATGGATGAATTAATTGGAATCATTAAACATGAGTTATGCCATTATCATTTGCATTTAGAAGGCAAAGGCTACAAACATGGGGACCAAGACTTCAAGAGCTTACTTAAAGAGGTCGGGGGACCAAGGTTTTGTTCTTTATTGCCAGGTGTGAACAGAAGGAAACGGGTGTTACTCTATATCTGTTCTAAATGCGGACTGAACTTCGAAAGAAAAAGAAAGATCAATACAAGGAAATTTGTCTGTGGCCGGTGCAGAGGAAAACTTCGTTTAATCAAGGAAGTCGTGTTAGAAAAAGGGCAATCCTAGTCATTACACTCATGCTTTTATTATTGGAGAAAAGTGCATGAAAGTAGTTGACAAGAAAATGATGAGTCATTATAATCTAAAGAGTCGATAAGACGAGTTAAGCGTAAGAATATACTTCACGTTCCGCAGTAGCTCAGTGGTAGAGCTATCGGCTGTTAACCGATCGGTCGCAAGTTCGAATCTTGCCTGCGGAGCCATTTTCATGGAGAAGTACTCAAGTGGCTGAAGAGGCGCCCCTGCTAAGGGTGTAGGTCGGGCAACTGGCGCGAGGGTTCAAATCCCTCCTTCTCCGCCATTCATATTTAGAACGTGGCCCGTTGGTCAAGCGGTTAAGACACCGCCCTTTCACGGCGGTAACACGGGTTCGAATCCCGTACGGGTCATTTTACTTCTATTATCATGCGAGGTAATGAAACCTATATTGCTAACGCAAATAATGAAAGTTATTTTGACTATCGTCAAAAAACTCTGGTCCGGTAGTTCAGTTGGTTAGAATGCCTGCCTGTCACGCAGGAGGTCGCGGGTTCGAGTCCCGTCCGGACCGCCAGATTTATTTCGGAAAAAACAATTGACTTTATTGAAATGGACATGTTATTATATAAACCTCGTCACTTTTTGGCGAAACATTGGGCTATAGCCAAGCGGTAAGGCATCGCACTTTGACTGCGACATGCGTTGGTTCGAATCCAGCTAGCCCAGCCATTTTAAGAGCCATTAGCTCAGTTGGTAGAGCATCTGACTTTTAATCAGAGGGTCGAAGGTTCGAATCCTTCATGGCTCACCATAGATTTTTTATGCAAGTGGAATATCTTTCCAATGATTTTCAGATTCATGCGGGTGTGGCGGAATTGGCAGACGCACCAGACTTAGGATCTGGCGCCGCAAGGCGTGGGGGTTCAAGTCCCTTCACCCGCACTTATAAATACTTTCATAAAAAGTAATTGACAAAATAGATTTTCCTCAGTATAATAATGCTTGTCGCTTTAAAACGCGGTCGTGGCGGAATGGCAGACGCGCTAGGTTGAGGGCCTAGTGGGGGCGACCCCGTGGAGGTTCAAGTCCTCTCGGCCGCACCAGACTTATAACGATATATTGCGCCCGTAGCTCAATTGGATAGAGCGTTTGACTACGGATCAAAAGGTTAGGGGTTCGACTCCTCTCGGGCGCGCCACTTTGTTTCTACTAGCGAGTATCATATCTATAGTTATACATATGCTTTTCAGACGGGAAGTAGCTCAGCTTGGTAGAGCACTTGGTTTGGGACCAAGGGGTCGCAGGTTCGAATCCTGTCTTCCCGACCATCATAATTTTATATGCGGGTGTAGTTTAGTGGTAAAACCTCAGCCTTCCAAGCTGATGATGAGGGTTCGATTCCCTTCACCCGCTCCAATTTATTACCTTTTATTGAACCTTGAAAACTGAACAAAACAAGACAATACGTCAACGTTAATTCTAGATTTATTTTTAAAGAGCTATTCAAACTTTTATCGGAGAGTTTGATCCTGGCTCAGGACGAACGCTGGCGGCGTG
>NZ_CAJGBF010000024.1 GCF_904424705.1 Rossellomorea arthrocnemi | reverse complement strand
TTCGAATATACTTCGAAGGTCCGTCCCTCTTTTTACTCTATTAAGATGTTTTTTTGCGGTTTCTCCATTTTCGGTAGATTTTGCCGTTCAGGTAGAAGAATCTGGTGATCCAGCCGGCTTGTCCGATGAACTGTTTGGAAAAGGATTGGACGTTAGCCTGCTTGCTCGCTTTGTCGTCTGATAGATAGACTCCAATGAGCCCCTTGTTGATCAAACGGTGAAAGTGAGCATGTGGAAGGTCATGGGTATGTTCATCTGCCTTCTGTAAGAAGTGGAGAAGTCTTTCCTTTAAATGCTCATCATTCTCATAATAGAAGCAGAAATTCAAATCTCCGCCCTCCTGATCTTCATCCTGATCAATGAAGTAATCAAGGAGTATATGTAAGCCTTGTATGTAAGGAAAATACCCGTTCTTTATTTTTGCTGTATAGGATGGATGAAAATCTCCTCTGCAAGCATATGACACTAAACAAAAGATTCCCAGGGTAGAACCCGAGCAGGCGGAAAACTCGTACCAATTCATTTCAGGCAGATTGAGGCGGTGGGATTCAAACCAATCCTGAAGCCTTCCCACTCTTTCATCTTTCTTCACGTGCTTATGTATCTGCAGATCACAATAATACTCACATAATTCAAGCAGATCCTTCTTAATGCTGTCGTAGTGACTTAAATTTGCGAGGACGGACTGACAGGTCAGGACTAAATCCCTGAGATACCCTCCATCCTCCTGGTCTCTTCTTAATTCATAATAATTAACAGGTTCTGCCCCCACCGTCAATGAATCCTTCATGGACTGGTGAAGAAGGGCAAAATCTTCAGGATCCAGTGAGACACTCCGGTCGCATAGATTATCTAAATAGTCACTGATCGTTTGATAGGCCACGATGAATCGAATCGTTTCTGCTTTTCTGTCCAGAGCCAACAGGGAAAGAATCGCTCCTCCCTCACAGTGGAACGTTTTATGTTCAATGCTCGCAATGGCCTGGTTTCTCAGCTCCTGATTCGGTATCTCTTCTGCCCTCTTCTTCCAGCCGTCCAATTCTTTATGCACGATTGGAAAAACAGTGCGGTATACTCTTGTCATTAATGAAAAGGGATCACTTGGTATCGACAATTCCTTCACCTCTTTTACAAAATGTATCCCAGTGCTTTTAACCTGCTCTCAACAAAATTCTTTGAGTACTCATAGATCTCTTCTCTTTCTGGTTCATTATAAATTTCATGATAGCACTTTTGCCATTCCTTGTAATGCATTTCAGATAAGGACAGCTCGTTAAACCATTTTTTCACAACTTTTTTATCAACAATCTTATCGTCCCCGGCCTGCAACACAAGTAATGGGACGTCAGGCATTTTCTCCAGGTTTGTAAAAGCCGCCTTCATAGCCAGGACAAGTTCCCTGTACCATCGAACAGACACTTTGGTTATATAGAGAGTGTCATTGCTGTCAATTTCACGGACGTCAGCGTTACGTGTTGCCATATCGATTGTTAATCCAGATGGAAATTTCACCATCGGAGCTATTTTATTTAAAACGCGGGACAATAAATCCATCGGTTTTGCCGGGGTCGTTACCAATCCCAAACATGGTGAGGATAGAATGACACCGGCTACGTTCACATGGGATTCCTGCAACAGGCGGACGGCGATAAGCCCACCCATACTATGGCCGATCACAAAGACAGGCAATTCGAATTGATACGCTGCCTGAACCCAATCCTTCACTTCCACAATGTATTCATCAAAGGAATCGATATGTCCCCTTTGACTCCTTGAAGTCATTCCCTGACCGGGTAAGTCACCCATGACGACGTGGAAGCCAGCTGCTCGCCACATTTCAATGAGCCAACCGTACCTGCCGTGATGTTCCATAGCGCCATGAATAATGACGATGACTGCCTTTGCCTCTTGATCTGATTCCCATTTCCACATGACAAATCCTCCTTTGTAGTTCTCTCTAAGAATGAATTCTGCTACCATTATTATAATAAATATTATTGAAAGGGGTAGTATAAAATGCTTTATCCGTATTATGATAAAAAACCAATCATCGCAGAGTCCGCTTTCATCGCCGATTATGTGACCATATCAGGAGACGTGGAGATCGGTGAAGAATCAAGTATTTGGTTCAATACCGTCATCAGGGGGGATGTTGCTCCCACTAAGATCGGTCATAAAGTAAATATACAGGATAACTCCATTCTACATCAAAGCCCAAATAATCCCCTTATCCTGGAAGATGAAGTGACTGTCGGACACGGGGTGATCCTCCATAGCTGCAAAATCAGGAAAAGGGCATTGATCGGAATGGGATCAATCATACTGGACAATGCTGAAATAGGGGAAGGGGCTTTTATCGGGGCCGGAAGCCTTGTTCCCCAAGGGAAGGTCATACCGCCGAATACACTCGCCTTCGGACGACCGGCAAAAGTCGTGAGGGAGCTCAATGAGCATGATATTAGTGAAATGAAGCGCATTTCCCGGGAATACGCAGAAAAAGGACAGTATTATAAGAGCATCAAACCGTTTTAACTTCCTATACTTGGGATACCCCATCCTTCCTGAGAATACTCATGGAAGATTTTCTTGTACGGGGGTAGTCAGGTACGGATTTTCATTTGCTGTTTTTAAAATTAATTGACCTTACATACGTTTCAACCGCCATTACACTCACCAAAAAAAGAGACCAACACCTAATCAGTGTTGGTCTCTTCTCTCTTCCCTTATTCGCTTAATGCTTCTGCTTTTAATGCTTCCGCTTTGTTTGTGCGTTCCCAAGGAAGATCGATGTCGTTCCGGCCGAAGTGACCGTAAGCGGCTGTCTGCTTGTAGATCGGACGACGAAGGTCCAGCATTTTGATGATTCCTGCAGGACGAAGGTCAAAGTTATTGCTGACAACGTCAATTAAAACATCTTCTGATACTTTCCCTGTTCCAAATGTATCAACGGAAATGGATACGGGCTTCGCAACCCCGATTGCATACGCTAATTGAACTTCACACTTCTCTGCAAGTCCCGCTGCAACAATATTCTTCGCTACATAGCGCGCTGCATAAGCAGCAGATCGGTCCACTTTCGTTGCATCCTTACCAGAGAATGCACCTCCACCGTGACGAGCGTATCCGCCGTATGTGTCAACGATGATTTTACGTCCAGTCAATCCTGCATCACCTTGTGGTCCACCAATCACAAAGCGGCCAGTCGGGTTGATGAAGTATTTTGTTTGTTCATCGATCAGTTCTTTCGGTACAACCGGGTCGATGACATATTCTTTCAAGTTACGTTGGATCTGCTCAAGAGTCACCTCAGGGTGATGCTGAGTAGAGATAACGATCGTATCGATACGGACCGGTTTATCATTTTCATCATATTCAACAGTTACTTGCGTTTTTCCGTCAGGACGAAGGTAAGGAAGGATCTCTTCTTTACGAACTTCCGTTAAGCGGCGGGAGATTTTGTGTGCAAGGGAAATCGGCAGAGGCATAAGCTCTTTCGTTTCATTACAGGCGAATCCGAACATTAGTCCTTGGTCACCTGCACCTATTGCATCGATTTCCTCATCCGTCATTTGGCCTTCACGGGCTTCAAGAGCCTGGTCTACACCTTGAGCGATATCAGCGGACTGCTCATCGATGGATGTAAGAACAGCACATGTTTCAGCATCAAAGCCGTATTTCGCACGGGTGTAACCAATTTCACGGATCGTTTCACGAACGATTTTTGGAATATCCACATACGTATTCGTGGTAATTTCACCAGCAACAAGAACAAGACCCGTTGTGACAGACGTTTCGCACGCTACACGGGCATTCGGGTCATTGGTAAGAATTGCATCAAGAATTGAATCAGAGATTTGGTCACAAATTTTATCTGGGTGTCCTTCGGTTACGGACTCAGATGTAAACAGACGACGTTTAGTTGACATCAAGGTTCCTCCTTAAGCATATTTGTCAGAAAAACTTCCAACAAAACAGTAAACAGATACGGTACTCATTTCCCTAAGTAGTATGAAGTAAACATGATTCTTTTATCAATAAATCATGATTTATGTGCATGTGGTCCACTATAAACAGAAAAAACCCTTCCTCAAAAAAGCAATAGAGGAAAGGTTTCAGATCATAGCCGCGCCTTTTCTCTCTTATCGTTCAAGGTTTTAGAGACCTTGCCTCAGTTTAGCACCTTCGCTTAATCGGATCCGTTTCAAGAAAAGCGATCCATTCACTATTTAGCAGGTTGCTGGGTTTCATAGGGTCTGCTCCCTCCACCAGCTCAGGATAAGAGTATCCGTTCAAGGAACAATGATAACGTTTAGTATCAGAGGTGTCAACTTTTTTCGAATGACAGGTTTAACCATTCACTCTATGACTTCAGCCTGTTTTTCTCCATCAAATAACCTAATGGGGAAATGAGGCTAAACATTCCTTTGTCCCATTCATATATATAAGAAGAAACAAGCTTTATTCCCTCAAAAAATGTGACAAAATGAAGACACATTATAAAATTAAATAAATAGTATAGACTAATAGCTTGATTGTGTTATACTATTTTTGTGAAGAAAACGGTACCATTAAATAAATTTATATAAAGGAAGGGTTCTAATGAATTCAGTGAGCATGTCTAATGAATTAACGGAATTACTTAACGGTCAAAACATTCAAGAGCAATTATCTGTTTCTCAACTAGTAGAAAAGGTCCTTCAAAGAAATGAAGGCGTTTTAACATCATCAGGAGCAGTCAGAGCAGAAACTGGTAAATACACAGGACGCTCTCCTAAAGATAAATTTATTGTAGAAGAACCATCAACGAAGGATAAAATCGAATGGGGTTCTGTCAATCAACCGATTTCTTCAGAATCCTTCGATAAATTATATACAAAAGTGATCAATTACTTAAAAGAAAAAGAAGAAGTTTTCTCATTTAAAGGGTTTGCTGGTGCCGACCCAAAACATAGACTACCGATTCAAGTGATCAATGAATTCGCTTGGCATAATCTTTTTGCTCACCAATTATTCATCCGTCCACAAACAGAAGAGTTAAAAGATCACCAATCAGAATTCACCGTCATTTCAGCTCCGAACTTCAAGGCTGATCCAACAGTCGACGGCACTCACTCTGAAACATTCATCATCGTTTCATTCGAAAAAAGAATCGTATTGATCGGCGGAACGGAATATGCCGGTGAAATGAAAAAATCGATTTTCTCTGTCATGAACTATGTACTTCCAGAATCCGATATCCTTTCTATGCACTGCTCTTCAAACGTAGGCCGTGAAGGCGATGTAGCATTGTTCTTCGGATTGTCCGGTACTGGGAAAACGACTCTATCCGCCGATCCAAACCGCCGTTTGATCGGCGATGATGAGCACGGTTGGTCTCCGAACGGTGTATTCAATATCGAAGGCGGCTGCTATGCGAAATGTATCGGTTTGACACGGGAAAAAGAGCCACAGATCTTCGATGCGATCCGTTTCGGTTCGGTGCTTGAAAATGTGGTTCTGGATGACATGTCCCGCATCCCGGATTATGATGATAACACTCTAACAGAAAACACACGTGCTGCCTACCCCCTTCAAGCGATGGAAAACATCGTGGAGCCGAGTATCGCAGGACATCCAAATACGATTGTATTCCTAACGGCTGACGCATTCGGAGTATTACCTCCAATCAGCAAGTTGACAAAAGAACAGGCGATGTACCACTTCTTAAGCGGATATACATCGAAACTTGCAGGCACAGAGCGCGGAATCACGTCGCCACAGGCAACATTCTCGACCTGCTTCGGTTCACCGTTTCTGCCGCTTCCTGCCACTCGTTATGCAGAGATGCTTGGTAAGAAGATCGACGAGCACAATGCACAGGTATTCCTGGTGAACACAGGATGGACCGGCGGAGAATACGGCGTAGGAAACCGCATGAAGCTTTCCTACACCCGTGCCATGATCCAGGCAGCTCTAGAAGGCGAGCTTACAAATGTCGAAACGGCAACGGACGACATTTTTGGCTTGAACATCCCGGTTCACGTTCCTGGTGTTCCAGACGAAGTGCTTCAACCTAAGAAAACCTGGTCCAACGAAGGCGCCTATGAAGTGAAAGCAAAAGAACTTGCTCACAAATTCAACGAGAACTTCAAAAAATTCTCGAACGTCCCTTCTGACATCGAACAAAAAGGCGGTCCGGCCGTTAAATAAATTATCGTGAAACACAAAGGTCCGTCCCTCTATCCAGAGGGACGGACCTTTGTTATGGTTATAGCCCTTTTTTACGGCCGGTGATTCTGTTAAATAAGAATACGACAACGGCGATGATCAGTAGAACATGGATGACGGCTCCACCGATTTTAAAGATCAATCCAAGTAGCCAAAGAACTAATAAGATTCCGATGATGGTCCAAAGCATGTGTGCTCCTCCTTATAACTGTTATTGCTTCTAAGATTCCCTAATATACACATTTTAAAACCATTACCTATTCCCTGAAAACTTTTATAAATTAAGACTTTACTAAATATTACTAATTTTGGTATGATTATGATTAAAATTTACAGGGGGAATAGAGATGATCAGACAGCTTACAGTAAAAGATCATGATACGTGTCAACAACTCATTCAGCAGCAGCCGGCTGAGAATTTGTTCATCATTGGGGATATTGAAGCTTTTGGTTATGAACAGGATTTTCAGAAAATCTGGGGAGATTTTGATGAGGAAGGAAACCTAAGGGGGATCCTCCTCAAATACCGGGAGAACTTTATTCCGTTTTCCATGGGTGAGTTTGATGCTGAAGGATTCGCCGCTATTATTAATGAGACTGAAGACTACAGCATCGTTTCGGGATTAAAGGGGATTGTCACTAAAGTAGAACCCTTTTTATCCAGAGAAATCCAATCAAAAAGACATATGTATTATGCGAAATGCGACAACACTTCCTCTATGGATGATCATGACCTGGCACACGTGAAGGAGGCTTCTGTCACTGATCTACCACAACTTGTGGACCTGTTGAACTGTATTCCGGAATTCAATGGTGGAAATTTCACCGTGGAAAAAAGAAGTCATGGGATGGAAAAAGGGGTCGCCCGCAGCTATTACGTTGAACAAGACGGAAGGTTTGTTTCTTCCGCTTCCACAACGGCAGAAAACAGCATGTCTGCCATGATTGTTGCCGTATGCACCCACCCTGATTATAAGAAACGGGGCTTTGCCACAGAATGCATGACTAAGCTTTGCCGGGACGTTTTGAACGAGGGCAAAGAACTTTGCCTTTTCTACGATAATCCTGAAGCAGGTAAAATTTATAAACGCATCGGATTTAAAGATATCGGCTATTGGTCAATGTATAAATTCGAGTAAAAGAAAAGTGGATTCCTAAAAATAGGAGTCCACTTTTCTTTATGCAGCGACATTACGATTCTGAATCAATTTCGCCTGGACCAACCGTTTTCTTACGGTAATACCGATCCAGCTTGCGAGGAATGCTTTGATCAGCCCTACTACGATAAACGGATAAACACCCGCTGCCATCGCCTGACTCCAACCCAGATCAGCCACAAATTTCAGTTGGATGGTACCCAGGATCAGCGTAATGACCATCCCCACCGTATTGGCGATCATTGCCATCGGAATGGTGAATTTCGTTTTCTCAAGAATAAGTCCTGTAAAGTAAGCCGCAATGATAAAACCGAATATATAACCGCCAGTCGGACCGACAAGTACTTGTGCCCCTCCACTGAATCCTGCAAATACAGGAACTCCGACAGCGCCGAGGGCAGCATAGCATATTAAAGACAATGCCCCGTATCTGCTTCCAAGAATCGTAGCTGTAATCCCGACAGCCAGAGTTTGTCCGCTGATGGGAACAAGTGGAAGTGGTATTTCAATTTGAGCGAGAATTCCAGTCATTGCCGCAAAGATGGCACAGTGAATGATCATCCGCAGTTTTTCCCCATTCATGTTCAAAATCCCCCTTATGTATGTAAACTATATATAACAATAAGTTAACACAAAGTCCGGGAGTTAGGGAAGAAATTTTTGCCCTTCATCTTATCAAGTCGATTTTCATTTTAACTCGGCGCATATATATTACAGATTTTTTTACATTCCTCAAGCTTCAATGCCGTTCTCAATGATATTCTGCCATGCTGCAATTCATCTTCCCCTTTATCACTGATCAGATATAGAAAAGTGCAGTCAGGGTATCGTTCATTGTACACTTGTATGATTCTTCCGATAGCTATGTATGACAAATTTCCGAGCTCCTTTTCTTGAGTAAAGACGCAATTCAACGAATGAATTGCGTCCCTCCCTTTTACGATTCTCTCTTTACCAGTAACTCCTCACGAACTTGTTTCGCTGCTTCCACCATTACTTTAAGGGATGAAATGGTTTCAGGCACCCCTCTTGTTTTCAAACCGCAATCAGGATTGATCCAGAATTGTTTTGGATCCAACACATTTAAAGATTGTCTAGTATGCGAAATGATCTTCTCACGCCCCGGGATATGGGGACTGTGAATATCATAAACACCCAAGCCTATTCCTTTGTCATACGTGTTTTCTTCAAATACATTGATTAATTCACCGTGACTTCTTGATGTCTCGATAGAGAGTACATCAGCATCAAGGTTACGGATGGCTTCAATGATATCTTCAAAATCGGAGTAACACATATGAGTATGAATTTGGGTTTCATTTTGCACAGATGACGTTGCTAACTTAAATGAAAAGACGGCCGCCTGTAAATATTCATCCCAACGTTCCTTTTTCAAAGGTAAACCTTCTCTAAGTGCCGGCTCGTCGACCTGAATCATCCATATTCCGTGATCTTCAAGAGATTTGATCTCTTTCCGGAGAGAGATCGCTATTTGATTTGCTACTGTATGGCGGGGAATATCATCCCGAACAAAGGACCAGTTTAGAATGGTAATAGGTCCCGTTACCATTCCCTTTACCGGTTTATCAGTTAGAGATTGGGCATATACGGTTTCCTTAACTGTCATCGGCTCTTTAAAATTCACATCTCCATAAATGATTGGAGGCTTCACACATCTGGACCCGTAGGATTGAACCCACCCAAATGTAGTGAAGTGAAATCCTTCCAGTTTCTCTCCGAAAAATTCCACCATATCGGTTCGTTCAAATTCTCCATGTACGAATACGTCCAGGCCGATTTCTTCCTGGATGTCAATCCACCGCTTTATTTCTGCACGGATGAACTGTTGATATTCACCCTCTTCAAGCTCTCCTTTACGCCACTTCATCCGCTGTCTTCTTACCTCCCTAGTCTGAGGGAAGCTGCCAATTGTGGTAGTGGGAAGAAGAGGAAGCTTTGTCTGTGCTTCCCTGCGAATCGAAAATGGGGACCTTCGTCCAACCTCTACTGAAGTCAATCCATTGATCTCATCTTGAACAGATTGTACGTTTCTAATTGACGAAGAATGTAAGTCACCTATGGACTTCAAACATTCATCCACCTCCTTCTGTACTGTCCATATTCCTTTCCCGAGGGCTCTTGTTAGGATGACAACTTCCTGCAATTTCTCATCAGCGAATGAAAGACCATTACGAAGCGTTTGATCCAGAGCTTCTTCATTCCCCACGGTCACCGGTACGTGGAGCAAACTGGATGATGGCTGTATGATTAAGCGGTCCTTTGATACATGTTCAGTCAATTGAGATAAAAATGAATGAGCTTTATCAAGGTTTGTCCTCCAGATATTCCTGCCGTCCACGACTCCTGCTGCCAATATTTTATCTCCAGGGAATCCGTTCTCCTTTAGTGCAGTCATATTTTCACCCCGGTCATGTATAAAATCCATTCCAATCCCGTCTACAGGAATAGCTGTCACCTCTTTAAAATGTTCTACATGATCAAAATAGGTTTGAAGAATAATCTTTACGTCAGGAGCGGCCTGCTTTAATATTCCGTAAGCATCTTTGAAACGATTGATCTCTTGTTTTGTAATGGAAGTACACAGGATCGGCTCATCGATTTGCACCCATTCTACTCCCTCCTCCTGCAGTTCCCGCAAGATTTTTCCATACAAAGGGACCAAGTCGTTTACGAGTGTTTGATAATCAGCTTCTTCATATCCTTTCGATAATTTCACGAAGGTGAATGGTCCCACAATTACCGGCTTCCCCTTAATGCCAAGCTTTTCTTTTGCTTCCCTGTAATAGAATAGCGGACGATTTTCCACCAGTTCCGGTACGGATTCGCCAATCTCCGGGACAATATAATGGTAATTGGTGTTAAACCATTTCGTCATTTCTGCTGCCGCAGCCCCTTTTGCCCCCCTGGCAATATCAAAATATGTACCCAGAGTGACTTTCCCTCCTTTATAGTTAAATCTGTCGGGAATCATTCCGAACATAACCGCAGTATCCAATACATGATCATATAAACTAAAGTCCCCAAGGGGAATCAATTCCACTCCTTGTTCCAGCTGTTTCTTCACATGTTCCAGACGAATCTTCTCTATTCTTTCCTGGAAGGAATCTTCATCTACCTTACCTGTCCAATACTGCTCCAATGTCTTTTTCCATTCTCGATTTTCTCCAATCCTCGGATACCCTAAACTCGAACTCATAACCATACCACTTTCACACTCCCCGTCGATTTCATTTTTGGCACGCAGTCCCAACAACAAAAAAATCTCCCTTTCAAATGAAAGAGAGATTCATGCGCACATCTAACTGGAGTTGAGACAAACTGGTTTTCTCAACACGCATTCATCACCCCTCTCTATATCCACGTAGAGCATAAGCGCATACAACAGGCAGGTCTCCTGACTTCGGTTCACAGCTTCTTATCCCTTCCCATCTCAACAGAAATAGTGGTTGAATGATAAGTCGCTCCCCATTACAGTGGCGGGACCGTGCCGGATTTTCACCGGTCTTCCCTTTTAGCTGAATATGTCTCAGCACCTATTGCATTTGTTTATTTATTTTTCTTTCAGAAAAACGAAAAACCCTCTCAATCATCTAGAAAGGGTTTCATATTATAGAATCCTCTCTTATTTTCCAAAGCCATTTGCTTTGCAGGAATTAGCACCTTTTCAACAAGTTCGTTGAATGGTTGCCGGGTTTCACAGGGCCAGTCCCTCCACCTCTCTCAATAAGAGTTTCATATATTCATTTACTATTCCGAAATTTGTAATAATCGTAGCACGGTATACAAGAGCTGTCAAAAGAAATTCTATTAATACCTTACACTTCCCTAATAATAGGTACTTTCTGCATAATGACATTTGATACAAGACCTTGTTACATCCGTCTCATAGAAGACATGCCTGCAGTTTTCCTGAATGCTCTTCACTTCTTTCTCGAGTTGAGTGATTCTCTGATTGAGCTTTACGATATCATTTTTCAACTTGAGAACATGAGAGATGGGTTTATCGATAGATGGTTGATCCATTTTCAGTAAACTCCTTCGATTTTTCTTTCAATCCTTTTTCGATTTCCTGATGAGCAGCATCAAGGTTATGTCCCTTCATTCCCCTTATATCATGTGAAATCCTCATTGAACAAAACTTCGGACCACACATTGAACAAAAATGGGCCGTTTTTGCCCCTTCTGCAGGAAGAGTTTCATCATGATACTCCCTTGCACGTTCCGGGTCCAAGGATAAATTAAATTGGTCATTCCATCTAAATTCAAATCGAGCCTTAGAAACGGCATTATCTCTTACTTGTGCCCCGGGGTGCCCTTTCGCTAAATCCGCTGCATGTGCCGCGATTTTATAGGCAATGACACCCTCTCTCACATCATCTTTATTCGGTAATCCCAGATGTTCTTTAGGTGTTACATAGCACAACATAGCGGTTCCAAACCAGCCAATCATGGCAGCCCCTATGGCGGAAGTAATGTGATCATACCCAGGAGCAATATCTGTTGTTAATGGGCCAAGTGTATAAAAAGGAGCTTCATGACAGATTTTCATTTGCTTATCCACATTTTCCTTAATCCTATGCATCGGTACATGACCAGGTCCTTCTATCATCACCTGAACATCATGCTTCCAAGCCATTTTGGTTAGCTCACCTAACGTTTCAAGCTCTGCGAACTGTGCTTCATCATTTGCATCAGCTATTGACCCGGGCCTTAATCCATCCCCTAATGATAGGGAAATATCATACCTTTTTACTATCTTACAGATTTCTTCAAAGTGTGAATAAAGGAAATTCTCCTTATGATGGGCAAGACACCATTGTGCCATGATGGATCCTCCCCGGGATACGATTCCCGTTGTACGATTAGCTGTCAGATGAATATACCGCAATAATACACCTGCATGAATGGTGAAGTAGTCAACACCCTGCTCTGCCTGTTCGATCAATGTATCCCTGTACACATCCCATGTAAGATTTTCTGCGATCCCTTTAACCTTTTCAAGTGCTTGATATATCGGTACGGTACCTACTGGGACAGGGGAGTTGCGAATGACCCACTCCCTTGTTGTATGGATGTTTTTCCCTGTTGATAAGTCCATTATGGTGTCGGCACCCCATCGAATTGCCCACGTCATTTTCTCCACTTCTTCTTCAACGGAAGAGGATACGGCCGAGTTTCCGATATTCGCGTTTATTTTCAC
This sequence comes from Rossellomorea arthrocnemi, assembly GCF_904424705.1. Taxonomy (GTDB): domain Bacteria; phylum Bacillota; class Bacilli; order Bacillales; family Bacillaceae_B; genus Rossellomorea; species Rossellomorea arthrocnemi. The sequence continues at coordinate 36,950 of NZ_CAJGBF010000024.1, read as the reverse complement.
ATGAAAATGACGACCGATGATCATCGGTTCACATTCAGGATGGTTAAGATTAGCCGGAATGATGGCCCTGCCATTTGCTACTTCTTCTCTGACAAATGAGGGCTCAACATTTTCCCGGATAGCGATGAACTCCATTTCCGGTGTAATGATTCCTTTTTTCGCATAATGCATTTGAGTCACATTACGACCCGGTTTTGCCCGCATCGGGGTACGTTTGATAGTCGGGAACGAGTCTACGTTTCCAAGGGAATCTTCCACTTTACAACCATTATCTTTCGGTTCGATTACACGTCCCGGGTAAGTCAATACATCCTGACGTTCCAAAATCCACTCAGTGCGAACGGAGGGTAATCCTTTACTACTATCGACTTGGTAATATTCATCTGTATAAGGTCCGCTTGTATCATATAAACGGACAGGTTCATTCTCTTCCACACCCAAAGCAGCATCCGTCCTGCTCAGTTCAATTTCTCTCATCGGTACATGTATGTCAGGCCTTGATCCTCCAACATATACTTTTTTACTGTTTGTAAATTGCGATTTCAATTCAATTGGCACTTCACTTCTCCTCCTTGTAATTGGATCCGAAGTTCCTGCGCCGGGCATTTCCCTTTATTGAAAAAGGACATGAAGACACAAAAAAAGGTCCTGAATAATCAGAACCCGAATGTCAAAAAGTAGTATGCGCTAAAATAAACACCAAACGCATCCGTACTACTTCCCTACGCTGGTATCATCCAGATCAGGTTCAAAGGGTCAAAGAACTTATGCGTTCTCCTCTCAGTCCAAGCAATGTATCGGACTCCCCTAGTAGAAATATTGATAGTATACTGTTGTATTACATACTATTTTTACCATAATTCATTCTTTTTTCAAATAGTCGTATAGTAACAAATCAAATCAGGACGTAATCACACGTTTGATTTCCATTACCTTCTTTGAGTCTATTCCTAAGTCATAGCTCCCATGATGACGGACACCTGATCCAACATGATATTCTCTTGCCTTTAGCTTACTGTGTATTTTTCCTATGTTATCTACAGTTAAACCTGAACCGGGCATGACAATCGGACCGCCCATTTTCTCTATTTCTCTCATTTCATCAATCGTATCCATTCCCTTACTCACTTCAGACCTTCCCCCAGATGTGAGAATTCGGTCAATGTTTAAGCCTGAATGGAATATTCCTTTACATAAAGCCACCGGATCATCTGATACGTCGATAGCTCGATGAAAAGTAATCGATTGACCCTTGGCACTTTGTACGATTTCGGTTAAAGAAGGTAAATCAAGCTTCCCTTCATTGGATAATGAGCCAAAAACGATACCCCCGCCGCCCATTTCAACGATGGTTCTAACTTGTTCGACCATGGAATGTAATTCATCAGGCTGATAATAGAAGGATTTACTGTGTAATCGAATCATTACCTGGACAGGAATCGAAACAGCCCTTAACACTTTTTCTATCACATGAAAATCAGGCGTTAATCCTCCCTCGTGTATGGCAGACACTAATTCAAGTCTATCTGCTCCGGATGCATCTGCCACTCTCGCATCTTCCTCATTTAATACAATCACTTCCAGTTTACTCATGTTGATTTCTCCTTACCTTATAGTGTTCCTCTACTTTATCATATGTAGAAAATAAATCAGATTGTCCAAAAAAACAAACATGTTACCGTACGAGCTTGAATATCCTTTGAATATGTGCGGAATGGAAAAGGGGGAGAAACATGAAGCGTCTGGTATTTTTACTATTATGTGTGTTTGTGTTGAGTGCGTGCGGGGAGAAAAAACCGGCATCCTATGAATTATGCGGATATGGGGATATGATGGTTGTAAACGACAGGGAGTACGTGAAGGTATCTGTGGAGAAGAAGCTGACCCTTGATGAAAAGGTGGGATCCATCAAAGAAAAGATCGAAACCAAGTATCATCCCGTCAATGATTTTACGGCCAACACACTGGCGAAAGGGACACCCATCTACAGTGTAAAAGACCATAAGAACTACCTTATCGCACAAACGAAGGATAACCGTTATCTTTTATATGAGGAAATCAAATAAAACGAGTGGCTGTAAGCGTATGTTTACAGCCACTCGTTTTTCAATTAGTGGAATTAAGTGAAATCAACCGGTAGACTATCGTTGTTTTCTCATCCTTCCACTCCATCTTTTCAATCCTGCCGAAACCACTCGGGTCACTATGCTTCGTCTTTCTCACATCGATGGGAAGATGCATTGGATAAAGGCGGTATCCTTCCTTTTGTAGCTGGAACAAATTCTCTTCTCTTCTCACTTCTTTTCCTTTTGTGACAATCATCGTGTTTAATTCCAGGCCCATGCCCATTTTATATGACCTCGATCCTTTTTAATCTATTGATTTTTCATCCAGGAACAGAGCAGGGAAACGATCTGCTGATTCTTTCTGGGCGGAAAGTAGTGCGTATATTCTTTGAAGTAATGGGACGAGACCCGCTTCCCAAGTTCCTTCAATCTTTTTTCTAATCTATATGCATGCTCCACGGAAACGTTCTGATCCTTTTCTCCATGAATGATCAACACCGGTGCCTCCAGGCCTTCTAGGGTGTAAAGAGGAGTGCGCCAAACGTATCTCTCGGGAACTTTATTAGGACTTCCTCCGATAACCCTCTTCATCATTCTCCGAAGGTCTTTCCGCTCGTCATACGTCAGGAACATATCCGAAACGCCTCCCCATGTGACAACGGAAGTAACATCCCTGCACTCGACGCCCGCCATGAGAGCCATTACTCCCCCTCGGGAAAAACCGAAGACATGGATCCGGTCCCGTATGACGTTGGGGTGATTTCTCAATAAATCCATTCCGGAAATAGCATCTTCCCGGTCATCACCTGCAAAATCCTCATTCCCTTCTCCTCCCAAGTTCCCCCTGTAAAATGGTGCGAACACAACGAACCCGTGGGAAGCGAATTGAGCGATCCGTGCTGGCCGGACCATCCCGACACCTTTTATTCCGCCTCTCAAATAGAGGAAACCATCATACTCCCCCTTTAGAACAGGTTCTGCGAGTAATCCCTTCACCCTGAGTCCTGAGGATAAATAGGTGATTTCATACATTTCAACATGTGGGTTCGGAGAGGGGAATAACGTTTTTTTCATGATCGTTCCGTTCTTCATATTCTCTTCCTTTCAAAACGTGCATTGGGTATTCACACATTTTTATACTCTACATAGAATATTTTAGCAAATCTAAATAGGCGATGGAAAGAAAGCTTTATGACCATCCTACCCAGTTGCCGTATAGATATACAAGGCGAAGAGAATTGCACTCATCCCAACTATTGATCACCCTGAAGGATTAAAGGAGGAAGATTGAATTGAGAAAATGGCTTAGAAGTAGTCTAGGTATACTCCTCATTCTCACGTTGACCATCGGGTTGACCGCTTGTGGAGAAAAAGAAGAAACTGTTCAAAAAGTTCGCATAGCGGAAGTGACCCGTTCGATTTTCTATGCACCTGAATATGTTGCGATCGAAAAAGGATTCTTTAAAGAGGAGGGGCTCGACATTGAACTGACCACCACGTGGGGAGGGGATAAAACGATGACCACCCTATTATCAAACGGCGCTGATGTCGCTTTGGTCGGTTCGGAGACGTCCATCTACGTTCATGCACAAGGGTCGAATGATCCTGTCATCAACTTTGCTCAATTAACTCAAACCGACGGAACATTTCTCGTCTCAAGGGAAAAGGTGGAGAACTTTGAATGGGATCAACTGAAGGGTTCAACCTTCCTTGGCCAACGTAAAGGCGGAATGCCGCAAATGGTCGGAGAGTTTGTATTGAAGAACCACGACATTGACCCACAAAACGATTTAAATCTCATTCAGAACATTGATTTTGCCAATATAGCCAATGCCTTTGCATCAGGTACGGGGGATTATGTCCAATTATTCGAACCGACTGCTTCCATCTTCGAACAAGAAGGAAAAGGGCATATCGTCGCTTCCTTTGGAACGGAATCAGGTCATGTGCCGTACACAACCTTCATGGCCAAAGACAGTTATATGAAAGAAAACAAAGATACCGTAGAGAATTTCACGAAAGCCCTATACAAAGCCCAGCAATGGGTGGAAAAAAACTCAGCAGCCGATATTGCCAAGATGATTGAACCTTACTTTGAAGATACAGAATTGGATTTAATCGAGACTGTTGTAGACCGCTATAAATCGCAAGGATCTTTCGCCACCGACCCGATCCTCGACGAAGAAGAATGGAACAATCTTCAAACCATCATGGACGAAGCAGGTGAGCTTCCTCAGTCCGTCGATCACAAAACACTGGTGAATACATCCATTGCAGAAAAAGCGGCAAAGTAGCAACATCCCGGGGGCTGACTTCTCATGTCAGCCCTTCCGTTATAAAAAAAGAAAATGGAGGCTTACTACAGTGAACTTTCTATCGATTGATTCCGTCCACCACACCTACTTCTCACCGAAAACGGCCACCCATGCCCTCTCAGACATTTCCTTACAAGTAGAAGAAGGTGAATTCGTCTCGTTCATCGGTCCATCGGGATGTGGTAAAACGACACTGCTTTCCATTGTTGCCGGCCTCATACTCCCGACACAAGGGAAGGTAACGTTAAACAATATGCCTATAGGAAAAATGAAAAAGAAATTGGGATACATGCTCCAGCAGGATTATCTATTTCCCTGGAAAACGATTGAAGAAAATATTTTTTTAGGCTTGGACATTATGGGGAACCTGACAGAGGAAAAAAGAAAAGAAGCACGAGCTCTATTGAGCGAAATGGGACTCGAAGGTGTAGAGTCATCTTACCCACGTGAATTATCAGGGGGTATGCGTCAACGGGTAGCACTAATCCGTACACTTATCACAGATCCTCAATTACTGCTCTTGGATGAGCCCTTCTCCGCACTTGACTATCAAACGAAATTGAGATTAGAGGATTTGGTGCATTCAACCTTGAAATCTTTTGGGAAAACGGCCATTCTTGTCACTCATGATATCGGGGAAGCCATATCCATGAGTGACCGGATCATTCTATTCGGCTCGAAACCGGGACGTATCCACACCATATTCGAAGTGCCTTCCACGTTAAAAGAAATGATGCCCTTTGAAGTCAGGAATCATGAAACATACCCGGGATTTTTCCAAACCATATGGAAGGAGCTTGAAAAACTTGAATCACGAATCGATTAAACAAAAACACCAGGATTATATTCAATCATTGAAAAGAGAGCAGCGCTGGGTTTGGTTTTATCAAGCCCTCATCTTTACCGTATTCTTTTCCCTCTGGGAAATAGCAAGTCGAAACAACTGGGTAGATCCACTCATTTTCAGCTCACCTTCTAAAATATGGACATTATTTATCGTGAAGTTAGGGGACGGAAGCCTTATAGCCAATCTTTCTGTAACCCTTGGTGAAACCGTCATCGGATTCATCCTCGGCACCCTGCTCGGAACAATGCTCGCCGCTTTATTATGGTGGTCACCGTTCCTTTCCAAAGTATTGGATCCCTATCTTGTCATCCTGAACGCCATGCCCAAGGTAGCCCTTGGACCACTATTAATTGTGGGACTGGGACCGGGCTTCACTTCCATCATCGCCATGGGGACGGTCATTTCCGTCATCATCACCACCATCGTCGTCTATACATCCTTTCGGGAAGTAGACCCTAATTACTTAAAGGTAATGCAGACATTTGGGGCAAAACGGGGACAGATGTTTAAAGAAGTCATCCTTCCAGCCTCTTTCCCGACGATCATTTCAACCTTGAAAGTAAACGTAGGGTTATCATGGGTGGGGGTCATCGTAGGGGAATTCCTTGTGTCCGCCAAGGGCCTCGGTTACATGATCATATACGGATTCCAAGTTTTTAACTTTACCCTTGTCCTTCTCTCCCTCCTCGTGATTGCCGTATTTGCCACTATTATGTATAAGCTTGTGGAGCAGCTCGAGAAAAAATGGATCAAGTCATAAGATCGAGTTCGTTTAGTCGTTTCAATGCCAATTCCACCACCTGATCCTTCATAATGAAGCTAAAGGAAGGATCCTCTTGAATCTGTGAGAAATCACCGTTCCAAAGCACGGATCCTTCTGTTTCCAAGTAATCCCCTTTGCGGATGAGTTCTTCTGCTTCAGCAAAGAAAATCGTTTTGACAAATGGAGAGCGGTCATACACCTTATATTCCCCAATAAATAAAGGTTCTTTGATCACTCCCCCGGTCTCTTCAAATGTTTCCCGAATCGCCGCTTCCTCCAGGGTTTCTCTTTGTTCTCTCTTCCCCCCTGGAAATTCGAGACCTCTCATTTTATGGCGAGTCAACAGCCACTCTCTCTTATAGCGGCATATAATCAGGACATGATACGATTCCTGTTGGAATCTCCCTTTTTCAAAGGATAATTCCACTCGCTTCCCATTTTCATCTATAAACTGTTCCATCTGACCTCACCTCATCCGTACACGCTTTCTTCCATCTAACCATAAATAAAAAGCATTGGTCCACAGATATTACTCCTGAACCAATACTTTTATTCTTACTCATGGTTTTCATGCGGCTGAGAATCCAGGATTCCTATACTTTCAATGAATGTCTTAACGTCTTCATCTCCCAGCCGGTGGAGCATTTCATACACTTGATGAAGGTTTTCATCATAGGCATCATTTTCCCGGTCAAAATGATATTGAACATAAGGAACGTGAGACCGGTAGAAATTTTGCCAATCGACTGAGTGATTGGAATCGAACACTTCCCGAAGCTTGGTGATTTCTTCATCGGTAGCGGATATTTTAAAGTTCCATTCGGAATCTGTCGAGCTTCTTGAAATCTCACCAGTGGCTACTTCAATATAATAATCGTGTCGTTCTTCGTTCATCTTCCCACTCCTTCACAGTACTTATCCTTCATTTTCCTCAATTGACGAAATTCTATTCACTTCGATTTCTTCTTTAACACCTCAACCGCTTTCCGCAAAAAATCCGGTACAGGTACCCCGGCTCTCCCGACATTCTCAATGATTGAAATCATTTCATTACACAAATAAAAAATAATCGTCGCATTACGAATAAAGTGGCTATTTGTTAGTATAGTATCAATAAGGTGGGCGACCGTGACAAGAGAGAATATCAGCACCTTACGGCCGATCCCTTTCACCCCGAATTTGCTTGACAGCTTTCCTTCAATCCCGCTTGCAATCATCCCGGTGAAATAATCAAGAGTCACGGTAATCAAAAGAAAAGTGATTAACATGTCCCACTCTCCGAATAGGTTAAGAATGATGGCACTGAGACCCGACCCAACGAACAGCAAGCTTTTCTCCAATGAAAGCATCTCCTTTTTCTAGTAGTTGGTTATTGTGAGACAAACCATTACAAGGTATCAAAACGATCGTTCAGTTTAACTCAGAAACAACCAAGAACCTCTTCTCATGGTTAAAAAGTCCGACAAAGGGTAAAAGACAAATAAGAGTTGTCCTAGCATAATATGTAGAGTAATTCATAAACGTTCATGTTAAAATGGAACAAAAGGGAGGTGAAGTGCATGAAGTTGATCGAAGAAATTTATGAAATGTACCGCAGAAGAATCAAAGGTACCGACGAAGACTTAGACCTCATTGCCCTTACAATCTTAGAAGATACCTCTAGGAATGAATTATTAGAACTGATACAGGAAATGGAAACAGAAGAATTACAATACTTCTTCCGCTTATACATATTCGAAACATTGAAAGAAAAATGGTCCAACAGTGAAGAACGGGTAAGACTCGAAAAAAAGAGCCTTCATTAAAGAAAAGCGGAGGCGGGTTGATCAGAGGCGACAAGCATAAGCCGGGAATGACGGAAAGGCGCTTTTTGCCTTTTTGGCATTCCCGGCTTATGACCTCGAGCCTCTACCCGCCGGAGCTGGACAAATCAAAAAGCGGAGGCGGGTTGGTCAGGCCCGACAAGCACAACGGGGAAAATCCCTGAAGGCGCTCTTTGCCTTTGGGGATTTTCTCCGTTGTGACCTCGAGGGACTACCCGCCGGAGCTGGACAAACCGAAAAGCGGAGGCGGGTTGGTCAGGCCCGACAAGCACAACGGGGAAAATCCCTGAAGGCGCTCTTGGCCTTTGGGGATTTTCTCCGTTGTGACCTCGAGGGACTACCCGCCGGAGCTGGACAAACCGAAAAGCGGAGGCGGGTTGGTCAGAGACGACAAGCATAAGCGGGGAATGACGGAAAGGCGCTTTTTGCCTTTTTGGCATTCCCCGCTTATGACCTCGAGCCTCTACTCGCCGGAGCTGGACAAATCAAAAAGCGGAGGCGGGTTGGTCAGGCCCGACAAGCACAACGGGGAAAATCCCTGAAGGCGCTCTTGGCCTTTGGGGATTTTCTCCGTTGTGACCTCGAGGGACTACCCATACAAAAAGAGGCTGAGACGAAAGTGCTTTAGTCAAATAAAAATCCGAACAATTTCGATTTTCATTAAAGAATTTCGAATGATCGTTCGGATTTAATAAAGCATACTTAGTGTATATAGCTGGTTCTAGCTGTGGATTGAAGTGCAAGACGAAGACTCCTTCATTTAGTTATGTCTTTCTTTCATCCTTTCACGTCCACTGTATGTCCTTTACTTGGATGGGGAACAGGCTGACTTACCTGCATATCCTTCATCATCACCGTGACTTGTGCCGCTTGAGTCGCCATCTGACTTTTCAGCAGATTCATACTGAGTGTCCTTTGAAGCTCTGCAACCTGTTTCCCCATCATAGAAGAGATTTCCATGGAAACTTCCCCCTCGCTTTGACTTTTAAGAATAGTGCACACTATAAACATTCACTCTATTCAGAATAACAAACATCCATTGGAAAACATAGGAAACGTCATAAAAATGTTGTTTTTCCCCCATGAATGACCGATCTTTCTATGGTAAAATAGTTAAAAAAAAGGGGGTTGCATGATGTCGGTAACTCTTGTTCTAATTATTGCGGTTGTCATTTGTATTCTTGTGATTTTCGTAAGTGCCCTCACAACGTCCAAGGCCTATACAACCGTTAAACATACAGTCGATCCACTTGAAAATAATCCTCATCTCGAAAAGATGAAACAGGACGAAGAAAAAGAAAATAAAAAGTAACCCATAAAGAAATCCACCGTTCCCTATAAAACGGTGGATTTCTTTTTCTTTTTTATGCGAATACTTGTTTCAACTCTTCATCGCTTTGACTTAACCAGAAGCGCATCAGTTTCTTGGCTCCTTCTAAATCATGAAGCTTCGCCTGCCCGCATTGTTTTTCATTGGCTGCCGGGATTTCTTCGATTTCTACAGCTTCTTTCATCGTTGCATTCAACAGATCGATGATTTCTTCCACTTTCGGCTGGCCACTCACGACTAAATAATAGCCCGTTTGGCAACCCATCGGGGAAATATCAATGATATCAAAATGAGCATAAGGCTCAGCATATTTTCGGATCGTGAATGCTAATAGATGTTCAAGAGTATGAATGGAATCAGGCTTCATTGCTTGCTTGTTCGGCTGGCAGAAACGGATATCAAACTTGTTCACAAGTCCGTCGCTTCCTACTTTATGCACACCACAATGTCTGACGAACGGTGCTTTCACTGCATTATGATCTAATTCAAAGCTTTCTACTGAAGGCATTAATATCACTCCCAATTTAGTTTCTACTTCATAGTATAACGTAAATTCATAGTTATTTCATCAACTTAATATGAATTAGGCATAAAACCTATCATTATTCTGTTTCTCCACGTGCTGACAATCGAAACATTTCATTCCCCATCCGGGTTCTGATATAGTAAAAGAAAATCTATGAGGAGACAGGTTATGAAAAAATTATTATTGTTTTTATTCATGCTATACCAGCGCGTCATCTCCCCTCTTAAACCCCCTACTTGCCGCTTTTATCCTACCTGCTCCCATTACGGTGTCGAGGCAGTTAGCCGGTTCGGTGCACTCAGGGGCGGCTGGTTGACGATGAAGCGGATTGTAAAATGCCATCCGTTTCATCCTGGAGGGATTGACCACGTTCCAGAAGAATGGCCAAGGAAAAAGATAAGTGACTCAGACTAACTCCAAATCGTGAGGGAGTCTTTTTTTTATTAAATCCATCCAATTATCTTGCTTATTCCCCATTTCGGTAGTAAAATAACCATTGTGCTAAATCGTAATCATTACAGTTATTAATAAATCTGTTTAAAAAGGAGGATTCCTCTTGAACTATATTCGTTTAGGTTCACTATTATTATTGATTTTAGTATTGTCTGCCTGTGGAGCCGATTCCGGCCAGGGTGATGGTAAAAAGAAAGATATATTAGAGATTTACACCACTGTCTATCCATTGGAGGATTTCACGAAAAAAATCGGTGGGGAATATGTGAATGTCGAAAGCATATACCCTCCAGGTGCTGATGAACACACCTTCGAACCTTCCCAGAAAGATATGATGAAAATGGCCGATGGTGATATTTTCCTCTACGTCGGGATGGGTCTTGAAGGATTCGTTGAAGATTCCAAATCCCTATTAGAAAATGAAGATGTCGTCGTTGTGCCGGCAAGTAAAGGAATTGAGGTGCACCACAAGGAAAGTGCAGATGAACATGATCACGACGGGCATAACCATGATGTGGATCCGCACATTTGGCTAGATCCTGTGTACTCCAAGGCTATGGCAACAAACATCGCGGACACTCTCTCAAAGGAATTGCCTGAACATAAGGAGGAGTTCCAGGCGAATCTTGAAGCGTTAACCAGAGAATTGGACGAATTAGACTCTGAATTTAAAGACATGGCTGACCATGCACCGAAGAAAACATTCTACGTTTCCCATGCTGCCTATAGCTATTGGGAAGAACGCTACGGACTTCATCAGGAAGCCATAGCCGGTTTGAATACTGCTGACGAACCGTCCCAGCAGGAGCTGAAAAAAATCATTGAAAAAGGGAAAGAAGACAATGTCCAATATATCCTCTTTGAGCAGAACGTCTCTTCAAGACTGACAGAAGTTGTCCAAAATGAATTGGGTGCGAAGTCGCTCACTCTTCACAACTTATCCGTTCTCACGGATGAAGATCGTAAGAAGGATGAAGATTATTTTTCACTGATGAAAAGAAATATTGACACGTTGAAACAAGCTTTGCAATAGAAAATGTGGGGAGGGCAGCCTTGGTGGCTGCTCTTTTTTCTTATTAATGAGGTTTAATTCAAAACTGACCATCCTATTTTTCAGACCCTATTATCATCAGACTTCGGATGATCATTATGATCCAACAATTATTATATGATCGATCTTCCACCATCAATGATTGACTCTGAAAATATACATCACCTCTTTCTCCCATATATCATGAATATTATTTTCCATTAAGTGGACAATAAGGAAATGTTAAAGACTAGTAAGGGAGATTTTGAGAATGGATGAATTAGTAATTGCTCGTTCCATGTTTGGAGTCACAATGGGGTTCCATATCATTTTTGCCACACTTGGAGTGGGTATTCCGTTAATGATTCTCGTCGCAGAAATTATGTTTCAACGGACCAATGATCTGGATTATTCCGTGATGGCAAAACGCTGGACTAAGGCTTTTGCCGTTTTGTTAGGGGTGGGCATTCCTACCGGAACGATTGCCGGTGTACAACTGTCCCTCCTTTGGCCTGGATTCATGGAGGTCATCGGGCGCGTCATGGCCCTGCCGTTTCAAATCGAAATCTATGCCTTCTTTGTGGAAGCATTATTTATGTCCATTTATGTATATGCAGCCAATCGCATCGCACCTTGGATGAGAATTGTGAGCCTCGTGCTTGTGGCGATTGGCGGACTCGCTTCAGCCGTATTGATTACGAATGTCCATGCATTTGAAGGGACGCCTGCCGGCTTTGAAATCATAAACGGGGAAATCACTAACGTGGATCCTTGGAAGGCATTCTTTAATCCAAGCTTTTTCGTTACGGCGGGACATGTAGCTTTATCCGCCTATGTCGTGGGATCATTTACGATCGCCACCGTTTCCGCTTATAAAATGCTAAAGACTTCCTTTGGTTCAAGAATCTATGTATTCCATCGAAAGTCACTCATGATTTGCTTATTAGTCGGGGGAGTATTCTCATTCTTGACGGCAATCAATGGGCATGAATCAGCTCAGCAGCTCCATGAATATCAACCGGAGAAATTAGCTGCAGCGGAAGGGTTATTTGAAACACAGACCCATGCCCCTCTTGCTATTGGGGGATTCACCGATCCTATTACCCAGGAAGTGAAATGGGGGATTGAGGTTCCTTGGGCACTCAGTTTCCTGGCCGGGAACAGCTTCGATACGGAAGTCATCGGGTTAAACGACTTCCCTGAAGAATACTGGCCACCTTTGTTCGTTCATACATTATTTAACGCGATGGTAGGGATAGGATCACTGCTAATATTACTGTCACTCATCGCCTATGTGTGGAACAAGCTACTGAAAAAGGACCGTTTCCCAAAATGGTTGATGTGGGCATTTGTTGCGGGAGGACCACTGTCGATCCTGGCCATCGAATTCGGTTGGATCTTCGCCTGTACAGGACGCCAGCCTTGGACGATCTACCGTATTCTCAGTACGGAAGACTCGGTGACCACTTCAGGGAACTTAGGAACCCTTTTCATTCTATTCGTTTCCGTTTATGCGATTTTGGCCGTGTCCGTCGTTCTGGTCCTTCTCTATTATTTCAAACGGAATCCACCTGAAAAGGATATTAACAAAGCGGAAGCCAACCAAAAAGATATTCCCCTATCAACTTAACAAGCCTGAATTGGAGGTGAAGATATGACACAAGCATTGATTGCCATCACGATACTATGGGGATTCGTCTTTATCTATGCCGTTATGGCAACGATGGATTTTGGTGCCGGCTTCTGGTCGATGATCTATATTAATCATGACAAGACGAAAGCAACGAATATTGCCAATCGATACCTGTCCCCTACCTGGGAGGTCACGAATACATTCATCGTCGCCTTAGTCGTGGCCGTGTACAGCATGTTCCCTGGTGCTGCCTATTCGTTAGGAACCGTATTACTCGTTCCAGGAAGTTTGATTCTACTGCTTCTGGCACTGCGGAGTGCCTTTCTTGTATTCTCTCATGTAGCAGATGACTACAGAAAGCCGCTGACTTATGTAACAGGGATCACCGGCTTACTGATTCCCGGCTTGCTCATTAGTGTCCTTCCCATTTCCCACGGACCTTATATTGATTTCGATGGCGGACAGACCCTTCTTCTTGGGAAACTGTTTACGAGTCCACATGAATTTGCTTTCTTCGGATTCGCCGTCGCAAGTACACTGTTTCTGTCATCCTTGCTTCTCGCTGATTACTCCAAGGCTTCAAAGGAATTCGAAGCCTTCAAGATGTATCGCCGGGACGCTCTGATCATCGGTCCCATTTCGGTTATCATGGCCTTTCTTATTATGTTCACCATGAAAAATGAGGCCACCTGGATCTATGATCGGATGATGGAAGATCTACCTATATTATTAGTTTCCCTCTTAGGGTTCCTCGTTGCCGGAGGCGCACTATTCCTGCCGACAAATAAGGAAGGAATGAAGGGAATGCCCAGGGTCGCCGTCATCGCCGTTACCTTTCAATATGTATTGGCGAGTTATGTATACGGTAAGGCACACTTGCCCTATATCATCTACCCTGAGGTCACGATTCAGTCCGGATTTACCGACCCCAACTCCTTTAAGGCTGTATTCATCACGTATATCGTCGGGTTCATCATCCTGTTCCCTGGTTTTGTCTACTTCTGGAGTTTATTTATGAATGATAAACGGTACTTGCGGCAAAAAAGTGAATGAAAGCTCCGGCCCCTCCGGAGCTTTTTCTCATTCGGCCCCGGAAAGTAGAATAGTTGCCTATCCCACTTCTTACCTTTACACTTACGGTAGAAACCCTATTGGAAGGATGATGGATAATGGCACAATCGATTAAGGGCAAAACCGCTTATGTTACGGGTGCAGCCAGGGGAATCGGTAAGGCGACCGCATTGGAACTTGCCCGTGAAGGCGTCCATGTCGGACTTCTGGCGCGCACAGAGAGCACTCTTGAAAAAGTGGCTGAGGAAGCACGGTCACTAGGAGTGAAAGCCAGTGTAGCAGTAGCAGATATTTCCCAAATGGATCAAGTGGACCAAGCTATTTCAAAATTACAAAATGACTTAGGACCGGCTGACATCCTTATTAACAATGCAGGTATCGGAACATACGGATCATTCCTGGAAATCGATCCGGAAGAATGGAAACGGACCTTTGAAGTCAACGTGTTCGGAACCTATTATGTCACACGTGCCGTTTTGCCCCAGTTGATGGAGAAGAATCGGGGTGACATCATTAATATTTCATCCAGCAGCGGATTGAAAGGTACGGAAGGAAGCACTGCGTACAGTGGATCGAAATTTGCCGTCCAGGGCATGACAGAAGCGCTCATGCAGGAAGTCCGAAAACATAACATAAGAGTCATGACCCTCAACCCGAGCCTGGTGGCAACGGACCTGACCTTTGGCGATAGGCTTGATGAAGCGGACAAGGATAAATACATGCAGCCGGAGGACCTGGCGGAGCATATGATATCACAGCTGAAATTACATCCCAGAATCTTTATCAAACAATCCCTTCAGTGGGCGACGAATCCATTTTAATATGTAGAAAAGCCAGAGAGCATTTGCTCTCTGGCTTTTTATCTGTGTTGATCAACGAGTATGGTATTGCCATCGGGATCTTCAATCGTGAAACTTGCAGGTCCCTCGCTTGATTCATCCGCTTCAGACAGCATGCTAATCCCTTTTGCTTTCAGACTCTTTTGAAGTTCCCGAACGTCCGTGAATGCCTCCAGATTTTCTGCATTTTGATTCCAACCTGGATTAAACGTCAGAATGTTCTTTTCAAACATTCCCTGGAAAAGGCCAACGATACAATTTTCATTCTTCATAATGAGCCAATTGTGAGCAATATCCCCTCCCATGATTTCAAATCCAAGGCTTTCGTAAAATGACTTTGATCGATGAATGTCTTTCACGGTTAAACTTACAGAAAATGCACCTAGTTTCATGCTTCCTCCTCAAAGATTTGTCATTTGAGCATGTACTACTTAAGTATAAATGGATTGGTTCCCCAAATACAATATTTTCTATTTCAAGAAATTTTTTGGAATAGAATATTCCCTACTTTTTCGTGAGGTTTAGAGGCTTGATGATTTAAACGTAAATAGTTTCCTTGTATTTGGTGACGACACCAAGTCGCTTTCGGTTTAACTCTACACCAATACCCGCACCCTCCAATCGATCCGCCACACCATTTTTCACAATGATCGGAGTGGTAATGATGTCCTCGTCCCAATACTTTGAGGAGGACGAGATATCCCCTGGAATTGAAAAACCTTCAAGAGTGGCGAGAGACAGATTATGGGCCCGGGAAACTCCGAATTCAATCATTCCCCCACACCACACTTTAATATCATGTTCCCGGCACAACCGATAGATTTCCAAAGCACTCGTATACCCACCAACCCTGCCAAGCTTGATGTTAACCACCCCACAGCTGTTTAAATGAATGGCGCTCTTCATGTCGTGAAGAGTAACGATGCTTTCATCGAGACAAATCGGAGTGGCTAACTCCCTTTGCAAAAGAGAATGTTCTACTAAATCGTCGATTCCCAACGGCTGTTCAATCATCTCCAAGTCGAACTCATCCAATGCCTGGAGCTGTGTTTTGTCTTTAAGGAAATACGAAGAATTAGCATCGGCTAAAAGGGAAAGGGTTGGAAAATGAGCCCTCAACTCTTTTACAATCTCTATATCTGCCCCCGGGGAAATCTTCAGCTTTATTCGCTGATATCCATCCCGAACCAGTTCTTCCGTCTGCTTGATCATTTCCTCCACGTTGCCTGCTGAGACCACGGCTCCAGCAAGAACTTGTTTTCGCACGCCACCGATCATATCCCAAAGAGGCAGATTGTGCTGCCTTGCATAAAGATCCCATAACGCCATTTCAAGTGCAGCCTTCGCCATAGCGTTACCTCGAACGGCTTCAAACCGCTTACCGATTTCTTCAGGGTGTAGGAATGGAGTATTGCTCATAAGTGGGATCAATACATCCTTCAGCATATGATGGGACGTTTTAACGGTTTCTTCTGTATACCAAGGTGTCGAAAAAGCAACGCATTCTCCTAGCCCGCATAGCCCGTCAGTGTCCTGCACCTCAACAATGATCCCTTCCCGCTCCTCAACCGTTTGGAGATGGGTCACAAACGGTCTTTTCAAGGGCATCGTAATGATGTGGAGAGTGATGGATTTAATCTTCATCGGCATACATTCCTTTGTCCCACTGATCTCTGAGCACTCTTCTCAACAGTTTATTTGAAGCATTTCGTGGAAGCTCTTCCACAAATACAATTTTTTTCGGACGTTTATAGGAAGCAAGATTCTCTTTGCAATGTCTTATGATTTCCTCTTTCGCAAGATGTTCTTTCTTTACGATAAAAGCGCATGGAATCTGTCCCCACTCGTCACTTGCAATTCCTGTCACTCCTGCATCCTCCACCCCGTTACAGCCCAGCAGGACACTTTCAATTTCAGCGGGGTACACGTTTTCCCCACCGGAGATGATCAGGTCAGATCGGCGGTCCAATACAAATAAGAAACCTTCTTCATCCACATAGCCGATATCCCCCGTATGAAACCAGCCTGATTCAAAGCTCTTGACGTTGGCTTCCTCTCTTCGGTAATATCCAGGTGTCACATTCGGCCCTTTCACAAGGATCTCCCCTTCTTGATTCGCTTTTGAAGCGCCGTCTTTGCACTGGATCATTAATTCAGAAGGAAAGAGAGGCTTACCTGCTGACCCGAGCTTCGTCATACTGTATTCAGGCGATAATGTCACGATTTGAGAGGAGGTTTCTGTCATTCCGTATGTCTGGAAGACCGGTACGTTTTTTTCCTTACATGCCTGAAGCAATGGGAGAGGCGCCGGCCCCCCACCCAACAGCATACAACGGAAATTTGGATGATAGCATCTGTCCTTCATGTCTTGCATTAGACGCATAAGCATATTGCTGACAACAGACATGATGGTGACTTTTCCCGACGCGAGCTCCTTATTGATTCCTTCCACGTCAAAACTTTCAAACAGGCGGACGTTCATTCCATAAATAACACTCCTCATCAGGATTGAATACCCGCTGATATGAAAGAGAGGAACCGAACAAAGCCATGTATCATTTTCACTTATCCCGAGATTCAAGGAAGACCCAATGGCACTCCACCAATGGTTTCCGTATGATTGAAGAACTCCCTTTGGCGCTCCTGTCGTACCCGATGTATACATGACCGAGCATGCTTGGTCTAACTGAAAATGATCCTTCACCTCAAAAGGTGTCCGGTGTGTGCGGAACAATTGAGAGAAGGAGACTCCCTTAACGCCCTCTCCTAAAAAAGAAAGCTTTTCTTCACAATCATCATCATATATGACCGTAGATAACTCCATATCTTGAATTTGAAAAGATAATTCATTCTCACTCAACTTATGATTTAAGAGTACGGTCGTGAAGCCCAGCTGTTGAATGGCATGAACAAGCAACACAGAATTCACTTTATTTTTGATCATGAGTCCCAAATAGGGGTGAGACGATTGTTTAACGATGGTATTTAGCTGTTCACCGATGGAAATGACTTTTTCCCACAGCTCTGCAAATGTATACTCCCCATCACCATTACTTAGAGCCATTCGGTCAGGTGTTAAAAATGTTCTTTGTTTTAGCCAATTAGGCAATTGCTGTGTTGTCATCAATCATTCTCCATTCCTTTCGTATTGTTGCCCTGTTCGTCATTCATTAAAGAGAGTTGCTTGGTCTTTCGGTTTTGTTTTTCTTTAGTTATGGCACTTCCACTGAACATATGCTGAATGGTGAACAACCAATTCACCCGGGTACCAACAGCACAACCTTTCATTTAAAAAAGCCTGATGAATCCATATAAGATTCATCAGGCCGCCTTAGATCAAGGGAAACGAGGGAATTGTCCGAAGTCCGGCTTACGCTTTTCTTTAAATGCGTCGCGGCCTTCCTTGGCTTCTTCCGTTGTGTAGTATAGTAGGGTAGCGTCACCTGCAAGCTGTTGCAGACCTGCCAGTCCATCTGTATCTGCGTTGAATGAAGCTTTCAAGAAACGAAGGGCAGTCGGACTCTTCTCGAGCATTTCTGAAGCCCACTGAACCGTTTCCGCTTCAAGCTGCTCATATGGGACAACTGTGTTGACGAGGCCCATTTCAAGTGCTTCCTGTGCATTGTATTGACGGCATAGATACCAGATTTCTTTCGCTTTCTTATGACCGACGATGCGAGCAAGATATCCAGCACCGTATCCGGCGTCAAAGCTTCCTACTTTAGGACCTGTTTGACCAAAAATTGCGTTGTCTGCGGCAATCGTAATATCACAAACGACGTGAAGAACATGTCCTCCACCGATTGCATAGCCTGCTACCATTGCAATGACCGGTTTAGGAATCACACGGATCAGTCGCTGTAAGTCCAATACGTTCAGTCGTGGAATTTCATCTTCCCCGACATATCCACCATGACCGCGTACCCGTTGGTCCCCACCTGAACAGAATGCCTTTTCACCGGCACCTGTTAATACGATGACACCGACCTTGGAGTCGTCGCGTGCATAAGCAAATGCATCAATTAATTCCATTACGGTTTTAGGACGGAATGCGTTACGAACTTCTGGTCGATTGATCGTAATCTTAGCGATTCCATTGTACGTTTCGTACAAAATATCTTCATAGTTTCTTTCTGAAACCCATTCAAAAGCCATTGGTTTGTTCCTCCTTTATGTAGTTAACAGTAGTTCCTTTATTATTGTACCAAACTTTAGCGGTTCTTCCACATGAATTGCATGTCCCGTGTTGAAAAATGTCACAATTTGAAAGTCTGAATTGCGTTTTTTCATCTCTTCTGCAATATAGATGAACTTATGATCAAGCTCGCCGACAAGTATTTGGACAGGGAGAGAGAGATCGCAAAGCCTGTCCCACAAAGAATCCTGTGCACCTGTCCCCATTCCCCGCAAGCTATTCGATAAGCCTGTTGCCGATTGATTCAAGCGCTGCTTCCTAATGTTGAAACGCTCTCTATCTGACAGCCTTTTTTGAGAAGCAAACAAGGGAATCTCCTGCCAGAAGTCGACAAAGTTTTCGATTCCGTCTTTCTCGATTCTATCAGCCAGTCCATGGTCTTTCTTCATGCGATCCACTCTTTCTTCAGTCGTTTTCAATCCCGGAGAGGCGCTTTCCAAGATTAATGCCTTTACCCTTTGAGGATAGGTCAAGCTGAAGTGAAGAGCCAAGCGCCCTCCCATTGAATATCCGATCAACACTGCTTCCTCGATGTTGAGTTCATCGAGAATGAAACGTATGTCTAAGGAAACCCGTTCCATTTTATACCGTGTAAAATCCTTGGGAGATTCCGTAAGCCCATGACCAATTAGATCAATGCTAATACATTGATGCGTTGTAGACAAATGATCGGTGATTGGTGACCATGTTGTCGTATCCCCTGTGAAGCCGTGAAGGAAAACCAAAGGTTCCCCTTCCCCTTTAACTTCTACAAAATAACGAATATCATTCACTTGAAGAATCATGGTGTTCACCCTTCATGTTTTGCTTCATTTCCCGGGAAACAAAATTCCACAATTTACGATGATTTGCTACATTTTCTTCACGATTGGTCATCACTTCAATAATTTTTATCCCCTTGCTGTGCTCCGCTTCCTGGAGGGCTGGAATAAATTCTTGTTGGGATGTCACATGAAAATAATGAGCACCGTAAAGCTTTGCGGCGTGGGCAAATTCAAGATCCATCGGGGTTCCGAACAGGTCTTCGAAGTGAGTCTGGTCAACTGCCTGGGGCAGATAAGAAAAGATTCCTCCGCCATTATTGTTCATCACAACGATCGTCATATCCAATTGATATTTCCTGGCTGTTAATAAACCGTTTAAATCATGAAAAAAGGCAAGATCCCCGATTAGGAGATACATCGACTGTGATTTCGTACTCATGCCGAGGGCCGTGGAGACCACTCCGTCAATCCCATTTGCCCCTCGATTGGCAAAGATTCGAAGGGAACGTTCATTTGTGAAAAAATAGGTATCCAAGTCACGGATCGGCATGCTGTTACTTGAAAACATGGTGGACCCTTCCGGCAAGTGCTGGATCAGCTGATGGACAGCTGCCCCTTCATCCCAGGCTTGATGCCCGTTTATAAGTAAGTTCTTTGTCCGGTTATTGACATCCTGCCAATGGTTTAACCAACTCAGAGTCTTTTGGGAAGTATGTTTCATTAAGCTCTTACAAAACAGGCTTTCATCACAATGAATATAATCCGTTCCCCGTGCCGTCGGATCCTGCCATTCTTCTCCTTTACTCACAATCCACGTTGGAATATCCGGTAGACCTTTCAAGAACAACATAAGTGCTTTCGAAACTGGCATGGCACCGAAACGGATTACGAGATCAGGATGTAACGATTCTTGAAGGTCTTCAATTCTCAGGAATGTGTCATAGCAATCGATGACCGTATCCTTGGAATGGTGACCACTCCGGACAAAGGATAATGGATCTGCTATGATTGGCAATGCGTTTTCCTCGGCAAAATCAACAATGGACTGAACAGCATCTTCACATAATCCTGAGCCACACACAATAATGGCGTGGTTTGATTTCTCTATTGTTTCTTGAAGTTCATGTTGAAAGTCCGGGGATAATTGACGGTCTCCTTGAAGGACTCTTTTTCCCTTTTGATCACCTGCAAATTCAACCTTCTGCAAATCAGGGATAAGAGGTTCCCTGAACGGGAAGTTATAATGAACCGGACCTTCAGGATTTCCTGTTGAAATGGCCACTCCCCTGACAGCAGATGATCGTGCATACTGTATCATGGACGGGATACTTTCCGGCAAGGCCATGTCAATGGACCATTTAACGTGTTTCCCGTACAAATCAATTTGATTAATGGCTTGAGGTGCCCCAACTTCCCTTAGCTCATGAGGGCGATCCGCGGTCAAGACAATGAGCGGTACCTTTGCGTAGCGTGCTTCGATGACAGCCGGATAATAATTCGCCCCTGCTGTCCCGGAACTGCACAATATAGCGACGGGCTTATTCCTTGCCTTTGCAATCCCCAATGCAAAAAAAGCCGCAGAACGTTCATCCACGTTAATATACGTTTTCACACCTGGATGGTGGGCGAATAACAACGCCAAAGGAGTAGATCGAGAGCCGGGACTGATGACTACTTCGTCTACTCCATTTCCAACCAACTCTTCAATGAATGCCGCCAAATAATTTGTCAGTTTCAATTGATGTTCGTCAATCATGTACGGTTCCCCCTAAAGCCCGGAGCATTGGCCTAAATTTCATCTGTGTTTCTTTAAATTCACTTTCGGCCTCCGAGTCCGCCACGATTCCGCACCCCGCATACAGATAAGCCTTCTCTCCCTGAAGCAGCCCTGAACGAAGGGCGACTGCATACTCACCATTTCCGTAGGCGTCTATCCAGCCAATCGGACCTGCATAAAGCCCACGATCCATTTCTTCCTCTTGTCTGATTACATAAAGAGCTTTATCCCTCGGTACTCCACCCAATGCTGGGGTAGGATGTAATTTTTCAACAAGATTTAAGAGGGAGGTATGCTCAGATGCTTGTCCGATGACAGGAGTATACAAATGCTGGATATCCTTCAACTTCATAAGTTGTGGTGAAGGAGGGATCGAAAGTTTATCACAAAAAGGGTTCAGAGCCTGTTGAATGCTGTCCACTACAAGCTGGTGCTCATAACGGTTCTTTTCATCCTCCAGTAGCTCTTCCCCAAGTTTTTCGTCGTTCAGAAGGGTATCTCCTCTCGCAATGGAACCTGCGAGGCATGTTGAGAGGATTTCTTCTCCTGTCTTTTTCACGAGCCGCTCCGGAGTAGCTCCGATAAAACAGCTTTCTTCCCTTTCAAAGCTGAAGACAAAGCTGTCAGGCTGCTGCTTCCACAGATTATCCAGTACGAAATCCGATGACACCTTTTTGTCGAACGACACTTCACATTTTCTAGCAAGTACAACCTTATCCATCTCACCCTGCTGAAGCCGATTTACCACGCTTTGGACAGAATCTTTCCATTCTTCCGGCAACACATCACGTGTTCCAAGCCAATGGGGCCGTTCAGGAATAATGGTCTTCCGGGCGTTTGCCAAAAGTTCTTCTTTCATACGGATGCGTTCATGAAATATGCTTTCGTCTTCTTCCGGATGACAGATGACATTCGTAGTCAGATAATTCGTTTTACCCGTCTTTGTAAGCATGAACGCGGGGAGCTGGAACGATCCCGTCGAGAAATGCCTCCATTCAGGACCATTGTCGTTCAAAGGGTCGAAACTGAAGCCCCCGAATAATAGTGGACCGGTGCCTGCCCATTTTTGCCCTGTCACGACCACAGACCTATCAATAAAGCGCTTCCACTCATTCTCAACCGTAAAAAAGCGCTCTTTCTTCTCATTTGTCGACAAAATGTGTGCCGCTCCGAGCCCTGCCAGTGTAATGGTATGATCACGGTCCTTCCATAAAAAACGCTCTCCATGAAAAGAGCTTCCTCCATAATAAAAAGAGAGAGGATCCACGGCATCGACTTCTTCCACTATGCTGAGAAGGACGGGGTGATGTATTTGTTTAGCCTTCATTTTGGCTGTATCATATGCTTTTTCAATATTGGTTTTATGGATGGTAACCAACTGAATTCCCCCAAACAAAATCACGTGCACTATTTCAAACTTACTATAAGATACACCTGTCTTTATAGTGTGTCAACGAAGTTTAAGACATGTTTACAATATTTATCCTTATTATATAATAAACCCTTTTTCTTCTTTTGAGAAACCAAAAGCTCTGTAAAAGTCCTCAATTACTGGAAAATAGAACCTTCACGAATTTGTAGAAAATGATTGACAGTCCCTCTCCCATTACCTACACTTTAATCTGTAAAGGAATTGTAATGTTTTCTGAAAATTCCTTATTGCGTAAGGGAGAGAGAATGATGGAACAACAAGCATCCAACGTGTTGGAATCAGATAAAGGGTGGAAAATCTGGTGGCAATTAACCCGCCCCCACACTCTTACAGCTGCATTTGTACCTGTATTATTAGGAACGGTACTCGCACTGCAATTTACGAAAGTGAACGTATTGCTATTTACAGCCATGCTGGTTGCCTGCCTGTTGATACAGGCTGCTACCAATATGTTCAATGAATATTATGATTATAAAAGAGGATTGGATACAGAGCATTCAGTCGGGATAGGAGGAGCGATTGTCCGTAACGGGGTCAAACCCTCAACGGTTATCAACCTTGCCTTTTCACTATATGGAATCGCCCTTCTTTTAGGGATTTATATCTGCCTTTACAGTACTTGGTGGCTTGCCCTCATAGGCTTAGTGTGCATGGCAGTAGGGTACTTTTATACTGGGGGACCAATGCCAATTGCGTACACACCGTTCGGGGAAATCGTTGCCGGATTTTTCATGGGATTGGTGATCATCCTGATTTCATTTTACATCCAGACCGGCTATATCAATGGGGAAAGCATCCTCATTTCGATTCCAGTATCCATTTTAGTAGGCTCCATTTTATTGTCCAACAACATCCGCGACCTGGATGGTGATAAGGAAAACGGCCGTAAAACCATTGCGATCCTATTAGGGAAGAAAGGGGCCATCATCCTCTTAGGTGGTATGTTTGTCGTATCCTATGCCTGGATTATCGGATTGGTCGTTACAGGAATATCATCTCCATGGCTGTTCGTAGCCTTTCTGAGCATGCCTAAAGCCGTCAAGGCAACGACAGGATTCATCGGAAAATCACAACCCATCGAAATGATGCCGGCCATGAAAGCCACGGCCCAGACAAATACCATCTTCGGATTCCTATTGTCCATAGGACTATTACTAGCTTATATATTATAAAATTCCGCTTTTCCCGTAGGAGTCATCGTCTTGCACTCAATCAACACCTAGAACCGTCTAAAAATACTTTTTAACTTTAACAAAAAAATCCGAACGCTCATTCAAATTTGTAATTTGGAATGAGCGTTCGGATTTTATTTTGACTAAAGCAGCTTCTTTTATTGTTTTTTTCTCTTGGCATTCATCCATAATAATTGCCCCGACAAGCATAAGATGAATGGGCCGGGAAGGCGTTTTTTGCCTTCTTGGACCATTTAGCTTATGACCTCGAGGGGCTAGCCGCCGGAGCTGGACCACAACGAAAAGCGGAGGCGGCTTGATCAGCCCCGACAAGCATAAGATGAATGGGCCGGGAAGGCGTTTTTTGCCTTCTTGGACCATTTAGCTTATGACCTCGAGGGGCTAGCCGCCGGAGCTGGACAAAGTGAGACCCCCCCCAAAGCCTAAAGACTCACCGCCTAGCCCCGCCGAAAGCGAGCACCTGGCGCGGAAATCAACCAACACCCGCTAATAGAATTATTGTTTAGAAAAAACCTTTTTATGTTTTAACCATCCCACTTTCGGATAAAGTATGGTTAGGACAAGATTTAAGCGAACATAATGAAGGATGTGAAGAAATTGCTAACAGACAGCCAAAAACAATCACTGAAACAAGAATTGGTTCAGCAGGAAAAGCAGTTACAAGAACATTTACATCAGGATTTAGATAATCTTCACCATACAAACGAGCGCGATAACTCAGGAGAACTCTCTCTTTACGATAATCATCCAGCCGATATGGGAACAGAGTTATATGAACGGGAGAAAGACTTTGCCATTGATGATCATGCGAAGCTTGAGCTGAATAAAATTCAACAGGCCTTGCACGCAATCGAAGATGGTACCTACGGTCAATGTAAAGAATGCGGACAGGATATTCCTTATGAGCGTCTGGAAGTCATCCCGACGACTCTATATTGTAAGAATCATACACCCGAGCAATCGACACCTCAGGATAGACCTGTGGAGGAAGATGTACTGCAGCCACCTGTAGATAATGAATTCAGACATGAAACAGATGGAAATGTAAGAGACGATCAAGACAGTTTTCAGGAAGTCGGGCGGTTCGGTACATCGGAAACTCCCTCAGACTTTGAAGGGGATCACGAGGATTATTCCGACTTGTATCAGGATGAAGACACTTCGGAAGGGTTCACCGAGGATTTTGAATCATTCGTCGGAACTGATATGGAAGGATCAAACCGTAGAGCCTATCCATCTAAAACCCATGAAGAATATGAGGATATGCTGGACGAGAACAATATGGAATCCACAATGGGGGACATCCCTTATAAAGACGGAGACAGTTATGTTTCCGATAAGAAGAAAAAATAGAAAAAGCCGCTTGGGAAAGGTCACCCAAGCGGCTTTTTCTACTTTATTAAACTTCCCTGTGCAATTCCCCATATGTCCTTCGCATATTGTTCAATCGTACGGTCACTTGAGAAATACCCGGAATTTGCAATGTTCTGTAAACACATACGGGACCAATTCTCTTTGTCTTCATACGCCTTTCCGGCCTGTTCATGAACCCTTACGTAGGAATCGAAATCCCTTAGGACGAAGAATTGATCGTTCTCGGTCAGTAACGAATCATAGATCGTTTCGAAATGAAGACCTGCATCTGGTAACGTATCATCAATTAATTGATTCAACACCTTTTTGATCCTTGTATCATAATGGAAATACTCCATAGCATAATATCCGCCATGGTTCTGATATTTCATCACTTCTTCAGCCGTCAATCCGAATATAAAGATATTTTCATTTCCAACCTGCTCAAGAATCTCAATGTTGGCACCATCCAATGTCCCCAGAGTTAATGCACCATTCATCATGAACTTCATGTTCCCTGTACCGGAGGCTTCCTTACTCGCAGTCGAGATCTGTTCGGACAAATCTGCTGCCGGGATGATTTCCTCCGCAAGTGACACCCGGTAATTTTCAAGGAACACCACTTTGATCCGCCCTTTCACCAGTGGATGATCATTCACGAGATCGGCTACAGAGTGAATCAACTTAATGATTTTCTTTGCATAATAGTAACCCGGGGACGCCTTTGCACCGAAAATAAACGTTCGTGGATGAAATTCAAATCCCGGATCTTCTACACAACGGTTATACAAATGAAGAATGTGCAAGACATTCATCAACTGACGTTTATATGCATGAAGCCGCTTCACCTGAATATCAAATATTGAAGTCGGGTCGACTATGATTCCATTGCTTTCAAGTATCCGGTCGGCAAGCTTCCGTTTATTCTCCTGCTTCACACCATAGAGATCCTTCAAGAATGCCGGATCATGGTGGTAATCCTGCAGCTTCACCAATTTGGCTGGATCTTTAATCCAATCCTCCCCAATCGAAGACGTGATTAAATTCGAAAGGGAGGGATTACTATTGAGAAGCCACCTTCGATGGGTGATTCCATTCGTCTTACTATTAAATTTGTCTGGATAATATTGATAGAATAAGTTCATTTCTCTTAGCTTTAAGATCTCAGTATGAATCTTTGCCACGCCATTTACACTAAAGCTTCCTACAATCGCAAGATGAGCCATTTTCACCTCATCATGGGAAATAATTGCCATATCCTCTATCCGCTTCCATTCACCGGGATACTCTTCCCACAGTTCCCTGCAGAACCGCTCATTGATTTCATTCACAATCATATGAATGCGGGGCAGGAGGGGCTGGAAGATACGGATCGGCCACCTCTCAAGTGCTTCCGAAAGGGTCGTATGATTCGTATAAGCAAATGTATTCGTCGTGATTTCCCACGCTTCTTCCCACTCAAAGGAATATTCATCAAGCAGGACCCTCATTAGTTCCGGTATCGCGAGAACTGGATGGGTATCATTGATATGGATGGAAATGTTTTCATGAAGTTCCTTCAGGTCCCCATTCCGGTACAGATAGGAATCAAGAATGGAGCGAATACTTGCTGATACCAGGAAGTATTGTTGCTTAAGACGCAGGATTTTTCCTTCTTCATGGGTGTCGTCCGGATATAGAAACTCGGTGATGGCTTCCGTATCACGCTTATATTTCATCATATCTTTCCCAGCCTTATAGGCAGCGGGCTCAGCACTCCATAAACGAAGGGTATTGACCGTCGACGTTTCATACCCTACTATAGGCATATCATAAGGAACAGCGGCTACTACTTCTGCATCCACATGGCGAAACTTCAATACTTCATTTTCCTTATAAGATTCCACCTTACCCCAAAAAGGTACTTCGACGGTAAGATCTGACTTTCGAACCTCCCACACATGTCCATGACGCAGCCACTGCTCTGGAAGTTCCATCTGGAATCCGTTCACGATCTTTTGTTCAAACAACCCGTGCTTGTAACGGATACCATAGCCGTGGCCCGGTAAATTAAGTGACGCCAATGAGTCCAGGAAACATGCAGCTAAGCGGCCCAGACCGCCGTTTCCAAGCCCTGCATCGTGCTCAACTTCTTCCATTTCCGCAAGCTCTATTCCCAGGTCCTTCAATCCCTTATCTACTATGTCGTATATTCCTAAATTCATCAGGTTCTGGCGAAGCAAGCGTCCCAGGAGGAATTCAATCGATAAGTAATACACCTGCTTTTGTTTACTGAAACGGTACTGCTCATTCGTATGAATCCAGTTCATCGAGATATATTCCCGTATAAGATGACCTAATGTGAAGAATTGGTCCTGGGTGGTGGATTCAGGAAAGGTCTTTCCATACATCATTTCAAGCTTCTTCAGAAACATTTCTTTAAATTCAATTGGATCAGAAAACATGGCTTTCACTCCTTGATACCAGGTCAGCATATAGTTGATTATACTTAAAGGCCGATTGTGCCCAACTATAATCCTTATTCATGGCGGTTCGTACAATATGATTCCATGTTTCCGGATCTTCATAGAAATACGAAAGAGCTCTTCGATAGGTATAGAGCAGATCATGAGCATTAAAATTTTTGAAAGAAAAGCCGTTGCCGCTCTTTGTTTCTTCATTGTAGGACTCTACCGTATCATTCAGTCCACCTGTCTCACGAACAAGTGGAAGGGCTCCATACCTCATGGCAATCAATTGCCCCAGTCCGCACGGTTCAAATTTAGAAGGCATCAGGAACAAATCACTGGCAGAATAGATCTGTTTTGCCAATTCCTCATTGAAGCCGATCTGTACTCTGACCTTATCCGGATACGTCCATTCCATCTCCCTGAAGAACTGTTCAAACTCCCAATCCCCTGTTCCCAATAAGACAAACTGAACATTCTCCTGGATCATTTCATGAAAGACGCCCCTGACCAATTCAAGGCCCTTTTGGTTCGTTAACCTTGAAATGATGGACACGAGAGGGATACTTTCATTCTCCTCAAATCCCAGGCTCTTTTGCAGAAGACGCTTTGTCTGCTTCTTACCATGAAGGTTACCGCTGAAATAAGGAAACTCCCCCTCATCAGGATTGTACACTTCATCGTCGATTCCATTAAGGATTCCTAATAGTTGGTTATACCGCTGACCAAGGATATTATGAAGCTTTTCTCCATAGTAAGGCGTCAGGATTTCCTCTTTATAGGTAGGGCTCACAGTTGTGACAAAATCCGCTGAGATGAGCGCCCCTTTCATAAAATTGACATTTCCATAAAACTCGAGGTACTCATGATGAAAATACTTCTCCGGAATGCCTAATAAGTCAGTCATCACCTGTTTAGGGTATATCCCTTGAAATTGCAGATTATGAATGGTAAAAACGCTGCGGATAAATGAATAGCCCGGTCTCTCTTGATACTCGCTTCTCAACAGGAAGGGAACCATGCCAGTGTGCCAATCATGACAATGAATCACATCAGGATAAAAATCAAGTACTGCGATACTTTCCAGGACTGCTCTTGTAAAGTATGCAAAGCGCTCCCCATCATCAAAGTATCCGTATAGACGTTCCCGATTAAAATAGTACTCATTGTCGACAAAATAATACGTTACTCCATTTTCACTGTACTCTTCTACTCCACAATACTGGTTTCGCCATCCAACCGACACGAAAAACTCTTTCTTTCGTTTCATTTTTGAACGAAACTCTTGAGGGATCCCGCCGTATTTAGGCAAAATCACCCTGACATCTGTGCCTAAACTCTTTAACTCCTTAGGCAAAGCGCCTGCAACATCCGCTAAGCCTCCAGATTTAATAAAAGGGACACACTCCGATACTACAAATAACACTTTCACGAATTCATCAGCGCTCCTTGAATCATCCCTTTGCGAATGACAATTGGATTGTTTGGATCTCCGATAAGCTTGACGCCATCCTCTATTCTCACATCTTTATCCAAGATCACATTCTCTAGTACACAGTTATCTCCAATTTGGCTCTTTTGCATAATGATGCTATTTGAAATCGACGTACCCTTCCCGACCTTCACCGCCCGGAACATCATTGAATTCCGTACTTGTCCTTCAATATAGCACCCATTGGCAATGATGCTATTCTTCACACTGGCAAGAGAAGTATAGCGAGTCGGCGGCTCATCTTTCACCTTTGTATAGATCGGGGCATCCTTTTTAAACAACTCTTTCCAATAAGATAAATTCAACAGCTTCATGCTGGCATCATAGTACTCCTCGATACAATCAATCGTTTGAACAAACCCCTCATGCTCATAGCCGCATACTTTAAAGCCGCTATCCATATCATCTACGACATCCTTCATACATGTGTAGCCTGTTTCACGGCGTCCTTTAATCAACTCGATAAGCGTAGACGTCTTAACCAGGTACATATCCAACGAGTTCCCGTTGTGACGCATTTCCGTAATATCACAGCCGATCCTGATGTGTCGTTCAAGAACCGGTTGATAGGCTATGTTACACAACGTAAAGCAATTGCTGATCAATGCATACTCCTGGGTACTGCGATTAAAATAGTCCAGATGATGAGCAAAGTGATTAAAGGAACCTACCCCCTCTTCATTTGCTTCCAATCCCGGTGCAGGAAAGAAAAACAATCCATCACGTTTCCGGTTCAGATCCCAGTTCTTTCCTGATCCCAGGTGATCCATCAGGGAACGGTATTGAAACTTAGGAAAAATGGCAACGGAACCAATATCGGAATTCACCATATTGGAGAGTACAAAGTCGATCAACCGGTATCTCCCTGCAATCGGAAGAGCTGCTAATGAGCGATGTAATAATAAATCCTCCAATGAATTATAGTAACTCGTAGCGTCAATAACACCAAGCATTGTATTTTTCAAAACACTTCCTCCTCTAATGTTGTAATATTGTAATGTTGGTCTCAAACCTTACACTTTTTCCTGTTCCAGTAGTGTTTCAATAAATGATTCCGTCACCAGGATGATTTCATCAGACCCCTCTTCCGGCATGATACACAAACCGCTCGGAATCTTTATATTCGACGGTACGATCGCCTGCTCGATATAGGCGTTTTCCCCAATGACGGCATCCGGCATAATGACTGAGCGGCTGACATGCGCTCCTTTTTTCACCGTTGTTCCCTGGAAAAGTACCGACTTCTGAATCGTCCCTTCAATCGTACACCCTTCATTCACTAGAGATCCCTCTACAAGGGCTTCTTCTGAAATATATTGAGGAGGCTCATTCGGATTAACCGAATATACTCTCCAGTCATGATCAAACAGATTCAGCTCATTCTGTTCATCAATCAGATCCATATTCGCTTCCCAAAGGCTTTTAACAGTTCCGACATCCTTCCAATACCCTTCAAATGGATAAGCCATCAGTTTCTTCTTTTCATCAAGCAGGAGTGGGATGACATCCTTCCCAAAGTCATGACTGGAATCAGGGTTGCGTTCATCCATCTCCAGATAATCCTTCAGTACGGAATAATTGAAAATGTAGATGCCCATCGAAGCAAGGTTACTCTTAGGAAAAGCCGGTTTTTCTTCAAATTCTGTGACTCTCATTTCTTCATTCGTGTTCATCAGTCCGAAACGGCTGGCCTCATCCCATCCTACTTCAATGACTGAAATCGAGACATCTGCTTTTTTCTCAATATGATAATCAAGCATTTTACTATAATCCATTTTGTAAATATGATCACCAGATAGAATCAATACGTACTCAGGATCATATTGCTCAAGGTAATTCATATTTTGATAGATAGCACTTGCCGTACCCGTATACCACCGCATCTCAGATGATTCAGCGTACGGGGGCAGCACGGTCACGCCACCGTTTTTACGATCCAGATCCCAGGCACTCCCGATCCCAATATAAGAATTCAATACCAGTGGCTGGTACTGAGTCAGGACCCCTACAGTATCGATGCCTGAGTTCGTGCAATTGCTCAGGGTAAAATCAATGATACGGTACTTCCCTCCAAATGGTACAGCCGGTTTCGCCAGACTCTTCGTCAATGAACTTAACCTGCTCCCTTTTCCACCTGCTAATAACATGGCCACACATCTACCTTTTGCCATCATTCCTTCTCCCCTTTCAATCAATTGGTTTTAAATAAACGGCTGCGTAAGGTGGAATCGTCATTTCCACATATCCTTCTCTTCCGTGGTACGGCTCATTGTGCACGGTAAGCGGCTTTGGATTCACCTGGTTTGAACCGCCAAACCGTTCATCATCACTATTCCAAATCTCTTCATAAGAAGAAACCTTATTCACTCCCACCTTATACTGGTGATACACAATCGGACTGAAATTGCAGATCACCACAAAATGATCCCGCTTCTCTATCCCATAACGAATGAACGAAAATATTTGCTGGTCTGTATTATTCACATCCACCCATTCAAATCCCTCTGAACGATGATCCATCTGGAATAATGGTTCAGCACCTTTATATAAATGCATAAGCTCTTTAAAATATGAATTGAATTTGTGATGAAATTCGTAATCCATTAAATGCCAATCTAATTCTTCAAGGTCCTTCCATTCTGAAAATGGAGCAAGTTCACTTCCCATGAACAGAAGCTTCTTCCCTGGATGAGCCATCATATAGCTGAGGAGAAGCCGATATTGAGCGAACTTCTGCCAGTAATCCCCCGGCATTTTATTTAATAATGATTTCTTCCCATGCACCACTTCATCATGGGAAAAGGGCAGCACATAATTCTCTGAAAAAGCATATAACAGTGAAAAAGTGATAAGAGAATGTACATGCCTCCGTTCAGACGTATCGGTTTCCATATATTTAAGGACGTCATTCATCCATCCCATATTCCACTTATAATTAAATCCCAGTCCTCCATAATGAACAGGAGACGTCACTTGAGGCCAGTCCGTAGAATCCTCTGCGATCATCAGAATCGAAGGATCAAACTCAAAAACGGCTTTATTCAGGTTTTTCAAAAACTGAATGGCCCCTTCATTCGGAGCAAGCTGACCCTGATTCGCCCAATATATGATATTGGCCACTGCATCAATCCGAAAGCCATCGATATGATACTTATCCATCCAGAAACGAGCATTGGAAATCAGGAAGCTTCTCACTTCACCTTTGCCTAAATCAAAATTGGCCGTTCCCCATGTATAATTCTCACGATCTCTTTCCTCTTTGTACTCATAGGCAAACGAACCATCAAACTCATATAAGCCATGTGCATCCTTACAAAAATGACCGGGAACCCAATCTAAAATCACGCCAATATTATGTAAATGACATTCATTCACAAATGTCATCAATTCATGTGGTGAGCCATAGCGACTGGTCGGGGAGTAATAACCAGTTCCCTGATATCCCCAGGAACGATCAAACGGATGCTCTGTGACCGGCAGCAGTTCGATATGAGTGAACCCCAGTTCCTTCACATGAGGAATCAATTGCTGTGCCAATTCCTTATAAGAAAGAAACTTTCCCGCTTTCTTCTTCCACGTGCCTAAATGAACTTCATAAATCGTCATCGGTTTGTCATAGACCGATGACGCAGAGCGGTCCTCAATCCACTTCTCATCTTCCCAGGCAAAACCCGCAAGCTCAAAGACGATGCTTGCCGTTTGAGGGCGCTTCTCGGCGGCAAAACCATATGGGTCCGCCTTCAGCTTCTTTGTTCCGGAGGGAGTGGTAATCTCATATTTATACGTCTCTCCAGATAAATCTTTATCGACTCGAATCGTCCACAAACCTTCGCTATTCCGTCTTATTAGATCATAACCATTTCCATTCCACTGATTAAAGGACCCCACCAATGAAACATGCCTTGCTTTCGGTGCCCAAACGCAAAATTCTGTATAGGTCCCAGTGGAATCCCTTCGCACATGTGAACCCATAAACTGATAGGCCTGCTGCAAATTTCCCTCATGAAACAAAAAAACATCATAATCTGTTATGGTCATTGCGTTCATCATCTCACCTACATTTTTTCAATCTATATACTACTTTCTAACAACTTCAATAAAATCCTCTTTATAATCGTCGCTCAATTACGACAATTTCCTACATACCAAATGCTTTAGCGACCCTATTAGGGAAGTCTTAGGAAATGACAGGGTTTACATTGGGAAATCATGGCGAATATGTAGCGGAATTTGTCGAAAATTTTTCTGTTAATAAATGTGGAATTTGTTGAAAACCCAGAAGGATTACGTTATTTTGTAAAGTTTTTGACTGGAGGGGCGAGGAGATGGCGGTGTCGAATGAAGGGGTGAAGAATATGACTTAAATCCATTGTTGTTTTCATTGAAAATGTGAGTAGAAAAGAAGAGAAGAAGAGAAGAAGTTGATAATGCAAGGAGAAAGTCGATTATAAAATGATCAAGTTTGATCATATATCATTCGTGGAGAATCAGGAGATACTTTCTAGCGTAAACCGTTTATTTTAATCCTGTTTTAGCCATGTATTTTACTTTACACACAAAAAAAGAGACTATCCAAATGATAGTCTCTTCATAATGACCCATACGGGATTCGAACCCGTGTTACCGCCGTGAAAGGGCGGTGTCTTAACCGCTTGACCAATGGGCCGTAATGGCGGAGAAGGAGGGATTTGAACCCTCGCGCCAGTTGCCCGACCTACACCCTTAGCAGGGGCGCCTCTTCAGCCACTTGAGTACTTCCCCATATTTGGCTCCGCAGGCAAGATTCGAACTTGCGACCGATCGGTTAACAGCCGATAGCTCTACCACTGAGCTACTGCGGAATAATAAAATGGTGGGCCTAAGTGGACTCGAACCACCGACCTCACGCTTATCAGGCGTGCGCTCTAACCAGCTGAGCTATAGGCCCATAATAATTGGAGCGGGTGAAGGGAATCGAACCCTCATCATCAGCTTGGAAGGCTGAGGTTTTACCACTAAACTACACCCGCACAATTTATTCAAGAAAATATGGGGCGACTGATGGGAATCGAACCCACGAATGCCTGAACCACAATCAGGTGCGTTAACCACTTCGCCACAATCGCCATAATGTGAATAAACAGAAAAAATGGTGGCTCAGGACGGAATCGAACCGCCGACACATGGATTTTCAGTCCATTGCTCTACCAACTGAGCTACTGAGCCAAATAGTATTCGGCTTCCACTAAGCTTCGAATCTCTTCGTCAGCTCACTCAGTCACATCCTCACGTATGTTGAATACGCTCCGGTGTTCCTTCGATCGCTTCCTCGACCTTCTTGCTTATCGAAACCCTTTTCTTTTTCAATAAACATTCATTAAAATCAAATTAAAAATGGCGGTCCGGACGGGACTCGAACCCGCGACCTCCTGCGTGACAGGCAGGCATTCTAACCAACTGAACTACCGGACCAGAGTTTTTTGCGTCAGCAAAAATAACTTTCATTACCTTGACGATAGTCAAAATAACTTTCATTATTTGCGCTAGCAAAATAGGTTTCATTACCTCGCGACAGCGAAAATAACTATCCATACGTGACTCATTGAGAATTATCAACATCTTAATTCATATCCGAGTCAAAATGGTATTGCGGGGACAGGATTTGAACCTGCGACCTTCGGGTTATGAGCCCGACGAGCTACCGAACTGCTCCACCCCGCGACGATATAAAATAATTGAGTTCCTACTATCCAATTGTGCATCACGTAGAACCACCCCGACTTCAGTATGCTTATTCAAGCTGCTGCTCAGTCGGTGCGCTGATGTGTACGCTCCGAAGATTATTCGGTCGTGCTCCACCCCGCGACGATATAAGTTAAAGGAATTATGGAGGAGGAAGGGGGATTCGAACCCCCGCGGGCTGTTACACCCCTGTCGGTTTTCAAGACCGATCCCTTCAGCCGGACTTGGGTATTCCTCCCTAATAAAATGGTACTTGGTGGACCTTGTAGGACTCGAACCTACGACCGGACGGTTATGAGCCGTCTGCTCTAACCAACTGAGCTAAAGGTCCCTATTGGTAGCGGCGGAGGGGATCGAACCCCCGACCTCACGGGTATGAACCGTACGCTCTAGCCAGCTGAGCTACACCGCCAAGAAACATGTAATATTCTATTGAATTTTACTTTCGTAAAACCAATGAAGTTTAGTTTGCTTTCGCAAAAAGATTGGTGGAGCCTAGCGGGATCGAACCGCTGACCTCCTGCGTGCAAAGCAGGCGCTCTCCCAGCTGAGCTAAGGCCCCAAATGAAGTGGTCGGGAAGACAGGATTCGAACCTGCGACCCCTTGGTCCCAAACCAAGTGCTCTACCAAGCTGAGCTACTTCCCGAAATATATGGCGCGCCCGAGAGGAGTCGAACCCCTAACCTTTTGATCCGTAGTCAAACGCTCTATCCAATTGAGCTACGGGCGCATATTTATTTGTTCATTAATAGTATTTGAAAATCAAAATTAATGAACGTTATTTTGCATTCGCAAAAAACGTTGGTGCCGAGGACCGGAATCGAACCGGTACGGTAGTCACCTACCGCAGGATTTTAAGTCCTGTGCGTCTGCCAGTTCCGCCACCCCGGCAATACTTCTGGAGCGGAAGACGGGATTCGAACCCGCGACCCCCACCTTGGCAAGGTGGTGTTCTACCACTGAACTACTTCCGCAAAATAAAAGTGCGGGTGAAGGGACTTGAACCCCCACGCCTTGCGGCGCCAGATCCTAAGTCTGGTGCGTCTGCCAATTCCGCCACACCCGCATATACTTTTGATTTTCACATTGGTGAAAATCCCAGGTAAGATATTTTGCTTTCGCAAAAATCTATGGTGAGCCATGAAGGATTCGAACCTTCGACCCTCTGATTAAAAGTCAGATGCTCTACCAACTGAGCTAATGGCTCACAAACCAAATGGTGCCGGCAAGAGGACTTGAACCCCCAACCTACTGATTACAAGTCAGTTGCTCTACCAGTTGAGCTACACCGGCATGTATGATTATGTTTATTTTTTCCAAGAACGCTCGTTAAGAAAAGTGTTTCACCAGAACAGTTCAAGGAAAGATATTTTGCTAAAGCAAAAATCTTTGGTGGAGGATGACGGGATCGAACCGCCGACCCTCTGCTTGTAAGGCAGATGCTCTCCCAGCTGAGCTAATCCTCCATAATATATAGCCTGGCGACGTCCTACTCTCACAGGGGGAGATCCCCCAACTACCATCGGCGCTGAAGAGCTTAACTTCCGTGTTCGGCATGGGAACGGGTGTGACCTCTTCGCCATTGTCACCAGACTATGTCTCGTCTCTATTAAGGACAAGTATTATTATATCGTGTAGATATAATTTTTCAAGGCTTTTTTATATTTTCATATAAAATTTGTTCCCTGAAAACTAGATAAAGGATTGATGTCAAGAAAGCCGAATATCGACCAATTGTTGTTCATTAAAATCATGACTCTTTATGGTTAAGTCCTCGATCGATTAGTATCAGTCAACTCCACATGTCGCCATGCTTCCATCTCTGACCTATCTACCTAGTCATCTTCTAGGGATCTTACTCACTTACGTGATGGGAAAT
>NZ_CAJGBF010000023.1 GCF_904424705.1 Rossellomorea arthrocnemi | reverse complement strand
ATCTGTAAATGTCTTTTTACTCATAATTTTCCCCAGTTTCTACATTGTTGTCTATTTGTCATTATACAAAAAAGTACCCTATAGGTAGACTTTTTTTGATTGTCTACTCTATAGGGTACATTTTAAAAAGGGGGTGGACCTTTATTCGGTTTGCTTCATAGTACTATTGAAGTGAATTTGTGAATAGAGTAACTTTATAGAAAATTTTATAAATATACTATTGATTTTATTAATATACACTCATATAATTAGACCTAATTTAAATTTATTCTTTGAGGTGAATGGTATTGAATGTTGGTATTGTTGGTAGTACTGGGTATGGTGGTGTGGAATTGTATCGATTTCTTTCAAAGCATCCAAATGTGAATGAATGCATTTTGTATTCATCTTCTTTAGGGGAGACTCCATATGCGGAACAATATCCACACTTGGCCGGACTCTCCCTTGAAAGAGTAAAGCCCATCATGATTGGGGAGATGCAACAGCTTGATTTCGTTTTCCTGGCTGTGCCTTCGGGAGTATCAAAGGATCTGGCTCAAAAGCTCATAGGGAAAAAGGCAAAAGTAATAGATCTTTCAGGCGACCTGCGCTTAAAGGACCCGGGTCAATATGAAGAGTGGTATAAAGGAGAATCCGCTCCACAGGACGTTCTGGACAAAGCCGTTTATGGTCTGACTGAAATGAATAGACACGCAATCGGGGAAGCGGACCTGATTGCCAACCCGGGCTGCTTCCCGACGGCGACACTGCTGGGGTTGGCTCCACTCTATCATCAGGATCTTATAGACCCTCACTCCCTGATCATCGATGCCAAAACGGGATTATCCGGAGCGGGAAGGAAAGCGACTCAATCCAGTCACTTTTCCGAGACCCAGGAAAATCTACGAATCTATAAAGTCCAACAACACCAGCACACCCCTGAAATTGAACAGCAGTTGAAGGAGTGGAACAGTGAAGCGGGACCGGTCACCTTTACGACCCATCTCATTCCCATGACCCGGGGGATCATGGTGACGATGTACGCAGACTTAAAGGACAGCTGGACTACCGGGCAGTTACATAGCCTCTATCACAACTTTTATGAAGGGAGCCCCTTCATCCGTGTTCGCCAAGTAGGACAGTTCCCAAGTACGAAAGAAGTTTTCGGCACGAATTTCTGTGATCTATCAATCAAAGCCGATTTACGGACGAATCGGGTGACGATAGTGTCAGTGATCGATAACCTGGTGAAAGGGGCGGCGGGTCAGGCAGTTCAAAATATGAACGTAATGCTTGGATTAGACGAAACGATTGGACTTCATCACTATCCAATTTATCCATAAGAGGGGGAGAATCAATGAAACTGGTAAAAGAACATACGGTTAAACCAATCAAGGGAGGAACGATTCTGTCACCTCTCGGATACAAGGCAGGGGGGATGCACACCGGACTTCGATATGCAAAGAAGGATTTCGGGGTGATTTACAGTGAGAAACCTGCACAATGTGGAGCGGTCTATACACAAAGTCATTTTCAAGCGGCTCCCCTTAAAGTCACTCAGGAAAGTATCTCTCAATCTCATAAACTTCAAGCAATCGTCGTAAACAGTGCCATAGCAAATGCGTGTACGGGTGAACAAGGGTTGAAGGATGCGTTTCAAACGAGGGAGTGGATCGCCAAACGATTTCAGATTCCTGAAGAGTACGTAGCCGTTGCATCCACAGGTGTCATCGGAGAATGGCTCCCGATGGGTAAGATGGAAAGGGGCTGTAACGAAATCCAAGTAGAGGCGAATATGGGAGCTGCACATTCTTTCCAACAGGCCATCCTCACTACGGATACAGTCGAGAAAACGGCCTGTTATCAGGTAATGATCGATGGAAAAACAGTCACCATAGGAGGATGTGGTAAAGGGTCGGGGATGATACATCCCAACATGGCGACGATGCTCGGCTTTATTACGACAGACGCTACGATTTCATCAGAGGTTCTACAGAATGCCCTTAAAACAGCCATCGATCAATCCTTTAATCAAATCACAGTAGATGGGGAAACATCCACCAATGATATGGTCATCAGTTTGGCAAATGGCATGGTGGAGCATGAGGCACTTCACGAAGGTCACCCTGACTGGTCACATTTTCAAGAGGGATTGACTCTTGTATGTGAAGATCTGGCCAAGCAAATCGCGAGAGATGGAGAAGGCGCAACCAAACTGGTGGAAGTGAATGTGACTGGCGCCCATTCCCATCAAGAAGCCAATCTTTTAGCCAAAAAAATCGTCGGGTCCAACTTAGTGAAGACTGCCCTGTTTGGAAGAGATCCTAACTGGGGAAGAATCGTCGGTGCCATGGGACATAGTGGGGTCGACCTCAATCCACATCATTGTGATATCTGCATCGGCGACACACTCGTATTTTCCAACGGCACTCCTCAACCATTCGATGGTGAAGAAGTCAGTCAGTACATGCAAGCTGAACATGTGATCATCTCTGTAACGCTACATGGCGGAGAAGGGATAGGAAAAGCCTGGGGGTGCGACCTTACGTATGATTACGTCAAAATCAATGCAAGTTACCGAACATAAGCCTGTGATTGTTCTGAAGCTGGGAGGGAGTGTCCTATCTAAGCTATCATCCCTTTTCTATAAAAGCATAAAAGATCTACAACAGCACTATCATGTGATTCTTGTTCACGGTGGGGGACCGGACATTACGGCTACACTCAAGAAGCTTGGGATCGAGTCTACGTTCATAAACGGCCAGCGTAAAACTACGAAGGAAGTTTTCAGTATTGCTGAACAGATGCTAAAGGGCAAGGTGAATAGCGCGTTGGTCCATCAAATCAACCTGCAAGGAGTAAGTGCCATCGGATTGAGCGGGTACGATGCCGGGTTACTAAAGGCGGGATTCGTAGATGAAGAGTCTCTGGGGTTTGTCGGCAGAATTGATGAGGTCAATCTTACGTTGCTGCACAATCTACTTTCATTACACTACTTACCGGTCATCGCTCCCCTTGCTGTCACCAACGGAGGAGAGAGGGTGAACGTGAATGCGGACCTGGCCGCTTCAGCCGTCGCTAAAGCACTGAAAGCGGAGAAATTGGTGTTTGTCACGGATGTGCCGGGAATCTTGAAAGACGGTGAACTTGTTTCACGTGTAACAAAAGAGGCGATTCATCATTATATTGAATCCGGTATAATCTACGGTGGAATGATTCCGAAAGTTCAGGCAGCCTTATCGGTTTTGAACGAGAATATACATGAGGTGATGATTGTCGGGTGTCAGGACTCCATTATTCAGGACGGAGAAATGGTTGGTACCCGAATAACAGA
Organism: Rossellomorea arthrocnemi; assembly: GCF_904424705.1. Classification (GTDB taxonomy): domain Bacteria; phylum Bacillota; class Bacilli; order Bacillales; family Bacillaceae_B; genus Rossellomorea; species Rossellomorea arthrocnemi. The sequence continues at coordinate 47,098 of NZ_CAJGBF010000023.1, read as the reverse complement.
AGGAAAAGAGGTTCAAGTGATATGAGTCAGGTATTCCCTACGTATAATCGGTTAGACATTGAATTGGTTTCGGGGAAGGGCACGGAGGTAAAGGATCAAAATGGAAAAACATACTTGGATTTCATTTCAGGTATAGCGGTCTGTAACTTAGGTCACTCCCCTTCTGTTGTAAAAGAAGCAGTGGAAAAACAACTGGATACCCTTTGGCATGTATCGAACCTGTTTCCGATCACTAAGCAGGAAGAGGCAGCGACGCTTCTTACTTCCGCAAGCGGTCTTGATGCCGTCTTTTTCTGTAACAGCGGGGCAGAAGCGAATGAAGCAGCAATAAAGCTTTCGAAAAAGCACACGGGGAAAACGAAAATCCTGACCTTCAAGCAATCTTTTCACGGCCGCACCTTCGCTACAATGAGTGCGACAGGGCAAGAGAAGATTCATAGCGGATTCGGTCCTTTGCTGCCGACCTTTGAATATCTTCCATATAACGATGAGCACGCCCTTTCAAAAGTGAAGGATAAGGATGTTGCAGCCATCATGCTGGAAGTGATCCAGGGTGAAGGGGGAGTAAACCCGGGGACCCCTTCCTTTTTACAGGCAGTGGAAGCAAAGTGCCGTGAGCTGGATGCACTCCTCATCATCGATGAAGTACAGACAGGTGCAGGACGGACAGGTAGACCGTTTGCTTATCAGCATTACTCCCTGAATCCGGATATCGTCACGGCTGCGAAGGGACTTGGAAGCGGGTTTCCCGTTGGAGCCATGATGGGGAAGGAAGCACTGATCCCCTCATTTTCACCAGGGACTCACGGATCGACATTCGGAGGGAATCCGTTAGCAATGGCGGCAGCGAAGGCGACCATGGAAACGATTTTTGATGAGGGATTCCTGAAGGATGTTCAACTTAAATCGGAGTATTTTATGAATAAAATGACCCTTCAGCTCCAAGAATGCCAAATCGTCAAGGAAATAAAAGGGGCTGGTTTTATGATCGGTATTTCATTCGATACAGAAGTGAAAGACATCATCACGGAGCTTCGTCACAACGGATTATTGACCCTTCCTGCAGGCACTCATGTGGTCAGGTTATTACCACCGTTAACGGTTACCTATGACGAACTGGATCAGGCTCTTCATATATTGGTCAGTACCATCAAGCATCACCAATCAGTCGAAGTTTACTAAATTTTTTTAGTGTAGAATGTATAAAAATGCTTAATTATAATTATTTATTCATAAACAGGAGGTCATCCCATGACAGGTTACTTATGTTTGGAAAACGGCACCAGCTTTAAAGGAGAAGTCATTATGGATGAGGATGATCCCATTCAGGGTGAGATTGTATTTTTTACGGGTATGACAGGGTACCAGGAAGTACTGACGGATCCTTCCTACAAAGACCAAATCGTCGTTTTCACCTATCCCCTCATCGGCCAGTACGGTGTGAATGAGGACGATTTCGAAAGCGGTCAGCCCCAGGTGAAGGGGGTTATCATGCTCAGTACACCAGACCTGTATTCCCATTATCAGGCCACCCTTTCCCTTGAAGACTATCTTCATAAGTGGAAGATCCCTTACATGACAGGGGTGGATACGAGAGAAGTGGTAAAGGTGATCCGTGATGGGGGAAGTCAAAATGCCTGTATATCATATTCAAAAGTGTTTCCTGAGAAAGAAAAACTCACAGGTCAAATCGAAAAAGTTGCTCTTTCACACATACATCAATTAGGGAGCGGGAGCAAGCATATCGCTGTTGTCGATTTTGGTGTGAAAAAATCAATTGTATCGAGTCTATTGGAAATGGATTGTCGCGTGACGGTCATCCCCTTTCACCAACTGGAGCAGTTGGATCAGTTGAACGTCGATGGACTGGTATTATCCAACGGACCAGGAGACCCGAAGGAAATGATTCATTATTTACCGGAACTGAAAGAGAAAATCTTGGAGATTCCGACGCTTGGAATTTGTTTGGGGCACCAATTGATCGCTTTGTCACTTGGAGGGGACACGGACCGGTTGTTATTCGGGCACAGAGGGGCGAATCATCCGGTCATGGACAACCAAACGGGCGAAGTTTTCATCACATCACAAAATCATAATTATGTCGTCAATAAAGAGAGTTTGATTGACACCGGCCTTCAGCCACGGTTTATAAACGTCAATGATGGATCACTTGAAGGACTGGAACATAAAAATAAGCCGATCCTTTCCGTTCAATTCCACCCCGAAGCACGTCCTGGACCGGAAGATGCTTCGTGGATATTCCAACAATTCTATCAATCGATTAAACAACCAGGGAGAGAGAAAATGTATGCCTAAAGATTCTCGTATTAAAAAAATCCTGATCATCGGATCGGGACCCATCATCATCGGGCAGGCGGCTGAGTTTGATTACTCCGGTACCCAAGGGTGTCTTGCCCTGAAGGAAGAAGGCTATGAGGTAGTCCTTGTGAATCATAATCCGGCCACAATCATGACCGACACTGCGTACGCTGACACAGTGTATTGTGAACCACTGTCGGTAAAGACCCTGACCGCCATCATCAAAAAAGAACGCCCCCAGGGGCTGGTAGCCAGTCTTGGAGGTCAGACCGCCTTGAATCTTGCGGTCGGTCTGGATGAAAAAGGGGTACTTGCGAAGTACGGTGTGGAACTGCTCGGTACTTCCGTTGATTCAATCCAAAAAGGGGAAGACAGAGAAAAGTTCCGTTCTTTAATGGATTCATTGGGGCATCCCACAGCTGAAAGCAGTATCGTTCATAATCTGGAAGAAGCCCTGATATTCTCTGAAACGATCGCCCTGCCGATCATTGTTCGTCCAGCTTATACGTTAGGGGGAAGAGGCGGGGGTATCGCTTCTACTATGGAGGAATACAGAAAGCTTGTCCTGTCCGGTTTGAAAGCGAGTCCCATTCGTCAGGTCCTAGTGGAAAAAAGCATCGCTGGATTCAAAGAGATCGAGTACGAAGTAATGAGAGATTCGAAAGGAAATTGTATATCGGTCTGTAATATGGAAAACTTTGATCCGGTAGGGGTCCATACGGGGGATTCCATCGTGGTCGCTCCATCCCAGACCTTGACGGATCAAGAGTTCCATATGCTCCGTACAGCAGCTTTTAATATTGTCGGTGCCCTTAAGGTAGTGGGAGGATGCAATATACAATTTGCTTTAGACCCTAACAGCAAACAGTACTATGTGATTGAAGTGAATCCCCGTGTAAGCAGGTCATCTGCCCTGGCATCCAAGGCAACGGGCTATCCCATTGCCAAGATCGCGGTGAAGCTTGCTGTCGGATACACATTAAACGAAATCATCAATCCGCTCACAAGAACCACTTATGCAAGCTTTGAACCGGCCCTTGACTATGTAGTGGTGAAGTTTCCAAGATGGCCGTTTGATAAGTTTCCTGGAGCGAACAGGGTACTTGGCACAAAGATGAAAGCGACGGGTGAAGTGATGTCGATTGAGCGCTCATTAGAGGCTGCTTTTCAAAAAGCACTTCAATCTTTGGACCTCCCCCTTGAGAGTCTGTATGGTGGAATGTCTGAGCTTTCGTTGGAAGACCTGGAAAGAAAGGTAGGTATACCGACGGATTCCCGTTTTTTTGAACTGATGGAATTGATGAGAAGGGGACGTTCGATCGATTCACTTCACAGAAAGACCGGGATCGACAAGCTCTTCTTGTCGATTATGAGCAACCTAGTTTGCATAGAAAATGAGCTCAAAAATACGACGCTCTCCACAAAGCTTTTGAAAAAAGCAAAGGAATTCCGGTTTGAGGATAAAACCATTGCCGGACTCACTGGAAAGACTGAAGGGTCTATCACCAATCTAAGAGTGGAAAAAGGAATCCTCCCTGTCTTTAAAATGGTGGATACGTGTGCCGGCGAGTTTGAAGCTATCACCAACTATGCTTACTCAACCTATTATGGGACCAATGAAATCGGGCCACTCACTGGAGAGAAGAAAGTCCTGATCATCGGGGCGGGGCCTATCCGGATCGGTCAGGGAGTCGAATTTGACTACAGTGCTGTTAAGGCAATCCAACGCTTAAAAGAGCATGGGTACACCACCATTATGGTGAACAATAATCCTGAAACCGTCAGTACTGATTATGAAACGGCAGACCGATTATATTTTGAACCGATTACGATTGAGTCCGTCCTTTCAATCATTGAACATGAGAAAGTGGATTCGGTCCTTGTCCAATTTGGCGGGCAGACTGCGTTGAACCTTGCCGGGATGTTGGAAGAAACAGGTGTAAGATTATTTGGGACCTCTGCAAATACGATTGATCAGGTGGAAGACCGGGAGCGATTTTATCAATTGCTGGATGGCGAAGGGATCTCACGGGTGAATGGAGACATCTGTCATAGCAGGGAAGAGGCACTGAAGGTGGCACGTCATTTAGATTTTCCTCTTCTGTGCCGCCCTTCTTACGTCATTGGTGGAAAAGGCATGGTGAAGGTTACGACTCCGGAAGAAATGCAGTGTTTTGTTCTGGAAGCAGAGGATGAATATTTTCCTATACTGATAGATGAATTTAAAGAAGGGCAGGAAGTGGAAATCGATCTTGTAGGAGACGGTGTGCATGCATATGTTCCCGGTGTGATGGAGCATATAGAACGGGCAGGGGTCCACTCGGGCGACAGCATGTCCATCTTCCCTTCTGAATCCCTGTCTGAGGAAATAAAAAGGACGATCGAAGGTTATGCAAGTAAGATTGTCTCTGCGCTTCAGTATAAAGGCATCATGAATATCCAATTCCTGCTGCAGGATCAAACGGTATATGTGCTGGAGGTGAACCCACGTGCGAGCCGTACCGTTCCAATTATCAGCAAGATCCTTGGCTTTTCATTGATGGATATGGCCATTGATCTGATATGCAGGGAGAACCTGACGATCGATGCCTTTGAGATGCCTGCCAAGGTAGATGGAGTCGGGGTGAAGTATCCCGTATTTTCATCCCATGCCCTGCCGGAGATCGATCAAACGCTAGGTGCAAATATGAAGTCGACGGGAGAAGGTCTGTGTCTGGGAGAAACGGTCGAAGAAGCTTTGTATAAAGTGTTTGAAGATCTACATGAGGGAGTGAATGCCGGGGGAACCCTTTATATCGACAGTCTCCTGACCGAATTAAGTCAGTACCATACAGCTCAGGGAAAGACTTTCAGTGACTGGATCGAAACAGACCGTGCCTGTATCTATTTCAGTGATGAAGAATCGGGTGAAAAGAAGAAGAGAAGAATCGCTGCATTAGAAGCAGGGATATCGGTCATAACTGAAGCGGAAACCCTATTCGCTTTCATTCGCAGTACGAGCGCAATCAATGTTCAGCCAAAGCCTTTAGTCCATTCAAAATCCGTGCAGGGAGTGAGTCGAGTATAATGAAATCAAATATTGCATCTTTACCATATACGTTAACTTTAAAAGGAAGAGATCTTGTCACATGGTTGGATTACACAGTGGAAGAGGTACATGAGCTTTTGAAACTTTCTCAATACTTGAAGAAGAATCCACGATCCAAGAGCCTCGAAGGAAAGACCCTTGGTATGATATTTGAAAAGTCATCCACGAGAACACGGGTATCCTTTGAGGCGGGAATGCTCCAAATGGGAGGGCATGCCATCTACCTGAATTCCCGTGATATCCAGCTTGGAAGAGGCGAATCGATCGAGGATACGGCACGTGTCCTGTCATCTTACGTGGATGGAATCATGATCCGCACGTTTGAGACGGAAAAGGTTACGCAGTTGGCCTCGTTCTCAAGTGTTCCTGTCATCAACGGACTTTGCGATACGTATCATCCCTGCCAGGCATTGGCAGATGTCCTCACGATCCTGGAAACGAAAGGGACGTTAAAAGGAGTAAAGGTAGTGTACATCGGGGATGGGAACAATGTAGCGCACTCCTTCATGATCCTGTGTGCAAAGCTTGGGATGGATGTCGTCGTTTCTTGTCCGAAAGGGTACGAACCCAGAGAGGATATCATCGGAAAGACGGTGGATCTGGCATTGGAGAGCGGCGGGAGTTTTACGCTCAACTATGACCCCGTAGAAGCGGTCAAGGGTGCTGACGTCGTTTACACCGATGTTTGGGCAAGTATGGGTCAGGAGCAAGAAGCGTTCAAGCGCCTTGAAGATTTTAAAGGCTATCAAGTGAATGAAGAGCTATTGGATCATGCTTCTTCCGACGTGACATTTCTCCATTGCCTGCCGGCTCACCGCGAAGAAGAAGTCACCGCAGCTGTCATAGACGGTCCATGTTCCGCCGTATTTCAGCAGGCGGAGAATCGATTGCATGTTCAGAAGGCGATCTTGCAATCGGTATTATGATAGAGTTCGCTTTCATAAAAATTCACCTTAACGAAGGTATCGGGTTCCGGGTTCGCTCTTTATAGAGCGGACCCTTTTAGTTGCCTGAAACCATTTCCATAAGAGAAAATGGGACAGAACCAAAAGGACACATGTAAACATATAGTGTAGGAGAAACTGTAATAAGACGTTTTGGAGGTGCAGTGTTTTTGAGTAAACCAAGCATAGATGATTATCTGGAAAATGGAATGTATGGACAAAAGCAAACCAAGCCTGATGAGAGAAGAAAGTTTCTCGGAAGCCTGAGAGAGCGGATCGTCATTGCCCTTACCCAGAGTCAGGTGAGGGAAAAAGGAGTGTACAAAGAAGTTCAGGAGAGCTTGAAGAGCCATCCGGATGCGAAGCTTCTGTTAAATGGAAACATGAGCTACACCTTTTTATCTAAATACATTAAGCTTGCCGATACGTATCATGTTTCGTTTTCCATGGTCACCAATAAGGACATTGAAACGGATATCGGGCTGGTTCTCGCCTATGATCATGCCATTGATCAAGAAGAGATCTATGTGAAGAAAAAGAGTGATAAAGCCGCTGAAGCCAAACCAAAGCCGAAGCAAAAGAATAAGAAAAGCTTATTCTCATCGATTAAAAATAAGCTTTTCTAATATTGTTTGCCCTTTTGGAAGATAGAGAGTTTAAACAGCCCTTTCAAAATCGCTGGGATGACGAAAAGAATGAACAGGATTCGGAACAAATGGTACCCGGTAATGATGGAAAGATCTGCATTAACGGCTTGTCCTACAAGAGCCATCTCTGCCATGCCTCCGGGGGCCATGCTGATAAAGGCAGTCAGGAATGAAATGTCATGCCAGCGACTTAATAGAAAGCTAAGGCCTGCGCAGCATAAAAGCAGGCAGAGGGAAGTAAATAACGACCATATGATAAATTTGCCCATCGTTTTGGAGGACGAGAAATTCATCATGAAACTAAAGTAAATACCCAAAGACAATTGTGCCAAAGTAATAAGAAGACCGGGCATATGTGGGACCGGCCATTCAGCCACCATGAAGCCGCCGATTAGTAAGATCGGGCCGAGTAAGGTCGGGGTGGGCAAGTGGATTTTTCTAGCAAGGACCCCTGCTGCGATGGCGATCATGAAAAAGAGGACAAACCCCAAGTGAAGGGAAGGTGTCTCAAAAGAACGCGCGGCAGTACCAGAACCCGTCCCTTTTCCAGCTAAAAGAGGACTGAAGACAAGAAACGGTACAACAAAGATAACAGACAAGAGCCGGATGACTTGAAGAATCGTCACAACCGTTAAGTCAATACTCTTCATCTCCTCCCCAAGGATCACCATTTGGGAAAGTCCACCGGGTATACTGCCGGTGATGGTTGATGGCAGTCCGATCCCTGTCATTTTGGAAGTGATGTAAGCAAGGAACATGCTGAAGACAATAATGGCAACCGTCATTGTGAACATGGAAGGAAGCTGAGTGAAGATTTCCACCATTGTTTTTTGACTAAAGGATTGCCCGATGGCATAGCCGACAATGATTAGACCAAGATCTCTCAGATAAGATGGCCAGGCGAGCTCAAGGGTTGTCCATTTGTTGATGAGAAAGACAGAAACCATGGAACCGAGCAGCCAGGAGAGGGGAAGGTGAAGGAGCGTGAACACCCACCCGCCAATAACTCCTGCTGCAAAGGCTGTAAGAATAGGATACATGCTGAAAATCCTCTCAATTTATGTACTCTATTTAAAGGTAATCAAATGGAGGAGAGGAAGCAAACGGAATGCATTAGTTGATAGCGAGATATCGGTTGGGATCGAGCTTGCTTCCTTCTGCTACAATCGCCGTCATGCCTTCCTCTGAGCCGGATTCATGTATCTCACCCTCCTGCCAAAAGACGGCCATGCCCGGCTCGACCAGAACCTTCTCTTCCCCTTCGATCCTCACCCATCCAGTTCCCGACGTAATCATCAGAAGCTGATCGCACATGGCGGGATGCATTCCGAGTACGCTATTCTCTCCTAAATAAAAATACCCGATCTGGAATGGATCATCATGCTTCAGCAAAGGATGGATTGTCACGTTTTGACTATTGAATTGTTTTATGGATTTTCCGTTATTTTGTTTGAAGTTGTAAATTTTCATACAATCACCTCTTTTTATTAGTTCGGTTTTGAGGATGCGAATTCCTTTAATTGGGAGGTGGTGATTATGGTAAATGGAGTAATCAAAACCTAAAACGACGGGAATCTCTCCGAACTCTTCCGAACATCATTTTTTAAGTGATAACATTCAAAAAGGGGACCCCGAAAAAACAAAGATATGCTGTCTAAGGAACCGGGCATCATCAGAGTTAATTGACACAAAGAAAATTCGACATCCCGGAACGATTATTTAATATCCCGCATGATAAGTTCAATATCACGCATAAAACCTTCATATCCCGCACGATATTCTCAAATCCCGCATGAATTCCCTCAACTTCCGCATGATTCTCCCGGGAAGGAAGAACTGATCATAGAATCCATCTTCAAATCGTCCCTGATTCACCATCAAGAGTTACTTCCCAGCTAAAACAGACGATATATCCTTTCATCTGGAACATTTTATAAGGAAGGAAAGTCTTAAACAGCTTAACTGACAAAATCACACCCATCTCCGATTTCGTGGTAGAATGAATGTGGGTATGGACAAGAATCAGCCATGCCCCTAACCGTTGTTATCTCCTATCATAGTTGCTTTAATGAAGCGAATTTTGGTATTATCAATAGTATTGTGAGTGTTCGAACATATACGGAGGTGAAGAAGATGTCTAGAATTTCTGAAGAGCAAGTAAAGCATGTTGCCCATCTTGCGCGACTAGCCATCACAGAGGATGAAGCGAAGAAGTTTACGACTCAGTTGGATGCAATCATCGGGTTTGCCGAGCAGCTGAATGAATTGGATACTTCAAATGTGGAAGCGACCAGTCATGTACTGGATATGAAGAATGTTATGCGTGAAGATAAGCCCGTTGAAGGACTGCCACGTGAAGAAGTATTGAAGAACGCACCAGACAAACAAGATGGACAAGTTCGCGTTCCATCGATCTTGGACTAAGGAGGGGACCTCATGTCATTATTTGACCATAAATTATCAGAGCTTCATGAGCTTTTACATAAGAAAGAAGTATCTGTCACAGATCTTGTAGACGAGTCATACAAACGTATCGATGCCGTCGAAGATAAAGTAAAGGCATTTCTAACATTGGATGAAGAGAATGCCCGCAGTAAAGCGAAGGAAATGGATGCGAAGCTCGGTACGGATGAATCGAAAGGGCTTCTTTTTGGAATGCCGATCGGGATCAAAGATAACATCGTCACAAAAGGTCTTCGCACAACCTGTGCAAGTAAAATCCTTGAAAACTTCAATCCGATTTATGATGCGACGGTTATCAATAAATTACATAACGCCGATACGATTACGATCGGTAAACTGAATATGGATGAGTTTGCGATGGGTTCGTCTACTGAGAATTCAGGTTTCCAAAAGACGAGCAACCCATGGAATCTTGAAACGGTTCCAGGTGGATCTTCAGGTGGTTCAGCAGCATCCGTAGCAGCAGGGGAAGTGCCATTCTCATTAGGTTCTGATACAGGTGGATCTATCCGTCAGCCGGCTGCATTCACAGGTACAGTCGGATTAAAACCAACATACGGACGCGTGTCCCGTTTCGGTCTTGTAGCATTTGCTTCATCACTTGATCAAATCGGCCCGATCACTCGTAACGTAGAAGACAATGCGTACTTGCTGCAAGCAATTGCTGGTCTTGATCCGAATGATTCCACTTCGGCCAATGTAGAAGTTCCAAATTATGCAGAAGCTCTTACAGGCGACGTAAAAGGGTTGAAGATTGCGGTGCCGAAAGAATATTTAGGTGAAGGTGTCGGGGAAGAAGCCCGTCAAGCTGTACTTGCTTCACTGAAAGTATTGGAAGGCATGGGAGCTACATGGGAAGAGGTGTCACTGCCTCATTCTAAATTCGGTGTTTCAACGTACTACTTATTAGCCTCATCTGAAGCATCTGCCAATCTTGCCCGCTTCGATGGTGTTCGGTACGGTTACCGCACTCCGAACGCAGAGAACCTTCTTGATCTTTATAAGAAGACACGTGCAGAAGGATTTGGGGACGAAGTGAAGCGTCGTATTATGCTTGGGACGTTCGCATTAAGCTCTGGATACTATGATGCTTATTACAAAAAAGCACAACAGGCCCGTACACTGATCAAGAAAGACTTTGAAGATGTATTTGCGAAGTATGATGTCATTATTGGACCGACCACACCGACTCCTGCTTTTAAAATCGGTGAAAAAATCGATGATCCGTTAACGATGTATGCGAACGATATTTTAACCATTCCAGTCAATCTTGCAGGGGTACCGGGAATCTCTGTTCCTTGTGGATTCTCTTCAACAGGACTGCCTCTTGGACTGCAAATCATCGGAAAGCATTTTGACGAAAGCACGATTTATCGCGTAGCTCATGCGTTTGAGCAAGCTACAGATTTCCATACAAAAAGACCACAACTGTAAGGGGTGAAATCAATGAACTTTGAACCAGTAATCGGACTAGAAGTCCACGTAGAATTAAAAACGGACAGTAAGATGTTCTCTCCTGCACCGAACCATTTCGGAGCAGAGCCGAACACGAATACAAACGTCATCGACCTTGGCTATCCTGGTGTTCTTCCGGTGGTAAACAAGCGTGCCATTGAGTTCGGAATGAAAGCGGCCATCGCATTGAATTGTGAAATCGCAACGGATACAAAGTTTGACCGTAAAAACTATTTCTATCCGGATAACCCGAAAGCCTACCAAATCTCTCAATTCGACAAGCCCATCGGTGAGAATGGCTGGATCGAGATTGAAGTGAATGGTGAAAAGAAACGTATCGGAATCACTCGCCTACACTTGGAAGAAGATGCTGGAAAGCTGACGCACTCAGGCGACGGTTATTCCCTTGTCGACTATAACCGCCAAGGTACTCCTCTTATTGAGATTGTATCTGAGCCGGACATCCGCACACCGGAAGAAGCGTATGCGTATCTTGAGAAACTGAAATCCATCATTCAATATACAGGGGTTTCCGATTGTAAGATGGAAGAAGGGTCGCTCCGTTGTGACGCCAACATTTCCCTCCGTCCAATCGGTCAGGAAAAGTTTGGAACGAAAGCTGAACTTAAGAACCTGAACTCCTTTAACTTTGTTAAAAAAGGGTTAGAGTATGAGATCGTCCGTCAGGAGAAAGTACTTTTATCTGGAGGATTGATTCAACAGGAAACGCTTCGTTTCGATGAATCAACGGGCAAGACGATCCTTATGCGTGTAAAAGAAGGATCCGATGACTACCGTTATTTCCCTGAACCTGATCTACTGCATCTTCACATCGACCAAGAGTGGATGGATCGCATCCGTGCAGAGATCCCTGAGCTTCCGGATGAGCGTAAAAAGCGCTATGTAGAAGAGCTGGGCTTACCTGCGTATGATGCCATGGTTCTGACATTAACGAAAGAGATGTCCGATTTCTTCGAAGAAACTGTTAAAGCAGGTGCAGATGCGAAGCTTGCATCCAACTGGCTGATGGGTGAAGTTTCAGCATATTTAAATGCCGGGCAAAAAGAACTTGAAGATGTTAAGCTGACTCCTCAAGGATTGGCAGGTATGATCGAGTTAATCGAAAAGGGAACGATTTCTTCCAAGATTGCGAAGAAAGTATTCAAGGAACTAGTGGAGAACGGTGGAGACCCTGAGCAAATCGTGAAAGATAAAGGCCTTGTTCAAATTTCTGACGAAGGTGCACTATTGAAGATCGTGACGGAAACACTGGATGCAAATCCACAATCCATCGAAGACTTCAAGAACGGGAAAGACCGCGCCATCGGCTTCCTTGTCGGTCAAATCATGAAAGCGACAAAAGGCCAGGCCAACCCGCCCCTGGTAAACAAACTATTGCTTCAAGAAATTCAAAAACGCTAATAATCGTAATTGATAAAAGCCCCCCGAAAAAACAAAATTGTTTTTTAAGGGGGCTTTTTTTAGTGGGAAGAGGGACGGACCTTGAAATATTTCAAGGTCCGTCCCTCTTTTCGTTCAAGTTTTCCTGATTTGAGGGATTTTAGTCTATTTTGTATAGGTAATTTAACCTGAGGTTGAAAAATGAGAAATGCAGGTCTTTGGGCACATTCGTTATGGATAAGGCTTGTACTATAGTTTGATTAATGCTTTCAATAGTTTGAAAATTCTAATAAAGAGGTGTTGTAATTGAAGAAAAATGTCGTTGCATTAGGGCTGACAGCAGGGTTGATGATGAGTCCGGTATTGGCGCAGGAAGCGTTTGGAGCATCGAATGTGAGTGAGAAAGTAAATTTCAATTCACAAATGGGTACTCCCCAATTCATTTCCGGTCAATTAACAAAGGCTTCTTCTAAGGCTCCGGAAACGATTGTATTTGACTATTTAATGGAAAAGCAAAAGACCTTCAAGTTTAAAGGTAACGCTAAATTATCCTTCCAAGTAAAAGAAAAGCAGAAAGATGAATTAGGATTTACATATCTTCGCATTCAGCAAGTATATAAAGGGACACCTGTCTACGGTGCTGTGATGACAGCTCATGTGAACAGGGAGGGTGTTCTGACAGCGTTTTCCGGGGCACCTGTAGCAAACCTGGATGCAAAACAGGAATTGAAACAATCAAAGAAGGTATCCAAAAAGCAAGCCGTTTCAACGGGTGAAAAGGATCTTGTTAAAACGGTAGGCATCCAGCCGGATTACGAATACGCCCCGAAATCCGAATCAGTAATCTATGTGAAAGAGGGGAAAGCCCATTATGCGTATCTCGTAAACTATAATTTCCTTGCACCGGAGCCGGGGAATTGGAATTATTTCGTGGATGCTGCCACTGGTGGAATCCTTGACAAAGTGAATGAAATTCATGAAGCAAAAAATGGAGGAGGTAAACCAGGAGGAGGCGGAGCAGCTGGTGGAGGGACGGACACGGTCGGTTCTGGTAAAGGAGTATTGGGGGATACGAAATCTCTGAATACGTACCTTTCTTCTTCTACTTATTACTTACAAGATCGTACGAGAGGGGACGGGGTTTTCACATATGATGCGTCGAACCGTACCCGACTTCCCGGCTCACTGTGGACAGATAGCGATAATATATTTAATGCTGGTTACGACGCAGCTGCAGTAGATGCTCATTATTATGCCGGAACAACATATGATTACTACTTGAATACTCATAATCGTAATAGCTATGACGGGAACGGAGCAGCACTAAAGTCGACTGTCCACTATGGACGAAATTATAATAATGCCTTCTGGAATGGTCAACAGATGGTTTACGGCGATGGGGATGGATCGACATTCGTATCATTATCAGGGGGGCTTGATGTCATTGCACATGAGCTGACGCATGCTGTAACGGATACAACAGCCGATCTCATCTATCAAAATGAGTCAGGGGCCATCAATGAATCCATGTCAGATATTTTCGGAACATTAGTAGAATATGATGCCAATAATAATCCCGATTGGGAGATTGGGGAAGACATTTATACACCGAATAAGAGCGGGGATGCCCTTCGCTCCATGTCTGATCCGGCAAAATACGGTGATCCTGATCACTATTCTGTAAGATACACAGGAACACAGGACAACGGCGGAGTTCATATCAATAGTGGGATCGGAAATAAAGCTGCTTATCTGTTAAGTCAGGGCGGCACACACTATGGTGTGAAGGTGACGGGTATCGGAACGGCCAAGACCGGGAAGATTTATTACCGTGCTCTGACCCAATACTTGACACCATCTTCAAATTATAGCCAGCTTCGCTCAGCGGCAGTGCAGGCGGCTACAGATTTATATGGTGCGGGAAGTGCTGAGGTATCGAGTGTGAACGCTGCGTATAATGCGGTTGGAGTCAACTAAATAAGTTTGTGAAAGAAGGGCTGTGATGGCTCTTCTTTTCTTTTGGTGGTATAGTCATATTTTTTTCCTTTTCGCCTTCTCCAGAATTTGCTTGGCAAGGCGGTAATAGGTATCAGCTTCAACTTTTGATTCGGCTCTTTTTAACTGCATCATATAGTTTTGAAATCGAAGTTTGTCGACTGACGAGACTTTCATCACAATTTTTCTCATAATGGCGCTCCTTTAGTGGACAAAATTGCGTCCAATTATCTATTCAGAATTTTCTGTAAATAATGTATAATAATAGTAAATGATTCCAGAGGGTGGATAGAATGTCCTTATTCGAAGTGATCTTGTTGCCAATGTTAATGGGTGGTATTGGAGGCTTAGGACATATTCTGGTTTTCAAAAATGGTCATTTCACTTTTCCAAGAAAATTTATCGATGATCAAGGGGAGAAGCATTATCTTTTTGGCTCAACAAAGGATATTATCATAGGGATTCTAGCAGGATATTTATCAGTGCTGCCGGTAGTCGATACAGTCCCGATCTGGTATGCGATCTATATTAGTTTATTATCAGGAATCGGGGGAAGTTCCGTTATCACACGAAAAATCGAACAGAATTTAGCAAGTACCAAAGCATCCTATATTCAAGAGCTATCTCATTATCAGCTCGAACCGACCTCTAAGGGAGGATCTCCAAACCATAATGAGGTGAAACCTGTTGGCGAAGTGGAAGAAAAAAAGAATCAAGGTTGAACTGCCACCAGAAGACTATGAAAAAGCGAGCCATTATCTAAAGAGACTGAAGGAGGCAGATAGCCTAGTCGAGCTGAACTACTACTACAATAAAGTGGCAAAAATAATTGAGAAATCACAGGATGTTTAAGGTGAGTCAATTAAAAGAGTAATCCTATATCCATTTAATTTAACCAAAAAATGTGAGGATGAAACTGACAATTGAGTCAGCTTTTTTTTCTGTCAAGAAAAGATGTATGAAAGATATAGCTCTAACCATACTTACCTGTTTCCATCCCCCTCTGGAAAAATAGTTGAGGAGTAGCCTTATAAGCTATTCCTTTTTTTCAGGTGAAAGGGTATCACCCAAGAGCAGTTCATTCGAACCTGTTCACGGAGTATCTTTTCTTATATTATATTCCTACAGGCATAATCGCACAATTGAAATTTCGGTTCGTTTCTAAATGGATTTCACTTGTAGATTACGAAGAACATGCATATGCTAGAGAGAGATTTTCCGAGAAAAGTGTGCAGTGATTCCGATTGGATGGAACACTGGAGGAGGAAGAAGAATGGACTTAGAACAATGGTTTGATAAAGGAATGACATCTAAAGATTACATAGAAGATATGAGTGTTCACAAAGAAAATACGGAAACCATCCGGAAGAACTTTAGCATTCCGGAAGAAGATATAGAGGTGTTGAACCAACTGGGAGACCATTCATTACGGGTGATTGCCATCACAGAGGATTGGTGTGGGGATGCCATGCTGAACGTCCCGATCCTTCTCAAAGTGGCTGAGGCAGCCAATCTGGATGTACGGATGATCCTGCGGGACGAACATCTTGAACTGATGGACCAATATTTAACCAATGGGACGTCGAGAGCAATCCCGGTCTTTATTTTTATCGATCGCGAAGGAAATGAAAAGCTGGTGTGGGGGCCAAGAGCACCCATGGTGAAGAAAATCGTAGATGATGAGCGGGCGAAGCTACCGCCAAGGGATCATGAGCTTTTCCCTGAAAAACAAAAAGAAATGATTCAACGTTTGAACTCTCAATATAGTGAGGATAAAGAAGTATGGCAGGAAGTGTACGAAAGCTTGAAGACGAGCCTGGTCCAAAGCGTATTGATGTAGGGCTTCGGGAATCTGGTTTCGCCGACTTCTCCTACGTGGTTCATGGTGTCCTCTTCTATGCTCGAAATGAAACGGTAATAAATACCCTTCGTCATGGTATTTATTCCCGGTTCACGAATCTCCTGATTCACGTTAATATGGTATAGGATGAGGAGTTGAAGCATCATGATTCACCAAAAGACAAATACAATTGTGATAGAAGCGCTAAATAAATTTCCCCATAAAATTCACATTAAATTGGGAGAAATCCTGCGCGAAAGAGGCTTGACTCAAGGCGATCTTCATCGCTTAACAGGTTTAAGAGTGGCGACGATCAATGAACTAGTGAATTTCAAGAAGAAATCCTTAACGGTGGCTCATCTTGTATCCATTATGATCGCCCTAAGAATTACAGACATTCGTGATCTCATCGAAATAGAATTTGACCAGGAAGTTCAAGACTACTTCAATGAAGAAAATCACCGAATGAAAAACGGATTCACTCCAGACCTTACCAAAACCGCCGAACAAAACGTAAAGCGGATCGCAGCAGGAGCCAATAACTAAAGAACACCACACACCAAACGGTCATTTCAAATGACCGTTTTTTTTTGTAGTGAGGGACGGACCTCTGTTTCTTAAATGAATTCCCCTATTAAATGATAGAAATATAATTTCCTATAAGGTTTATCACCGGGCGAAACAGGATAATTTCTTAAAGTAACCGATCCATTTAAAGGATTATGAATTATGACGATATAAAGTTAAGCGAGGTCCGTCCCTCGGCAGGAGTTTTAGGTCGGGATACAGAATGTGTGTAGTATATATGAAGTGTTGTGTGTTGGGCGGGTTTGTGATGGAGTTGACATGAAATCGTAACGTTCAGTTGAGTGAAAATCAATTATGATAGGGGAAGAGAGTGAATGGAAGTGAATTTTGGTAATGTGACCTCCCGTTATGCTGCGTCTTGTGATGATATTCCGCATCAATTTTTTGATTCATTGAAGGTAAGAGGAATTGTGTGGGAAGGTAGAAAAGTGGCTGAAATTGGTTCAGGTACCGGAGCCCTGACAAGAAAACTCCATAAGCGTGGAGCCGAGGTGATCGGGGTCGAGCCTTCTATCGACCTGAGAAAAACAGCCAAGGCATTGGAAAGCAAGCAATACCTTGAGATTCCTTATCTCACTGGTACAGCTGAATCAACCAATCTTCCAGATCAATACTATGAGATCACGATGATCCACAGAAGCTGGCATCTATTCGACCGCCCGAAGGCGATAAGTGAAATGAAGCGGATATTGAAGGAAAAAGGAACGTTCATTGTAAGCGACTCAAGTGTTTTAACGAATCAGGAAGTCGTCAAGGATACGATGACGTTTTTAAATGAATATATCGATCTGACACCCCCGGAAGCAAAAGTTGATCCCAACAATCAAGTAAATGGTTTTCCCGTGGAATGGTTGTTAGAATGGCAGCAAGCTGAATTTACGTTGAAAGATTTTTATACATTTTATTATATGGTCGATTTTACCTTACAGTCCTGGTGCGAGCGCGTGGGATCCCTTTCCTGGCTCTCTCATTTAGAGGATACGGAGAAAGAAGGGTTACTGCAATCTTTACATACCTTCTTGTCCAGGCGTTACGATTCTCTCCATGAGTTTACTCTTCAGCACCAGTTTACAGTCTGTCTGATGAAAAAGTAGAAAGAGTGATCCGATTGGAAGCAGTGAAAAATTATGTAAACTATTTAAATATGGAAATAGAGCTCCCTACATTAAACTACTTACAGCGGCTGATTCAGCAGCATTTGATTCGGATTCCCTATGAGACGTTCAGTAAATTTTATTACTTCTCCAAGGGAGAGTCCTTCGTCCCCTCATTAGAGACATTTGCAGAAAATCTCCATCAGAAAGGATGGGGGGGAACCTGCTTTACGTTAAACATTAACTTTGGAAGGCTCTTGAAAAAATTAGGTTTTCATTGTCAATTTGTCAGAGTGAATCCGGGACACCTTGGATTGATGATTTTGATTGAGAACCGGAAGCTTTATGTTGATGTGGGATATGGTTCTCCCATTATGAAGCCTGTCGAGCTCGAGGCGAGACAAAAACATCTTCTTCATGGATTCGGGGAGGAGATCATTTTCACCCAGAAGGACATCCGTGAATTTGAAGTGGACCGTCGTTCAAACGGGAAGTCTTTTGTGAAAAAGACAATCGAGTGGTTACCGCTCGAGGAAGAAGAATTGGAGACAGACATACAAGCATCCTACCTGGATTCTGATGATAACATCACCATGAGAAGAATTACGGCCGTCCGCTTCCAGGGCAACCAATGCTACTTTCTCCGTAACCAGACGTTGAAGGTCATGACCTACCGGAATATCCGGGAATATCAGATGAAGGATATGGAAAAATGGAAGGACATTATTGGGGAAGTCTACCATTTTGATATGAGGTCCCTTGAAGAATCCATCCAGTTTTTACAAAAGCGAAATATTAAACTATTCCCTTAACCGTCCAGAATATCGGGTTGATATTCTGGACGGTTTTTTGTTTGGAGTGGTTTGTTTAAGCCATCTTCATCCTAAAATTAATAAATAAAGTGTCGGAAAAGTACTTCTTGTCAAGAATCATGACAGGGGAGGGCTCATTATGAATATTTTGTAACAGTCAGCAGAAAAGACTGGTTTACTCCTTGAGAAATTTCATAATTCATTAGATTTTTCTTATGAAAAGAGTTATGATATTGACCGGTGGACGCTTTAATAAATCCGGCCCACTTAACAATTTTTGCATGAATAAATTAAATTGGTATATGATGTTAAAAGATGGTATATAAATGGACGAGTTTTTTGAACTAATACAGATTAGGATGATGGGTATGAAACGAGCACGAATTATATACAATCCGACTTCGGGACGGGAGCTTTTTAAAAAGCATCTGGCGGAAGTATTAATCAAATTGGAGCAGGCAGGATATGAAACATCTGTTCACGCAACCATTTGTGAAGGGGATGCGACTGAAGCGGCACGAATCGCTGTCGAACGCAAATATGATATCGTCGTGGCTGCAGGTGGGGACGGTACGTTAAATGAAGTCGTCAACGGTTTAGCCGAACAGGACTACCGGCCGAAGCTGGGGATTGTTCCGATGGGGACAACGAATGACTTCGCCCGTGCCCTGCACATCCCTAAGGATATCAGCTCCGCCATTGATGTGATCACGAAGGGTGAGACCATTCCAGTCGATATCGGACGCATGAATGAACGCTATTTCATCAATATCGCTGGTGGGGGAAGAATCACGGAATTGACCTATGAAGTACCGAGTAAGCTTAAAACCATGATGGGACAGCTTGCTTATTATTTGAAGGGCATTGAAATGCTTCCATCCATTAAACCGACCGATGTATCGATCGAATATGATGGAAAGTTGTTTGAAGGACAAGCGATGCTCTTCCTCATCGGATTGACGAACTCGGTCGGAGGCTTTGAGAAACTGGCTCCCGATGCTTCAATCAATGACGGTTTATTTTCACTCTTGATTCTGAAGAAAACAAATCTGGCCGAATTTATCCGCATTGCGTCCCTTGCAGTACGGGGAGAGCATGTGAACGATCCGAACGTCATTTACACACAAGCCAACCGAATCAAGATCAAGGCGAAAGAAAAAGTGCAGCTGAATGTTGACGGAGAGCTTGGAGGGGTCCTTCCAGCCGAATTCGAGAATTTGTATCGTCATCTGCAAGTATTCGTTCCATTTGATAAGATCCGGCCGGAAGATAAAGCGATATAATGAAAAAAGGAATGCCATGACGATTGTGGCATTCCTTTTTTGTATGTTTGTTTCTCTAGTAAACGAATAAAAACAGAGTAAAAGTCAAAGGGAATCCGATCAAAAAGCCCCAGCCTATCTCCTGCTTATGACGGAAAGGCACCTTCCGTACAATCCAGGACAATAGATGGGCGACAATCACAAAGGCAAAAACCCATATCAATTGTCCAACCACGAACACAAATAAATAAGCAAGGATCGATTCCTTATTCAGCACAAGGGATATCCCGAATCCAAAAGTCAGGGTTAAAAAGGTGAGTCCGATTAGTATATATGGTAGCCACCACCTTCTTGACTTGAGAGCGAATAAAACTCCAAGAAAAACATTCCCTACGAGGATAAGGTTTACTAAGAAGTCTGGGTTCATGTATATCTACCTTCTCTTTCTAGAATTGTTGCACATACCATTTTACCCTTTTTGTATCGGAAGAAACGCGGTAAGTTTTGACAAGATAACTAGAAAATGTACATTTGTCTTTGAATAAATTTAAAAATAATAGAAGCGATTTTCATATCCTGTTCTCTTTGTATTTCCCGGTACTCCCTGACTATGTTACAGTGAATAAAAAGCAGTCGGACAATGTTCCACTAAGAAGGGTGAGTTCAATGTATATCGTACATTCAACATTTGTGGTTCCTGATGAAAAGGCGGAGGAAGTCATTTCTATCTATCATTCCCGTTCAGGTTTGGTAGACGAAGCAGAAGGGTTTCAACGATTCCTGCTCTTACAAAATGAGAAAAAGCCGGGAGAAATCACGGTCCATATGGAATGGGATACGAAAGAACACTTTATGAAGTGGGTACAGAGTGAAGACTATAAGCGGATTCATGAATTGGAAAAGAAATACCCGGATCAGGAACTGGCATCCATCATTCCGTCGATCGATCGGTACAAGGTGGTGGCGTACTGATGGAAAATAAGTATAAGAGTGTCATAGACGAAGCCGTTGGAAAGTTGTACGATCGATACCCGGAATTGGATGAAAAATACGGAGATACTGGTCGGAAAAAATGCTGTGAAGATAATATTCACCATTTCAACTACCTGGAGTCTGCTGCCAATGCTGACGAATCGAAGGTGTTTTCCGATTATGCCCTCTGGCTGAACAGCGTATTGGTGAGCAGGGGTATGAAATCTGATCACCTCATCGATAATTTCAAGTGTATCATAGAATCCCTCGAGGAGACCGATGCAGAAAAAGGGGAAGTCTTCACGTTTTATCTGAAACAGGCCATCAAGTCCATCCGGACCGCAGACAGGGAAAATCCCTCTTCTTCCTGAACCAACAAGCATCGACAATCCTGTTTCGATGCTTTTTTACATAGAGAGGGACGGACCTCCATCCCGTTTCATTCTCCTTCTCCATTTATGGTACAATCAGTAGAGTCTTAAAAAGGAATTCGTAAAGGAAGATATACGTGAGTAAAAAAGCACCCGTTCAAAAAAATGATTATATAGATGAAGCCGTATTTCAAGACCTGACCCATGACGGGAATGGTGTGACAAAGGTAGATGGATATCCATTATTCGTTCCTGACGCCCTTCCAGGTGAAGAAGGACAGGTCAAGGTAGTGAAAACGAGTAAAGGGTATGGTTTCGGCCGACTGACGGAACGCACGAAGGAAAGTCCGTTTCGTCAAGCCCCCCCATGTCCGATATACAAGGAATGCGGAGGCTGCCAGATTCAGCATATGACCTATGAAGGACAGCTGAAAGCGAAAGAAAAGAACGTCCGTGACGTGATGCAGCGTATTGGTAAGCTTTATGATATAAGTGTACACCCGGCCCTTGGAATGGAAGAACCGTGGCGCTATCGAAATAAAGCCCAGGTTCCTGTAGGGGAAAAGGACGGGCGGTTTGTAGCCGGGTTCTATCAAAAGCGCAGTCATGAAATCATTGATATGGATAAATGCATCATTCAATACGAAAAAAATGATGAAGTGATTCAACAAGTGAAAGATATTTGTGAAAAACTGGAGGTCCGTCCCTATGATGAAAAGAATCATAAAGGTACCCTCCGTCATATTATGACCCGGACGGCGTATACGACGGGTGAAGTGATGGTGGTGTTGGTCACACGGACGCCTGAGCTTCCACATAAGAAAGCCATCATTGAAGCACTTACTGAAAATATTGAAGGATTGAAATCGGTCGTTCATAACGTGAATCCCAAAAGAACAAACGTGATCATGGGGGACACCACCCATACTTTATGGGGGGAAGAAGTGATCCACGATTATATAGGGGACGTTAAGTTTGCGATCTCGGCAAGATCCTTCTATCAGGTGAATCCGGAACAAACGAAAGTGCTTTATGATAAAGCATTGGAGTATGCGGATTTACAAGGAGAAGAAACGGTCATTGATGCATATTGCGGGATTGGGACGATTTCATTATTCCTCGCTCAAAAGGCCAAGAAGGTGTACGGGGTCGAAATTGTCCCTCAGGCGATTGAAGACGCGAAGCAAAATGCCACGTTGAATGATATGACGAATGTGGAATTCAAAGCGGGACCTGCGGAAGTGGTCATTCCTGATTGGTATAAAGAAGGAATTGAAGCGGATGTCCTTGTTGTGGATCCCCCGCGAAAGGGCTGTGATGAAGCACTTCTGAATACGATCCTTGCCATGAAGCCGAAGCGTGTCGTCTATGTTTCCTGCAACCCTGCAACACTTGCACGTGATCTTAGAATCCTGGAAGACGGGGGATATAAGACGACCGAGGTCCAGCCTGTTGACATGTTCCCACAGACGATGCATTGTGAAGCCGTTGCGAAGGTCGAATTAGTTGAATGAAAAGTGAGGGTTAAGAGCAATGTATCTCACCATTAAAGAAACAGCCGAGTATTTGTCCCTGCCTGAATCGTACATTGAAGGTCTCGTCCAGCAAAGGAAAATACGGGCGGTCCATGACGGAGAACAATATTTAGTGTACCGGGATCAATTTAATCAGCACCTCGAGCAAATGGAAAAAATGAAGAGGCAGCTTGCGGATTATTTAAGCGAACCGATTCCCGAAGACATCGATGTGAAGGACGAAGATTAATCCCTGGAAGCTTCCAGAAATCAACTGAAGAAATGGAGAATACAATGAGCGGACAACAGCGTTCCAATATTAAACCGGGTCTTGAAGTGGACATCGTCCTGAAAAAGGACCAAAGAACAGACAAACTGACTCGGGGAATTGTAAAAGATATTTTAACCAATTCATCTAATCATCCACACGGCATCAAAGTCCGATTAGCAGATGGACAGGTTGGCCGGGTGAAGAATATCATTCAGAAATAAGAGGCCGGTGTGGTCTCTTTTTTTAGCTCATAAATGAATGTACCTGATACTATTCAAGCAAATTCTACCCGTTAAAACAAAATCAATTCACTCAAAAAGCCCCCGATCCAGGAATCGGGGGCTTTCCTATTACGCTTAACTAAACAATTGAGGAATGCCTTTAATCAATGAGTACACACCCATATAAGACATGGCCACGACGATTAACACACCAAATATGGTCATCCAGACAGGATGCTTGTAGTCACCGACGATTTTAGATTTATGTGCGGCGATCAGCATAACACCCAGGGCGATCGGCAGGATCAACCCATTCAGTGATCCAACCAGGATCAAGATGGCAACCGGTTTTCCGACTATCACGAAAACAAGAGTTGAAATCGTAATAAATCCGACGATTAGCCACTTATGATATTTCTCCAGGAGCGGGCTGAACGTACGGATGAAGGATACCGACGTATAGGCGGCCCCGACAACGGAAGAAACAGCGGCAGACCACATGACGATACCGAACATTTTGTACCCGATATCACCTGCTGCCAGTTGGAATACAGAGGCAGGGGGATTGGAAGGATCCAATGTAAATCCTTGAGCCACAATCCCTAACGCTGCCAGGAAAAGAAAAATTCGCATGATGGATGCAATACCAATGGCAGAAACTGAACTTTTTGTGATTTCAGGGAGTGCTTGTTTCCCCGTTATCCCGGCTTCTAATAATCGATGTCCCCCGGCAAATGTAATATATCCTCCGACGGTCCCTCCTACCAGGGTGATGATTGCAAGAAAATCAATGGTGTCGGGAGCAAATGTTTTCGTCACGGCTTCCCCGACAGGAGGATTTGCTGTAAACATGACGTATACCGTAAGGATGATCATTAATAATCCGAGGATTTGAGCGAACTTGTCCATTAATCTGCCCGCTTCCTTTACAAGGAAAATGCCGACAGCGACAATTCCACTGAATAACGCGCCCATTTCAGGGGAAATGCCAAACAGGACATTCGTACCGAGTCCAGCTCCGGCAATATTTCCGATGTTAAAGGCCAAGCCCCCTGCCACGATGAGGATGGCGAGGAAGTATCCTAATCCAGGCAGGACATCATTAGCGATATCCTGAGCCCTTTTTTCCGAAATGGCTATGATGCGCCAGATATTAAGCTGGGCACCGATATCAATAAGAATGGAAACTAAAATGACGAAACCAAAGCTTGCAGCAAGCTGTTCAGTGAAAACGGTTGTTTGAGTCAGGAAGCCGGGCCCAATGGCTGATGTTGCCATCAGGAACGCCGCTCCCAACAATAGACTGAGATTCGATTTTTTCTTCAAGAGGTTCTCTCCTTTGTTGTCGTTTAGATTAAGAGTTGAATTTCAGGGCGATCCCTTGCTTTAAATGGTTTAATTGTCGTTCACGATCTATGTATAGCTCCTGAGCCTGTTCATGGGAAATCATGGTGAAGGTTACTTCTCCTCCGGGCTTCGTCTGAGCAATGAGGGGAAAGTCCACTGAAGCAATGTACCCCATTCTCGGGTAGCCTCCTGTCGTTTGCCGGTCAGCCAACAAAATGATCGGCTGACCATTCGACGGAACCTGAATCGTTCCAAACACCACCGCTTCAGATATCATATTGAATTCCTCCTCAAGATGGAGGGACGGACCTTCAAGAC
This sequence comes from Rossellomorea arthrocnemi, assembly GCF_904424705.1. Lineage (GTDB taxonomy): Bacteria > Bacillota > Bacilli > Bacillales > Bacillaceae_B > Rossellomorea > Rossellomorea arthrocnemi. Next base: position 22,176 of record NZ_CAJGBF010000023.1, on the reverse strand, counting down.
GATATCCCATGCGATCTGATTGGGAGGATACTTTAAATGGCTGATTAACAAACTGTCCACGGCTTTCCTCGGAGAATAACTCGTACTCTGTCCCTGGTATGACTCGTATCGCCTGCTTCTGCTGGTAGGAAGAGATGAATTCAGACGAAATCGACCAGTCAATTTCTGTAAAATCATGATCCGCCAAATAAGGGATTAAATAGTCGATCATATTGGCAGATTCCTTGTGGATCGTACCTGCTTGCAAGACGTCGCCTGCCTGTAGGGGACGGCCATTCAAACCTCCGATACCCGCCCTCACATATGTAGATTTGCTGTTCATGACCGTTTTAACACTGAAGCCGCCTGCGACTGCCAGATAACTGCGGCAACCATTTGTGCAACCACCGAACTTCAGGACACTACCAGCTTTGATTAACAGGGATCTCCTTAAGGGAACCGGCTTTCCGTCAATGGTCGGAGAAAGATCTCCCCCGCAAATCGAAATAAGGGTTGTCTCCTTGAATTCAAGGACAGGTCCCATGAGAGTGATCTCCAGTGTCGACTCGTTTACATCATTACCTACCAACAGGTTCGAGATTTTGTGGGCGAGAGGATCCATGCTCCCGCTTACAATGACGCCATATTTTTGGTAACCGTACCTTCCTAAGTCCTGAATGGTCGTCAGGAGGCCCGGTTTGATTACATTAATCATTGTTCCTCCTCCAATGCTTTATATTCTTCAAGTGAAATCGGTGTGAAGCGGATTCGATCCCCGGCTTTCAGTAAGCTTGGTGAAGCGTTGTTGTCCGGTTGGAACAGCTTTACGGGTGTACGACCGATCAGTTGCCATCCCCCGGGTGTTTCAATGGGGTATACGCCTGTTTGTTCCCCTGCTATCCCCACCGATCCTGCGGGTATTTTCAAGCGTGGTGACTTTCTTCTCGGTGTTGCAATTTCTGATGACATACCGCCGATATAGGGGAAACCGGGTGCGAAGCCGATCATATATACGAGGTAGTCCCCGTTTGAGTGTATGTTGATGACTTCTTCAGTGGAAAGGTGATGGTGGTTTGCGACTTCTTCCAAGTCGGGTCCGAATTCTCCTCCGTAGCAAACGGGAATATCAACGATTCGCGGTTCTGTTTTTTCATCGTTTGTCAGTTCGGAAAGCAGGTCTTTAATTTCGGAACAGACAACAGAGTATGGAAGGGTGTTTTGAAAAGGCATGTGCGATTCGATGATTTTGATTGGATCGTAATAAAGGGTGACGGTTGTAAACGCCGGAATGAATTCTACGAGCCAGTCGATAGATTGGCTTTCGATTAAATTTGTTACCGACTTTACCAATTCGTGTGTTTCCTGCTGAATTGAATTGCCTAATTGGATAACGACGGCGTGGTCGCCTAATGGCCGTAACGTATAATTCAAAGAATAACCTCCATTCGGGATTGTATGTTTATAGAAAATGAAAAGTAAATATGTATGAGTGGCCACGTAAATAAGACTATTCAGAAATTTTGGCCATATTGTTATTATAGTATAATTCTTAGTGTTTTCAATAAGAGCTTTGGAAGTATGCTGATTGATAAGTAAGATTAAGGCTTTGAACCTAAGTGAGTGTGCTTGCATTTTTCCCTCGCCTTTATCCGATAAACAGATAAAAATCATTTTCCATTTAATAATGAATTTAATCCCATTGATTTGTTTCGCATTCTGTAAAAAAATTACACACTTTCACCCATTTTAATTCGTATCGCAAATGTGTTTTATGTGCTATTATTTAGTAATCCGAAATAATGTCCCCATCAAATAGGATGGGGTTTGATAGATAGGGAAGGAGGTTTTTTTATGAAGGTGAAGGATCCTTTATGGACCAGGTCTTTTATTATGTTGATGGTGGGAAATTTGTTTGTGTTTATGTCATTTCAGATGTTGATTCCGACACTTCCGCCTTATATTAAGTCGATTGGGGCATCGGGGCTTGAGATTGGATTGGTGACGACGCTGTTTTCCATCGGGGCTGTGTTAAGCCGTCCGTTCATCGGATTCATGTTGGAATACAGGGACAGGAAGCCTCTTGTCTTGATAGGTGTGATCTCGTTACTCGCGATTACGGTGATTTATCCATTGTCGAGTGTGGTCTTCATTTTCCTATTATTCCGTTTTGTCCACGGGCTTGCCTGGGGATGGTCCACAACGGTCAATGGTACGGCGGCCGTCGATGTGGTTCCGAAATCCCGTTTAGGCGAAGGAATGGGGTATTACGGATTGTCGATAACGATCGGAATGATCATTGCTCCGAGTCTCGGAATCTATTTATTCCAGGTGACGACCTTTACAAATCTGATCGTCACTTCAAGTGTGCTGGGGGTCATCGCGATTGTCCTCCTGGGAATCGTTCATTATCAGACGCCTCAAGTTGTCAAAGAAACGAAGAAGGAAGACTTGAAGTTCTCTTACCTTGGCTCATTAGTGGAAAAATCCAGCTGGTTCCCGGCTTTCATTACGATCATGGTGACGTTTGGGTACGGATCGATCGTTACCTTTATCGTCATCTTTGGGGAAGAACGTGGAATACAGCATATTTTTCTGTTTTACTTATGTAATGCAATCATGGCATCCTTATCAAGACCGGTAGCCGGAAAATGGTTTGATGAACGGGGACCTAAAGGACTTGTTTTATTCTGTATTGTGGTAACCTTTATCGGAATGTGGGTACTATCTTTCGCCCATTCTGATTTCCTTATTATCATAGCAGGTCTTCTTTTTGGAGTTGGGTTTGGCTCACTGATTCCAACCCTTCAATCCTGGACTTTGTCTATGACGCCTGATCATAGACGAGGGGTGGCGAACGGTATGTTCTTCTCTTCCATCGACCTAGGTATCGGGTTAAGCGGCTTAGTATTCGGAGTGCTGGCTCAGTATGTAGAGACAGGTGTCTTATTCCAAATTTCCAGCTTGTTCCTGCTTGTTGCCCTTGTGGTTGCCATCCTTGAAGGCAGAAAACAAAAAAAGCTTGTTCATCAGACTTCTGCATAGTTTGATGGATGAATAATAGTGGTAAGTAAAAAGGACTATCTGTTTTAAAGGCGTATTTAGCCTTTGGTAACAGATAGTCCTTTCTTCTGTAATGGAAGTGATTCCATTGGTTCACGGCAGAAAGTATCAATCGGAAATTGAAAAGGAATTGAAATTTTATCCTTATGAAATTCTGTTAGAATGAGAGAAATAGACAAGTCTGTGAGGTTTCCGGTAAAGGGGATCCACATATAACGGAGGACATTATGACAGAAGAAAAATTACTAATGGAAAAGTCATTTTATCGAACTTTTTTAGTAGATCAGGATACTACCCGTCATCCAATAGAAGTGCTTGGACAAGCATTCGTGGAAGAACAACAAAATGAACCGTATGATTTAACATTCATACGTTATGCTCAAGGGGAAGTCTACTTTCACAGCCGGGACTATGAAGGAGCCATCTTCAAATGGGAGAGCATCCTGAATGAACTGGAACCATGGGCTAAGAAGAACATTGCGGATTCTTACTATGAGCTTGGAATGCTATCCTCAGCGGAGGATGTATACACCGCTATTCAAACGGAAAGCATGATTTTGACCATGGAGGTATCCCTTCAGTTATTCTCTCTTTATATTGAACGAAACAAGATTCAATCAGCTTATCGTACGATTGAGAAAGCATTATCGATAGAACCGGATTATGCCAATGTGACAGACCTCGCGAGAACTTTTTATGAGAATCAGGAGGACTGGAATAAAGCAGTGGAACTGGCTGTAAAGGAATCGATCCGAACCCAGGACCCTGCCTGGTTCATGATTCTGAGAGATTATGGCGATCAAGGTTATGCGAGATCATTTGCACCGGATTACTTCTATGATCTGTTGATTACCGTGTATGAAAAAGACCGTAAACAATTTAAAGAACTGGTATCTGCTCTCTGGGCAGGTTACAGAAGCCACCCGGCTGCCCATATCGAATGGATGCTGACGGTCAATACAATATTTGAATACGTGGAAGTTCTTCCGAATGAAACATGGCAGGACATCCTTACCCAATTCCAAGATGCATACATCGATTTCCTTGAAGGTGATTACCTTATGAAAGACTTGGAAGGCTTCATGCCAAGCATGCTGACGAATTGGTTGAAGGTGAGCAGGGATCAACAGCCATTATTTCCGGCAGCCGCCGTTTTGGCGTGGAACGATGTATTTTCCTATAGCATTGAACCAATGTTGAAGGAAGAAGCGGAAATGATTCTCTTAGAAGAAGATTCTTATCAGGTACGCTTTGAAGAAATCATATTGTTCTTGAATAAGGTCATCCAGTGGTCAGAACGGAATGAAGCGCCTGTAAGTTACAAAACCCAATGGATAGCAGAGCAGTTGATGGATCTGAACGAACATCATCTATTGATTGCAGGGAGTGCCTCTAGCGGGAAGTCAACCTTCGTTCAATCTGTTTTAGGTGAAAGTGTCGGAGAAGTTGAAGATTCAACGATCATCTACAGCTATCATGATCAACAGGTAGAAGTGAAAGAGATTCACGATCAGGGAGTTCATAAAGTGGAAAGCATCGCTGACTTTGAAGAATTGATGCAGAGGGAGGCATTTGTTGAATATAGCCTGCCATCTGAGTTCCTGAAGAAAAATCGAACAGCCATCATAGACGTTCAAACTGGGAAAAGGCATCTGGATGATCTGACAGCCTTTTATCCTGCCGCCGATGGTCTCTTATATGTCCTGAATGCAGATGCCCCGTTTAACGCAGAAGACCGTCAGACATTAAGAAAATTAACCGAAATCGGACAGCCGGTGAACGTTCATTTCTTATTAAATAAAATGGACAAAGTATCTCATTCTGATCGAACGGAAGAAATCATTGAATCAGCACGGAACAAAGCCCGGGAATGGTTCCCTGAAGCAGAGGTATTACCTTATTCATCCCTGGAAGCTGTTCATCTGCAGAGAAAAGATGTGGAGGCGTTCCTGGGGGATCATTATAAGGTGAAGAATGGTGTACTTAAAAGAGAACGTGGAAGTAAACTATTTTACTTAGTGAGAAAAACGTTAAGGGATTTATACTCGAAACGTAAGAACCGCGAGAATGAGTTGAAAGAAAGTATTGAAAAAAATGAGGACATCCTCACACGTCTAAACGGCTTCGAGAACTACATGGGAGACATGCAAAGCGAGAGGGTCTCCATCATCAAGGATTCTTTCCATAAAAAGAAGGAAGCCATGAAGAAGGAAATCTCTGAACAAATCCCGGTGATTCTTAGCGGCTGTTCAGAATTAATCAGTGAAGATAGTGACTTTAAACAAATTCACATGGAATTAAATGATGCGATGAATACAAGGATCCAAGCGTATATCCAAGATGACCTCATGCCTCGTTACGTAACATCCCTGGAGGATTGGCTTGCCTTTTCAAAGCAGGAACTTCAGGACAGTCAAGACTACTTGAATGAAATGAGTGAAACGTTTAACGAACTTTTTGGGAAAGACAGGGTGGTCTTACAATGTGATTTTCAAGTGGTTGACGACTGGCGCAGGGATGTCAGCAGAATGGGGACGAGGGCGCAGATCGATAAAGAGAATATCCTTCTTCGATTTAAACCTGCTCAGTTCCTCTTGAAAAGCGCAGGGAAGATTCTTGGAGTACTACCGCAGAATAAGTCGTTATTGTACAATCAATACAAGCGTTATCTGGAGAACGAAGACTATCAGGATATCACGGAATCGGTTGTCAATAAGTTTTTCCTTCAGTTTGATTTGTTTGAGAAATCACTTCAGCAGGATGTTCATTCATTCTTCGCGGATCCGTTCAAGCAATTGGAGTCAACGATTAAAGACACAGAATCGGATATTGCATCCGATCAGGAATCATTGAAGAAAATGAAGGCAAATCCGGAACGATATTTCGATCCGATCACTCTATTCGAAGTGAAATTGCTTCAGCATGAGTACATGGTGAAAGCAAGTTATAAGGCTTCACATCATTTTTCATAAAAACGTTTTTCGTAATCTTTGTTGCTTTCAAAAGGAAAGTGCTGAATACTGTTTTTAAATCAATAATCTCTGGGAAAAAAGAAAAAAATAAAAAGACTGATTCAGTGGAAGGGTGTCACCCTCAATTGGATCAGTCTTTTCCATTATTCAAACTTACATTTGCAAAAAACAGCTGTTTTCCTGAATGACATCGGCAATGATTCGTTCAAGGGAGTTTTCAGTATGGATGGTGGAGAAATCCAGTCCGAGATGGATGGCTGTCTGGGCAACTTCAGGGCGGATACCGGTGATGACAGACTTCACTCCCAGTAGATTCAAGGCATCGATGAGATGGAAGATTTGCTGGGCTACCATGGTGTCCATCATTACCACACCTGATAAGTCGATGATCAGCATGGACAAATGAGCATCGGAACTTTGCTGCAGTGTTGATTCTACGATCGTTCTTGCACGGTCTGTATCAATATCACCAATGATAGGGAGCAGTCCCACTTCAGAGGTTAAAGAAATAACAGGTGTACTTAATTCTTGAATCAATGTGGACTGAGCCTGAAGCCTGTTCATTAAGATCCCAAGGAATGTCGAAGTGAACGTCTCTAACACATAGTCCAAGGCAAAGTTAATTTTGCGCTCCCACTCAAATACCTCTTTCAATTGGATGTTTAATTCGGACTGTTCTTCAACGAATTTTTCAACATACGTCCAATACACCCTTCTGAAAACCCCTGAATTACGTACAACTTCATCCAACGTCGTGCTGGATTTACTGCGATCAGCCGCTGTTTGCTTTGTCCAGTTAGAAATCAGTTCCTTCGATTCTTCATTGGAGAGTAATAGACATTTTGCAACGATCTTCACATAATTAGAATTTTGCTCTTTGATTTTGTTCTGAACCTCAGGCGGAGAACCAAGAGAGTAATGTGATCCTTTTTTAATACCCTGAAATTTGAGCCAGTCTTCAGTAAAATCTAAGGCGTGATCAGTTAAGTATTCATATAATAGAGAAGAGTGAGTATCCATAAATGCTCCCTTTGTAATTGGCTTATTCTTCTATTTTGAAACCTATTGGGAAGGCTGTCAATGATTTAGGCCGAAAATGCTACTAAACTAATACATAATATACATCTTTTAGTCCTCTTGAATATTCCCTATTATTCAAAGAATGAGACTGGAACAAACGTGTTTTAGTCAAAGAGAAATCCGAACGATCATTCGAAATCGTTCGGATTTTTATGAGACCCGACTTCCGCCCGAGGAAGAAGTCTTCCACGGAAGCGGGCAGCGGTGTAACAAGTGATTCTAAAGACCACTATATATGAATGGTTCGTCTTTAGATTGGATCGATTTCGTTATATCCCAGTCTCTTTCTTATGCAGATACTTTTGTTTGGACAATGAAATACAAATGCTTCCGAGCCCGATGAAAACGGGTTTTGACCGTGGAAGCAGACAGATTCAGCTTGAGTGCAATTTCACTGTCGCTCAGATCTTCCGTGACTTTTAATGCCATGACTTCTTGCTGGGTCAGTGGCAGCTTCTTGATGTTGTCCTGGATGCTGCTCTTGAGGAATCTGGCGTCGATTTCACATTCCAGAGAATGGTTATCCTGAATGGGTTGACGTTCCTCCTGCTCTTCGATCCAGATCTCCTTCTGTGTAGATCGTTTGCGGATGAAGTCGATGGCTGTACATCTTGCGATTGAAGTAAGCCAGGCTTTGACTTTCGTCCCGTCCATGAGAGTATCTAATTTTACATAAGCTTTCAAAAAGGTTTCTTGGACGACATCCTGAGATAAATGCACGTCCTTGGTGATGTTATAAGCAATGTGATAGATCAGCTTATGAAATTGTTTATACATCTCCTCCAGTGTAAGAGGAGATGATGTAGTTTCCATTGTATCCATTTGGTCACCTCGACTTTCTAGTGTCAATCATTCACTTCTTTTTTGATATAGGAAGGTGCATCTTTCTTTTGTAAGCCGAAAGTCCGGATCTCACCCTCGTTCTGGTACTTGATGATGACGGTGTATTCACTATTTACCTGATCATACACAAGCTTAGTCATAATGGATTCTATCCGACCTGCATCCTTTATTTCGATTCCTTTTTCTTCTTTTTTCAAATCTGTGATCGTTTGTTCAATCGTTTGAGAGGACTGTTCACTGATATTGGCTTGTTCTGTCACATATATCCACTCAATATTCGAGGCTATTTTCATATCTTTTAAATATCCTTTCTCCCGTAGCCATGATATCAATTTCTTGTTGTCATGGCTGATGGATGCATGTGCCCACTTGTCATCAGATAAAAGAAGTTCAACGTTATAAAGGTTGACCCTGTCACGATTCTCAAAGGACTCATGGTAGGTTTCTTCTTTTAGAATATCGATGGCTTCACGGATTTCTTCGGGAGAGGAAATGGTGATGCCGGGGTTGCTGCCGACTTCTTTATAGATGGTGAGTTTATCGACCTTATTTGAATCAACGCTATAAATTGGTTCGGTGTTCTCCTTATAATTCTTCATTTCATAAAGAGAAGCATATTGAGATTGTATTTCTTCGATATTGATCAGGTAATTCCTTATGATTTTGCTTCCATCTTTCATCTTATAATAGAGAAAGATTTGCTCCATCTTCTCATTTGCCTGCGTGCCATGTGTTTGTGTGGACACAATTTCCTCATGGAGATCCAAAACAGCTTGAATCGTTTTTGGATCCTTGATGAAGGGGTCCTGAATAAGATTCTCAGGGTTGTCTGTAAGGGAATAATAAGTATTGCTCACGTGGACTTTCTCCACATCAGCCAGTTCAGGGACCTTCTTTTCATAGTGGAATAGATCAAACTGAATGAAAAGGCCGAGAAGAGCGATGAGCAGGACAAATCCGATATAGCCCTTCCAGTGACGGAACACTCTCCAATGTTTCTGTAAAATCATTTCCCCGAGATAGTAACCGATGAATGAACCAATGAAATACCCGAATAATGTCCATCCTTGAGATTGATAGATTCCATTGAAATACATTCCTCCGATCAGCATGAAACAGAAAGAGATTCCATACTTGAACAACGGTCTCAAAAACGGGTACACAATAGCCTGGGAGGCAGCCTCCACTTTTCTCACGTTATATAGCACGTATGATAAACCATAGAATGCGAGAGTGATTATGATGAATAATAATACATCTGTACTGGAGAAGAGTTTGTTCTCAAGGTAAACCGTCTTAATGAGTGGGGAGTATTTCTCGATCTGAACATCGAAGAAGTAGTCCTCAGGAAATCCAAATAAAAGATTTCTCAAGCTGTAGCATATGAGTATAAACATCCCTGCCGGCAATAAGAGCAGGATATAGGTCAGCGCACCTTGAACGGCGGTCAGCCCTGTTATCATGGCAATAAATGTAGATGCGGTGAACAGGAGCAAACTCATGAGCGTCGTGATGCCGCACCAGACTAGAATGTCTTGAACCTCAATATATTGAGGAAGTTCTGTAAATGAATATAGAGAAAGTAAAATCAATGTATTCAGTAGAATCGGAATGATAAGAAGTCCGAATCCCGTCCCTGTAAAATGAAAAAATAATTTCCTGCGGTGGATCGGGAGGCTGTGCATGAAGTCCCCGGCTTGCTTCACGTGCAGATACCGAAACAGGAACAAGGAGAGAATCACGGGAATAAACAGAATCAAGCCCATTTGTATCGGATATTGCATTTTAAAAAGATTATCGTAAATGGCAATCGGATAAGATAGATTATCGTTGGATAATTGACCGATGATATCGACCGGTAAAGAAAAAAGAAGACCAATAAAATAGACAATGCCCACCCAACCTGCATTCCGAAGGCACAGGGTGATGACTTCCTTATTGATCCATGATGTTTTGGATGGCATATCCGACGTCCTCCATTTCATAAACAAAAATTTCTTCAAGTGTCAGGGGCAACAAGTCAAAGATCACCGGATGGTAAGGCTGAATCAAGCTCTTCACATGTTGTTCGTCCCCCCGGACGATGCAGAGTGATACACTTCCCCGGTTCTCTTTATGCAGGAGTTCGAGCTCACCGAAGAGCTTCTCGGGAATGTGTCCACTGAATGCCAGCTGTACTTTATGAATGCCTGACTTCAACTCATCGAGCTCTTTCTCCAGTAAAAATCTTCCTTGGTGCAATATGCCGATATGATCACAAATATCTTCCACTTCCCGGAGATTGTGAGAGGAGATGATGATGGTCATGTCCCTGTTTGCTACTTCAGTAATGAGCACACTCTTGACTTTTTTTCGTACCACCGGATCAAGGCCATCCATCGGTTCGTCGAGGATAAGTACTTCAGGTTGTGTGGAAAGGGCCAGAATAAAAGCCGCCTGACGCTGAACACCTTTTGAGAATTTATGAAGATTTTTATAAGGATCAATTCCAAATAAGCTGCTCAATGACTTAAATCGATCATCATCCCATCGGCTATAAGTGTTCCGGTAAAATCGTGCCATTTGATTTAATGAATAATGAGCAAAGAAAAACGGCTGATCAGGAATGAAAAACAGGGTTTCTTTCGTCGATGGATTTTCATAAACGGGCTGTGTATTTACTAATATCTCACCGCTTTCAGGCTTCAGCACCCCGGCAATGGTCTTCAGTAATGTGGTCTTTCCTGCTCCATTTGATCCAAGCAGGCCGTAAATCGAAGCTTTTTGAACTGAGAAAGAGGTGTCATGTATGATTTCCGCGCCTTCAAAGGCTTTGGTTATGGATTTAATCTCGATCATCAATTTGATTACCTCCAATCGTTGCCTCGATTTCCACAATCATCTGCTTTAAGTCTTCCGTTGTGATTCCTAAGTAAAGGGCCTCAGATAAAAGTTTAGACAATTCTTCTTTTACTTTCATAATTTTCTCCGCGTTTTGAATGTGACTTGAAGGATTAACAAAGCTACCCCGTCCTTTAACAGAATAAATGAACCTTTGAGTTTCGAGTTCCCTGTAGGCTTTTTGGATTGTGTTTGGATTTATGGTCAGTTGCTGTGCCAGGGCACGAACGGAAGGTAATTGTTCGTCAGGCTTAAGCACTTCGTTGATGATGAATTCTTTCAATTTATCAACCAATTGTTCATATATAGGCTTACGGCTTCTTAAATCAAGCTCAAACATATCCACCCTCCCGACTGTGTGTAGTGTACTATGCGTATTAATACAGCTAAAGTATATAATAGGTTCTGCCAATTTGGGAAGGGGGGAATTGAAAATTATTTCGGAATGGGGTGCTGTGTAAGAGTACGAAGTAAAGCGGGTAAATTCCATATTATCTGACCATAATATGGAATTTATGTTAGCATATAGGCATATCTAAAGAAAAAAAGGGGATTCATATGGACGTACGAGAACCGATTTTATCGATCAAGGACTTGAAGAAGAGATTTGGGAGCAAGGAAGTATTAAAAGGTGTCCAGTTGGATGTGTATAAAGGACAGATTATCGGCTATATTGGTCCGAATGGTGCCGGGAAAAGTACGACCGTCAAGATCATCCTCGGTCTTGAAGAGGAGTATTCCGGACAGGTGATGCTATTTGGTGAAGATATATCTGGAAGTTCCGTAGATTACAAGAAACGGATCGGCTATGTGCCGGAGATGGCGGATCTTTATGATAACCTGACAGCAGAAGAATACCTCACTTTCATGGGTGAGTTATATGGAATGGAACAGGAAACGGCCAAGAATAAAGCGGAGAGACTCATCGGCTTGTTTGGACTTTCTGAAGTATACGAATCGAGAATCGCGTCTTACTCAAAAGGGATGAAGCAGAAAATTCTGATCATCTCGAGTTTATTACATAATCCTGATGTATTATTTCTCGATGAACCCATCAACGGGTTGGATGCCAATTCGGTTATGATTTTCAAAGAGCTGCTCGCTCAGCTTGCCACGCAGGGGAAGACCATATTCTATTCCTCGCATATCATGGATGTTGTGGAAAAAATCAGCAATCGCATCGTTCTTCTCCATAACGGACAAATCGTGGCTGATGGAAGCTTTGAAGAATTAAAGAATCAGAATATGGAAGGATCTCTTGAGGAAATTTTTAATCAATTAACCGGGTTTAATGAACATAAGGAAACGGCAGCGGAAATTGTTTCCGTTGTGCAAGAGGTATAGGGATGAAGGAATTTCGTACTCTTCTGTTTCTGGATTGGTTTCAGTGGTTGTTTACAAAACTTGGATTCGATTACCGATTATTGAGAAAAATACTACAAGTCAAACTTACGATGGATCAAAGGCGCGTGCCTACGATCTTTCAGCAGCAGGGAAGGAAGAAAGGGAAGGATGAAAACCGCTTTATTAAATCCCTTTGGGTGTATGCACTGTTTGGTTTATTCGTCATTCCCTTCATGCTGATGGGAGATCAATACATCTTTCAAATGAGTATCACTTTTACTGTGCTCATATTCATCGTGATGACCTCCATGATTTCCGATTTCTCAGTAGTCATCCTGGACATCAGGGATCATACGATTCTCTTTACCAAGCCTGTTGAAAGAAAAACCATCAGCCTGGCTAAAACGCTTCACGTATTTATTTATCTGTTTTTCCTGACAGGTTCTTTGACAGCGATTCCTTTGTTTGTAGGGTTGATCAATCATGGTCTTCCATTCTTTTTATTATTCCTTTCAGGGATCATTCTGATGAACATACTCATTGTGGTGTTTACAGCCATGCTCTATTATTTCATTCTCCAATACTTCGATGGGGAAAAGCTGAAAGACATTATCAACTATGTTCAGATCGGATTATCCATTGGACTTGCAGTGGGATACCAGATTGTGGCACGATCGTTTGAATTTGTCGATTTAACAATTTCTTTTACACCAGATTGGTGGAATATCTTTCTGCCTCCCATCTGGTTCGCAGCGCCGTTTGAATGGATGCTGAACGGTAACCACCACGTGATGATCCTGATTCTTTCATGTATCGCGGTACTATTTCCAATTCTTTCCCTAATCGTTTACGTGAAAGCATTGCCGACCTTTGAGAAGAATCTTCAGAAATTATCTTCACATGGAGGTAAAAAGAGGAAAACACATTTCCAATTCGGGGATGGCACCATGAAGGTATTATTCAGGTCGCACGAAGAACGGGCGTTTTATCGTTTCGCCCATTATATGATGAAAAATGAAAGGGAATTTAAGTTGAAGGTGTATCCTGCCCTTGGATTTGCCATTATCATGCCGTTTATATTCATCTTCAATGGGTTAATGGACGGATCGAGGGAAGATTTACTGACTTCAAGTATGTATTTATCCATCTACTCAAGCTTCATCGTCATTCCCACTGTAGTGATGATGCTCAGTTATTCAGGGAAATACAAGGGATCATGGGTTTACAAAGTAGCACCTGTTTCTAGCAGGGCTTCCATCTACAAAGGGACATTGAAAGCATTCCTTATGAAGCTGTTCCTTCCGTTGTTTGCCTTGATAAGCATTGTCTTTATCATTCTATTTGGTTACCGGGTGATCCCTGAGATGGTCATCGTCTTTATTAGTGCCTGTATATTCACTGTTATCTGTCTCAGTTTAATGAGGGGAGCACTGCCTTTTTCCGAGAGCTTCGAAGGTGTTCAGCAAAGCGACAGCTGGAAGGTCCTCCCATTCTATCTTATTGTGGGTGTGTTTTTGGGGTTGCATTACCTCGCTCTGCAAATTCCGTTCGGTATCCCTTTCTATCTTATCGTTTTATTCGGCGTCAATCTGATCTTATGGAAAACAGTCATTAGGGATGAATAAGGAGTTTTAGTCTCTGTCTTTTTTAGGCAGGGGCGTTTTTGGTATAGTCCCTATGTGTGAATGGGAAATATAGACGATACATACACAATTTGAAGTAAATGACATATATATAGAAAAATGATGGGCTCTGGTAAATAGGTGAATGACATTTCCTTTGACAAAGAAAGTTTCCTTGATGCAAGATGGTAGTATTCTAAAATGTTTGATCGGAGGAGCGTGGTTCGTATGTTCATAGACTGGTTAAGTGGGTTTAATCCGACGACGCAGGCGCTGTTCGGTGGGCTGGTGACGTGGGGGTTAACTGCACTTGGAGCCGCCACTGTTTTTTTCTTCACTAAAATTGAAAAACATACATTGAACATGATGCTCGGGTTTGCGGCAGGTGTTATGATTGCCGCCTCGTTCTGGTCCCTGCTGGCTCCATCGATAGAGTTCAGTGAGCAAAACGGCCAAATTCCATGGTTGGCCCCTGCCATTGGCTTTTTACTCGGCGGCCTTTTTATTAGACTTTTAGACTTTGTCGTACCCCATTTACACTTGGGGAACGAATCGGAAAAAGCCGAAGGACCTCCAACCCAATTCAAAAAATCCACCCTGTTGTTTCTGGCGATCACCCTCCATAATATTCCTGAAGGTCTCGCCATCGGTGTAGCCTTTGGAGCCGCATCACTCGGTATTGGAGATGCAACCTTAGTGGGAGCCATCGGCTTAGCCATTGGAATCGGGATTCAGAACATGCCTGAAGGGGCTGCTCTTTCCATCCCGCTCAGGGGTGAAGGGATGTCCCGTTTGAAATCCTTCCATTATGGTCAGTTATCAGCCATCGTAGAGCCGATTGCTGCTGTGATCGGGGCCGCTGCAGTGCTGATGGTGCAGCCTCTTCTGCCTTATGCCCTTGCTTTTGCGGCGGGAGCGATGATATTTGTCGTCGTCGAAGAACTGATTCCTGAGTCACAATCTTCAGGAAGTACGGACCTGGCGACACTGGGACTTATGCTGGGCTTCGTCGTGATGATGATTCTTGATGTTTCCTTAGGATAATAGGATAAGTGTAGCATGCGTCAAAGAGCGCATGCTTTTTCTCTTCCAAAAACTTGTATAATGGATAGGGGAGGGGATATATATTGAAGATTGGTCTCATAAGGCACTTTAAAGTGAAAAGGGGGTATCCGGCTTCATTTGTAACGAGTGAAGAGTTGATGAAGTGGGTGGAAGAATACGATGCCTCAGGTGTAGAAGAAAATAAAGTGGATCTCAAAGACATCGATTGGAAAAGCTGTTATTCTAGTGACTTATCCAGGGCACAAATAACGGCTCAAGCTATTTATAACGGGGACATCTCATTTTTGGAAGAGCTGCGGGAGATCAGGTTATCTCCTTTATTTCGTTATAAAAAGAAACTTCCACTCTTTGTTCATTTGTCCATCATCAGAATCGCCTGGTGGTTTAATCATCGTTCCCAGCCGGAAAGCAGGCGGGAAATAGAAGAGAGAATCAGTCTTGTGGTCGATAAGGTCATTCAGGAAGGAAAAGATGTGCTCATTGTAGGTCATGGAGGAATCATGATGTTTATGAGGAAGGAATTGCGAAAGCGTGGGTTTACAGGACCATCCTTTAGGAGACCGTCCAACGGTAAGGTGTATGTGTATCGTGACCGGAAAGGTTGATTCCAAGCGGTAAGAGTTTTACAAAGAAAGGAGACTCGGAAGTGGAAGAAGTCCATTCTTTAGAAACCATTAAGTGGAAACTGGAAGCTGAAACGCTGGTGTTCCTATACATATCAAGACCCAACTGCCCTGTTTGTCATGCACTCCTGCCGCAGGTGGAAGAGGTTTTGGAGGATTTTAAATCTGTGATACCTCTCCTTGCCGATGCAGAAGCAATCCCGGAAATAGCAGGGGAATATTCCATCTTCACCGTGCCCGTCATCATCGTTTTTGTAGATGGAAAAGAAATGTTCAGAAAAGCACGCTTTGTTCCCATCGACGAACTACACAGTCAAATCTCACGACTTATAAGGATGTTAGACAACTAAACAAACGTTTGATTAGTAGTCATAAATATTGATAGGACTGACCTGAATAGCTTAAACAGTTGTTTAAGACAGTGAACACCATGCAATGAATTTAACAACTTAGCCCTTATGAAAGTTATAAACGTTTTTGAAATCACTAGAGATTTAAAAAGAGCTGCTAAAGAAAGTAGCTCTTTTGTCATGGTTCAGTGAATAGGTATATAATAGAAAGTATAAGAGTATAGTAGTCATGAAGAATTAAAAGGGGGCTAGATGAATGATCAGATTGACCAGGACAAAGAAAGTCATGTTACTCGGTTTAGCAATCATCCTCATAATAGTAGCCAACCGGATTTCCACTGTACAACATCTGACGGCAAGAATCGCCACCAACCTGTATGTAAGCCTGAAGTATCAGGATCTTGACCTTGAATACCAAAACGTCGAATTCTCACCCCAGTTTGGAGATTATTCTGTAGCGTATAAGGACAAAAATGGAAAAGTATATGGATTCATGGTCACCCCTAAATCGATGCCCGTCATCATCCTTCATGACCCCCTGAGTGAGACACCTTAAAGAAAAAACTTTTCACACTTTCAAACAATCATTCTTCATGTATAATAAATCATAACAACTAAATAAACGGTACCACAAGGGGAGCGAAAGCTGAGAGTGAACAATCTGTTCTGACCCTCTGAACCTGTTAGTTAGGACTAGCGTAGGGATGTGGAAAATAGGTATTTTCTTGCCTGTTTAGATTGATGCATTCTCCCTCCTTATGGTTTCGTTTCATTACATTAGGAGGATTTTTTTATGAAAAACATTCGACTTGTCGTATTGCTTGAAGCTTCATTGATGGCTGCCTTCGCCGTGATACTTGATATGCTGCCATCCATTAAGCTATCACCAAGTATCTCTATTTCAATTGCCATGGTACCGATCTTTCTATTATCCTATCGAAGGGGATGGAAAGCCGGAATGATAGGGGGCTTCGTATGGGGAATCCTGCAGATTTCCCTTGGGGATGCCTGGATTGCTACACCGGTTCAAATGGTGATAGAGTACTTCATCGCCTTTGCATTCATTGGTCTTGCCGGGACGTTTACGGGGACGATACAGAACACGTTAGGGAGCAACAGACGATCCAAAGCGATTCTCTGGGTAGTGATTGCGACATTTGCAGGAAGTCTTGCCCGCTATTTCTGGCATTTCATTGCGGGGTTCGTCTTCTTTGCCGAGTATGCCCCGGATGAGATGTCTCCGCTACTCTTCTCTTTCATTGCGAATGGAATCACAATGCTGGGCTCAGCTCTATTATGTTCTATTGTGTTGGTGATTATCGTCAATATGGCACCGAGATTAATCAAGGTACCGTCGCATCATCAGGAAATCAGCCGAAAGGCATCATAAAGTCACATCGACTGGTCCTTTACATAAGGACCGGTTTTTTTCTGTCAATACACCTCAAGACTGATAGAGGATTACTTCCCGGGCTTCTGTTGGAAGTAACGGAACTTATTTATACTAAAAATAAGATAACGTACGGGAGTGAGCCTAATGGGAGAATGGATTATGAATATAGCGGAAGAGTGGGGGATTTGGGGTGTATTGTTTTCTCTATTTATTGAAGGAAGTGCTTTTCCTTTTGTTGGCACTTTTTTTATCGTGACCATGGGATTTATCCTCGATTTATCGTGGATGGAATTGGTGATGATTTCTTTAGTGGGAAGCCTTCTATACACGACAGGAAGCTATATTCCTTACTACATCAGTTTAAAACTGGGAGACAAGATGGAAGAGACGATCAAGCCACAGAAGCTCGAGAAACTTAAAGCAGCCCAGGATAAGTTCAAACGTTACGGGGTTTGGAGCGTGGCAATTGCCAGTCCCCTTCATATTGGAAACGTCATCCCTATCCTTGCGGGTATGGCGAAAATGGACGTGAGGGCATACTCCCTTCTCACGATGCTCGGTATTGCTCCATCCACTTTCCTGTTTCTGAGTATAGGAAAACTATATGATGGGGAAAAAGATGCAGTCCTCGAAATGATCGAAGACTATCAAGTGGTTGTATTGATTGGTTTTGTGCTCCTTACAGGTTTGTATATAATTATTAAAAAGAAGGGGAAGAGAAGGTTTTACACGAAGGATCCGGAATAAAGCTAAAGAGTATCCACAAGAAGATCATAAATTAGAAACCTGGCTCCTAAATTTTTGTCTCAGCTCATAAAAGGAGAAAATCAGCCCATAAACAGACTGCCAGCTTAATCAAGGTCCCCCGAGCAGATTCCCTTCATTCCCCATTCTTCCTTATCAACGGGCGAGTTCCCTTTCCTTTCATTAAATATGAGTAAAATCATCCCGTTCTTCATTGCTTACACTACTGCTTTCCTATAAACTAGACCTATTCAAAAAATAGCACGTGTGGAGAGATTCTATGGAAGCAAAAATGATAAGAAGATATGACATAATGGAGGTTAGCCTGCTGGCGGGTAAGATCATGCTGCAAAGTGGTGCAGAGACGTATCGCGTCGAGGACACGATGATGCGCATCGCCGCTTCTTATGGGATATCGGAATCTCACAGCTATGTGACCCCTACTGGGATCATCTTCTCGATTGAAACCTCAGAACCGACCAAAACAAAGCTGATCCGCATAAATGAGAGGTCTACGGACCTTGAGAAAGTGACCCTCGTGAACAGCATTTCAAGGCAGATCAGTAAAGGGCATCTTACCCTTGAAGAAGCATATAATGCCCTTGAGAAGCTGGATCAGTCCGATTTATCTTATTCCTTCCTGATTCAAGTAGCTGCGGCTTCGATCGCAAGTGGATGTTTTCTCATCATGTTCCAGGGGATGTGGAAGGACTTCATTCCAGCTCTGATTACAGGAGGTGTCGGGTTTACGAGCCTCATTTATTTACACCGCCTCGTTCCGATAAAGTTCTTCGCAGAGTTTCTGGCTTCCTTTATCATCGGCATGGTGTCCTACGGATTTGTCCAGCTCGGTGCAGGTCAGGAATTGGATAAGATCATCATTGGATCTGTGATGCCCCTTGTTCCCGGTCTCCTGATCACCAATGCAGTCCGGGATTTAATGGCGGGTCATCTTGTTTCGGGCCTGTCAAAGGGTGCGGAGGCGTTTTTAACCGCGTTTGCCATTGGGACAGGCATTGCCGTCGTGTTTACATTAACATAAATGGTAGATCATTTTTCAATAGATTGGAGTGAAAAGGGAATGCTCATCATCGAACAATTAGTGACCAGCTTCATTTCCGCCGCTGCATTCGGGATTATCTTCAATGCTCCAAAGCAGTCCCTTTTCAAATGCGGAATTGTCGGAATGCTGGGCTGGATCATTTACATACTCATGAGCTTAAATGAAGCAGACACCGTTTTTGCCACGTTACTTGCCTCGTTTGTCGTGGCTGTAGTTAGTCAGGTGTTTGCGAAAGTGTACAAAACACCCGTCATCATCTTCTCTGTAGCCGGGATCATCCCCCTCGTACCCGGGGGACTTGCGTACGATGCTATGAGAAATTTCGTTCAAAACGATTACAATGCAGCCATCAACCTGGCAGCCAAAGCCTTCATGATCTCAGGCTCCATCGCCATCGGGCTCATCTTCTCGGAAGTCATCAACCAGGTCATCCGGAACGCACGTCTGAACGCCAGTGCCCGACGAATGAGATAGAGGGACGGACCTTGCTTGTGTAAGGTCTTTTTTTGCTGTTTTTGCAAAGAGGGTTGCTATTCATATTCAAACTAAGGTTTGCGAATGCTCTGTCATTTAAGTTGTGGTGCAGGAGGGTGAAGGGAACAGTCCCGCTTTCCACGGACGTTCGGCCGAGCCTCCTCAGCAAAAGCGAAGCCGAGGAGGCTCACCGCCAGCCCCGCGGAAAGCGAGCACCTTTAGCGGAAATCAACCGCCACACGCTACATCCAAAAGCAACAATGTTTACGAAAACAGCCCTTTTTAACCTATCACCTCCATGTAACTATTCGTAATCCTTGACGTCTAATCAACAAATAGGACATATAGGAGGGTCATACTATGAGTAAGAAAACGTATCTGCTCATTGTTCTTGGTGTTGTACTGCTGGTCGGTATCGGAACGGTTATGTATAGTCAAAGACCTGTTGTAAAGGCCGAGGGAAGCTGGGCAGGAAACCATCTCTTAATGGAGAATGACTCCTGGAATTTACAATTTTCCACGCCTTTAAAGAAAGAGACTGTGACGCCGCAAAACATTTTTGTCAAAAGCTCTGATGGGAGTGAAGTCAATGTCACTCTAAAGCTCGGTAAAGACCGGAAGTCATTGCAGGTGCACGCACCAAAAGAAGGATACCCTTCTGAACCTCAAGCATTCACACTTCATATTTCTCCAAACGTCAAAACCAAATGGGGACTTTCATATGCCGGGGACACAGAGATCCCCTTTTCTGTCACCACTCAATTACCGAGGATTCAATCAGGGGAAGACCTGACGAACTACTTCAAGGAAGTTATAAAATTGAATAAGGAAAATACGAGATTTTCTCTGTTTGGAAGGGAAGAAAAATTGGAGTCACAGTCTTCAGAGGATAGCGCATCAGGTGAATCATCTCAATCTGGTTCAGATTTTTCTGCAACGAATAATCAGGTTAAAGGCGTTGATGAGGGGGATTCGGTTAAAACAGATGGGAAGTATATCTTTCAATTGACCGACCGGAAGCTATTGATTACAAAGGTTAAGCCTGTGATGGAAGTGGTATCCACCATTACGTTCAAAGAACATGTTCAGCCGCACCATATTTTCTTGAATGGAGACAAAGTGCTAGTCATTGGAAACAGCTGGTCACCGCCTCTTAAGGAAGGTGATAAAGAAACCCAGTCTAAAATTATGCCGGTAGAGGGCATGACGGTAGCGTTCTTGTATGATGTTTCAAATAAAGATAAGCCGTCCCTTCAGAGAAAAGTAGAGCTTGAGGGACAATATAAAGCGTCGAGGAAAATGGATTCTACTGTCTACTTGATTTCCAACATGTATCCAAACTACTGGATGCTTGAACAGGACGATGGCCTTGATTTAAGACCGAGGGTAAGTGATAGTTTGACAGGGGATGAGATGGAGGCGATTCCATTAGAAAACATCAAGTATTTTCCGAAATCAACTTCTCCAAACTATACTTTATTGACGGCTTTGGATATGGAAAATCCGAAAGACCCCCTTACGGTCGGATCCTATCTTGGAGGTGGAGATACAGTGTATATGTCGAAGGAGAACCTGTATATCGCCGTAGAAAAATATGAGGAGGGAAAATGGGCTTCTCCCGACACGGACATATATAAATTTGCTGTTCAGGCTGGTAAGATCACCTACACCTCTTCAGGAAATGTAAAGGGGAGAGTATTAAACCAATTTTCCATGGATGAACACAAGGATCATTTTCGGATTGCCACCACGGACGGGGAAGTGTGGAACAGTGACTCACCATCGTCCAATGCTCTCTATATATTAAATGAAAACATGAAGAAAGTAGGGGAAGTAACAGATTTGGCGAGGGGGGAGAAGATCTATTCTGTCAGGTTCATGGGAGACAAAGCCTATATGGTCACTTTTAAACAAGTTGACCCTTTATTCGTCATCGATACGGAAGACCCAACAAATCCAAAGGTTTTGGGGGAATTAAAGATTCCGGGTTTCAGCACCTATCTTCATCCGATTGATGATCAGCACCTGATCGGATTCGGATTTGATACGAAAGTGGTGAACGATGGTAAAGAAGCCAGTATCGAACCGAGAATCACTCGTAAGGGGATGAAAATTTCACTGTTTGATATTACAGATTTTCATCATCCGAAAGAAACCGATACCGAAATCATCGGAGGGGCCGGGACCCATTCTAACTTGCTGGAGGACCACAAAGCCTTGCTTCATGAGCCCTCAAGAGACCTATATGGCTTCCCGATTTCCGTTTACGAGGAAAAGGGGGGCAGTGAGCATGAACTGGATTTCGACTATCAAGGCGCCCTCCTTTACGAAATCACTCCTGAAAACGGGATTGTATTGAAATCAAAGCTGACGGATGAAGGAAGTAAAAGCAAAGAGTATTATGAACAGTGGGAAGACCAGGTTCAGAGACTGCTCTATATTGACGATCAGCTCTATACCATTTCAAATCACATGATCACTTCGTACTCTTTGGATGACTTCAAAGAAAATGACTCCATAGAGGTTAACTAAAAATATTGCCAGAAGAGACCGCGAAGGTATCGACCCCCAAAAGTTAGAGTAGACAACTAACTTTTGGGGGTGTTTTTATGGCTAAATATAGTGAGGAATTTAAACTAAAACTTGTCACCGAGTATCTGGATGGCCATCTTGGATATAAATCA
>NZ_CAJGBF010000022.1 GCF_904424705.1 Rossellomorea arthrocnemi | reverse complement strand
CCAGCGTTCGTCCTGAGCCAGGATCAAACTCTCCGATAAAAGTTTGAATAGCTCTTTAAAAATAAATCTAGAATTAACGTTGACGTATTGTCTTGTTTTGTTCAGTTTTCAAGGTTCAATGTGTATGCACTTCTCTTTGAAGCGACCCTTTAAATATTACATTATCGACTCTTGCAAGTCAATAACTTTTTTTAAAAAGTTTTTCATATTGTGTGTCGCGTTTTGCGGCAACAGATAATACTATACCACCATAAAAACCCTGGCGCAAGAGTTTTTATGGTTCTTTTTTATCTATTATTCAATATCAGTCAAATGACATTGTTTTCGTCCATTTTTCCGTAATGAATGAATATAAATAGAGTGTATTTAGTCCTGAGCGTTGCACGGATTGAATGATTGCACCAAATGATTATTTTCCATCCTCTTCAAGACGACCACTCAAAAAAAATCAACCGAGGCAAGGCCTCGGCTGTTCTGCATATCCTATTTAGTCACGATGACGCATTAACGGGAACAGTAACACGTCACGAATGGATGGGGAATTGGTTAACAGCATAACCAGTCTGTCGATCCCGATTCCAAGTCCTCCTGTTGGCGGCATTCCATATTCTAGTGCCTCGATGAAATCATTATCCATCATGTGTGCCTCATCGTTTCCTTCTTCTCTTTCTTTCAATTGTGCCTCAAAACGTTCTCTCTGATCAATTGGATCATTTAGCTCCGTGAAGGCATTGGCATGTTCACGACCAACAATGAATAGCTCAAAGCGGTCAGTGAAACGTGGATCTTCATCATTTTTCTTCGCAAGTGGAGAGATTTCTACTGGATGACCATAGATGAAAGTTGGCTGGATCAGTTTATCTTCTACTTTTTGTTCGAAGAATTCATTTACCACATGCCCATACTGCATATTGTCTTTGATTTCAATGCCGTGTTCTTTCGCCAGGGCGCGTGCTTCTTCATCGGTCATTTCTTTCCAGAAGTCTACACCAGTTTGCTCTTTAACCGCATCCACCATGTGAAGACGTGTCCACTCAGGCTCTAGATTGATTTCGTAGTCTGCATATTGAACGGTAGTAGAACCAAACACATCCTTGGCAATGTGGGCTACCAGGTTCTCAGTTAATGCCATGATATCACGGTAATCAGCGTACGCTTCGTAAAGCTCGATCATCGTAAACTCAGGGTTATGTCTTGTTGAAACTCCTTCGTTACGGAATACCCTGCCGATCTCGTATACTTTTTCAAGCCCACCGACGATTAATCGTTTTAGATGAAGCTCGATTGCGATACGCATGAATAATGGCATATCAAGAGCGTTATGATGGGTATTGAACGGGCGGGCAGATGCTCCTCCTGCGATGGCGTGCATCATTGGTGTTTCTACTTCTAAGTAACCATTGTTATCCAGATACCTTCTCATGGATTGAATGATACGGCTGCGGGCGATGAACGTTTCTTTACTTTCCTGGCTTGTAATCAGATCCAGGTAACGTTGACGGTAGCGCTGTTCAACATCCTTTAAACCATGGAATTTCTCAGGAAGCGGGCGAAGTGCTTTCGTAAGAAGGTGGAATTCCTTCGCTTTAACAGAAAGTTCCCCTACCTTGGTTTTGAATACTGTACCAGTTATCCCTACGATATCACCAAGGTCTGCTGTATTGAAAACCTCATATGCTTCTTCACCGATAGCATCATTACGGACATAGATTTGAACTTGTCCAGCCAGATCCTGCAGGTGTGCAAATCCTGCTTTTCCTTTTCCGCGCTTAGTCATGATACGACCTGCGATTGTGACAGTGATATCTTTCTCTTCTAATTCTTCTTTAGAAAATTCATCGAATTGGGATTTAATCTCGGATGAACTGTGTGTACGATCATAGCGTTTACCGAAGGGGTCCTGTCCTCTTTCACGGATCGCCTCCATTTTTTCACGTCTGACTCGAAGCTGGTCATTGATTTCTTCGTGACTCATGTGTTTCACTCCTATTCTATCTGCTTACTTTAGTAGACTATTACGATTATATACCATACTATTTTACACAATATCTATGTTTGTAACACCCCTAAAGTACGAGTAATTTAAGAAACGCACGTTGGCGTGTTGAAAACACATTAAAAAATCTAAAAAAAGGCCGTTCCAATCCAGTGACAAAGGTCACGTATTGGTTCCAGCCTTTTCTAGGATAACATAAAAAGAAATACAGGTGAATGTACGGGAATCACTCACTCCGTTCAGATTCTTCATAAGGGATCAGGTCGTGCAGTGGTATGTTCAGCACCTCTGCAACGTTCACTAAGAAATCTTCTTTCGGTATCCGACTTCCTCTTTCCACTTCTCCCAGGACCGAAACGGAGATGGAAAGCTCCTTGGCCAAGCCTTCCTGAGTGAATCCTTTTAGCTTTCTGAATGCACGAATGCGTCTTCCCCATTTATCTGTTTCCATAACCGAACTCCTTCTTTGTCAGGTATTTCGTCCAGAAATTCAACGAACGGGGCATTAAAAGACGGGTGCTCAGCACGTGGAGCCACCTCTAATAACGGGATTAATACAAATGCTCTTTCTTGCATCCTTGGGTGAGGAATGAGGAGGTTTTCTGAATCAATACTTTCGTGATTAAAGAGTAAGATATCAAGGTCAATTATTCTTGGACCCCACTTGAACTCCCTTTCCCTCCCAAGATCAACTTCCACCTGCAAGCACTGATGTAATAGAGTTTCTGGACTTAAGCTGGTACGAATTTCGATGACCATATTCAAAAATTTACCTTGTTCTGTAAATCCTACCGGGTCTGTTTCATACAGAGAGGATCGTTTCGTTACCTCTATCTTACCATGACTGCCTAAGATGTTTATGGCTTTTTCTAAATAACCGGCCCTGTCTCCCATATTGGAACCAAGGGAAATATATGCAGTGTTCATCCTATCGACTCCTATTAATCTCCACTGCCACCGATTGATAATGACCAGGAATAGGTGGATCAGGCTTGATTAGTGTAATTTTACAGCTATTTACGACTTTGAATGTTTCCAGGATACGGGAAGAGATGTCTTCAGCCACCGCTTCGACTAAATTCCTGTGCTCCCCCTCCACAACAGATTTGGTGATAGAATAGATCTCCGCATAGTTTACGGAGTCTTCAAGCTGATCACTTTGGCCTGACTTTCTTAAATCTAAATGCAACTCCACACTAACACGAAAACGTTGTCCAAGTTTGTTTTCTTCCTGGAATACACCGTGATAGCCGTAAAACTCCATTTCATTCAATAGAATCTTATCCATACATTTTCTCCTTTCCAACGAGGACATCCATCATTTTGGCCATACGCGCCATTTCCCTCACATCATGAACCCGTACAATGTGGCAGCCCTTTTGAATACCGTAGCATACTGTAGCCCCCGTCCCTTCCATCCGCTCCTCCACAGGGAGATCAAGCACATGTCCGATTATAGATTTCCGTGACGTTCCGAGAAGCACTGGATACCCGAGAGAAACGATAACATCCAGGTGCCTCATCATGTCTATGTTCAATTGTACTGTTTTGGCAAAACCAATGCCAGGATCCAGAATGATTTGTTCATCTCTTACGCCGGCTTCCTTTACCAGGAAGATGCTCTCCTGCAGATCTTGTATCGCATCCCGTACGAAGTGGCTGTAATCCTGGTTATCCCGGTTATGCATAAGAATGATCGGGGCACCGGTCTCCGCCGCTACCCGTGCCATTTCAGGATCCTTTTTCGCCCCCCATACATCGTTAATGATGCTTGCTCCTGCTTCCAACGCTTTTCTTGCCGTCGCAGCCTTATATGTGTCAATGGAGATTGGAACGCTCACTTCCCGGGAAATTGCTTCTATAATCGGCACGACCCGTGAAATTTCTTCTTCAGCAGCCACAATCTGATGTCCCGGCCGGGTCGACTCTCCACCAATATCGATTATGTCCGCACCCATTCTCACCATTTCCTTCGCACGTTCCACTGCCCCGTTTAAGTCATTGAAAGAACCACCGTCCGAAAACGAATCTGGAGTGATATTTAAGATTCCCATGATGAGGGTCTTCTGTGTAAAATCTAATTCATATTTTCCGCACTTCACTGCCTCATACCCCCTGCCTTAATTCCTCAATTGAATTCAAGTATCGTTTATATTTGGTGTACTGCTTATGGAGCACACCAACATACTTTCCATTATGGCCCGGTAAGAGCATAGAATCTATTTTATTGACCGGTATAATCTCTTGAACTGAATTTGTGAAAAACACTTCATCCGCTTCAAGTATTTCCTCTTTTTCAAACACACCGACTTGTACTGGTATATTCAAGCGGTCGGCAAGGGCAAGGATAAACTGTCGGGTGATTCCATTTAAAAGCCCGGTTTCCACCGACGGAGTGAATAATTCTCCACCCTCTACCCAGAAGAGGTTAGAGGTGATTCCTTCACAAAGGTGTCCTTGCTTTGTTAGAAAGATACCTTCCTGATCTAATGACGATCCGATTTCCCTTTTTGCCGCCATATTATTCAGGTAATGATGGGATTTGAGTCGTTCTCCTGTTTCAGGTGTGTTTCTTCTAAGCTTTAGAAACACACCTTCCTTTTCTTTTAATGGCGTGGAGAGCGGTAATTCCTTTTGAAAAAGAATCACGGTTGCGTCCTCATAAGGAGTGGTCTTCAAACCGATCTCCTCTGTTCCTCCTGACACATTGAACCGGCAATACGCATCCTTAAGGCCATTTTTCTTTAACAGCTCAGTGATGATCTGCTTTATTTTCTCCTCATTCAGGTCGGCTGCAATATTCAATTCCTTTAATCCCCGAGAAAGTCTCTTCAGATGGTCCTTTAACAAAAATGGATGACCTTCATAGGTTCGAAAGGTTTCAAATACTCCCATTCCGTACAAGTAGCCGTGATCAAATGGAGAAATGGCTGCTTCTGATAGGTGAACGATATCCCCGTTTAGATATAGATACATATTTCAGACCGTCCCGACTTTTTTATAAGCGTTAAGAAAATTCAGGAGCAGTTGCTTCCCCTGCTCCGTCATGATGGATTCAGGGTGGAATTGCACTCCCTCAACCGGGAGATATTTATGTCTGATCGCCATGATCTCACCCTGTGCCGTTTCGGCTGAGATGTCGAAGCATTCTGGAAGGGTCTCCCGTTTTACGATCAGGGAATGATACCTTGTTGCATTGAAGGGATTCGGCATCCCCTCAAAAAGCGTTTTCCCATCATGGATCATTGGGGAGACTTTACCGTGCATTAACCGTTCGGCACGAATGACGTCTCCTCCGAAAACCTGGGCGATCGACTGATGACCAAGGCAAACACCGAAAATCGGGATCTTTCCAGCGAATGTCCGAATGGCATCCAGACTTACACCTGCTTCATTCGGGCTGCAAGGTCCAGGAGAAATCATCAGATAATCCGGGGACAAAGCTTTAATCTCATCCAAGGTGATCTCATCGTTTCGTTTCACGATCAGCTCTTCCCCCAGCTCTCCTAAAAATTGAACAAGATTATAGGTGAATGAATCATAGTTATCAATCATAAGAATCATCGATTTTCTCCTTCCGCCATTGCCTTCGCTACCCAGAGAGCTTTCGCTTTCTTGAGGGATTCTTTGTATTCATGCTTTGGATTGGAATCAATCACCACTCCCGCCCCCGCTTGAATGTGCCCTTTTCCTTCTTTCACCAGCATCGTCCTTATGACGATGTTCAACTCCATATCCCCATTCACTCCGATCCAACCAATGGAGCCTGTATAAATGCCCCGTCTGACCGGTTCAAGCTCTTCGATGATCTCCATCGTCCTTACCTTAGGCGCACCTGTAATCGTTCCCCCGGGGAAAACAGATCGAATGACGTCCGCTCCCGTTTTGGTTTCATCCAGTATCCCTCTGACATTAGAGACAATGTGCATGACGTGGGAATATTTTTCAATCACCATGAACTCATTTACTTCAACTGTCCCGTATTGGCACACTTTTCCCAAGTCATTCCGTTCAAGGTCAACAAGCATTACATGCTCGGCTCTTTCTTTTTCATTATGGATCAGTTCAAGGGCAAGCCTCTCATCCTCTTCAGCATCCATGCCACGGGAGCGGGTACCTGCGATCGGTCTTGTGCTTACTTCCGTCCCTTTCTTCTTTACCAGCAGTTCCGGTGACCCGGAAACAATCTGGAAGTCCGGGCTGTGAATATAACTCATGTAAGGGGAGGGATTCAGTTCTCGCAGCTCTTTATAAACCGCGTATGGCTCGGCCTTCAACTGCTGAGACTGTCGTACAGATAAATTCACCTGAAAGACATCACCTTGTGAGATATAAGATTGAATCTTCTCCACTGCCTCTGAAAATTCTTCCTCATCCATTGACACTTCAATATTTGCCTTATCGTGATGTTCGGGATCCCCCTTTGTTTCATTCATGGATGACAGAGCATCCCTCCATGAATCTGACCAGTGTGCAAGCGTCAACTCTGCCGACTCCGGCTCTTGATCGGACAAAATCATCGTCCATAAACAATTTTCCCGGTGATCGAAGACGGCCCACTTCTTCAGGTAGTAAAAATAAAGGTCAGGAATCTCCAGGTCATCACGTCCCAAAGTAGGAAGTTTCTCAATCTTTCTTGCATAATCATAACTAAGAAACCCGATTACCCCTCCCTGGAAGTCAGGCAAACCCTCTCTTCTTGCCGTATGATAGGGGCTCATCCATTTCTCCAACTGAATCACCGGGTCTCCCGGTATCGTTTTATCTCCAGTTGAGTCTTGTATTCTCAACCCATCCGACACACTTTGTAAAATGACATCAGGTTGTAGTCCAGCAATACTATATCGTCCACCACGTCCACTCTCCAATAAAATATGATGTGTTTGAAGCTGACTAAGCTGTTCGTATGCTGAGAAAAATTGCTCTTTGGTTGAATCGTGTTTATGAAAATATAGATGCTGCACGGACCCCTCACACTCCTAATCTTTATCTCCCTTCATGATACATGAACTTCGGGAAGGTTTCATCGTTAAAAAATTGAAATTTGTGTTGGCAAATTAGGTTGTATACACAAAAAAACGGATCCTGAAGCAACGTACACTTCAGGATCCGTCATTCGATTATTATTCTTCATCGAATTGGTAAAGAGGGGTGCTTAAATAGCGTTCTCCGTTACTTGGGATGATGGCGAGCACTTTTTTACCCTTCCCTAACTTCTTCGCTACTTCAAGGGCTGCATAGATAGCTGCACCGGAAGATATCCCGCCTAGGATCCCTTCTTCCTTCGCCGCTCTTCTTGCATAATCAAAAGCGGAATCTTTATCGACCTGTATGATGTGGTCATAGACATCTGTGTCTAAAATATCAGGAATGAATCCTGCACCGATTCCCTGAATTTTATGAGGGCCGGGCTTACCTCCAGATAATACAGGGGAATCTGAAGGCTCCACAGCATATAACTCAACCGATGGATAATGTTTTTTCAACACTTCTCCAACACCGGTAATCGTCCCGCCTGTACCGATACCTGCGATGAAGGCATCAAGCTGATCACCCATCTGCTCTACAATCTCCGGTCCGGTCGTTTCTCGATGAACTTTAGGATTAGCCTCATTTTTAAATTGCTGCGGCATGAAGAAGCCTTTTTCTTTCGCTAATTCTTCGGCTTTGCGTATGGCTCCGCCCATCCCTTCAGCTCCTGGCGTTAACACCAATTCGGCACCGTATGCACGTAAAAGGTTCCGTCGTTCCATGCTCATCGTGTCCGGCATAACGAGTAAAGAACGGTACCCTTTAGCTGCAGCGACCATGGCCAGGCCGATACCCGTGTTACCACTCGTCGGTTCCACAATCGTATCTCCCGGTTTAATCGTACCTGATGCTTCCCCCGCTTCGATCATCGCCAGGGCGATTCGATCTTTCACGGAGCTTCCGGGGTTCATATATTCTAATTTCAAATATACATCTGCACTATTTTCATCTACTAATCGATTCAGTTTTACCACTGGAGTCTGACCTATTAATTCCGAAATTGAATTGGCTACTCTCACCATTCATTCATCACTCCTAATTCCAAGTAAATTTGTTGGTTTTAATAAAATGTAACAATATTCAATTAATTTGTCAACGATAAAGCACTTCTTTCCCGGGACACCTCTCCGCTCACGCCCGGTTATATTGTCTACCTGTTCACTCACCTACATATATACGCGCCTAACACTTATCCTATGTTTCGTTGGGAGTAATCGAAGTATGTAAAAGGAGCTGACTTAAGCCAGCTCCTCCTTTACTCCTGCTTACCGTAAAACCACTCGACTTTCAACTCATCCCAGAAGGATTCCGGCTTAAGTGGAGTTTCTACCTGTTCCAACGCAATTTGTCTGCGGATTTGTGATTTTACGTCTTTGTATGAAAAATGTCTTTCCTTCAGGATTTCATCTACATAATAAATCATATACTCTGATTCCTGTTGAATAGGCTCTGTCCATTCACCCTGTGATAGGGTCTCTACCTCAGACTTCGCTTGCGGGGAAAGTATATCCCCATCGAGGGGAATATATCCTATGTCCCCTCCCAAATGAGCGCTCTCCTCATCGATTGAACGCTCTATGGCTAACGCTTCAAAGTTAGAACCGGCTTCAAGTTCCTTCAGAACCTGGTCTGCTTCTCCCTGATCTGCTACCTTCAGCTGTTTCAGCTTGTACATTTTAGAAATTGAATATTGGTCTTCATTCTGATTATAGAATTTTTTTAACTCTTTTTCAGGAACTTGGACATCCTTCGTGATGAGTTCCTCTAATAGTAATTCAGATTTAATTTTCTCCTTTAGAGTATCTTCATCTTCAAGGTTCTCTTCATCATACGCATTATACACGGATTGAATAAGGTAGTACTCCTGCTCTACTTCCTTATTCGATACGGAAATATCGTATTCCTTCGCTAATTGATCGATTACTTTCTGATTGACCATTGCCCTCAGCTCTTCTTTACCATGTTGTTGCTCAAGTGCATACAACCAATCCTCCCGGGTCACGGATTCTCCGCCAACCGATGCCACGACTTCAGGGGTACCCACTTTCCCCGAGGACCAGTTCCACACAAGTGTGATCAGATTTGTGACAAGTAATACCCCAATGATCACCATGAGTATTGACCGTTTAATTCTCATTTCTCCCATTCTCCCTGGATGTGATTTATTGCTTAGCGCTTACCTTTAGTTCTTCTAATTCCTCTTTTGAAAATACATAGGTTTCGTTACAGAAGTGACAGCTTGCTTCCGCACTTCCATCTTCATCAATCATCTCTTGAATTTCCTGCTCTCCTAAGCTGATGATGGCATTTGAAAAGCGCTCTTTATTGCATTGGCACTTAAATGCCACCGGAAGTGTCTCCAGTACTTTGACTTCCCCTTTTCCAAGTACTTCTTCTAATACCTCTTCTGGAGTAAGACCTTTTTCAATCAATTTTGAGATCGGAGGGATTTTAGCCAAGCGTTCCTCAATCTTCGTAATCGTTTCGTCGTCTGTTCCCGGCATAAGCTGGAGGATGAATCCTCCTGCAGCAAGAATCGAGTTATCCGGATTGACTAATACACCAACTCCTACGGATGAAGGCACTTGTTCTGAAGTCACGAAATAATACGTAAAGTCTTCTCCAAGCTCTCCTGAAACGATAGGAACTTGACCAGAGAAATGATCCCTCATACCAATATCTTTTACAACCGATAACGTTCCCGTTGTACCAACCGCACGACGGACATCAAGCTTTCCATGCTCATTCAGATCAAAGTGGACATGTGGATTGGTCACGTACCCTCTGACTTCCCCTTTTGCATTACTGTCCACAAGAATGGCTCCTATCGGACCGCCACCTTCTACTTTGATCGTTAATTTATTTTCGCCCTTAAGCATAGCCCCCATCATCACACCCGCACTAATGCTGCGACCCAACGCCGCTGATGCAGTCGGCCATGTACCATGTCTTCTTTGTGCCTCTCCTACTGTGTCCGTACTTTTCACTGCATAAGCTCTGACTTGCCCATTATAGGCTAATGCTTTTACTAAATAGTCGCTCATGGTTGAAGCTCCTTTCACTTTAGTTCATATTTCTCTTGTAGATTAATTTTAAGCCTTTTAACGTCAGAAAAGGATCTACCACGTCAATGCTATTGGATTCTTTCGATATCAGTGTCGCTAATCCTCCCGTTGCAATGACCGTTGGCTCCTTCTTACTTTGTACCTTCATTCTTTGAACGATACCTTCTACTTGTCCCACATATCCATAAAGAATCCCTGCCTGCATAGCTGTAACGGTATTCTTCCCAATGATCTGTTCAGGACGTGCGATTTCAATCCTTGGAAGTTTGGCAGCCTTCGAGTACAGGGCTTCCGTTGATATTCCTATTCCAGGGGCGATCGCTCCACCCATATATTGTCGTTCTTCATTGATATAGCAATACGTTGTCGCTGTACCGAAGTCAACGATAATAAGAGGACCTCCGTATTCGTGGATGCCAGCGACAGCATTGACGATTCGGTCTGCTCCTACTTCCCTTGGATTTTCATATTTAATATTCAAACCTGTCTTAATACCAGGACCAACGACAAGGGGAGTAATATGAAAATACTTCTCACACATGCGTTCCAAACTAAACATAATCGGAGGAACAACAGAAGAAATGATGATCCCGTCAATTTCCTCAAACGTCAGATTCACATGTTCAAATAAATTCTTTACAAGCATGCCAAACTCATCTTCCGTTTTATGTCGATTCGTTTCAGCTCTCCAATGATATTTTAAATGGTCATTTTCATATACACCAAACACAATATTGGTATTCCCTACATCCATTACAAAAATCAATATCCTCACCTACTAAACCAATTGTTTTCACACTGCCAACATCATACCATAATTTATTTAGAATAGGTACAAAAGCGGAACCGGCTTGGTAAGACCCGACAAGCATAAGATGAATGGGCCGGGAAGGCGTTTTTTGCCTTCTTGGACCATTTGGCTTATGACCTCGAGGGTCTAGCCGGTGGAGCTGGATGAGTACAAAAGCGTAAGGGCTTTGCCTAGAGGCGACAAGCATAAGGCGAACCGGCCGGAAAGGCGTTTTTGCCTTTTTGGCTGGTTTGACTTATGACCTCGAGCCTCTAAGCCCTGGAGCTGGATAATACAAAAGCGGAACCGGCTTGGTCAGACCCGACAAGCATAAGATGAATGGGCCGGGAAGGCGTTTTTTGCCTTCTTGGGCCATTTAGCTTATGACCTCGAGGGACTAGCCGGTGGAGCTGGATGAGTACAAAAGCGCAAGGGCTTTGCCTAGAGGCGACAAGCAGAAGTTACAGTAATCAAAAAAGGATGCACCCATAAATGGATGCATCCCTCATTATTACGTGCGATCAGAGTTAGAATCGTCTTCTTTTGAAGCCGTATCTTCCTCGATTACCGTCTCTTCATTTTTCTTTTGGATATTCACCTTTACGTCACTGTTTTCCTTGTCGGATTCATATGTGCGTTCCGGCAGTTTGCCGTGATCCATTAATGACTTGATCTGTGCGGCATCCAACGTTTCAACATCTAATAATGTTTTGGCAATGAGTTCAAGCTTGTCACGATTTTCAGTAAGAATTCGCTTCGCTCTCTCATAGCTCTCTTTAATGAGACGTTGCATTTCTAAGTCAATCTCATAAGCGATGGCATCTGAATAGTTTTGTTCACTATTGATGTCACGTCCAAGGAATACTTGACCACCTTGGGATTGACCGAACTGTAGTGGTCCGAGCTTATCGCTCATACCATATTCTGTGACCATCTTACGGGCGATTCCAGTTGCACGTTGGAAGTCATTGTGCGCACCAGTGGATACATCTCCGAAGATGATTTCCTCTGCTACACGACCACCGAGTAATCCGGTAATCTTATCCAGAAGCTCTGGCTTCGTCATAAAGTAACGATCTTCTTTTGGAAGCATGACGGCATATCCGCCTGCCTGACCTCGTGGAACGATGGTCACC
This sequence comes from Rossellomorea arthrocnemi, assembly GCF_904424705.1. Lineage (GTDB taxonomy): Bacteria > Bacillota > Bacilli > Bacillales > Bacillaceae_B > Rossellomorea > Rossellomorea arthrocnemi. The sequence goes on along the minus strand of NZ_CAJGBF010000022.1, from coordinate 44,858 downwards.
TTATGTACCATATCTGCTTCATCAAGGACTAACCCGATCACGGTGTGACCTGCTTCATGGAATGCCACGATTTTGCGTTCTTTTTCTGATATGACTTTGCTCTTCTTGGCAGGACCTGCAATGACACGGTCGGTCGCTTCGTCAATATCACGCATATCAATTTTCTTCTTGTCTTCACGAGCCGCAACAAGTGCTGCTTCGTTCAGAAGGTTTTCTAAATCGGCTCCAGAGAAGCCTGGTGTTCTCATTGCAATCGACTTTAGATCGACTGAATCATCAAGCGGTTTGTTTTTAGAGTGTACTTTAAGAACAGCTTCACGACCTCTTAAGTCTGGACGATCTACTGTGATTTGACGGTCGAAACGTCCTGGACGTAATAGTGCTGGATCCAGAATGTCAGGTCGGTTCGTTGCAGCAACGATGATGATTCCTTCGTTCGCTCCGAAACCATCCATCTCAACAAGCAGCTGATTCAGGGTTTGCTCACGCTCATCGTGTCCTCCACCCAGTCCTGCTCCACGTTGACGACCGACTGCATCAATCTCATCAATGAAAATGATACAAGGGGCATTCTTCTTCGCATTTTCGAATAAATCACGTACACGAGATGCACCGACACCGACAAACATCTCAACGAAATCGGAACCACTGATTGAGAAGAATGGAACTCCGGCTTCTCCAGCTACCGCTCGTGCTAGTAAGGTTTTACCTGTACCAGGAGGTCCCACTAGAAGGACACCCTTTGGAATACGGGCACCAACTTCAGAGAACTTGCGTGGATCCTTTAAGAATTCCACTACTTCTACAAGCTCCTGTTTTTCTTCATCTGCTCCCGCTACGTCTTTAAAGCGGACTTTCTTCTTCTCTTCACTGTAAAGCTTTGCCTTACTCTTACCGAAGTTCATAACACGGCTACCGCCGCCTTGAGCTTGGTTAAGCAAGAAGAAGAACAGAATGAAGATGATAACAAACGGAATGATGGTAGTGAAGAAAGATACCCAGCCGCTCGTTTCCTTGGCCTGCAATACTTCCACATCGATGCCTTGCTCCGATGCAGCCGCATTGATCTTATCCATCAGCTTTCCATCTGTGGTAAGGACATAGGTCAAGAAGTACTCTCCTTCTTTAGCCCCTTCCATTTGTCCTTTTACTTCATAAACACCTCTGCCAGGCTGAATTGAAAAAGAAGAAACATCTCCGTCTTCAAGGTTATTAATAAATGTACTGTACTCGATATTTTTGGTTGGCTCGTTGTTGTTACTGAAATAACTCACCACACCTATAATCACTAAAAAGACTAGTAAATAGAATATGGTGTTTCGAAAGATCCGGTTCATCCCTTACCTCCTCCCACGGGTAAACAAACTAAGTAAAATAGTATCATAGAAAATCATGGCATTACAACAAATTGCACTTACAAGATTCCTCTTTAGAATATACTTATTCTCCTGTTGTATACACTCTTGGTTTTAAAACACCGATATACGGCAAATTACGATATCTTTCAGCGTAATCAAGGCCATATCCGACCACGAACTCGTCAGGGACAATAAAGCCCACGTAGTCCGCTTTGATATCTGCTTTACGACCGGTTGGTTTGTCAAGCAGCGTCACAATGCTGATGGATTTCGCTTTGCGATAGCGGAAAAGTTCCACTAGATAGCTCAATGTTAATCCGCTGTCGATGATATCTTCAATGATGAGGATATCGCGGCCTTCCACCTTTGTATCTAAATCTTTTACAATCTTTACTTCTCCTGAAGAGACAGTAGAGTTCCCGTAGCTGGATACATCCATGAAATCCATTTCCATATGGGTATCCATACGCTTGCATAGGTCAGCCATAAATGGCATCGCACCTTTTAACACACCAATTGCCAAAGGAAAGCGGTCTTGGTAATCCTCTGTTAATTGTGCACCCAATGCTTTAATCTTTTCCTGAAGTTCTTCTTCTGAAATTAACACTTTCTCAATATCCTGGTTTAACACTGTTCAACTGCCTCCTAGAAGATGATTGCTTGTAAATTGTAGTACTAAACTATTCTCTTGCTCTTCTCCCAAATCGTAAACAGATTTCTTTAATCCCGGAACCCAGAGGATATGGTTATCTGCATCCACTACTATCGGCCACTCCTTGCGAAGGTGAGCAGGATGTTTATGATCGATAAAGAGGGTTTTAAGCTTCTTAGAGCCTTCCATCCCCTTCACTTTCATTCTATCCTTACTTCTTCTCGTTCGCACATAAAGTGGAAGGGACACAGCACCTGGATCAAGATAGATCACATCGCCGGTACGATCCACAACGGAGGGGGAAGACTGGAGAAGGAATTGATATCCACCTTGGATGTCAAGCCTGTTGTTAGCCTGCAGTTCATGACAATACGGAACCTCGGTTACGGATAATTCTCCAAAGTGAAAATAGCATGTATGATACGCACGCGTTACCTTTAGCCCCCTTGGTAAATCTAAGCTGGCATTCGGCGTTTTTCCTTTTAAAATACCCAATACATCGTAAATATGTATAGACGATAAGGAAGATGGTCTTAGTTTGTAAAGATAGTTTAATATTAGATTAATCCCTCTCCTTTGTAAAGGCTGAGCCATTGCAAGAAAACCATCAATATGTAAAGAGGAGTAATCCCCGGTGTTATTCCATACCTTATTCAACTTTTCCTTTGTTAATTCCTCTAAATATGCTTCATCTTCCGCCAGTTCTTCACTAAAGCGCTGGAATTGTAAATGCACCTGAGGATTTTCCTGTTTTAAGAATGGAAGGATTCTCTTTCTAAACCGGTTCCTCGTATAATCTTCCTTCTGATTACTTGGATCTCTTCGAGGGTGCAGAGAATGTCGATCACAATACTTCTCGATTTCCATTTTTGTCACAGATAGGAACGGACGGATGATCTCACCGTCAGCAAATGAGCGCTTCAAAGGAATACCGGCTCTGCTGGTTCCGGATGCCCCCCGGGTCAATTTCATGAGGATGGTTTCTACTTGATCGTCCCCGTGGTGTCCCAGGGCCAGCTTGGTAGCTGATCCCTCTTTCATGACATCTTGTAAGAATTGATAACGGACCTGGCGGGCTTTATCCTGCATACTTCCATTTTCAGCTTCGAACTCCTTAGTAACATCCACTCTTTCTCCGTAAAAGGGGATGTCCCGCTGGGTGCAGAAATCCTGAACGAACAGAAGCTCCTGAAAGGATTCGTCCCCCCTGAACATATGATCAAGGTGGGCAGCCGCAAGTTCTATGCCCAACTCCTCTTTGCTCGAGTCAAGAAAATGAAGCAGCGCCAGGGAATCCGGGCCTCCTGATACTGCTACCATGATGCGATCGCCTTCTTGAATGAGCCCGTGATCTTCAATAAATCGTTTTGTCGTATGCTCTAACATTGTGCTTCCTCTTCCTAAAACCATTTTCCTCATTGTATCAATTTCTCCTGCATTCTCACACTGTTACGCTACATCAATTCACCATAAATATACAAAACGTACAACAGAGATACAATGATTACTACCAGCACAGTCTCCAGAAAGTGACTTGATTTTTTATTCCGCTGGTTCTGATATCTGCTTGTGTGGGTGGAAGATGTTCTTATTGTGGAGCTTTTCGGGACTGACCTTTGGGCTCTGGGCTTCGGTTTGGACTGATGAACGGTTTGAGCATGTGAAAGTCCGTGTAAAAGGCTCTCTCTCATTTCACTGGCGGATAGGAATTTCCCTTCCAGGGCGTCCTTGATCGTACCTGCAAACCTTTTTAATTGTTCCTTTGAATCGACAGCCTGCCTTAGTTGTTTTATATTCCCTTCTGAAGCCTTACTGAAACGAGATGGATAGGCTAAATTAATGAGAATCATCCCTACAGAGAAAAGATCATAGGAAGGTTCCGCCCTCCTCGATCCCCCTATCCAATATCCACGATCAAAAAACTCCGTGAACTCCTTAATGGCACGGCCATTAATCGTCGTGCCTCCAACATCTATACAGCGAATTCTGTAAGGAGGACCCGTCACGATCAAGTTTTCCGGCTTTAAATCCCCGAAGACCCATCCTTCCTTATGAATTCGCTCCAGGTCTGTAAGTAACTGGGCGATGAGTACACCTGTCCAGGAAAACCCCTTAGACTGTACAAATGACAGCAGGTCGGCACCCTGTATATACTCCATCACATAGAAATGGATTTTTTTACCCCTTACCTCCCAATCATCCACATCAAGTAGCTTTGGCCCAAGGGGAGAGCCTTGGACCTTGGAGAAAGCTTTTAATACATTGACTTCTGATGTGATCGACACATTACTGTCGCTCATTTTTAGCGCCTGGTATCCTGATGATCCCTGCACAAGATATACCATTCCATTTGCGCCAAATCCCAATTCTTTCACAACAGTATAAATATGCTTATACCACTTTCCTCTAATAACGGTTCCAGGTGGGAAACTATATGGTTTCTTCGAAGTATTGTTCATCATCGCCACGAGAGAGCAATCCCCTTAGTGAACGTTTTTTCTTGAAATGTGTAATGGCTTCTGAGATCGCCGGTCCCGTTGGAGTGATACCGCCTGGAGACAATTTAGAGAAAATACTCGTTAACGTTTCAAGCCTTGGTGTCCAATCCAGCAATTTTTCGACATCTTGTCGTTTCCCGGGAAATACAAACACAGAAAACTTGTTATCACCCATTCGGGCATTCAGGCTCAATGACAGGTCCAGCAAGGCTTCTTTCACCGTCGGAAGCTTATGTTTCATACTTGCGGACGTATCGACAAGAATCAACACTTCCATATCAACGGATTCACCCAGTTCATCGACTACTTCCATGACTTCTCCGCGTTGTTCGGGTGGAAGCTCCTCCATGGATGAAGATTTACCAAGGATTTGCTTCAACTCTTTATTCACAACTCCCTGCAAGGTCTGTGTCATTGCTTTACGCGTGACCATCTGTACCGTTTGAGAAAGCGTTTCCGCATATACAATCTGGCTCACCCCACCCCCCGATAGAGCAATCCCTTCAATTTCCTGCATACCATTATCATCTATGACATCATTGTCCATTACTCCAATCACATTGACCGAGATTCCCTGCTCCTTGGCAAGGGCTGCCATCGCAATTGGATCTTCTCCTTGATTCGAGCAACCATCCGTAATTAAAAGAATTTGACGAAGTGTACCTGGCTTCATCAGACTCCCCTCCTCATTCTAAAGTTGATATCATCTTCGCCGAATCAGGAGGGATTTATACTCTAGTTAACTATTTTTATAGGGAATTCTGTGTCTTAGGAAATTTTATCTTTGGTTTTTGCTTTTTGCATAGGGATGGATGACCATTTCGGTATATTATGTTTGATTTTAGACACCACGATGGTCATATCATCCTCTATTAAGCCGGAGCTCGAACGGATGACTTCCTCCATTAAAATATCTGCCACTTCCTGTGGATCCTCTGTTTCCAACTCCTTTATCTTTCTCTTCATCCAAAGATCATAATTTTCTACATGTTTCGGTCCTTCAAAGGCACCGTCACTCATCATGATGAGAAGATCCCCTGCTTTTAACTGCTCTGACACTACATCCACATCGAAATCCTGCTGCAGCATCCCCATTGGTAAATTACTGGCTTCCACCTTGAGGATTTTATCCCCCCGCTTTATGAAGCTTGGGGTAGAACCGATTTTCAAGAACCTCGACGACGCATTTTGCAGATCAATCATAGCTAAATCCAATGTGGAGAATATTTCATCATTTGTTCTGAGAGACAGGATTGAGTTGATGGACTTGATCGCGACCTGTTCTTCGATTCCCGACTCCAGGATTTTTTTCAATAACCTCAGTGTCTCATTGCTTTCATAATGAGCTCGTTCACCGTTCCCCATCCCGTCACTAATGGCAACGGCATATTTCCCCCTTCCTAATTCAATCATGGAGTAACTGTCCCCTGAAACCAATCCGCCTCCCTTTGCGGCATGGGATGCACCTGTATCCACTACAAATTTCTTGGCAGATTGAAAGGTTACATGGCATTGACCATTTGGAAATTGGGCACATTCCTCCTTTTGAACGACGATATTTTCACCTAATATATCAGATAACATGGGTGCAATGAGCTTTTCTCCCTGACCGTGTCCGCCACAATAAGGCATAGTGATATCAATATCGACATTACCTTGTTCAAGATTATAGATTTCGATGTTTTCAATCTCGATTCCAAATTCTCCGATACTTGCCAGGATCTGCTCTTCCTGAATATGATGATTCTCCCTTTCCCTCTGGATTTCTTTCGCGAAATTCCCCATTACCTCTGAAACCCCTAGCAGCTGATCAGCCACAAGTTTCCTGCTTTCCTGTACCTGTTTCTTCAATTTCAGATTGGCTTGATAGAAAGTAAGCTCCTGATAAATTGTATCTTTCAGCTTCTTCTCCCTCGTACAATGCTTCTCCACCTCTCTTGCAAGTTTAGGGGAAAGAGGGACCCTTCCCTGGTCATACTCAGTCATCACATCTTTCATGAGATTATAGGTTTTATCAAAATTCCTTGCCCAGCACTGGTCTTTCTTAAAGCAGGTTTGGCACGTCTTCTCCGTGACATTGCTTAAGAAATAGTCAAACTCTTTATCTTCCTCCTCTTCAAATCGATCTTCTATTTGTTGAAAGCTATTCGATAAAGCCTGGAACACAGATGAGAACTGGGTTACTCGGTTGGCTGTCACATCCCTCACCCTTCGCATGTATCCCTGCTGATCCTGTTGATACTCAGCCGTCCCGGGTATATGCCTCGCAATTTTAGACGTTAAACTTTGAGGAGTCAGAAATAGGAGTAATATCGCTACCCCCGATTCATAGAGGGTTTTCGTAATGACTGTATCCGTATCTCCATACATTCCCATTAATAATGTAGCGATTAACAAACCGATTGCCGCTCCGAATTTTTTCCCTTCTTTCATAAGTCCGCCCAGTAGCCCAGAGAAAGCAAGCAAGCTCATTTGATAAAAGCTCGATACGTTGGCCAAACTGAAGACGAGGCCAGTCACAACCCCTACTGTCGATCCCACAGTGGCCCCTGCTATAAAGGAAAACAGCAGCACCAGATATCTTGATAACACATGTTCCACAGACAGATTGTATAATGACCATCCGATCGTCCCTGTCATAATAGATGCCAGGAGGATGATTAAACTGACTACTTCTTCTGTTTTCAGCGATTTTCTTCTGCGCTGAACCGTCACAAGGGGAACGCTCTGGATGAAAATAAAGGTTAAGAGAAATGCAAGGCTTGCTTCTATTACAGCCATAACTCCATTATAGACAGACAATGCCTGTCCCTGCTGGATATAATCGAACCCAAGCTTCGCAACCATAACCGTAAAGAACACATAAAAGGCAACAGCTCTTACATTATTCTTGTGATATTTCTGCGACAAACGAAACGCTAATAGGAATATTATCGCACTGACAAACGTATAACTGATACTAGGAACTGATAACGTAAGAGCTCCTGCCAGCAATCCGATGAGTGCGATCGGTGACTTCTCTCTCCGGATAATATAAACCGAAGCAAAGAATGGCAGAGCAAAAGGCGTCAGGTGTGAAAGAATTAAGGCTCTTCCGAGTAAAAATCCGATAACGAATAGAGCAATCCCTTTGTCTACGAATAACCACTCAAGCTTCGAATAAATGGACCGGATACCTTTGGACAGTTCCACCCTCGTGTGTTCAATGTCCACGTTCTGAACAGGTTCGATGATCGACTGATCGACTTTCCCCATGTATGAAACACTCCCCATTTCTTTTTTGTTCAGTATAAATGGTACAAGCTTAAAACTTTGTCAAAATGAGGGAATACATCCCAAGAAAGTTTCGACGGCTTTCTATCGTTTCCGGTAAAATATTCAGAATATTTCAATTGCCCGGACCCGGGATTATCTGTTTTTTTCTTTCAAACACTTATGTCAGCACACTTAAGGGAATTCTGACAAAATCTTTACTCTGCCATATTGACAAGATAATTCTTTCTAGGTATCATAGATTTTGTGCCAAAAAGGCACCTATTGATATGGCGGTGTAGCTCAGCTGGCTAGAGCGTACGGTTCATACCCGTGAGGTCGGGGGTTCGATCCCCTCCGCCGCTACCATATTGTTCCGGCCCGTTGGTCAAGCGGTTAAGACACCGCCCTTTCACGGCGGTAACACGGGTTCGAATCCCGTACGGGTCATAGAAAAAAGACTATCAAGATGATAGTCTTTTTTGTTTTGTCTATTTTCAAACCTTTTCTGAGGACACCACTTCTTCAATCTGCTCCTGATGGTGTTTATCGTGACCAATGAAATCTTCAAAAAATTCTTCAAGGGTGAAGCTTTGATCTCCGACTTTAAACGCCTGCCCGAAATCATCTTCCGAAAGGCTTTTTACATACGTAATGATCTCATCCCTTGTTTTAATACCTTCTTCGATCAAGGCCCTCTGCTTTACCACACCGTGGGCATATTCTTCAGCTTCACTATTAAATTCCTGAAAATCCGGAAAAGGAGGAAGCTCTGCTCCTTCTGAAACAATAGGAAGGATCTCTCTTAGGGAATATTGATCCCATTTAATCATGTGAGAGACATTGGCAGCAATCGACCATTTACCCTCCTCCATTGGCTTAAGCCATTCCTGTTCATTGATCAGCTTCAACTCTTCCAACCACACTTTAAACGATTCATGATGATCGATGATTTGATCTTTTTGCATACATCCTGCCTCCAACAAAGATATTTATCCCTATCTATTCGATACAGGCGTGAACATCTCCTTTGTTTCTATCCAATAAAAAAACAGGCATACTCATCAAAATGAGTATGCCTGTTTCCCGTTCAAAACCTGCTATATGAGTTAATAGACAGCAAGTTAACCTTTTTTCGCCCCTTTTCCACCACGACGAGACTCAGTGTTCTTCTTTAAAGATGATAAACGATCTTCACTGTCTTTCAAGAAACGTGCCATCTTTTGTTCAAAACTCTCTTTCGTGCGAGTGTCGTTCGGTTTATTATTACTACGCGGGCGCTGAGGACGCTGAGGGCGCTGCGGGCGTTGTGGTTGATCTTTCGCTTTACGGATGGATAAACCGATCTTGCCATCTTTCTCAACATTAATAACCTTAACCGTTACTTCGTCGCCGACTTTAAGGTGTTCGTTAATATCCTTAACATAGTTGTCTGCAACTTCACTAATGTGAACTAAACCTGTTGAACCTTCCGATAATTCCACGAACGCTCCAAAATTTGTAATACCTGTTACCTTACCCTGTAACTTGCTGCCTACTTCGATTGACATAAAAGAAATGCTCCTCCTTAAAATTATAAAAGATAAACCTTATTATATATTATAGCCAATTAAAAAAAAGAGTGTCAATAAGACACCTCTTCTTCTTTCTCTTTATCTGGTTCAGGTATGTTAAAAATAATCTCACCTTCATCTGATAAAAAGTAATCCCGGCGCGCCAGTTTGGCTATATATTCATCATCATTAAGCTTCACAATCTCTTCTTCCAAGGCAGATTGCTTATCTTTCAGGTGTTCCAACTTTTTTTCTAATTGTGCTTTTTCCGTTTGTTTATCTTCTAAAACCTGGGCTCTGGAAATGAGGGTCGAGATTAAAAATCCACTAATTGCCAAAACTAACACAAATAAAACGGCTAATCGACGGACCAAACGCTTTCTTCTCTTTGAAGAAGATTTATGCATATGCTCCTGATGACGGGCATATTCATTTTCCATTGGTGTCACGTTCTTACTCATTCCCATACCTCCTTTACAATATGGAGTGGCGAAGCCTTAAGCCCTATTCTTGGTCTTTTGGTTTCTTTTTGAACTTTTCTACCACTCTATATACTTTTTTGATGTACTCTTTAAAAATTCCTGCCATTTTATTATATAACTTCTCGACTCTTTTTGTAAGATTTTTCGGCAATAAATTCCAAATACCCTTCAATATCCACCATATTGGTGTGAATATGAGCTTAAACGCCCATTGCACCACCTTCAAGATTACCTTTAAAAGGAATAAAATGACGGATAAAAGCCCTTTTCCTATAGACAATACAATCGTAATCAGAAGCACAATCATCCATTTTATCGGTGAATAAATCAAATTCTTCACCATTTTCACACCGAAATTATATAGGGAAATAAAAAACAGAATCAGTCGTTCGAGAAAGGCAAGATAATGTTGCTTAATCAGCGCCTGGTATCCGGCAAATCCGCACAACAATGCTAGAAAAATATAAAAGCGGATCTCACCAAAATTAACGATGAATAATATATAAAAAATCGAAAGGGCCTGTAAGACCCAAAACATGATGTCATTTATGAATACGAGCCACCGTTTTCTTTCGGATCGGTTTAAGAACCGGGAGTACGTGTCGAGTGCCGCACCAAATAATGCTCCCATGCCGATCATGGAAAGCATGGTATAGAACTGGGTCGAGAGGGTCATCGAAACAGCTTGCTAAAGAAGCCTTTAGCCTTCTCCCCATTTTGTTCATCCAGGTAAACGAGATCGAACACCTTTCCTTTTATAGAGACGATGCCTTTATCCACGTCCAGATTTTTCATTTGAAGATTCTGGCCCCTGACAGAGAGAAATCCCATGACGGTTTCGAGGAGAAACTCTTCGTTATCAAAGCTTTCCACCTGTTTCACTCCTGTAATGTCGAGAATCTTGCGTCCCCTCATCATCACGTCATGTTCTTGGTAGGTCGTTTTATCTTTGTTTCCATCATAATATTGATTCATATCCATCCCTCACATTCCCATAGTACAAGCTTTGTACTATATTTATGTGTTCAGGGGAAAAATAGAACCAAATATCAGACCTAAAAGCTATGTAATCCTTACTCCGTTTCTTCAACCCTTTCCTCTGAAAGGACGGAATAAAGTCCGCTCGCTTCTTCTTTTTTGGTTGTTTCAAGAAGCCTTTCTATCTTTACCCTCATAATCTTTTGGCCAAACCTTACGCTCAGTTCATCCCCGACCTTTACATTGGAACTCGCTTTCGCCTGCAGTCCGTTCACTGTAATACGTCCCTGATCGGCAATTTCTTTGGCCAGGGTTCTCCTTTTAATGAGCCTGGATACTTTCAAAAATTTATCTAATCTCATGGATACCATTGTACATTCCCCCTTATTCGATATTCATACTTTTCGCTTCGTTCCAAAATTGGTCTAACTCTTCCAATGAAAAATCCTTAAAGCTCTTTCCTGATTTCAAGACCTGCTCCTCTACAAAGGAAAAACGCCGGTAAAACTTTGTATTTGTCATGGCTAATGCTTCCTCGGGAAAAATTTTATAAAATCTTGCCACGTTAATAAGCGCGAATAACACATCTCCAAATTCTTTTTTCATGTCGTGTTCACTATTATTCTCGACTTCGCTTTCAAATTCCTTTAATTCTTCCCATACTTTTTCCCATGCACCTTTAGGGTCTGCCCAATCAAAACCTACTTTCGCAGCCTTTCTCTGGTATTCATACGCCTTCAGGATTGCCGGCATCCCTTTTGCCACGTTCTTAAGCATCGGTTCTATTTCGTTCTGTTTTTCGCTGCGTTTGATTTCTTCCCAGTTCGCTTTCACTTGTTCCGTGTTTTCCACTTGAACCGACCCGAACACATGAGGGTGTCTTCGGACCATTTTGGACGCAAGTCCTTCGATGACTTCCTCCATGGTGAACATGCCCTCATCCTCGCCTATTTGCGCATGAAGCATGACTTGAAGAAGGACATCCCCCAGTTCTTCAACCATATGATCCATATCCTCTTCTTCGATGGCTTCCAATAACTCATACGTTTCTTCAAGAAGATATTTTTTGAGGGAATGATGGGTTTGTTCTTTGTCCCAAGGACAGCCATTCGGTCCCCGCAGCGTGGAGATGATTTCCCTTAAGGTCGCATATTGCTTAAATGAGGATTCCATCTCTTTCACAGCCGGTACATAGAGACTTGTCAAATTGCTGAGATCGGCAACCCGGTCAAGCTCCACCAGCGGGATCCGCTCCACCTTTTCTTCCCCGCTCCCCGCAGCCGTTACGAGCATGACCTCATAATCATAAGGATAAAGTTCCATTAGAGTGAGCTTTACTTCAGAAGCAATGAAGGCATCATACACCTGTCCAATGATGAGCTGTTGATTCATATGGATATCTTGAAGCTTTAAGCTGGTCCCATCCAGAAGTTGGAATCCATCAATCGGATCCGCTCCGACGGAAGCAAACAAAGCATCGATAAAGCTTTGTCCCCCACCGATCTCAACCTGAATCTTTCCTTCTTTGTGAAGATCCAGAAGCAGTTGGACAGCATTTTCAGCAACCAATGGATGACCCGGCACGGCATATACAATAGAATGCTGTTCCGAAGCCGCAATCAATTCACGGACAATCTCTTCATATACGAGATCGAACTGATCATATTTTTCATATACAGCATCGAAAGAATGAAACATGATCCCTTCTGCTGTTAAATCCTTTACGACGGGATGCTGATCTGTCCTCAAATAAAGATGGGTACTGCTTTTAATCCGTCTATACACTCCTAATGGCAGTTGTTCTATATCTCCTGCACCTAACCCGACTATCAATATGGTATTCATGTGAATCTCCTCGCTACTTATTATTTGGCTGAACTTTATTCATCAGCCACACCCACTTACTTCCAAAAGGCAAGAAGCTGATATCTTCTCTTGAGAGTACGTTCCCTCTTAAAAACACGGTAAGAAAAATGAGGCCTCCGATACAAACGCCCCCTAATGAGAAAAGGACGGAAAGCGGACGAGCAGGCATTCCTTTATCTAAAAGTGTAGCATAAATCCAAAACAGCCCCTGTAATCCAATTGTCATGGCTACCCCGCCCATCAGCAATGGTTTATAAAAAGAGAGTGTAAGGAAACGGATGGGAAACCGTCTTCTTAAAGAGCTCACCATGATGATGGCGATTAAACTTAAAGAGACTACAGTCGAGACGGATGCCCCCATGATTCCCATCACAGGAATTAGACAGACATTGCCCACGTATTTCACAATAATGCCCATTAAAATGCAGAATGCCGGGTAATAAATCTTCCCGATTCCTTGAAAAATGCCAGAAAACGTCAGAATGAGACAACTGAAAAAAATCGATAGACAAAATACAGCTATGACCTTGGAACCGAGGGCATTCTCGAATAGCATCGTATTGGTTGGCACCATGATGTTGATGATCCCCAGTGTTGCAGCAAACCCAACGGTAATGCTGATTTTAAGAGCCAGCTGGCTGTACTCCTTCACTAAAGCATCTCTTCTTTTGAGATAGGCATTTGTCACCAAAGGAACGATGGTCAGTGAAAGGGATGTAGCCACGACGGTTCCGAGCTGAACAAAGGGCTGTCCCCGGTCATAGATCCCTTTCCACGTTTTCGCGCTTTCTGCTTCCATCCCTGATGATAAAAGAAGGGAGTAGACGTTGAATGAGTCAACAAATTGGAATAACACCAGAAGCATGGCACTTACGCAAATGGCTGTTCCATTCTTTAATAATCGGGACCAGATATGTACATAACCAACAGGCAAAGACAGGTACTTACGCGAAAATAATTTTTCCCTGCGTGCAGTTACGAAGGAAAAGAGAACAAGCACCCCTCCAAGACCCCCGGTGATCGATCCGAACAGTGCCCCGTTCCCTGTCATATACAAGGAATATCCTTCTGATACCAGGATGGTTGAAAATACGAGAATCGTCGCGACCCTGATCGCTTGTTCCGTTACTTGTGAAACAGCCGTAGGCACCATATCTTCTTTCCCTTGATAATATCCCCTGATGACAGAGAGAGGAGCTAACAATAGGAACGATAAAGAAATTACTTGGATTAACGGCTTAAGCAGGGGATCTCCCATCCAACGGGCGATCACTCCGGCACCAAAGTAAACGGTGAGGAACCATGTCATTCCAACGAGACAGAGGAATAGGAAGGAGGTCACAGCCACTTTCTTTGCGCCTTCCTCATCATCTTCTTCTAACTTCTCTGCTACCATCTTTGAAATGATCACGGGGAATCCATAAGTGGATAACGCGATGGCAATTCCGTAAAACGGATACACCTGCTGATATATATAAAACCCGATATCTCCAACAATATTTTGAAACGGCACCCGATAGACAGCACTTAAGATCTTCGTTACCAATGCCGCAATTGTTAAGACCATGGCACCTTTCAAAAATTGATTGGAAGAGTACTTCTTACTCAACCCGTTTTCCTGCCTTTCTGTTCCACTTTTTTCAATCTGAGCAGACAAAGAAGAATCATTTATGTATTGGTCATTTTACCATAAGAGTTGTATGTTTTCTCCAATGGCTGTTTGACGGCAAAAAAAAGAAGAGCGGCTATATGCCACTCCTTTAGGTTATGACTCCATTTGTCTTGCTAAAAAGCCAGCTGCCGTTTCTACTGCCTTTTGTTCCACCTCGCCTACTGTACGTTCCTTTGAGAAAATCGCAACAGCACCAATAGGATCTCCATTTGCGACAATCGGAGCAATCGTGTAGGAGGCAAGATCCTCACCGTGTCCTTCGACAAGCTCAGCTTGTCCCTGTTGAGTGTGTAATAGAGACGTGCGGTCATCCATTACCTTCTCAACGAGTTCACTGATGTTCTTATTTAGATACTCTTTCTTCGAAGCGCCGGAGATGGCAATGACAGCATCACGATCACAAATCAACACGGCACTTCCCAAACTGTCGTATAATGCTTCGCCATATTCCTTAGCAAAGTCACCAAGTTCACTGATTGGGGAATATTTCTTTAAGATGACTTCTCCGTCACGATCAACGAAGATTTCCAGGGGATCTCCCTCACGAATCCTTAATGTCCTGCGAATTTCTTTCGGAATGACGACACGCCCTAAATCATCAATACGACGAACAATACCAGTTGCTTTCATCTATAGTTGCCTCACTTTCATCAGATGATTTTATTTGGCAATGTACTCACCTTTGATGAATACTTTACCATTGTTGAGATTAGTATCTTACAACTTAGAAGTTCTATACACATTCAGTTATTTTTTCTGTAATTTCACTAAAATTCTAATGCAGGTATCTTTTTCCATTGTTGGCAGCTGCATAAATACTAATACCCTTATCATAGTAAAGTAAAACAATCCGCGCGTTTACATTTTGGTTACATTATTATAACGAAGGGAATATATTCCACATTTTATATCGGAATGATTGGCAGTATACCCAGACTTTGTTACTTATGAATAAGTGAGTGCTGGTTGATTGGAACGAAGGGTGCTCGCTTTCCGCGGGGCGTGAGTGAGCCTCCTCGGGCTTTTGCCCTGTGGGGTCTCAACTTGTCTAGCTCCGGCGGCTAGCCCCTCGAGGTCATAAGCTAAATGGACCAAGAAGGCAAAGAACGCCTTCTTAGCGCATTCATCTTATGCTTGTCGGGACTGAACGAGCCGCCTCCGCTTTTCTTCATTCCCCGCTTTTCCCGCAGGAGTCGAGCCCCTTCCTCTCCAATCAACATGAGTGTCTTTATTTTTATAAATTATACAAGGTTTTATTTCTAAGTGTGTATTGGTTTGTTTTTTCTTACCTATACTCTTTCTTTCAATTGTTTACTATCACCAATCAATACCATAGGTTTATCGAGACAGGGATATCAAATGTTATCATTTCCAAAAATAATCAAATTGGTTATACGTTTTCTTCTATTTTTAACGCTTCATCAAGGTGTTTGATGATGTCATATGCCATGTTAAACCATTTGGAGGCTTCCAAGCGTGTTGTGTTAATGGATATCTTGAGCTTTGAGCCTTCCATTCCGAGGCCGACGGCACGACCGTGTTTGTTGCAAAGATTAAATACTTTGGACCCGTCAATCTGCGCCGTTCCCGTCGGTGACATAAAGATATTAACGGTTTTCTTATCCTGTTTTATGGATTCAAGCTTTGTATTCTTTGCATATATCTTCATTTCGGAGATGAGGAATAAATAGCCCACCTCTTCGGGATATTCACCGAATCGGTCCAGGATCTCTTCTTCGAGCTCTTCAATCTCAGGAAGAGACGAAAGGGAACGGAATCGTTTATACATTTCGATTTTTTGATGACCATCTTTGATATAATCATCCGGAATATAGGCATCCATTTCTATATCCACCTCGAAGCTCGATTCAGGCTGCTTCGGAAGATCCCCTTTTCGCTCTTCGATTGCTTCTTTCAGCATTTGAGAGTATAGGTCGAATCCGACAGAATCGATGAATCCGTGCTGCTGAGCTCCCAGGAGATTCCCCGCTCCACGGATCGTTAAGTCACGCATGGCAATTTTGAACCCGGATCCAAGCTCAGTGAATTCTTTGATTGCCTGCAGTCGTTTTTCCGCTACTTCTGTCAAGACCTTATCTTTACGATAGGTGAAATAGGCGTAGGCTACCCGGTTCGACCGCCCTACCCGTCCTCTTAATTGATAAAGCTGAGATAAGCCCATTCGATCGGCGTCAAAGACGATTAACGTATTGACATTCGGGATATCAACACCCGTTTCAATTATTGTCGTGGTGACCAATACATCATATTCACCTGCTAAAAAGCTTAAGATAACTGCTTCAAGCTCATTCTCGCTCATTTGCCCGTGAGCGTAGGCTATCCGGGCATCCGGGACGAGCATGGAGATCTCATCGGCTTTTCTTTCAATATCTTCAACACGGTTATAGAGGAAGTAGACCTGGCCATTCCTTGCCATTTCCCTTTCGATCGCCTCTTTAATCAAGGCACCGTTGTACTCCATCACATAGGTCTGTACCGGGAAACGATTCTCAGGTGGTGTTTCAATAACCGATAGATCTCTAACCCCAAGCATGGACATATGAAGGGTACGAGGAATCGGTGTAGCCGTTAAAGTCAATACGTCGATATTGGTTTTTAACTGTTTAATCTTCTCTTTATGCGTGACACCGAACCTTTGTTCTTCATCGATGATTAATAGACCTATATCGCGATAGTGTATGTCCTTTGAAAGGAGACGATGGGTCCCCACTACAATGTCCACCGTTCCATTCTTCAGCCCCTGCGTTGTCTCCTGCTGCTGCTTTCTGGTCCGGAAACGGCTTAATAAACCGATTTCCACCGGAAAATCCTGAAAACGCTCTTTGATCGTTTCAAAGTGCTGTTGTGCGAGAATAGTCGTCGGGACAAGGATGGCTACCTGTTTTCCATCAGCGATTGCCTTGAAGGCTGCACGGATTGCGACCTCGGTCTTTCCATACCCTACGTCCCCGCATAATAACCGGTCCATCGGGCGTTCCCTTTCCATATCGTGCTTGATTTCACTGACAGAACGCAGCTGATCATCGGTTTCTTCATATGGGAAGGCCAATTCAAAGTCCCTTTGCATGCCCCCGTCAGGAGAGAATGCATAGCCTTTTGCCGCTTCCCGTTCAGCATAAAGCTTGATAAGATCATCGGCTATATCCTGAACAGAAGATTGAACTTTTGACTTGACCTTTTTCCATTCGCTTCCGCCTAATTTATATAGTTTTGGATCCTTGTGCTCGGAGGCGACGTATTTCTGGACAAGCTCAATCTGGTCAACAGGAACATAGAGTTTGTCATTCCCCTGATATTTCACATGGAGATAATCTTTATGGACTCCATTGATCTCCAATGTTTCAATCCCCAGGAACTTACCAATTCCGTGATTCACATGAACCACATGGTCCCCGACCTTCAGTTCGGAATAACTTTTGATCCTCTCTGCATTTGAAAGCTTCTGCCTTCTTGGCTTCTTTTGTGTTTTCTTATTGAATAGTTCTTCTTCTGTAATAACCGCAAGCTTCTGAAGGGGAAGCTCAAACCCGCTTGTCAGACTACCATTAATCATTTGGATTGCGCCCGGCAGCAGCTTATCTCCATCTTTCACAAAGGCGATCTCAATCTTATAATCGTCCAACACCCTTTGAAGCTTCTTGACCCGTTCTTCATCTGGCCCCAATAAAACAACGGTATATTTTCCTTTTTTCCATCTGTCCAATTCAGCCTTTAAGACATTCATCTGTCCATGAAAATTCTGCATAGGCTTTGTAGAAATATTGAAGATATTCTGCGGACTGGTGTTGGGAATGTGACGCAGGAACAACGAGAAATACACCTTTGGCAGCTTTGTCTTACCAACTAATTCAGAAAACGTATGGGAAACGGGTACGTCATGGATGATCTGGCCTTCTTGCAGGAGGGAGGTATACCATTCCGCCTCCTCTTTCTCAAGAGACTCACTCATTTCTTGTACACGACTGAGCTCATCGAAGAAGATGACCCCGTCTTGAGGTAAATAATCTAGCAAACTACTAGGATATTCATACGCCAGAGACAAGTATTTGAAGATCTGTTCAGGGACCTGTCCATTTTCCAGCTGATCCACTTCATGTCCTATGTACTCTGTCAGCTTTTCTTTTACAGCTGCTGATTTGACCTTCTTTAGGCTGTCAGACAGTCCG
Organism: Rossellomorea arthrocnemi; assembly: GCF_904424705.1. GTDB lineage: Bacteria > Bacillota > Bacilli > Bacillales > Bacillaceae_B > Rossellomorea > Rossellomorea arthrocnemi. Next base: position 26,360 of record NZ_CAJGBF010000022.1, on the reverse strand, counting down.
GTATTGATTTCACGAATGAGCCGCTCTATATGTTCATATTTCAGTAAGACCTCTGTGGCCGGCCCTATTTCCATTTCATTAAGTTTATCAATCGAGCGCTGGTCTTCAGCTGAAAAGATGCGGATCGAATCGATTTCTGTATCGAATAATTCAATTCTGACAGGGTTCTGGGAGGTCAAAGGAAAAATGTCGATAATCCCTCCACGAAGACTGAATTCACCAGGTGTGCTGACCATACCTGTCCGTTGATATCCCATCTGTACCAATTGGTTTAATATTTCATCCAAGTCGATATCTTGACCCTTTTGGAAACGAATCTGGTTCGATTTCCACATGGATTTAGGCGGAAGGATTTTTCGTAATCCGGCAACCGGAACAATAAAGACACCCAACTTATCTTGAGAGAGCTTATTCAACACTTCAATTCGCTGTGCCCTTAATTCCGGACTTGCCACACTTAATTCTGCAGCAATCAACTCATTAGCAGAATATAAATATACTTCGTCCTCGGATAAAAATTGAATGAGATCATCATAGATTTTCTGGGCTTGAAACAAATTATGCGTCACCACTACGGTGGCTTTATTCGTTTGTAAATACACATCCGCTATATAAGCTGTCCGTGATGAACCGGACAATCCTGCAACAAGCTGTTCCGATAATTGCTCTTCCACTCCAGCGATGATGGACTGTATTTCTTCACTTTGGTGAACCTGTTTTAAAATACCTTTCAAGTGTACGTTCCTCCCCTTTGACTCTTCTATAGATAATCTAAAAGTATAAACAGAAAAATGCTTTGGTTCTTCACCAAAGCGTTCTTACTGAATGATATGATCTAATTCATGGTAGTCCGGATTTCTCTCCAGACTCTCCTGACAATCTTCACAGATCGTCTTGACGTGAATATCGCCGTTGTCCTGATAATGGACCATGTGTAACCGCTCTTCCTCCGTCAGCATATGAATCCCGAGCTGTTCTGAATGAACAGTTACATTTGAAAGAGTCCCTACATTTGTACCACAATGTCGACACTGATAATGGATAGCCATATCCTTCCCTCCATACACATTGATACTGTTAGTATGAACCTGATGGAAGGGAGTTATTCAACTCGAAAATTCGGGGGATGGTGAGTACCCCTGGGAAATCAGTATATGAAATGGTTAGTTGAATTTATTCATCACTTCAATGAATGGTTTATCCAACCATGTTTCACATGCTTCTACGCTTGATGAAATGGCTTTATCCAGTTCCGGCAACTCTTCCTTCGTAAACTTACCGAGAACATAATCCGGAACGCTCATTCCATTGATCGGACGGTCAATTCCCACCCGCAGGCGATTAAAATGCTGGGAACCTAGATGAGCAATGGTCGATTTAATGCCATTATGTCCACCTGCGCTCCCCTTCTGCCTTAATCTTAATTTTCCTACCGGCAGGTCTAAATCATCATAAATGACAAGTAAATCCTCATCAGCAACCTCAAAATAATCCATAAGGGGCACAATGCTTTCCCCTGACAGATTCATATACGTCAGTGGCTTTAACAGAACGATTTTTTCACCTTTATAATGGTATGTGCCGTAAACCCCTTTAAACTTGGACTGATTCAACGAAACACCAAGTCGATCGGCTAATGCATCTATAATAACGAAACCGATATTATGCCTCGTTTTCTCATATTGTGATCCCGGATTCCCCAAGCCTACAATTAACTTCATCTCTAACACCTCTTCTAACCTTATACCTTTAGAATAACGTAAAAAGCGCAACCTGCAAAAGGTTACGCCAAAAAATATTGAGTTTTTATTATTCCTTCGATTCACTTTCTTCACTGGCTTCTGATTCTCTGCCTTCTTCGTTGTCAGGCGTACCGGCTTCCTGCTCTTCGCCGCTGTTGATTTCTTCTTCCTGTCTTGGAGCAAGGATTGAAGCAATGGTACGATCGTCTTCTTCATTTAAAGTGACGCTGTACTTGTCGCGGATATCGCTGATTGTTACCGTCTCTCCCACTTGGAGTTCGGTAACATCCACTTCGATGGATTCAGGAATATCATTCGGTTTGGCAGTTACAGATATCTCATGCAACGGCTGCTGCATCACACCACCGTCTTTTACACCTGCTGCTTCTCCTACAAGCTCGATTCGAACATCTGCATCAATTTCCTCTGCCATATTTACAGCGAGGAAATCAACATGTGTGACAGCATCCTTCAAGTGATCCTGTTGATAGTCACTTAAAATGACATTTTGTTTATTGCCGTCTACATTTAAAGAAATGATTCCGTTTCTTCCTACTTCGCGGATAGTTTTGATGAATGTAATGGCGTCTACCATGATGGATGTATTATCTGCTTTGTAGCCGTACACTACCCCAGGGATATTTCCCTCGTGTCTCAGCTTTGTTAATGAAGATCGTTTAAAATCTTTCCTCGTATTTGCTTTTAATTCTGTTGCCATGTCTAATCCAACACCTTCCCTAATCTTTTATGTTAGTTAAAGTTCTATATATAGTAATTACCCTAATCATATTTGAAATAAACATAGAAAAACCATTTAATGACGGGAAAGGTAGTTAAGGAGTGCTGTTCCAAGGGGGTTTTATAGAAAGGCTCTTTTCCGTAAATTTTTTTGATTTCCAGAGAATAGCAGTAGTTGGTTTCCGTTACAGTTACTTTCCGCGGGGCAAGAAATCAACCAGCTCTTCTTAATTCAAAAGCAACAAAGTTTGCGAAAACAACCTTACGAAAAAGAATCTAAAGAAAAGTAAAAAGAAGAGCCCGGTCCCTTATGCAGGACAGGCTCTTCTTCATATGCACAAACTACAAATATTAATTCTTAATCAAAAAGTGTGCTGACAGACTGTTGTTCGTAGACACGGATGATCGCTTCGCTGATCAAAGGAGCTACTGACAGAGACTTCACCTTACCGATCATTTTCTCTTCCCCTAGTGGGATGGAGTTCGTAACAACCAGCTCTTTAATATTAGAGTTTTCGATACGCTCGATGGCAGGGCCCGATAATACCGGGTGTGTACAGCAAGCAAAGACTTCTTTCGCTCCGTTTTCAACCAACGCATTGGCTGCCAGTGTAATTGTACCTGCAGTATCAATGATATCGTCGATCAGGATCGCGATTTTTCCGTCGATATTACCAACGATGTTCATTACTTCTGCCACGTTTGGTTTCGGACGACGTTTATCGATGATCGCGATTGGAGCTTTCAGGCGTTCTGCAAGCTTACGTGCTCTTGTCACCCCTCCATGGTCTGGGGATACAATAACAAGATCTTCCGTATTAAATCCTCTTTCCTCAAAGTAATCCGCTAAGATAGGCACACCCATTAGGTGATCGATCAGGATATCGAAGAAACCTTGAATTTGAGGAGCATGCAGATCCAATGTAATGACACGTGTAGCACCAGCCGTTTCTAAAAGGTTCGCCACTAATTTAGCTGTGATGGGCTCACGTGCTCTCGCTTTACGGTCTTGACGGGCATAACCATAATACGGCATTACGATGTTAATGGTCTTAGCGGAAGCACGCTTCAACGCGTCTACCATGATTAAAAGCTCCATCAGGTTTTCATTTACCGGCTGACAAGTAGATTGTATGACGAATACGTCGCAACCACGGATACTTTCTTCTATGTTGATTTGAATTTCACCATCACTAAAACGTTTAACAGATGATTTACCTAATTCCACCCCTACCTCATCAGCAATTTCCTTTGCAAGATGGTAGTTTGAATTAAGAGAGAAGATTTTCAGCTTTGAATTAATATAAGAGTTTGGCATTGTGGACCCCCCGTTATTTCTTATGATTTAGATTTTGAACATAGTTTTCTTTATTTACTTGGCGAGCTCTTGCAATGGAAAGAGACTCCCCGGGAACATCCTCTGTAATCGTAGATCCGGCAGCAATGTACGCACCTTTGCCTAGCTTGACAGGTGCAACCAGATTTGAATTGCATCCAACGAATACACCGTCTTCGATCTTCGTCAGGTGCTTGTTCTTTCCGTCATAGTTTACCGTGATGGATCCACACCCGATATTGACGTCGCGTCCAACCTCAGCATCACCAATATAACTAAGGTGGGAAGCCTTACTCGCTTTACCGAATGTTGCTTTCTTGATCTCGACAAAGTTACCAATCTTCACTTCATCTTCTATAGTAGAAGCGGGACGGATGTGTGCAAATGGACCTATTTGAACATCCGATCCGATAAAGCTGTCATGAGCAACAGATTGCTTCAATACTGTGCGGTCTCCAACCTGACAATCCTTCACCTCTGAATTCGGTCCGATTACCGCATCTTCACCAATTTCCGTGCAGCCTTTCAGCACCGTGCCCGGCAGGATTACCGTATCTCTTCCGATCGTCACATCCGCATCGATATACGTATTGTTTGGATCTTTGATTGTTACACCATTCCGCATATGGTCCTCGTTAATGCGCTTTTTCATAGTGATCTCCGCTTGAGAAAGGGCCACACGATCATTGACACCCAGCGTCTCATCAAAGTCACTTGTTTGATACGCACTGACGATTTCACCTTCCGATTGAAGGATCTCAATCACATCAGGTAAATAATACTCACCTTGAACGTTATCATTGGAAACTTTCTTAAGGGCATCGAATAACGCTTTATTATCAAAACAATAGGTACCGGTATTAATTTCTTTTACGCTTCGTTCGTCTTCCGTTGCATCCTTATGTTCCACAATGCGTTCCACCAAGCCCTCCCGGTTACGGATGATCCTTCCATATCCATCGGGGGATTCCGTATGACCCGTCAAAATGGTCGCTTTGGCACCCTGACCTTCGTGGTGCTTCACCAACGCTTCCATCGTTTCTCCTTTAATGAGCGGCGTATCACCACATACCACTAAAGTCGTACCTTCCAAGTCACCCAGAACATCTTCAGACTGCATAACTGCATGAGCTGTTCCTAACTGCTCAGCCTGAAGAGCGAAATCACTCTTGCCTTTTAAATGCGACTTCACAAGCTCAGCGCCATGACCGATAACTGTGACAGTCTTCTCTATATGTAGTGTTGAAATTTGGTCGACCACATGTTCCACCATCGGCTTGCCACACACAGGATGAAGAACTTTATAAAGCTTCGACTTCATTCTAGTACCTTGTCCGGCAGCTAAAATAACGGCATATCGATTTGTCATTTTTGGTCCTCCAATAACCTTTTTATCCATAACGAATATATCCTAAAAACTTTATCATTTCAAGGATTCATACAAAAGTACATATATTTGACAAACGAAAAGCGGAAGGGGCTTGCCCTGGGGCGACAAGCATAAGACGAGTAACCCGGAAAGGCGCTCTTTGCCTTTTTGGGTTACTTGGCTTATGACCTCGAGCCCCAAGCCCCTGGAGCTGGACATGTAGAAAAGCGGAGGCGGCTTGCTCAGAGGCGACAAGCATAAGGCGGGAACACCGGAAAGGCGCTCTTTGCCTTTTTGGTGTTCCTGACTTATGACCTCGAGGGACTAGCCGCCGGAGCTGGACACACAGAAAAGCGGAAGGGGCTTGCCCTGGGGCGACAAGCATAAGACGAGTAACCCGGAAAGGCGCTCTTTGCCTTTTTGGGTTACTTGGCTTATGACCTCGAGCCCCAAGCCCCTAGAGCTGGACATGTAGAAAAGCGGAGGCGGCTTGCTCAGGCCCGCCTTATGACCTCGAGCCTCTAGCCGCCGGAGCTGGACACACAGAAAAGCGGAGGCACCACCGATAACAGAAGTTTTTTCTTCGCATCGTCAGATAATGGACCGCTCTCTATAAAACACAACCGTTCCTCTTTTTCCTTTCTAACCCCATGTCGATTTTTCTTTACCACAAAAAACAAAAAATTGTTTATTTAGAGGTTTCGGCAATCTATCAGACTGGGTATACAAAAAACGTATAAACTACTCCCATTAAGAGATGGCTTCAAAAGACAAAAAAAAGAGCCTTACTAAAGTAGGCTCTTGATGCTATTAGATCCTTTTAGGAAGCCCCGGCTTCCTCTAACTCAACTTCCTCCAGCTCTCCTAGACGATGGTACTCAGCTAAAACGGCATCTTGAATCTTGCCACGAGTACCCGAATTAATTGGATGAGCAATATCACGGAATTCTCCATCCGGAGTGCGCTTACTTGGCATCGCTACAAATAAGCCATTGTTCCCATCAATAACGCGAATGTCATGAACAACAAATTCATTATCCAGCGTAATAGATGCGATAGCTCTCATGCGACCGTCGGTGTTTACTCGGCGTAATCTTACGTCTGTTACTTCCATTCTGTTCACCACCTTTTTCCCTAGATGAAATCTACTCTATGTATTCAACGAATTATTTAGATATTCCTTCTTAAATTGTAAAATTTTTTGAAAAATTTTATTTTTCACATCATTATTTCTATTTCGTTTGAACTATACTTCTTTTTGATACAAAAAAACACCCGCGAAGATTACTTCACGAGTGCGATTACTTCAATTTCAACTTGGACATCTTTCGGTAAGCGGGCTACTTCAACACAAGAACGTGCCGGCTTGTGGTTACTGAAATATTCCCCATACACTTCATTTATCGTCCCAAAATCATTCATATCTTTAATGAAGACCGTTGCTTTGACAACTGTTTCCAATGATGCCCCGGCTTCCGATAATACTGCCTTAAGATTGCGAAACACTTGGTGCGTCTGTTCCGCTACATCCCCTTCAACTATTAAACCTTCCGCCGTTAAAGGAATTTGCCCTGAGCTGTAGAACAAATTATTTACGACAATACCTTGTGAATAAGGACCAATTGCTGCTGGTGCTTCCTTTGTAGAAACTACTCGCATACTAGATGCCTCCCCTTATGGTAAAAATGTTAGATCGGATTGAAAATAATTTCCTTCCGTTAATGAAATCTGTTTATCCTTTTCATTGACATCAGACAATTTTAACACTGAAACGTAATCATCCACCAGTCGGCCATCTAAACTATTGGATTCCACCAATACCCCGATTCCCGACAAAGTAGCAGAGAACTCTTCCAACAGGTTTTTCATCCCATTGATGGTTCCTCCTGCTTTCATGAAATCATCGACAACCAATACTTTTGAGCCTTCCTTCAAACTTCTTTTAGAAAGAACCATGGATTGGATTCTCTTCGATGAGCCGGATACATAATTGATACTCACAGTCGATCCTTCGGTTACACGGCTGTCCCGTCTAACAATGACCACTGGAACATTCATATATGAGGCAATGGCGTTTGCAATCGGTATTCCTTTGGTCGCTACTGTCATAATGACATCAATATCTTTCTCAGCAAATGCAGATGCCAGCAGTTTACCTACACTCTTCATAAGTTGAGGATTTCCAAGCAGATCTGTCATGTAAAGGTAACCGCCCGGTAATAGACGATCGGAGCTTTCGAGTTGAACACAAAGCTCTTCGATCATTTCTTTTGCTTCCTGGCTGTTCACCTTTGGAACATATTTCACCCCGCCTGCTGCTCCCGGGACCGTTTGAACCGTACCAACACCCCGTCCTTCAAATGTTTCCTTTATAATCGTCAAGTCCTCACTGATGGAAGACTTGGCAGAACCGTACCGTTCAGAGAAAAAAGTCAAAGGAACAAGTTGGTGTGGCCGTTCTAATAAATAGTGCGTCATATCAATTAATCGTTCGCTGCGCTTAAACTTCACCAAAGAAACCTCCTAAATCCGAATATTATAATGTAAATATATCATTAATATACGGATTTAGGCAAGAGCTCTTAATCTCCAAGCATTCGCACAGCGAATACTTGATCACAAAATCCTCTTAAACCATTATAGATTCGATGAAGTCTCGACTCATATTGCACCAATCCATATACCGTTGGCCCGCTCCCGCTCATAAGAACGGCATCAGCTCCAAACCGCTCCATTTGATCTTTAATCTGGGACACTTCAGGATGCATATCCAATGTCACCGATTCGAGTACATTCCCCAGATTGGAGCAAATATCGTGATAATTTCCATGATCTAATGCAGATACCATTGCTTTTGTATCTGGATGTTTAATATTCTTCAGGTCCAAGTTTTTATAAACATCCGCTGTTGAAACCCCAATTGTCGGTTTTGCCAGGATCACCCAACAGTTCGGTGGAGCAGAAAGATGTTTGATCTTCTCACCTCTACCCGAGGCTAATGCTGTCCCTCCGTAAACACAGAAGGATACATCCGAGCCGATTTCTGCGCCAAGCTCTGCCAGCTCATCCATACTAAGCCCTAAATCCCATAAGCGATTCAACCCTTTTAAGGTCGCTGCTGCATCACTGCTTCCCCCTGCTAAACCTGCAGCTACAGGAATCACTTTATCAATGGAAATGGCTACACCCTTCTTGATATTCAATCTTTCCTTAAGTAACTGCGCAGCCTGATAGGCAAGGTTTCTTCCATCGTCCGGGACAAATCGATTGTGCGAAAGAATTTTTATCGTGTCGTCCGAAAGATTCGTGAGCTCGATTCTATCCGCTAAATCAATTGTCGTCATAACCATCTCAACTTCATGGTAACCATCTGAACGTTTATGTAAAACATCAAGTGATAGGTTAATTTTTGCCGGCGCCTTCACTAATAACCTCATATCATCACCTTCTTACCAATACTCTTTGTTATATTGTATCATACACTTATTATAGAGAGTGTTAACTTCTAAACATACTCATACAAGTATGTTATTTTATCACGTAAAGTACTGATAGGAAAGATAGTCTTGTCCCTTATTAAACAAAGGCCGCCGGAAAAGCATGACACTTTTCAGGCGGCACTTTCGTATATGGCACTGATAAAAGATGTAATCCCTATGTGAAAAAGAGTTAGTATGGATGGTTATCAGAAAGCTGCCGGCTTGCGCGTTCGACCGCACGCTTTACCATATTTCCAGCGTCCCGGGATGTAATCCCGCCCCACCCATCCTTCTGAACAACTTCGTAGAATCCTAATTCCTGAGCGATTTCTTCTTTTAATTGATCAGACATGATTCCTCTTCTTCTACCCATTGTCTACCTCCTTTAATTGCACCACATGTTTAGTATGCGTACTGGAGGTCAAAAAATGACAGAGATATTATGTAAAACATGTATTTTTAGCCAAATAAAAAAGCAGCAAACAATTGTCTACTGCTGGCTAAAGATGATATTTCCTGTTGCTTCATCATAAAATGTTAATTGAACTGTCTCAGTGAGAACATCTGCATAGCTGTAAGAAACTCGTTCGAACGCATTCTCTTCTTGATCCAGTTGAACCACGAATACAGAAGGATACGTTTCGGCTAGAACACCTGAACGCTCAATTGTTTTTCGACGTCCACCGTTTGCTTTAAGCATTAAACGTTTCCCCAGATTGGAATCAAGGGATCTTTTAATGTCGGCTAATGTTTTTGGCATTTCGCTTCCACCTCACTGTAATTAAATATAACACATTATGTAATTTCAGTCAAATAAATTTATTATTTTAACAAGAATCATGAACACCTGTCAATATATTTTATTCAACAAAAAGTACGTTTTTTCTACACACCTAACATTCCCCATACAATGCAAAATTATGTAAACACTAAAAGCGGAGGGGCTTTGACCAGAGGCGACAAGCATAAGACGAGCATGGTGGAAAGGCGTTCTTTGCCTTTTCGGCATGCTTGCCTTATGACCTCGAGGGGCATAGCCGCCGGAACTGCCTACAAGGCTAAAAACAACCACCTAGCCAGTATATGATACCTCTAAATGAAATAGACCTTACAATTCATGCATAAATTGCAAGGTCTTCGAAGTTTTTGTCGAACCATCCCTATTCTTCTTCCGAAATTTTGTACGGCATTCCTGTACGAAGAACACCTTTCGTCTCGATACCACCCAATCCTTTGTCCCCTGTCAATGTATTTCGGATGACATCCCACACATTCACAGAGTCCTTAAACCCCGTAAAACAAATCTTAGCTACGATATACACTGGGTCCAGGGCATGAATATTGACTCTCGAAGGGGAACTCGCAAAGTTTGCACCCGCATGGATCAGGGATTCAAAGTGTGATTGACAAGCTCCTGCAAAGATCACAAGCTGATCCAAGTGGGGGGATTTACTGCGGGCCTCTCTTACTGCCTGAACAAAATACTTGGAATGTCGATAGGCGTTAATATCAGCCTTTGCCCCTTTCGACTTGGAGTAGGCATCGTGACCTGTTAATACGATAATATTCGGTCTATATTTATCGATAAGTGGTCCGATTTGTTGAGGCATCTCTGTTTCACCGCAGTGAACGCCTTTTACCGGGACACCAATTTTCTCATAAAGATCTAGACATTTTCTTAAATAGCTGGGATCTCCATCAAGATGAAGCACTTTCCCTGGCACTTGGAAATAGTTATAATCGTCTCGATAAGCATTCGTTACGCTGTATTCCTGCTTATACTTGAGAAGTTCTATATCCTGGCGGAACAGGTCCAGAGATTGTTCTTCTTTCGAACGAAACTCCTCCGTAATCAGGTCCTGTTCTCTCGGGTCCATCTTCTTCAAATCATGAAAAGGAGCATCCGCTATTAATCGAAAATCTTCTCCATACAGTACTGCCGTTTTATGACCATCTATCATGCGGATATCTATTACCCTGAATAAAATATCACATCGATATGAAAGGCGACCTACGACATCATTGATTTCGATATTCACATCAGTCACTCCCATGGGCTAAACATTCGTTGATAAATCAAAAAAGGAAATCAACAAGCCGAGGAGGATCAGCATCTGCTACACCCTTCTCCTGCCTTTTTTTATCATCAATTAAGTAAATATTCCCTGTGATAACCTATGCACTCCCGGAATATTCGGTGTCAATAAAATGGGATTCAACTATTCAGTCCACGCAAACATAATAGGCTGGTTTCTCAAACTTTGTTGCTTTTTAAAAATTGAGTGCTGGTTGATTTCTTTACGAATACAGCAACATAAAAAATGGCTAAACGCTGTTTCACGTTTAGCCATTTATCCAAGTTTTATTTGAAGTTCGGGTATAGCTCATCACTTAATCGACCGAATTCTTGTATCGTCAATGTTTCTCCCCTGCGGGTAGGTTCCACCCCTGCTGCAGATAAAGCATCCAGGATCAAGTCTTTCTTTTCTTTTCCTTGAGGAAGCTGACTTGTTAAATTATTTAAAATCGTCTTCCTTCTTTGGGCGAACGACGAGCGTGTAACGGTAAAAAAGAAGTCTTCACTGATAACCTCAACAGGAGGCTTCTCACGCTTCGTTAAACGGATGACAGCAGAGTCTACATTCGGCTGGGGCATAAAGACCGTTTTCGGGACAGTCATGACCATCTCAGCCTTCGTGTAATACTGAATGGCAATAGAAAGGGAACCATATGCTTTTGTTCCCGGTTGTGCTGAAATACGGTCTCCTACTTCTTTTTGAAGCATGACGCATATCCCCCTGATGGGGAGACGCTCCATCAATAGTTTTAGAATGATCGGAGTGGTAACGTAATACGGCAGATTGGCTACGACCATTATATCGTCGAACTCTTCAAATTCTCTGTTGATGATTGCTTCGACATCTGCCTCCAGAATATCTTCATTGATGATTTTTACGTTGTCATAAGGAGATAAGGTATCACCGAGGATTGGTATCAGTCGCTGATCGATTTCAAAGGCTACAACCTTTCCTGAAGTGCGGGCGAGATGTTCCGTAAGAGCTCCGATCCCAGGTCCGATTTCAATGGCTGCCGTTTTTTCGGATAGACCTGCATATTCGGTTATATTCCTAAGGATATTAGGATCTATTAAAAAGTTTTGACCAAGACTCTTTTTAAACGAAAATCCGTACTTAGCAAGGATTTCCTTTGTTCGTATCGGGGTTGCAATATCTTTATGCATGTTCTTCCTCCTGAATGATTTCCATTAACGCTTTTCTAAATTCATCTTTTTGAATATTAAACATTCGTAATCGTTTGTGGAGCTGTTTTCCATTAGTGTATCCGATTCTAAGCTTCTCACCAAGTGCTATTCTCCTGTCCTTGGACAGAGGGCTCCCGATTAAACCGGCATCAATTAAATCTTCTTTCGAGATGACTTCTTCCTGATCGACGTCTAACAGATGGGCTTCCCTTAAGGATTCCCGTATGACGTCTGGTGTCGCATGTTCAACGCCTATCCCCCTGCCTGACTTCGGCAGGGCATCCTTCTTATGTACAAAGGCATGCTTGCAGCCCGGTACCGCTTCTGCCACAATCTTTCGAATTCGTTCTCCCGGATAATCGGGATCTGTAAATATGATAACGCCCCTTTTTTCCTGGGCGTGTTTAATTTTTTCTATAGTCACAGGAGACACGGCAGAACCATTCGTTTCAACTGTATCTGCATTGACAGCACGCTGAATGGCTACTGTATCATCCTTCCCTTCTACTACTATGATTTCTTTTATTTTCATAATTCCTCCAAAAAAGTTGAAACATTTCTGCTTTTCAATTCGTCTAATGTATGAAGACCTAAAGCTATTATAACGGTTTTAACCAAGAAATAAAAAAAAGCAGGAAAACACCCTGCTCTTAGTTCAATATTTTTACTTTGATGGTTTTTCTTCCCCAACGATAAGCGTCTGATTTAGACGAAAAGAATACATCGATTTTATTCCCTTTGATTGCTCCGCCTGTATCTGCTGCAACAGCATATCCATAGCCTTCCACATAAACCTTTGAACCTAAAGGAATAACGGAAGGATCGACTGCGATCACTTTTACATGAGGATTCGATTTTAGATTGATGCCTGTAGCCGTATGGCCGGAGCACCCATTGCATGAAGCTGTGTAAGCAGTAGAACTGACATAGAATTCATGTCCGCCACTTGGTGAGGCTGAAGCTTGTGAACTGGATGATGAACGCCCCCGTGAAACCTGAGCTACTAAAACCTTGGTTCCGACATTCACGATTTTATCCTGACTTTCTTCCACGACTTTTTCACTCACTAATTTTCTGGAAACTTCTTTGCCGTTCTCTTTTACGATTTCATATTGCTTTTCAACTTTTCCATTTTTACCTTCTTGAACAACTTTCTCTTTTCCTTTTGAAAGGTCAGAGTCCTTCTTGGAAATAACGGTGAAATTCTTTGTCTCTTCCACTACATCGGTGACTTTTTCAACTCGAACGACATTTACGACATCATTTGCTTTAACAACTTTGTCTAAACTTGGTTCAACACGGTCTGAATCTTTTAGTGTAATTCCTTGTTGCTTTAAAAAGTCAGCGACCGTAGTCGAAGTAGACCATACCTTTTGCTCTTTTCCACCGTTTACAAGTTTAAGTGAAAATGCGGTATCAATCATTACATTCATGTTCCCTGTTACTTTTTCTGATAAGCCGGGTTGGACCTTATCGTGTTCTCCTACTTGGATTTCATTTTCAGAGAGTAACTCTTTTACTGTGCCAGCAGTCGTCCAGATTTTTTTCTTCTGGCCTCCTACTACTATCCCTACCTGTTTTGCCGGTTCCCAAACAATATTCATGTTATTTGAAACCTTCGTATTCCCCGAGGGGTACAAATAGTCTTCTGAGCGGGGTGAAATCTCTAATTCTTTTAATATATCTTGAATCGTGTTTGCATGCGTCCTAATCTCTTTTTGCTCGCCGTCTAAGGTCAATGCTACAGTGTTCTTCGATCCTTCATAAAAAAGAATTCCAAATACAGCTGCAGATGTTACTAATATTCCGATTGTAACAATCCATTTCCTTCGACTCAAAGACTTGGAAAACAGGCTTTTCATGGTTTTAAAGTTCATGAAAAACGCCTCCTTTTCTCGGAGTGATTATATAGAGTTATCCAGTGACTGTCAACCCTTACTTCTTCTAACTTAATCTAGCAAAATATCGCAACCCAGGGAACACAAAACATATTATGCAGAAAATGAAAGAAAAAGAAAAGAGAGAGTTATCGACACGTTTATCCTATGAAACATGATTCCTATGTAGAACTTTTTGTTTTAATTTACTATTTGGACAAGCTCTCTCAATACTCGACAAAATTTGATGTCAGATTATGTTGAATAATTTTTTTGCATTTTCTGTAGTGATCTTCTCTACTTCTTCCAATGGCATTTCTTTCAGTTCAGCGATTTGTTCTGCCACAAGCTTGACGTAAGCCGGTTCATTTCTCTTCCCTCTATACGGGTGAGGGGCCAAATAAGGACAATCGGTCTCGATCAGAAGCTTTTCCAAAGGAATTTCTATTGCCACTTCTTTTGGCTTCTTGGCATTCTTAAAGGTTACGGGACCTCCAAGGGAAATATAGAAGTTCATTTCTACACATTCTTGAGCGATTTCAGGACTCCCACTGAAACAGTGCATGATTCCTCCGACTTCATCCGCCCCTTCTTCCTTAAGAATATCCACAATATCTTGTGTGGCATCACGGTTGTGTATGACGATCGGGAGTTTTACTTTTCTAGCTAGTCGAATTTGCTTTCGGAACACTTCTTTTTGAACATCCTTTGGGGATTTATCCCAATGATAGTCAAGCCCCATTTCCCCTATCGCAACGACTTTCGGGTGTTTTGAAAGCTCTTCTATCCACGCAAGATCTTCTTCCTTCATATCAATTGCATCCACTGGGTGCCACCCAATTGCGGCATATAAGTATTCATATTGCTCAATGAGTTCCATTGCCCGATTAATCGTTGGCCGGTCAAAGCCGACAACCACCATCTTTTCAACTCCAGCTTCTCTTGCTCTTGACAGTACCTCCTCCAGATCTTCGTCAAATTGCTCAGCATTCAAATGAACATGTGTATCAAATAGCATGTAAGACACTCCTTGTAATAAAGATAAGTTTAATATAAAAAAGCATGACAAGCATCACATTCATGTAACATTCGTATTACATATTATGGTTTCTTTGGATATATTTTATTTACAGTGTTTCAATTACCAACCACTCTTCATTTTATCTATTTTAGATACAGAACCAAAATCATCTGTTTCTCACTATTTCATTATTATTTAAATATATTAAAAAACCCTGAAAATCACCCAAAAACATTACTCAACTTCGATCACTTATTATTTTTATATAATAAAGGGATGTTCCACGTGGAACATCCCTTTATAGATAGATTCATAAAGAATGACTTATTTAACTTTTGTTCCATTTGGTAAAGATTGATCGATGGAAGCGAGAGACAATGTTCCATTTTCTTCTCCGGCAAGGATCATTCCTTGGGAAAGCTCCCCACGGAGTTTTACTGGCTTCAGGTTCGTCACACAGATTACTTTTTTTCCAACGAGCTCGTCCGGCTGATAGAACTTGGCAATCCCCGATACTACTTGACGTTTCTCAAAGCCAAGGTCCAATTGAAGCTTTAAAAGTTTGTCCGTCTTTTTAACCGGCTCCGCTCCGATCACCTCGGCTACCCGAAGTTCAACTTTCATGAAATCATCTATCCCGATTTCCTCGGTTTCTTCAGGGACAGGTACTTCTTTCTTTTCTTCTTCAACAGGAGCTGATCCCTGCATTTTCTCTTTAATGAAGTTTACTTCTTCTTGAAGTTCAAGACGAGGGAAGATGGGTTCCCCTTTCTTGACTACTTCCGTGCCTGCCGGTATGGCTCCAAAGCTTTCAAGGCTTTCCCACGTATGCATCTTCTCATCATGAAGATTCAGTTGCTCAAAAATTTTCTTCGGTGTTCTTGTCAAGAACGGCTGCAATAGAACTGCCACTATCCGTAATGACTCGGCCAAGTGGCTCATGACACTGCCAAGCTCTTCTTTCTTGCTTTCATCTTTTGCAAGTGCCCATGGCTGTGTTTCATCAATGTATTTATTCGTACGGCTGATAAACTGCCAAAGGCTTGATAAAGCTACTGAAAACTCCATGTTTTCCATGGCATCTTCATACTTCCTTACGGTTTCATTATTCATTTCAAGTAGAGCTTGATCAAATTCTCCTTTGGAATTAACATAGGTTGGAATGATTCCATCAAAGTATTTATTGATCATGGCCACTGTACGATTTAACAGATTCCCCAAATCATTGGCGAGATCGAAATTGATTCTTTCTACAAATCCTTCCGGAGTAAAGACCCCGTCAGATCCAAATGGCACTTCTCTTAACAGATAGTAACGAAGTGAATCAAGACCATAACGATCTATGAGAGTAACAGGATCCACGACATTTCCTTTAGATTTAGACATTTTTCCGTCCTTCATCAGAAGCCACCCATGAGCAAAAACCTTCTTAGGAAGCGGAAGATCTAATGCCATCAGCATGATCGGCCAGTAGATCGTATGGAACCGGACAATTTCTTTCCCTACCAAATGAACATCTGCAGGCCAATACTTTAAGTAATTGGTGTCATTTTCACTGCCATAGCCCAACGCCGTAATATAGTTGGAAAGAGCATCAATCCAAACGTAAATCACATGCTTTGGATCTCCTGGCACCTTCACTCCCCAATCAAAGGTCGTACGCGAAACAGCCAAGTCTTCCAAACCAGGCTTAATGAAGTTATTCACCATCTCATTCTTACGGGATTCGGGTTGAATGAACTCAGGGTTTTCTTCATAATAAGCAAGAAGTCGATCGACGTATTTGCTCATCTTGAAGAAATAGGATTCTTCCTTTACCTTTTCAACCGGGCGGCCGCAATCAGGACAATTCCCGTTTTCTAATTGTCTTTCCGTGAAAAAGGATTCACATGGCGTGCAATACCAGCCTTCATATTGATCCAGATATATATCGCCTTGCTCTACAAGCTGATTGAAAATTTTTTCTACAATATCCTTATGACGCTTTTCAGTCGTCCGGATGAAGTCATCATAAGAAATATCTAATTTACCCCACAAATCTTTAATGCCGCTTACAATTCCGTCTACATATGCTTGAGGAGTGATTCCTTCTTCCTGAGCTTTTCTTTGGATCTTCTGCCCGTGTTCGTCCGTTCCAGTAAGATACATGACATCAAATCCGCGCATTCTCTTATAACGGGCCATAGCATCACCGGCAACCGTGGTGTATGCATGTCCAATATGTAAATTTCCACTAGGATAATAAATCGGCGTTGTAATATAGAAGGTGTTCAACTTTTCTTCCACTTTCTTTTCCTCCTCTTTTTTCATCTACCCCCATAAAGCCAAATAAGCTTTCGTATGGTTTATAGTGGTATGTTTGTTATAAACATCCAATCTCTACGCAGAATAGTCTTACCTATCATCTTAACCTCTTATCTCATCAAAATATACCTAAAATAGAGGGTTTCTGCAACTAAACAATGCTGTTTTTCGTATTTGTCGAAACGAGTATGGAATATTGTCGAATTATGTCGATTGTTGTAGGTAATAAAGAAGATTCGACAATCTTTTTTTCTATTACTTTCATTACAATAATATTTAATTGGTAATACATTTTTTTACAACAAAGCGTAAAGCTTAATATAACAATACTTAAACATCCATTTTTTATTAATAATTTACAGATTTTATTATTGACGTAATTCCCAATCGTTGGTATGATAGTATCAGTAAAAGAAATTTGTCGAATATTGACGAAAAGAGATAGAGATAAATAATATTTATTTGGAGGAGATTTTCAAATGAAGTCTACAGGTATTGTAAGAAAAGTTGATGAATTGGGCCGTGTCGTTATTCCAATCGAATTGCGCCGTACATTAGGTATCGCGGAGAAAGATGCTCTGGAAATTTATGTGGATGACGAAAGAATCATCTTAAAGAAATACAAGCCAAGCATGACTTGCCAAATAACTGGAGAAGTTTCTGATGACAACATCAAGCTTGCTAACGGTAAATTAGTTCTAAGCCGTGAAGGTGCAGATCAATTACTGAAAGAAATTCAAGAATCATTACAAACAAAATAATTTGTTGTTGCGATATGACAGGCCTGAGTCGATTCGACTCAGGCCTTTTTGTTATGATCCTTATTCCACATGATAAGCCTGATACACGTCCCTTTTGGGGATTGACCTGTCTTTAGAGACTTGTTTGATGGCTTCTTTGGAAGAGATGTTCTTTTCGTTCACATAATATTGAACATGCTCTTGAAGTGAATAACTGCTCCACCACGAGTCTTCCTCTTCCTTTTCCTGTGGACCTGTCCCTTCAATCAATATGCAGAATTCACCTCGTACCTCTCCATCATTTGCCCATTCGATCACTTCCTCAATTGAACCGCGGATGAATTCCTCGAATTTCTTCGTAAGTTCACGGCAGATGACGATTTGTCTATTTCCTAAAGTCGCATGTAATTCTTTTAAGGTTTCTTTTAATCTGTGTGGAGATTCATAAAGGATAAATGTATCTTCCAATGATTTGAGGGTTTCAAGTTCAGCTCTTTTGTCTTTTTTCCCTCTATGTAGAAACCCGTAGAAGTAAAATGGCTGAGGACTTAAACCTGAAGCAATTAAAGCTGTAAGAGCAGCGTTAGCCCCTGGCAATGGAATAACAGCAATTTCATGACCGATTGCTTCTTTCACCAGTTCGTAGCCAGGATCAGAGATCGAAGGCATCCCTGCATCACTCACAAGGGCCACAACCTCTCCTCTTTTCATTCGTTCAATCAGCTTCTCTCCGCTCGTTTCTTTGTTATGCTCATGATAACTGACAATAGGCGTGTCAATTTCAAAGTAATTGCACAGTTTTTTCGTATTTCTTGTATCTTCTGCTGCAATCACTGATGCCTCCCTCATCATGCGGATGGCACGAAACGTCATATCCTCTAAATTCCCAATCGGCGTTGGAACAAGATACAAGCTTCCTTTGTCACTATCTTGAAAACTTTTTTGCTGGTTCATGGTAAGGCTCACCTCCTATATCATGTTATTGTTTGTTTCATTATGTCCAAATAGCATATCATGTACTTCCTGTGAGTACTCATTTTGATTATCGTACACGTATAATGGTGGAAGGATTTTCAGGTCTGGTTTCCCATCTTTTATTCCTTCAATCAAGATCGTGTTGGCTTCTCTTCCCGGCTTCGGATAGACAAAGCGTAATCGTTTTGGCTCGAGACGATGCTTTCTCATCAACGACAGGATGTCCATCAATCGACCCGGGCGATGAACGAAGGAAGCCTTCCCTCCCTGCTTCAATAAAAAGCTGGAGGCTTTGATCGTATCCTCAAGGGTGCATAAAACCTCGTGGCGTGCTATGGCATAATGCTCGTTCACATTTCGTTTATCTCCTGGCGGCGTATTGAAATATGGGGGATTACACGTGACCACATCGTAGTGGGAATGATGAAGGAGTTGTTCAATCTCTTTAACATCCCCCATTTTCATGGAAATCTGATGTTGACGATTATTATATTCAATACTCCTTTGTGCCATATCAAACAGTCGCTCCTGAATTTCCACACCTGTAATATGGACATTGGTTCTTGCACTAAGTAACAAGGGAATGATACCGTTCCCTGAACATAGATCCACCACTTTTCCTTTGTGAACCGGCAAGTAACTGAAATGGG
The DNA here is from genome assembly GCF_904424705.1 of Rossellomorea arthrocnemi. Lineage (GTDB taxonomy): Bacteria > Bacillota > Bacilli > Bacillales > Bacillaceae_B > Rossellomorea > Rossellomorea arthrocnemi. Next base: position 6,867 of record NZ_CAJGBF010000022.1, on the reverse strand, counting down.
CCAAAAGAACCGCATCTGTTGAAAATGAGAAAACAGAAGGACTTTGAATGATCCTCATATTTTCAGCTAGTAAATAATCTAGACGTTCATCATCTTTTAACTCGACCATACTTTCCTCCATTTTCCCTCTATTATATATGGTTACTCTTTTGATCTCCTGGGCTAAGGGGCTCGAGGTTCTTAGCTAAATCTGTAATAAGGAAACATACGTCTTTCTGACAGAAGCGTCCTATGCCGTCGCCATGGGCAAAGCCCATCTGCTTTTCGATTAAAAAGGACCAATCCCATTACAAATGGATCAGTCCTTTTTAATCTGTATTTTGTTCGAAAGAATGAAGTGGCCTTTATTTCTTATTTAAGAAAGATAGACAGAATAAGCAGTCTTCATCCTTCCGGGGACTTCCGAAATGTATATTACAAATATGAAATCCTTCCTGGTATAATCGAGCAAGGTTGTCATAGCCTTCTCCGATATCCAGCGTTTTATCTTCTAAGTCTGACTCACCCGTCGTACCCGCATCGCTGTTTGTTTTTACCTTTTTTGGTGAGTTCTCTGTTTGTTCCAGTCTACGGCGCAAATGCTCATTTTCCAGCTTCAGAGAGTTATTCTCCTCTAACATTTCAGCCAGGCATTGTTTGAGCTCACCTAATTGATGATATAAATGACCAATTTGTTGTTCCATGTTACTGACTGAATCAAAGAACTCTTTCTTATCCACGACACTACACCCCGTTACTCTGTGGCTTGGAATGATACGGCACCCTCGTTCTTAATTTCATCTAATGTAAATTCCAGAACCCGTTCTTCTTCTTTAATTTCCACCTGAAGAATACGCTCCAGAATATTAAGACCTACGACTTTACCTTTTCCATGAGGTGTCTTAATCACTTCTCCGATATCAGGTAATTCTTCTTTTGCTGCTTCGTACTCATCATTCTCATATTTTAAACAGCACATTAATCGTCCACATAAACCTGAAATCTTCGTTGGATTAAGAGATAGATTTTGATCCTTCGCCATCTTAATGGATACGGGTTCAAAATCTCCCAAAAAGGTTGAACAACATAGCATGCGGCCACAAGGACCAATACCACCCAGCATTTTCGCTTCGTCTCGAACGCCAATCTGACGAAGTTCTATGCGCGTACGGAAAATGGAAGCTAAATCTTTCACTAGCTCTCGGAAATCAACTCGTCCATCAGCCGTAAAATAGAATATGACTTTATTTCGATCAAATGTATATTCTACATCTACTAATTTCATATCCAATTGATGCTGATTAATTTTATCACAACATACGTTGTAGGCTTCCGTTGCAGACGACTTATTCTCATCTACGATCAATCGATCTTTTTGATCAGCGATACGAATCACTTTCTTCAAAGGAAGCACTACATCATTTTCTCCAACTTGCTTTCTCTCTACGACTACTTTTCCAAATTCGACCCCGCGAACCGTTTCAACGATTACATAGCAATCTTTCTGAATATCCAATTCACCCGGATCAAAATAATAGATTTTACCCGCTTTTTTAAAGCGTACTCCTACAACATCGTACAAAGGACCATCACCCCTGCAGTTTTAGCATAAGCTGTTCTACTAGCAGCTGCGAATTCATATTGGCGTTTAACTTACGTTTTGCTTCAAGTATCGCCGTCATATTAGTAGAAAGACGATTCGTAGACACTTGAAGTGCGTTTGATTTCCAGTTTTCCTTTTGGTCCGGGTACACGAGCTGTTCTTCTTTTCCTAGCTGGATATGAAGTAAGTCTTTATATATTAGAAGTAAAAGATCCAATGCTCGATCGACTTGATCTTTTTCTTTGAAGTGCTGTACAAAATCCTCCTGTATTTTGACCATTGCTTGGAAGGGACTTTTCTGGAGGACTTCATATAATTTTAACACTATTATTCTTGCTTGTGCAAACCACTCATTTTGACATATTTCTACAGCTTCCTCATAATGGTTCGTCAAGTTGGCTGCAAGGGTTGCAAAATGGGGCGGGATGCCTTCTTCCAATAATTGTTTCGTCAGCTGTTCTTTCGGTAACGGCTTAAACGAAATCGTCTGGCACCGTGAAAGAATGGTAGGCAAAATTCGATGAATATTTTCTGTGATGAGTATCGCTGTTGTATCCGCCAACGGCTCTTCAAGAAACTTAAGCAGGCTATTAGCCGCATTCGCCGTCATTTTATCTCCGTGAACAATGATGTAAATCTTCTTCTTTGATTCTACACCCGTTTTCGAGAATTCTTCTTGAAGACTTTTAATTTGGTCCTTCTTTATGGATAGTCCATCAGGCTCAACTACATGCAAATCCGGGTGGTTCCCGTGATTGATCCTTTTGCAGTTGGAGCAGTCTTCACACGGCATTCCGTTTATCCGGTTTAAGCATAGCAATGCTTTAGCAAACAGGATGCTCATTTCTTTCTTTCGTGTTCCTTTTTCACCCTCAAATAAATAAGCATGAGCGACCCGATCCTTCAACATGCTATTCTGAAGCATCTGAAGGACGACTGGCTGAAATGGTTGTATCTCTTCAAACAACATGGAATAACATCACTCTCTTACATATAAAGATTAATAAGCAGGCCTTTTATTTCTCCGATTTTCCCTAATATATCAATGGACTTCTTTTCTTTATCCAATACATCCTCTGTTAAACCTACAAGATGCTGATCAACTGTTTTGACGATATTGAGTTTTCGCCCTTCCCCATATTGATTCCATGTATGAGATTGCTTCAAGTCCATCCCGAAATCGACAGCTTCCCTAACAAACTTCTTGACCAGTGTTTTATACTTGGCAAGATCTTTGAAGGTTCTGGATTGGGCTAAACGGCTGCCGGCATCTTCTATTGTCCCAAGAAGCTTATTGAGCTGGTCCATTTGCATTTTCTGGTCGTGTTTCTGAACCAGCTGTCCGAACTTGACTTGGCCCGCACCGCCAGTTCTCTGGTCCTTTCCTACACTGTCTATGGACACGCGATGGTCCTGGTTAATTTTCATACGTCCAACCTCACTTTAAAACTGATGGAATTGTTCTACTGGGAGAACGAAGACCGTCGCCCCGCCCACAGCTACTTCCACTGGATAAGGCACATAGGAATCTGCATTTCCACCCATAGGGGAAACAGGCGCCACCATCTGATCACGTGTCTGACAGTTTTCTTTAATAACCTGTAATGCTTTCTCCACACGGATATCCTCTGTACCAATAATGAATGTGGTATTTCCGGACTTCAAAAACCCGCCGGTACTCGCTAATTTTGTCGAACGAAAATTATGTTCCATCAGGGCATTAGACAAACGATTGCTATCTTTATCTTGTACAACTGCCATAATTACCTTCATGAATGAATTCCTCCGTTATAAAGCCATTTACTTCCTTCTATTATATCATTGAACCGACTCCACATACATGTTTCCTCTAAAAAAGAGACGGACTTCCAAGCAATGATGTATGCTTGGAGGTCCGTCTTTTTTTCAATTAACCAATCTTACTTGTTTAAGTAACTTGTCACCACTTCATACGCATCAGTCAACACTGCTTCTTTGCTCTGACTGGCATCTATCACCTGAATACGATCAGGGTATTGTTTGATCAATTTCAGATACCCTTCCCGGACCAGCGTATGGAATTCCACTGATTCCAGATCTAACCGATTAACCTCTCTGCCATTATGTTTCGCTATCCTCTTTAATCCTTCTTCAGGATCGATATCAAAATACAACGTTAGATCCGGCATCTTTTCCTCAATCGCAAATTGATTGATATTCATGACTTCTTCCATCCCGATTCCACGGGCATTCCCCTGATAAGCAAGGGAACTGTCGATAAAGCGATCACAAATCACAATCTTTCCTTCATCCAGGGCAGGCATCACTTTCTCCACCAGATGCTGCCGTCTCGCAGCGGCATATAACAGAGCCTCAGTTCGTTTATCCATTTCCGTGTTCTCTGTATTTAATATGACTCCTCTAATTTGCTCGGCAATAGAAATGCCCCCTGGCTCTCTCGTCTGAATAACTTCAAAGCCGTCCTGCAATAGTTGATTATATAACTCTGCTAATATCGTTGATTTTCCGGCTCCCTCAGGACCTTCAACGGTAATGAACAATCCTCTAGTCATCTATTTCCCTCCGCTTTATCGATACACATACACACATTGGTCAGCTAAATGGTGATGACCTTGTATGTTTGCCTTATTTACTATATATTCTTTCAACCGCCAGATCACATCAGCAGTAATCCTTTCCCCTGGCACCAACAACGGAATGCCCGGTGGATAAGGTGTCACCATTCCAGCGGAAATTTCCCCTTCCGACGCATCCAGAGGAACCAATACTTCCTCTTTCATGTCCATTTCCTCCAAAGTTAATGCCAAGGAAGTATAAGGGGAGTTCCTTCTCGAGCGGCTTATGCCCTTTATAGGGTTTGCTTCTACTACAGGCTCATTCTCAAGCGCCCTGTTTAACCTGCTAATCGCTTCTTTATATGGAAACGAATGACCTCTCTTTTCTAAAGGAAGGATCAGCAGTACTTGAGCAGGATCAGCGAGCTCCGGATAAATGCCTTCTGACTCTAACAGCCTCTGAAGGGCATATCCTGTGCGACCTTCCATTTCCATGATAAGTTTTAAGGGGTCATGAGTCCCTTTCACACTAAGTTGAGGATGAATCCTTGAAATTCCATATACAAATTCACGAATGTCTTGTAACGTTTGATCCAAGTCCTCTTTTGAGAACGTCCCTATATAAGATCTCGCATAATCAAGAGAGGCCATAATCGGATACGATGGACTACTTGATTGCAGCATAGTTAAATACTCTTTTACCTTACGCTCACTAACCCGTTTGCTTCCAATATGGAAATACGATCCCATCGTCATGGCCGGGAGCATTTTATGAGCTGATTGCACCACAATATCTGCTCCACATTCCATGGCAGACTTCGGAAAAGGTGAACCTAATGTAAAGTGAGGACCATGAGCCTCATCGATGATGCATGTTACATCGTGCTTATGTAATTCTTCAGTGATTTCTTCAAGATTGTAGGTAAACCCATAATAAGTTGGATACGTGAGGACACATGCTTTCACCCGGGGAAAAACCTTCAAAGCTTCCTTCATAGCATCCAGCCGAATACCAAGAGCAATTCCTCTTTCACTCCACTCGGTTTCTACGAATACCGGTACAGCCTTGGCAAGCTTGATTCCATTCAGCACCGACTTATGACAATTCCGTTGAACAAACACTGTATCCCCGGGATCACAGGAAGCAAGGATCGCCGCAATATTCCCTACTGTAGTTCCATTCACCAAAAAATAACTCTTTAAAGAACCATACACATCTGCCAACAATTCCTCTGCTTCCCGTATGGCCTCACGTGGATCATGTAAATCATCCAATCCACTCAACTCTGTGAGATCTCCCTGGTAAAATCGAGGATCTTCCATCAACAAGCCATTCTTATGCCCGGGTACATGAAATGAAATAGGGTCCTTGGACCGATGTCTCTCTATTGCCTCAATAAGCGGGGTTCTCGTGTGATCTCGATTCATTCAATCTATCTCCTCAATATCAATATCCCTTCATATCGTATCATATCCCGGGTGAACATGGTTCAGATCATTTGAATCTTACAAGTTGTACAAAAAATAATAGAGTCATACCCTATGCTGCGGTACACAGCAACTAATGGTGACATGCCTGATTGCAAAAAAAAATCATAACCATGTATATCTTCTGGTTATGAGTAGATTTGAGGAGTATTCACTTTTTTCAGTCTTTGTATAAACGTTTTATACAAAGGATCATTCGTTTCTGTATGAACCATTTCTTTCTCACATTCGGTGCAGATAAACGATGTGTATAGATGGATTCCAACCTTCTTCTCAACGTGACACACAATACACTCTTCCAAAGCCGTCTTCCGTTCCGGATTTAACATAGGGCTCTCCACCTCCATACAATCTATTCTGCCTCAAAACCACCAATTGTATACATAATTTCAAACATTTAAACTGACAGAATAATCAAGTGTACTCTTATCTTATGTTGCAGTCCCCATGTCTGTGTATGTCTCTATAAAAAAGATTGTGAAAAGAAGTTGGCATATATAATGGTTATCGTTACAAATGTATTAGTCTGAGAGATGAAGAGATTTTTAGTGAAAGGATTTTAAATGTGACTGGGGAAGTGGGCTATTTTAAGGCAAAAGAGATGGTGTAGTTCGTTTTATGTGTCATTTATCAATAATTTCATTATTATATATTGGATCATTATGATTGTTCATGCTTTATTTTAGATTATCATGCCAGTATATCGATTATTTTTTCTTTGTCCCGAAGCCATAACCTTTCCCGTCGACAGTAAGAGGTTCCCTTCCTAAAATAGCGTGCTTTTCGCTTTTTGATCTCTTTTCTCATTGATATTGGCTTATAATTGACTATTTCAGCTCAGAATATGGATGGGGATGAGTGTTTTGAGGCGTTTTAGTTGGCCGGTATTAAATTTCAATTAGCTTTGAGGAAGAATCATGCAGGATACGAAAGCAATCATGCCGGATGTAGGATCATCATGCGAGAATTCAATTTTTCGTGCGACTATGTGATTAATCATGCGCCATTTCAAAGAATCGTGCCACAATGTCGATTTTTCTTTACGCCGCTTCGTTTGGCATCCTTCACTGGGAGGTTAAGGAGATACCACATTCATATGGCTTTCAAAACCAAAGAAAGAGTAACTCCTAAGAGCTACTCTTTCTTCACATTGTGCCTGGCGACGTCCTACTCTCACAGGGGGAGATCCCCCAACTACCATCGGCGCTGAAGAGCTTAACTTCCGTGTTCGGCATGGGAACG
>NZ_CAJGBF010000021.1 GCF_904424705.1 Rossellomorea arthrocnemi | reverse complement strand
AATCCGCTCGACTTGCATGTATTAGGCACGCCGCCAGCGTTCGTCCTGAGCCAGGATCAAACTCTCCGATAAAAGTTTGAATAGCTCTTTAAAAATAAATCTAGAATTAACGTTGACGTATTGTCTTATTTTGTTCAGTTTTCAAGGTTCAAATTTCCACTAACTCCGTTCGGAGCGACTTTATTAATTTACCACAAGTGAACTTGTGATGTCAACTGCTTTTTAAAATTATTTATTGGTGTTTCTTCTAAATAATTCATTGTGTTTCAGCGACGTTTATTAATATATCAAGTTTTTCAGGACTGGTCAATACCTTTTGTGAACTTTTATCATTAATTATTTCAATTATCTCGCCCCCTTTTATATCACCCTTTCATTTCTTATCGAATGATCCTCATCAGCATCCCCGGACATATGCTATTAATAAAATTTATAGCCCCCGCTATATAACAGGGGCTGAATGAAATTAATACGTTTCTTTCTTGGCTACTGTCTTCATATATTTCAAACATTCCTTTTGACTCGCAAATCGCTTAAAAAGGGAAAATAAGATTTTGTACCGTTCATCCATTGCCCTCTTAACGATATGATCAATTCGAGAATCCTTTTGATCAAACAGTATTTCATCCATTTCTCTTTTTAACAAATACTCTATTTCCTGTTTCTCTCTATCATTAATCATTAACCCCAGCAACTATGTCACCCCTTAATGTTTGTATTTGTAGTTTTTTCCATTATAAGAAATTTATAATCATTTTTTTATCATATAGATATTTTTTTCGGGGACATGCATATCTTTAGTAAAGATAGACGGTTGAACGGAGGGATGACACATTGAATACGTTTCACACAGTAAACGCCAAGAAATTAAAGCAAATTAGTTTGATTATCGTAATTTCTTTCTTTACTGCTTTGTTTGTCTATAGCAGTAACCTCTCGACTCTTTCTGTGTTTAGTACAAAGGAAGGACCAAAGGCGATTTATAAAGGAGAAAAAGGCGTGGCCATCACATTCAACATTGGCTGGGGCGATGAAAAGGCAAAGCCAATCCTTGAAGAACTCAAGAAAATGAATGTAGGATCCGCTACTTTCTTCATTTCCGGAGCCTGGGCGGAACGACATCCCGATTTAGTGGAACAAATCGTGAAGCAGGGATATGAAATCGGAAATCTTGGATACGCCTATTCCGACTATACGGAAATGGAACCGAATAAGATTAAGCAAGATATACTGAAAGCTGATACAGTCTTTAAAAAATTGAATGTGAAAGATGTGAAATTACTACGCGTTCCAACAGGACATTTTGATAAAGAAACGTTAAAGGTCGCCGATTCCCTCGGCTTAACGGTCGTACATTGGAGCGTGGACTCGAAGGATTGGACTAATCCCGGTGTAGATGAAATCATCAATAATATAAGCAAGGCCAAAAAAGGGGATATCGTTCTGCTCCACGCATCAGATTCTGCTAAACAGACGAAAGATGCCTTGCCGTCCATTGTAAAAGAACTGAAGGCAAAAGGGGCCTTCATCTCAGTTTCGGAAATGATTTCCAACGGAGATGCAAAATCATCTCTTATACAGTAAAAAATCCCGCTGGTGACAAATTGCCACCTAGCGGGATTTTTTATTAGCTCTTCATTGACTGTTTATGTTCTCTTTCCAGTTGGGACTTCTCTATATACCTAGGAAGGCGCAACAGTTGGAATGCATTACACGCTAACAGGGCAAGAAGCATGAGATACAGCCATTTCACGGAATTTACCAGTAATACCGGCAGCCATTCCAGCGTCGTCACCACAATCATAAAGAATAGAGCAGATATAAATGTGTTTGTTTTGGCTTCTGATTGTCGATTTTTTACATAAGCCACGATAAGTCCCACAACAAATATTCCAATCCCCAGTAGAATATAAGGCGTATACGACTCACCTTCTACAGCGAAAGCTCTGAATCGGAAATAAATCAAATCAAACAGGACAAGTGCGATTAGTACCAGTTGAACGGGGTTCCATAAACTTTTAAACATCCCCATTCCGAATTGGTGGATGGTTAAGTAAGCAAAATAACCCATCTGACTGATCACACTGAAGGTAAATCCTACAAATATGAACCAAAGTAAACTCGATAATATGCCAATCACGTTACCGTCTTGAAAATATGGTCCGAACTGATCCCATCTGATGAGAAGGGCTGCTCCACCGGTTACGGCTCCACCGATCGCTAACGTATGAAAAAATAAACGAATCCAATTGCGGATGGTCACTTCTCTTTTCCTCCAAATAAAAAAATATACACTCACTTGATTGTACCAACGCATGTTTAAAAAAGCCAGGTTCCAATTTTCCCTGTGCATATTTTTTTTCGTTATTTCTCATATTAAGGGTAAGGGAATTTGTATGGAAGGAGCCTACCCATGAAAAGATATTCCTTTCTTTTTCTATTGACCCTCCTCCTCCTATCCGCTTGTGGCGGTGGCGGGGATACGGGCAGTGGCAAAATGGATTATGAAGAAACCAAGAAAATGGTTGTCGATATATTAAAGACTGATGATGGTAAAAAAGCCATACAGGAAGTCATGTCTGATGAAAAAATGAAATCAGAGCTTATTATGGACCAGGGAGTTGTAACTGATACGATCTCCAAAACATTAACGTCCGATAAAGGAACCGAATTCTGGAAAAAATCGTTTGAAGATCCAAAGTTCGCTGAAGCCATGGCGAAAAGCATGAAAGATGGAAATGAAAAATTACTCAAAGACCTGATGAAGGATCCTGAGTACCAAGGAATGATGATGGATCTATTGAAGGATCCTGAGTTCAAAAAGGAACTTACCGAAGTATTAAAGAGCCAGGAGTACAAAGAACATCTGCAAAAAGTGATGACAGAAACATTCCAAAGCCCATTATTCAAAGCGAAGCTACAGGATGTTTTATTGAAGGCTGCAGGTGAAATCAAAGATGGAGGAAAAAGTGAAGGTAGCAGCAGTCAATCTTCCGGTAATGAGCAAGGTGGTTCAGGAGACTCAGGTGGTACAGGTAATGGAGGCGGTGGCCAATAATTCTTTATGTGGCATGCCTTCCCTGACAGTATGACAACTCATTAAAAGAGACCAATGCATTTTTAGCATTGGTCCCTTTTTTGTATCTTTAAGATAATTTTTCAATTACTTTATGGGCAATTTCCCCATAAATCTGACCTAGCCGATGATCTTCTGCATAAATAGAAGGTGCAAAATCCTCTTCGTTCCAGTCCGGCTGTTGAAGTGGAAGCTTGCCCAGTAAATCTGTACGGAGCTCTTCTGTAAGCTTCTCTCCGCCTCCTTGACCGAATACGAACTCCTTTTCACCTGTCAATTTACTTTCAAAGTAGGACATATTCTCTACCACACCGAGGATGTCATGGTCTGTCTGAAGGGCCATGGCTCCTGCACGAGCTGCTACGAATGCTGCTGTAGGATGGGGAGTCGTTACAATGATCTCCTTACAATGTGGAAGCATGGTATGAAGATCGAGGGCGACGTCTCCTGTTCCAGGTGGCAGGTCCAGTAGTAAATAATCCAGATCTCCCCACTCTACTTCCGAAAAGAAGTTGTTAAGCATCTTCCCAAGCATCGGCCCTCTCCAAATCACAGGGGCATTGTCCTCTACGAAGAATCCCATAGAGATGACCTTCACGCCGAATCGTTCTACTGGAATAATTCTTTCTCCACGTACAATCGGTCTCTTCACAATGCCCATCATATCGGGAACGCTAAATCCGTAAATATCGGCATCTACAAGGCCCACCTTCTTGCCTTGTCGGGCAAGTGACACGGCAAGGTTAACAGAAACCGTCGACTTTCCTACGCCGCCTTTTCCGCTGGCAATCGCAATGAAGGTTGTCTTACTTGCAGGGGATAATAAGTCCGTCCCTTCTCCACCTGAGCCTCTATGCTTTTCAAGCTCTTCTTCGGGAAGCTCCGTGAACCGTATCCCCACAGATTCCGCTCCGTTTTCCTTTAATACTTGTACAATTTGTTGCTGGAATTGCATTTGCTCACCGGTTCCTGTTTTGGCAATGGCAATTTTCACACTGACATGGTTCTTTTCTTCTTTTAGGGAGATGTCTACAACTCCATTTGTTTCTTTTAAGGTTTTATTTAAAAAAGGATCTTTTAATCCAAATAAAAGTTCGCGTGTTTGTTGTTCCGATAACATGAATAACCACCCTTTTCTATGTATTCGTTTTCAATTATCTGCTTTCAGTATAACATATTCTCAGTTGAATGAATGCTCAAAAGGTTTTGAATGCTTTTGTCGAATAATAAAATGGATTTTCTACCTATAGGGTTCTTTACTAGGCGAGCAGTGGTTGTTTTCCGTTCCAGGTGCTCGCTTTCCGCGGGGCTGGCGGTGAGCCTCCTCAGGCTTCGCCCTCCAGGGTCTCGCCTGTCCAGCTACGGCGGCAAGCCCCTCGAGGTCATAAGCTAAATGGTCCAAGAAGGCAAAAAACGCCTTTTCGGCCCATTCATCTTATGCTTGTCGGGGCTGGGCGAGCCGCCTCCGCTTTTCGTACTGTCCAGCTTTTCCCGGAGGAGTCGAGCACCTTCCACTCCAAACAACTTAAAGTGAAACACTTATGATTAAATTCATTAAAACACACCCCCTCTTTCTACAACTCATGATACAGTGATTTTATCTTATTATATTGTCATTCAAAAAGAGTAGATCGACTTTATAAATCTGTTTCGCCAAATCCTCACAAAATTCCCTGAAGAGAAACAGGGAGTAGACCCATTAGGTTATTAGTGAATTAAACTGCTGTTTTTAAAATCGAAAAAAAGCTGAGAGGTTATTCCTCATCAGCTTTTTCTTTGTCTTCTTTGTCCATTGTCAAGTAGTTGAGTACCCCCTGGTAGACGGAGGCAGCGATTTTTTGCTGGTAATCCTCCTTAAGAAGGTTGGCGCGTTCTCCTGGATTGGAGAGAAAACCAATCTCTACGAGTGCTCCGGGTTTTTTCGCGTGTTTTAGAATATAGACATTTTGAAGTCCTTTTGCTTCACGGGTCGTGTTTTCCAGATTCCGTGTCAGTTCTGCTTGAATGGTTTTGGCGAGTGCTTTATTTTCTTCATATTTTGGATTATAAAAGGTCTGGGCTCCGCTCCATTTCGCAGATGGGATTGAATTCAAATGGATGCTTAGAAACATATCCGCTTGGGATTCATTGATTAAGCTGAGCCGTTTCTTTAGATCCTCCACTTTTCGCCGGCTGTATCCTCTCGTATCTTCATCCGCAAGATCTTCATCCTTCTCCCGCGTCAGGATCACGAGTGCACCTTGTTCCTGGAGATAATCCCTTATCATCAATGATACATTTAAAGCGATATCCTTTTCCAGGGCATCTTCATCACCGGCGCCGCCGTCCGGTCCACCATGTCCTGGATCTATATAAATGATCTTTCCTGATAAGGGGAGATTCCATGAATCCCATGTATCTTTGTCTAATATCTTATATTGAATGATGAATAATAAAATAGCCAGTGCGGAAATTATCCCGATAACCTTAAGTTTCTGAACCATTCCAGTCCTCCTATTTCAAGTGTTAACCACGGAGAACAGCCCCTCCGTTGCCCTTACTAAAAAATATGGGACAAGAATGGATTTTAGAACTGAAATTAATGCAAACGTAATTTGAGGCGCTTGATTCCCTTTTCGTACCCTTCTGACCACCATGTTTCCACAAAGTGCTCACAGCAAAAATAAAAGGACTCGTCAACCTGATTCGAAACACCCATCTCAGACCAATACAGCCAGAAATTATAAAGTGTATCAATAAAATGCTTCAATTCTTCTTCGCAACGTTTTTTTACTAACTCGGTGTCTTCACCTGAATAACCGAACTTGCTGACCTTCCCTCCAAGGAGATAAGCTTCAATGGCTACATCAAAACATGCCTCATCAAAGCCCTGCTGCATAAACACGCCGCCTTGAACCTTTATATATCCAAAATGCCTGCGAACACTCTCCTGCAGCATCTTAATCGAAATTTCTTTCAGTAATGTTCTTTCCGTCTTAATTTGCTTCTCTCTTCTCTTTGTATTGAAAGTAGTAATAACGTTCAAAAATCATCCACCCCTTTGAACGTATTTTCCTACTTAACACACCACTTCATTCGAGTAACTGTTACCAATTTTTTGAGGGACGGACCTCTGGATTCAGTATTTAAATTGAGGAATTTCTTGGTATTAAAGGATTCAGGTAGAGAATTGAAGTGAAAGGAGAGGTCCGTCCCTCAAAATGAAATTCCCTCAAAACCAATAAAAAATCCCAGCCGACAGAATCGGCTGAGCTTTCGTGTGAAATAATAATTAACGCTTAGAGAATTGTGGCGCGCGACGTGCACCTTTAAGACCGTATTTTTTACGCTCTTTCATACGAGAGTCACGAGTTAATAATCCAGCGCGTTTTAGTGTTCCACGGTATTCAGGGTCTGCTTGTAGTAAAGCACGAGCGATTCCGTGACGGATCGCACCAGCTTGACCAGCATAGCCTCCACCATTAACGTTTACTAAAACGTCATAGTTACCAAGAGTTTCAGTTGCAACTAGTGGTTGCTTAATTACTTCTCTTAGTGCTGCGAATGGGATATAAACTTCTACTTCACGATCATTGATAACAATGTTTCCGTTACCTGGTACTAAACGTACACGAGCTACTGAGCTCTTACGACGACCAGTTCCGTAATATTGAACTTGAGCCAAGATAATAACCTCCTCTTATTAATTATCCACGAAGTTCGTAAACTTCAGGTTGTTGTGCTTGATGTGGATGCTCTGCTCCAGCATATACATGTAATTTCTTGAACATTTGACGACCTAGAGAACCTTTTGGAAGCATACCTTTGATAGTAAGCTCAAGCATTTTCTCTGAGTAGTTTGTACGCATTTCTAATGCTGTACGTTGTTTTAAACCACCTGGGTGATTTGTGTGACGGTAGTAGATCTTGTCCGTTAACTTCTTCCCAGTTAATTCAATTTTTGAAGCATTAAGAATGATTACATGATCACCAGTGTCAACATGTGGTGTGAATGTTGGTTTGTGTTTTCCGCGTAGAATTGAAGCAACTTCACTGGATAGACGTCCAAGAGTTTTACCTTCAGCATCTACAACGAACCATTTACGATCGATTTGATTGGCTTTTGCCATATACGTTGTACGCATGATTTAACCTCCTATTTAATGAATCCGTAGTATTTATTTTCTAATCACAATAAGTTTCCGGGGCTTATCGTGGGGTTAATAACATACCATATGCTATATTATCTTGTTCCCAGTCTATTGTCAAGAGAATGTTACACCAGGATTAGTTGTTTTAGTATTTTTTTTGAATCATGATTATCATTTATAATACATGTTCAAGCTTTTCACTGGAAAAACTGTTGTTTTTCAAATAGATAGTGGTCGTTGATTTCCGCTTCAAGTGCTCGCTTTCCGCGGGGCTGGCGGTGAGCCTCCTCGGGCTAAAGCCCTGTGTGGTCTCACCTGTCCAGCTACGGCGGCAAGCCCCTCTAGGTCATAAGCTAAATGGTCCAAGAAGGCAAAAAACGCCTTCTCGGCCCATTCATCTTATGCTTGGCGGGGCAGGACGAGCTGCCTCCGCTTTTCGTACTGTCCAGCGTTTCCCGCAGGAGTCGAGCACCTTCCCCTCCAATCAACAAAAGGGTGCTTTACTATACCCTCTTTCAAAATGCTAAAGACCCTCTAAATCTCATCAGATCCATAATCCACTTTCCACAGATATAACCCATGTGGCGGGGCAGTCTTTCCTGCACGGTTGCGATCCCGTGCATCCAGTATTCCGGGTATTTCCTCCACAGGTATATTCCCAGAACCTACCTCCAATAAAGTACCGACCAGGATCCTCACCATATTATATAGAAATCCATTGCCCACAAATGAAAAAATGATTTCTTCTTCGTGTTCCTGAATTTCAATATGATGAATGGTTCTTACTTTGTCTTCCACTTCCGTCTTCGCTGAACAAAAGCTTGTGAAGTCGTGCTCCCCGATCAGGTGCCGGGCAGCGCGCTTTATATCAGGAACGGAAAGCGTATCGGGATAGTGAAGGGCAAAATGCCGGTTGAACGGACTTCTTGATTCCCCCGTATAAACCCGGTAACGGTATTCTTTCTGCTCCACGGAAAACCGCGAATGAAAGTCTGTTGAAACAAACTCGGCTTCTTTCACGTTCACTTCATCCGGTAACCTTGTATTCAGAACGATCGGCCATTTCTCTTCTGGAATGGATAAAGGTGTGTCAAAATGAAAGACCTGACCGTTTGCATGGACACCTGCGTCGGTACGGCCAGACCCGCTGATCCGGATCCGGACAGGACCACCTTTATGGATA
Organism: Rossellomorea arthrocnemi; assembly: GCF_904424705.1. Taxonomy (GTDB): domain Bacteria; phylum Bacillota; class Bacilli; order Bacillales; family Bacillaceae_B; genus Rossellomorea; species Rossellomorea arthrocnemi. The sequence continues at coordinate 53,381 of NZ_CAJGBF010000021.1, read as the reverse complement.
GTGGACAAGATGCTCTCAATAAGGCCCTGGACGGTACGTTGATTCGGTTGTACCTGGTAACCATGAAAATACGTCCCATCATAAGCGATGGTACACTTCACTCTTTGCATACACGACACTCCCATTATCCTCTGAAAATAATCAATACAGCCGTCAGGAGGGCAAGTACAACCAACGCTCCTGTATCCTTCTTATGCCAGGATAACAGGCGGTACTTCGTCCTGCCCTCCCCTCCTTGATATCCTCTTGCTTCCATGGCCGTTGCCAGGTCTTCGGCGCGTTTAAATGCACTGACAAACAGAGGAATCAACAGAGGGATGATGGCTTTGATCCGATCTTTAATGGGGCCGGATGAAAACTCAGCACCCCTTGCAATCTGTGCTTTCATGATTTTGTCGGTTTCCTCCATCAAGGTTGGAATAAATCGTAAGGAAATCGACATCATCAGTGCCAGTTCATGAACGGGAAACTTCACTTTTTTCAATGGATTCAAAAGGGTTTCAAGACCATCCGTAATCGTGATGGGAGAAGTCGTTAGCGTTAATAAAGATGTAACAAGAATAAGATAAAAGAACCGTAAAGAAATAAAGATCCCCTGTCTTAACCCCTCTTCATGAACAGACAATATCCCTAAGTCAAGAATGACAGGACCTTCCTTTGTGAAAAACACATGTAAGAAAAATGTAAATAGAATCAGCCAAAGGATTGGCTTCAGTCCTCCGATAATAAAACGGATGGAAAGATTGGATAGTATGAGTGCGCTAAACGTAAAAAGACCTAGCAGTGCATATGTCACAGCATTGTTTGCCAAAAAGACGACACATATAAATCCGAAAATAAATAAAAGCTTTGCCCTTGGATCCATTTGGTGAAGAATGGATTTGGCCGGCACATAACGGCCGAAGATCATCTTTTCCATCATAGATCTTCACCCCCATCCTGAATTCCACGGATGGCTGAGGCTAATTCGGTGATGGTTAAACAGGTCTTCGGGAGCTTCTTCCCTGTTCTCAGTTCAAATTGATATTGAAATCGAACGACATCAGGTACGTCCAACCCCATCTTAAACAGGTCTTCGGTCTGGGAGAAGATTTCCGCAGGGCCTCCTCTTCTCTTTAAACGTCCCTTCTGCATGATCACGATCTCTTCCGCATAATGAGCGGCGTCTTCCATGCTGTGGGTGACGAGAATAGTGGTCAGACCCTTTTCCTTATGAAGGGCATAGAACATATCCATGATCTCCCTTTGCCCTCGTGGGTCGAGTCCTGCAGTCGGCTCATCCAACACAATGACTTCGGGATTCATTGCCAGTACTCCTGCAATGGCAACACGCCTCATTTGTCCACCTGACAAATCAAATGGGGATTTCTGTAACACATCTTCAGATAAGCCCACCTTTACGATCAGTTCTTTCGCCCTGAGTATCGCTTCTTCTTCTGATACGCCAAAATTCATTGGACCGTAGCAGATATCTTTAAGGACGGTTTCTTCAAACAATTGATGTTCCGGAAATTGAAAGACGATTCCTACCTTCTGTCTGACAGGCTTTAAGTTCTTGGCCTTTTGCTTTGCCTTGATTTCATGTTCTCCAACTTTGACAAGTCCCTCTGTCGGCTTTAGTAATCCATTAAGATGCTGCAACAGTGTAGACTTACCTGAACCAGTGTGACCAATCACCGCAAGAAACTGACCTGTCGGAATGGTTAGGTTAATATCCTGAAGGGCAAGTTTTTCGAATGGAGTGTTGAATGAATATCGGTATTCTACCTGTTGAAATGTGATTTGCATAATTCATCCACCAACTCTTCTTCTGTAAAATAGGTTTTAGACAAAGGAATTCCTGCTTCCTTCAGTGCTCCAGCAAGCTTAATGGTAAATGGGGAATCCAACCCAAGCTTAATGAGCTCGTCCTCCAATAGGAAAATCTCTTCTGGTATTCCCTCCTTAAAAACACTCCCCTGATTTAAGACAATCATACGATCTGCCTTCGTCGCTTCTTCCAGGTCATGAGTGATGGAGATCACCGTTAAGTTTTCTTCTTCTTTCAGTTTCCGGACTGTTTCAAGGACCTCTTGTCTTCCCTTAGGGTCCAGCATAGATGTTGCTTCATCTAAAATGATGATCGAAGGCTGCAGGGCTACCACTCCGGCAATCGCAACACGCTGTTTCTGACCACCAGATAAATGGTGCGGCTCTTGATCAAGAAAATCTTCCATATGGACACTTTTTAAAGCATCATTGACTCTCTGTACCATCGTTTCATGAGGTACCCCATGGTTTTCTAACCCAAAAGCCACATCATCTTCTACTGTAGCACCTACAAACTGATTATCGGGATTCTGAAAAACCATACCCAGCTTTGATCGGATGTCCCAAATAGAACTTTCCTCAAGAGTGATCCCATCCACTGTTACTTGCCCCTTCTCCGGAAAATGAAGCCCGTTCAACATTTTGGCAAGGGTGGATTTACCGGAACCGTTATGTCCGACAATCGCTAACCACTCACCTTTATTAACCTTCAGGCTAATACCTTTAAGTGCATAGGTATTCTGATCAGGGTATCTGAAATGCACATCGTCAACTTTAATGATTTCTTTCAATTCTGTAACCTCCTCTACGCTATCCATACTCAGCTCTGCTAAAAACCTTTGCATATAAAAAAAAGCCTGCACCCCGACCAAAGAAAAGATTGTCTTTTCTTGTTCATCCACTGAACAGCTTCTATAAACATAGAAGTTGGAAGGGGTGCACGAGCTAGACGAGTCAGACTGCGCTGCTCATCGTAACGCTCTGCTTTTCATCACATGCACTTATACAAAAAGGGCAAAGAAGCAGTTAAGGATTAACTGTCCCGCCCTTAATGTTAGAAGTCACGAATTATTAAACTAATTCGATGATTGCCATTGGAGCACCGTCACCACGGCGAGGACCAACCTTCATAATGCGAGTATATCCGCCTTGACGCTCTGTGTAACGAGGAGCGATGTCAGAGAATAACTTTTGTAAAGCATCTTGGTTGTTTTCAGCGTTTGCAACTTCTTTACGAATGAATGCACCAGCTTGACGACGCGCGTGAATGTCACCACGTTTACCTAGTGTGATCATTTTTTCCACAACTGAACGAAGCTCTTTCGCACGAGTTTCAGTTGTTTCGATGCGCTCGTTAATGATTAGGTCTGTAGCTAAATCACGTAGCATTGCTTTACGTTGAGCACTGGTACGTCCTAACTTTCTGTAAGCCATTAAGGGTTCCCTCCTTTGTTGAATCTATATATGAAAGAAGATGTTATCAGTCGTCTTTACGTAAGCCAAGTCCAAGGTCTTCAAGTTTAACTTTAACCTCTTCCAGGGATTTACGTCCTAGGTTACGTACTTTCATCATATCTTCTTCAGTCTTGTTAGCAAGCTCTTGAACAGTATTGATTCCAGCACGCTTCAGGCAGTTATAAGAACGAACAGAAAGATCTAGTTCTTCGATGGTCATCTCAAGAACTTTTTCTTTTTGATCTTCTTCTTTTTCTACCATGATTTCAGCATTCTGCGCTTCATCTGTAAGGCCAACGAAAATATTTAAGTGTTCTGTTAGAATCTTAGCACCTAAAGAAATCGCTTCTTTTGGTCCAATACTTCCATCAGTCCATACATCAAGAGAAAGTTTATCGTAATTAGTCATTTGACCGACACGAGTATTTTCTATTTGATAGTTAACGCGTGAAACTGGAGTGTAAATAGAATCGATTGGGATCACGCCAATAGGAAGATCCTCACGTTTGTTCTGGTCTGCTGGTCTGTACCCACGACCACGGGAAGCACTTAATCGTACCCGGAAGTGACCACTCTTAGATAATGTTGCGATGTGTAAATCAGGATTTAACACTTCTACATCACTATCATGAGTAATATCTGCAGCCGTTACGACTCCTTCGCCCTGCACATCAATTTCTAGCGTTTTTTCTTCATCAGAGTAGATCTTCAACGCTAACTTCTTGATATTCAAAATGATGGATGTGACATCCTCTACGACGCCTTCAATTGTTGAAAACTCATGCAGTACTCCATCTATTTGAATAGATGTGACAGCAGCACCTGGGAGTGACGATAGTAGGATACGACGTAAGGAGTTACCCAAAGTTGTACCATATCCACGCTCAAGTGGTTCTACGACGAACTTTCCATATGTGGCATCATCGCTGATCTCAACCGTTTCAATTTTTGGCTTTTCAATTTCGATCATTAATATTTACCCTCCTTCAAAACGTCGAAACTCCGGGCTAAATAACATAAAGTCCGAAATTCCCCATGTTTACGTTCCCTATTGTGCACCAACAACTGGTTACTTTTCTGAATGAACGTATCTTGTATCATATCCCATTATAGACAACGATACAAAATTTATACAGAAAATTAAACGCGGCGACGTTTTGGTGGACGGCATCCATTATGAGGAACTGGAGTAACGTCTCTGATTGCAGTAACTTCTAGACCTGCTGCTTGAAGAGCACGGATAGCTGCTTCACGACCAGCACCAGGACCTTTAACTGTTACTTCAAGAGTCTTTAAACCATGTTCTTGAGAAGCTTTCGCTGCAGTTTCAGCTGCCATTTGCGCTGCGAATGGAGTGGATTTACGAGAACCTCTGAATCCTAGTGAACCTGCACTTGACCATGCAACAGCATTTCCGTGAACATCAGTAATAGTTACGATTGTGTTATTGAATGTAGAACGAATGTGTGCAATACCAGCTTCGATATTCTTTTTCACACGACGTTTACGAGTGTTTGTTTTACGTGCCATACTAAGAAGTAACCTCCTTTACCTATTATTTTTTCTTGTTAGCTACAGTCTTACGAGGACCTTTACGTGTACGAGCATTGTTCTTCGTATGTTGTCCACGAACAGGTAGTCCACGACGGTGACGAAGACCGCGGTATGAACCGATTTCCATAAGACGTTTAATGTTTAGTGATACTTCACGACGAAGATCACCTTCTACTTTTAATTTATCAACGATATCACGAATCTTTCCTAGTTCGTCGTCAGTAAGATCGCGAACGCGAGTATCCTCAGATACACCAGCTTCAGATAAGATTTTCGCTGCAGTATTTTTACCAATACCGTAGATGTATGTTAATGAAATGACAACACGTTTGTCACGTGGAATGTCTACACCAGCAATACGTGCCATAGTGATAGCGCACCTCCTTTAAGATTAGCCTTGTTTTTGTTTGTGTTTAGGGTTTTCACAGATAACCATGACTTTACCTTTTCTACGAATAACTTTACATTTTTCGCAGATTGGTTTAACAGATGGTCTAACTTTCATCTTATTCTAACCTCCTTAATAGTACGGAGTGCAATAGATTATTTATAACGATAAGTGATTCTACCACGAGTTAAGTCATACGGTGATAATTCTACTGTTACCTTGTCACCAGGTAGGATACGAATGAAATGCATACGGATCTTCCCTGAAACATGTGCCAGTACTGTATGACCATTTTCTAATTCTACCTTAAACATCGCATTGGGCAAAGTCTCAGCGACCTTACCTTCAACTTCAATTACATCATCCTTAGCCATCGAACATGTCTCCCTTCTTCTCATCATTTAACACTTCGTTAACAAACTTTGAAACAGCATAACGCAGTTTACCGTTCGTTACTCTGCCTGATTCAATAATACTGTTTTGAACTTCTGGAGAAACATAGTCACACAAGTGAAGATGAGCGATGTTCTTTCGCTTAGCGCGATCAAACTTTCGTCTATCCCCATCTGCTATGAGTACAAAACGTTCATCCAACTGCTGAACAACGACCGAGTAGCTTCCTGTTTCTCTCCCTTTAAGGGTTTGAACAATCTGGCCTATCCTCGGAATCGTCGAATCTGACTCGATCAATCCAATCACCTTCACTTAGGCTTTCGTCAATATCTCATAGCCGTCTTCAGTAATTGCAATGGTGTGTTCAAAGTGCGCACACATTTTATCATCTACTGTGACGACTGTCCAGTTATCTGATAACGTTCTAACATATCGACTCCCTGCATTAACCATTGGTTCAATAGCCAGTACCATGCCAGGCTTTAGACGCGGACCTTTGTTGGGTGGTCCATAATGAGGAATTTGCGGATCCTCATGTAAGTCTTGACCAACTCCGTGTCCCACATACTCTCGAACGATCGAAAAGCCATTAGCCTCAACAAAAGTTTGTATACTATGAGAGATATTCGACAGACGCTCGCCTGGTTTCGCTTCCTTAAGTCCCAGAAATAATGATTCTTCTGTTACCTCGAGAAGCTTCCGGGTTTCATCATCTATTGTTCCAACTGGATATGTCCAAGCTGAGTCACCGTGATAACCGTTATATTTAGCACCGATATCGATACTGATTATATCGCCATCCTTCAATACCCGATCGCCTGGAATTCCATGTACCAACTCATTGTTGACTGAAGCACAGATGCTGCCACGAAACCCATTATACCCTTTAAAAGATGGAATTGCATCATGTTTACGAATGAATTTTTCAGCAACTGCATCCAATTCCTTCGTTGTTATTCCCGGAGAAATATACTTTTGCAATTCCGCATGAGTTAATGCAACGATCTTACCAGCATGCCGCATAATCTCAATCTCTCTCGGAGTTTTAGAAATGATCATTATGAAAGGCCTCCAAGTAGTTCATCAATGTCATCAAACACTCTATGGATGTCTTGTTGACCGTCAATGTTTTTCAGATAGCCTTTATCTTCGTAGTAAGCCAATAGTGGTTGAGTTTGTTTAATGTTTACGTCCAAACGGTTTTGGACCGTTTCTTCGTTATCATCTGCACGTTGATATAACTCGCCGCCGCAGCGATCACAAACGCCCTCTTCTGTTGGCGGATTAAAGACAAGATGATAAGTAGCGCCGCACTCTTTACAGATCCTGCGACCTGTCAAGCGCTCCATCAGGATGTCCTTATCTACATTTATATTGATGACATAATTCATTTTTTTACCAAGATCAGCTAGGATGTTTTCAAGTGCTTCTGCCTGAGCAACCGTTCTTGGAAACCCATCCAGTAAGAAGCCTTTTTCACAGTCCTCTTTGCTTAAACGTTCACGGACGATACCGATTGTTACTTCATCAGGAACAAGATCGCCATTATCCATGAATGATTTAGCCTTCAAGCCTAGTTCAGTACCTTCTTTAATAGCTGCACGGAACATATCGCCTGTAGAGATATGGGGGATACCATATTTATCTACGATTTTTTCAGCTTGAGTGCCTTTTCCTGCGCCTGGTAAGCCCATAAGAACTATATTCACTCGTACTCCCCCTAATTGTCTATAAAATGGTTTCAGGAACAAGACGTTCCCGAAAACCCTCTTATTTAATAAATCCTTTGTAGTGACGTTTCACTAACTGTGCCTCTAGTTGCTTCATTGTCTCAAGTGCAACACCTACTACGATCAGTAAACTTGTTCCACCGATTTGAGCTGCAGGAGGCAATCCTGCAAAGTTAATGAAGAAAACTGGAAGGATTGAAATAACAGCTAAGAAGATAGCCCCAACAAATGTTAGACGATACAGAACGCGAGTGAGATATTCTTGTGTGGTTTTACCTGGACGAATACCAGGGATATATCCACCTTGCTTCTTCAAGTTTTCAGCCATTTGTTCTGGATTCACTTGAATGAATGCATAGAAATACGTAAAGGCAACGATCAGAGCTACATAGATGATCATACCAACTGGTTTGGTGTAATCAAAAATGTACTGGATAGTACTGGTCACATCATTATCTCCAAAGAAGGATGATATGGTCTGTGGCGTGATAATGAAAGAAATCGCAAAGATAACTGGAATAACACCCGCAGCATTCACCTTTAATGGAAGATGTGTTGATTGTCCACCAACCGGACTACGCCCCACTAAACGTTTTGCATATTGAATCGGAATCTTACGAAGTGCTTGTTGGATAAACACAACACCAACCACGATTGCAATAACTGCTAAAACAAGAAGTGCAAGAACCACAATTCGAAGAAAGAGCTGTTCGCCTGCTCCCTCAATTTGTTGAGCATAGATTTGGTTTACAGTGTTAGGGATCGCAGCAACGATACCTGCAAAGATCAGGATCGAAATACCATTCCCAACACCTTTAGCCGTGATTTGTTCACCCAACCACATAAGAAAAGCCGTACCAGCTGTTAGAACTAACGCTATTAGTAGGTACGTACTGACTCCCGGGCTTTGGATAAGCATTCCACCGTAAATTCTATTGAAGCCGTAGGACATACCCAAGGCCTGGATGAATCCTAGAACGATAGTGAAATACCGTGTGAACTGAGCTAATTTACGGCGCCCGACTTCACCCTGTTTAGACCACTCTGTAAACTTCGGTACAACATCCATTTGCAGGAGCTGTACAATGATCGAAGCTGTGATATAAGGCATGATACCCATCGCAAAGATGGAGAAGTTCTTCAATGCACCGCCACCAAATGTATTCAGGAATCCAAGGATCCCTGCCTGGTCTTGCATTTTCAATACATTAGCATCTACGTTTGGTACCGGAATGAAGGTACCAAGACGGAAGACTATTAACATTAGAAGGGTGAAGATAATTTTGTTTCTTATATCACCCACGCGCATAAAATTGGAGACAGCTTGAAACATTAGATCACCTCGGATGTACCGCCAGCAGCTTCGATAGCTTCTTTAGCAGTGGTTGAGAATTTGTGTGCTTTTACTGTAAGCTTTTTCTCGATTGAACCTTTACCAAGAATCTTAATTCCTGCTTTTTCGTTACTCACTACACCAGATTCTACAAGTAGAGCTGGAGTAACTTCTGTACCATCTTCGAAGCGATTCAATACGTCAAGATTGACGATTGCATATTCTTTACGGTTGATGTTCGTGAATCCACGTTTCGGCAGACGTTGGAACAATGGTGTTTGACCACCCTCAAAGCCAGGACGAGTTCCGCCACCTGAACGGGCGTTTTGTCCTTTATGACCTTTACCAGAAGTCTTTCCATTACCTGAACCAATACCACGTCCTACACGATTGCGGACTTTACGTGAACCTTCTGTAGGCTTTAACTCATGTAATTTCATGTCGGCACCTCCTTTTTTTTAAGCGTTAAAAATTATTTTTCAGTTACAGTAACAAGGTGAGCCACTTTGTTGATCATACCGCGGATAGCAGCATTATCTTGTTGCTCAACTGTTTGGTGCATTTTGCGAAGTCCTAAAGCTTCAACCGTTTTGCGTTGATCTTGAGGACGGCCAATGATGCTGCGAGTGAGGGTAATTTCTAGTTTGTTAGCCATCGTTATCCCTCCCTTAACCTAATATCTCTTCTACTGATTTACCACGTAATTTTGCAACGTCTTCAGCGGTCTTTAATTGTTTTAAACCTTCGATTGTAGCGCGAACCATGTTGATTGGAGTGTTAGATCCTAAAGACTTAGATAGGATATCTTGAACACCAGCTAATTCAAGTACGGCACGAACAGGTCCACCGGCAATAATTCCTGTACCCGCAGAAGCAGGTTTAATCAGAATTTGACCAGCACCAAATCGTCCAGTTACTAGGTGAGGTGTTGTACCTTCAACCATAGGAACTTCAATTAGATTTTTCTTCGCATCTTCAATCGCTTTACGGATTGCTTCAGGTACTTCCTGAGCTTTCCCAGTTCCGAAACCAACGTGGCCGTTTTTATCGCCCACTACTACAAGAGCAGCGAAACGGAAACGACGTCCACCTTTAACTACTTTCGCAACACGATTGATTGTAACTACGCGTTCTTCAAATTCTAGTTTGCTTGAGTCAATACGACGCATCTGGATTGTCCCTCCTTTTTTTATTAAAATTCTAAGCCGTTTTCACGAGCTGCTTCAGCTAAAGCTTTGATACGGCCATGATACAAATATCCACCACGGTCAAATACTACGGATTTCAATCCTTTTTCTACTGCACGTTTCGCAACTAGTTCTCCTACTTTCGCTGCTGCATCAGCAGTAGCAGATGAGTCTAGATTGAAATCTTTATCTTGAGAAGATGCACTAACTAGAGTAACACCGTTCATATCATCGATAAGTTGAGCGTAGATATTTTTGTTAGAACGGAAAACGTTCAAACGAGGACGAGTTTCAGTTCCAGTAATTTTTGAACGGACACGAGCATGTCTTTTCTTACGTGTTTTGTTCTTATCTGGCTTAGTAATCACCTACGGTCACTCCTTTCTTTTGCCTACGCGGCATTATTTACCTGTTTTACCTTCTTTACGACGAACATATTCACCTTCGTAGCGAATACCTTTTCCTTTGTAAGGCTCAGGTGAGCGTACAGCACGAATGTTAGCAGCTAATGCCCCAACACGTTCTTTGTCGATACCTTTAATAGATATCTTTGTATTAGCCGGTACTTCGATCTCGATACCTTGTTCTGGTTCAATCTCAACTGGGTGAGAGTAACCAACGTTCAGTACAAGCTTCGTACCTTGTTTTTGAGCACGGTAACCTACACCGACTAGCTCAAGATTTCTTTGGAATCCTTTAGATACACCTTCAACCATGTTCGCGATTAAGGCACGAGTTGTACCGTGTAACGCGCGGTGTTCTTTTGCATCAGAAGGACGAGTAACTGTTGCTACATTTCCTTCCAATTCTATTTTAATATCAGAATTGAATGTACGAGAAAGTTCCCCTTTAGGTCCTTTTACAGTTACAGTGTTATCTTCACCTACTGTTAGAGTAACGTCAGATGGAATTTCGACTGGTAGTTTTCCTACACGTGACATCCTGTTGCACCTCCATTCATATAAAAAATATTACCAAACGTAAGCTAGTACTTCTCCGCCTACTTGTTGAGCACGAGCTTCTTTATCAGTTAATACACCTGTAGAAGTAGAAACAAGTGCAATACCTAAGCCGTTTAACACTCTAGGTACTTCTGTAGATTTAGCATAAACACGTAAACCAGGTTTAGAGATACGCTTTAATCCAGTAATTACGCGTTCGTTGTTTGCTCCATATTTTAAGAAAATGCGGATAACACCTTGCTTGTTATCTTCTACATATTCTACGTCACGTACGAAACCTTCACGTTTGAGGATTTCAGCAATTTCTTTCTTGATGTTAGAAGCAGGAACTTCTAATCTTTCGTGACGAACCATGTTCGCATTACGGATGCGAGTTAGCAAATCTGCAATTGGATCTGTCATTGTCATAATAATTTACCTCCTTCCCAATATGGGGTATTACCAACTAGCTTTTTTAACGCCAGGAATCTGACCCTTGTATGCAAGTTCACGGAAACAAATACGGCAAAGCTTGAATTTACGGATTACTGAATGAGGACGTCCGCAACGTTCGCAACGAGTGTACGCTTGAACATTATGCTTTGGCGTGCGTTTTTGTTTCGCAATCATAGATTTTTTAGCCACATTTTCGCCTCCCTTATATAGCGATTACTTTTGGAATGGCATTCCGATTTGTGTCAATAATTCACGAGCTTCTTCGTCTGTGTTAGCAGTTGTTACGATTACGATATCCATACCGCGTGCTTTAGACACTTTATCATAATCAATCTCAGGGAAAATCAATTGCTCTTTTACTCCTAATGTATAGTTACCGCGACCGTCGAATGCTTTTTTAGAAACACCGCGGAAGTCACGTACACGTGGAAGTGAAACAGAAATTAATTTATCTAAGAATTGGTACATACGCTCTCCGCGAAGAGTAACTTTTGCACCGATTGGCATACCTTCACGAAGACGGAAGCCTGCGATAGATTTTTTAGCTTTTGTTACGACTGGCTTTTGACCAGTAATTTGAGTCAATTCGTCAACAGCTACATCAAGAGCTTTTGAGTTTGAAACAGCATCACCGACACCCATGTTGACAACGATCTTTTCAACTTTAGGTACTTCCATTACTGATTTGTAATTGAATTTGCTAACTAGAGCTGGACTGATTTCTTGTTGAAATTTTTCTTTTAGGCGGTTCATTCAGAATACCTCCCTTCTTAATCGTACTATTTATCTAGAACTTCACCTGATTTTTTTGCTACACGTACTTTTTTGCCGTCTTCTGTCTTATAACCTACACGAGTTGGCTCGTTAGATTTCGGATCTAGAAGCATAACATTTGATACATGGATAGATGCTTCCTGGCTGATGATTCCGCCTTGCGGATTCATCTGTGAAGGTTTAGCGTGTTTTTTTACAACGTTGATTCCTTCAACTAGCACTCGGTCTTTCTTTGGGAATGAAGCAAGAACAACACCTGTTTTGCCTTTGTCTTTCCCTGTAATGACCATTACTTTATCGCCTTTTTTTACATGCATTTCATCGCACCTCCTTGAATGGCCCAATGCTAATATCTATTAAAGAACTTCTGGAGCTAAAGATACAATTTTCATAAAGTTGCTGTCACGCAATTCACGGGCAACAGGTCCGAAGATACGAGTTCCACGTGGTCCCTTATCGTCACGGATAATGACACAAGCGTTCTCGTCGAACTTAATGTAAGTACCGTCTTGACGACGTACACCAGATTTAGTACGTACAACAACTGCTCTGACTACGTCACCTTTTTTAACAACGCCACCTGGTGTTGCTTGTTTTACTGTACACACGATAACATCACCGATGTTAGCTGTCTTGCGTCCAGAACCACCAAGCACTTTAATAGTTAATACTTCACGAGCACCAGAGTTGTCAGCAACTTTTAAACGTGATTCTTGTTGAATCATGTAGGTAACCTCCCTTCGGAATATAAAATATCCGAACAAATATATTAGATAATAACTGCTTTTTCAACAACTTCTACTAAACGGAAACGTTTTGTAGCAGATAGTGGACGAGTCTCCATGATACGTACGATATCGCCTACTTTTGCTTCGTTGTTCTCATCATGAGTTTTAAACTTCTTAGAGTACTTAACGCGCTTGCCGTATAGAGAATGCTTTTTATAAGTTTCTACCATAACCGTTACTGTTTTATCCATTTTGTCGGAAACAACACGGCCAGTGTATACCTTACGTTGGTTGCGGTCACTCATTTAAGCAAACCTCCTCTCATTTATCGATTGTTAACCCCGATCTCTCTTTCACGGATTACAGTTTTCATACGAGCGATCCCTTTGCGGACTTCACGGATGCGAGCTGTATTTTCTAATTGCCCAGTCGCAAGTTGGAAGCGAAGGTTAAATAACTCTTCTTTCAGAGTCTTTACTTTTTGTTCTATTTCAGCAGTGGTTAGGTCACGAATTTCATTACTTTTCATTTGATTCACCACCAATTTCCTCACGTTTTACAAACTTCGTTTTAATTGGAAGTTTATGTGATGCTAGACGAAGCGCTTCACGAGCTACCTCTTCAGAAACACCAGCGATTTCAAACATGATTTTTCCAGGCTTAACTACTGCTACCCAACCTTCTGGAGCACCTTTACCTGAACCCATACGAACTTCTAAAGGTTTTGCTGTGTAAGGTTTATGAGGGAAGATTTTAATCCATACTTTACCGCCACGTTTCATGTAACGAGTCATAGCGATACGAGATGCTTCGATTTGACGGTTTGTGATCCAAGAAGCTTCAACTGCTTGTAAACCGTATTCACCGAACGCTACTTCTTGACCGCCTTTAGCACGTCCACGCATTTTTCCGCGGTGTTCGCGACGATGTTTAACGCGTTTAGGTAATAACATAATTATTTGCCTCCTTCCTCAGATTTCTTTCTTGTAGGAAGAACTTCTCCACGATAGATCCATACTTTAACGCCAAGCTTACCATAAGTTGTATCAGCTTCTGCATGAGCATAGTCAATGTCAGCGCGTAGAGTATGAAGTGGAACAGTACCTTCACTGTAATGTTCTGAACGAGCGATATCTGCTCCGCCTAAACGACCAGATACTTGTGTTTTGATTCCTTTTGCACCGGCACGCATCGCACGTTGAAGCGATTGTTTTTGAGCACGACGGAAAGAAACACGATTTTCTAATTGACGAGCGATGTTTTCAGCTACAAGTTTAGCATCAACGTCCGCTCTTTTGATTTCAACGATGTTGATGTGTACACGTTTTGAAGTAAGTTCGTTCAGTGCTTTACGAAGTGCTTCAACTTCTGTACCACCTTTACCGATAACCATACCAGGCTTAGCTGTATGAACAGTAATGTTAATACGATTTGCTGCGCGTTCGATTTCTACTTTAGAAACAGAAGCGTCAACTAAACGTTTTGCAATATATTCACGTACTTTAATGTCTTCGTGTAATAGATTAGCGTAATCCTTATCTGCGTACCATTTAGATTCCCAATCACGGATTATACCGACACGAAGTCCGACCGGATGTACTTTTTGACCCACAGCTTATCCCTCCTTCTTTTCTGATACGACAAGTGTAATGTGACTTGTACGTTTGTTAATTTGACTTGCACGTCCCATCGCACGAGGACGGAAACGTTTAAGTGTTGGTCCTTCATTTACATAAGCCTCAGTTACCACTAGGCTATTAATATCCATGTCAAAGTTGTGCTCTGCGTTCGCAATAGCAGACTTAAGTACTTTTTCGATTACTGGTGAAGCAGCTTTAGGTGTATGCTTTAAGATAGCAACCGCTTCTCCAACTTGCTTACCTCGGATTAGATCAACGACTAAACGTACTTTACGAGGAGCAATACGTACTGTTCTTGCAACAGCTTTTGCTTGCATTAGGATACCCTCCTCTCAATTAGCGTCTTGTTTTCTTATCATCACTTGCATGACCTTTGTAAGTACGAGATGGTGCGAATTCACCAAGCTTGTGTCCTACCATGTCTTCAGTGACGTATACAGGTACATGTTTACGACCATCGTAAACTGCGATAGTGTGACCGATGAATGCTGGGAAGATCGTTGAGCGACGAGACCAAGTTTTAACAACTTGTTTGCCTTCAGTTTCGTTCAATTTCTCAACCTTATTCATTAAATGATCATCAACAAAAGGTCCTTTTTTTAAGCTACGACCCATGTTTGAACCTCCCTTCGTGACTGATCTACGGCTCTTTTGAGGAACCGTAGTACAATCCCGTTATTTTTTGCGACGACGCACAATAAATTTATCAGATTTGTTGTTTTTCTTACGTGTCTTGTATCCAAGAGTAGGTTTACCCCAAGGAGACATTGGTGATTTACGTCCGATTGGAGCGCGACCTTCACCACCACCGTGTGGGTGATCGTTAGGGTTCATTACAGAACCACGAACTGTTGGGCGTTTACCTAACCAACGAGAACGACCGGCTTTACCAATGTTGATAAGTTCGTGTTGTTCATTTCCAACTTGACCTATAGTAGCACGACAAGCAGAAAGAATCATACGAGTTTCACCAGAGTTCAAACGTACAAGTACATATTTACCTTCTTTACCAAGTACTTGAGCAGATGTTCCAGCAGAACGAACTAACTGGCCACCCTTACCTGGTTTAAGTTCAATATTGTGTACGATTGTACCAACTGGGATGTTGATAAGTGGTAATGCATTACCTACTTTAATATCTGATTCAGGTCCAGACATTACTTCCATACCTACAACAAGTGTTTTAGGTGCAAGAATGTAACGTTTTTCCCCATCAGCATAATTGATTAGTGCAATATTAGCTGAACGGTTTGGATCATATTCGATCGTAGCAACGCGTCCAGGTATACCATCTTTTTCACGTTTGAAATCGATGATACGGTATTGGCGCTTATGACCGCCACCTTGATGACGAACTGTTAACTTACCTTGGTTGTTACGGCCACCCTTTTTGTGTAGGGGTGCTAAAAGTGACTTTTCCGGAGAATCAGTCGTGATTTCAGCGAAATCAGAACTAGTCATGCCGCGACGACCATTAGAGGTAGGTTTATACTTTTTAATCGCCATGTTTTTCCCTCCTCTTCTTAATTAAAGAATTTTATACTTCAAAGAATTCGATTTCTTTACTATCGGCAGTAAGTTTAACGATAGCTTTACGACGCTTGTTAGTGTAACCAGCGTGTTTACCCATGCGTTTGAACTTACCTTTGTAGTTCATGATGTTTACTTTATCTACTTTCACGTCAAAGATTGCTTGAACGGCGTCTTTTACTTGAGTTTTGTTGGCTCTAGTATCAACTTCGAAAGTATACTTTTTCTCAGACATAAGATCAGTTGAAGCCTCTGTAATTACGGGGCGCTTAATGATTTCACGTACATCCATTATGCGAGCACCTCCTCTACTTTTTCAACAGCTGATTTAGTCATCACTAGTTTGTCATGTCCTAATACATCCAGAACGCTAATTCCTTCTGCAGTGACAACCGTTATACCAGGGATGTTACGAGCTGAAAGTGCTACGTTTTCGTCAAGACCGTCAGTGATCACTAATGTTTTAGAATCAACAGAAAGACCTTTTAGAACGCTAGCAAATTCTTTTGTTTTAGGAGCATCGAACGATAATGCTTCTAATACTAAGATGTTTTCTTCTACTACTTTAGAAGATAGTGCGGATTTAATCGCTAAGCGACGAACTTTCTTAGGAAGTTTGTAGCTGTAGCTGCGTGGAACTGGTCCAAATACAGTACCACCACCGCGCCATTGTGGAGAACGGATTGACCCTTGACGAGCACGACCTGTTCCTTTTTGACGCCAAGGCTTACGCCCACCGCCACGTACTTCAGAACGATTTTTTACTTTGTGATTTCCTTGACGTAGAGACGCTCTTTGCATCAATACTGCTTCAGTCATCACATGTGTGTTTGGTTCAATACCAAAAACAGTGTCATTAAGTTCAATATCACCAACTTTAGAACCGCTTTGGTTAAATAATGCTACTTTCGGCATTCTTGTTTCCTCCTTTCTTGAAAAGTTCTATTAGTTTGCTTTAATAGCAGACTTTACTTTGATCAGTTGTTTCTTAGGTCCAGGCACATTACCTTTGACTAAGATAAGGTTACGTTCAGCATCCACTTTTACAATTTCAAGGTTTTGAATTGTAATTTGCTCTCCGCCCATACGTCCAGGTAGTAATTTACCTTTGAATACGCGGTTTGGATCAACAGGACCCATTGAACCGGGACGACGGTGGTAACGAGAACCATGGGACATAGGTCCGCGGGATTGGTTGTGACGCTTGATAGCACCTTGGAAACCTTTACCTTTTGAAACTCCTGTTACATCTACGATTTCGCCTGCAGCGAAAATATCAACTTTGACTTCTTGACCAACTTCGTACTCTTCTACGTTTACACCGCGGATTTCACGGATGAAGCGCTTAGGAGCAGTTTCAGCTTTAGCAACGTGGCCTCTCTCTGGTTTGTTAGAAAGCTTTTCACGTTTGTCTTCAAAACCTACTTGGATAGCTTCGTAGCCATCAACGTCTGTAGATTTCTTTTGAAGTACCACGTTTTGAGCAGCCTCGATAACAGTTACAGGGATAAGATCACCGTTTTCAGCGAAAACTTGAGTCATACCAATCTTTCTTCCTAAGATTCCTTTGGTCATAAGTCACACCTCCTAGTTATTATGGTTTTTATGAATTAAAGTTTGATTTCGATATCTACACCTGATGGTAAGTCTAAACGCATAAGCGCATCAACTGTTTGCGGTGTCGGGTTTACAATGTCGATTAAGCGTTTGTGAGTACGCATTTCGAATTGCTCACGAGAATCTTTGTATTTGTGCACAGCACGTAAAATTGTATAAATAGACTTTTCAGTCGGTAGTGGGATCGGTCCTGAAACCGCCGCACCAGAACGTTTTGCTGTTTCAACAATTTTCTCAGCTGATTGATCAAGAATTCTGTGATCATAAGCCTTTAAACGGATACGAATCTTTTGTTTTGCCATTATTTTCCCTCCTTTATCGCCTATTTTTGAATAGACATTCTCCACAGAAATTTCCCACACACTCGCCATGGCAAAGCGGCCGTGTGTGTCAGCAACCTTCTGTTTCATCGCAGTCAAAGACCAACATTGTCTATTATAACTAAAACACCTAGAAGAAGCAAGGGTTTCTTGCAATTTCTTTATGTTTTGCACACTTTCTCTATTATACAAACGAACCGTTTAATTTTCAAGGTTATGTGTTATTTTCACAATATTTAATATCTGATCTTGCTAAAAGCTATAAGAAATTTGTAAGACGAATATTTTAATTACTGATGAGTGAGTTCATGTTGATTTCCACTGCAGGCAGCTCGCTTTCCGCGGGGCTGGCGGTGAGCCTCCTCGGGCTTCGCCCTGTGGGGTCTCACCTGTCCAGCTTTTCCCGCAGGAGTCGAGCTGCCTTCCGTTGCAATCAACAATGGGTATCATATCTATTGGTGTAGAGATTGGATTTCGCAAAATCCTATAAATATATTAAATATTTGATTGTGATCATTTTGTATAAACAATTCTTGTTAATAATGACAGCCTCGTATTATATATAGAAGAAAGTCGTAAATATAAACATTGAGTTTGGTGGAACTATCTTCTCACTTTTCGTACAAAAAAGGGTTGGAATAAATGGTTTTACCCGAATAAAGATTCGAACTATCATTAGAAATTCTTTTATCGATATCGAATGATAGTTCGGATCTTTTGTTTTTGTTAAACATACAAAGTGTATTTAGACGTTTCTAGCTGTTGATTGGAGTGCAAGACGTAGACTCCTACGGGAAAAGCGGAATAGGTGAGACCCCGCAGGAGCGATAGCGACGAGGAGGCTCGCCTTCCGCCCGAGGAAAGCGAAGTCTTGCACGGAGATCAACAGCGGTTCAGTAAAACGATTCATTTTGTCCTTTAGATTAGATCAAATTTGTTTTGTCCATGTAATTTACTCCCCTCTTATTTAAAATGCGCACAAAAAAACAGATGGACATGATGTCCATCTGTTTTTGATATCAATGATTACTCAGTGATTGTCGCTACTACTCCAGCACCTACAGTACGTCCACCCTCACGGATAGAGAACTTAGTACCTTCTTCAATAGCGATTGGAGCGATAAGCTCAACAGTCATTTCGATGTTATCGCCAGGCATAACCATTTCTACACCTTCAGGAAGGTTACAAATACCAGTTACGTCAGTTGTACGGAAGTAGAACTGTGGGCGGTAGTTAGTGAAGAATGGAGTGTGACGTCCACCTTCTTCTTTTGAAAGAACATAAACTTCTGCTTTGAATTTTGTGTGTGGAGTGATTGTACCTGGCTTAGCAAGTACTTGTCCACGTTGGATATCTTCACGAGCTACACCACGAAGTAGTGCACCGATGTTGTCTCCAGCTTCAGCATAGTCAAGAAGTTTACGGAACATTTCTACACCTGTTACAGTTGTAGACTTTGGTTCTTCAGAAAGACCGATGATGTCGATAGTGTCTCCAACTTTAACTTGTCCACGCTCAACACGACCTGTAGCAACTGTACCACGACCTGTGATTGAGAAAACGTCCTCAACAGGCATCATGAATGGTTTTTCAGTGTCACGCTCTGGAGTTGGGATGTAGCTATCTACAGCTTCCATAAGTTCGAAGATTTTCGCTTCCCACTCAGCATCTCCTTCAAGAGCTTTAAGAGCAGAACCTTTGATTACCGGTACGTCATCACCAGGGAAATCGTACTCAGAAAGAAGGTCACGTACTTCCATTTCTACTAATTCAAGTAGTTCTTCGTCGTCTACCATGTCACATTTGTTCATGAATACAACTAGGTATGGAACACCTACTTGACGAGAAAGAAGGATGTGCTCACGAGTTTGTGGCATTGGGCCGTCAGCAGCAGAAACTACTAGGATCCCACCATCCATTTGTGCAGCACCAGTGATCATGTTTTTAACATAGTCAGCATGTCCTGGGCAGTCAACGTGTGCATAGTGACGAGTATCAGTTTCATACTCAACGTGCGCAGTAGAGATTGTGATTCCACGTTCTCTTTCTTCTGGAGCACCGTCGATTTGGTCATATGCCATTGCAGTTCCACGACCATACTTCTTGTGAAGTGTAGTTGTGATAGCAGCTGTTAGAGTTGTTTTACCGTGGTCAACGTGACCGATTGTACCGATATTCGCATGTTGCTTGGAACGATCAAATTTTTCCTTACCCATTTGAAAATCCTCCTTTAATTTTAAAGAAAATAAGTATATTTTAGGTGCCTCAGAGACAGCAATAAAACCATCTCTGACGCAACAATTGCTTACATTAGTATTTATACTTTATAAAAGCGAATAAATCAATTATTCACCTTTATTTTTTTTGATGATCTCTTCAGAAATCGATTTAGGTACTTCTTCATAGTGGTCGAAGTGCATGGAGTATGTTCCACGTCCTTGTGTGTTAGAACGAAGGGAAGTTGCATATCCAAACATTTCTGATAGTGGTACGAACGCTTTAACGACTTGAGCGTTTCCGCGGGCTTCCATACCTTCTACACGTCCACGACGTGAAGTAACGTCACCCATGATATCTCCAAGGTATTCCTCAGGGATAACAACCTCTACTTTCATCATCGGCTCAAGGATTACCGGCTTACATTTAGAAGCAGCATTCTTAAGTGCCATTGATGCAGCGATTTTGAACGCCATCTCCGAGGAGTCAACGTCATGGTATGAACCATCGAATAATCTTGCTTTAACATCAACAAGTGGGAAACCAGCTAAGACACCATTTTCTAAAGCGTCAGATAGACCGGCTTGTACTGCAGGGATGTATTCACGAGGAACAACACCACCGACAATACCGTTCTCGAATTCGAATCCTTTACCTTCTTCATTAGGTGAGAATTCGATCCAAACGTGTCCGAATTGTCCACGTCCACCAGATTGACGAGCGAACTTACCTTCAACTTTAGCCGTATCACGGAAAGTCTCACGGTAAGATACTTGAGGAGCTCCTACGTTTGCTTCTACTTTGAACTCACGTTTCATACGGTCAACGATGATGTCTAAGTGAAGCTCACCCATTCCAGCGATGATAACCTGTCCAGTTTCCTGGTCAGTATGCGCACGGAATGTTGGATCTTCTTCTTGAAGTTTTTGTAGAGCAGTTGTCATTTTATCTTGGTCAGCCTTTGACTTAGGCTCAACAGATAAAGAGATAACCGGTTCTGGGAATACCATTGATTCTAAGATAACAAGGCTCTTTTCATCACATAGTGTATCTCCAGTACTAGTATCTTTAAGACCAACTGCTGCCGCAATATCTCCAGCGTAAACAGTAGAGATTTCTTCACGGGAGTTTGCGTGCATTTGCAGGATACGTCCTACACGTTCACGCTTGCCTTTAGAAGAGTTTCTTACATATGAACCAGAATCTAACGTTCCTGAGTACACACGGAAGAATGTTAATTTACCAACATAAGGGTCAGTTGCAACTTTGAACGCTAATGCAGAGAATGGTGCATCGTCAGCAGATGGACGAGTTACTTCTTCTTCTGTATCAGGTACAAAACCTTTGATATCTTCAACATCTGTTGGTGCTGGAAGATAATCAATTACTGAGTCAATTAATAATTGAACCCCTTTGTTTTTGAATGCAGACCCACAAACAACCGGGTAGAACTCGACAGTTAGTGTAGCTGCACGGATTGCTGCTTTGATTTCTTCGTTAGAAAGCTCTTCGCCTTCTAAGTACTTCATCATAAGCTCTTCATCAAGTTCAGATACAGCTTCAATTAGCTTTCCGCGGTATTCTTCAGCTTGATCTTTATACTCTTCAGGAATGTCACGAGCTTCTGCACGTGTTCCAAGGTCATCTTCATAGAAATAAGCTTTCATTTCTACTAAGTCAATGATACCTTCGAAATCGTCTTCAGCACCGATAGGAAGCTGAATTGGATGTGCATTTGCTTGTAAACGCTCATGAAGTGTACCTACAGAATAAAGGAAGTCAGCACCGATTTTGTCCATTTTGTTAACGAACACAACACGAGGAACCCCGTAAGTTGTTGCTTGGCGCCATACAGTTTCAGTTTGAGGCTCAACACCAGATTGAGCGTCAAGTACTGCTACTGCACCATCAAGTACACGCAGTGAACGTTCAACTTCAACTGTGAAGTCTACGTGTCCCGGTGTATCGATGATGTTGATACGATGGCCTTTCCATTGAGCTGTTGTCGCAGCAGAAGTGATTGTGATACCACGTTCCTGCTCTTGCTCCATCCAGTCCATTTGAGAAGCACCTTCGTGAGTTTCACCAATTTTATGGATACGACCAGTATAAAATAGGATACGCTCAGTAGCAGTTGTTTTACCGGCATCGATGTGAGCCATGATACCGATATTACGAGTGTTTTCTAAGGAGAACTCTCTAGGCATGCGGTCTTTCTCCTTCCTTATATAAGAATGTTTTGTTTGTTAAAGTTCAGATTACCAACGATAGTGAGCAAACGCTTTGTTCGCTTCAGCCATCTTGTGTGTATCTTCACGCTTCTTAACAGAAGCTCCAGTGTTGTTAGCTGCATCAAGAATTTCGTTAGCTAAACGCTCTTCCATTGTCTTCTCACCGCGAAGACGAGAGTAGTTTACTAACCAACGAAGACCTAATGTAGTACGACGCTCTGGACGCACCTCTACAGGTACTTGATAGTTTGAACCACCTACACGACGAGCTTTAACTTCCAATACCGGCATGATATTTTTTAAAGCTGCATCGAATACTTCCATTGCATCTTTACCTGAACGCTCGCTAATGATATCAAACGCTGCGTATAATTTCTTTTGAGCTTTACCTCTTTTACCGTCAATCATGATTTTATTGATTAAACGAGTAACTAATTTAGAATTGTACATTGGATCAGGTAAAACGTCTCTTTTTGCTACAGGACCTTTACGTGGCATGTGATTTCCTCCTTTCAACGAGAAATGAATTTATAGTCGTTTTATTATTTTTTAGCTGCTTTAGGGCGCTTAGTTCCGTATTTAGAACGTCCTTGCATACGGCCGTCAACTCCAGCTGTATCAAGCGCACCACGTACGATATGATAACGTACCCCTGGTAAATCCTTTACACGTCCTCCACGGATAAGAACAACACTGTGTTCTTGAAGGTTGTGTCCGATACCAGGAATGTAAGCAGTAACCTCGATTCCATTTGTTAAACGAACACGTGCATATTTACGTAAAGCCGAGTTCGGTTTCTTTGGAGTCATTGTACCAACACGAGTACATACACCACGTTTTTGTGGAGAAGACAAGTTCGTGTGCACCTTCTTAAAGCTGTTATAACCTTTGTTTAGAGCTGGTGACTTTGATTTAGTTGATTTTGATTGACGAGGCTTGCGAACTAATTGGTTAATAGTTGGCATTTTGTTTTCCTCCCTTCTTATTTGGTAAGCCCACACATCCAGGTGGTTCTTTTTTGGGTAAAAGTAAAGTTTTTGCAGATCGCTTCTACAAAAACTATTTTACTGTATAATCGCAACAGCTGCTGCTCCAACATCTATTCCGCACGATTTACCAAGCTTCTTCATTGAATCCACTTTGTTAACCTGTACATTAAGATCAATCGCGGCCTGAACTACTTTCGCTGTAACCTTGGGATCAGCATCCTCCGCAATTACAACTTCAAGTACATGACCTGTTTTAAGAGCTTTCACTGCTTGCTTTGTTCCTACAATAATTTCTTTGGCCTGCGCTACTTTTTCATAAGACATTTCATATCCTCCAAAGTAACAGGTTATTAATAGGAGCAACCTTGAATATATTATCATCTTAAAATCTCTATGTCAACAAAGATTTAAAAGATTTATAAAAGCTAACTCTTAAGCCTGTTGTTTGAGCAATCAAACCAGCCTAAGAGTTAGCCTTAATAGATTACTCTACTGTTACTGTTTCTTCACTAGTATCTTCTGCTAATACCGGTTCTGCTTTGCGGTAACGTTGCATACCCGTTCCTGCTGGAACCAGCTTACCGATGATAACATTTTCTTTTAATCCAAGTAACTCATCACGTTTTCCTTTAATTGCAGCGTCCGTTAACACACGAGTTGTTTCCTGGAATGATGCTGCAGATAAGAAGGAATCCGTTTCAAGTGAAGCTTTGGTGATTCCAAGCAGTACAGGACGTCCTGTAGCCGGAAGCTTTCCGCCGAATAATGCTTTTTCGTTCGCATCTCTGAATTGATGGATATCCATAAGAGTACCCGGAAGTACTTCAGATTCACCAGCATCGATGACTCGAACTTTACGTAACATTTGACGAACCATAACTTCAACGTGTTTGTCGCCAATTTCAACCCCTTGCATACGGTAAACCTTTTGTACTTCCCGCAGCAAGTATTCTTGAACGGCAGACACATCACGGACTTTAAGAAGTTCTTTAGGATCGATCGAACCTTCAGTGATTTCCTGACCGCGTGCTACTTTATCGTTCACAGCGAACTTCAGGCGTGCTGTGTAAGGAGCAGTGTAACTTCTCGTTTCCACGTCACCTTGAACGGTTATTTCATACTGACGATCTTTTCCTTCACTGATGGATGTGATCACACCATCGATTTCAGAAATGACGGCTTGACCTTTAGGGTTACGCGCCTCGAAGATCTCTTGGATACGCGGTAAACCTTGGGTGATATCGTCTCCTGCAACCCCACCGGTGTGGAACGTACGCATCGTTAACTGAGTACCAGGTTCCCCAATGGATTGAGCAGCAATGATACCAACAGCTTCCCCGACTTCGACTTTTTGACCGGTTGCAAGATTCGTTCCATAACATTTTTCACACACACCATGTCTTGTGTTACATGTGAAAGCAGAGCGGATCGAAACATGCTCGACACCAGCATCAATAATCGTTTTAGCCAAGTCTTCTGTGATCAGCTGATTCTCTGTGATGATGATTTCATCTGTCTCAGGATGACGTAAAGTTTTTCGTGAGTAACGACCGAGTAAACGTTCTTCAAGAGGTTCGATGATTTCCGTACCCTCTTTAATGGAGCCTACAAGCAGGCCTCTATCCGTTCCACAGTCTTCTTCACGAACAATAACATCTTGTGCAACGTCTACAAGTCGACGTGTCAGGTAACCTGAGTCAGCTGTTTTCAGTGCTGTATCGGCAAGACCTTTACGGGCACCATGTGTTGAGATGAAGTACTCAAGAACCGTTAGACCTTCACGGAAACTTGATTTGATCGGTAACTCAATGATACGACCAGCCGGGTTGGCCATCAGTCCACGCATACCAGCAAGCTGAGTAAAGTTGGATGCATTACCACGGGCACCCGAGTCACTCATCATGAAGATAGGATTGCGTTTATCCAGTGTCGCCATTAACTTACCTTGAATCGTATCTTTCGCAGCACTCCAGATGGAGATAACACGATCGTATCTTTCATCTTCTGTAATAAGACCACGCTTAAATTGTTTTAATACGTTGTCCACTTTACTTTGCGCTTCAATAAGGATCTCTTCTTTTTCCGCTAGTACAACGATATCCGCGATACCTACAGTAATACCGGCTTTAGTTGAGTATTTAAATCCAAGGTCCTTCATCTTATCAAGCATACGAGAGGTTTCGGTGATGGCGAACTTCTTGAATACTTCCGCAATGATATTCCCTAAGAAACCTTTTTTGAATGGGTTAATTAACTCACGGCTTTGGAATACTTCTTTCACGTTCGTTGACGGATCAACAAAGTAGTTCTCAGGAGTCGCAACTTCCAAGTTCGTTCTTGTCGGTTCGTTAATGAACGGGAATGTATCTGGTAAAATCTCGTTAAAGATTACTTTACCTACCGTTGTTAATAATAACTGTTTATTTTGCTTCTCAGTGAACGTTTTGTTGTTGATGGTGCTTGCATGGATCGCAATACGGGTATGCAAGTGTACATAACCGTTTTGATATGCAAGGATGACTTCACTTGCATCATTGAAGATCATTCCTTCACCAACCGCATTTTCACGTTCAAGTGTCAGGTAATAGTTACCTAATACCATATCCTGAGACGGAGTAACAACCGGTTTACCGTCTTTCGGATTTAAGATGTTTTGGGCAGCAAGCATCAGCATGCGAGCTTCAGCTTGTGCTTCAGAAGACAACGGTACGTGAACCGCCATTTGGTCACCATCAAAATCCGCATTGTATGCTGTACACACAAGTGGGTGAAGACGGATCGCTCTACCTTCGACAAGAGTTGGTTCAAATGCTTGAATACCAAGTCTGTGAAGTGTAGGGGCACGGTTTAAAAGAACTGGATGTTCTTTAATGACCCCTTCTAATACATCCCATACTTCCGGCTGAACGCGTTCAATCTTGCGCTTAGCACTCTTAATATTGTGAGCCAATCCTTTTTCAACGAGCTCTTTCATCACAAATGGCTTGAATAACTCAAGAGCCATTTCTTTAGGAAGACCACATTGGTACATCTTAAGGTTAGGTCCAACAACGATCACAGAACGCCCGGAATAGTCAACACGTTTACCGAGAAGGTTCTGACGGAAACGACCCTGCTTCCCTTTAAGCATATGTGAAAGGGATTTTAACGGACGGTTACCCGGTCCAGTAACTGGACGGCCGCGACGACCATTATCAATTAAAGCATCAACCGCTTCTTGAAGCATACGCTTCTCGTTTTGAACGATGATGCTTGGAGCACCAAGATCCAATAAACGCTTAAGACGGTTATTACGGTTAATAACACGACGATATAAATCATTTAAGTCAGAAGTCGCAAAGCGTCCACCGTCAAGTTGAACCATCGGGCGAAGCTCTGGAGGAATGACAGGAAGTACATCAAGAATCATCCAGTCCGGATCATTTCCTGAGTTTCTGAAAGATTCCACTACTTCCAACCGCTTGATTGCACGGGTACGGCGCTGACCTTGAGCTGTTTTGAGTTCTTCTTTTAAGAAATCAGCTTCTTTGTCCAGGTCGATGTCCTGCAGAAGCTTTTTAATCGCTTCTGCTCCCATTGCAGCTTGGAATTTCACTCCGTATTTCTCACGGTATGCACGGTACTCTTTTTCAGAAAGAAGTTGTTTTCTCTCAAGAGCCGTATCACCTGGTTCTGTTACAACATAAGAAGCGAAATAGATCACTTCTTCCAAAGCACGTGGGGACATGTCTAAAACAAGACCCATACGGCTTGGGATTCCTTTGAAGTACCAGATGTGAGATACAGGGGCAGCAAGTTCGATGTGTCCCATACGTTCACGACGAACTTTAGCCTTTGTTACTTCGACACCACAGCGGTCACAAACGACGCCCTTATAACGGACACGCTTGTATTTACCACAATGACATTCCCAGTCCTTCGTAGGACCGAAGATACGTTCACAGAACAAACCATCTTTTTCTGGTTTTAACGTACGATAGTTAATTGTTTCGGGTTTTTTAACTTCCCCGAAAGACCACGAACGGATCTTATCGGGGGATGCTAAACCAATTTTCATATACTCAAAATTATTTACATCTAGCAAGGGGCCTACCTCCCTTTTAATCTACAGGCTCTAACCCTAATTGCTCTAAATTTATTCTTTAGACCCTACTGTCTCGGATTCTTGTGCATTAGATTCAGAGATATTTAGCGTGTCTGCTTGTTGAACTTCTTCTTCATCCTCTAAGTCGCGCATTTCAATTTCTTCTTCGGTGCTAGAGAGGATCTTAACATCCATACCTAAACTTTGAAGCTCTTTGATCAGAACTTTAAATGATTCCGGAACTCCAGGTTCAGGAACGTTTTCACCTTTGACAATGGCTTCGTATGTTTTCACACGACCCACAACATCATCAGACTTAACTGTTAGAATTTCTTGCAGAGTATAAGCAGCACCGTATGCTTCAAGTGCCCATACCTCCATCTCACCGAAACGCTGTCCACCGAATTGCGCTTTACCACCCAGTGGCTGCTGCGTAACAAGTGAATAAGGACCGGTTGAACGTGCGTGAAGCTTATCATCAACCATGTGAGCAAGTTTGATCATATACATGATTCCAACTGATACACGATTATCAAACGGTTCACCACTTCTACCATCGTAAAGAACGGTTTTGGCATCGCGCGCCATACCTGCTTCTTCAATGGTTGCCCATACATCTTCCTCACGTGCTCCATCAAATACTGGTGAAGCAACATGAATTCCAAGGTATCTGGCTGCCATACCCAAATGAAGCTCCAACACCTGTCCGATATTCATACGAGATGGTACCCCTAATGGGTTCAACATGATATCGATCGGTGTGCCGTCTGGTAAGAACGGCATGTCTTCTTCAGGAAGGATTTTTGAGATAACACCTTTGTTACCATGTCGACCAGCCATTTTGTCCCCTTCAGAAATTTTACGTTTCTGAACGATGTATACACGTACAAGCTGATTCACACCTGGTGGTAATTCGTCGCCATCTTCACGGTTGAAGACTTTAACATCAAGGATAATTCCCCCACCACCATGTGGTACACGAAGAGATGTATCTCGAACTTCACGAGCTTTCTCACCGAAGATTGCATGTAATAAGCGTTCTTCAGCAGTCAACTCTGTTACACCTTTTGGCGTTACTTTACCAACAAGTAGGTCGCCATCTTTCACTTCAGCACCGATTCGGATGATTCCGCGCTCATCAAGATTGCGTAGGGCATCCTCACCGACGTTAGGAATATCACGAGTGATTTCTTCTGGCCCTAATTTCGTATCACGAGATTCGGACTCATATTCTTCAATATGAATAGAAGTATATACATCGTCTTTCACAAGACGTTCACTCATGATGATCGCATCTTCATAGTTGTAACCGTCCCACGTCATGAATCCAACCATAACGTTACGTCCCAAGGCGAGTTCACCTTTCTCCATGGAAGGACCATCAGCAAGGATTTCTCCTTTTACCACACGGTCGCCTTCACTTACGATCGGACGCTGGTTGTAACATGTCCCTTGGTTAGAACGGATGAATTTCTGCATACGATACTTATCGAGGTCACCTTTTACTTCTTGACCATCAATTTCTTTCACACGACGCACCCAAACTTGTTTCGCTTCAACCTTTTCCACGATACCTTCGTATTTACAAATCACGGCTGCACCAGAGTCTTTCGCAGATACGTGTTCCATACCCGTTCCGACGATCGGTGATTCAGGATTCATTAAAGGTACTGCTTGACGTTGCATGTTGGCTCCCATAAGAGCACGGTTGGAGTCATCGTTCTCTAAGAATGGAATACATGCTGTCGCAGCTGAAACTACTTGTTTAGGAGATACATCCATGTAGTCAAGACGTTCGCGCTTGATGACCGTGTTTTCACCACGGAAACGAGCGATGACTTCTTCATCAAGGAATGCGCCGTCATCTCCAAGGCGTGCGTTCGCTTGCGCCACTACATAGTTATCTTCTTCGTCTGCTGTCAGATAATCGATACGATTGGTTACTTTCCCTGTATCAGGATCGACGCGACGATACGGTGTTTCGATAAAGCCGAATTTATTCACTTTCGCAAAGGAGGAAAGTGAGTTGATCAGTCCGATGTTAGGACCCTCAGGTGTTTCAATCGGACACATACGACCGTAGTGGGAATAATGGACGTCACGCACTTCGAATCCAGCACGTTCACGTGTTAATCCACCAGGTCCTAAAGCAGAAAGACGACGTTTGTGCGTTAATTCTGCAAGAGGATTCGTTTGATCCATGAATTGAGATAATTGAGAGCTTCCAAAGAACTCTTTAATTGATGCGATAACCGGACGTATGTTAATCAGTTGTTGAGGCGTGATGGTGTTAGTGTCCTGGATGGACATTCTTTCACGAACTACACGCTCCATACGAGATAAACCAATACGGAATTGGTTTTGAAGCAATTCACCAACCGAACGTAAACGACGGTTACCTAAATGGTCAATATCATCCGTAAGTCCTACTCCATGCAATAAGTTAAAGAAGTAAGAAATAGAAGAAATGATATCTGCGGGTGTAATATACTTAACCTCTTCTTCAACATACGCATTGCTGATTACGTTGATTTCAAACTCTCCCTCTTCGTTAGGAGAATAGATTTTGATAGATTGAAGAACGACGTCTTCTTCTAACACGCCACCAGACTGTTGGTAATTTTTAAACCCGATACCATTTTCTAGATAAGGAATAACCTTATCCAGAGCGCGACGATCAAGAACCGTACCCTTCTCTGCCAAAATCTCACCCGTTTCCGGATCTGCTAGAGTTTCTGCTAGAGTTTGACCGAATAAACGGTTCTTAATGTGAAGCTTTTTGTTCATTTTGTAACGTCCAACGTTTGCTAAGTCATAACGCTTTGGATCAAAGAAACGAGAAACGAGTAAACTTTTAGCATTTTCTACTGTAGGAGGCTCTCCTGGACGCAGACGCTCATAAATCTCGAGCAATGCCTTGTCGATACCTTCCGTGTTGTCTTTCTCGAGCGTGTTACGAATGTACTCATTATCACCGATCAGATCGATGATTTCTTGATCAGAGCCAAACCCAAGGGCACGTAAAAGAACCGTTACCGGTAGTTTGCGAGTTCGATCAATTCGCACATATACAACATCTTTTGCATCTGTTTCATACTCAAGCCAAGCTCCGCGGTTTGGTATAACGGTAGCAGTAAACCCTTTCTTTCCGTTCTTATCTACTTTTCCGCTAAAGTAAACACTAGGTGAACGTACTAGCTGAGATACGATAACACGCTCAGCACCATTAATGACAAAAGTACCTGTGTCCGTCATTAACGGGAAATCACCCATAAATACGTCTTGATCTTTTACTTCTCCTGTTTCTTTGTTCACAAGACGGACTTTCACTCTAAGCGGTGCAGAGTAAGTAACATCTCTTTCCTTTGATTCTTCCACCGAGTACTTTGGCTCTCCCAGACTATAATCAATAAATTCCAAAGAGAGATTACCAGTGAAGTCCTCAATCGGAGAAATGTCACGGAACATTTCTCTTAACCCCTCATCAAGAAACCATTGATACGAGGAAGTTTGAATTTCGATTAAATTCGGTAATTCTAAAACTTCACTGATACGCGCAAAACTTCTGCGTTGGCGGTGTCGTCCATACTGAACTAGTTGACCTGTCAACTGATTCACCCCTCAAATCAAGCGTTTTGGTTGTGTCTATATGCCTTAAAGTAGGAATACTACTCTACACAAGACAAAAAGAAAAAGGGTTTTAATGATAAAACCTCATTTTCAAATGACGAACTATTATTTTATAATCTTTTCCAATTCATCCAATATATATACATATGGACATAATACCGGAAAATAATATTTTTGCATTTTATAATGTTATCATAGCAGTAAAGCTACGTCAACGGATTTCTTTTACCGATTTCAAGATGTAGTATCCCTTTTTCCTTGTGACAATCTCTACATTTGAAAACAGTTTTTCCATTTTATCCATGGCAGATGGAGCACCTTGTTTCTTTTGGATAACGACCCACAATTCACCCAGTTCCGTCAGATGGTCGTAACTATTTTCAAGAATGGAATGAACGGTTTCTTTCCCTGCCCGTATTGGTGGATTCGTTAAAATGGCAGCAAACTCCTTTTCGAAGACACTCGCATATCGGTCACTTTGATAGATGCTCACATTCTGAACTTTATTCTCTTTAGCGTTTTCTTCCGCCAAAGACAATGCTCTCTCATTTACATCAATCATATGAACCTTTCGATCCACAAGGTCTTTTGCCAGGGACAACCCGATCGGGCCATATCCACAGCCGACATCCAATAACGCACCCTTAACAGCAGGAATTTCAAACGCTTCGATTAACGCTCTTGATCCAAAATCCACTTCTTTTTTCGAAAAGACACCCTGGTCCGTTTTGAAACGGAACGTATGCCCTCTTAATTCAAAGGTTATGGTTTGGGGGTTACTTTCTACATCCGGGTTATGGGAATAATAGTGATTGGTCATTATATCATCTCCATCCATTTGTACCTTCTGTCTGTTAACCATCTTTCCCAAAAGAAAATGAAGGTAGAAGCCAGACAAGAAAAAAGCCCGCCAACAATAGCGAGCTTTTCATCTATACAATCATTACTTAACTTCTACGCCAGCTCCAACTTCTTCAAGTTTAGCTTTAAGTTCTTCAGCTTCCTCTTTAGAAATACCTTCTTTAAGAGCTTTAGGAGTGTTATCAACCATTTCTTTCGCTTCTTTAAGGCCAAGACCTGTGATTTCACGAACAACTTTGATAACCTTGATTTTTTGAGCTCCAGCGCTCTCAAGGATTACGTCGAATTCAGTTTTTTCTGCAGCAGCGTCTCCGCCACCAGCAGCTACAGCTACAGGTGCAGCAGCAGTTACTCCGAATTCTTCTTCGATTGCTTTAACTAGATCATTTAATTCAAGAACTGACATTTCTTTAATCGCGTCAATGATTTGCTCTTTACTCATTTTAAATTTCCTCCTTGTGATGTTTGCTTATTTTTTATTTAAACGACTTGCTTTAGCTTACGCGCCTTGCTCTTCTTTTTGATCTGCAACGGCTTTTGTTGCCAACGCAAAGTTGCGCATTGGTGCTTGAAGCACGCTGAGTAGCATAGAAAGAAGTCCTTCGCGGTTTGGAAGTTCAGCAATTGCTTTAACATCCTCAACTGAAGTGATTGTTCCTTCGATGACACCCGTTTTGATTTCAAGCGCTTCGTGTTCTTTAGCGAAGCTGTTAAGGATCTTTGCAGGTGCAACTACTTCTTCTGTACTGAACGCGATTGCGTTAGGACCAGTTAAGAATTCGTTTAACCCTTCAAGACCAGCTTCTTCTGCCGCACGACGTACCATAGTGTTTTTGTACACTTTGAACTCGATGCCAGCTTCACGAAGTTGTTTACGAAGCTCAGTTACTTCGGAAACGTCTAGGCCACGGTAATCTACAACGATTGTAGATACACTGTTTTTTAGCTTGTCAGAGATTTCTCCAACGATGTGTTTCTTTTGATCTAGAATGCTGCTCATCATTACACCTCCTGTAGATTGACTGATGAACATTTATACCGTCATCCAATAAAAAATGCCCTTATGTCAAGGTAGACATAAGGGCATTGCAAACACGCTATAAGCGGTTATTTTATCGCAATTACCTCGGCAGGATATTAAGCTCGTAATGAGCCCCTACTGTCTACGGTACAAATGTATTCGTTTTTTAACAACAGAACTAATTATAATCACTAGTTCATGGTAAGTCAATACCAAATTATGCCTTAACTGCGAAAGTTGAAGGATCGACTTTAACGCCAGGTCCCATTGTAGAAGTTACAGAAACGTTTTTCATGTAAGTTCCTTTTGCAGCAGCAGGTTTAACTTTAAGCATTGTTTCATACATTGTAGCAAAGTTTTCAACAAGCTTTTCGTTATCGAATGAAATCTTTCCAACAGGAACATGAACGTTACCTGATTTGTCAGCACGGTATTCAACTTTACCTGCTTTGATTTCATTAACAGCTTTCGTTACGTCAAATGTAACTGTACCAGTTTTAGGGTTTGGCATTAAACCTTTAGGTCCTAATACACGACCAAGCTTACCAACTTCACCCATCATGTCTGGAGTTGCAACGATTACGTCGAACTCGAACCAACCTTGGTTGATCTTGTTGATAAGTTCTGCATCACCTACGAAATCAGCGCCGGCAGCTTCTGCTTCTTTAGCTTTATCGCCTTTAGCGAATACAAGAACCTTTTGAGTTTTACCAGTTCCATGAGGAAGTACAACTGCTCCACGGATTTGCTGGTCGTTTTTACGTGTATCTACACCTAAGCGGAACGCTACTTCAATCGTTGCGTCAAACTTAGCGAAGTTTGTTTTCTTAACTAGTTCGATTGCTTCTTCCACTGAGTAAGCTGTAGTACGATCTACAAGCTTTTGAGCTTCAAGAAACTTTTTACCTTTTTTAGCCATTATAAATTTCCTCCTATATGTGGTTTTAGCGGAATAACCTCCCACGAAATAAGGTTGCGAGTGAAACGTACATTTCATCATCGCAACCTCGTTCAACAGGAACCTCTACTTTAACGAAGCAGGGATTAGTCTTCGATGACGATACCCATGCTGCGCGCAGTTCCTTCTACCATGCGCATAGCTGATTCAACACTAGCTGCATTTAAGTCAGGCATTTTTGTTTCAGCAATTTCACGTACTTTGTCGCGTTTAAGTGTTGCCACTTTCTTGCTGTTTGGTTCGCCTGAACCAGACTCGATACCTGCAGCTTTCTTAAGAAGAACAGCAGCGGGTGGAGTTTTTGTGATGAATGTAAATGAACGGTCTTCAAATACCGTGATTTCAACAGGAATGATTAAGCCAGCTTGATCTGCTGTACGAGCATTGAATTCCTTACAGAATCCCATGATGTTAACACCTGCTTGACCTAGTGCAGGACCAACTGGTGGAGCTGGATTAGCTTTACCGGCAGGAATCTGCAATTTAACCATTTTGATAACTTTTTTAGCCACGAGACACACCTCCTTAAGTCCGTGATGTGGTTATTGGGTTTTTCACCCTCCCACTCAATGTAAAAAATGTCTTTATCAACATAAAGAACGTCTATTAGTTTCAGTATCTCTTTGTGGAGACGCACTGACTTATGAAATAGTACCATTTTTTCAGAATGATTTCAAGTTCTTTTCCATTATAATTTATCAATCTGGGAGAAATCCAGTTCTACCGGGGTGTCTCTACCAAACATATTAACGTGGACTTTGACTTTAGCTTTCGCATTATCGATCTCTTCAATCGAACCTGTAAAGTTTGCAAATGGACCTTCATTCACTTTTACAGTTTCCCCTAATTCGAAGTCGATCTCTACCTTTTTCTCTGTCATGCCCATTTGCTTCAGAAGATTTGTCACTTCTTCCGGCAGTAACGGAGTAGGCTTTGAACCTGATCCTGATGAACCGACGAAACCGGTCACTCCAGGTGTGTTGCGGACAACATACCAGGAATCATCCGTCATGACGATTTCAACAATCACATAACCTGGAAATACTTTCTTCTTCACTACTTTCTTCTTACCGTTCTTAAAGTCCGTTTCTTCTTCTTCAGGAACGATCACTCGGAAGATCTTATCTTGCATCCCCATCGTTTCAACACGTTTCTCAAGGTTTGCTTTTACCTTATTCTCATATCCTGAATACGTATGGACTACATACCAATTCTTCTCCATTACATAGGACTAAACGTCCGTCCCTCCTCGCTATTTAAGAATACTCATTCGCCTTTTTTCTCCAAATGAAAAAACCCGTAAAAAGATAACGGGCTCTAAGGTCATGTACTCTATTAACATTCATTATACCATGCTTTCATGGTATATATACAACTAATTCTATGTTTCTCTTACTTAGAACCAATGATCAATCGCATAAGTTCTGAGATGCCCAGGTCGATAACTGCAAAGAAAAGGGCAACAAATACCACTGTTGTAATAACCGTGATCGTATAGCGCGTTAACTCTTTACGTTTAGGCCAGCTGACCTTTCTCATTTCCAATGCAACATTGCGAAAGAATTTAAACATCCGTTAGTAACCTCCAACTAATATCAATACGCAAGACTTCCTGCACTATTTAGTTTCTTTGTGCAGAGTGTGAGCATTACATGTATTACAGAATTTCTTTAATTCTAATCGAACAGCCTGATTACGATTTCCCGGTACAGAATAATTCCTCGAACCGCACACCGTACAAGCCAATATTAATTTAGTAGTCATATATTCCACCTATATTATACATAGTAAGTCCTATCAAAAATAACATGACCACCAATTTGTGTCAATATGACTTTACATGGTTATTTCGCGAACTTCCAAGTACCGTTCAAGCTTTCGTTTTACTCGCTGCAATGCGTTGTCGATGGACTTCACATGGCGGTTAAGCTCTTCGGAAATCTCCTGATAAGACTGCCCGTCCAAATAAAGGGCCAGGACTTTCCGCTCAAGGTCGCTTAACAGCTGAGCCATCTTGTCCTCCATATTATCGAATTCTTCACGATTGATAATGAGCGCTTCCGGATCCATTACTTTCGCACCTGAAATGACATCTAATAGCGTTCGGTCAGATTCATCATCATAAATGGGCTTATCCAATGAAACATATGAGTTCAACGGTATATGCTTCTGTCTCGTGGCTGTCTTAATGGCAGTTATGATTTGTCTTGTGATACAAAGTTCCGCAAACGCTTTAAAAGACGTCAGCTTGTCCTCCTTATAATCCCGGATGGCTTTGTATAATCCAATCATACCTTCCTGGACTATATCTTCCTTATCTGCCCCTATTAAAAAATACGAGCGTGCTTTCGCTCTTACAAAATTACGGTATTTCCTGATTAAGAAATCTAACGCTTCGCTGTGACCCTGATGGACGGCTTCTATTATCTCTTCATCATCCATGCCTTCTAATCGATTATCAAATGCTTCTGTCCTGGTGATATTGCTCACACACATCCCCCCGCGCAAAACAATAGATAGAAATATTATACATTACAGAAAATTCAATCGTCAACCTATCATTGTTCCCCACGCCGCCATTTTTCGAAAATTTCAGCAACTTCTTCAGACAATTGTATCTTAGAAGCCGGTCTTTGTGTACTTGAGCTTCGTACTTTTCTCTCAATCTTTTTTTCGATGACTTTCACTTCGGTCAAGAGCTCCCTCGCAGATTTCCGAAGGGCTCCTTGACCAAAGATCGCCCATTGTTCGGTAAAATCAGAGGTGGCGACATGAATCTGTGTTTTGATATTGCTTAATTCAATGGCCAATCTTTCAATTCGTTCATCTGCTGTTTCATTTTCTCTTGTAAAGAGCACTTCCACTTTGTAATTTTGATATTTCCGGGCAATTCCCTGAACATAATAGGCATCAAATACAACAATGACACGGTAACCCGTATACCCTTGATACTCCGCCATTAGTTCGACCAGGCGGTCTCTTGCTGCGGCTAAGTCTTTCTGCTTCAACTCATTTAATTCCGGCCAGGCACCGATTATGTTATAGCCATCCACAAGGAGAATATCCATCTCCCTTATTCTCCCAATGGGTGGCGCTTACGATAAACCTCATACATTAAAATACTAGCTGCCACCGAAGCGTTTAGTGATGTAACATGACCGATCATAGGCAACTGAACAAGGAAATCGCATTTATCTCTCAAAATGCGGCTCATCCCTTTTCCTTCACTTCCGATAATTAATCCGATAGGAAGAGTGCCGTCCAACTGGCGGAAATCCTGCTTTCCCTTCGCATCCGTTCCAGCTACCCACACACCTCGCTCTTTCAGCTCATCCACCGCTCTCGATAGATTCGTCACGCGGGCAACGGGGATATGCTCAATGGCACCAGTGGACGCCTTCGCTACGGTTGAGGTAAGTCCCACCGCTCTTCTCTTAGGAATAATGATTCCATGGGCACCCGCCGCATCTGCAGTCCTCATGATGGACCCCAGGTTATGGGGGTCTTCCAATTCATCCAGGATCAGAATAAAAGGATCCTCCCCTTTTTGTTCTGCTTTTTGAAACAAATCATCAAGTTCAGCATACTGATAAGCGGCAACAGAAGCGACCACCCCTTGGTGATTCTCTGATACCATCTGTTCGATTTTCTTTTTCGGGACATATTGAACCATGACGTTCGATTCCTTGGCAAGTCCTACGATTTGCTGAATGGAACCTTTCTGTGAACCCTCTGCAATCCAAATCTTGTTGATATCCCTCCCTGACTTTAACGCTTCAATGACGGGATTTCTTCCTCCGATAAAATCTTTACTCATTCCTACTCCTCCTTTCCTGCCTGGGCTTGTTCAAAAATGATCTTCAATAGTTCCTCTAATCGTTCCGTCCGATTCAGCAAAAACAAATATCCAATAAGTGCCTCAAAAGCAGTACTATGTTTATATGTCTGTACATCTGTATTTTTAGGGGTGGTCCCGGATTTCGCATTCCGACCACGCTTAACAATCGAAATCTCTTCTTCCGTTAATACCTCATAATCAAACAATGTTCTGAGAATAGCCGCTTGGGCTTTCGCAGACACATACTTCGTCGCCGCTCTGTGCAGCTGATTCGGTTTGATCTTCCCTTTCGTTAACAGGAGCTGCCGTACATATGTTTCATATACAGCATCCCCCATATACGCAAGTGCCAGTGCATTGATCTGTTTCGCCTCGATTTGTTCATTTGTCTCGTGCAGCATTAAGAACCTCTTTTCCAGCGTATGCCTTGAGGGGTATCTTCCAGAATGATATTCATGTCTTTCAATGTGTCACGAATTTCATCCGCTAGTTGGAAGTTACGGTCCTTACGTGCTTGAATACGTTTTTGTATCAACTCTTCCACTTCTTCGTCCAGTAGTTCCGCTTCCTGAAGAGTCAATCCCAGCACAGAGAAGAAATCTTCGAAATGCTGTAAAAATTCTTCAATTACCTCAGTGGAAGTATTCTTCTCCATCAAATAATAATTCGCTTGCCTGGATAGTTCGAATAAAACGGATATCCCATTGGCAGTGTTAAAATCA
Source organism: Rossellomorea arthrocnemi (assembly GCF_904424705.1). Taxonomy (GTDB): domain Bacteria; phylum Bacillota; class Bacilli; order Bacillales; family Bacillaceae_B; genus Rossellomorea; species Rossellomorea arthrocnemi. Next base: position 14,974 of record NZ_CAJGBF010000021.1, on the reverse strand, counting down.
TCATCCATATCTGAAATGAACTGATTTTTCAACTCTGCGATTTTGTCCACCCACTCCTGATTGTTCTCCGTTAAATTTGTACTTGATTCCTTACGATGCTTCAAGTTGTCATAAGCTGTCTTGATCCGTTCCAAAGAGGTCTCTGCGTTCTGGAGAAGCTCGAGATTGTAGTTGATCGGATGACGGTAATGAACGGATAGCATGAAGAAACGAAGTACCTGCGGATCTTGTTCTTTAATAATATCGTGAACTAATACGAAATTACCGAGGGACTTTGACATCTTCTCATTATCGATATTAATATATCCATTGTGCATCCAATAGTTTGCAAAGGTCTTACCTGTGAGGGCCTCCGATTGGGCGATTTCATTCTCGTGATGAGGGAAGGTGAGATCCTGTCCCCCGGCGTGAATATCAATGGTATCTCCCAAGTAGCGCTTTGCCATGGCGGAGCACTCGATATGCCAGCCCGGGCGTCCTTCACCCCATGGACTTTCCCAAGAGATCTCCCCTTCTTTCGCCGCTTTCCATAGAACGAAATCAAGGGCGTCCTCTTTTTTGTCGCCTACATCAATCCGGGCTCCCGCTTTCAGTTCATCAATAGGCTGATGAGAAAGCTTACCATAGCCATCAAACTTTCTTGTTCGATAATAAACATCACCCTGTGACTCATAGGCATACCCTTTTTCAACAAGGGCTGTGATAAAATCAACAATGGTGTCGATATTATCGGTTACAGTCGGATGAACATCTGCCTGCTTGCATCCGAGGGCTCCTGTATCTTCAAAGTAAGCATCTATGAAGCGCTTTGCAATAGTCGGGACATCTTCTCCCAGTTCCTTAGCCGCTCTAATTAATTTATCATCCACATCTGTGAAATTCGAAACGAATTGAACATCATAGCCCCTGTATTCCAGATAACGTCTCACTGTGTCAAACACAATCGCAGGTCGGGCATTTCCTATATGGATATAGTTATAAACCGTCGGTCCGCACACATACATTTTGACCTTACCCTCTTCCAGGGGTTTGAATTCTTCTTTTTGCCTTGTAAGTGTGTTATATAAACGAATCGTCAAGATGATCGACTCCTTCCCTCATATTCCCTTAATAGTGATTTCAACTCATTCACTTCTTTTTCAAGCTGTTTCATACGGTCGTTCATTGGATCCGGCAAATCACAGTGGTTCAGGTCCTTCAGTATCTTCACTCCGTCCTGGATGACGACCTTCCCCGGGATGCCGACTACGGTAGAATTGGGGGGAACATCTTTCAGGACCACGGACCCTGCTCCTACCTTAGAATTTTCCCCAACTACGATGGATCCTAATACTTTCGCTCCTGTCGCAATAAGGGCATTATCCTGAATGGTGGGATGCCTCTTCCCTTTTTCTTTTCCGGTTCCACCGAGGGTGACGCCTTGGAAGAGCGTGACATTATCTCCGATTTCACATGTCTCGCCAATCACTACACCCATCCCATGATCGATGAAAAAACGCCGGCCGATTTTAGCCCCGGGGTGAATTTCCACTCCCGTGAAAAAGCGGCTTACCTGTGAAATGACCCGTGCAATAAAAAAGAATTTACGTTTAAAAAATGCGTGAGCAACACGATGAGCCCAAATAGCATGAAGACCCGAATACGTGAGGATGACCTCCACATAATTCCTCGCTGCCGGATCCTGATCAAACACGACATCTATATCTTCCTTAAACGACTTAAACATTCGGATCCCCCTCTCTTTAAAAAATAAAAGCGCTGGTGGCTTGGTCAGAGGCGACAAGCATAAGGCGAGGCCACCGGAAAGGCGTTTTTTGCCTTCCTGGACCATTTAGCTTATGACCTCGAGGGCCTAGCCGCTGGAGCTGGACAAACAGAAAAGCGGAGGCGGCTTGGGAAGAGGCGACAAGCATAAGACGAACCTGCTGGAAAGGCGCCCTTTGCCTTTGTGGCAGGTTTGGCTTATGACCTCGAGCCTCTAGCCGCCGGAGCTGGACAAACAGAAAAGCGCAAGCGGCTTGCTCAGGCCCGGCAAGCATAAGATCAATGGGCCGGGAAGGCGTTTTTTTGCCTTCCCGGACCATTTAGCTTATGACCTCGAGGGCCTAGCCGCTCGAGCTGGACAATAAAAAAACGCCCCTGTCAATAAAATGACAGAGACGCTTAGGTAGCGCGGTTCCACTCTGATTGAAAAGAAAAATAACCTTCTCCAACTCAAATCCTGTTAACGGTAGGAAACCGCCTTTACCTACTATATTTCAGTAACGGACTCAGAGGTGCATTTCAGAATCGGAGGGGCTTAAACCACTTTCAGCCGGTGATGGTTCTCTCTATTAAGCATCCTTTTCTTACTTCTCCTCATCAACGCGATATCATTTATTGTGATACTCTTACTATATTACATTTCCTTCAAAATGTTAACCTAAAAGACTTTGCAGACGATGTTTAACCGTATCTTTCCCTAAAAGTTCAATCGCATTCGGCAATTCAGGACCATGAGTCTGACCCGTAACCGCTACACGGATTGGCATAAAGAGCTTTTTCCCCTTATGACCTGTCGACTTTTGGACAGCCTTTATAGAGGATTTAATTTCTGCTGCTTCATAATTTTCAAGAGCTTCTATCTCGTTCAAGAAAGCTTGAAGGACTTCAGGGACCTGTTCTTCTTCCAGTACCGCTTTTGCCTCTTCACCGTATTCAAGATCTGCCTTAAAGAACATTTCAGACAACTCAACGATTTCAGCCCCGAAGCTCATTTGCTCCTGGTATAAAGAAATGACGCGGGCCGCCCATTCACGCTGCTCATCGGACATGTTCCCGTCCAGTTTACCCGCACTGATTAAATGAGGAAGGGACAGCTCAACAACTTGAGCCAATTCTAAATTCTTCATGTACTGATTGTTCATCCATGTTAGCTTCTGGTTATCGAACAGTGCAGAAGAAGTAGATAAACGCGCCGGGTCGAAAATTTCAATAAATTCATCTTTAGAAAATAGCTCTTCCTCTCCTTTTGGAGACCAGCCGAGTAGTGCAATGAAGTTGAATAAAGCTTCCGGTAAGTACCCTAAAGCTTCGTATTGCTCGATGAACTGAATGATACTTTCATCGCGCTTACTAAGCTTTTTACGGCTTTCATTAACAATTAATGTCATATGTCCATAAACAGGAGCTTCCCATCCAAGAGCTTCAAAAATCATTAATTGTTTTGGCGTATTGGATATATGATCTTCTCCACGTAGAACGTGTGAAATTTTCATCAGATAATCATCAACCGCAACGGCAAAGTTATAGGTTGGCGTTCCGTCTTTTTTCGCAATGACAAAATCGCCGATGCCATCAGATTCAAACGCCACATCTTCTTTCACGATATCATTGAAAGAATATACTTTTCCTGCAGGTACACGAAAACGAATGCTCGGTTGACGACCTTCCGCTGCTAATTTCTCCTGATCCTCTTTTGTCAGGTTGCGGCATTTTCCGGAGTAACGTGGCATTTGACCTGATGCCGATTGAGCTTCACGTTCCGCTTCCAGCTCTTCCTCCGTACAGTAGCATTGATAAGCCTTTCCGCTTTCCAACAACTCATTTAAGTACTGCTCATAAATATGGTTACGCTCAGATTGACGATAAGGACCGTATTCACCCGGCTTGTCTACACTCTCGTCCCAGTCGATTCCCAGCCACTGAAGATACTTAAGCTGACTTTCTTCTCCACCTTCGATATTACGCTTCTTATCTGTGTCTTCAATACGTATGATGAACTTCCCACCTACGCTGCGGGCGTAAAGGTAATTAAATAAAGCGGTTCTTGCATTTCCAATATGTAAATGACCCGTTGGACTCGGGGCATAACGGACGCGTACTTCCTGTGTCATTTGTATTTCCTCCTCTTATGATTCCTGCTTTAAAGTCTATGACCTATTTTAACACCGTTAAGTATGGGAATAAAGCGAATTTATCCCCTACTTCTTTTTAATTAATACAGTTGTTTGGGCTGCAATCCCTTCGCCTCTTCCGGTAAATCCAAGCTTCTCAGAAGTAGTTGCCTTTACATTTACATCAGCAATATCCGCTTCCAATAATGCAGCGATGCTTTGTCTCATTTCGTCGATATATGGAGCCATCTTAGGTTTCTGGGCAATGATCGTGCAATCGATATTCCCTAATTCATAACCTTCCTCTTTCACAAGAGCCCATACATGCTCGAGAAGTTTTGCTGAATCAGCATCCTTGAACTCGGGATCTGTATCCGGAAAATGCTTGCCGATGTCTCCTGCGGCAATAGCACCTAAGCACGCATCCGCAACAGCATGCAACAAGACATCCGCATCGGAATGCCCCAATAATCCTTTATCATATGGAATCGTAATGCCTCCCATGATAAGCGGTCTCTCTTCCACTAATTGATGGACATCAAATCCTTGTCCGATTCTAAACATGTTCCTCTCCTCCACTCATTTCCTCTCGCTTCTTCAAAATGGCCTCTGCAAAATATAAATCTTCTGGTGTGGTCAGTTTAATGTTGTCGTAATCACTCTCAACGACAGCCACCTCAACATCCGATCTTTCTACCAGTGAAGCATCATCTGTACCAAGGAAACCATCTTGATCAGCATCTTTATGTGCCTTTATCAAAACAGAAACACGAAAAGCCTGTGGGGTTTGAACCATCCACAAGCTTGAGCGTTCAATCGTTTCCTCGACTTCTCCATCCAGTACTTTTTTGATCGTATCTTTAACAGGCACGGCCGCAATGGCCGCCCCTGTTGAATATGTCTTTTCTACCAATTGGTGAATCGTGGATTCCTTAATAAATGGTCTTGCTCCGTCATGTACCAGAACAATCTCATGATCAACCTCAAGCAACGCATTGTATACACTATGCTGCCTTTCTTCGCCTCCATCAACTAGCTTGACGACCTTCGTGATCCCAAACCGTTCTAGCATGTCACAGAATACAAGTCGCTCAGATGGATGTATGGCTAAATAGATTCCCTTACAATGGGGATCCTGTTCGAAAACGCGTAATGTATGGATGATGACCGGGCAACCCTTCAACTCGAGTAGCAGTTTGTTTTTGCCCGCTTTCATTCGTTTTCCCTGCCCTGCAGCCGGAATGACAACTTCATATTCCATAGAATAACTCCTTTAACACAAAGTAATACTATTCATTATACCTTACTGAATCAATGGAGTCAGGGCAAAACAACCTTCTTATAATGCTTTTTCTAATTGCTTCGGTTTTGCAAAGATCATTCGGCCTGCCGATGTTTGTAGAACGGATGTTACGAGGACATCGATATACTTACCGATGTAATTGCGTCCCTCTTCCACGACAATCATCGTACCATCATCCAGGTATGCAATTCCCTGGTTATGCTCTTTACCATCTTTAATGACCTGTACCTTCAATTCTTCACCAGGTAATACCACCGGCTTGACGGCGTTGGCTAAGTCATTGATATTTAATACTTGTACACCTTGAAGGTCACACACTTTATTCAAGTTAAAATCATTCGTCACAACGATTCCATTCGTAAGCTTTGCTAATTTCACCAGCTTCGAATCTACTTCTTGAATTTCTTCAAAGTCACCTTCATAGATTTGTACCTCTACGGGAAGTTCTTTTTGGATACGATTTAAGATATCCAATCCCCGACGACCACGATTTCGCTTCAATACATCTGAAGAATCCGCAATATGCTGGAGCTCTTCCAGTACGAATTGAGGAATCACAACGATCCCTTCTAAAAATCCTGTCTGGCAGATATCCGCTATACGGCCGTCAATAATCACGCTCGTATCCAATATCTTAAGGGTCTTAACACCCTCTTCATCCAGGTCCTCTTCCGTGCCTTTTTTCTTACCTCGGTTTGCCGTGCCTAATAGACCAACCAGTTCATCCCTTTTCTTAAAACCAACCTGGAATCCTATATATCCAAGAAGGAGCGTTAATAGAATAGGAACCACCGTATTCACAATCGGAATCTCCATCTGATTGAACGGGATCCCAAATAAATAGGCAACAAACAGACCGATAATCAGTCCTAAACTACCAAATAATAAATCAGTTACCGGTGCCTTTACCAAGCTATCTTCAAACCACTTGACGAAATTGACGACATACTCGACTGCCCAAAACGTAAGAATATAAAAAATGATGGCACCAAATATAGCAGTCATATAAGGGTTATTTATTAAAGGAATGTCTGATAAATTTATGACGGTAAATAATTCGGGAAGTAGAAATATCCCTAGTGTCCCCCCGACGATAAGGAAGCACGCTTGAACGATTCTTTTTAACATTCCCTCACCTCCTCCTACTCATTATAAACAATTTACTATTTTTGAAACGTGTCAGCCTTGAAAATTTCAAATTTCATACAATAGAAACAATTTTGATATAGTTATCCCATTTTAACAGCTTCCTTAAGTGAAGGCTAACATGTCTTATTGTGACTGTCAATTTTTTGAAAATGCTGCATTTATACCATATTTGGCAAGCGCAGGTCTTCATACCTACAACTGACGATCTGCAAACGTTTGTTCCTTAATCAATTTTAACCCCTCTTTAATTTTCCTTGCTCTCACCTCTCCAATTCCTTCGACTTCATCCAAGTCATCCACAGAAGCACTCACAACATGGGGAAGGGTTTCGAACCGTGTGATAAGATTTTCAATGATCACGATCGGTAAACGTGGAATCTTATTCAACACCCGGTATCCTCTTGGGTAGATGGCATCATCGTGATGGACATAGCCATGATAGCCTAGTAACTTTAAGAGGACATTATCCTCTAATACTTCTGAATGAACAAGTTCCTGGAATTTATAGAGAAGTTCAAACGGTTTGATATTTCTTTCCTGAGAGTAATCCCGGATTATGAGCATCGCCTCATCTTCAATATCCGTCAATAGCTCATTCATCTGAAGACGGATCAACCTGCCCTCGACACCGAGCTCGCTGAGATAAGTCAATAACTCGTTCTTGATCCTCAAAACCATCTCGAACCGGTGAAGAACCTGCAGCAAGTCACTTTGAGTGACTAGCTCCTCAAACTCCAACACCGATAAATTTGAAATACTCTGATCGAGAACCACCTTATACTTCTCCAAGGTTTGAATCGCCTGGTTGGCCTTCGTCAAGATGACAGAGATGTCCTTTAAAGCATATCGGAAGTTTCCTTGGTACAAAGTGATGACGTTTCTCCGTTGGGAAATGGCAATCACAAGGGCATTGGTCTGCCTGGCGACCCGCTCTGCCGTACGATGTCTCATTCCTGTTTCTGTGGAGGGAACGTAAACATCGGGAGCCAACTGTGCGTTTGCCAAAATGATCTTAGTACCCGCTTCATTCAGAATGATGGCCCCGTCCATCTTAGCCAGTTCATACAGGTAGCTTGGAGAGAAAGCACAATTAATGTGAAATCCCCCGTCCAACACAGATTTCACCTTATCATTGTACCCAACCACAATAAGGCCACCCGTATTGGCTCTCAACACATTGTCAATACCATCCCTTATAGGGGCACCGGGAGCAACAAATTGTAATATATCCGACATGGATTTATCTCTTGCCTTCTTATCTTCCATTCCTTATCCTCCTAAAATAATTGACAGTGCTTCGTTAATATTTGCTACTCCTGTAACCTCTATATCGGTAGGCGGCTGCCACCCACTTAAGTTATTTTGGGGGATAATCACTCGTTTAAATCCCAGCTTAGCCGCTTCCTGCACACGTTGCTCTATTCTCGATACCCTTCTTATCTCACCTGTTAAACCGACTTCTCCAATAATGCAATCATGGGCACTGGACGCTCTATCCCGAAAGCTTGAGGCGATACTTGCAGCGACGGCCAAATCAATCGCCGGTTCGTCCAGCTTGACCCCACCTGCCACTTTCAGGTAGGCATCCTGCTGCTGCAAAAGCATCCCTGCCCGTTTCTCCAACACCGCCATGATAAGTGAAACCCTGCTATGATCAATCCCTGTCGCCATCCTTCGGGGATTGTTAAAGCTGGTTGGTGTCACAAGAGCCTGAATCTCTACAAGAACGGGTCTCGTCCCCTCCATCGAAGCAACGACCGTCGAACCGGCCGCACCTTGTGAACGTTCTTCCAGGAAAATCTCAGAGGGGTTTGCCACTTCCTCCAACCCGAGCTCCTTCATCTCAAAGATTCCCATCTCATTCGTGGATCCAAAGCGATTCTTTACCGCTCTTAAAATACGGTACGAATGATGACGCTCCCCTTCAAAATACAACACGGTATCGACCATATGTTCCAATAAACGCGGCCCTGCAATTGATCCTTCTTTGGTAACATGCCCGACAATAAAAATGGCGATGCCCTTTGTTTTTCCGATTCTCATCAACTCTGCTGTACACTCCCTCACCTGGGATACACTGCCCGGGGCAGACGTCACATCAGGATGGAAAATCGTTTGGATTGAGTCAATGATGACAAAATCAGGTAAAATTTGTTCAATCGTTTGATGGATCAACTCAAGATTCGTTTCCGCAAATATATATAAATCATCTGATTCAACATGTAATCGGTCTGCCCGAAGCTTTGTTTGCTTGATGGATTCTTCTCCGGATATATATAAAACCTTTTGCTTCTGATCAGCAAGCTGAGCCGAAACTTGTAGCAATAAAGTAGATTTTCCAATACCCGGGTCTCCTCCGATTAACACCAGTGACCCGGGTACGACTCCTCCGCCCAACACCCGGTTCAGCTCTTTTGACTCAGTCAATACCCTCGGCTCCTGTTTGGTTTTGATGGAGATCAACTTCTCTGCTTTAGATGGCCCGTTATTTTCCGAATGCATAAACGACCCGCGTGGCTTCTTCCCAGTCATCTCAACCTCTTCCACCATCGTATTCCATTCGTTACACCCCGGACATTTCCCCATCCATTTAGCAGATTCATACCCACAAGATGAACACACAAACTTAGTCTTTTTCTTTGCCAATCTATTCTTCTCCTCTTTAACTCTATTTGTACTCATAACTATCCATGATAATACCATTTGGAATGATTGTAACGGTTTTATGTAAGGGATTCAAGAAAAGCGCAGGCGGCTTGAACAGAGGTGACAAGCATTAGTCGAGTTCACTGGAAAGGCGTTTTTTGCCTTTTTAGTGAACTTGGCTAATGACCTCGAGCCTCTAGCCGCCGGAGCTGGACAATACCAAAAGCGCAGGCGGCTTGAAATGAGGCGACAAGCATTCACGAAATCTCCTTAAGCTTCCATTTATGATAAAAGAGGTACACGAAAAACATATACGTGTACCTCTTAATCCGCCTTGCTATTATGTCGGAGTGTTGGCTGCTTCTTCTTCTTTAACTTTTACAACAAACTCATTATCTTCTACATCGATCAAAACATTCTGTCCTGTCAGCACTTTACCTCTCAATAGCTCTTCTGACAGTTTATCCTCAACATATTTCTGAATGGCTCGACGCAGTGGACGCGCACCGTATTCAGGATCAAACCCTTCATCTGCAATTTTCTCTTTGGCAGCGAGGGAAAGCTCTAAATGGATATCCTGCTCTTTCAAACGGCTTGTCAACTGGTTCGACATCAATGTCACAATCTCTTTCAAGTGATCTTTTTCAAGTGAATGGAACACAATGATTTCATCAATACGGTTAAGGAACTCAGGTCGGAAAGCACGCTTCAGTTCTTCCATGACCTTACCTTTCATATCTTTATAATCTTGTTTTCCATCCTGAATATTGAACCCGACATATTTATTGCTCTTAAGGGACTGTGCACCGACGTTCGATGTCATGATCAAGACTGTATTTCTAAAGTCTACCGTTCTTCCCTTGGAATCTGTTAGACGGCCATCCTCTAATACTTGCAGGAGGATGTTGAATACGTCCGGATGTGCTTTTTCAATTTCATCCAAAAGAACCACGGAATACGGTTTTCGGCGAACTTTTTCTGTTAACTGACCGCCTTCTTCGTATCCAACATATCCTGGAGGTGAACCGACTAAGCGGGAAGTGGAGTGTTTTTCCATGTACTCAGACATATCAATACGAATCATCGCATCCTCATCACCGAACATCGATTCAGCAAGTGCACGAGCCAATTCTGTTTTCCCTACTCCAGTTGGTCCCAGGAAGACAAATGAACCGATTGGACGTTTCGGATCCTTTAAACCTGCTCTTGCACGTCGAACAGCTTTTGATACGGCTACAACCGCCTCCGATTGACCAATGACTCTGGAATGAAGGATCTCCTCTAATTTTAGTAAACGATCCGTTTCCGTTTGCGCTAGTTTCGATACCGGTACTCCTGTCCAGTTCGATACAACCTTTGCAATATCTTCAACAGTTACTTCTGTATTTTCCTGACCTTGTTTCTCTTTCCACGTGTTCTTTGTTTCTTCTAATTCTTCCCGAAGCTTTTGTTCGGAATCCCGTAACGATGCAGCCTTTTCAAATTCCTGACTTTGAACAGCTGCATCCTTCTCTTTGCGGATTTCCTCAAGCTTTGCTTCAAGCTCCTTCAGGTTTGGCGGTGTAGTGTAAGAGCGTAAGCGTACCTTAGAACCAGCCTCATCGATTAAATCGATCGCCTTATCAGGAAGAAATCTGTCAGAAATATAGCGATCCGACATCTTCACAGCCGCATCAATTGCTTCATCAGTAATGGATACACGGTGATGTGCTTCATAACGATCGCGTAAACCTTTCAGTATCTGAATAGATTCAACTGCTGTTGGCTCATTGACTTGAATTGGCTGGAAACGACGCTCGAGGGCAGCATCCTTTTCGATATATTTACGGTATTCATCTAATGTGGTAGCACCGATACACTGTAACTCTCCGCGGGCAAGAGATGGTTTTAAGATGTTTGAAGCATCAATGGCACCTTCTGCTCCACCTGCACCTATCAGGGTATGAAGTTCATCGATGAACAGGATGATGTTACCCGCTTGACGGATTTCATCCATGACTTTCTTCAGTCGATCCTCAAATTCCCCACGGTATTTTGTACCTGCTACTACAGTACCCATATCAAGGGTCATAACTCGTTTATCCCTTAGAATTTCAGGTACTTCATTGGCAATGATCTGTTGTGCAAGACCCTCTGCAATCGCAGTCTTACCTACACCAGGCTCGCCGATTAACACCGGGTTATTCTTGGTACGTCGACTTAGGACTTCAATGACACGCTGAATTTCTTTGCTTCGTCCGATGACGGGATCTAAGCTGCCTTCACGGGCAATCGACGTTAAATCACGAGCTAAGCTATCAAGAGTAGGCGTATTGGCATTGGCATTGCCCCCACCCTGGTGATTGCTTGAATCATTGCTGCCAAGTAACTGCAATACCTGCTGCCTTGCTTTATTCAAGCTGACGCCAAGATTACCAAGTACGCGGGCGGCTACTCCTTCACCTTCACGAATTAACCCTAATAAAATATGTTCTGTTCCTACATATGAGTGACCCAATTTCCTAGCCTCATCCATGGAAAGCTCAATCACTTTCTTCGCACGCGGTGTATAATGGATCGTTTGAGATTTCTCGGTTCCTTTCCCGATTAACCCTTCGACTTCCTTCTGAATCTTTTCAGGGCTCAGACCTAATGCCGTAAGGGCCTTGGCGGCAATCCCTTCACCTTCGCGGACAAGTCCTAATAAAATATGTTCAGTACCAATATTACTGTGCTGCAAACGAATCGCTTCTTCTTGAGCTAATGCCAATACTTTTTGGGCTCTTTCTGTAAATCGACCAAACATCATATTATTTTTCCTCCTCACATGTATCTTTATCTAACTTAATTCGCTCTCGAATCAAAGATGACCTTCTTATATCTCTTTCATTTGGTCTCAATGGACCTCCAGAATATTGTTGTAAAAAACCAGGTTGGGTTAAAATCATTAGTTCATTCAATATATTCTTAGATATAACTTTGATGTATCCTAAATCAATTCCAAGCCTTACATCCGATAAACACTTCGCAGCTTCCTTGGACTCAATGATCCTGCTGTGCTCCAACACCCCTAAAGAGCGGAAGATTCTATCTTCTAATTGTATGTTTGACGTTTGAACTAATGCGTCCCTTGCTGATTGTTCTTTCTCGATGATCTGCTTCACAACGCTTAACAAGTCTTCTACGATATCCTCTTCAGACTTACCAAGAGTCGTTTGATTCGATATCTGAAAGATGTTTCCCAACGCTTCACTGCCTTCCCCGTAGATCCCTCTTACTACTAATCCCAATTGATTGATAGCGGGAATAATACGGTTTAATTGCTGTGTTAACACAAGCCCCGGTAAATGCATCATGACGGAAGCTCTGAGCCCCGTTCCTACATTGGTGGGACAAGTTGTTAAATATCCATGCTTCTCGTCAAACGCAAAATCAAATTCACTCTCAAACCAATCATCGATCTGATTGGCTTTCTGCAAGGCTTCCTTCAACTGAAGACCTGGATATAAACACTGTATTCGAATATGGTCCTCTTCGTTTACCATTATGCTAATATCTTCTTCACTCGATAAAAGGACGGCACCGTAGTTCGTGTCCTCTGCCAGATTTGGACTGATAAGGTGTTTCTCCATTAATACCCTCTTTTGGAGAGGCTGAATCTCACTTGTAGGCAAAAATTCTAATTCCCCTAAATTCCCCGGGTAAAAAGTCAGTTTTTCCTTCACACGTTCCACAATCTCCCGAGCTTCCTCAGATGAGTAAAGAGTGGAAAATCGAAATTCCGTCAGATTCCTCGCAAGCCTTACTCGGGAGCTGAGAACAATATCCGAATTCGGACCCTCCTCACACATCCAAGAACTGAGAGCGTTACTCAAGAACTTCTCCAGACTCATTCTTTATCGCCTCCCTCTTTCTTGATATCCTTTTCCAGGGAGCGGATTTCGTCTCGGATTTCAGCTGCTTTTTCAAATTCTTCATCTGCAATCATCGTTTGCAAGTCAGATTTCAACTGCTGTATTTTCTTTTTCGTATGGATGGTCCCACCCATACGCTCAGGGACCTTTCCATGATGCTCCACGTTACCGCTATGAACGCGCTTTAGCAGTGGAGTAAGCTCATCTCTAAACGTCTCATAACAATGGGCACAACCAAAGCGTCCTACATTTATGAACTGGTGAATTGTCATTTTACATTTTTCACACTGTAAAACTTCTGTCTTAGGAATCTCTGTTTCCTTTGCCTGCTTAAATGAAGGAGCTATATTAAGAAGACCCGCCAATAGGTTGTTCACAGAAAAGCCCGGAGAAGAATCAAACATAAACATTTCACCCTTATCCTGAGCACATTGCTCACATAAATGAACCTCTGTCTTTTCCCCATTTACCACCTTGGTAAAATGAAGGGTCGCAGGTCTTTCATTACACTCTTGACAAACCATCTCATTCACCTCTTTATCACTTACTCATACTTCAATGTATCCAGCATGGCTCTAAGCATTCTTCCTCTCAGGACATCCCGTTCGGGTAATTCGACCAAGATGACTGAACGATCCATCACGCTCAGCATGATCTTGGCTTCTCGTTCAGAAATGATTTCTTCTTCTACTAACCGAAAAACAATATCAGCTGCCGTATTCTGGCTGATCGTTTGTGAAATCAGTGCCACTAATTGGTCGATCAAATGAACTTGATCGTGGGCCTTCACCTTCATAATCCGGATGTAGCCACCGCCACCCCTTTTACTTTCTACTACATACCCTCGTTCAATTGTGAAACGGGTATTGATTACATAGTTAATTTGAGAAGGAACACATTGAAACTTATCAGCGATCTCGCTTCTTTTAATCTCGACTATCTCACTTTCACTCAGTTCTAAAACATTCTTTAAATAATGTTCAATGATGTCGGATATGTTCCTCATCAAACCTCCTCCTCATTTTGACTTTGACTATATTTGACTATAATTATACAACCGTGTTTTAAACTTTGCAATTATGAAGTTTGACCTTAGAAGTTTTCCTGTTTAAGGAAAGTTTTAAACGTGGGAAAGCGAGATTATTGGATAGAAATTAGAAAATGGGGGACTGGGAACATGTTGGACAAGAAGTATAGTGGTTAGATCGGGGAAGGTTTTTTAAGCCTGCTTGAGAATTAGACCCGTTTGTAAAGGCACTAAGGTGAGGGAACTATCCAATTATTTTTGGAAAAAATAGGGTTATTTATAACAGGAATGCATGGCGCCATTTTTTCATTGTCCCAAAGAAATAACCTTTCCCGCTGGCAGGCAGAGGTTTCCTTCCTAAAATAGCGTGCTTTTCGCTTTTTGATCTCTTTTCTCATTGATATTGGCTATTTCAGCTCAGAATATAGATGGGGATGAGTGTTTTCAGGCGTTTTAGTAGGCCGGTATTAAATTTCGATTAGCTTTGAGGAACAATCATGCGGGATACGAAAGCAATCATGCCGGATGTAGGATCATCATGCGAGAATTCAATTTTTCATGCGACTATGTGATTAATCATGCGCCATTTCAAAGAATCGTGCCACAATGTCGATTTTTCTTTACGCCGCTTCGTTTGGCATCCTTCAATGGGAGGTTAAGGAGATACCAAATACATATAGTTCTCAAAACCAAAAAAGAGTAACTCCTAAGAGCTACTCTTTCTTCACATTGTGCCTGGCGACGTCCTACTCTCACAGGGGGAGATCCCCCAACTACCATCGGCGCTGAAGAGCTTAACTTCCGTGTTCGGCATGGGAACGGGTGTGACCTCTTCGCCATTATCACCAGACGACTATTCAATTGAAGGGTTGTTCCTTCAAAACTAGATAAAGGATTGATGTCAAGAAAGCCGAATATCGACCAATTGTTGTTCATTAAAATCATGACTCTTTGTGGTTAAGTCCTCGATCGATTAGTATCAGTCAACTCCACATGTCGCCATGCTTCCATCTCTGACCTATCTACCTAGTCATCTTCTAGGGATCTTACTCACTTACGTGATGGGAAATCTCATCTCGAG
>NZ_CAJGBF010000020.1 GCF_904424705.1 Rossellomorea arthrocnemi | reverse complement strand
CCCCCCCCCTTGCTCCCCCCAACTCTTCAAGCATTTTCTCTTGTAACCGAAACCAGGTCTTCCGTAGAGTTATGATCTTCCTCTCTGATTGAGGAAATGACTTTTTTGGTAGAGTGACTGATTTCTGTTTCGAAGTAGGGTTCGTATGCTTCTAAAGGTGGTTTTTTTGTTGTAAGTACGGCTATCATGACCCCTACGAATGAAATCGTTAAGGCGACAAGGAAGGGATTTGTCGCTCCAAGAATTTTTGCCAGGATGTAGGCGGATGATCCCAGGATGATATTGGCATAAGCTCCCAGGCGGTTCATGCGCTTCCAGTACAGGCCAAGATATACTACGAAGAAGAAAGCAGCTCCGAATCCGCCATATACATAGGTGAATCCCATTGCTAATAGGACTGGCGGCTTAATGGCACTGAGAACAGCAAGGACGCCAAGGCCGATGACACAGTATCTTAGCTGACTTCTCGATTTGTCTTCGTTGATTTTCTTATTTGGAAAGATATTTCTGTAAATATCATAATACAGTGATGTACCACAATGAAGGAGCATGGAATTGGCAGTCGACACTGCAGCGGCACATAAAGCTACTAAGGTGAGTGCGCCGACAAGCGGGTGCGCGTATTCCGTGATGACAAGAGGCATGATGTAATCGGTCGTTTGTCCTGCAGGTATACTGGGGATCAGCGTTTTAGCGCCAAGACCGATAATGATTAGTGGGACGAATATCGCGATTAATACAAAGACGGATAGCATCATTTGCATAATGGCTACCTTTACGCTTTTGGGTGCTAACATTCTAGTGACCCAATGGGGTGACACGGCGGCACCAAGTGAGTTAGAGATGAAGATGGAAAACAATGCACCCAATCCGAAACTGCCGACTGGTGATAAGAGCATTCCTTTCGATAGCGCTTCTCCTCCTTCGTTGGTGGGAGCGGTGGTCGTAGCAAGGGTGTCATAGATCGTTTGGAATCCGCCTGTCGCCGTCAATACGGCTGCAGCACCTAAGAATACCCCTGTAACGATCAACACGGTATTTACAGTATCCGTTACAGCTACGGACCAAAATCCACCGATACTTGTAAACAGCAAAAAGATCAGGAAGGCAAAAATCGCAATCTTATAATCTATACCTGTAATGGTTGAAAAGACAATTCCAAACCCTACTACCTGTAAATGGGTAAAGACAAAATATCCAACAAGCATTAACGCTGCGACCAGCGTCCTTAACTGACTGTTTTTCTTAAAAGGTTCAAATCGCAGATGAACAAACTCGGGGAATGTTCTGGCAGGTGTTTTCGGTCTTCTGATTTTATAGGCAACCAATGGAATTAACGCTGTACCAAAGAACCATCCGGCCACCCATCCAATGATAGCGGCTACCCCCGAACTGTAAAGATATCCGGGGACCCCCATGACTGAGGCAACACTTACCCAGGTTGCAACGGACGTCCCGATCCCGATCAACAAGCCCATCCGGTGACCGCCAGTGGTGAAGTCTGACATGGATTCGACATTCTTAAGGCTTTTCAGACAGGACCATATGAGAAAAATGACGTAAAATGAAAAAACAGCAATATACCACAAGAGTTTTCACCCGCTTTCTTCTATTTGAATAGTTTCCCTGAAGCTCCCCAATGCTTCACTTTACTCTTTTCAATCCGATAGCATAGGAAAGTACCTAATATTCCAGAAAATAAAATCGTAATTGCCCAAAGAGACAATGCTATGATCATAATCCGATCTCCTTTTCAACGAAATGTGTTAGTTTGCCGGCATTGAATGTAAATGATCGAAATGTTCAAGCTTACTGTGAAAATCTTGTGTCATTTGCCCTGTTTCCGCTTCCTTTACTAAATGGATAACCATATCGTTGTATGGGGTTTTCACACCATATTCTTTGCCTTTTTTACTGACAAAGCCATTAATGAAATCAATTTCCGTTGGTTTATTTTTTTCCAGGTCCTGCAGCATACTGGCTTTGAGATTCTTATGGGGCGACCAGACCTCATGGTAGAAATCCATTTTATCTTCTATTCCGCTTTCCTCGCTCAATTCAAGAAATTCCATGTCTTTCCCCTGCATTTTCTCCAAGCGTATTCCTTGGGCATGAGCGACTTTGATCGTTTCATCTGCTATATGAGCAAGGCTCTTCATGGCTTTTTCATTCGTCAAAATATCGCCGAACGTACATCCGAGTGCAGCTGACATTCCGCTGAATGTAGCATTCATCAATAGCTTGGACCATTTGATGCCTAAAATATTGGTTGATATTTCGCAATGACCTACCATGTCCAGGATTTCTTTTGTCCTTTGGAGGCGGGGAGTGATCTGCCCGTCCAATTCCCCTATATCGAAGGCATAGTGACGAACAATCTCCCATTCAGTCGTTAACTCCGATACACCTGGTCCAATCCATGTGGCACCAAAGCCGACTGCACCTCCCAAGGTTCGTTCCTGCCCAATGATCGAGGCAACGTGGTCCTCGGGTATACCGTTTTGCAGTGTACATACGATACTTTCAGGATGAAGATGGGGGAGTAACTGATTGAGAGACGTGCGAGTATACACCTGCTTGGTTAATAAAAAGACCAAATCGTATTTATGATCGAGTTCTGTTGGAAGAAGAGCGGTAACAGGTATTGTCTTATCAAGAAAACCGGTTATCTTTGCCCCCTCGTCATTTAATTTGTCAACGTGCGCTTGATTAATGTCGATCAAATCGACTTCCTGTCCACCATCAGAGATCAATGCACCAATGATGGTTCCCAATGAGCCTGCGCCCACAACGGCCACTTTCAACATAAACCCCTCCTTGAATAAAGTGAATGCGCTTTCAAATGTGGTTATACTTTTCCCGTCAGTTTGCCACTGTTGAATTTTGTTTGTTTAATCCAAGTATTTTCCTTGCTTCATCCGGGGTAGCGAGTTCTTTTCCGATTTCAGTGACAAGTCGTTTAGCCCTGTTTACAAACTCAACATTTGATTTGGCCAATACGCCTTTAGAATAATACACATTATCCTCCATACCGACCCGAAGATGTCCGCCGAGAGCTAACGTTGCATATTGAATGGGCAAATGCATTTTTCCGATTCCGAAGGCACTCCAGGTGGAATCTTTTGGAA
This sequence comes from Rossellomorea arthrocnemi, assembly GCF_904424705.1. GTDB lineage: Bacteria > Bacillota > Bacilli > Bacillales > Bacillaceae_B > Rossellomorea > Rossellomorea arthrocnemi. The sequence continues at coordinate 59,872 of NZ_CAJGBF010000020.1, read as the reverse complement.
TGAGATTCTTAAGAAAGACTAAATTATCCACTGTTGCAGCCATTCCTCCTGGTGCTCCCAGGACAAACTGGTAGTGGGAAGGGGAATCGATTATATCTTTTTTCTGATAGTATTCAGCGTTATAGACCATTCCTGCATCAAAAATCTCAATTTCCGGTTTCACTCCATTTTCTTTCATTCTCTGTCCCAACTCTTCAAGAAATGGGGGGCTATTAATGAATGTCGTAGAATGACCCCAGTTCATCGAGCCGCAATCAAAACTGGCTAATTCCGGTTTCAACTCCATGAAGGGTCTCATCCTCATTTCATCATCAAGCCCCAGTCCCCCTGATGATGTAAGGTTCAGCACGATATCACATCGATCCCTGATTAAATTCACGGTTTTCTCAAACTTCTTATAGTCCATGGAAGGGTTGCCATCATCATCCCGGACATGGATATGAGCTATTGAAGCACCGGCCTGATAACAGGCATACACTTCATCTGCAATTTCTTCGGGGTGAAGAGGCACGTATGGGGTTTGATCTTTAGTGGTCCACGCTCCGGTTGTGGCTACTGTCAAAACTACTTTTTCCATCTGATCATCTCCTGAAATTTTATTTTGGGTTGATAAGTTTTATCGTTTTTCCAAGGAAGCAGGATGTAAAAAAATACGTGAGGGAAGGTTCTAGGAAGATTTATAGAATCTGGGCTGAAGTTTGACACGTTTATCTTAAAAGGGTATCACCTCCTTTAATAAGAACAATGCAGGAGCTAAAAGTCATCGATTAATCCTTCAAACTTCTGACCATACAGCTCGACCAAGGGTTCTTTCATGTCGTTCATAATCCGGTTTACATAAATGTCATGTCTAATATACTTTCTAGTTGTGGCCACCATCGCTTTATGACTGGACACGACTGCATTTGGCTGCTTATCGTTCGCATCAAACACAATCACTTTCGATTGATCGATGACAATGTTCAATTCACCGCTGTGACGCTGGGTCAGAGCCTCTTCTAAATGATCATTGTGGTGGAAATTCCGCCACGGGATCTTCTTTTGGGTCTTATCAAAAATCAGCGATACAATCTTTACGCCTCGTTCATGAGCAAGTGATAGATGAGGAAATAATTGACCCAATTCCTCTGACCAGCAACTAATTAGAACTTCACTGGATGCATTTCCAATCTCACTTTTTACCACGTCCATTGAAGTGGTGTATCCTTCAATATGAAATAATTCTGTCCAATCATGCCTGCTTTTTTTGGAGATGTCCTCGAGTGTTGTATCAAGAAGGGATAAATTTTCCGAAAAATCCTTCTCTAAAGATTGTAATAAATCTTTATAAGGGAGTGGGGTATAGCGCTTGCTGCTCTTCTTTTCCCCACTTGCTACTAAGAAAATATAGCCTTTTTCCTGCATCTTTCTTAATGACTCATACACCTTCGGACCAGGCACCCCTGAGCTGTTCGCGATCATATTTCCGTTAGATGGGGATTCTTTAAGAAGAGAGAGATAAATCTTTGCCTCGTATTCTGTAAAACCATTAGATTTTAACGAGTTTATTACTTTTTCAATATTCATAATTATCACCTAATTTAGATATTACTACTTAGGTAGTAGGGTGTCAACGGGGGGGGGGGAGAAACATGGAGACGTTTTCATTCTGCTTTATTCCATGTTGAATTGGTGAGCTATTTCCCGAGGTGATCGGGAAGTGCCTCGGGGTATTCAAAAATGAAAAGTCTAATGAAGGAGGAAAGGTGAGGAAAGTGAAGCTATTTATAGGGGTTTTAAAACGAAGGCAGTGGGGTTAGTTGCGTGAAGGTTAAGGGTAGAGTCTGTACCGTTCTACTCTACCCGAAGTAGGTAATAGCTATATAGTGTTTATCTGTCTTCACTATTTTAATATACTTAATTTATTGAGTAATCAGGTCATTGATGATTTATTCAATTTCTTCTTTTATCCGGCTTTTTCTAAAATCCCAATCCTTTAGAAAGTCGCAAAAAGCTTTAATTATCAGGTTATTGGAGTATTCTTTTTTGTAAATTAACCATGTCTGCCTTTTAACATGGTCACCGTCTTTTGTTAGGCATGGTGTTTTGTAAAGCTCTTCATCTTCTTCCAATAATATGTTGGGGAGAATAGCATAGCCCAAGCCGTTTAGTACCATTTCTTTGCATGTTTCCATATTGTCCACTCTCATCGTAATCATCGGGGGAGAGACATAATTTTCCGTCCACCAGTTGTCGATCAATGTTTTTAATGAAGTGTCCGTATTGTAATAAATCCTTGGAAGGTTCGCTAAATTGTGTAGATCAATTGGATTTTTTGACACGATGAGTAAGTTTTCCTCCATGAGTAATTGTTTTTCTTGGGAAAGATTATAGTTTCCCCGGAGGATGCCTAACTGTGATTGTTCCTTGAAGATAGAGTTGATGACCTCTTCGCTCCATCCGGTATTGACGTGAAATTCCACTAAGGGATAGAGCTTGGTGAATTCACCAAGGATAGGTGGTAGTTTGTATCTGGAAAAGATGCTAGAAGCACTGATTCTTAATATTCCCTGAATCTTATTTTCAAAGTTTAATACTTGTTCCTTTACTTTTTGGAACTCTTTTTGCATGTTCATGGCGTAGTGGACTAAGTATTCGCCTTGGGGTGTGAAGGCGACGCCTCTATGACCACGGTAGACAATTTTTACGCCAAACTCTTCTTCTAGTTTTTTTAGTCGATAGGTTACCGCAGGTTGGGAGCTTCTTAATGCTTCACCCGCTTTGGTAATATTTTTATGTTCGAATAATGAAGTTAATAAATCCCAATCAAAGTTATCCATCATAACCTCCCGAAGATAGTGATATGAATAGTTTCAGATGTGGTATAAAATTTTTTTATCTTATATTATAAAAAATAAATATTTTATTTATTTCAATACCTTGAATATACTCTTCTTATACCATGGTATCAATTAATTTTTTAAGAAGGTGCATGACAGAGTGAACATTCATGGTCAACTATATAAACTGCCAAGCGTTTTGATGAGGGGTGGTACGAGTAAAGGATTAATTTTCAAAGATAATGATCTGCCTAAGGATACAAGAAATAGGGATTATGTCATAACGAAAATTTATGGAAGTTCCAGAAATGGACAGGTAGACGGTATCGGAGGGGGAACTCCCCTGACAAGTAAGGTTGCCATAGTGGGAATAACGGATATACATGGGTGCGATATTTATTACACCTTCGGTCAAGTTAGTACAAATAGTCAGAATATTGATTATAATGTGACTTGCGGGAATATGGCTTCGGCTGTTGGGTTGTTTGCTGTTGAAGAAGGACTGGTGAAGATCAATGAGGGTATGACGACGGTGAAGATTTATAATACGAATACGAAACGGGTGATGGAAGTGGAAGTACCCGTCAAGGATGGACATATCATCTATGAGGGAGATTTTGCTATATCAGGGGTTTCGGGAACGGGTTCATGCATTATGGTCAATTTCCTGGATTTCGGAGGATCCTTTACGGGGGCCTTGCTTCCGACAGGTAATGTAGTAGACATCATTCAAGTAGATGATGGGAGTATCGTGGAAGTGACGATTATCGATGTGGGAAATATACTCGTTTTCCTTCATGCTTCTGATATTGGTTTAGTAGGGGTAGAGCTTTCAGGTGAAATAAATGATCCATCTTTACAAAGTAGAATTGAAGAGATCCGCGTGAAATGTGGCAGACTGATTGGATTGTTCCATGAAGGGGAGGTCGTCACACCGGAAACTCATGCTCTTCCGAAGGTAACCATCGTTTCTCCTCCCGCCGATTATACTGATGAAAATGGAGAAATAGTCGAGGGAGAAAACATAGACATCGTTGCCCGTTATATTGCCATGGGGACCTTGCATCGTGCCTTTGCTGTCAGCGGAGCGATTGGATTAGGGACTGCTTGTAAGATACCCGGATCGATTCCTCATTCACTCTTTACAGATGATAAAGATGAAATCAGTATCGGCCATCCGACCGGAACGATTTTGGTTCATGTCAACGTAAAGAAAGAGAAGGCTGGTTATAAGCTTGTAAGAGGCGGGATTGGGAGAACGGCAAGAAGAATTATGGAAGGAAATACTTTGATACCCATTCATCTGATGGGTTGATAAGTATTCAGAAAAATAAAAGCGTTTACAAAGGGGAGAATCACATTGAAAAGAAAACTTGTACTTATCGTCATTTTATTCGTGTGTATCGTAACAGCAGGCTGTAGTTCAAATAAAACTGCTGCCGGCAGTTCGGATTACCCAAAACGGCCCGTCGAGTTAGTGGTGCCTTTCGGTGAAGGAAGTGCCAGTGATACCTTTGCCAGAAAATATGCCGAAATCATGTCTAAAGATATGAAGAAACCACTTCAGCCTGTTAATAAAGACGGCAGCGGTGGATTGGTCGGAATGGTTTATGCACACGGTCAGGCTAATGATGGATATACGGTATTGGAAGTGACTCCTTCCCATGTGATTGCAGATGTACTAGGAAAAGGCGAGGATATGAAGTTCTTGGAGGATTTTGAACCGCTTGCCCGCATCCAGTCTGATATATACGTCCTGTCAGTTCCTGCGAATAGTGATATCGAGAGCTTTGATGAACTGGTGAAAACAGGGAAAAAGAAGGAGATTACCTTTGCAGGAGTCAGTCCTGGAGGATTGGATGATTTAACATTGAATGCCTTGGCAGATGCCACGGGTGTTAAAGTAAAGTTCATTCCTTACGGTTCAGGATCTGAAGTGAAGGCTGCGGTACTTGGTGGCGAAGTGGATGTTTATTTAGATAAATTGATTAATACAGTAGGGTATATCAAGGATGGAAAGGTCAAACCACTGGTTGTATTGAATGACGAACGTGTTACAAAGATTGACGAGCTGAAAGATACTCCTACAACAGTGGAGAAGGGTTATGATGTCACAATCGGTTCATGGAGAGGGTTCGTGGTAAAGAAAGGAACGCCTCAGGAAGTGAAAGACGTTCTGTTAGATCAAATGGAAAAAGCGTATGAAACAGAAGAATATAAGAAATTCAACGCTGAATCGTTAACCGATATTCGTGAAGGTTTCTTAGGTCCTGAAGAATTTAAAGCGGCCATGGAAGAAGATTACGACAAGTTTGATCAAGTAGCGAAACAATCGGGACTTAAATAATAGCTATGTGGCGGCTTTATTAGCCGCCCGTTTTGGAGGGGAGTATATGGGAGAAATACTGTTTCATGTTGTTCTTATACTGGTTATGGGGCTGTTTTTCAAAGAATCGTTCGCCATTTCAACAGGCAGGTCGGCTGATCCAATAGGGCCGGCAGGTTTTCCCCAGGTCATTATCGTGATCATTTTATTATTATTGCTCGTATCACTGTTCAATGCGATTAAGAAATCCAGTAAAGAAAAGGCCGTATCATTAAATATTAATCTGGCATATGCAGGGCTGTTAGTAGGAATCATCGTGTTTATAGTATTGAACGATCTCATCAGTTTCACACTTGCCACGATTATTTTTTGCTTCTTTTTATTCTTCTTATTGGGACAAAAAAACTATGTGAGAATGGCGATTACGTCCATTGTGGTAGCCATTACATTTACTCTGGTATTTGGAAATCTACTAACGGTCCCTTTGCCTAGAGGAATCGGGGTTATTAAAGAGTTAAGTTATTTCTTATATTGATAAGGAGGGAGAATAATGGATATACAACTATTAGTAGATGGCCTTTTGACAACTTTAACACCGATGAATTTACTTCTAGTCTTTGTCGGTATGTTGGTTGGTGTGTTTTTTGGCTCGCTGCCCGGCATCAGTTCTTCAATGGGAATCGTTCTAATGCTGCCTTTTACATATTACATGGGGATTCTTCCTTCTATTATTTTATTGGTGGCGCTCTATGCAGGCTCATCCTACGGTGGGTCAATCACAGCTATTTTGTTTAATACACCAGGAACGCCTGAGTCGGTGGCCACAACCTTTGACGGCTACCCTATGACGAAGAATGGGAAAGCAGGAAGAGCACTTAGTCTGGCGATCAGTGCCTCCGCATTTGGAGGAGTCTTTTCTGTTCTGATTATGCTGTTTTTAGCACCACCTTTATCCGATGTTGCCTTAAACATTCAGAGTGCAGAGTATTTTGCTTTAACTGTGCTTGGGCTGACGGTCATCTCCTCGATTGGAACGAAGTCACCGATCAAAGCCATCGCTTCAGGGCTGATAGGGATCTTGATTGCTATGATCGGGATGGACCCCATAGTAGGGGCCAACCGCTTTACTTTTGGTAATATTGAATTGATGAATGGCCTTGAAATGATCCCGATCATGATTGGTGCGTTCGCCCTTGCAGAAGTCTTAAATCAAGTAACGGACAAACATAAAGATTTAAATATGAGCAATAAGGTTTCATTGGAAACCATCAAGCTTGTAGAGCTTATAAAACATAAGTGGGTATTACTGAAATCGGCCGTGATAGGAACCGTAATCGGTATACTTCCAGGAACGGGAGGTTCCATTGCCTCCATTGTGAGTTATGGAGAAGCCATGCGGACCAGTAAAAACAAAGAAAATTATGGACAAGGGGAAGAAGAAGGAGTAGTCGCACCAGAAGCTGCCAATAATGCAGCTGCCGGTGGAGCCATGATTCCGACACTTGTCTTGGGGATTCCTGGTAGTCCAACCACGGCGATTATCCTGGCGGCTCTTGCCCTTCAAGGATTACAGCCCGGTCCTCAGTTAATGACAGAACAACCACTGATGCTGTATTGCATATTCTTTTCCATGTTAATCGCGAGTGTAACGGTATTTATTGGGGGGCGCTTGGGTGTTAAAGCCTTTGCGGCCATACTGAAGCTTCCTTATTCAATGTTGGGGACCCTCATTGTTTTACTATCAATGGTAGGTTCCTATGCCGTGGGGAATTCGATGTTCAACGTGTGGGTCATGCTGATCTTCGGTATACTCGGTTATTTCATGAAACAATATCACTTCTCTCCGGCATCGCTTGTACTGGGACTGGTTCTTGGGCCGATGATGGAAGAAAACTTCAGAAGGAATTTGTTGGTCACAGAGGGAGATTACCTATCCTTTATTACCAAACCGATTTCCGGAGTCATTTTATTAATTGCCGTATTGGCCATGTTTTATCCGATCATTGCAAAGGCTTTAAAGAAAAAATGAAGGATGGGTACAATCGGAAATATTGCGCGCAAAAAGACACAACTGGGTGGCTATCCTAGTTGTGTCTTTTTTTGATTGCCAGAAAGAAGGGGGTCACCTATCCGGCATTGGAGAATTCTTTTTAGCAAATTGATTTAGTGATTTCGTTCTTCTCAACCTGCTTTTTTTCCAAGTTGAAAGGTAAATTATTTCCGGTGATCGGGAAGTGCCTCGGGGTAGTATGGGAGCCGTCCTTCTTCTACATTCTGTCAGTTGGTAAAATAATAAAAAATTCAAAAAATTCACGATTAAGTAATTGAATTTTCAATATACATATACTATAATTAAAAATAATTCAAAAAAGGAGGGGTTATATTGAAAAATACATTAAAGGAAAGTCAAGAGTTGGACAATCTTGATTTGCAGTTGATGAAGTTATTACAAAAAGATGGGAGACTTTCTTATACCGAGCTTTCCGATATGCTGGATACAACAGTCGGGACAGTTCGTAATCGCGTTCAGCGGATGATGGATCAAGATATCCTTAAGATTGTAGGGGTAGTGAATCCTTTTATAACGGGGATGCCTTCAGTAGCTATGTTTGGAGTGAAAGTCACAATTAACAGGCTGCAGGAAGTTATTGATCAATTGGTCGAAATTCCTGAAGTGCGTTTCGTCGCAGCTTCCACGGGACGTTATGATTTATTTGTCGAAGTGATTACTTCTACCAATACAGAATTATATCGCATTATTAAAGAAGAGTTCAGTAAGATTGAAGGAATTGAGTCCACTGAATCATCGATGTTTTTGGAGATTCATAAGCAATCCTATGACTGGGGGGTAGGCTGATTTTTTTCAATTAAAAAGACTGAATAATCACTATAATCAGAAAAACGAGGTGGTTTACATGAAAAAGATCATATTTTTAGTTCTTATTTTCTTCCTTTATTCAAATGTATCTGCCCTTGCAGCAGAACCAACCATGCTGAAAGAGGCAACGGTTAAGGTGAAAGCTGGAAACGACAAAAACTATGCAATATCAGAAAAAGTTTCATTATCTCATGCTGGCAGCATCAAAGAGAAAATATCCCACACCTTTTCCAACTTAGAGAGCAGCCAGATTGATCAATTGACCGTCACCTCCAATGGACAAGAGCTTGAATATCATTGGGAAAAGGGTGAAGCTCTAAACAAGTTACTTGTAACCCCTCCGGAAAACGTCTCAGATGATTTCACCTATGAACTCCAATACAGTTTAACACTTCAAGAGGACTCATACATTACACCTCTGTTTGTACCCGAGTATCCCACTCAAGGAAACAGTAATATTGTTCAAATTTCCTTCAATGCTCCTGAAGGGGAAACCGTTCATAAAAATTCTTTCCCTGTAATCATTGATGAGGTAAACAATGAAGTAGAAAGCCATATTATGAACATTCCATCACATGTGAAGTATGTTTACGGTGAGGACGCAGGGCCGTTTAACGTTTTTAATGTTACATCATGGGTCGTGGTCTTAGCACTAATAACCATTATTTTTACTTGGTTCAGAGCTGAAGTAAATAAGAAGAAGGGAGCTGCTGCATAATGGGAACACCTTTTTGGGGGCTTGTCATATACGCTGCTGTCTTTATTACAGGTTACTTTGTTTGGGCGTTGAAAATGAACTCGAAGGAAGAAGAATGATAAGGGGGGAATATCATGTTTGAGATCAGTCCGGTTTTCTATTACGTCATTATCGCATATTTTGTTTTTGTGCTTGGAATCGGTATGTGGGCTGGAAAAGGAAATAAAACGAGCGAGGATCATCTTGTCGCAGGGCGATCCATCGGAGCGGTTGTCGGTGGCGCGGCATTGGCAGCTACCCAAATGAGTGCCGGAACCTTCGTTGGGACAATGGGTGTCCATTACTTGACCGGTGCAAGCTACATTTGGTTTTGGCCGGGACTCTGGCTTGGCTGGCTGGTTTCCGCTATCTGGGTTGCACCTAAGTTTCAGCGTTTTAAAGGGGTAACGGTCCCTGATTATGTTGAAAAACGGTACAACACGAAAGTTGGTAAAGTAATCGCAGCGATTTTAATTATAGTCGCATATACCGTCTATCTGATTGGTCAGTATGTCGCCGGCGGTATCGTGATGCAAACGATTTTTGGCATTCCGATGGTCTGGGGTGCGTTTATAACGATTGCGATCACTATGGTCTATACGATGAAAGGTGGAATGAAAGCAACTGCTTACAGCGATTTCGTACAGGCACTGATAATGGCAGGGTGTTTCTTTGCAGCGATTCCACTTTTATTCAGTCAAGCCGGTGGTTATGAGTTTGTGGGTAACTTCTTGACTGAATTAGATCCTGCCATCACGGGCTGGCACTTTGGTTTTAAAGATTTGTTAGGGTTTGGACTTGCTTTTGGATTTGCAATGGCGATTTCTCCTTATGAATTAGCGAGAATGTATACCCTGAAGAGTCAAAAGACCGTACGCTTGGCAATTGGATTCTCTTTCATCTTTCAAGTGATCGTTGGAATCTCCGTTTGTCTTGGCGGTATGGCCATGCGTTCTCTTTTTCCGATGTTAAACACCGGGGACAGTGCTTCTTCAATCATGGCAATAAATGTCCTGCCGCCATTGGTGGGAGCGCTGTTAATGGTCGCCATTCTTGCTTCAATCATGAGTACGGTTTCTGGCATTATGCTTGTTTCCGCGTCAGGAATCTCACATGACATTTATGGTGTCATAAATCCGCATGCTACCGATAAGCAAAAAATGAGGCTGAATAGGATTGCAGTAGTAGTTCTTTCTTTATTCCCGCTGGCCTTCGCGGTCAAACCATTTGACATGGTGCAATTTATTGTCATGGTTCAGGCTTCTCTAGTAGCAAGTTTCTTCTTCGCTCTGGTCATCTTTGGACTGAATTGGAAAGGAGCAACGAAGGCAGGGGCACTTTTCTCCATGATTGGCGGGGTGTTGACAGTCCTCCTGTGGTTTATGTTAGACAAACCATTTGGGTTAAATGAGGTGATACCTGGTGTGGTGGTATCTACTATTCTATTAATTGCTGTTAGTAAAGTAACCAAACCGGTACCTAAAGAAAGCTTGGACCCTTTTTTTGAAAAATAGTGAAAGTAAGGGTGCCAGTAATTAACTATTGGCACCTATCTTAACGAAATGAGGTGGAAAGATGGAGAAACCATTATTTAAGAATGAAACAGCCATCATTACGGGTGCTGGTTCGGGGATTGGCAGGGGGATTGCGCAACGCTTTGCAAAAGAAGGTGCAAATCTATGCTTAGTGGATATCCAGGAAGAAAAACTGCAACAGTTGAAACGTGAACTAGAGAGCATGACCCAACCGGAGCAACGAGTTGTTGTACGATCAGGAAATCTCTGTGAGGGTTCATTTCGGGAGAGTCTTGTCGAGGAAGCTGTAGAGATCTTCGGTGATATTCATGTGATTGTTCATTCTGCAGGGATTTATCCATCCACTCCTTTCTTAGAGATTACCGAACAGGAATGGGACAGCGTACTGGATTTGAATTTGAAGGCTGTCTTTTTCCTCAATCAATTGGTGGCGAAGATGATGATTGTCCAAGGCGTTAAGGGGAGGATCGTCAATATCAGCTCTACGGCAAGTGAAGTGGCAAGACCGGGAGTGGCGCATTACTGTTCGTCAAAAGCAGGTTTGAAAATGTTGACGCAGGTTCTTGCATTGGAGTTGGCTCCACATGGGATAAGGGTCAATGCCCTCGGACCCGGGTTGGTTGAAACGGATACGTTATTGAACACTTTAAAGACTGAAAAAGCCAAAAGAGAGCATGAAGAAAAAATCTCCTTCAGCCCTTTAAACAGAGCAGCACTAGTGGAAGAAATTGCAGATGGAGTGGTTTACTTTGCCAGCAGTCATTCCTCCTATGTGACCGGACAGACCTTGCTTGTAGACGGTGGATATGCTGCAGGAAGAATATTTACTAGCTTACAAACTATAAACAGGAGGTTCTGATATTGAATGAAATTGTCCAATTTATAAGAGGTAAAGAGGAAGAGATGGTCGAAATGTTGAAAGCCATTGTTGAGCATGAAACACCTTCTGATCATAAAGAGTTAACGGATACATTAGGATCTTGGATTGCCGAACAGTTTACTAGATTAACTAGTGGAAAAACAGAAATCATTCCAAATGACCGATATGGAAATCATATCAGAGCGGAGTGGGGAGAAGGTGAGGAGCAACTATTGTTTCTGGCACACTTCGACACAGTCTGGCCGGAAGGGACAATTAAGGAAAAACCATTCAGGATTGAGGACGGTAAAGCTTACGGACCGGGAGTTTTCGATATGAAGGGAGGTATCGTTCAAGGCCTGTTTGCGGTCCATGCTCTACAAACTCTTGGAAAGAAACTCAACAAAAAAGTCGTGTTCTTATTTAACAGTGATGAAGAACTGGGAAGCCCTACTTCTCAAACACTCATTGAAGAAGAAGCTGCAAAGAGTACTCAAGTGTTTGTGTTGGAGCCTGCCATGTCCACGGAAGGTGCATTGAAAACATCCAGAAAGGGAGTCGGGATCTTTCAAATGGAAGTGAAAGGCAGACCCGCTCATGCAGGAATTGATCCGGAAAAGGGAGTAAGCGCAATAGGCGAAATCGCTAATCAGATTAGCTATTTACACAGCCTGACAGATTTGTCGATTGGTACGACAGTGAATGTAGGAACGGTAAGTGGAGGAACAACATCTAATGTCATCGCCGCAACAGCCGTTGCGGAAATAGACCTGCGAGTAAAGGTGAAGGATGAGTTTGATCGTGTCATTCCCTTGATAGAGAATCTTGAGCCTCGCGATGGAAGAACTCACCTGTCCGTAAAGGGTGGAATCAACCGGCCACCCTTGGAAAGGACTAAAGAGGTGCAATCGATGTTCCAAAAGGCAAAGGCTTTGGCAAAACAATATTTGGATATTGACCTAAAGGAAAAAGAAACAGGAGGCGGAAGTGACGGGAACTTTTCAGCCCGGCTTGCCCCAACACTGGATGGACTTGGAGCAGTTGGAGATGGAGCCCACGCCAATCATGAGCATCTAATTGTAAGAGAGATGACGGTTCGGAGTGCTTTAGTGGCCCTGCTTCTAATGGAATTCGGAAATGAATGTTGAGAGGGGATTTCTATGAATAAAGTAGAGTTAGACAACAGCCTGCTGGAAAAAGTGAGCCAGGAAAAATTAATGGAGTATACCAGAAAGATTTCATCAGAAGTAAGGTTATCGGGCTCCAGAGAAGAATGGAGAGCTTTTTTATACGCTAAAAGTTTGCTGGACGAATTTGGATTGCCGACAAATTTATATAAGCGGAAGGCCTTGGTCAGTTGGCCATTATCAGCTGATGTGAAAGTAGATGGTGTTTCATATTCTTGCATTACACATTCAATGGCCGTATCCACTGAGAAAGACGGTCTAAGGGGAGAACTCGTATATATTGGGGAAGGAACGGATGCAGAGTACAAGTCAGCTGACGTATTAGGAAAGATCATTTTGATTGATGGGCTTGCCATTCCTGGCGCTGTAAAAAAAGCTCAGGAAAAAGGAGTAAAAGGGGTTGTTTTCATCAATGCAGAATACACCCATGAAATGATTGTTTCGACAGTCTGGGGAAATCCCACTCCCGCAAAACAAAACCAGTATCCCGATATACCAGTTATATCTATTAATTATGCTGATGGTGAAAAAGTTAAACAGCAAATAAAAGGTCAACAGAGTATTCCAGTCTGGTTTCGAACTGAAGTCGAAACAGAATGGAAAGACATTCCGACTCTCGAGGCCGAAATAAAAGGAGCAGATCCATCAGGACAATTTGTGTTATTCAGTGGCCATATCGATTCATGGCATTATGGTTCGATGGACAATGGGACAGCGAATGCCACCATGCTGGAGGTGGCAAGGATTCTTTCCGAAGAGAAGGTACCTTTGAAGCGATCTCTTCGTATGGCATTTTGGTCCGGGCACTCTCACGGCCGCTATGCGGGATCTGCTTTATACTGTGATGAGAATTGGGAAGAATTATATGATTCTTGTGTATTGCATGTGAACATCGATTCTGTTGGAGGAAAAGATTCAGTCGTGTTAACAGAAGGGAATTGTATGGCTGAAACGAAGGGATTGGCCGGCGGGGTGATAAAAGATCAGGTTTTGGAAGAATTTGAGGGTTCCCGTTTCGGGAGGGCAGGCGATCAATCTTTCTGGGGACCGGGGGTTCCTTCTTTATTGATGGGCCTATCCGAGCAACTGCCCGCAACCACACCGGCAGCCCGTGCCTTTTCCCGTTTGTTTGGTGATGGTAAAGGAGGAGGGTTCGGCTGGTGGTGGCATACCACAGAAGATACGGTAGACAAAATCGACCCGGAATTTTTAGAAAGGGACTGCCGAATCTATCTCTCCATAATCGAGAAAGCTTGCACAAGTAACCTTCTTTCAATCGATCAACGTAAGGCAGTAGAAGAGTTGAGAGGGCACTTACTTCGCTATCAGGAAGAAGCGCCGGATGTAAAGAAGCTAGGAACATCGCTGATGAGAGTCAATCAGCTCGAGGCGAAAGTAAAGGCCGTATATGAACAGATCGAATCAGAGAAGCTGTCAGAAGAGGAGACAGCAGAAGCCAATCGTTGGATTCACTCCTTGTCCAAAGGATTGGTCCGTCTCAATTATGTAAGGGGAAATGAATTTGATCATGACCAGGCAATGGGTCAGCCTCCTATCCCTATGCTATCCGATATTTTAGCATTGAAAGATATACCTGAAAATACATCTGACTATTTTGAGATGCTGACAGGAATAAACAGACGCTTAAATCAGGTGAATTTTATTCTCAAGGAGCTATTGGATAAAGCGGGGCAGACAAGTTTATTGAAGGAGCGTTAAAGTCATTTGTTTCGGGAAAGGTATGCTTCCGAAGCATAAAATGAAAGCAGGGAGGATGAGGAAGGCATGAAGATTACAATCATCGGCGCAGGAGCAATTGGTGGGGTTGTCGGAGCCTACTTGGCGCGGGCAGGAGCTGATATACAGTTCGTCGACATCAATAAAGAACATGTAAATAACATGAATAACAAGGGGTTGACCATCTCTGAAAAGAAAGAAACATTTACTGTACCGGTCAACGCTTTCACCATGGATGAAATCCTTGCTGGTCGACCAACACTCGATGTCGTTTTCTTGTGCGTCAAAGCGTTACATACAAGGGAGGCAGTAAAACAGTTTAAACATCTCCTTCATGAAGATTCGTTCGTGGTTTCATTTCAAAACGGTCTCTGTGAATATGAGATCGCAGAAGAAATCGGGGCAGACCGGACAGTGGGTTGCTTCATCAACTTATTTGCCGACTATTTGGAGCCGGGGCTTATAGAATATGGAGGGGTAGGCAGTCTTTATATAGGGGAGATAGATGGATCCGTGACTTCCCGGGTAAAGAAATTGGTTTCACTCCTTTCTGCCTGGGGAGAGGCGAAAGAAACTGACAATATCTTAGGATACCTATGGAGTAAACTTTCATACGGAGCGGTGTTAACAGCCACGGCCACTACTAATGAAACGATTGCTGATGTATTGGATAACCCTGAATACCATGAACTGATTGTCAACACTACCAGGGAAGTTGTAGGAGTGGCTGAAAGGCAGGGAGTCATCACGGAAAGTTTTGATGACTGGGAGCCTCAGGTTGTTGCCTATTCTGATTACCAGGATGTAAGAGACCAGCTTCAGGTCCTGACCACTCGATTACGTGGATACTCCAAAACCAGAACTGGAATTTGGAGGGACCTGGCCGTCCGAAAAAGAAAAACGGAAGTACCTCACCAGCTCCTTCCGGTTATCGCAGCAGGCCAGAAGGTTGATCGTGAACTCCCTATCACCACCAGAATCGTCCAAATAATAGAAGAAATCGAGCAGGGAAAAAGGCAAATGCAGGTTGATAACCTGAATGAACTCGCAAGGCTGGCAGAAGCCACTGGTGTATCATGATAAGTAAGAGAGGCATCTTTTCTAACATAGAAGAAGCAAGAGAGGAGTTTTGCTCTCTTGCTTCTTCTATGGGACGGGGTAGCTGGAAGGTTAAACATCGGGATAGTAAATTTATCATTGATTCATATAGTAAGAGGGGACAGGAATCGTCCCCCTGTCACCTTAACCTTTAAAGAATTCGATAACAGGATCCAATAATCCCGTAAACCTCATAATCAGAAATATTACACAAAAAATGGTGAAGCCGAAACTTACTCGTTGAAAAATGGTTTTGGATTCTTTTTTTTCTAGGTTTGCCATGAACTGTTCACCTCTTGATTGATTGTAGTTTTATTACTTTTAAAAGCCATTCCAATAATGATTATGATAGTTAGAATTAGAATGATGGCTGCCTGAAAGGATAACGAATGGTTTTCTATAATTCTTCTTAAATATTCATAAAGTATGCTGAATACGATTAGCAGGGGAATGTTCCATACAAATAAATAATAAAAAAGGGGCTTCACTATTTCGCCATTATATTTATAGCCACTATATTTCTTCGTATTCCTCGTCATGATTCTCGACAAAAGTACCTTGGAAGATATGTAAGTTAGGATGAATAATTGCACAATACCGTAGATTATAATCGGTAATTCTACCTTCTCCAATATCATGACAATGAGCAAGTAAGATCCTGCTAGTAAGAAAGAGCTGGTTTGGATTAATCGGCTTCTCATTTTATATAAATGATGGTAATCAAAGGGGATACTGAATAAAAGATCCTGATGGTCTTTATCATCTGATAATAAGATATTGAGTGTTACGGTCGTGATGAAAAGGGCAAAAATATTGATTAATACGGTCAAGGATATCCCCGAAGATGCAAATTGATTTTTAAATTCAATGACACTCGTAAAAAGTAACGGGGAGACATACACAGAAAACAACTTGGGTGTTCTTAATACAAACAATAAGTCTTTCTTGATAAAGTGATCCTGGATGTATGTATGAATGAATAGAGATGTTTTGTGCGAATAAAATGATTGATCCAGGTCCCTTAAGGAAATGGTCAACAGCCCTTTTTGATAGCAATGGTCTGTCAGGAAATAGACTAGTGGTATCGTAAATGATGCGTATAGTATGATAAGCAGTGTAAATATCGCTACTGACTTTGGCTCAACAGAGTTTTCCAGAAGATACTCAGGATATTGAAGCAGCAGATAAAAAACCTTATTCACCCACTCATCCTGATGAAGTAAATAATTCTTGTAATTGCTAACGTATACGATGACTGCAATGACCCCTACAGAAGCCAATGTCATGATAGAAAAGGCAACTGTCTTTAATCCTTTCCCTCTCGAAATAAGGAAGGCAAGTGCATATAAGACATGTGCCAGGGCACTGAAGAAAATCGATCCAGCTATGATTTGGGGAATCGTTATCAGTACAATTTGAATGGATATATTTCCGGCAAAGTAATTTGCCAGGATAAAAGGAAATAGGAAAGCTGCATTGATAAGAAGGACTTCAATCACCACTATAAAAAAACGCGCCAAGATGATTTGTGAGTTCTTAATAGGTGCAACAAGTAAAATCTCACGTTCAGGAGAGAAAAAGTACTCCTTATAGAACGCTTTAGTAGCGGACGAGATGGAGATTAGACACAGAAAAGCAAACAAACCTACTATGTATGTATTCATGTTGTCCTGAACACTCTCAGGCAACGCATTTATAATGAAGTAAAGCACTGCAGTTGCTGACAAGCAAAGAATGATGATGCCGATCCATTCTGTTAGGACATCTTTTTTTGATTTGTTTGATTTATGGCGTGTGAGTTTATACTTGAACGATAAGTACTTGATGAAGTTCATTTCAATCAATCCCGTCCTTCTACCACAGAGATAAGGTAATCTTCTACACTCGTTAAACTTCCGCGAAGCTGATTGACAGATATATTCTTCTTTAAGATGGATCCATTGTTAATGATGGTTACCGTATCGGCTATTTCTTCAATGATATTTAAAGAATGGGAGGATAAGAATACGGTTCCTCCATTTTGAGTGTACTCTTTTAAAAAGGATTTAAATTGTTTTATGCTCAGCGGGTCTAGCCCAAGAGTAGGTTCGTCGTATATCAATAATGAAGGATTGTGCATAACGGATGAGATGATGGATATTTTCTGTTTGTTCCCTCTTGAAAGATTCTTGATTAATGTATGTCTATATTTCTCGACATCAAAATGTTCTAACAATCTGTCAATCGTTCTTTCTATTTGATGTGTATCTGTCTCACCATATAAAAAGGATATGAAATGTAAATGTTCCGTCACCGAAAGTTTCTCAAAAACGGCTGGATAATCCGGGCAGTAGCCTATGTATTTTTTGTGATGGGGGTTCTGATAATCAATTTGTTCATCTTGGAAACATACGGTTCCTTCATCAGGTGTCAGGATTCCCATCATGATTTTGATGGTTGTTGATTTGCCTGCTCCGTTCTTCCCCAAATATCCGCTGATTGTTCCTTTGTTTATCGAAAGGGAGTCTATTGATAAGACGCACTCTCTATCATAGTACTTCTTCACATCTTCCATAAGTAAGATTCTCAATGTCGTCATTCCCCTTTATATGCAAAACTGTAAGATATTAGTTGTCCGAGTTAATCATAGCATTGTATATTCTCTTTCAACAAGGAAGAGAATACCAGACGAAAGAATCATTTTCGCTGGTATTCCCTTATCTATGTTTATTGGGGAATGCTATTACCCAAGAATAATACGAATGATATCGTAAACGGAATAACCTTTAAGGAACCAGTCAACGATTTTTCCTGGATTCGCTTTGATATAATTTAAGATTTTAGTAGCTTGGGCATATGTTTTTCCTGCAGCTGCAGTTGCCAAATTGTAAGCCCATTTTAAGAATGACGCTACTTTACTCCAAGGGACTTTACTTACTAGTGCTTTAAGTGCATTATAGATTGCTGAAAACATTGTGAAATTCCTCCATTAAATAAAAAGTTTTCCAAAGGCCTTTGGTTAACTTTATAATAGTTCCAGTTATTGTTATATTCAATAGATTTTGACAATCGTTGCGTATTTCCGCAAACCCTGTTTCGTTGGAATTTCACTAAGAATTCTACACCCTATAAGGCTTTTGGATGGATTTGATCATCTTTCCCATTTGGCTCGTTAGGAAAAATCAATCGGATGGTTGTTCCGTTGTTCAGCTTACTGATTACTTCGACTTTCCCACCATGTGCTGACACCAGCTGATGGGCAATGGCCATCCCTAAACCTGAACCGTTATCGCTGTCTTTCGTATTTCCGCCCCGATAGTATCGATTGAATAGATTTTGTATGCTTTCCGAATCGATCCCTACCCCGTTGTCTTCGACACTTATGGTAATGGAGTCCTCTGATTTTTGTACCCTTATTTTAATGATTGTTCCGATGGGGTTGTGCTTTATGGAATTAACGACTAAATTATTCATGATTCTCGTAAACCATTTTGGGTCCAAATCCAGGTGCACAGCCTGATGGACTGTCTCAAGAAGAATCGGTTTATCAGAGGATTGATACTGGGTCAACCATTTTTGCAAGAATGAAATGACATCTATTCTTTCTTTGTGTAATGGGAGAGCATCATTTTTTAGTCGATATGTCAGGTTAAGGTCTTCAATCAATTCACTCATATAGTGGGATTTTTCTTGTATGATTTCCCCGAATTCATTCATCTCGCTTTGGCTCCAGGTATAAGAATCAGAAGCGAGGAGGGTGGAGTATCCATAGATTGAGCTGATGGGCGTCTTCAAATCATGGGAAAGACCAGTAATCCATTCTTCTCTTGTTTTGTCCATTTTTTGCTGAATCTGTTCATTTTTCTTCAAGGTGGATGTCAGCTTCTCCAAAGAATAAACGACATCCTTAAAGAAAGCGTATCGTTTATGTAGTACTCCAGTTTTATTTTGTAAAGGATTGACTCCTTTTTTATTTAGAGGACTGACATATTTTCCATCAGACATATCGTTGATCCACTTCATCATATATAACAATGGGACCCCGAATTTCTTCCCATACCATAGCCCCAGTACTGTGATAAATATGATAAGAACGGTGGAAACGATCAAGAAGCCTTTGATAAACGAACGGTTGATCATCCCATCCGTGATTTCATCCGGGCTATAGTATGTATTCTTCGTTCCAATGACATATAAACGAGTGCTGTTGTCAGGGCGGTAGAACGAAAGGTCATACTTAGAGTTCCAGGCTTCTTCCTTGATATCCATTAGTTCGTTAACAGAATAGTGTAATGTTTCTGGTGCGAAATAACTCTTGATCAATTCTCCCTCAGAATTATATGTCTGCATCCAGGCATTATGTTGAACTAAGTAATCTTGAACTTCTTTGCTGATTTCCGGGAAATTGTCTATTTTTGTTAGCCCTTTTTTTATTTCATTGCTTCTTACCTTTTCACCATAAATGACGACATGGTCATTTAGCATTTTCCAATATTTCATCCTGTATGTTTTATTTTCTAAAGAAGGTATATCCAAAAAGGTATAGGAATCAGGCAATTCTGGTGGAGTATTATATTGGCCGATTACGCTGCCATCACGATTAACGACTTGTAACCATCCTGCATGCTTTTTGACAGAATTTTTCACTTCTTGATTTATTCTTACGTCTTGCCCCTTTATCTCTATGGCGTGTTCCATGTACTCCTTGGAAGTTCTTGAGAAGTCTGATTTCATCTCAGATTGGGAAATGATGAAGGACAATGTGATAAGAGCAATGATGATTAGTCCAATCATGACAACCAACAAGAAAATGAAGTGAGATAAAAAATGCATCGTTAATTTTTTTCGTAGATTCATAGTGTTCTGCTCTTACCGCTTACCAGCTTATATCCCAATCCCCTGACAGTTTGTAAAAAAACGGGCTTGCTGGGGTTTTTCTCGATTTTTTCGCGGATTTTTCTAATATGGACCATGACGGTGTTATCGTCCATTAGTACATGTTCTTTCCATACTTGATGATAGAGTTGCTCTTTTGAAAAAATCCTGTCAGAATTTTTACAGAAAAAAAGCAGGAGGTTATATACTTGAGCGGAACAAGGGACCGGGCAATCCTCAACCAGTAACTCTGCAGATTTCGTATTCAATTTAAAATGACCAAAATCCAGTATTTCTTCTTCTTTCTCACCCTCGGAATCAAGGTATCGTTTCATTTGGACCTTTACTCTTGCGGCAACTTCAAGAGGGTTAAACGGTTTGGTGATATAGTCATCTCCTCCATGGGTGAAACCTGTTAATTTATCCAGGTCAGAATTACGTGCCGAAATAAAGAAAATCGGCGCGTTGGATTTCTTCCTGATTGTTGAACAAATCTCATATCCATACATATCAGGGAGCATCACATCTAAAAGGATCAGATCATATCGATTGCCTTCGATTAATTGGATGGCCTCCTTGCCGGTTGTACAGGTTTCCACTGACTGGAATCCTTCTTTCTGTAATACCAGCTTTATCATATTTAGAATTTCTACTTCATCGTCCACAATTAGTATTTTTCCTTTATCCATGTTCTCTGCTCCTTTTTAAGGTAATGTTAAGGATGAGTTAAACTTATCTTAATTTACCAATAGTATACTATTTTTAGAAAGGAGTGGTAATGAATGTGGGCAATATGCATGAATGAATTTAAAGGACATTTTAAAAGTGTTAAATCGATTATCGTTATCGCCATTATTTTTGGAATAAGCTATTTATTGGCAGATTTCATGACATCGGTTGCAGATCAATTAGATTTAGGCGAGAGTAAGGATGGATTTGCGATCGGTACCCTGATGATCGTATTTGGATTAGGCTTTTTATTTATAGCTGGCCTGTCTCATGATTTAATGAACCGGGAAATCAGCAGCCGGACGATGAGATTTTTAGTGACAAAGACAACACGTACGAAAATATTATTAGGAAAATATCTGGGGGTCTGGTTTTTCTGGTTCTTTTGCATAACCGTTTCTTATCTGTTGGTAACGTTTGTTTCGAAGGAATTTCTATGGCTTGGTGTAGTGGATTGTATGTTGTTTCTCTCGGTCGCCCTGGCATTGAATCTTATCTTTTCCATTGTGATGCCCAAGCCTGCTGTCTCGATGTTTTTCGGCATTGTATTCGCTCTTGTGTTTCCTGCGCTCAGCTTTTGGGCAATCTATGCCGATAACATTTATACGAATTGGTTTAAGTATTTAACCCCCTATTATTATTCTACGCTTGGGAGTTACTATATCTTAATCAATCTCATATATGCTGTATTACTATTCATCGTTGCTAGAGAGATATTCAAGAGGAGAGATTTATAATGAATGTGATAGAGGCAAGCGGACTCACGAAACAATTTGGTTCAAAAAAAGTAGTCAGTGATGTAAGTTTACATGTGGAAAAAGGAGAGATCTACGGTTTCTTGGGACGGAATGGGGCAGGGAAATCTACCTTTATCAATATGATCACCGGGGTGATAAAACCCACGTCAGGAACATTCAAGCTTATGGGTGAAACAAATCTTGAAAACGTATATAGCCGTATCGGTGTTTTACCTGATTACTCCACCTTCTATGACTCTTTAACTGCCCTTGGCCATATAAAATACTTTGCCAGCATAACCGGTAAAAAAATATCAACGTCACAGGGGAAAGAGGTTCTGGATCGAGTAGGGATATTAGAGCATGCAAACGTAAAGGCAGGGAAATTTTCTTTTGGTATGAAGAAGAAATTAGGAATCGCCCAGGCAATCGTTCATGATCCCGATTTGATCTTTTTGGATGAACCTACTTCAGGTGTAGATGCAGAATCAGGGATAAGCATTCAGAAGCTGATTCTGGAACTGAAAAGAGAAGGGAAAACCATTTTCATGACTTCACATAACTTAAATGAAGTAGAAAAGATTTGTACCCGCATGGCTATCATGAAGGATGGAAAGATCATAAATGAAGGGACCTTAGAAGATTTGAGGGCACATTATTCTTCTACCATCCACGTGGAAATCAAGCATTCCTCACTCGAAAATGGAAACCATCATCTCATCAATCAATATCTTGAAACAGTGGGTAAAGAAATTGAAACAAGAGGGAATGTTACATCCCTGGTAATCGAATCAGAAAAGAAAATTCCACAAATAGTCCGGGCTTTCACTAATCAAAGTATAGATTTATACAGGATTAATGTAGATGAACCCTCTTTAGAAGATATTTTCTTGCAGAATGAATCCGGTGCCCGGGTTTCCAGCTTCTGATCTAAAATGAACGAGGCTAAAGTCATAACTAAATCGACCCATCCTGAAGAAGAACAATTCATATGAAATAGTCTTTAGAATTATTTGTTACACCGCTTTTCCGATTTCGTGGGAAACTTCGCATTCCTCGTCGCTTACGCTTTTACGGGATGACTCCAATCAACGGATGGACCCGGCTATATATACTAAGTATGCTTTACTAAAAATAATAAAAATCCGAACGATTTCGATTTTCATAAAAGAATTTCGAATGATCGTTCGGATTTTTATTTGACTAAAACACTATAGTCTCAGCTCGTTTATTTTGGGGGAAAGGGCAGGTATCACTTCCCTATGTAATGATTTTGTTTTTAAATGCTTTTACAATGATGCCTACCCTGGTTTGTACATCCAGCTTCTTTGAAATTTTATTTATGTGGTACTCTACCATTCGCTGCGAATAATTTAATTCTGATGCAATTTCTTTATTTGGCATTTCGTTGGCAATCATCTGAATAATCGTTGTTTCAATCGTATTTAATAGTGTGCACTTCTGGCTTTTCAACTCTCATCCCTCCGTTTTTCTTTCTAGTTAAAATCGTATCAGAAGTTGGAGGGTGAAAATGTATCCTTAACTAGTTGGTACAAATCACAACGTATCAGGTGCGATTTTCTTCTCATTTTGTCCTATTTTGTAAAAAAGAGAAAATATTTACAAAATAAAGTATTACTATAAATTTGAAATTATGGTAAATTTAATGTTGGTAAAGGAGGGGTGTATTTTGGACTTGTTCAACCCTTTATTAGGCGGGACGATTGAAACCCTCTTAATCATATTAGTGGGTTATGCCTTGATGGGTATTACTATAGGGAAGAGATTGTATTCTATTCTTTTTGTAAGCTTTTACGGGAGCGTCATTCTAACTATGCTGAAAGGCAGCGTACCAGCATACATCTATTTACTCATTTTAATTATTTCAATTGGTATCCTGCTCACATTCATTGTTCGAGTAAGTGTTACACTCTCTTTGTTAGCGATAGTGGCAGGTGCGATTCTTTTACTTCTTTCGGAATTTGTGAGTTATTTCCTTTTGTATCCTTTTCAAATCTTATTTCATTTCAGTATAGAAGCCATGCCGGCATTGGCAGTTGCCGTCCCTCATATGTTCATTATGCTCGTAATCTATTTCCTTATTAGGAAATTCAACTTACATATCTATGCAAGTGCTGACAACCTTGTGATGAAAGGGAGCAATACCAAGTTTTACTCGATTCTATTTTTTCTGTTTGCCATGTTGTTTCTCTACTACGCCATTATTTTTAATCAACAGCTTAGCCCGGCTTTTACCTTACTATCAGCATTATTTTTAGTCATCATCACGATCTTGACTTTTTATGTCATACGGTTCTTGTTGAATAGTAATCTGGAGTCATTATCGATTCATTTAAATCATCAATATGAAAAAGACCTCAGCCAGTACATTAGCCATGTTAAGCTTCAAAGGCATGACTTTGTCCACCATTTATTAGCAGCAAAGAAAATGCTTGATCATGGTCACTACGAACAGTGTAGGGATTATTTAGATGAAGTATTATATGAGACTTCAAGTGTAAGTGATGTATTGCCACTTACTTCTGATGCTGTAGCCGGCATGCTGCTTTCCTATAAGGAGCTTGCCTTTAAGAAAGGTATTCACCTCCATTACATCATTCGTGATAACTTGAGAGATATTCCTTGCAGAGTATTTGAACTAAACAAAATTCTGGGCAACCTCATCATGAATTCCATTGAAGCGGTAGAAATTGAAGAAGAGCCAAAGAGGCAAATTACCGTATCAATTGGAAAAGACAACAATGAGTATTTCTTTGAAGTTAGTAATTTCACACGGGTCGATGTAGTTGAAAAAAATATAGGCGATATTTTCAGAACAGGCTTCACTACTAAAAGAGGAAAGGGTAACCAGGGGCAAGGCCTTGCTATTGTTCAGTCTCTCGTAGAGAAGTATAAAGGGTACTTATATCCCGAGTTATTAGATAACTCGATTACTTTTGTAGTGAAAATCCCTTGTGGAGGAAAGCATGCGAATTCTTACACCTAATAAAATTTCAATAAAAGTTGCCAACACAATCATTGTTCACCATCCCGAGTTGAATAAGAAAAAAGATGAAATAAGGTATGGGCTGGAGTGGATCATTTCCGGGTTATTCCAGGTGGTTCTGACAATCATAGCAGCCATTCCCCTTGGGGTCGCTTTAGAAGCGATCGTCATACTGATAAGCGGGGCAGTACTAAGAATGTTTTCAGGAGGTGCCCATGCGAGGGGCTATTTTAGATGTTTGTTCCTTAGCCTTATTCAAATCATTGGTATTTCTTTGGTAGTAAAATATACAACTGTATTAGATGAATATACCTATTTTTGTCTGTTTCTGTTATTCATCTCTATCATTATTATATTTATCAAGGCGCCTGTACTGCATAAGAAAAAAGACATGTTCACTGATAAGGAAAAGCGAAAATTAAAGTACTTGTCTCTATTCACATTCGGAACATTATATGCTTTCAGCTATCTGCCATATCTTTCTGAATTTCAGTACTGTATCTGGCTTTCCTTAATCCTTCAAAGTTTCACATTAACATTCGTATGGGAAAAAATTCTTTCCTATGGGGAGAATTTTATATATAAATGATTCATAAAGGAGGATATTAAGATGAAATTCATTACCTATCTTATTGCAACTGCAGCATTATTTTTTAATTCTGCCACATCACTGAGCAGTTGTTTCTGGTTTGCGTATGAACCTGAATTACCGGAAAAACAGTCAAAGGAGTAGATTGTTATTCACCTTAATATTGCTGTGATTGATGATGAAGTACCAATATTAGATCAAGTGAAGAACATTACAAATAAACTTCCTGACATCAATTTGGTTCTTGCTACAACAGAAGTGACGGATCTATTCTCATTGATAGATACAAAAGGGGCTATCAATGTAGTGTTACTGGATATCAATATGCCGGTAGCCAATGGATTTGATATTGCCCAATACATTAAGGATAAATCTCCATCAATTAAAATCATTTTTATGAGTGCAAATCCTGATTTCGCATTACAGGGCTACAAATATTATCCCGAAGATTTTTTAATAAAACCTATCAATCTGGTGCGTTTTAAACAAACACTGGAAAGAATACAGACGGCTGGCACTAGAAGAAAAAAGATTGGTGTGAAAGAACAGGGCAGATTGCGATTGGTGGATACAGCCTTAATACTGTATATAGAGAGAAAAGGAAAAAAGACCCTCATCCACCTAGAAGATCATACCGTTATTGTTTGCAGTGAAAGCCTAAACCGTCTTGAAGACATGCTCAAGGAGGAGCTGTTTTATCGTACTCATCAATCTTATTTAGTACCTATTGATAAAATAGAGTCCATCGAACAAGACTCCTTCATGAAATCGTATAATGTCAAACTTGAAAACTCTGAAACCATCATTAACTTAAGCAGACATAAATACAGCCAACTCAAGACCATTATGGCATCGTATTTCCAATGACAATGGCATGCACTGAGGAAGCACCGGGAATGTCTCTCGTGCTTCTTTTTTGTGAATAGAAGAAACGAATACAAAGAAGAGGCGCAGACCACCTTACCTGCGCCTTTTAACTTATCAAAAATGAAGAAAGCAAAGGATCACTGGTACACAACCAATAGATAATCATCACTGCCTGGACCTGGGATAGACCTTAACTGAGGAGTCGATGGTGAAAGTGAAGTTTATTCAAGATGGACCGGCCCTGCTTTACTTCTTTATAAAAAGAAAAAGATTGTCAGTCATTGAAAGAAGGTTAACACATTCATTCACACTTGATAGAACCGGCATAATGTAGGACAATTAGTGAAATCGTACGAGTACATATAAAAAGCAAACATTAGGAGGCAACTATGAATCAACCACTATTTCTACAACCCGTATTCCAGGAAAGAATCTGGGGAGGTACGGCATTGAAAGACCAATTCAATTACGACATTCCATCAGAGATAACGGGGGAATGCTGGGCCATATCCGGCCACCCGAATGGACAAAGCACGGTGGTCAACGGTGAGTTTGCCGGAAAGACGATCGGCGAGCTTTGGAACGAGCATCGTGAGGTATTTGGGAACCATTCATCACCGGTATTCCCATTACTGACGAAAATATTGGACGCCAACGCAGATCTTTCTGTGCAGGTGCACCCGGATGATACCTATGCTAAGGAACATGAAAATGGTGAACTCGGCAAGACCGAATGCTGGTACATCATCAATTGTGATGAAGATGCCGAAATGATTTTTGGTCATACAGCACAAACGAAGGAAGAGTTTGTGTCGATGATTGAAAAAGGTGAGTGGAATGACCTGTTGCGTCGCGTTCCGGTTAAGCCAGGTGACTTCTTCTATGTTCCAAGCGGTACCATCCACGCCCTTTGTAAAGGAACACTGGTGTTAGAGACGCAGCAAAGTTCGGATACGACGTACCGTGTGTATGATTATGACCGCAAAGATGCGGAAGGGAATACCCGTGAGCTTCATATCGAGAAATCGATTGAAGTGACAACCATTCCACATAAGGCAGAGGCAGTTGAACCTGTTGTGGAAACACGTGAAGGAATCGAATCGACGAAATTTGTGGAAGCGGAATATTTTACCGTTTACAAATGGAAAGTAGACGGCCATGCCGCATTTGTACAGCACCAGCCATTCCAACTGGCAAGTGTACTGGAAGGAAGCGGAGTACTGAAAGTCCACGGAGAAGAGTATTCTCTTTCAAAAGGAGACCATTTCATTCTGCCTTCTGATGTTGAGACATTTGAAATTGAGGGACAGGTTGAGTTGATTGTTTCTCATGTATAAAGCTTAAGAAAAAGCACGAAGCATCCATTGGGCATGGAGCTTCGTGCTTTACTTTAGGTCATTTTAAACAAACGTTTGTTTAACCGTTACAAACGCCACTGGAATAGGCAGAACCCGACCAAACACTCGTTTAAGGATCATTTCATCACTTTCTTCAAATAAAACTCAAAAATCAAATCAATCAAAATCACCATCGTAGACCTAGGCGTCAAATCATACCCTGCAAACTGCACTTTTTGCACATCGGCGCTAATTGCATTCCGGGTAATTTTCGCTAACGTACTATCTGCTGAATTGGTGATCGAGAGTGAGTCCGCATTCTTATAACGGATCTTCTCAGCTGCCCCTACAATCGTCTTCGTCTCGCCACTGGATGAAATGAAGACGATGAGGTCGTCCTGCTGCACCATATTCGGGAGCAGGTCGATGATATGTGATTCGTACACGTATGACGTTGGCTTGTTCACCTGCATAAATAATTTGCTGAAATACTCCCCGGCCATCTTCGTTAATCCCACTGCGACAATCATGACGCGATTCGCCTGCAATAGCTGTTCACTGATCTTCTCCAATTCTTCTACCCGCAAAGATTCCAATGTCCGATTCGTATCCTGACGGTAACGTTCCAGCATATTCTCAGCCGGACCCACGTTTTCATCGATGCTCTTTAGGTTAAACTTAAATTCAGAGAAGCCACCGAGGCCAAGCTTATGACACATGCGGATGATGGTGGTCGTGCTGACGCTGTTACTTTCAGCCATCGCAGTCAAAGATTGATTCTTCGCCGTTTCCAAATGTTCCTCTACATAATAAAGGACGTGTTTTTCAGCGTATGTAAGTTCCCCGATATAGGGTGAAAACCGATCCAATACTTTCCCCATACAATACTCCTTTGTAAACCGTTTCATAGTATAGCATTCATTATAGCATGTATTGTTATGCTCATTTACCTACTCTTAGACATGACAGGGTTTTCATTCTGTACAATTGTACGCTCTATGTACAAAAGTCCCGGTTCTATCTGTGATATAACTACATTGTAAGGGATTTCATACACATACTGACATTATTTATAGAGAGGTGAACCTCATTGGAATTAAGACAAATGACAGATGAACAGTTGGTCATATTTGATATTGAATCAAACACGAAACAAGAAGTTCTTGAAACAATGGTTGATGCGTTGTATCAACAAGACGTTTTAACATCTAAAGAAGCGTTTTTACAGTCAGTTCTTGAGAGGGAAGAGATTTCTCCTACGGGGCTTGAGGCTGGACTTGCCATTCCCCATGGGAAGAGTAAAGCTGTAAAGAAAGCGAAGTTTGCTGTCGCCAGGCTGAAAAACGGCCTTGATACGTGGGAAAGCATTGACCCGATGAACAAAGTGAAGCTCGTGTTCTTGCTTGCCATTCCGGATTCGGAAGCTGGATCAACCCATTTAAGTGTCCTTTCTGAACTGAGTACAAGACTGATGGACAAGGGCTATATTGACAACTTGATGAACGCTTCTTCCCCTTCAGAGTTTTTAACTTTATTGGATCAAAAAGAAGAGGTTATCGAGACCCCGCAAGAATATACAAAAACAGTACTGGCCATCACGGCTTGTGCAGCGGGTATTGCCCACACGTATATGTCTGCTGAAGCATTGGAGAAGGCAGGACGTGAGATGGGTGTCCGCGTTCTAACGGAGAAGCAGGGTGCGAATGGGATTGAAGATGAGCACCGCGGAGCTATTTTGAAAGAAGCGGATGCCGTGGTGTTTGCAACGGACATTGCTCCAAAGAATAAAGAGCGTTTTGCCGGTAAGCCTTACGTGCAGACACGTGTTGCAGAACCGTTAAAGCATGCTAAAGATATCATCAACCGTGCATTGACGAAGCCTGATGGAACCGTAACGGGAGACAGCAGTGAAGACGAGGTTTCAACGGATGGAAGTAAGCAGGGTCTGATGTCTGAGATCACTCAAGCCGTCATGACAGGTATTTCATATATGATTCCTGTCCTTGTGGCAGCGGGTCTCATGATGGGAATTGCGAAACTTGCCGCCATGCCCCTCGGACTCGTTGATACCATCAATGATATTAAATATGCTACGGATTCAAATGAACTGTTAGTCATTCTTCATCACCTGGATAAGTTCGGCGGGATGATCTTTAAATTCATGTATCCAATCTTCGGTGCATTCGTCGCTTACGCCATTGCCGATCGTGTCGGACTCGTGTCCGGTTTTATCGGAGGGGTATTCGCCGCCGGTCTTCACTATACGTTCTGGGGAATCGAAGGCGGGATTCCATCAGGTTTCCTCGGAGCATTGATCCTTGGACTGACAGCTGGTTATGTCTCTAAATTCTTAAATGAAAAAATCAAGCTGAATAAAAATTTGATTGCGATGAAGCCGATGCTCATCATTCCCGCGATCTCCGTATTAACGATTTTCTTCCTCAATTTTTATATTGTTGATCCTGTTTTCGGAGGACTAAATGCCCTTCTAAGTGATTGGATTACAGCCGCTCAAGGTGCAGGGAATGTCGTACTGGCAAGTATCATAGCCGCAGCTACAGCCTTTGACTTGGGTGGACCGATCAATAAAGCAGCCGGTGCCATTGCCATCGGACTTGCAGCGGATCAAATCTATCCGTTGACTGCCCGCGTATTGGCGATCGTTATCCCGCCGATCGGGTTGGGACTTGCAACGGTTATCGATAAGTATGTCGTTGGTCGTCGTGTGTTCGATGCGAACCTGCGTGTAGCAGGGAATACGTCATTATTACTTGGATTTATTGCGATCAGTGAAGGAGCGATTCCATTTATGCTTCGCAACCCGCTGATCACGATACCGATCAACATCATCGGAGCGATTTTAGGATCTGTAACGGCTGTTGTACTTGGAGCCGTTCAGTGGTATCCACTTCCGGCTGTCTGGGGATGGCCGCTTGTTGAAAATATTTGGGCATACCTCATTGGACTTGCAGTCGGGGTATTGTTCATCGCTTTTGCGAACATTTTCATCCGCTTTGCGATTTTGAAAAAGCACGAAAAATAATCACAAAAAGGGGGCCGGATCATTATAGATCCGGAACCCTTTACCTATTATTTGGAGGGAACATCCATGAAAAAGCGTGTTTATGTCGTACCTCATTCCCACTGGGACCGTGAATGGTATTTTACAATAGAAGATTCGAATGTGTTACTTGCAGAAAACCTGGATCATCTCTTAGATGTCCTGGAAACAAATGAAGACTATACGGGCTATGTATTTGACGCCCAGGCAAGCATCGTGGAGGAGTATTTGAAGGTCCGCCCTGAAAACAGGGACCGATTGAAACAGCAGGTGGAAGAGAAGAAGTTGTTTATCGGGCCATGGTATACGCAGACGGATTCCCTGCTTGTCAATAAAGAATCCATCATCCGCAATCTTCTGTATGGAACGAAGATTTCAAAGAGCTTCGGGCACAGCATGAATTGCGGGTACCTGCCGGATATTTTCGGGCAGAATCAGTATCTACCTTCCATCTTTAAAGGATTCGGGATTGATAACAGTGTCCTTCAGCGTGGGATTTATACGGATCAGTTAAAGGGTGATTTGAACTTCACGTGGAAATCCCCGGACGGTGAGACGGTGAATGCCAATAATATTTACTTCGGGTATGGCCCGGGGAAATTCCTTGAAGCTTCAGAGGAATATAAGGAAGAACGGCTGTTTCCGATTCTGGAGAAGCTTGCTGATATGAACGAGAATAGTGATCATCTCTTACTTCCGGCAGGTGGGGATCAAGTGCTCGTGCGGGAGCATTTCCCTGAGACCATCAAGAAGCTGAATAAGAGCTCTGAGGACTATGAGTTTGTCCTTTCCGACTATGAAACCTTCATGAAGGATGCATGGGAGAATGGGGCGGATTTTACGAATGTGATTGAAGGAGAACTGACGGCGACGCAGAAGTCCCGTATTCATAACACAATCCGTTCCCAGCGCTATGATATTAAGAAAGCCAATTATGAAGTTGAACATAAGATTCTGAATGTACTGGAGCCTCTGGCCGTCATCGGTCAATCTCTTGGTCTTCGTTATCCACAGGCGTGGCTGGACGGAATGTGGAAGGAACTCTTCGATGTCCATGCCCACGACAGTATTGGCGGATGTAACTCCGATGATACCAATCGTGATATCGTTCAACGACTGGAGAAGGTGAACCGGATTGCAGACGGACTTCTGAATATCTTGAAGAAACAAATGACAGAAGCCATAAGTAGGAAAATCGAGAATGACTCCATTTTTGTCTTCTTTAATACGAATGCGTCTATTTTTTCCGGGACTGTGGAAGTCGTTCTATTTACAAAATCTGATCAATTCAACGTGAAGGATTTAGATGGGAAGCCTGTTGCAATCGAAGCCGTTGACCAGGAATATATCAGTGGCGGTAAGAAAATTGTCGTGACAGCGGAAGGCGAGAAGCAAGTAGAGGTTCCGGGTTATTATCGTACCGTCGTGATGGCAGATTTGAAAGATGTTGCCGGGTTAGGGTACGAGACATATATGGTTGAAGAACTCAAAGAAGGTTTGAAAAAGATTGAAGACAGCGAAAATCAAACGATCGAAAATGAACATGTAAAAGTAGAGTTTGTGGAAGGAAA
This sequence comes from Rossellomorea arthrocnemi, assembly GCF_904424705.1. Taxonomy (GTDB): domain Bacteria; phylum Bacillota; class Bacilli; order Bacillales; family Bacillaceae_B; genus Rossellomorea; species Rossellomorea arthrocnemi. Next base: position 27,945 of record NZ_CAJGBF010000020.1, on the reverse strand, counting down.
TCTGACCCTGACGGAGAAAGACAAGGGCAACATGATCTCCCATCTGCTTCGATTTGAAAATATCGGTGATGCAGGAGATTCCTATGATTTCTCTCCATTAGAAGGCGATCAACCCCTATGGATGGAGGAGGGTGAACTGCTTTCTGTCGAAACAGGTGAGCGATCACAGAAACTCATGGTGAAGCATGAAGCGCTAGTACCAGGGAATCTCGAGTGCCGTCAGGCGGAAATCAACAGCGAACCACTGGTGATCATCACGACCCTTGAGCTTCGAAAGAATGAGAGCTTCCTCCGGGTTCAGCATACAATCGAGAATACGGTTGAAGATCATCGTGTGCGCGTTCGATTAAATACGGGAGTGAAAAAGCCTCAAACTTCTTTTGCCGATCAGGGCTTCGGGCTGATTGAGCGGGGTGTGAACAATCCGTATATGAAGGATTGGAAAGAAAATGGTTTTGCAGAAGCGCCAGTACCGATTTATTGTCTTGAAAACTTTGCAGGGGTATCGACTGATTCTCATACGTTTGCTGCTATTACAAGAGGGATCAAGGAGTATGAAGTGCTTGAAGAGTCAGGAGAACTCGCTCTTACCCTATTCAGAAGCGTTGGTTTGTTAGGAAAAGATGATCTCATGTGGCGTCCGGGAAGAGCATCGGGTATCAACAATAAAGTCGTCTATACTCCTGATGCCCAGATGAAGCAGAAGCTGGTGTTTGAATACGCCGTATATGTTGGGGATGCAGAGCCAGTGGAGATGTTCAGGCTGACGGATCAATATGTTGAACGACATGCTTCTTATCAGAAACAAAGCTTGAATACGTTTGAAGAACGGTTGGAGCGTTTCGAGATTCCTTATCCGGTGAGGGAGATGAATGACAAGGTTTCATTATTGGAAATGGACAACCCTTCCGTTGTTATGAGCAGCTGCAAACGTGCTTATGATGACATGTCGATTGTTGTTCGCTTGTTCAATCCGACGGAAACCGTTCAAACCGTGACAGTCCACCATAGATTCAGTCATGCATCGATCACAAATCTGGCAGAGGAATGTCAAAAGGATGCTGGTACAGTGGTTGAACTCAATCCGAAGGGCCACCTCACATTAAAACTATCTTAAGAAGGTGAAAAGATGACAAAGCAAGAATTAATACAACATGTAGAAAAGAGATTGCGAACGATTTACGGGGAAGATTTCAAAGAGGAATTCCTGACTTCTTTTACGGAGCTTGTGGATAAATGGAGTTCTCATTCGTGGGAAAGTGCCGCCCCTGTGTCAGAAGAAAACGTGTATCTCATCACGTATGGTGACAGCATTTACGAAGAGGGCAAGCCCACACTTGCCTCTCTTCACACCTTCTTGAATGAAAAGGTGAGAGGGGCCGTGACGGACGTTCACTTGCTGCCGATGTTCCCCTATACATCCGATGATGGTTTCTCCGTCGTGGACTACCGTCAAGTGGACCCAAAGCTCGGTGATTGGACAGATATTGAAGGTTTGTCTCAGGACTATCGCTTAATGTTTGATTTTGTTGCCAATCATATTTCAAAATCGAGTGAGTGGTTTCGAGGGTATCTGAATGGCGAAGAAAGATATCAGGAATACTTTGTTCCAAAAGATCCTTCTTTTGACACAAGTGCTGTGGTTCGTCCCCGCACCTCGCCTTTGTATCATGAATACGCAGGAAAGAACGGTGTGAAAACAGCTTGGACGACGTTCAGTGAAGATCAGGTTGACTTGAATTTCCACCACTACCCGGTTTTAGAGGAAACGACGGATATTTTACTTGAGTATGCAAGCAAAGGTGGGACAAGCATTCGCTTAGATGCAATCGGATTCATTTGGAAGGAATCAGGCACGACGTCCATCCATCTGCCACAGGCACATGAAATTATCAGGCTGTGGCGGGAAGTCATGGACTTCTTTAAACCGAATACGCAAATCATTACAGAAACAAATGTCCCACACAAAGAAAACATCAGCTACTTCGGTGATGGATCCGATGAGGCCAATATGGTTTATCAATTCTCCCTGCCTCCACTTGTGCTGTTTTCACTGACGACACACAATGGTGAAAAGCTGACGGAATGGGCGAAAACGATCGATACCGTTTCGGATACTGCGACTTATTTCAATTTCCTTGCGAGTCATGACGGAATCGGGATGCGTCCGACGGAAGGGATCCTGACGGAGGACGAGAAACAACTGCTTGTGAATAAAGTGAAAGAAAACGGCGGTCGTGTTTCGTATAAAGCCAATAGTGACGGCAGCCAGTCTGTATATGAATTGAACATTAACTATTCAGCAGCCCTGGTCAATCAAGGGGAGGATACGACAGAAGAACTTGAAGTGAAGAAGATGCTGGCTGCACATTCCATCTTGTTATCGTTTGTGGGCGTTCCGGCCATTTACTATCATTCTTTACTGGGCTCTCATAATGATGAAGCCGGAGTTGAAGCATCCGGCATCAACCGCAGGATCAATCGTGAGAAGCTGGAGCTTGGGAGCATCCTTAAGGAATTAGAATCGGATTCCCGTCGTAAAGGGATTTTCGAAGGCTTACAGGACATGATTTCAATCCGCCAGAAGGAATCTGCTTTCTCTCCGTACGCAGGACAGGAAGTGCTGGAACTGGGGGCCAATCTATTCGGATTGAAGCGTTTTAATCAGGAAACAGGAGAGAGCATCACATTTGTCGTCAATCTGGAGGCGACTCCGACAGTTGTAACACTTCCTCATTCAGGCTTCGATTTACAGAGTGGGAAAGAGGTAAGTGGAGAAGTTGAAGTACACCCGTATGAATTTATGTGGGTAAAACAATAGATTAATACAGGTGCCAGTCGCTTTCGCAGGCTACTGGCACCTTTTTATAGGAGGCGTGTAGGAGATGAATGTTTTAATAGCATCTGATTCTTATAAGGATTCATTATCTGCTTTCGAAGTAGGGGAAGCGGCTCGTAAGGGGATCCTTTCTGCTTTACCGTCGGCTAATGTGGAGAACTCACCTATGGCGGATGGTGGAGAGGGGACGCTGGATGCCTTGCTCACGTGTCTTGATGGAGAAGAGAAGGAAGTTAAGGTACATGATCCATTAATGAACATTGTCATTGCCCGTTATGTTGTTTTGAACGGGGACACGGCGTTTATCGAAAGTGCAAGAAGCAGTGGCCTTCCCCTTGTACCATTTGAGAAACGGGACCCGATGAAAGCGAACACGTATGGCCTGGGTGAGCAGATCAAGGATGCCATTCTGAGCGGATATCGCAATATTGTCATTTCCCTTGGGGGCAGCGCGACGAATGACGGAGGAGTTGGGATGCTGCAGGCATTGGGATGGAGGTTTTATGATGAGGATGGAGAAGAGCTTGGAGCGGAAGGAAATCCTTTGCTTAAGACAGCTTCATTTTCTGATCACGAGCGATTACCCGGACTGGAGGAATGCTCGTTCACGATTGCGAGTGACGTTACGAATCCTTTTCACGGAGAGAAAGGTGCCGCCCATATATTCGGAAAGCAGAAGGGGGCCACGTCTGAGGGGATACTTGAACTTGATGCCGGTTTGGTGAGGCTCGCTTCCCTATTGGATAAAGCATATGGGATTGACGTCCAACATGTGGCTGGATCCGGAGCTGCCGGAGGACTCGGGGGAAGTATCGTGGCTGCTTTAAAAGGGGTTCTTCAATCAGGCGTTGAGACGATTATGGAGCTTACGGGTTTAGAAGAGAAAGTGATGCAGGCGGACATTGTTTTTACCGGTGAAGGGAGTCTGGACCAGCAGTCCCTGATGGGGAAAGTACCCGTGGGGGTTGCGGGACTGGCGAAGAAGCACGGTAAGAAAGTGATCGGGATCGCGGGTCGAATCGATACGGATTTGGCAGAGGTGAATCAGTATCTGGATGCTGTGTTCTCGATTCAGACGGAGTGCCGGTCGCTGAAGGAAGCGTTGAGGGGCGAGGTAACGAGGGAGCAGATCCAGGTGACGGTGGAGCAGATTGTGCGATTGTTGAAAGATTGAGTAGGACGGGGTGGTTGCCTCGTCTTTTTTTCGTCTTTTGAGTCGTAACGCTGTTTTTTTAGGGGTTAGTAGCCCACTAGACCGTTCATCTGGGAATCTATATATCTATATTTCATAGGAATCATGCGAGATTCAGCTTTAATCGAGCCGGATATCAAAAAATCGTGCCTCTTTTCGGAAGATTACACCGTAAATCCAATTAATCATGCGAGATTTAAGAAAATCATGCCACCGTGTCGAAAAATCGTTATTTCAATATGGTTTTAGTAGGGAAGAGATTCGAGGGAAGGTATTGGATCGACGTTCAGAATGTGACCGTTTGGAAGGAGTGTAGGCTATTAACAGATCGAGCGAGAATTCCAGTACCGAGTTTACTTTTCCATAAGCAAAAAGTATCATAAGGTAGATCATGGTCTCAAACATAAAGAAGGTGAAAATATGAACGAGAGACAAAACGAAATCTTACGCTTGCTTATAGGTGAATCCAATCAATACATACTCATCAGGGATATAACTGAGCAACTGCAATGCTCTGAAAAAACCGTTCGGAACGATTTGAAAACGATTCACTATTTTCTGGAAGAGGTATCATCTGCCAAGCTGTTACGAAAACCAGGGTTAGGTGTCTGTTTGGAAGTAGATGATGAGGGTGGCAAAAAGCTATTCAGCAAGCTTCACTCCACTGACCTGTCTGTTTGGAAAGAAAGTGATGAGGAAAGGGTCATTCAAATCGCCTATCATCTTCTGATGGATGCTTCTTCTATCACATTCCAGGACTTAATGAATCGATATTATGTAAGTAAAGCGGTCATAAGAAAAGATGTAAACCAAATAGAAACATGGCTAAAGCGTTTTGATATAAAGGTGGTGACCAGGCAAAAAGTCGGTTTCACCCTGGATGGCACTGAAAAAGATAAACGCGCAGCATTATCACGCTTATATGAAATGGTTAAACACCCTACACTTACTCAGGATTTCATGAAGAATCAGTTTTCTCCTTCAGAATTCAATGTCGTGAATAATGAATTAAGCCACGTCCAGCGTACCTATTCTATCCAACTGACAGATGAAAGCTTTGAACGAGTCATTCTTCATACACTTCTTATGATGAAAAGGTCAAAACAGGGACAAACGATTTCCATTTCAGAGGAAGAGCTTTCGTATCTTCAGAACAAAACAGAATATCAATGGGCTGCTGAATTTCTGAAGAAGCTCGAACCGTACTTTTCGCTTCATTTTCCAGATGAAGAAATAGCGTATATGTCGCTCCATTTCCTCGGCGGGAAATATAGGTCTCAGAATGTGACTGTCACCGAAAGCTTGATAGATAATCAACCACTTCTATTAAAAGTGTTGAACATGCTGGTAGATAGGGTTTCAACGTCTATCAACATTGATTTTAGGGAAGATCAGGAATTATGGGAAGGCTTGAACGTTCATTTGCATTCTACACTCAATCGTTTGAAACATGGACTCCCCGTATCAAATGTGATGCTGCAGGAAATCAAGAGAATGTATCCATATATGTTTGATCAAGTAATGCTTACATTAGTGGAGATCAATGAAACCCTATCTATTGGCATTCCTGAGGAAGAAGCAGCTTATTTAGCCTTGCACTTCCAATCATCATTAGAGAGGCTTAAAAATCAAACCTTCACCTCGAAAAAAGTGGTGCTCGTTTGTCATATGGGAATCGGTATGTCTCAATTATTGAGAACTAAAATTGAACGTAAGTTCCATTCTGTACGCGTTTTGGGGAGTATTGCTAAAGCTGAATTACAGGATTTCTTCCATAATGAAGAAGTAGATTTGGTCATCAGCACCATATCTTTACCGAACATCCAAGTCCCTCATATTGTCGTTTCTCCTTTATTGGAGAAAAGTGATGAGGAACGTTTGGAGCAGTGGTTAAAACAGGATAAAAACACCTTAACATATCCACATGAAGAATCGATTTTATTAAGATATACCAATCCATTTCTGGTGTTTATTCAACAAGAAGAAACAAACAAGTATGAAATCATAAAGAAGCTCGCTTCCTCCCTATGCTCAAAAGGCTTTGTAGAAAAAGAATATATCGAAAGCACGATGATAAGAGAGAGGATGTCAGCTACCACCATTGGGGCGGGGATTGCGATTCCCCACGGACACCCAAATCTGATCAAGCAATCGGCTATCGCTATTGCGACTTTAAAAGAGCCTATCGAATGGGGAGTAGAAAAGGTATCATTGGTCTTTCTGTTAGCAGTGAAAAATGATGAGCAGAAAGAAGTGAAACAGCTATTTAGTGAAATCTCATCTTTGAGTGAAGACCCCAAGAAGATTCAATCCCTGATTATGCACCAGGATATCATGAACGTTCTATCTGTTTTCAAGAATGAATGAGGCAAAGCGAAGAGAGCTTTGCTTCTTATTTTTGATATTTTTACCGGAGCTCCGGTAAAAGAACAGCCTTTTTGTTCCGACATATCAAGGTATAGTTAATGTAAGCGATTACGAAAAGGGGAATGAGAGATGAAAATACTAGCGATTACATCTTGTCCTAATGGTATTGCCCATACTTATATGGCTGCTGAAAATCTGGAAAAAGCAGCGAAACAGTTGAGGGTCCAATTGAAAGTAGAGACCCAGGGCTCCATCGGGGTAGAAAATGAGTTCACAGATAAGGATATACAAGAAGCAGACGGGATTATCATCGCTGCTGATAAAACGGTAAACAAAGACCGCTTTAACGGAAAGAAAGTATTGGTAGCAGGCGTACAGGACGGTATTCGTAAGCCTGAGCAATTGTTGAAAAAAGTGATGAGTGGAGATGTAGCTGTCTATCACTCTACTTCAGGAGAAAAGAAACAGGAGGAAAAGAAAGAAAATCCCATTTATCGTCATTTAATGAATGGTGTATCGTATATGATTCCGTTCATTGTCATTGGCGGTTTATTGATCGCCGTTGCCTTGACGATGGGTGGCGTGAAGACGCCGGGTGGTCTTGTCATACCGGAGGATTCATTCTGGAAGAGCATCGAAGCAATCGGCGGAGCATCATTCACCTTCATGGTCCCGATCCTGGCAGGCTTCATCGCCTATAGTATTGCAGACAGACCCGGTCTTGCCCCGGGTATCGTCGGCGGGTATATTGCTGCGAACGGAAGTTTCTATGGAAGTGAAGCCGGTGCGGGATTCATCGGTGGTATCATCGCCGGTTTCCTTGCAGGGTATGTAGCCCTTTATATTAAAAAGATCAAAGTTCCAAAAGCCATCCAACCGATCATGCCGATCATCATTATTCCGGTGCTCGCCTCCCTTATAGTGGGACTGGCATTTGTATTCTTGATTGGGGCACCTGTAGCGCAAACCTTTGAAATATTAACTGGCTGGCTCGCAGGTATGCAGGGGACTAGCTCTATTTTACTCGCCCTCATACTTGGTGCTATGATCTCTTTTGACATGGGTGGACCGGTGAATAAAGTTGCCTTTCTTTTCGGTTCTGCCATGATCGCAGAAGGAAACTATGAAATTATGGGGCCGATCGCTGCTGCCATCTGTATCCCGCCGATCGGGATGGGGCTTGCTACATTTATTGGTAAAAAGAAATTCCAAGCCTCTGAAAGAGAAACAGGTAAAGCCTCATTCACTATGGGTTTATTCGGGATTACAGAAGGAGCGATCCCATTTGCAGCGCAAGATCCGCTCCGAGTCATTCCAAGTATCATGGTTGGTTCCATGACGGGTTCCGTCATCGCCATGCTTGGCCATGTAGGGGACAGAGTGGCACACGGAGGTCCGATTGTTGCCGTTCTTGGTGCTGTGGATAACGTATTGATGTTCTTTGTTGCTGTTATTGCTGGTGCGGTTGTCACTGCGTTAGTGGTCAACCTTTTAAAGAAGGATGTTGTAACGGATGAAGAGGCAGTAGCAGAGGGGGAAATGACGAACTCAGCAGAAGTTGCTGAAGATCACCCTCAAATGGAGTCTATTGAAATCAACAAGCTAACGGATATAACCAATTTAGAGCTGATTGATGTAGATTTGAAAGGATCTACTCGTGACGAAGTGATAGATGAGATGATTCAAAAGTTGGAAGGGGCAGGTACCATCACTTCCTCAAATGAATTTAAACAAGCCATCCTTGCACGTGAAGAAGAGAGTACAACGGGGATCGGAATGAATATTGCCATCCCTCATGGAAAATCCACTGCCGTTACAAAACCAAGAGTGGTGTTTGGAATCAAGAAAGATGGAGTGGATTGGAAGAGTCTGGATGGATCGGATGCCAAATTGATTTTCATGATTGCCGTGCCGAAAGAGAGTGAAGGAAACGAACATCTGAAAATTTTACAGTTGCTTTCCCGACAGCTAATGGACGAAGATTATCGGAATCGATTGTTAAATACTGAAAGCAAAGAGAAAGCATATAAATTATTAGAAATGATCGAATAGGTGAGAAATCTTATTGAGGGATTTCATCCCGGTCGATAGAGCAGCGAATTGAATAGAATGGAAGAAGATGCTGAGACAAAAGTGTTTTAGTCAAATAAAAATCCGAACGATCATTCGAAGGTTCATTTATGAAAATCGAAATTGTTCGGATTTTTAATGGTTCGTCTTTAGATTGGGCCAATTTAGTTATGTCCCGGCCTCTTCTTTTTTCTTGTTTTAGAGAATGCAGGAATTATTAGGTGTCTAAAGAAAGATAGCTTATAAGATTGTAAGCTCTATGAAAACTATTCATCAAAGGTTGTTTCAAGTAGCGAAACCAGACGAGTCGGAAAGACAACCTTTCTATCTTTGGAAACTTCGATTATAGTAATTGTAAGGGTTTTCGGAAGTCTGTAGGACTAGAATGTAATAAGAGTGATATGGAAAGGAGCAACAAAGGATGATAGGAGCAATTGAAGCAGGAGGAACCAAGTTTGTTTGTGGGATAGGTGATAAGGATGGAAATATATTCGAACGTGTAACCATTCCAACAACTACTCCTGATGAAACGTTGGAGCAGGTCCATTCCTTTTTTCATAATAAGAAGATTAGTGCATTAGGTGTAGGTTCATTCGGACCGGTTGATCTTGATCGTTCAAGCCCTACCTACGGCTACATAACCAGTACACCGAAAAGGCACTGGAATCATGTGAATCTGATTGGTGACCTTAAGAAGCACTACTCTATTCCGATTGGTTTTGACACGGATGTAAATGCTGCTGCTTTGGGGGAAAGTCTTTGGGGAGCTGCGAAAGGACACGATAGTTGTCTTTATATCACTGTTGGTACGGGGATTGGTGTAGGGGCATTGGTGGAAGGTAAACTTGTCCATGGGTTAACTCATCCTGAAATGGGGCATATTCTTGTCCGGCGACACGGCGATGACTCCTATCAAGGAAACTGTTCGTACCATGGTGATTGTCTTGAAGGACTGGCAGCTGGCCCTGCCATTGAGAAACGGTGGGGAAAGAAAGCATATGAATTAAGTAATGAGAAAAAGGTATGGGAGATGGAAGCCTACTACCTTGCCCAAGCGATCACTCAATATATTCTTATTTTATCTCCAAAAAGGGTCATTGTTGGAGGAGGGGTAATGAAGCAGGAACAGCTGTTTCCGCTCATACATACTCATGTACAATCGAACTTGGGGAATTATATACAACATGAACAAATAATGGAGAGAATAGAAGAGTATATTGTTCCCCCTAATCTGGGTGACAATGCCGGTTTGGCAGGGGCAATCGGATTGGTTTCATCTTATGACAACGAATAAAGTATGAGTTTGTACGATCGATCATTTAGAAATAAAGTGGTTGATCTTTTTTTTGCGGAAATTTTCCCAAGTTTTTTTGTTGAAATATGTTTTATAATGTAGGCAAGAAAAGAAGGAATTCTTTTGAAAAAACTATTTTCTGAATATTGACATATTTAAATTAATTAACTATAATGAACCCATATTAATGAAACCGGTTCGATGAGTTTTATTGAGAATCCCTCATATTAACTCATTTTTAAACATAATGAGTGATTGTTAGGAGTATTTTTTTTACAAATAATGAAACCGGTTCGATAAAAGGGAGAATTGTATGACAACCATCGGTGATGTAGCAAGAGAAGCAGGTGTTTCTAAAAGCACCGTTTCTAACGTGTTTAGTAAAAAGCGTCCGATTAGTGCTGAAGTGACCAATCGGGTGATGGAGGTTGCGAATCGTTTGAATTATGTTCCGAATCATATGGCTCGCAGCTTAGCCACGAAAAAAACTATGATTATTGGTCTTAAAATGCCTACTTACGCAGAGTATGAGCTTAGTAGCTTTGAAACCAAAATTATCAATAGTGTCGTGAAGAAATGTTCAGAAAATGGCTATCGGGTTCTGTTAGATCGAATAGCGGAAAAGGACGAAATGAACTTCGTCTCCAATGATCCTGTTGATGGTGTCATCCTCTTGAATCCACTGGATGAAGACCAGAGAATCCTGAAGTATAAAGGTTCTAAAACACCTTTTGTCATTATTGGAAGACCCAATGATCGAAATGGGGATTCGAAATATGTGGATAATAACAACACAGAAATGGTGAAGGAGGTAGGGGAGTATTTAATTGGACTTGGTCACAAGGAGATCCTATTCTTAAATGCCTCTTTACATATGACCGTTGCTGAGGATCGTAAATCTGGCTTAAAACAGGCCTATGATAATTATGCTTTACCGTTTATGGAAGAGGATGTCATCTATTATGATCCTTCACGATGTAAAGATGGATCTCAATATGGATATACGAGTTTACTAGAAAACTATAGAAAGAAAAAATACACGGCCATCATTGCCGATACCGATCGAGTGGCACTGGGTGTCATTAGAGCAGCAAGAGAGATGGGAATTGATATTCCGAATGATGTGTCCTTGGTTGCGTTAAGTAATAATGAGACACTCGCACACGAGATTACCCCTAAATTAACCAGCATGGAATTACAACCAGAAAAATTGGGGGAAGAAGCAGCAAATATATTAATAAGTACGCTCAGCCATGAGTTAGCACCTAAGAATAAGATGATTCCAGCCAAGCTTGTGAAAAGAGATTCATGCATGGGAGTCAGTGAAAAATTTCAACAGACACTTGAAAGGGGGAGATAGGAGAAAGGGCCGGAAAAGGGGTATATTCCAAAAGATTCAAAAAAATGTAAGCGTTTAAATTGGTTGATAGGACAAGGGGGAGAACAATGAAAAAAGTATTGTTATGTGTAGTTGTCACTTTATTAGTGCTAGCTGGATGTCAATCGAAAACTGGAAGTTCTTCAGAAGAAAAAATGACTGTTAATCCGCCTGATCGTGACCTTGTTGCAGAAGGTCTGCCGGCTTTCAATGAAAAGGTAGCAGACTTACCAAAGACGGACTTAGAAATTTGGTTGGCAGCTGACTATGCGAACACAGATCCAATCAAAGACGCTATTAATGAATTTAAAGAAGTTTACCCTAATATCTCGATTAAAACCGTTGGGATTGAATGGGGAGATATGAGTAATAAAGTAAAGCTGGCGGTATCTAGTGGTGCTGTTCCGGATATGGCACACGCTCATGCTTTTGCGATGGGAGCTCAAGGGCTGGCTGAGCCGCTTGATGATTTATGGGAAGAATGGGGAGCAGAGGATCAAATTGTTCCAGGTGGGATCCAGGATACAGAATGGAAAGGTGTTAAGTACGGAGTGCCCATCGATGTAAATACAACCATCTACCTTTATAATAAGAAAGTTTTTGAAGAAAACGGGATTACAGCACCACCCAAAACGTTAGATGAATTAGTTGATGTATCGAAGAAGTTAACGAAAAAAGATGGTTCCCGATATGGAATTGTCACGAGTGCCAGTGGTTGGAGTTTCTTTGGAAATGTTATAGCGGAAGGATCAAATAACTTGAAGTTCAATGGGGATGAAGTGACTGCGAACTTGAACGATCCTACGGTTGTGGAGACGATGAAGAAATATACTGGCCTGGCTACCGTGGATAAATCATCTCCTGTTCCACCACCTCAACAGCGTCAAACAGACCATCCTGTCGCTATGTTCGGAACAGGAAGAGCTGTCTCCTTTATTTCAGGTCCGTGGGATATAGCCAGAATCAAAAATGAATTCCCGGATGCCTACAAAGATTTGGCAACGGCTCCTTTACCAGGTGCTGATAAAGGATCTGTTCTTGGTGGAGGAAGCTTGTTTGTGCCGAAGGGATCTAAGAATAAGGTAGCTTCGTTTGAATTAATGAAATGGTTCATTTCAGATAAATATGGAATTCGTTTAGCAAAAGAGGAAGGTCGTCATCCGGTGAAAACAGATTTGTATGAGGATGAGTTTTATAATGATCCATTACTGAAGCCATATATTGAAACATTGCAATATGCCCAACCATATAAACTTGAAGCGTTCCCGGAAGCAAACGATGCTTGGGGCAAAGCATTGCGTGCTGTATTCGACGGTGCGGATGCACAGAAGGAATTAGATAAAGCCCAGAAAATCGCTGAAAGAGAGATCGAAGATTCGAATTAAATTGGTTAGCAAAGGGTGAGTAGGAAAAGGTATGTGCTGGAAACATACCTTTTCCTTATAAGGGAGTGAAAAGGATGAAAACAGAGACTGTTCATGAATACAAATCGGTCATGAAACCAAAAAGAGATATGCATAAGCTTAAGGACCATATCGGCTCTTATCTATTTGTTTTACCTGCCTTGACGTTTTTAACTTTGTTTTCGATTGTACCCATCATCTATTTGATTTGGTTAAGTTTTCACGAGTATAGATTGCCGAATCCCGCCATATTTAATGGGGTGGAAAATTATATTCGTATGTTTCAGGATGCGTTATTTATCAAAAGTATTGGAAACACATTGATATATACCGCCGGTTCAATGGCAATTGGATTAAGCGGTGCCATAGCAGTAGCCGTTTTATTGAACCGAAAGCTAAAAGGGATCCGATTTTTTAAAGTGTTTTATTTCTTGCCTACGATTACATCTGAAGTTATTACAGCCATGATCTTCTTGTGGGTATTCGATCATAACCTTGGAATATTAAATTACATATTAAAAGTTGCAGGAGTAGAGTCTCCCCCTGCATGGCTGTTACAACCTACAACAGCCATGATTATTCTGATCCTCATTGGTGCATGGAGAGGGACAGCCTATAATATCCCTATATTCCTTGCAGCCCTTCAAGCGGTTCCTCAATCGTTATATGAAGCAGCCCGCATGGATGGGGCAAATTCTTGGAAGCAATTTGTTCACATTACACTGCCATCCATCATGCATATCTTAGTCTACTGTATGGTCATGTCTGTTATTGGATCCTTTCAGGTTGTAGCGGTTGTAGACATCCTGACAAATGGTGGGCCTATGGATAGTACGATGGTGGTCATTAAACATATTTGGCAGCAATCCTTTGAGTTTAACTATGTCGGATATGGTGCAGCCTTATCGTTCGTATTATTCCCATTCTTATTGGGCGTTACATGGCTTCAATTAAGACTATCATCCGGAAAGGATAATAAATGATGAAAAAGTCGAATATGATCCGAAATGTCTTATTGTACGTTTTGCTCACGATTGTCTTACTGATCTTTTTAGGTCCATATATATGGATGTTTATGACATCTGTTAAAACACAGGGGGAAGTGATGTCCTGGCCCCCTAAGATTATTCCTACCGAGTTTTATTGGGAAAATTTCTTGAGAATTTGGCAGGAAACCAATTTACCAAGGGCCTTTTTTAACAGTTTTGTTGTGGCTGTGATTGCCACTCTAATAAATGTATTTCTTTCATCTTTGGCTGCATTTGCCTTTGCCCGCCTTCGTTTTCCGGGTAGGGACAGATTGTTTATGCTAGTACTGGCAACGATGATGATCCCCACAGGACTGATGGTGGTTCCATTGTTCTTCATGATGAAAAATGTTCCGTTTGCGGGTCCTGATGGATTGTTGGATTCATATGCCGGGCTTATTCTCCCTTTCGCGGTGACAGGGTTTGCCATTTTCCTTATGAGACAGAATTTCCTGGCGATTCCCCGGGAATTGGATGAGCAGGCTACCATTGATGGTTGTTCTAAATTTCAAATTTATTGGAAAATCATTCTTCCGTTGAATAAACCTGCGATTGCATTGGTCACGATTTTCAGCTTCCTAAGTCACTGGAACGAATATCTATGGCCGTTAACGATCGCCAGGTCCCAGGAAATGTATACAATCCAAATTGCTTTAAAGGCATTTCAAGGCCAATACAATATCGATTGGCCGTTAATTATGGCTGGAGCAACGACGGCAGCACTTCCAATGATCATCTTGTACTTTATACTTCAGCCGTTATTTGAACAAGGGTTAGGTGGCTTGGGATCAGGAGGGAAAGAGACTTGAGTATGAATGAAACAATGAAGCTGAATAAAACTATCGATCATTCCAGTCAAGGTGAATATATTACTTTGCCCTTTACGATTGCCGATGATGTTGAGGAAGTCAAGATTGAGTTGGACTTTACCGATAGAGAAACCAATGTCATCGATTTGGGAGTTGAAGATCCAAATGGGTTTAGAGGATGGAGCGGCGGGGCACGAAAGGAAATTTTCTTGCGTGAAGATCGTGCGACTCCAGGCTATAACCTAGGGGAATTACCTGAAGGCAGGTGGGGTGTCATCTTAAATGCCTATCGGGTTCCCAACAAATGTACAGTCTCAGTCAACGTGACTTGTATCCGCAGTAAGAGGAGATGGTATAAAGGAGATTTGCATCTCCATACCAATCATAGTGATGGGGCCTATACGGTTTCTGAAGTAGTCGAAAATATCAGGTCTGCAGGTTTAGACTATCTTGCTTTAACGGATCATAATACATTTAGTCAGAATATTCAGTACCCGGTGGTGGAAGATATCGCGATTATCCCCGGGGTTGAACTGACGACGAATAAAGGTCATGCCAACTTTTATGGTGTGCATCAGCCTTTCCGGGATTTCCGTTGCCGTTCAAAGGAGGATGTACAGGAGAAAATGGATGAAGGAATAGAGAACGGTTCCCTTTACTCCATTAATCATCCCCATTGTCAGTATTGCCCTTGGGAGTGGGGATTGGAACAGTTTGATATAAGTATGGTAGAAATCTGGAATGGTCCTTGGAGTGAAGCGAATCAAAAAACATTAGATTGGTGGGATTCCCAGCTGAAACAAGGTAAAAGGGTGGTGGCGATAGGGGGAAGTGATACGCACCGGGAACATGAGAGGATAAAATATGGTGTCCCTACGACTTGGTTAAATGCCTGGCGTCATAGCCCTGGTAAGTTAGTGGAGGCCATGAAGTCAGGAAAGGCGTGTGTAACGAGGACGCCTGAATCTCCTTGGATTGATATCAAAATGATGGACATTTGTATGGGGGAAAGTTACCCAAGGACAAATAATCTCAACGACGTTCCATTGGAGGTGGAATTTAAAGACAAAGTTGGAGGGATCATTAGAGTGATAACTGATCAAGGGACTGTTATCAACGAGATGATTAATTCCAAGAAAGTCTACTATTCTAACGATATTACAAGTTCCAGTAAGTATATTAGAGTCGAGCTATGGGACGTAAACTCGGAAGAACCGATTGTGATTAGTAATCCGATTTACTTTGACTAGTTTCGAAAGTAACCAGATTAGAAGGGGGAACTACCTCGTGAACTATCACATATTAAAGGCTGTTATTGATCAAAAGTATGCGGAGAAAAGCTGTTCGCGATTAATAATGGGGACAGCTCACTTATATGAATATGGGAGCAAGGAGCAAGCTTTTTCCATATTGGATGAGTATGTAGCCTTAGGCGGCAATATGTTCGACACTGCTCATCAATATATTGAAAGTGAGTCTATATTAGGAGAATGGCTGGAGAAGAGCGGGAAGCGAAATAAGCTCTTTATCATGACAAAAGGTGCCCATCCGGATGATGGGGAACCTGGTCCGCGTTTACATCCTAAAGCAATAAATAAAGATCTCATGGAAAGTCTCGAACGTCTTCGGACAGATTACATCGATTTTTATGCGCTGCATCGAGATGATGAAACGGTTGAGGTGGGCGAGATTATTGAAGCTTTAAATGAACATCTTAACGCTGGACTCATTCATGCGATTGGTGCCTCGAATTGGACCCATCTGCGCATACAGGAAGCGAATGAGTATGCTGCTGAACATGGATTGATCGGGTTTACCTTCAACAGCCCGAATCTGAGCCTGGCAAAGTGCAATGAGCCAAGATGGTCTGGGTGTGTGTCAGTGAATGATGACATGCTTGATTGGCATACCGGAACGCAGATGCCGCTTTTTTCATGGTCTTCTCAAGCAGGGGGATTCTTTAGCGGTCGATTCTCCCCGGACGTTCAAGATAACGAAGAAATGGTGCGAGTCTACTATCATGAAGAGAACTGGGAACGCTACAAGCGTGCACAGAACCTGGCAGAGTTAAAGGGGTGTACTCCTATTCAAATCGCTCTGGCCTATGTACTCAATCAACCGTTCTTAGCGGGTGCGATCATCGGTCCTCAAACAAAGGAAGAACTGACATCTTCTATAGAAGGTTCTAAGATAACCCTTACTTCTAAGGAAATGAACTGGTTAAATCTCAGGGGAAAAGAAGATGTGCTGGAAAACATCTGATGTAAGAAGCATGGACGGAAGGAGAGGGAACCCATGAAGCATAAGTTTGCAGCTCAATTGTACACCTTAAGAAACGAAATAAGCTTAGACTTTCCAGGCGTGTTATGGAAATTAAAAGATATGGGATGGGAAGCTGTACAAATCGATGGTTTATTTGGTTATTCAGCTCAAGAAATTGCCCGTGTCATGAAGCAGGCAGGACTTGAGACAGCGGGCATGCATGTGCCGCTAGATCGATTAAAGAATGAATTTGACCAGGTGCTCGAGGAAGCCAGGATCTTTGAAACAAGTGATATCATCTGCCCATATTTAGATGAAAAGATGAGAAATGCTGAAGGGTATATTCAGGCGAAGAAAGAACTGATTCAAATTTCCCGGAAGGCTTCGCCTCTAGGCTTTCATATTGGCTATCATAATCACGATTTCGAATTCATGACGTCGGTGGATGGTGTAACTGCCCTGGATTATATTCTTGCTCCTGAAGATGGGGTCCGCATTTTTCCGGAAATTGATACCTATTGGGTGAAGAAAGCGGGCTTAGACCCCCTTACCTATATCCAGCGATGTACATCACGCATGCCAATTGTGCACCTTAAGGATATGAGTGCCGATAAATGTGAAAAATTTGTTGAAATCGGTGAAGGCTGTATCGATTTTCTTCCAATCCTTAACTGGGGTGAACAAAACGGTGTTCAGTGGTATGCGGTAGAACAGGATGAGTGTTCAGGAAATCCACTGGACAGTCTTGAATTAAGCCTGAAGAATTTAATGAATATGACATCCAACCACTTGACCAATTAAGAAATGACTAGAGGTGAACCGACATGAAGGATATCGAAGTGGTGCATGTAATTTTCAAGACCCATTTAGATCTTGGATTTACGGACCTTGAAGAGAATGTAACCAATCAATACATGAGTTCCTATATACCAAAGGCCATACAGTTAAGCGAAGAGCTTGCAAAAGAGGGGGGAGACGCCCAGTTTGTCTGGACGACGGGTTCCTGGCTCATTCATGAATATTTAAAAAGAGCCGATGAACAGCAGGCTAAGAGAATGGAAGAAGCTATTCAGAAAGGATATGTCTCCTGGCATGGTTTACCCTTTACAACCCATACAGAATTGATGGATCGGCACCTACTTGAACATGCATTGTCCATTTCAAAGAATCTGGATGAGAGGTTTGGGAAACATACCATTTCTTCGAAAATGACCGACGTTCCTGGACATACGAATGCGATGGTTTCTTCTTTAGCTGAAAACGGAATTGAATATTTGCATTTAGGGGTGAATCCGGCATCAAAAGTGCCGAACGTCCCAAATCTATTTCGTTGGCGAGGAAGCGATGGAACAGAAGTGATAGTCAATTATGCTGATAACTATGGCGATGTCCTCAAGATTGACGGGATAAATGAAGTCATGGTATTCGCTCATACCGGTGATAATTGCGGGCCACCTTCCATAGAAGAGATCAAACATGAGTTTCACCAACTGGCCAAGAAATTTCCAAATGCCAAGATTAAAGCATCGACTATGGATGAATTTGCAGTGAAACTTAGAGCCATTAAACACAGATTGCCAATTGTCCTTGAGGAGATCGGGGACACGTGGATCCATGGCACCGGCACAGATCCAAAGAAAATATCACACTACCGTGAACTGATGAGACTGCGAAACAAATGGCTCGATCAAGGAAGAATGCTAGACAACAGTAAGGAATATAAGGGATTTTCAGATGCATTATTGTTAATTCCTGAACATACATGGGGGCTAGATGAAAAGAAGTACCTAAATGATTACAAGAATTACTCGAAACAGGATTTCCAAAGGGCACGAAAACAAAACCGCATCTCAAAGGATGCAGTGCCTGACAAATATAGCTACATAGGATCATTTGCGATGCATGAATTTGATGGTATGTCAGAGCAATTATTTTCAACCACTTGGGAGGAGAGAAGCTATCGCTTTTTTGAGGGTTCATGGAGTGAACAACGGGCCTATTTACAAAAAGCGGTTGCCTGTCTTTCGGAGGATAAACAGAAAGAAGTCGAAGAGGTATTTCATTCTCTAACTCCCGAACGATTAAAAGGGATGGAAGGGGATCCACTTGATCTAGACTCTCTCCATAGGCTTGGTGCATTTGAGGCCGCCTTTTCCGGGGATGGTTCGATATCTAAATTAGTGGACTCTTCAGGGAAGAAATGGGCGGACCAGCATCACCCATTAGGGGTCATTACGTATGAAACGTTTGGAGTTGAAAACTACCATACATGGTTTCACCAATATGTCGTCAATATTGGGCAAACGTATCGTTGGTCTGAAGCGGATCAAGGTAAACCTGGTATCGAACTGGTCAACCCAATCCCAAAACAAGAAAAGTATAAACCTAAAGTGGAATCGATTCGGAAAGTGACTCAAAGAGAAGCAGATCACGTGCATGTAAGGTTGAGTATGCCGAATATTGCGGTTAAATATTTTGGAGCCCCAAGAGTGATAGAACTTTTATATCTATTTCATAAAACAGACTCAACTATCGATATTGAACTGAATTGGTTTGATAAGGATGCGAACCGATTACCAGAGGCCATTTGGTTTTCGTTTATCCCGATGGTTGATAATCATAACTTATGGAAAATGGACAAAATCGGAGAGTGGGTTTCACCTTTGGATGTCGTGAAAAATGGAAACCGTAATCTTCATGCCGTACAAACAGGGGTAGCCTATCATGGGGCGGACGGTGAGGCTGTGATTGAAAGCAAGGATGCCCCATTAGTGTCACCGGGCAAGCCAAGATTGCTTGAGCTTGATAATACATTTTCTTCTCTTGAAGGAGGATTTCACTTCAATTTATACAATAACGTTTGGGGAACAAATTTTCCAATGTGGTACGAAGAAGATGCCAAGTTTAGATTCTCAATCAAACTGTAGTTTTACCAGTCTATTAATCTAACCACTTTTTAAAGGGGGAAAGCCCGTATGAGTAACACAAAACTAACGGTTGGAGTCATCGGTGCCGGAAGAATCGGGAAATTACATGCAGAAAACCTGGTTCATCATCCTAACGTAAACCTTAAAATCGTTTCTGATATTCAGTCGGAACCACTCTTTGATTGGGCGGCCTCTATTGGAGTCCCGAAAATAACGAGTGATTATAAGGAAGTGCTGGAGGATGCTGAGATCGATGCGGTGTTTATTTGTTCACCTACGAATACACATACGAGCATCATTAGGGAGGCAGCCAAAGCGAAAAAACATATTTTCTGTGAGAAACCGATCAGCTTTGATATAGAGGATTCAGAGAAAGCGCTAAAGGTTGTCCAGGAGGAAGGTGTTTCCCTTCAAGTCGGGTTCAATCGCAGGTTTGACCATAACTTTAAAAAGGCTTTCGAGCTTGTTCAAGAGGGCTCTATTGGTACACCTTATATTGTGAAAATTACCTCACGTGACCCAAGTCCGCCCTCTGAACAATACATCAAATCTTCTGGCGGGATGTTCATGGATATGAGCATTCATGATTTTGATATGGCCAGATATGTGTGCGGAAGTGAGGTAACAGAAGTGTTCGTACATGGAGTAAGCCTGATCGACCCGGTCTTTTCTGAGAATGGCGACATCGATACAGCGATCATCTCCTTGAAGTTTGCCAATGGAGCAATCGGAGTCATCGATAACAGCCGGAAGGCCGTGTATGGGTATGATCAACGATTAGAAGTGTTTGGTTCAAAAGGGTCTGTCACTGTAAACAATGATCACCCGACGACAGTGGAGGTAAGCACTGAAACAGGTGTTTATCGGGATAAACCGAAATATTTCTTCCTCGAACGCTATAAAGACTCCTATATAGATGAAATCAACTCCTTCATACAATCGATCTGTCATGAAAGACCTGTTATCTGCGATGGAAATGATGGGCTGCAAGCGGAACGGATTGCTCGGGCAGCCAGAGAATCATTTGTAACTGGGCATGCTGTGAAGCTGGAGTCATTAAACAAGTCAGCCAGACCATTTTCTTTAGGTTAGGAACTTATGTAGAGACTGTAAGAATATGTGCTTATGAAACCTTCAGGAGGTGTATTGTCATGAAAACGATTCGATTAACCATGGCGCAGGCGTTAATTAAATTCCTGGATCAACAGTATATCGAGATGGATCATTCCGAAAATAAATTCTTTAAAGGTGTCTTTGGTATCTTTGGCCATGGCAATGTGACGGGGATAGGTGAAGCGTTAGAACAAGAAAGTCACGAGTTGACCTTTATTCAGGGGAAGAATGAGCAAGGGATGGTTCATGCTGCTACAGCTTTTGCCAAGCAGAAAAATAGGTTGGAAACCTTTGCTTGCACAACCTCTATCGGTCCTGGTGCATTGAATATGGTCACAGCAGCCGGAACTGCGACTGCCAACCGCATCCCCGTTCTATTACTACCGGGCGATACCTTCTCCTGCCGGCAGCCGGATCCCGTCCTACAGCAGATTGAAAACCCGATGGACTACACGGTATCAGCGAATGATGCCTTCAAGGCTGTAAGTAAATATTGGGATCGCATTACGCGGCCGGAACAACTGATGACCGCAGCTATACATGCCATGCGTGTCCTGACCGATCCGGCAGAAACGGGAGCTGTCACCCTTTGCCTTCCACAGGATGTTCAAAGTGAAGCCTATGATTATCCCATTGAGTTCTTTAATAAGAGAGTCCACTTTATAGAACGTAAGCCCTCGCCATCTTCAGCAATCCAGCGGGCAGCCAATTTGATAAGGTCGAAAAAGAATCCGATCATCATCTCCGGAGGCGGTGTTCATTACTCATTTGCAACCCAAGAGTTGATCAGGTTCGCAGAGCATTTCCACATCCCTGTTGCAGAAACACAAGCCGGGAAAAGCTCCCTTCCTTGGAATCACCCTTTAAATGTCGGGGCGATTGGTGTAACAGGTTCCTCTTCAGCTAACCGATTAGCCAAAGAGGCTGATTTGGTCATTGCCATCGGTACTAGATTAGGGGACTTTGCAACCGCCTCGAAGCAAGCCTTTCAGCAACCTGGTGTCGAACTACTCAGCATTAATGTCAATCCTATGGATGCCATGAAGATGAATGGTATGTCCATTGTGGCTGATGCAAAGGAAGCGTTGACATCGTTAAAAAATGAATTATCAAAGTTGTCCTATCAATCCCATCATGATATGGAACGAATTTCTTCCCTGAACTTGGAGTGGAAACATGAGGTGGATCGTTTATTTGCAGAAGAGCATCCTGACGGTTTGTCCCAGTCAAGATTGATCGGTGAGTTAAATGAACTGGTTGGTCAAGAATCGGTGATTGTTGGTGCTGCAGGCAGCCTCCCGGGAGATCTCCATCGTGTATGGAGAAGCCATTCTCCAAAGGATTATCACCTGGAGTATGGTTTTTCCTGTATGGGTTACGAAGTTTCCGGGGCATTCGGGGTAAAGCTTGCCGAACCAACGAAAGAAGTTTATGCCATGTGCGGAGATGGGAGTTTCTTGATGCTACATTCAGAACTCCTGACTAGCATTCAGGAAGGGAAAAAAATAAACGTATTATTATTTAATAACCATGGATATCAATGTATCCATAATTTGCAGCGTGGACACGGAAGCGACGGTTATGGAAATGAATTCAGATATCGTTCGGTTGATTCGGGTCATTTAACGGGACAGTATATGCCGATTGACTTCTCAGCCTATGCGGGAGCACTTGGAGTGAAAACTTATTCTGTCTCGACAATTGAAGAACTCCAAGTTGCGGTAAGCAAGGCGAAAAATGAAACCACTTCGACCCTTATTCATATGAACGTCGTCCCAGGTACCAATACAGATGGGTATGATTCATGGTGGAGAGTGGATGTAGCAGAGATTTCAAAAAGTGAAAAAGTAACAAAGGCTCATAAAGAAATGAAAGTGAATACTGAGCTTGCCAAAAAATACTGATGGGGTGCCCATTTAACGAAATAAGGGGGATGGATATATGATGGAACCTATTAAACTGGGCGTTTCTGCGATCAATTGGGCCAATGAAGATGTGCTTTCATTGGGTGATCATTATTCAGGTGATACCATCCTCTCTGAGATGGCGTCATTGGGGTATACAGGTACAGAAATGAGCAGGAAATTCCCTCAGGGAGTACCTCAATTAAAATCGTTCCTTTCAGATAAAAAGATGGAACTGGCATCTCAATGGAAGGGTGTATTGTTTTCGGATTATACAAGGCATTCAGAGGAGCTTAAGTCATTTACGGACCATGTTTTCTTCTTAAAGGAAATGGGGTGCCAAACGGTTGTCACTTGTGACATAGGTGGTTCCACCATTGGGGATCCCAGACGAGAGCCTGGTGAGAATAAGGTTCTGACATGGTCTGATCAAGAGTGGGAGTCCATGATGACAGGCCTTGAAAAAGCAGGACAGATATGTCTGGAACACGGTCTTTATCTCGTTTATCACCATCATATGGGAACAAACGTAGAGACACGGGATCAAATTGATCGGCTTATGGATGGAACGGATCCTGAACTGGTTCATTTGTTATTTGATAGTGGGCATGCCTACTATGCTGGAGCAGATCCATTGTCGTTACTTATAGACTATAAAGAGCGAATTAAACATGTTCATTTAAAGGATATCCGCAAAGAAGTGTTGGATAAGGTAAGAAAAGACGGGATGGACTTTAAAACCTCCATTCTGAAAAATGTGTTTACAGTACCAGGGGATGGAATCATTTCGTTTAAGCCGATTCTTGAGGAGCTTCATGCAATGGATTATCACGGCTGGATGATTGTTGAAGCCGAGCAAAATCCTGATGAGAAAAACCCTTATACGCATGCTAAAACTGCCAAGCAGTATCTTGATGGTATGTGGAATGAAATAATGGCCAGATGATCGAACTATTTTTATAGGGAGTGGAATGTATGTCTAAGTTAATCGTTCCAAGCAACAAACCCAATGAAAGGGGGCAGGTTTTGGCGATTACCCCTGAAAGTGCCGGTTGGGAATATGTCGGATTTGAAGTGTATACCCTAAAAGAAGGGGAAGAAAAGAACGTTTCTACTGAAGAGAACGAAATCTGCGTCGTTTTATTATCAGGGAGAGCAGATGTGAAAACAGCAGAATTCTTCTGGGAAAACATTGGTGAAAGAATGAGTATCTTTGAGAAAATTCCTCCTTATTCTGTGTATGTCCCTCCTGGAGACCGATTAACGATTTCAGCCAACACACCACTTGAATTTGCCCTTTGCAAAGCACCTGGGAGAGGGAATTGTAATGCAAGGCTAATTGAACCAACCGATGTAGGGGTAGAAATACGCGGCTCAGGAAATATGGAGCGATTCATCCATAATATATTGCCTGAACAAAAAGAAGCGGATCGCCTGCTCGTTGTGGAAGTCTTTACACCTGGAGGGAATTGGTCAAGTTATCCCCCTCACAAACATGATGAAAACAATTTACCGGATGAATCCTATCTGGAAGAAACATATTATCACAGAGTGAAACCGGAAAATGGTTTTATGGTTCAGAGGGTTTATACAGATGATCGTGAACTGGACGAAACCATGACCGTCAAGAATGGCGATGCTGTACTTGTGCCAAAAGGGTATCATCCTGTGAGTGCTCCTCCAGGATATGAGGGATATTACTTAAATGTCATGGCAGGTCCGGTCCGAACATGGAAGTTTAAAAATGACCCCGATCACGAATGGCTCATGAAGACGAAGCGCTAATTCAATTGTAGACAAAGCTATCGAACAGATCAGAGAGGAAGGTAAACCTAAAATGGCCCAATTAACCTTTGATTCTACTAAACCATTCGATTTTATCGGAGTTGGTAGATTATGTATCGATTTAAATGCGAATGAAATCCACCGCCCAATGGAAGAAACCCTTACCTTTACGAAATACGTAGGGGGATCGCCGGCCAATATATCAATCGGTATGGCGAGATTAGGGATGAAGACCGGTTTTATCGGCAGAGTTGCCGATGACCAAATGGGAAGATTCATTGAGCAATACCTTGATAAAAATGGCATAGACACTTCAAGTGTCATAACAGATACGAATCATAGTGTGACAGGTCTTGCCTTCACTGAAATTAAAAGCCCTTCCGATTGCAGTATATTGATGTACCGTGACAATGTAGCAGACTTGTATTTAGAACCACAGGACATTAAAGAAGAATATATAAAGAATTCCAAAGCCTTATTGATTTCGGGAACCGCTTTATCCAAAAGTCCTTCAAGAGAGGCAGTTTTCACCACTCTGCATTATGCAAGAAAGCACGGGACCGTGGTCTTTTTCGATATTGATTACCGTCCATATTCATGGACGTCTGAAGATGAGACGGCAATCTATTATAAGCTTGCTGCGGAAAAGAGCGATGTCATAATTGGCACGCGGGAAGAATTCAATTTGATGGAACGTATTGATAAAAGAGATGAACCTAATGACTGGTCGACAGCGAAAGACTGGTTCAAGCATGAGGCGAAGATTGTTGTTATTAAGCATGGAGATAAAGGATCGATTTCTTATACAAAGAATGGCCAGTCCTTTGATAGTCCTGTTTTCCCTGCAAATGTAATTAAAACGTTCGGAGCTGGGGACTCATATGCCGCCGGTTTTATATATGGGTTGATGAAAGGCTGGAAGCTTCCTGAAGCCATGGAGTTTGGAAGCGCTGCTGCAGCCATTGTTATTTCAAGTCATAGTTGCTCGGATGCGATGCCGACAGCAGACCAGATTAAAGAATTTATCCATGATTGTAATAATGGGAGCCAATCAATTCAGAAAGAAGGTGTACAATAATGAGTATAGAAACGAAAGTAGAAACAATTAAAAACTTCATTGGCGGCAAATGGCTCGAGTCGTCCTCGCCGTCATCCATCCCTCTGCCTAACCCTGCAACAGAAGAAGTGATGGCATTTGTTCCCCTATCAACGAAAGATGAGGTTGATTTAGCGGTCCAAACCGCATCCATCGCATTCGAAACATGGAGTGAAACACCTGTCCCGAAAAGAGCACGAATCTTATTCAAGTATCAGCAGCTGTTAATCGACCATTGGAGTGAGCTAGCCACTCTTATTACAAAAGAAAACGGTAAGAATTATAAAGAAGCTTACGGTGAAGTACAAAGAGGAATTGAATGTGTTGAATTTGCTGCTGGTGCGCCAACTCTAATGATGGGAAAGCAGCTTCCGGACATTGCGACCAACATGGAATCCGGGATGTATCGATATCCTGTCGGGGTTGTAGGTGGGATCACCCCCTTCAATTTCCCAATGATGGTTCCATGCTGGATGTTTCCTTTGGCGATTGCATGTGGGAACACGTTTGTCCTAAAGCCATCCGAGCGAACTCCTTTATTAGCTAATCGATTAGCGGAGTTACTTCATCAAGCGGGATTACCGGATGGGGTTCTGAATATCGTTCACGGTGCCCATGATGTAGTCAATGGGTTGTTGGACCACCCTCGGGTACCTGCCATTTCATTTGTTGGATCACAGCCTGTTGCCGAGTATGTATACAAAAGCGCATCGGCGAATGGAAAACGAGTCCAAGCGTTAGCCGGGGCTAAAAATCACAGTATTGTCATGCCGGACGCGAAAGTAGAAGAAGCATCGAGACAAATTATCAATGCAGCTTTCGGTTCAGCAGGGGAAAGGTGTATGGCATGCTCTGTCGTTGTAGCGGTTGAGAGTATAGCGGATGCATTGATTGAGAAATTGGTAGAGAAAGCCAATGAAATCCAAATGGGAGATGGTTTAAATGAATCAGTCTTTTTAGGCCCTGTCATTCGTAAGGAACATTTAGAACGGACGGTACGATACATTGAATCGGGAGAAAGGGAAGGGGCATTATTACTAAAAGATGGCCGCAATGAAGCGCGCGAGAAAGGATATTTTGTGGGACCAACCATTTTTGATCAGGTGACTCCGGCTATGAAAATTTGGAAGGAAGAAATTTTCGCACCTGTCCTTTCTATTGTGAGAGTAAAAGATTTAAAAGAGGCAATAGAGGTGGCGAATCAGTCCGAATTCGGAAATGGAGCATGCTTGTTCACTCAGGATGGCAGCAATGTTCGATATTTCAGAGAAAAAATACAAGCCGGGATGCTCGGAATTAATATAGGTGTCCCTGCACCCATGGCATTTTTTCCTTTCTCTGGATGGAAAAATTCCTTTTATGGAGATCTCCACGCAAATGGATCGGATGGAGTGGAGTTTTATACGAAACGGAAAATGGTTACTGCTAGTTGGACGTAAAAAAGAGAATGCCATATTCGTAAGGAAAAGAAGCGAGGGGAACTTGCTTCTTTTTTTACATTAATAATGAGAAAAGGGGGTCATCATTAGCATTATTAGTAATCTTCATCGTCAACTAAAGGAAACAACACAATAGAACCGCCATCTTCTTTCTTGTAAAAATGGAAAGAAATACATTTTTAGTTTTCTGAAAAGTTATTGTATTCAATAAATGGCTGTGGTAATATTTCATCTATAATATTACCTAACTAATATTAGTTAGGAGAGTGGGAGGCGCTATGTCGACGAAGGAAAGAATCAAGGAATCTGCAACAAAGTTATTTGCAGAACATGGGTTTTCAGGTATGACAATCAAGGAAATAGCAAATGAAGTGGGGATCAAGCCTCCTTCTGTTTACGCCTTTTTTAAGGGAAAGGATGATGTTTTCTTAGCCATCTATAGAGATGCACTGGATGGACATTTATTAACGGTTAAATCTCAATTTAACAAGGAATCCTCCGCCAAAGGCCAACTCTTTTCTATTTTGAAATCGGCTGTTGATTTTCAATTTCGAGAGGATTTAAAGTCAAAACTTCTTATTCGCTTGATGATATCCCCTCCGGATTTTTTGAAGGAAGATATTACAAGTCGTTTTGACGAAATGGAGAAAAATGAATACAAAATTCTTTATGAAATATTTAAACATGGGACTGAGAAAGGGGAAATCAAAGCACTCGATTGTCATGAGTTAGCGTTATCTTATCAGTGCTTAATGGATGGGGTGTTTTGGCAAATGCAACGCCATGATCGTAATGAGATTTATAAAAGGCTGGATGTGATCTTTAATCAGTTCTGGAATGGAATTTCGGAATGAAAGTACTTATACCCGTCACCTGAAAATACAAGGGAGGAACAACAATGTCCAAAGTTTCTGATAGTGAGAAGTTGATAAACGATTATGAACGTGAGCCAGTTCCTCAAGAGATGAGAAAAGGATGGTTCAGGTTATCGATTGTTTGGATGGGAGCAGTCATTGCACTCTCTGCCATTATTTTGGGT
>NZ_CAJGBF010000019.1 GCF_904424705.1 Rossellomorea arthrocnemi | reverse complement strand
TATTTATATTTTTATTCAATATATTAATTTGTGCATTTAATATATTAATTAATTAATCAAAATCAAAGTAAAAAACAGACTCATTGGAGAGTCTGCCTGATTGTCGGGAAAAGGGTTAAGAGCTTGTTTAACACTTAAAGAAAGCCCTTCGATAAGCTCGTTTGTTGAAAAAAAAACTGACCCCCAGTTTGGAAGTCAGTTGCGATTCAATCTATTAAGCCAATGAAGACATGACGTTCTTTACGGCGTCTGCTGAGTTAGCGAGTGCAGCTTTCTCGTCTTCGGTTAGTTCGAGCTCAATGATTTTTTCCAGTCCATTACCACCAAGGATGGTCGGGACGCCGAGATAGATGCCTTCGAATCCGTATTCACCTTCTAAGTAAGCAATGGCGGGAATGACGCGGCGCTGGTCCTTCAGGATGGCTTCGACCATTTGAACGAGAGAAGCAGCCGGTGCGTAGTAGGCACTGCCGTTACCGAGTAGCCCAACAATCTCGCCGCCGCCTTTACGGGTACGTTCAACGATGGCGTCAAGGCGATCTTTAGGGATCAATGTCTCTAAAGGAATTCCTCCGGCGTATGAGTAACGAATAAGAGGAACCATGTCATCACCGTGGCCTCCGAGAACGAAACCTGTAATATCCTTCACGGAAAGATTTAATTCCTGAGCCACAAACGTACGGAATCGGGCTGTATCCAACACTCCGGATTGTCCGATCACGCGCTCTTTCGGGAACCCGGATTCTTTAAATACCGTATATGTCATGGCATCTACTGGATTCGTCAACACGATGATGTAACAGTCCGGTGAATGCTTCACGATTTGCTGCGTGACCGATTTCATGACCTTTTGGTTGGTCTGAACCAGATCATCACGGCTCATCCCCGGTTTACGGGCAATCCCTGCAGTAATGACAACGATATCCGAATCCTTTGTATCTTCATAATTGGACGTGCCGATGATGTTTGCATCAAACCCTTGAACCGGGCTCGCTTCAAGCATATCAAGTGCCTTCCCTTTCGTTGGATCCTCATTTTGCGGAATATCAACCAATACAACATCTCCAAGCTCTTTCTGAGCGAGCATCAGTGCCGTTGTCGCCCCAGTGAAACCTCCACCGATAACAGATACTTTTCTACGTTTAATTGCCATCATAATTCCTCCTATTCGTCTCATTATGTAAAGGAAGGAGTGCCTCATTACGAAGCACCCCATCCCCATATCAATTTACTATTAACCCATGTTTTCGATTAAAGCTGTTCCGAACTCTGAACATTTTACTTCTGTCGCTCCATCCATTAGACGGGCAAAGTCATACGTTACGACTTTAGATGCGATTGTTTTCTCCATTGATTTTGAAATCAGGTTAGCAGCTTCTGTCCAACCAAGGTGCTCAAGCATAAGCACACCTGATAGGATAACAGAAGATGGATTTACTTTATCCATACCTGCATATTTAGGAGCTGTTCCATGAGTTGCCTCAAAGATTGCATGTCCTGATTCGTAGTTGATATTGGCTCCAGGAGCAATACCGATTCCACCTACCTGAGCAGCTAATGCATCAGAGATGTAATCTCCGTTTAAGTTCATTGTAGCCACTACATCAAATTCAGCTGGACGAGTAAGGATTTGTTGTAAGAAGATATCAGCGATTGAATCTTTCACGATGATCTTACCAGCTGCTACAGCATCAGATTGAGCTTTGTTAGCTGCTTCCAATCCGTCTGCTTCTTTGATCTTGTCATATTGAGCCCAAGTGAATACTTTATCGCCGAATTCTTTCTCAGCAAGCTCGTAACCCCAATTTTTGAAAGCTCCTTCAGTGAACTTCATGATGTTCCCTTTGTGAACCAATGTTACTGATTTACGGCCTTCTGTGATCGCGTAATTGATGGCTGCACGAACAAGACGGTTTGTCCCTTCTTCAGAAACTGGCTTGATCCCGATACCGGACGTTTCAGGGAAACGGATTTTATTTGCTCCCATTTCATTTTGAAGGAAGCTGATTAATTTTTTGACTTCATCAGAACCTTTTGCGTATTCGATACCTGCATAGATGTCTTCAGTGTTTTCGCGGAAAATGACCATGTCAGTGTCTTCTGGACGCTTAACCGGTGATGGAACACCTTCAAAGTAGCGGACAGGACGCAGGCATGTGAACAGGTCCAATTCCTGGCGAAGCGCAACATTCAATGAACGGATACCGCCGCCAACCGGAGTTGTAAGAGGACCTTTGATCGCGATGAAATATTCACGGATTGCTTCAAGCGTATCATTTGGCAGCCATTCGCCCGTTTTGTTGAATGCCTTTTCCCCTGCATATACTTCTTTCCATGAAATCTTGCGCTCACCTTTGTATGCTTTTTCAACAGAAGCATCCAGGACGCGTTGAGCGGCTGCCCAAATATCAGGACCTGTTCCGTCACCTTCAATGAATGGAACGATTGGATTGTTTGGCACATTAAGCTGGCCGTTCTGGTTTGTAATTTTTTCACCTTGTGTCATTATGTAACCTCCATTTATTCATTATCAAAGGGGATGACCATAAGTGCCTTATGCATCTAGAGTCATTCCCCTTCTCTTATTTATTACACCAATATTTTCACTGTTTGTAAATATTGATGATTAACCTCTTTTTTCAACCGGCACATATTCCTGCTTGCCAGGACCCACATAATCGGCACGAGGACGGATTAAGCGGTTGTTTGAATATTGTTCTAAGATGTGAGCCAACCATCCGGATACACGGCTGACAGCAAAGATCGGAGTGAATAGATCATGATCGATGCCCAAGCTGTGGTAAACCGATGCCGAATAGAAATCAACATTTGGCGGTAAGCCTTTATTTGATGTAAATACATCTTCTACCTTAACGGACATTTCGTAGTATTTACTTTGTCCTGTTAATTCAGTTAATTTTTTTGACATTTCTTTAAGATGCTTGGCACGCGGATCTCCCTGACGGTAAACACGGTGACCGAAGCCCATGATTTTTTCTTTTTTCTCTAATTTGTCGAGGATATACTCTTCCGCTTTATCAACAGAACCGATTTCAGTAAGCATCTTCATAACCTGTTCGTTTGCCCCACCGTGAAGCGGTCCTTTTAAGGCCCCGATTGCAGCGGTAACACCTGAATAGACGTCAGAAAGAGTCGCCACACAGACACGTGCCGTGAACGTGGAAGCGTTTAACTCATGGTCCGCATGAAGGACAAGCGCTTTATTGAACGCTTCGACTTCAACAGGTTCCGGATCTTTTCCTGTCAGCATGTATAAGAAGTTAGCGGCAAAACCTAAATCCTTACGTGGTGCAATCGGTTCCTGACCGTTGCGGATACGTGCAAAGCTCGTTACGATCGTCGGGATCTTCGCTTGAAGGCGAACGGCTTTTAAATAGTTTTCCTTTTCTTCCATAACGTCTGCTTTGTCATCATATAATCCAAGTAAGGATACAGCGGAACGTAAAGCAGCCATCGGATGGACTTCCTTGATGTTGTACATCCTGAAATGTTCGATGACTTCCTTAGGCAGTTCAGCGTTAGCTGCTAACAGCTCTGTAAATTCCTGAAGTTCTGATGATGTAGGCAGCTTCAGATGCCACAATAAATAGATAACCTCTTCGAAGCTTGCATTGTTTGCTAAATCATCAATGTTGTAGCCAACATATGTAAGAGTATCGTCAATGATGGAACTGATGGACGATGTTGTAGCTACAACTCCTTCTAATCCGCGAGTTGCTGTCATAATAACCTCTCCTTTTGTTAATTATTTCTCTTTTACCCATTTTCATATGAGCATAAAACCCTACAAAACGATCTATTAAGTCTAGTAGGCTTGTTTAAAAAGAACGCAAATAAACACGTTGAGCGATTGCTCAATTCCTATACAAAAAATGATTCCCGGCTCTTCCTATGATATCACGAGAGCTTGGGATGCGCTTACATTTCCTATTATAAACAATTATCTGACTTTTGTGAATGAAAACGCACCAATTTCTATAAAAATTATTTTTCTAGAAAAATAAACCATCGGATAAACGAGGATTGAACTGTACAATTCCGAGGGTATTTTCACAGGAACCATTCATACAATTTCATTGCCAGGAAGGCAATCCCTGCGCCGATCAGCGGTCCAACAGCAACCCCTCTAAAGAAAGCCACGGCTAATACCGTTCCAAGTACCAGAGCTGTCGTGAGGTGTGGATCATCCTCCAGAAGGGTCAATCCATTCTTTGCAATCAACGCCACAGCCATACCAGAGGCAAGAGCAATCCATGCATAAGGGGATTTCAAAGAATCAAATAAATCCTTAAAGCCGATTTCACCCGTAGCAATCGGTGCCAATACCGCTATTGTAATGATCGTGACACCCCAATTGATACCTTTCGACTGAATGGTGGTGAATATTTTTTCATCAAGACCGATTAGCTTTAATACGATTAAAAATGCTACGGCTATAATAATGGATTGATTCTTTGCCATCAGACCGATTCCCAATAAAAGCAGTAAAAACATGAATGGCTGTGTCATTCCTCTTCCCTGCCTCCCTCTTATGTGCTCCAATTATTATCCTACCATATCAACTTTCCACATCCTACATAAAATCCTTCATCCACTCTCAAATATATCTTCCTTTCATTTCCTGTCTCCTATAAAATAGAATTACTAGACCCGGTAGGAGGGAAGCCCTTGAATTTAGATTATGTTTATCGAACGATCCGTTTTCTGATCGTAGTTGCGATCATCATTCTCTCATTGATTTCACTCTTTTACATATGGAAGCTTGCATATCCATTTATCATCGCCGTTGCCATTGCATTATTGATCAATCCTCTGGTGAACGGACTGGAAAAATGGCTCCCGAGAATATGGGCTGTCACCCTGTCTCTCATTTTGATCGCCGCCATCTTTGCCGGACTCATCACCCTATTGATTGCCGAAATTGTCTCTGGAGCCAATTATTTAGCAGAAGAACTGCCTAAGCATGTTCAAACCCTGGTAACATATGCAGAGGATATCATCGTCGGGCATGTCATCCCTCTCTACAATCAACTTGCCGGTTTGTTCAAGAATCTTGAAGCCGGACAACAGGACACGATACTCGAAAATGTCCAGACAGCCGGAACGAAAATTGCGACTTCCGCAGGTGATTTCCTGCAGAACTTCTTTACGAAACTGCCTCAGCTGATCTCGTGGATTCCAAATGCCGCATCTGTTCTGATATTTGCTGCATTAGCCACGTTTTTCATCAGTAAGGACTGGTATACATTATCTGCTAAAGCGGAGAAAATCATTCCAGGTAAGGCGATGAGCAGCGGGAGAAAGGTGTTCGTCGACTTAAAACGGGCACTATTCGGGTTTATCAGGGCCCAATTCACCCTCATCTCGATCACCGCCATCATTGTACTGATCGGGTTGATTATCCTCAGAGTAGATTACGCCATCACCATTGCGCTTGTGACTGGTCTTGTGGATATCCTGCCTTATCTTGGGACAGGCGCTGTATTCGTTCCATGGATTGCCTATGAATTCATTACAGGCAACGTCGGCTTGGGGATCGGGCTGTCGGTTCTTTACCTCGTCGTTGTCGTCCAACGGCAGATCATGGAACCGAAAGTATTGTCTTCAAGCATCGGGCTTGACCCCCTCGCTACCTTGATTGCACTTTTTGTCGGGTTTAAACTCATCGGTTTCCTCGGCCTCATCGTCGGTCCTGTAGTGCTGGTGATTTTATCAACTCTTAAACGAGCCGGGGTATTTGAAGATACGT
The DNA here is from genome assembly GCF_904424705.1 of Rossellomorea arthrocnemi. GTDB lineage: Bacteria > Bacillota > Bacilli > Bacillales > Bacillaceae_B > Rossellomorea > Rossellomorea arthrocnemi. The sequence continues at coordinate 62,050 of NZ_CAJGBF010000019.1, read as the reverse complement.
GGAGATTCATTATGGGGGTAAAATAGGGAAAAGCACTGCTCAATGAGGAGCAGTGCTTTTTGCTTTATCTGTATATGATTACATTCCCATTATTGATCCAGCGTTTGAATAACCGATAGATGAATGGTTTGAACATTCTTCTGGTGACAGGAAGCAGTAATAAAAATCCAATGGCATCTGTAATGAATCCAGGTGTCAATAGGACGACGCCCCCCACAAGGATGCACAAACCATCCATGATGGCATCACCCGGAAGCTTTCCATACTGCATATCCCTCTGCACTTTTCTTATCGTCTCTATCCCCTGCTTCTTAGCTAAGTAAGCGCCCAATAGTCCAGTCGTTATGATCAACAGGACCGTCGGCACAAGACCAATAGCCTGTCCGGAAAGAACCAATAATCCAATTTCAAGGGCTGGTATGATAATTAATAATAACAACATATATCTCATGATGGATTCCTCCATTTGGTTTTAATACTTGCTTCCTTTTATTATAGCATATTAAAGATACTGTGCATTATGTAGGGGTTTTGTTGAATATAAAAGAGGTTTTATAGGGGTGTGATTTTTTCAAGAAGAATACGCCGATTTCGATTAGGTGCATTTGATGTTGTTTCGGCAATCTTGATAGTATTGCGGCACTTCCAATCAAACCTTGGAGCTAATCTCGTACAAATGGTGAGCATCACGCCACCTTTACATAGCACACCTTCTTTTCAAGCAAAAAAACCAGGGTCCACTAAAGACCCTGGTTTTTCATCAACCAACCAATTACAATACGCTTGCATACCCATTATAAATCACGCCATGTGTAGCATCCACCGTGATTTCCTGACCATTTGTGAATAGTGAAGTGGCGTGGTCCACTCCGACCACTACAGGAATTCCCAGGTTGATACCGACTACGGCTGCATGGCTAGTAAGTCCGCCTTCTTCTACGATCAGTGCAGAACACTTCTCAAGAGCAGGCATCATTTCTTTGTCTGTGCCGATAGTAACAAGGACGGAGCCTTCAGTCGTATTCTTCACAGCTTCTTCAGCAGATGTTGCTACAACTGCTTTACCATAAGCAGATTTACGGCCAATTCCTTGACCTTTTGCAACGATGTCTCCTACTACGTGAATTTTCATCAGGTTTGTCGTTCCTGATTCACCGATCGGCACACCCGCTGTGATGACGATGCGGTCTCCGTGCTTCGTCATACCTGAATTGACGCTCTCTTCTACTGCCATATCAAGCATTTCATCTGTTGTCGTCACTTTACGGCCGACTGTAGGGTATACGCCCCATACAAGCGCCAGACGGCGTGATACAGAGTCAGTACCTGTCACAGCTACGATTGGTGCTTTCGGACGGTATTTAGAGATCATACGGGCAGTGTGACCACTCTCAGTCGGAGCCACAATGGCATTCACATCCAGATTAAGGGCTGTGTAGGCAACTGATTGACCGATAGCATCAGTCATGTTGTGCTCGCTGTCTTTGCTGCGTGAAGATAGAATGGCGTTATAGTCCAACGCGGTTTCTGCTCTTGACGCAATATTATGCATGGTTTGAACGGCTTCTACAGGATACGTACCGGCTGCCGTTTCACCAGAAAGCATGATGGCATCTGTACCGTCAAAGATCGCATTGGCAACGTCGCTTGCTTCTGCTCTTGTCGGTCTAGGGTTGCGCTGCATGCTATCAAGCATTTGAGTGGCCGTGATGACAGGTTTACCCAGTGAGTTGCATTTTTTGATCAGCATCTTTTGAACCAATGGTACTTCTTCAGCAGGGATTTCCACACCAAGATCTCCACGGGCTACCATCAATCCGTCAGATACTTCAAGAATCTCATCGATGTTGTCAACACCCTCTTGGTTTTCGATCTTAGGAATGATTTGAATATGAGAAGCGTTATGTTCTTCCAATAATTGACGGATTTCCAATACATCGGATGCACGACGGACGAAAGATGCCGCAATAAAGTCAACACCTTGTTCGATGCCGAATACGATATCTTTTGCATCCTTATCGGTGATTCCTGGCAGGTTCACTGATACGCCTGGAACGTTTACACCTTTTTTATTCTTTAGTGTCCCGCTGTTGGCCACATTTGTATGAATTTCACCGTTGGCCTTGTCGATTTCCGTTACTTCCAAACCGATTAAACCGTCGTCAAGAAGAATTTTAGAACCCACATGAACATCATCAATCAATCCTTCGTATGTAACGGAGAATTTCTCTGTTGTTCCGAGTACTTCATTCATGGAAACAATAATAGTGGAACCTTGTGTTAGTTCGATTGCACCATCTTCCATATTATTTGTACGGATTTCCGGACCTTTTGTATCAAGAAGGATTCCGACGGTTTTACCGGCTTTTTCTGCTGCTTCACGGATATTGACGATTCGCTGTCCGTGCTCTTCATGGTCACCATGTGAAAAGTTTAAGCGGGAAACGTTCATTCCTGCTTCGATCAGTTGGGATAACTTGTCTACACTTTCACTGGCAGGGCCGATCGTACATACTATTTTCGTTTTTCTCATTTTCTTTACCTCCTGAAATCTTACAACAATTTAGATTGAAAGCTCTTTGGAAAGTCTGTACATGTTCAAGTCAATTTGATGTGGCTTGGCAAGTGCTTCAATAATATCGTAATCAACTAATTGATTTTTCTCAATCCCTACTGCTCTTCCGCCTTTTCCTTGAGCAAGCAGTTCAACTGCGTGGGCACCCAGTCGGCTTGCAAGGACACGGTCAGAAGCCGTCGGCGTTCCACCGCGCTGAATATGGCCAAGGACAGAGACACGTGTATCCATTCCCGTTGCTTCTGTGAAACGGTTTGCAAATTCATTCCCGGACATGACTCCTTCGGCAACAATGATCACACTATGCTTCTTACCGCGCTCCTGACCTTTTTTCAATCGATTTACTACATCATCAAGATCGAATTTTTCTTCAGGGATCAGAATGGTTTCAGCTCCACCTGCAAGTCCTGCCCAAAGAGCGATGTCCCCTGCATTTCGTCCCATTACTTCAATGATAAACGTTCTCTCATGTGAAGTAGCTGTGTCACGGATTTTATCAATTGCATCGATAACCGTGTTCAGGGCTGTATCGAAACCGATTGTATACTCAGTCCCTGGAATATCGTTATCAATTGTACCAGGTACACCGACACAAGGGTATCCCCATTCCGTTAAGGCTTTCGCCCCTTGGTAAGATCCGTCTCCCCCAATGACAACAAGGCCTTCAATGCCGTGTTTCTCCAATTGCTCGATTCCTTTTTTCTGGCCTTCTTTTGTTTTGAATTCTTCACAGCGGGCCGTATACAGCATCGTTCCGCCACGATGAATGATATCACCGACAGAACCAAGCTCAAGCTTCTTGATGTTCCCGTTGATTAATCCATTATACCCTTGATAAATACCGTATACTTCCAGATCCATGAAGATGGCTTTACGCACAACTGCACGGACGGCTGCATTCATACCGGGTGAATCTCCACCACTTGTTAATACACCAATCTTTTTCACTACGATCACCTCATTAAGAAATATGCCTTATATGTAAATGAATGGTACAGCTTGTTAATCGTTTCACATAAATCAAAGAAAAGGAAATTCCGGGTCTGCATTCATTACATTATTATGGACCAATAGACTTTGGATTATTTCTAAAATAACACGAAGGTTCAAGGTTCTCAACAAGTTACTGGATGGAAACGCAAAAGACGAAATAATCTATCAAATGGAAGCGTTTCAATTGTTAAAACCTTCAAAATATCGTCAAAAAGCCCTACTTTCCGATGAATGAATGAAAAAGACTGACAAAAGGTAATTCCTATTTGTCAGTCCTTAATTTGTTATGATTTTACCCCAATTAAATCATTTAAAACGGAATATTCACCCATCGCTTTGAATTTTTCGTACCGATGTTGAATCAATTCGTCCTTTTTCATCGGGATCAACTCTTTCAGTGAGTTCTTAAGGACGTCATTGATATACTTCGCCTGCTCTTCGACACCTTTATGAGCACCGCCTTTGACTTCAGTGATGATCTCATCAATGATTCCAAGCTCCTTCAAATCCGGCGCCGTGATCTTCATGGATTCAGCCGCCCGTTTCGCCTGGGTCGAATCCTTCCAGAGGATGGCAGCGGCCCCTTCAGGTGAGATGACGGAGTAAGTGGAGTTTTCAAGCATGTGAATATGATTTCCCACGCCAAGTGCCAGGGCACCGCCACTACCGCCTTCACCGATAACGATACAGATGACAGGAACGGTCAGACCTGCCATTTCAACAAGATTTCGGGCTATGGCTTCACTTTGTCCCCGCTCTTCTGCCGCTTTACCAGGGTATGCACCCTTCGTGTCAATAAAGCAGATGATCGGACGGTTGAACTTGTCCGCCTGCTTCATTAAGCGTAAAGCTTTCCGGTATCCTTCAGGGTGAGGCATACCAAAGTTCCGGCGGATGTTTTCTTTCGTATCTTTCCCTCTCTGGTGCCCGATGATCGTCACAGGTACACCTTGAAACTTCCCTACTCCTGAGACAATCGCTTCATCATCCCCATACAGACGGTCTCCGTGCATTTCGAGGAAGTCCGTAAAGAGGTAGCCGATATAATCAAGAGTAGTCGGGCGGTTCGGATGACGTGCCACCTGAACCCTTTCCCACGGCTTCATGTTTTCATAGATATCATTTTCAAGTTTCGTGAGCCTGTTTTCCAGTTTCTCGATTTCCTTGGATAAATCGACGTCTGAATTCTGAGTGAATTCCTTCAGCTCGGCTATTTTCTTTTTCAGCTCAAATACAGGCTTTTCAAATTCCATCTCATTTACCATGGCAGATCACCGTCCCACTGATGTATATCAAGTATTGTCCCGATCTTCTCTTTTAACTCGAGTCTCGAAATGACTCCGTCAAGTTGTCCATGTTTCAATAAAAATTCGGATGTCTGGAAATCTTCCGGCAAGTCTTCCCGGATTGTCTGTTCAATGATTCGTCTGCCGGCGAAGCCGATTAGTGCTCCCGGTTCGGCAAAGTTGTAATCACCGACGGACGCGAAGCTTGCCGATACACCGCCTGTCGTTGGATGAGTCATGATCGAGATGAAGAGACCCCCATTTTCACTCAATCGGTTCAGGGCCACGCTGGTCTTGGCCATCTGCATCAAGGAGAGGACCCCTTCCTGCATTCTCGCTCCGCCTGAAGCGGTAAAGATAATGAACGGAACCTTCCGTTTATCGGCTTCTTCAATGGCTCTCGTGATTTTCTCTCCGACAACCGATCCCATGCTTCCCATTCTGAAACGGGAATCCATGATGGCAGTGACGACTTCAACCCCGTTCACCTTCCCAGATCCGGTCAGCACGGCTTCATTCATCCCCGTCTTTTTCCGGTCTTTCTCCACTTTCCCTTCATAGTCAGGAAAGTTCAAAGGATTACCGGAAGTAAGGTCATGGTCAAGCTCTTTGAATGTACCTTCATCTATAAAGCTATCGACTCTTTCTGGTGAGCCCATTCCGTGATGATACCCGCAATGAATGCACACCTTTAAGTTTTTTTGAAGTTCTTTTGTGTACATGATTTTTTTGCAATCAGGACATTTCGTCATGATGCCTTCCGGAACGTCATGTTTGGCCGCTTCAGAAGGAATCGTTGCATATTTTTTCTTTTTCGATTTGTTAAACAGTTCCTTTAGCAAGGTGAAACCTCCTTACCGAATGACAGTAGCTTACTTCAGCGGGTATTAATTCCCTTTCACGACAGCTGTCCATTCGCTTCTATATAGTAAATGCATGATCTAAAACTGCTTGACTATCAGTTTAATGGAAAGGTTTAAAAAAAGATGTTGGAAATTGTCGCGTCTTCATCGACAATTTTCCTGACCCTTTTATATGTCTCTTGCACAGTTTCCTTCTCTTGATGGTCGATGCCGTGAAGCATCCTGATCATCTCTTCCCTCATAGCTGCAGTGAGCGTTTTCTCACCACAGATCAACGTTTCAAAATCATTCAGGATATTCCAGATACGTTGAGACAAGTAATTCGAACTCAACATCACGATCTCCCTGAAGACGTCGTCCAGGTTTACACTTTCAGAAATCTTCTCTAAGAGACCCTCTGTCTTTTCCCCTTCTAGAAACAGGGCTTTTAACGCTTCTTTCTCGATCATCATCTTCGTTTGAAGAATGTCTTCCTGTGCCATGTCGTCCTGTAGGATGAACATACCAAGAAGGTCAATCAGATGATGGTCCCTGAAATCCCGCAGAAAGGTACCTTCCCCCCTGCGTGTTTCAATCAGCCCCAACAGTTCAAGTGCCCGGAGTGCTTCCCTGACAGAAGAGCGTCCGACGTTCAAACGTTCGGACAGCTCCCTTTCGGAAGGAATCTTATCTCCGGGCTTAAGGCAGTCCTTCGATATCATTTCTCTCAACTGGTGAACAATTCCAATATATACCTTAGCGTGAGTATGGAGAGAGTTCACTTCTGTCATCATTCACTCTTCCCGATAACCGCTAAATCTTCTGTCTTCTTACGGATTTCTTCCGGGTCCACCTTTAAGCGTGCCACCCCTGTTTCCATAGCTGTCTTGGCTACGGCAGCTGCAACGGCTGGTGCCACACGCTTATCAAACGGCGCCGGAATCACATAGTCCGCATTCAACTCGTCTTCAGTAATCAGGGAGGCAATCGCTTCAACGGCAGCCTGCTTCATTTTTTCGTTAATGTGAGTCGCACGAACATCCAATGCTCCCCTGAAAATACCCGGGAATGCCAGGACATTATTCACTTGGTTAGGGAAATCAGATCGACCTGTCCCGACGACCTTCGCTCCTGCTGCTTTCGCAAGTTCCGGCATGATTTCAGGAACCGGGTTCGCCATGGCAAAGATGATCGGATCCTGTTTCATGGAGGAAACCATTTCTTCCGTTAAAGCTCCTGCAACGGATACACCGATGAATACATCGGCATCCTTCAATACTTCTGAAAGGCCGCCTTTAATGTGATCACGATTCGTAAACTTCGCCACTTCGTCTTTCGTACCATTCATCCCCTCAGGACGCCCTTCGTAGATCGCCCCCTTGGAATCACACATGATGATATCTCTCACACCATAACGATAGAGAAGCTTAATGATGGCCATACCGGCTGCCCCAGCACCATTCGCCACTACTTTGATTTCAGACATCTTCTTTCCGACAATCTTGAGAGCGTTCACAAGTCCAGCCACGGTTACAATCGCTGTACCATGTTGATCATCATGAAAGACAGGGATATTGGTTTCTTTCTTTAAGCGCTCTTCGATTTCGAAGCAATTCGGTGCGGCGATATCTTCAAGGTTCACACCTCCGAATGTTGGCTCAAGAAGCTTGACTGTTTCAACAATCTTGTCCACATCAGTTGTATTCAGGCAGATTGGGAATGCATCTACTCCTGCAAAACTCTTGAATAGGACCGCTTTTCCTTCCATGACGGGAAGAGCCGCTTCCGGACCGATATTCCCCAGACCCAGAACAGCCGTACCATCTGACACAACTGCGACCATATTCCCTTTCATTGTATAATCATAGACGGTTTCAGGCTTGTCATAAATCACCTTACATGGTTCTGCCACCCCTGGTGAGTAAGCTAAACTCAAGTCATCAGCGTTCCGGACTTCCACCTTGGATTTAGATTCTAATTTCCCTTTATTCACTCGATGCATATGCAGAGCTTCTTCACGTAATGACAAATTGACTCACTCCTTCTGATTCTTTTACATGCTATAGATCGATACGTGCACAGACGAATCTTTTAAATGTAAAAATAATAAGTAAATATAATAAGTTCAGAGGTGGTCTGACCACCTTTTTCTATTAAACAATAATATAAATATCGATTTTAGTAAAGTATGTTATTGTAATATGACATTTGCCCCGCCAAGAATACGGTGCAATTCCTTAAGAGCCTCTTGTGACGGACTTATGCACAGATGGTCCGGAAGCCTTATACTCTTTTTCGTATGCTCATAGTAAACGATGACCGGAGTCTTCCCTTTGAACCGGGTAATGGTTTGATGAATCCGTTCCATACAAGCTTCTTCATCCTGATCCACGGCGATTTTCAAATAGAGCTTTTGGCTGCTCTCATTTACCCTTGCCTGAACTTCTTCCATCGTTTCCAACTGATTCACGATGAACTGCAGTTTATCATTGCGATCTTCCACATTACCCCCGAATAGTAGAATATTCCCTTCTTTCAAGAGAGGCATGTTGTTTCGGTATACATTCGGAAACACTACAGCTTCCATCTCTCCGCTTTCATCACCGATTTCGAGGAAAGCCATTACTTCCCCCTTCTTGGTCCGGATGGATTTAGCAGCGGTAATATAGCCACCAAGTCTGATTTTTGTTCCTTTCTCAAGATCAGCTATTTGAATCAGTCCCAGTTCCTGAAACAAGGAACGATAAGAAGAAACGGGATGATCCGATAAGTAAAGTCCGAGGACCTGCTTCTCAAACTGAAGCTTCGTATCAATGGTCATAGCGTCCACTTCCACATATTTCGGCTTTAACATAAATGCCTCTTCTTCATGGAACAAATCAGGATCATCTTCGGGATTCACGAGTTCCGCATGCTGCGTCGCCACATCCAGACTCGCAAGCAATGTAGCACGATCGATTCCAAATTCATCAAACGCCCCTGCAAGCACGAGATTCTCAAGGATCTTCCGGTTGATGGCCTTCTGAGACACCCTCATGCAGAAATCAAACAAATCCTGAAACGGTTTCTCTTTTCTCGCACGGATGATTTCTTTCAAAGCAGCTGCTCCGATTCCTTTAATCGCCCCTATGCTGTAACGGATCCGATTCTTTCCTTCGACAGTAAACACAAACTGACTTGTATTTATAGACGGAGGCAGGATCGAAATATCGTACTGCGTGGCTTCCCGTATGTACTGAGCCACCTTTGTTTCATTCCCGACTACGGATGTCAGGAGTGACGATAGAAAGAACCCGGGATAGTGAGCTTTCAGGTAAGCCAGTTGATAAGCGATCATACTATACGCAACGGCATGTGACCGATTGAAACCGTAGTCGGCAAATCGGACAATCAGGTCATAAATCGTATGGGCGACTTCTTCCTTATAGCCTTTCCGGATGGAACCGGAAACAAAATGCTCCCTTTCCTGATCCAGGACATCTTTTTTCTTCTTGGAAACGGCTCTTCTGAGGAGATCCGCTTCCCCGAGGGAGAACCCAGCCATTTTCGAAGCGATTTGCATAATCTGCTCCTGATACACAATGACACCGTAAGTCCTCTCAAGGATCGGTTTCAAATCGGGGTGGGGATATTCCACCTCTTCTTTCCCATGTTTCCTGTTGATATACATCGGGATATTCTCCATCGGGCCAGGACGGTACAAGGCGTTCACCGCCACAATGTCTTCAAAGGAATTCGGCATCAGCTTTTTCAAAACATTCCTCATCCCATCCGATTCAAGCTGAAAGATCCCGTTCGTTTGCCCTTTACTCAATAGCTCGAACGTTTTCGCATCATTCATGGGGATCGTATCAATGGAGAATGATTGATCGGTTCCCATTTGAACATTCTTCACGATTCTTTCCAATATACTCAGATTGCGAAGTCCAAGGAAATCCATCTTCAACAATCCGATCTCTTCCAATATATCCATGGAGAACTGTGTGAGGTGAATACCGGAAGAACTTCCTTGAATGGGGACCCACTGGACCAATGGACCTTCACTCATTACAACGCCCGCAGCATGAGTGGAGGTGTGCCTTGGAAGTCCTTCGAGCTTGCATGCCGTCTCAAATAACCTCTTATAATGTTCGGATCCCGTCACACATTCACGAAATCCCTTCGACTTGCTATAAGCTTCCTTCAGAGTGATACCCAACTGATTCGGCACAAGCTTCGATAGCTGCTCCTGCTCCTTCATATTCAATCCGAACACACGTCCCGTATCACGAAGCGCCGCTTTGGCCGCAAATGTCCCGAACGTAATGATCTGGGCGACGTGGAGACTACCGTATTTCCCTTCCACATATTCAATCACTTCGTCCCGTCTGTGATCCGGGAAATCGATATCAATATCCGGCATGGAAACCCGTTCAGGATTCAAAAATCGTTCAAACAGCAGATGATGCTCAATGGGATCCACATCTGTGATGCTGAGGGCATAGGATACGAGGGAACCGGCTGCCGATCCACGTCCAGGTCCGGTCAAAATCTTTCTTTCCTTCGCATATTTCATGAAATCCCAGACAATCAGGAAGTAATCACTGAACCCCATCCTCCCGATGACTTCGAGCTCATAATCCAATCTCTCAATATACTCATCAGAAACCGATTCCACCCGCTCACTTAACCCCTTTTCACAAAGGTACGTCAATTTCTCCAGGGCGGATACTCCTTCAGGCAGAGGATATTTCGGCAGGAGTTGCTGATGGAAAGGGATAGTCAGATGACAGCACTCCGCTATCTTCACCGTGTTTTCCAGTGCCCCAACATGATCAGAAAATAATTCAACCATCTGATCCTTGTTCTTGAAATAATACTCCTGTGATCCAAGAACGTCCCGTTCATCCTCAGACAATTTCACACCGTCCCGGATCGCACCCATACATTCATGGGCAAAATGATCTTCCTGGTCGAGATACTGGACATCATTGGTCGCAACCAATTCCACCCCTGTCTCTTCAGCCACCTGCTGTAGTAAGGGGATAAGTGTATCCTCAGACGGAATTCCATGCTTTTGAATGCTTACATAAAAGGAGTCTCTACCAAACATCTGCTGGTAGGTGTGGATGCACTCTTTTGCTTTGTCTCTTTCATCATTTAATAGCAGACTTTCAATCTCTCCCTTGATGCCTGGAGTGATGGCAATCAAACCCTCACTGTAGGAAGAAAGCCACTTTAACGGTAATCCGTCTTTCGACTTCGCCCCGATGGCACTCGAGATTTTTAATAGATTCTGATAGCCCGTTTGATTTTTCACGAGGAGAACAAGAGGATATGAGCTTTCCTCTGACGCAATATCTGCGGTCAACCCGATGATCGGTTTGATCTTTTCTTTTAAACACGCCTTATAAAAAGGGATGGCGGCATACATCATATTCTTATCGGTCAAAGCCAATGCTTTATACCCGGAATTCTTCGCTTTATGTACAAGTCCATTTATCGATATCGTGCTAGACAAGAGACTATAGGCACTCGCTATTTGTAAATGAACAAATGACATGTTATGCACAACCTTTTTCTTAATATACTTTTATTATAGGAAAGAAACTGCAAAAAAGAAAATATGTTCTCCCTCATATCTTGCCCCCTTGTCCCATATAGTTATCGTAAAGACACGTAATAGATGGAGATGATGAAATGGCAGAAGCTTTCTTTCCCGAATTATTCAAAAGCTTCTTTATCGCTATGGGGGTATTGCTTGGGGGATCACTGCTTGGGGGCTTGGCGTCTTTTGCCATGGGGCAGCCTTTATTCATTGAAATGAGACGACTATCCGATTTCCTGCGCATCTGGGCCATCATTGCAGCTATCGGGGGCACATTCGATACAGTATACAGCTTTGAAAAAGGCTTTCTGAACGGGGAAACAAAAGAACTTTTCAAACAATTCCTATGGATCTTGTCTGCCCTCGGAGGAGCAAACACGGCGGCCATGATCATTACCTGGCTCACCCAGGAGCATATGCCGTCATGAGGATCCCCCCTTTCTACCGGCTACCCTCCTGGCAGCGTTTCTTCGCAGGGATGGTCGTGGGAGGCATCATCAGCTGGATGATCTTCTTATTCATGTTCGGCACCATGCATGAAAAACAGGCCCAAAAAATAGAAGAACAAAAAAATGACATCAGCAAACTGAAACACACCCTGTCCTACCTGCAGGAAGAATATAAACAATTGAACCAGGAAAACGAAGACGAACTAACCATTCAGGAAGTTAAGGTGAAGATCATTAACAATACGAAAACAAAAGTGGAATTGCTTAGTATCCACGAAACCGAGGATAAGTTGAGTGAAGATTTGCGGAGCCTACTGACCAAGGACTTGGAAACGGTGTTCGGGAATAAAGAACTCATCAAAAAAATAATTGAAAATAAAACCGTCAAGCTGAATGATAAAAACTTCCGATTGAAAGTGAAGGAAATGTACTTTTATACGACTACGCAAATTACGTTGGAATTGCAGTATGAGGATGATTAGATTTGTTGGGTGAACCTGTCGGGTGACGGGTTCTTTTTTTTGTTCATTTTGTGGATGAGATTGGTTATTTCGGTTCATTGGCTTTGCTGACTGGCATTTCAATTAGCTCCAGCCCTCTCATTTGCCTTGATTGCGTCATTTTTCATTAGAATTGCGTCAAAATGTAATTTATTGCGTCATTTTTTTGATAATTGCGTCAAAAACGGCATTAATTGCGTCATTTCCATCTATAATTGCGCCAAATTCCAAAATTATCCATACCCACACCGACCTCAATTGTATAAAAAATACATATATACTAGTTTTAATCGATCTATAAAAACAATACCAGCTTACAGCCCTTTTCAGCTTTGAAAAAAGGCTTCCCAACTCGGGAAACCTGATAAATCACGAATCTTCAAAACGGACGTTTAATGGTTTGTTCAACTTTCTCAACTTAGGATTCATCCTGAAGTACAAGGCAAATGTCAGGTAACCCACACCTGACATTCCCAAAAGGAAACTTCCAGAAGTGTACTCTCCGATCACCCCTCCGAGAAGATACCCTAAGGGACTTAAGGACCCTAGCAATGAAGAAATGAAGGCAAACCCGATCCCAATATATCCCTGTGGCAGATTGACCTGAATCAATGTTTGCACATAAATCCCTATGATGCCAATCCCCGCCCATGATAGAGCAAACAATAAATAAGGCAGAATCGAAGCGTCCTTCCATACAAACGTCAGCATCCAACATATCCCGGACCATAATGACAGTAGCGGCAAACTGCGATTAAGGGCAAATTTCTCTACCTTACTGGATAGGATGGTCCCTATCAGAGTGCCTAAAGACATGGCCGTCAACCAGAATCCGTATTCCGCAGATGAATCCGAGATGACAGGGAGCATGGCAATCCCCATGGTCGCCATCACGTTCATCCCGATGATACCGAACACGATGCTTAGAAGTGTCTGACGTTTTTTCACGACTAAAAATCCTTCTTTGAAATCTTCCTTATACTGTTTAATGAAATGAACCGTTCGCCCTTCCGTTTCCTTTTTCGACTTAGGAACGTTTAAGTAAAATAAAAACAGCAGTCCCGTCCCGATCAATAAAACGCTATTTGCCACATAAATCAAACCTAATCCAATAAAAGCGATCAGGATCCCCGATACAGCATCACATATGATATCAAGGGTTTGATAAGAAAAGGCAAAAATCGAGTTCACCTTTGTAAGCTGTTCACGGGGAGTCAGGCTTTCAATCAGGGCACTTTCAGTCGGGAAGGTACATTCCGATAACGAAAGGGCCACAAACATCAATGTGAATAACAGTGGCAGCCATAATAGATTCGTATAATACAAGACAGCGATGACGCCGACCAACGCCCCCTGACCAAGCATGGCAACATAAAGAATCTTCCGCTTTGAAAAACGATCGATAACCGGACCGTACAGAAATTGAATCGTTACGGGCAGAATCGCCACTGCACTTGCAAGCCCGATTAAAAAGGGGGAAGACGTAGCTGATTTCACATACCAGATCGTCGCAATCATGTAAAAGCTGTCAGCAAAATTTGTGATGATTCTGCCTGTCAACAGTATCATTAGTTGTTTATTCATCTATGGAAATCCTCCTTTAATCATTAGCAAATAACCCGTGGTAATTCGCTAACCTTAAGGCGGTTTCCACACAATGCATGAGGTCTAATGATCGAAGGGCTTTTGAAAAATGATCGGAACCATAGCTTCCTTCCTTTCTTTTACTGGTAATGGTAATTATTTCATAAATATTTCGAATCTTCAAGCTGAAACGAATAAACACCCCTGCAATGGAAGGACTTCTCCGCTGCCGGGATGTTTCAATAAATACTAATGAGTCATATCGTTTGTCAACGGATCAGGAACAAGTCCTATTAATCTTCTGCCTGTCATCCATATGGCAAGGCTCGTCACCCATAGAATCAATGCCGATCCTAAACCGACGACAGACATATATGCATCGAGCTGCTGACCATTCAATGTAACAGTCTCAGGAATGAAAAGCCAGGTAATAACAGGAACCACACATAGTAATAAGCCAGTATAATAATAAATGCTGACCCGGAACAGCCGTGCCAATGGGAGAAAATGAAGACCGACAATGATGGCAATAATGAGAGGGATATATTCCTGATGTCCGACAGCATTGCACACACCGATTGCGATTCCGATTGCTATCCCCTCCCCAGCGAAAATGATGTTAAACCACATTCTCATTTTCCTGCCGTCGTTCCCGTTGTGGATCGACGTCCCTTGAGGAAACTCCTTCGATGCGGAGATTAATGAGAACCCACCGACGACTAACAATATTCCGATTGCTAAAGCAACGATTAATAACCAGGGGCTTCCCCATCCTTGCAGCCCCATGACTCCTGTATACGACCATAAAGTACCGAAAAACGCCATGAATAGAACACCCGAAGCCGTACCACGCAAGTCACCTTTAGTAACTGTATGTACCATTGCGTACACTTCCTTTCACCAAGTTTAACCTCTCCCACTTTATAAAACATACGCCTCGTTTTATCCCCCCTATGGAGAATCCTTGATGAAACTCACTCCTTTAATGCCCATCTCCTGTACCAATTATTTCAAATCCGATTGGACATCTCAATATTTTCGTAGGATAACGATATAGGTAAGGCTGATCATTACCTATTTCTATTCAGTTATCTTCTTAATATCACTTGCCCTGACCCTCCCAGGAGAACCTCCCTCCAACACCTCATCGACTTTCATGACAATTTTGTCTCCCTCTGAAAATTCTTCGGCGTCTTCTGTTTCTACATATAAAAAAGTAATATTAAAATTCGATAACTCTTCCCCTTTCACCTTTTCCAGTGACACTAAATCGGTGGCAGTTAAATCTTTACCAATTAGGATTTGATTTTCCTTCACCTCCATGATGTAACCGTAAATGACATTTTCATTGCTTTTCGCAGGATTTTGGGATGCATGAATAATGTACTCAGCAATATCAGTGAACGGCTTCGAACGTTCATGAGATCCGCAGGCATTCCAGTTAAGCGTGTGATTGCCTCCATTTATCCTCACTTTCATGAAGTAATTGTCCGCCTGTTTTTCTTTAGGGCATTCATCACTCTCAGGCTTGGAATTTAAATAATTCGCCAACACCAGCTGCTTATAGACCTCCTGCTTATCCTCATCATTCAGTTCGATCGTTTGTTTTTCACCTTCTTTACCGTACCTTAACTCCACTTCAAAAACATCCTGTCGCTGTACATCATACGAAGCCGTAAGAATATCCCACATATTCCCCTGTACTCCATCACAATCTGTAAGATAATAAGACAGATTGGTAGGATTCTCTTCCCGTTTTAATTTTCCGCATTGAAAGGTGTCCACCCCGCCACTGCCATATTGATCTCTAGTTGAGTCATGTTTCACCTCTATCTGTTTCCCATCGTAAGCTAAATCCGTGAGTATGGGATCTCCCTCAATCGTGTAGGATACTACTCTCAAATCTCCTTTTTCTTTCTTTCCTACCTGCTGAAAATAGTTCTCCATTTTATCCAATCCTGAAATGCCACCGTGCTCATCCACCACATCCGCATTCAGTGCAGAGTCGTTTTTATTAGTAGGTTGTGCAGCTTGATCGGATTCCTGGCATCCTGTAAGAAGGACGAAAATGATTCCAAGCAACCACAGCCATTTTGGATTCTTCATACAAATCCCCCTTTTAAATATCTATAACGTGTAGCCCTTTTCTCGAAAACACTCCATCAGTTTCTTTCTTAATTTCAAATGTTTTTTCTCCGAATACAAGTAACCACCATCGATCCAGTGATCCTGAGAATAGTTCCACACCGGTTTAGTTATATAGTCTTTCCCTTCCCATTCGTATCTCGGAAAAATGTGAGCATGTAAAAAAGCATCTGAATTTCCGTAAATCGAATAATTGATCCTTTTCGGCTTACACACTTCTGTTACGACGTCTCCAATAATGCTCATATCAAGCAAATAATCAGTTCTATGTTTCATACTCAAATCGTTCAAAGAACTCACTTCAACGTATGGTAGCAAGACACAATACCCGGGCAGAAATTGTGTATCCCCCATTACGGCGAACCCACTTTTCATGTTGGACAGGACCATGGGATTACGGCCAGAATGGGCAGATCCGATTCGATCTTTTTTCCAATTGTCATCTTTTGTTGGCATAAATTATCTCCTTACGTAAAAGTCTAAATAGTGCTTTCGTTAAAAAAGAACCATAAAAATCTGGTAAAACCGAAACAACGCCCCTATGAATAATGCACCGACAGCAGTCATCAATAAGTACCTCACTTTGTACAGCCACTGGTATTTATATTCATTTGGATCCTTCCACTTCTTCCAATCATTTTTCAACGTGTAAAAGAAGAGCAGGATCAGCGGCAAAACGATAAGTATGATGATACCAAGGAAGAATATCTGATTGTAATACATCATAGATGCTTCATCAAAAAAAACGTTCAACACTTCCCCTAACGCCACAAAAAGCAAGATCACCAGCATGACTTTTGAAGTAAAAACAGCCGAGATTTTTCTCCCTTTCTTTATGTCCCTTAAGGTTAAATAAGGAATCAAAAAAAAGAGCACAAGCACTGCCAATGCGTAAAAATATGTAGTTCCAGACAAGGAATCCCTCCTCCTTACTTACTTCGTAACAAAAAATTGACTCATCCAGGCAATATAATAGGAACCCGGGATAAAGATTAGTTGAGCGAGCAGTGTCCCGAACAGTCTGGAGATGACCATCATAATGGAAAGACCCTTTAGCTCTTGATAATTCCCCTTCCCATTTGCCACATCATCTGCCAGGACGGATATCTTCGGGTCAATGAAAAGCGTCAATAAGATCGTTGCGATACCATTGATCAATCCCGAAGCCATGGTGGCACTGCCTTGTCGATCCGGTACGATGAGGGCAGCATATAGGGCTGATAGAACACCAATCGTGTAAACGGCTGTAATCAGCATATTGATGAAAAATAGTCTCTTTGGAATCCTCCTGAAATTGATTCCCGATAAATATCTTCTTCCCGGCTTGGCGAAATGACGGACCCCTCTTTTATAAAAATCATTTTGAAACCCAAGCTTGATTAATCTCGGCACAGAACCTCCCTGCTCCGAAAGATGGATAATACCCCTGGAAAACAAAGCGACGAACGTAGGCAATAACACGACCCCTATGAGAGTCCCTAAAGTCGAGGCACCGATCAGCACCCTGAATTGCTCTTCTACCACTTCTAATTTTCGACCATCTGGCGCAGAATCGGTGAGACCTCCTGTGAAAGGCTGCTGCATCATATTCGACATTCGTGACACAATGACCATCATATTAAACAGGGAAAGACCAGAGGCGATTAACTTCACCCTTGCCCCCGATAACCTGACTGCATAAGCAAGTGTTTCAATGCTATGTATGATTAAGATGAATAGTGCAATTGAAATGACCGGTAACGATATAAACTCCACGACGACAACTCCCTTTTTTATCCAAACATATTATAGCATTAAAAAAAGGAACATTTCGTATTTTCGAAATGTTCCTTGAATTCGACTCTTCTTTATTTTCTCTACCCATCATACCAATGAAAAGGCTTTACTCTCCTTTTTTATTATCGAGTACAACTTTAAGTCCTTATGCTCCTCTTTAACATACATTACTTCTCTAACTTACACCTAATTCCCCTATTCATTTTGATTATTCTTATACTTCAAATGACTAAATCGCACTCCGTTAATCAGTATGTTATTTCACTTGTTAATTTGATAACATAATCGATGAGAACCTCTAATTTGCCATACCTTTTAGGCTGATTTCCGTTCGATCCCGCGGAGCCAAGCCGTTAACAGGACAGCTCCTGCCACCATGATGGCACCGATCCATGGCGTATGAATCAATCCGATTCCATCTACGATCAGTCCTCCAACAAAGGAACCGATCGCGATCCCGACGTTAAACGCTGCGATGTTCAGTGCTGACGCCACATTGACTGCTGACGGTACATATTTTTCAGCCAGGTTGACAACAAGGATTTGAAGTCCGGGCACGTTCATGAAAGCGAATAAGCCCATAAGAAAGATCGCGATCAGACCGGCCACTTTGAATGGTGCTGCGAAAGTAAGGACGAGTAGAATGATGGCTTGCATAACAAACATCCAGAACAACGCTTTTAACGGACTCTTGTCCGATGCTTTCCCTCCGATGACATTCCCAATGGCAACGGCAATTCCGTATACAAGAAGGATGATGCTCACCCATTTCGCGCTGAACCCTGTCACGTCTTGCAGTAATGGTGTTAAATACGTAAATGCGACGAACGTTCCGCCATATCCAAGTGCAGTGATGGCAAAAGCTAATAGTAACCGGCCGTTCGTCATAATCTTCAATTGATCGCTGAATTTAGCAGGTGGTGACTCTTTTAAGTTCTTCGGTACAAGGATGGAACTGGCAATGATTCCTACAACACCGAGAAGGGCGACTCCCCAAAATGTAGCTCTCCAGCCGAATGCCTGTCCGATGAAGGTTCCAAGTGGTACACCTGTAACGGTTGCAACCGTCAGCCCCGTGAACATAAAGGCAATCGCACTTGCCCGCTTATTTACGGGCACCAGATCGGCAGCAATCGTCGATCCGATCGAGAAGAAAATACCGTGGGAGAATGCCGTGATAAACCGGGCAACGAGCAATAATCCGAAGCTTGTGGAAAGGGCGGCAACCGAGTTCCCAACGATGAACAAGAGCATCAAGGACATGAGAAGGGTCTTCCTGCTCACCTTACTGGTCAATGCGGTCAGGATAGGAGCACCAATGGCGACTCCGATGGCATAGCCAGAAATCAACAATCCTGCAAGTGTAATCGATATCGATAAATCATCGGCAATCGATGATAATAATCCAACGGGCACAAATTCTGTCGTCCCGATTCCAAAGGCACTGATGGCGAGTGCAAGTAACGCCGGGGTTCCACCTTTCGTTTTCGACTGATTTATAGTAGCTGAGCTTGTACTCATAATGTAAATTCCTCCTTAAATGGACCATTCGTTTATTGAATTGAGAAACGAAGGCGCCTTCCGTTTCTCTGTACACATCATGATAATGTGTATAAATGACTTATGGAAGTACGCACTTTTAAGTCATGTAGGTACTTTTTTGTAACCTAAAGACCTTTAAGTGCCTATATGCCTTTCAAACCTCTTCTGTCAAATCAAATAGGTACTGTTTGAAAAGCTAAACTGAATTATGAAGGAGAGCTATCCTTTTGGGAAGAACGCACTTTAAAGTGGCATAGGCACCTGGAAGTACCCATAGGAAGAAGAAAGCTCATTGCTAGTCAAAAGAAAAAGAACTGGTTACACTAAAATGGACTGTTTCTATAGAGGAGAGTAAATGATGAAAGCACTCATATTTGAAAAATTCGGTGGACCGGATGTCCTCCATTACCAGGAGATCGATTCTCCCGTAATGGGACCGGATGAAGTGTTACTAGAAATGAAGGCAATCGGGCTGAATTTCGCGGATGTATACAGAAGAAAGGGGAATTACCACTTAGCAGGCAATCCTCCTTATATATGCGGGTATGAAGGAGCGGGAATCGTCCAACGTGTAGGAAGCAACGTGACAGGAATAGAAGTTGGTGACCGCATCGCTTTTGCCGATGTACCTTATGCCAATGCTGAACTTGTAGCCGTGCCCAAAGAGAAAGCTATTCCACTGCCTGATGATATATCTTACGAAACAGCTGCATCCCTACTATTACAAGGACTTACTGCTCATTACTTAACAAAAGACAGCTATAGTATCAAAAATGGGGATGCTGCTTTAATCCATGCGTCTGCAGGTGGAGTCGGGCAGCTTCTAGTACAGATCATCAAGATATTAGGGGGAAGCGTCATTGGGTTAACATCTTCGGAAGAAAAGAGACAAGCCGCGTTGTCCATTGGAGCAGATCACATGTTTTTATACCGTGAAGACTGGAAACAGCACGTTGAGGATGTGACAAGTGGTAACGGCGTGGACGTTGTATATGAATCCGTAGGTTCCACACTGATGGACAGTTTCGAAGTCACCCGCATCGGAGGGACGGTCGTATTTTTTGGAATGGCCGGAGGAGATCCTGTTTCCGTTGACCCCCGGATGCTGATGGACACCTCGAAGACCCTGACAGGCGGAGATTTGTGGAATGTATTGACATCCCACGAAGAACGGGTGACCCGCTCACACGAATTATTCGCCTGGATTCAAGAAGGAACGTTAAAGGTTTCTGAACCAACAGTCTTTCCTTTAAGCGAAGGTGCGAAAGCACATAAATACTTAGAAAGCCGAAAAAGTACAGGAAAGATTTTATTAATTCCTTAAACCAAACGGAAGAGACCCAAATCAGGGGGAAGGGTCTCTTCTATAATTCCTGAGACATCCGGATCATATCTCTGCACTGGATCCCATTTTCAAATATTTCATCAGGATAGTGCCTGATGAAAAAGTCCAAATCGACCCCTACGATCCTGAATCCACACTTTTGATAAAGGGCCAACTGACCGACACCTGAGTTCCCGGTCCCCACTTCGATGGTCTTGTAGCCTCTCTCCCTGGCCACCTTTATGGCATCCATTACCAATTGTTTTCCAATCCCCTTGCCATGCATTTTTTCTGCAACCGCCACATTCACCAGCTCGACGGTTTCGGGTCTTGTCGGGAGCAAGACATAAACGCCAACGGTTTTCTTTTCGAGCTCCGCTACAAAGCATTCTCCCCTTGAAACGTACTCCTTTACAATCTCCTCTGAAGGATCTGCCAGGAGCAACAATTCCATTGGATAATTTTCATCCGGCTTTCGTTTTCTGATGATCATAACTATTACATCTCCTAAAAAAGGTAGGTTCTTACAACCTATTATACTACCCGTTTGTTGAAAAGATAAAAGGTAGCAATCTGATTATGAGTGGTGGTAAGACCGAAACTTTGCTGACAACTACAAAAAAAGACCCAACCGTCAAGGTGAGTCCAGAGTCGTATGCTTTTTCATAATGGAATCAGTTCCTGTAAACCGTCCACTTCTCTTCTGCTGTTGTTCGAGGTCTCACTTGAGGAGCTTTTTCAAAATACCCCATGTGCAAAAATCCAACAATTTTCTCTCCAAGTTTCACATTTAATAAGTCCCGCACTTTTGGATCATATATATGTGGATTCGTCTTCCATACGACGCCAAGCTTCTGTTCCCAAGCCAGCAATTGGAAGTTTTGAATTAACGAACTGACCGCACCGAAATTCTCTTCCCATTGCTTTTGTCTCGGATCTTCCTCCATGACTACAATAAGGAATGCAGCCGGCTGGCTGAAATAATTCCTTCTGTTTTCCTGCATGTCCGGGGAAAATGTCTTTACTAGACCTTCAACAAAGTCTTCCTTCTCTTTCGTTGGCACAAAAATAAAGCGCCAAGGCTCTCTTAATCCGTGGTTCGGTGCCCAGATGGCATCGTTTAAGATCTCTAGTACGGTTTCCTCTGTCACTTCTTTATCCATATATCCACTTTTAATCGAACGACGTTCTCGAATGATTTCGGCTAAACTTGATTTTGTTTTTCCCATTGTACAATCCCCTTACATAATAGTGATCTCTTTAAATGATAACAATTATCATTCTCACCTGTAAAGATATATTTAGTAAATCTATGAAATTCTAATCTGTGATAGTACAACCTTCCTTCTTTTTATCATAAGGAATAAAAGGACCTCCAATCACTCATTGGAGGTCCTCTTTTTCAATCAGGTTTCGATATCACGTTTGTTAAATCCAATAAACCCTGCCCCTGTCAGTACAAATGCAATTATGCATAAAAGGAGAAGTGGCACGATAGAGAAGTCTTCAATCGGTGTTTGTGGGACGTGACCAAAAGGTGAAATGCTGCCTATCCAATCTGAAAATTGGAATAATCCTCCCAGATACAACACGATAAAAGAATAAAAAACATAAAGCCATATCATGCTCGTTAGCTTTGGCAAATAGCCCATAAGAAATACTGCTATCCCAATCATGACGAGCATGGCTGGATAGTAGGACAGGGCTGCGCCAAAGATCATCTCAAAGGATAATCCCCCTTCCACCACTGCATTACCCGCCGACCATAGTCCAAGCGCTGCAAGGGAAATCATGATGAAACCATTGACTATAGCAAGGATGAAGTAACTGCCCAATAGTTTTGTTCGAGAAACGGTTCTGCTTAACAGGTGGAAAATTCGTTCCTTCTTCTCCTCCCCGCGCAGCTTATTCATGGACATAACGGGTGGGATGGTTGCCAGCAGTGAAATGACGATCATTAACATTGGGATAAATTGTTCTATCAACGTTACCCCTTCTGCTGGTTGTAACAATTGCTTCATCGTTTCGCTTTCAGCAAAAAAGGATTCCAGATCTCCTAGAACGGATCCGTAAGAGGCACCTAACACATACATACCAATGGCCCAAGAGATGATACCGGTTCGTTGCAATCTTATTGCAAGACCGATGGGAGTTTGCAAAAAGCGGGACGCATGTTTTTTTCCGGGCTTGGATGGTAGAAAGCCACGATCCAAGTCACGAATGACGTTCAAATAATTTGCTATCCCATAAAGAATGATTGAAGTGGCAATCATTAAAATAATCGGCCACCAATTATTAGAATCGTAAACTTCCGCTTTTGTTACCCATGCCAGTGGGGAAATCCACGACAGCGCTTCATTGCTTACATCCGTGATGGCACGGAGCAGATAAGAAAGAAGAAGTACGGCGATCGAGTAACCGATGGTGCCACGTGAACTGTCCGACAGCTGTGCAAATATGGCTGTTACCCCTGCAAAGAATAAACCAGTCGCCCCTAATGCCGTACCATACAGTAAGGAGCCTTCAAGATCTATGCTGTCAATCCCAAGGGCAAATAGGCCAAAACCATTGATCAATGCAAGTCCCACACACGTAGCCGTTATGACAAGTAAGACTGCATTTAAGTAGGAAAGGCGTCCCGTCGGTAACGAACGAAGCATTTCCAAACGGCCATCCTCTTCAGCAGCACGGGTGTGGCGAGTGACAAGGAGGATGGACATTAACCCTACCACTGCGGCGGTCATAAGTAACATCTGATGTGCTGTCATGACACCAATCGTATAGTTGCTTAAATCGGCTGGACCAGTCATGGCTGTCATCGCAGGGTTGGCCATTGTTTGGGCCATTGCATCTCTTTCCTGTTGTGAGCTGTACAAACCCTTAAATGAAGTTGGGACGACAATCGTAAAAAACGTAAGGGAGATGATCCAGATGGGGATCCGGATACGATCAAGACGGAAAATGAATGTAGAAAGGGAAGCCGTTTTAGCCATTAAATTGGCTGCCATTAGTGTACACCTCCCTCTCTTGAATCCTTCGCTCCTTCATAATGACTCATAAATAAATCTTCCAGCGTTGGCGGGGCGCTTTCCAGCTTAACAATTCCATATGGACTTATATGCTTGATAACAGCATCTATTTGCTCAGTGTCAACCTGAAATGATATCCCATGCTCGCTTTCCTCAATTTCATGGATGCCTTCAAGCTCATGTAAACCTGTAATCGGCATTCTGGTTTCAACGAGCATTTGTGTTCGTGTTAAGTGACGAAGCTCGCTTAATGACCCTGACTCTATTATCTTACCTTGGCGAATAATACTGACACGGTCGCACAGCTTCTCTACCTCTGATAAAATGTGACTGGAAAGCAGGACACTTTTTCCTTGTCTTTTAACATCCATCACACATTCCTGAAACACCTTTTCCATTAATGGGTCTAGTCCGGAAGTGGGTTCATCCAGAATGTAGAGATCCGCATCAGATGAAAAGGCCGCGACTAAAGCTACCTTTTGTCGATTTCCTTTGGAATACGTTCTACACTTTTTGGAGGGATCTAAATCAAATTTTTTTATCAACTCCTCACGTTTTTCCCTATTCGCGGTACCATTGAGTTTCACGAATAAATCAATGACCTCTCCCCCTGTCAGGTTAGGCCATAAATTCACATCACCAGGGACATAGGCAATGTTTTGATGGATGTCTACAGCATTCTGCCATGCGTCTTTGTTGAAAATCTTCACCTCACCATCTGTTGCCTTTAAGATTCCTAGTAAAATACGAATTGTGGTTGATTTCCCTGCACCATTGGGACCGATAAATCCTACAACCTCTCCTTTATTCACCTCAAGATTGATCTTGTCCAAGGCAGTAAACTTTCCAAACTTCTTTGATAAATTGGTTACATTCAGTAAGCTCATTTGTTCATTCCTCCCCATCTTTATAGAAACAACGTCTCAGAATTTCAGAATAGCTGTTCCATTCATTGAATATCTCCAACCCGACTTGATCAAAAGAATCGATCTTTGCCATTTGTAATTCTGCAAAACCCACCATTGTCCAATTAAGGATATGCACTGCCTTTTCCGGATCAACACCCTCTCTGAATTTGGACCAATCTATATTTTGGTAGATTTTTTTCAAGCCATCATCCATAATGCTTCCCTTTATCCGATCAATATCAAATTTCACTTCCGGTCCGTTTTCATTACCAAGCGATTTAAGGAAATCAAATACTAAGGGGGATTTTTTTTGTATAT
Source organism: Rossellomorea arthrocnemi (assembly GCF_904424705.1). GTDB lineage: Bacteria > Bacillota > Bacilli > Bacillales > Bacillaceae_B > Rossellomorea > Rossellomorea arthrocnemi. Next base: position 37,192 of record NZ_CAJGBF010000019.1, on the reverse strand, counting down.
TTAATTTGACCATCCCCACCTGGTGGATTTTCTTGAATAGGTCCCTTTCTTTCATGTCTATTTTTTCATAGATTTCCTCAATGATGTTCATAGAGTATTCAATTAAAAACAGGTACAGATCCTTTTTATTTTTAAAATAGTTAAACAAGGATCCTTTAGATATCTGTGCTTCCTTTACTATTTCATTTGTTGATGCCTTATCATATCCACTGTTAACAAATTCTTTCATTGCTGCATTGATAATTCGTGCTTGTTTCTCTATTTTCAAATTTTTAAATTTAGTACTAATACTTATGCTGCCTCCTTTCAAAAGATGACCACAATGGTCATTTTTAATATAACAAAAATGACCATTGTGGTCAATATTTTCGCCGGATGCCGAGATAAAACAAAAAAATCATTGGTCTCTCATTAGCTGCGATCCCCTCCCATCACCCCCAGAAAAGGAAAATTTACATCATTGACCAAATGAAAAACCCGAACTATTCTGTCCCTTAGAAGGGAAAGTATTCGGGCTTTACTTAGATTAGTTTTTATCAGGCTACAAAATTTCTCTTGGATTAAGCAGTAAAATTACCGTCATAACTTAACATAATCGCTGATTTAACACCATCCAAGCTTGAAATGTTGTTAATGAAGCTCATATCATTCTCTTTGACGCGTATTTAATAAGTTACTTCAAAGTCATTTCCAGGCATCACCGATTTCGATTTAAGGGAATGTTTCTTTGAAAGTCCGGAAATCACATGTTCCAAAGAGCTTTCAATAGCCGATTCATTGTATCGTACGACTAATAAATAGGGATTTTCCACAGTAATGCGATTAATGAATAAAATCAATACCAGCCCGATTAGGATAGAACCGATGATGACGAGGGGAATGAAGCCTGCCCCGCATAAGATACCGGAAACAATCGCCCAGAAGATATACACAATATCCATGGGGTCTTTAATCGGGGTTCTAAAGCGCACGATTGATAAGGCTCCGACCTGAAAGACCATAGGAGGACGATTAATCAGAATCGTTTTAGCAGATAAGATGATGGCCATGGATAATAAAAAATATTCATCTAGGCATATCACCTTTACTAACCAGATTTCCATAGTATACTAAACATATATTCTTCATCTTGAAGAAAGTGGTTTAAGGCAGACCCCTTAATGTAAATCGAAAAATTCCTTTTTTGTAGCAGCTTACCAGTGTCACTGGTAAGCTATTTTTTTTGAAACTGCACTCTATTATCGTATGTACTCAAGCGTGGAAGCTTGCTAAATCCAGACAACATGAAAATAGACCAGGGAAGCCCCTGGTCTTGACCACTACTGCCGGAGCATAAGAGGACTCTCATGAACGACCCCTTCAGCCTGAATCGTTACTTCTGCAACTCCACTTGCTCGTTCAAGCGATCCCACGTTTCTGTAATGCCTTGCAGCATGCCCATATCCATGACGGTCTTAAGGGCCTCACCAGACACATACTCAGATCGACTTATCAACTTCGTCTTTCCACCTACATCAATGAATTCCATTGTGACTACAGTCTCTGGCATAGAATCATTATTATTGCCTTCTTTATCTGAAAAATAATCCGTGTAGACGATCTTCTCAGGTTCGATAATTTCCTTATAAACCCCTTTACCCCAGGATTCCATTCCAAAAAAATCGCCCTGGGACCGGTCTGCGCATTTCATACAATAATGCCAAACTCCTCCTGGACGGAAATCGACGGTACAAACCGGAACCTCCCATCCTCTTGGGCCCCACCACTGTTTCAAGTGTTCCGCCTCTTTAAACATCTTGAATACCAATTCGCGGGGCGCATTGAAAGTGCGTTCCAGTACCAGTTCCCGTTCGTTCTCTACTCTCGATACCATTGCATGGTTTGACATTTTAATTCCTCCTTGAAATGAAATGCATTCATGATTATTCTTTGCTTTGTATTTCCTTCAGGTGATGATCCAGATTGTCGAATCTGTCTTTCATCACACGCCTGAAGGACTGTACCCAATCACCCAGCGCTACGAAGGGCTCAGGACGAAGTCTGTAGATGCGGCGGTTTGCTTCTGACTCCACCTCTACAATCCTGTTGTCATTAAGTACTTTTAAGTGTTTAGACGTCTGAGGCTGCCTCAACCCCAACTCATCTGCGATTTCCCCTACGGTAAGTGGACCGTCACGGAGGAGTTCAACGATATTGATACGGGTTGGTTCAGACAAAGCGTTCAGCGTCGTCAAGTTCACATCCGGAATCTTCTCTGACATGCTGCTCACCTCTTCAAATGATGGTCTCCGGGATCATAAAAATTCACTTTTCGTCTACACTCATTATACGCGAACAGGAATATTCTAACAATAGAATATTCCTGTTCGCGTATATTAAATTAGTGTTGTTACCTGAGCTTTGTGACCTCATTTTGAATTTCTAAACCTTGGCATTTGTCTTAATTAAGCTACAAACGATTACTGTGCAACATTGTATACCTCTTTAAATTCCTGTTCACTCATCAAAAAATCAGCTGAAACATATTGCGTTGTATCCTCGATCTTATTCACAAGTCCGACCATCATTAATCCCGAATACTCCATTTCCTCATGATGATAATGGAATACACTCTCCCCATTCTTCAAATTCTCTCCCCTTCCACCAAGCTTTTTTTTAATTGATTCATTTTGTAAATGTGGGTATATCATCACTTTGACGATATACTCCTTATTTCGTTCAAGGCGGTCAGTCGTAAAATGGAAATAACCATCTGAAACTGTCTTCACTTCTTCTTTCGTAATAAGCGTTTTTCCATCTCTTTCAAAGCGTTTAATTGTAAGTACTGCTCCTTCTGGTAACCCGGTCTCTCCCTTTAGGACGATTTGGTTTGGAAAGTTATACACTTTACCAGATAGGGCGTAATCACTTTCCTTATTGTTAGTCACAGTTTGAGAGGAATGTGAGTCCGGTTCTGGACTGATGAGATAGTAACTTGCAAGAGGGGTGAGAATCAGAAGGAGGCAGCACATCCACTCAACGTCAGAACCAGAAGTACAAGCATGAGTAGAATATTATCATTTTTCAACTTATCTCCCCCTCCTTTTATCATCACTCACTACAATTACTAGCAAACTGATGAAAGGGTTCGATGGTAAACCTATTTTTCTCAAAAAAATGAAGAGCTCCACCCCATGAAAGGTGTGAAGCTCTCAAAATATGCTCCTCTATTCCGACTTCTTCTCCACTTGATCGGATTTCTTAATGAATCTAATAAGAAACACTGTCCCTGTGCAGTTCAGAATGATACTCGCACTCAGGATAACCGCCCATAATGGAGCAGGGAGTGGCAGAATAAAGGATAATAGTAAGAATACGATTCCTCCTAATACGAATAGGAGACCTTTCGATACGTCGTTCATGATTCTTCCTCCAGATAATAGTCAGTACAAATATATTAACATAAATACCCATTATTGGAAGGATTCATTTACTATGTCCCAAACCCTTCCATCTGAATAATTTCCCCTGGAAAACCAAGGGTCCTTATTTGTATTAGATAAAAGGAGTCCTCTATTTTTTTGCTGAGAATAGGATAAACATGGGCCTTCGGAATTCATCTTTCATTTCGGGTATATTTTTTACCATCTCTTCAGAAGGAACAGGCTCCCTGACTTCTTTTATTATAAAACCCGCTTGGAGTATGTCATTCATGTAGGTTGCAAAAGTACGATGATACTTCAGTACATTTCCAGTAAGGAAGGTCGTTTCCCGTAAACCTTCCGATTGGTAATCGTCCACTGCCCAATGCTTACGATTCCCTTGATCATCATAGTACCAATCTTGTTCATTCCTAGAAGTGAAGATGGGATGTTCCACTGAAAAAAGGAATGTACCATCAGGCTTTAGATAGGTATATACTTTTTTACAAATCTCATCAAACGATTGAATATAGTGGAACGCCAATGAACTAAGTACCACATCAAATTGATGGCTTGAAAAATCCACATCCTCAATTGCGCTATGTATGTATGAGATAGCAGGATCATCCGTTAACTCACGAGCTTTTTCAAGCATCTTTTCAGAAATATCCACTCCAATCACTGAACGAGCCTGTTGCTCACGGGCATAGCGGCAGTGCCAACCATACCCACATCCTAAATCCAGTACACTTTTATTACGAAAATCCGGTAGTAACTCCTTCAATACGTGCCATTCTCCTGCACTTTCAAGCCCATTAACCGAACGTGGCATCTTTTCATATGCAGCGAAAAAATTTTCGTCATCATATTTGTTTTGTTTCATGACAAACTCATCTCCCCTGTCATTTTATTTTCATGTTTTATTAAGTACTTTCACAGGCGAGCCTTCATGATAATGAACCGTGCACATTCTTCTGGAGATATCTTGGTGGTATCCACCTTAATATCATAAAGCATCCCTTCGTGCACAGAAGCTGCCTGTGTAACAGCCATTCCTTCAATGCGGTCCCCTCTTTCTTTCTCTCGCAAAGCTGCGACAGGAGGATCACAGAAGACGCCTACCCAAAGCACCTGCAGGCCTTCCAAAGAAGCTTCCCACCTTTTACGGGCTTCTACTCCACTAAGAAAAACATCGTCAATGATGATTCTTGCACCTCTGCGTGCCATTTCCCCAATACCGTGCATCCATGCCGATTCAAGCTTACGGAACTCTTCACCTGGAGTGACAGATCCATCTTCATCCAACTTAATTCCACTGTCTTTCTCTCGCATGGCACCAGGCATAGCCTGGATCAGATCATCGATGCTGAATCTCAGCCAGGATTCGGTTGATGAATGTTGGAGAGATTTTGCGAGCGTTGTTTTACCGGAGCTTGAACCACCGTTCAGGATCATTACATTGGTCATAAGGATAGCCTCACTTTCTATTATTTTTTACTCTATCTACTTTAAAAAGGTAGTTTCAATTTGATTTTGATTAAAATCGTCCTCATTTTTGCTGAAATTCTATTTATCTTTCAAATGAAATTGCTTCATTCCAGATACCACAAAATCAATCAAAGATAGCTCTTTGCCCTCCATTTACCTTACCTCTCACAGATTTTAGGAGCCTGTATTCAAACATTATGAGCCACACATTTATTTTATAAGCTGTTTGTCGAAAACTGGCAGTCGGAGACATGCTATTTTCATTACCGGCACAAAAGACTGTCCCCCACAACCTTCGTCTAAGGTACAAACCTTATTAGGATATACTGTTTTTCCTCCTGATCAAGATACCATTTCAGCAGCCTGATTCCCGTTCATATCCGAAAAATTATCGGTAAGCACTTCATTAATTGAAACATTTCCCATCCCCATTCGTAAAGATAAACAAAGGGGGGTAAGCACATGAAAAACCTAGTTATAAACTTGGTGATTTTAACATCATTGTTGGCTTTATTCACAGGGTGCAGTGCACCTAAGGATAGCGATGAGAACGTAACAACCATTCAAACCTTTTTGAAAAATGAATTCACCGGACCTGATGAAAAGCTATCGGAAGCTTTTAAACAAGATGCGGCCTTTCCACCTGAATTAAAAGAATATGTAGAAGAGGACTATAAGCCTCTTGTGATGGATTGGGAAGATATGTTGAATACTAATCAAATCTTGTTTTTTCAGCGCATGGCTTTTGAAAACGGGTATCAACTGAAGCCAACCAAGATCAAGATGAATAAGGATCAAAATTCCGCTTATGATTTTGAGGTCAAAGTGGAATACGGCAAAGATGGTGAAACCAATACTGCTACTGTCAGTGGGAGAATTAACCTTAATGACAATGGAAAAATTGTGACAGTCCGGAATTTGGATGATGGGGGATTATTGAAGAAAATGAACCAGTAAAGCTTTGGCCAAAAGGGAACTACTCAATAAAGAAGTTCCCTTTTAATTGGGTATAAAATTAATGTCTTTCAATCTTCACTACATCCTCGGAAGGAGATAAATACTCTTTCTCTCCGATTGAAAAATACGCTTCTTGACGATTTATTTCTGCATATTGAACCACTTTACCCTCATGAAGAAAAACAATTAAATAAATATCATCTCTACTCCTGATATTGCTCGGATCTTCAAATTCAGTACCCAATTGCTTTTCAATGCTCTCTTGAGGAGAATAAGGTTCAAACAAGTAAGCTTTATCCCATTTGAAATCCGCTAATGAATTGACCTTTATTTCCCTGCTATTTGGATCTTTAACGATTGAATACAAGGTCTCCTCAAAGTCTTTATTATGTTCAACACCACTTTTGCTACAGCCAGCTGACAGAACAAATATGAGGAAAAGAGAGAAAGTTATGTACCTCAAGGGAAACATCTCGCTTTCTATTTTTGACTCTGTCTCTATCTTGAAAATCATATTTCCTTTTAACAATTGAAACGGTCGTACTGCAACTAAGATTATGCAAAAGGCCCTCCACCACCAGTATGATTATTTGCATTCGTGGACTGTTGAGAATGTTGCGCGGATTTTTGATAAGCTTCTTCTCTTGGGTCCGGTTTATGTTTTTTTATACTATCACCGTAGAACTTCATTTTCCTTGAACCAATGAAAACACGGATAGCAAAATACAAAATGACCATTCCGAGAAAAATCAAGAAATACATCATTACACCTCCAGTATTTCGTACTCGTTCCATTTTTACTGTACCATACATGGATAAGAAACTTGGGATTCTGCTTAATTAAAGCTTAAATCACTTGTTTTAAATAATGGATCTTCCCCAAGTCCTTATGATTATTCTGATCTGCCCGATAACTGTCTTTTGAGGATGCCTCGTAAACACGTAAATATTGTCCGGGGTTCAGCAGATAATATGTCACTTCCCCCTCTTGATGAATCTCTAAATCTTCCAATCGTATCCCAGCGAATTCCGGCAGCGTATCGATGATCCCAAACTCAACGGATAATCCATCTTTCGAGAATTCATGTTCATGCAAGTCTATCAGGGTATAGCCCATTGAGTTCATAATCTGCACAACCTGATTCCAGTTATGAATAGATGTTTCAGGAGGCACTTCCCAGCCTCTCTTATCTCCAGGTACATGTATGTCCAGGTCCTGTGCGTCCCAACTCCTGCCAGTGATCACTTCCAATCCAACCGATCCCATCAGCAATGGAGTGATACCTATATCATTCAGGTGCCTGGCTATTTCTATAAACTCATTAAATTTGTGAAGATCCGTTTTCTTCATTGAAAAACTCCTCTCTGATAATGCTCATTCGCAGCCGGTCGACAAATTCTCCGTTCCTCCATCTGTCCTGCCTTAATATTCCTTCTTCCACGTACCCCATTTTTCTATATGACTTGATCGCTTTTTCATTATCGACCTCGACTCTTAACCAAATCTTGTTCAACTCTAATTCCTCGAATCCCCATTGAAGCATCTCATGCATCGCAGCTAATCCGTACCCTCTTCCCCAGTACCGTTTATCCCCTATGGCTATACCTAATTCTGCGTGTTTGTTTAGTCGATCGATGTTTTTCAAATCAATCCAGCCAATGTGTTTGCCTTCTTCTGTTATGATCGCTTTTTGTTCATATCCATTCGTCTTGTTCATGCACATTTCAATCCAGGACTGAGTTTCTTCCCGACTGAAGGGAGGATATTTTCCGGGCATGTTTAGGTGCTCCGTAACTTCTTTATCCAAGCACCATTGGTATCGATCCTCCGTATCGTGCAGGGTCAATTCTCTGAGTTGTACCTTTGGCCATTGAGTGGTCATCATACTAGTTTTCCCCTTCATAAAGAATTCTTCTGTAATACTCTAATATATCGATTAAAATCTCTTTATCGTATCTCGTTTTCCCATGAATTCTTTCTGCCCACTCTGCCACCGTTTCCAGCTTGGAATCCTTCATCAGTCCCTCTGACGTACTCAGGAAACTCTCCCACTTATAAAACTCCCAATGAGCGATTTCAGATTTATATGGGATTCTGCACTCCAGTAATGGGTTAGGTTTGATCAAATGTTGAGAATGCTCAGCAGCCTTTAGGAACAGATTCCTCTCGATTGGTTGCGTCGGGAATACTTGCTTTGATATTTTTCCATTCGGTCGATGATACAGGATTTCCGTACCCGTTGGATGAGACTGAACCTGCACACTTGCAGCGGGAAAGAAACCACCTAATTTTTCGTTGGTATAATCAGGGCTCTTCGTATCTATTAAAATCGGATTCAACCATTGGTCACCAAGGTCACAGAGAAATCGTTCCCCTTTTTCATTTAATGCGATAACGGCCGCATGGGCATCTTCCGAGTTCAGGTTATGACCGACGGGATACGCCTCGACCCCATCCCTCATAAATTCATCAAGTAACCAGAGTGCAAGGTCGAAACAATTCCCCGACATTCCGAATTGTTCCCGATGCTCACGCATAAGAGAGACATCCCGCTGTTTCTTCACGCTTCCCCTGTTGTAAAACCAGACTTTCGTTAACGTTTCCATAGGAAAATCTTTAAACTTCTCCCACGTCATTAAAATACTGTTTGAAGCGATCATTCTTGCACCTCGAATTCTCACTTTATTTGATCTATGAATAGAGTTATATAGCTCCTGTATTCTTCGGTTAGCCCATCAGGTAGTTCATTTAGTTTAAAATACCGGACTTCAATCGATTCTGCTTCATCCACTTCAATCTTCCCTCTCACGTCCTTTGACACATAAACGGCCGTGACGGAATACAGTTCATCCCCATTTGATACTTTAAAATAATAATCAGGACCCGATAACACCCCTAACAGTTTCAATTTCCCTACATCAAGTCCCGTCTCTTCCTTCACTTCTCTCCTTGCCGTGTCCTCTAAACTTTCAGCTAATTCCATCAATCCTCCAGGAAGTCCCCAGCCGCCGTCTACTCGATGCTGCAACAAGAGTTCATTGTATTCATTCAGAATTGGACGACAGAACCTGTCAGAATTAAAGGTCTGGTACCAACCAGATTTCGCAGATCTTTGACGTAGTTCATTGTTTCCCTCCTTTCGTGAAATTCCGTATCTAGTCATTTAGAAAATAATTTGCCCGTATAAGAATGAATCCACATTCAATCCCGAAAATAACTTAACATCCATTTCGAATTTCATTTGTTAGGAACACCTATTTCTGAATCCTAATCATTAATGATTATTCCTTAGTCCTCAAATTTCTTAATATCGAAATAAGGAAATTTAGAAGAAACCCTACTATTAAATAAACCAACAGCAGTAAATCATTAACTCCATTCCAAAGTAATTTCGTCACAACAAACATGGAAAGAGAGACCAAAACAGCTATCAGCCACAACTTCATTTGAAACTTTTTTTCTGACCTATCATTCAAACCCTATTTATTTTTTGGCTGTTTTCGCAAACTTTGTTGCTCTTAAATTAGTGAGTGCTAGTTGATTGGAACGAAAGGTGCTCGCTTTCCGCGGGGCCTGAGTCGAGCACCTTCCGTTCCAATCAACTTTCTAAGCGTGTGTGTCTGAAATAGACATATATAAATCCCTTACATTTTAACTAGCTTCTTTCTAAGTATTGAGCGATTCAACGTCCCGCTCTTTCGATTGCCTCGTGTCACTAGTAAGCATTTGTCACTCAAATCGCGTTTAACGGCGAGGTGAATTGCATAGACTCCGGAGGGGATCGTGCGTGCCGATAACGCCAATCGTTTTAGCTGAAGAAGTTCGTCCCATTCACCCAACACCGGTTGACATATTTCAAACATCAATTGTTCAAAAGCAACAATCTTTACGAAATAGCCTATTTTTTTGACAAAATAAACGTTTTCTCTTGACCAATACCTCAACCTTCGTATCTTCACTCATCTTGGCGTTCGGCGGATAAGCTTCTTTCTCCACACTACAACTGCTTCTTCAACACAATTTCCCCCCACATGATTTCACCCGTCTTCTCAAATCCCAGACTTTCATATAACGTTATTGCGTTCACATTCTCAGGTTCCGCACTTGTATATAAATCAATATTACCGTATGTATCCAATAGTTTTTCTAAAAGTAACTGGCTCGCCTTCCTTCCATAGCCTCTACCTTGATATTTACGATCGATCATTAACCGGCTCATTTCCATCCGTTTAGTGTCTCGGTCTTTCCCATACATGATGAAGCCTACCATGACTTCACGATGGTAAATGGCAAATGGATACTGATCTTCTGCAAATTTTGACTGCAGCAATGAATAAGCGTTATCTGCGACAAACTCCTTTTGATGCTCTGAAACAGATAAGGTTACACATTCCTCCCAATTGTCCCCATTGATTTCCTGTAATGCCAGATTCATATAAACCACTCCTTATGGATGGAACCGTCCCATCACCACAGTATCGTAGTAACGCCCATCCGATAATAATTTATCTCTCTTCAATACACCTTCTATTTCAAACCCATTATTCTTATAGAGGATAATGGCTTTTTCATTAGTTTCAAGAACATTCAACGATATTTTCTGTATGTCGTTGGCATCTGCCCAATGGATGGTCTCTTTTAATAGATTCTTCCCAATGCCGTATCCCCAGAATTCCTGTAATACACATACACCAAACTCCACCTTATGAGAGACCCGCTTTAATAATTTCCCCTCACACCTGGAGAAACCTGCAATCCTGTTGTCCACTTCACAAACCAAAAAGAGATTACGTGGACTCTCTGAATCTTCTAAGATTATTTGTCTGAAACCTGATTCATCTATGTATGCTTCTCCTTTTTCTCTATCCATGTTTTCAGTTTCACCATCTGCCTGCAATCGTACGTTAGACAAATTTCCCGCATCCGTTTCCCTTGCGGATCTTATGGTATAGGTTAGATTACGAGTATGGTGTTCTGTTGGAGTAATGATTTTGAAAACCTCCCGACTTCTTTGATTAAGCCCATTTTTAATACAAAATCATACAACCATTATCCATTAATTTCTAATTTCCAACAACACTATTTTCTATTGGATGAAAACAACCTGCTAATGAAAAAATGGTGATCAACAATGCCGATTTTCCGACAAACAGTGCATATACTGGGTTGGACGAAGATTTTTCAAGACGATTGATGGACCTTGATAGGAACCCGCGAATTCTTAATAGAGATGAAAGGCCGTACATACTTCGAGCAAAAACAAGACAAATAGTTACAATAACCAAATGGAAAACGGGGATGATCGAAAAACTGGCAATCATACCCGCTAAACTATTTCCGACCACCTTACTTTAAGTTTTATTCATCAACGATGTGAAGGCCACGAACCCTGCATCTTCCTCAGTTGAATAATTTGACCTGTATGGTATGCATCGTGAAGCATGATGTCTAAAAGCTTTCCTTCAAGAGAATCTTGTTCAAGCATTTCAGTTGTTGTTTTACTGAGCGCTTCTCTTAATCCTCGATGAGCCGTTTTAACACGTTCAACGACTGCTCTCCATTCTTTGTCATCATGTAATTGCTCGGTAAGGTAGAAGGTTTCATTCCCATCGAGAGTTTTTGTCCATTCCCGGCCTTCTAATTTTGCTGCAAGCCGCTCCTTATAGTAAATAAGATGATTAACATTCTCCCATATTGTTTTGGTGGCTTCTCCAACTGGTCTCCAACTAGCCTGTTCTGCAGTGAGGCCATCTATTGCCGGTTTGATTGGGGCATACCAACTTTCCTCTTCGTACGTAGTATCGAGCATTCTTAAGAGCAGGTCTGTTCGATTCATGAATATTTTCCTCCTAGATAATAATGTTTCATATTAGAAGTACTTCATCAAAAAGTGGATAACTCCTCCTTCAGAAGAGATTATATAAAAAAAGGACCAGACCTTATCTTTCTTTCACATAAAGTAACCAATCCAGGAAAATAGTAAGAACAGACATATAAAAGGAGAAGAAATAAATGAAAAAATGGTTTCTCTTTACACTGATCACTTCTCTCTTATTTCCATCAGTCTCTTCCGCATCCGTAGAATCTCAGGTGCAAGCTGCCTATATCAGAAACGGAAATGTGTGGGTCTTACAAAATAGCCAAGAAACACAAATAACGAATTCCGGCAACGTCCACTCTACACCCAAATGGTCACAAGACGGCGCCTGGCTGGCATATCAAGTAGAGACCGCTTCCGAATTCGATATCGGACAAACTCAGTCAGAGCTATGGACCTACAATCTCCAAACCGGTAAAAAGAAGCGAATCTCATATAATGGCCATTCACCAGAATGGGCTCCACATAAAAACCATGTTGCCTATCATAACAAAGGAATTTTAGATATCTCAGATCTCAACCGATTCTACAACATCGCAACCGGGGTCAGTGATTTCACCTGGATGCCGGACGGCAGTGGATTTCTTCTATCTTCATCGGGAAACCTCAATCCTGATGGATGGTCAAGCGCATCATTGTTTATAAAAAAAGTCGGTGATAACTATGAGGATATTGTTCTTTTTGGTGGGGTGGAGCCTTTCTTCACACTCCCAAGGGAAGTCGGGACAAATGATCAAAATAAATTGATTGCCGTCTATGCTGAACAGCTGGCATATTCACCGAGCGGCAAGTGGATTTCATTTGTTGTGTCTCCAACCGCTTCCTGGTCCATGGACAGTAATATGGTATGTGTCATCGATAAAGAAGGAAAGAACTTCGAAGTATTGGACGAGATGATCTTGGATGTTGGTCAGCCGAAGTGGTCACCATCAACGGATACACTGGCTTACATTGCTGGCGGTGGCAGAATCGTATTCGGTTTTAAGAACAAGGATCTAAAGGTTAAAGAAATGCCTGTTGCTGGAACGTACACTCCTGAGCATTACGCCGACCTTGATTTCAATTGGATATCCAACAAGTCTCTGGTCGTATCGAGACTCAGGGAGCAGGAGTGGACCAATGACTTCAGCAAGCACCCGCTTCCTTCCCTTTACACCTTGAATATCGATTCGAAGAAACAAATGAAGATAACGAGTCCGCCGAAAGGATTTGGAGATTATGCTCCTCAGTTCATCCCTTCCATTCAAAAACTCGTTTGGCTGAGGGGGACGTCCCTTACCGATACGAAAAGAGATCTGTGGATTGGAAACATGGATGGTACTGGAGCTAAAGAATGGCTTCGGGATATAGAGAAAATTGTTGTTTACCAAGGTTGATTCAATTAATGGATTTATGTCGTCATGCCCAGGATGCGTTTATAAAGGAAATTTGACATCCCGGCATGATTATCTGAATTCTCGCATGATAAATTGAATTCCCGCATGAACAAACCAGATCCCGCTCGATAATCTCTCATCCGGCATGATTCTTCTAGATCTCGCATGATTCAGATTCCAAACGAAGAAATCATCTTCCAAATCCGTCCTGAGACATGTCTTGGACCTCACTCCCCGGCTAAAATAGACCATTTTAAAGAAGATTTTTTTAAAAATCGGGGGTTAACCGCCCAAATCATCCTGAAAACAGGTCTACTTGTCCCAGCATACTCAGCTGGTAATCTCATATACGATTACATCAAGCAACTTACCATCCGCATAAAGCACCATGCTCTCTCGAATGGTTACGGACGAGGGTACATGATCATATCGAATTTTTTTAAATCCCACGGAATTCACACACATCTAGTACAACCCTTTGATTAATCCAGAAAATAACCTATACTTTTAATAGATGAAAAGGAGGGGAAAATTAGTGGCTATTCATCATAAAGTAATCGGACAAGGCTTTCCCATTGTAATGATTCATGGCTGGACACTTGATCATCAGGCGATGCTGCATGCTATGGAACCGAGCTTTGAGAATAGAAGCGGTTGGAAGAGGATATACATAGACCTGCCGGGAATGGGGCTGTCAGAACCCCAATCATCCATCAAGAATTCAGACGATATGTTGGAAGCGGTGGTTGGGCTATTGGATGAGCTGATTCCCGATCAACCCTTCATCGTTTGCGGATATTCGTATGGGGGATATATGGCGAGGGGGATCGTTCAGGCACGACATGACAGGATTCGCGGCTTAATGCTTCTGGCACCTATGGTCATACCTGATTCTGATAAAAGAGTACTGCCACAGCAGATTGTTTTGAAAAAGGATCCTCACTTGCTGTCGAACCTCTCTCCACTAGAAGCCGAAGCCTTTGCCTCCATGAGTGTTGTTCAAGGGAAAAAGGAATGGGAAAGGTTCCGGGATGACATATTGCTTCCTTCCACCCAAACGAATGAGGAATTCGCAAACAGGATCCGGGGGAATGGTTATGGCTTCACCTTCGGGCTCTCACAGAAACTTGACTATCCAACGTTGATTGTGACTGGTCGGCAAGACCATGTAGTCGGATATCAGGACGCCTGGCGATTAATCGAGAACTATCCAAGGGCCACCTTTGCTGTGCTGGATATGGGTGGACATAATGTGCAGATTGAGCAAGAGGATGTCTTCAATTCTCTTGTGCATAGCTGGTTGGACAAGCTTGAAACGGACATTTTGGTTTAGTCGCATCGAGTGGCGCACTCAACTTTCAACGGAACCATGAAGACTAAGAATAAAATCAAAGAATAACCGGTCCAAGGATGAGAATCCCTGACCGGTTTTTTAACTCGGTAACTATTTAAGCATTGCAGTAAATTTTTCAAACTCATCTTTCGAAATTTCCGCATAACCATATCGAACTTTTTCATAAAGGGGAATAATTTCAACCGGACCGTTTATTCTTTGAAACCACTCTGAAATGGTTTCATTATTTCTTCTCTTATTAAATGTTGATAATCGCTTCTCCCATTGCCTAAGCATAACTCTTACTTCATTTATTTCTGTATTGGATAACGATAACACTTTACTGTTCTGATTTAACTTCTCTTCATCATTTTTCTGTTTGGGAGAGTCACTAATAAACTGCTCCTCTTGTACATTGGATCTTTTTTTATAAAACCTATACCATAAAACCGCTACTACTATAACAGATAAGACAACCACCACCGTTATCATGGTATTTCTTAAAGTTGAGCCTTTAGACGTAAAGGTCTCAAGCGGAACCTCACCTATCACTATTATGCGTCTCCGGACAGCATCTGAAAGGTCAGGAGCTTCCTCCAATACTGAGAGCTCATCTGCTTTGATCTTGATGGGTGGACCCTCTCCGGCAGATTGTACTTCTTCTGTGTTTGAATAAAACGATTTGATTTTATCTGATACAGACATCGATGATTTACTTAACAGAAATGCCGCAGCTAAACCAATGATTAAAAAAACCAAGATAAAAAATGTCTTTTTCATCAATATCTCCTTTTTGTAGCGCCATTGGTAAGGTTTTCTTTGTTCATTTCAAATAATTATACCATAAAAAGTAAATTATTCATTTTTAGCAGAGCATTTTTTCCGTCTATCTGTTGTCTGATTTATGTTCATGTAACCATGTGTTTCACACCCCATATTAATGCCTGTCTTCACCCTATCCAATCCCAATTCTCCCTATCATCCAAATCCATATGCCGCGGAATTTTTTCATGTGGCACCTCTCCCTCGTCGTCCAAGTAATAATGCCTAATGGGCTTTAAGTCATCATCCAATTCATACACAAGTGGAATGCTGTTAGGAATATTGAGACTCACAACTCCATCATCCGGGATGTGGTCAAGGAATTTCACGAGGGCACGTAACGTATTTCCATGAGCAGAGATGATGATCCGCTTATTGTTACGGATGCTGGGGACGATGTCTTCATGCCAATAGACAAGTGCCCTTTTTTCGGTATCAAGAAGACTTTCCGATAATGGCATATTCTTCTTACCCACTGAAGCGTATTTCGGATCGGACAGGTCCCCCCGATGTCCGATTTCTGAAATCTCCGGTGGCCGGATATCCGCTGACCTTCTCCATTCATGCACCTGCTCTTCACCGAATTTCTCTGTCACTTCATGCTTATCCAATCCCTGCAGCCCGCCATAATGCCGCTCGTTTAGTCTCCATGATTTATGTACGGGAATCCACACAAGATCCATTTCGTGCAGAGTGATCCATAATGTTCGGATGGCCCTTTTTAAGACAGATGTGTGGGCAACATCGAATATGAACCCATGTTTCTTCAGGATCTCCCCTGCCTTTCTTGCCTCTTTATAGCCGTCATCTGTCAGGTCAACATCCGTCCAGCCGGTAAATCGATTTTCTAGATTATAGAGACTTTCACCATGTCGAATCAATACAAGCTTCTTCACCTTCAACACCCCAGGTCTTTTTTTTTTCAGTATGTGCAGGTTGGAATAGAAATATTGAGTAATTTAGGAAGAATTGTACCAAAATAGGAATAACCAATTTATGAGAGGAGACTGAAAGATGTTTAAGCAAACTGCCGGAGAAAAATTAATTGAAATGTTAATCGAATGGGGAGTCGACCATATTTACGGGATGCCGGGTGACTCTATCAACTCCATTATCGAACCACTCAGAAAAGCACAGGACAAAATTAAATTCATTCAGGTCAGGCATGAGGAAGCGGGGGCATTGGCCGCTGCGGCGTATGCGAAATTAACCGGAAAACTGGGAGTGTGCACGGCCATTGCCGGACCAGGAGCGATTCACCTTCTCAACGGATTGTATGATGCTAAGCTGGATAAAGCTCCGGTTCTAGCGATTACTGGCCAGGTGGAAACAGACCTTCTCGGAACAGATTCCTTTCAAGAGGTAAACCTTGACCGGATGTTTGACGATGTCGCCGTGTACAATCAGCGCATCATGTCCGCCGAGCAGCTCCCAGCCGTTGTCAATCAAGCGATCCGTACCGCTTATGCGAAAAAAGGAGTATCCGTTCTGACCATTCCCGATGACATCCCCCGCTTTGAAGTCGGAAGAGAAGCACGGGTCACTTCCAATTTTTCAGTAAAGCAGGACATTTCCCCGCTCACAGAGGATTTGCAGAAAGCCAAGGAAATCATCGAGAGTGCGGAAAGACCGATCATCCTTGCCGGAAAAGGCGTTCACGGTCATCGGGAAACACTACTATCCTTTGCTGAAAAAGTGGGAGCACCGATCGTGTTGACCCTGCCGGGTAAAGGGGTCATACCTGATAAGCACCCATATTGTTTAGGAGGTCTCGGTTTGATCGGGACAAAACCCTCGTATGAAGCGATGCAGGAAGCAGATATGCTTATGATGATCGGGACCTCATTCCCCTTCACAGGATTTCTCCCGGATAAAGCGAAGACTATTCACATCGACATCGATCCTACTCAAATCGGAAAGCGCTACCCGGTTGACGCAGGTCTCGCCGGGGATGCCGCCACCTCTCTTAAGTGGTTGACCGAACATGTCTCAAGGAAAGAAGATCGAACATTCCTGGAAAAAAATCAGGAAAGAACGAAGAAATGGTGGGAAAAGTTAGCGTCACAAGAGGATGATGGATCGGTTCCACTTAAACCGCAACGGCTGATTCATGCTCTTAAGGAAGTCGCTTCCGATGATGCCATCCTGTCTGTGGATGTTGGAAACGTCACCGTGTGGATGGCGCGTCATTTTCCGATCACCAATCAGTCCTTCATTATATCGAGCTGGCTCGCTACCCTCGGCTGCGGGCTGCCTGGTGCCATTGCCGGTCAAATCGCCTATCCGGATAGACAGGTCTTTGCCATTTGCGGGGACGGCGGATTCGCCATGACGATGGCGGACTTCGTGACTGCGGTCAAGTATGACTTGCCGATCATCGTCGTGATACTGAACAATCATAAGATCGCCATGATCAAGTTCGAACAGGAAGTCATGGGGAATATCGAATTCGGAACGAACCTTCAGAACCCTGACTTCGCCAAATATGCCGAAGCCTGCGGTGGGGTCGGGTACCGTGTTGAAAGGCCAGAGGACATCCTGCCTTCTCTGCAAAAAGCCATCCAACAAAAGAAGCCATGCATCATCGACGTAGTCGTCGATGCCGAAGAAGCACCAATGCCTGCAAAAATCCAATTCTCCCAGGCAGCCGGCTACACAAAGCACATGTTAAAAGAGCTATTCGAAGAAGGAAAATTTGACCTTCCACCGTTGTAAGACAAGAGGGACGGACCTCTGCTTATCTAATAAGCAAAGGTCCGTCCCTGTTTTTCAGGTTTTTATGGACTGTCATTCTAACCCGTTCATATTTTGATAGGTCGCATCTTCGTAAACTCTATTGTTAATGAAACTTCCACTTTTCCGTATATCTCTGAATTTAGAAATAGTATTTTTCGACAAATGGCTCATAAAATACGAAAAGTGGATCATATTTTTGAATTTTGGATCATATATCCAAAAAGCGGCTCATATAACCGAAAATTGGCTCATATATCTCCAAAGCGGCTCATATGACAGGGATCATGAGAATAATTTCTAATATAAACCTTTCATAAGTCTTTATTTGAATCGTTTCTCATACCATCAAAGGGAATGACAGATAAAATGGAGAAGAAAAATGGGTTAGATGATCTATTCCTCTAAAGAAGTGAAGTCCAACTTAGCCATCCCCCTCACGCTCTTCCCTTTTCATAATGTTCTTTGTGAAGGTGACATCTTACATCTTTCCCCTGCTCTCTCGGGTCAATCACCATTGTGTCTAAATCTCACTTAACCAGTGCCGCTCTGAGGTCGACCCCATACTCCATGTACCCCTTTAAGCATGTTAGCATATATACCCAGCCTTCCTTGTTGTCTAGTAATTGACTGATTACGTTTTCGTTGGTCTCATCGAACCCTTCTTCTTTGACTTTTACAACGGTGCTTCCTTTTTCTTCTTGAACAATGGTTATGGTGACTTTATGGTTTCCTGCCCACAAGAAGATAATCTTTTGATGTTCTTGAATTTCCAGTATGCGTATCTCACCTTGTGCGTCATATTCTTCATATTTTAAAGTAACAGTCTTTCCTGCTTCCCATCTTTCAGAACTTGATGAGAACCAGAATTTACCTATTTTCTCCGGATCAACAAATGCTTCAAAAATTTCATGTGCCGGTTTCTGAATTCTCATTTGAGAGAGATTATTCATACATCTACCACTCACTTTCAGTTTTTTGTGTTATTACATTTATATACACCCTACTATATATTGTCCATTTATTAGGCCAAACCTTCTAGTGAAAATTGTTGCATTTAAATAAACGTGTATACTGGATAAGGAAAACCTCTTCACCTCCGGGGTCACGACAAGAACGAAAACCAAACGGACCAAATAGGAAATGATGTTAAAATAGACAGAGAAGAATTTAGATAGATAGGGAGAGAACTCAATGAATTTAGGTTATCCGATTGCAAAGGGAAATACGGCAAAAATTTATCTTCTTGATAATAATATAGTGAAAATTTTCAATAATTATTTGCCCGATACGGAAAGTTTAAATGAAGCAAATAAACAATCATATGCCTATTCATGTGGGCTTCCTGTACCTGAGGTTTTAGATGTTACCAAGATAAACGGGGAACAAGCCATTGTGATGGAGTATATTAAAGGAGAAACACTAGGAGATTTAATGTTCCAAGATGAAAGAAAAGCAGAATATTATTTAAATATCTCCGTCGATATACAATTTAAAATTCATAGCATTAAGCCTGATAGAATCGAACCCATGCATGATAAATTATCCCGTCAAATTGAAATGGCCACTAGTTTAGATAAAAGACAAAAATCCTTTTTGCTAGAGAAATTGGATTCAATGACATATGAGAAGAGGCTTTGTCATGGAGATTTTCATTTATTTAATTTGATAAAGACAGATAACCAAGTAGTCATTATAGACTGGGTTGATTCGAGTGCTGGGGATATTCGTGCCGATATATATCGTACCTATCTTTTATATTCTCATTTTTCACCTGAATTAGCTGATCTGTACTTACGGCTTTATTGTGAAAAGAGTGGACTGTTAAGGTCTGACATATTTCAATGGGCACCTATTATTGCTGGTGCAAGATTATCTGAAAATGTCTCATCGGAGAATTCAGACCGCCTTATGAAAATTGTACATCAGTACTGCCCCTAATGGAAACATTACAAATTCTTAGAGCGGGAGAATGGAAATAAGTTACTCTTCTCAAAAAAAAAGATAGAGAGACGTGTTCTTCCTTCATGAGGAAATTAGCTGATGAATTTCATTATTGGTCGTTTAAAAGAATAAGACCGGGGATACAAACTTTTTTAAAAAACAAGCTCAGAGCAACTTAACCCTGAGCTTGTTTGTCTGCTATTCATGGTGATTTCACATATCCTTCAGCTTGTTCCTTAACTGAACGGCATCACGTTTCGCCATTTTAATCTAGAGCTTATTATTTACACTATTTCAATATACCCTTCTGTTCCATGCACCCGAATTCTCTGTCCGTCCTGTATCCTTTCCGTAGCGCGTTCAACACCGACAACAGCCGGCAGGCCATATTCCCGTGCGATAACGGCTCCGTGGGTCATCAGTCCACCCACTTCCGTGACTAATCCTTTTATGGATACAAACAACGGTGTCCAGCTCGGGTCGGTAAATTTGGTGATCAATATATCGCCCTCTTCCAGGTCCGCATCTTCCATATTTACAATCACACGGGCCCGCCCCTCTATCACTCCTGATGAGACAGCTAAACCAACGATCGCTCCTGCCGGGAGGTTATCCCGTTTGTATTCCCCTGTAAGGACTTCACCATCAGATGTGATCACACGTGGTGGCGTTAGCTTCTCGTATAAGGTGTAGTCGGCTTTTCGCTCACGTATGAGACCCTCATCCAGTTCGTGGGTCCGTACGACGTCCCGCAACTCTTCAAATGTGAGATAAAATATATCCTCTTTTTCATTTAGGACGTTATGTTGAACGAGTTGTTCTGCTTCTCTCAACATAGCCTGCTTATAGACGAAATATCGATGGATCATGCCGTATTTCGGATATTCACGGTATCCGCTGAAATTCCGGATGATGTCGATCCTTTTTTTCGTTTCTATGGCCTTTTGTTCTCCATCGGGTAGTGCTTTCAATCGTTCTAGTACTTCTTGTTCTTTATGAATCGCTTCCAGTCGTCCTTGCTCAAATTTCCGCTGGCTGGCATGAGGCTCAAAGTTTTTGATGTTAGTAAGAATCATCGGAATAAGTTCCTCCGGCTTTTCACTCCAACGTGCTCTTGAAATATCGATTTCCCCGCTGCATCTCATTCCGTATTTGGTGAGAAAGGCTTCGATTGATTCCCGTGCTTCCTTTCCACCATCGATTGTCACCAGTTTCTCCAGAAATTGATCATCTTTTACAAGTCGTAAATACTCAATCACTCCATGATGGGGACGTATTGCATCAGCGACATCCATCAGGGCTAAGCCCATTTCAGAAGTGATGTTGTTGGGAACAGATTGAGACAGCGTGTCGGCCACATTTTTTTCCCCTAACCACTCGTACATATGATCATTGATCCAGAATGCAGCATCCATCCCAGCCATGATCACCCGTGAACTTACAGGATCGAAAAGAATCTTCTTTAATTCCTGGATGTCCTCCGAAATAAAGTCTACTAATTCCGATCCTGATTTCGTTTGAATGGTTTGATTTAACTCTTCTATCGAGGTTTCACTTCTTTTGATCAAATCAGAGACGATTACTGGATCGCTGTCGATGGGATCCACGCTCTCCTTACTTGGCACAGGCATAGGTTCATCGTCTATTGTTTTGATGAAATTGTCCCGTTCTAGGATCGTCGAGAGGGCATCTTTTACAAGTGGTTCGGATTTCCCCAGTGTATCAATGAACATTTGTCTATTGGCAGCTGAAGCCAAACGAGGGGTGACATCGACAAACAACCTTCCACCGGCTACTCGCATCGGTGCAGGGGTCGTTAAGAGGAAAAAGGACAACCCGAGCGGCTTCATGGCATCCGTCATCATTTGCTGGTGACCGACCGATATATACACACGATTGTCCCCATCAGCCGCTTCGGGAATCGGGAACAGGGTCGTAATCGGCCGGCTTTGGACAATGTAAAAGGTGTCACCCTCCAAGCACCATTCAATATCTTGCGGAGAACCAAAGTGTGATTCGATCTGTCTTCCGATGCGTGCCAGCTGTACTATATGTTGATCCGTAAGGGCTTGTTCCTTCTGCTGATCAGGGAGGATGGATTGAGTCTCCGTCCCTCTTCCGTTTCGTCCATGGATAGCCAACTTCTTGTTTGCAATCCTCTTATTCACGATTATTCCGTCCTGCACTTTATAATGATCCGCAGAGACCAAACCGGAGACCAATGCTTCACCAAGTCCAAAGCCTGCATCTATGGATACTACCTTCCGGTTGGAGCTCACTGGATCAGCTGTAAAAAGGATCCCTGAAACCTGGGGGGAAACCATTCTTTGAATGATGACGGAAATGTGAACTTGTCTGTGGTCGAACCCATTTTGCATCCGGTAGATGACAGCGCGTTCTGTGAAGAGGGATGCCCAGCATTTGCTGATATGCTTCAGGATGGATTCCCTGCCGATGATATTGAGGTAAGTGTCCTGCTGTCCTGCAAAGGAGGCATGTGGCAAGTCTTCCGCCGTTGCACTTGAACGAACAGCATAAGCATTCTCCACACCGAACCTGGAGAGATAGTGTGTTACGGCTTTCACTACTTCAGAAGGAATCGTTACATCAAGGAGGACACCCCGGATCTTTCTGCAGATTTCACCAATTTGATCCCGGTCCTCTGGTTTAAGCATGGCTAATTGATTCAACAAAGCATCATACACTTCATTTTGTTCAACCGCTCTTTGAAATCCGACCGTTGTCACACTAAACCCTTCCGGCACTTCTACCCCATGAATGTTTGTTAACTCACCTAGATTCAACCCTTTTCCACCTACGAGCAAAAGCTGGGACTGTTCCATTTCTTCAAAGCTGAGAACCAACGAACTCATACTGCAACACCCCTATTCATCAATGTTCTTTGAGTTTAGCAGTATTGGGTGGGAAGAAACAGTCTGTAATATGGATTTTCAGCGTGGTATAATAATAGTAGGAAGAGATGTTTGTAGAGTCGAAATTCGAATCAAGAAAACTAATCCCCCTTAAAGGGTATTCATTCATATAAAAAGGCTGTTTTCGCAAACTTTGTTGCTTTTTAATTTGTGAGTGCTAGTTGATTGGAACGAATGGTGCTCGCTTTCCGCGGGGCGTGAGTTGAGCCTCCTCGGGCTTTGCCCTCCGGGGTCTCAACTTTCCCGCTATTCCCGCAGGAGTCGAGCACCTTCCGTTCCAATCAACTTTCTAAGCGTGTGTGTCTGAAATAGACCTATATAAAGCTGATAGAGCTCATGCAACAAATTGTTCAAAAACAACAATCTATCCGAAAAGAGCCTATAAAAAAACCACCCCTCAAAAAGGTGATTTTCAGTCCAGCTCATACGTTTAAAACATTATATAAGTTCCTTCTCCAGCATCTTTTTATGTTCATGGGCAAGTTTAATTAACGGAAATTCGTTGTTGTTTAACTGTTTCATAATGGTTCTGCTTTCATTCCAAGCTAAATCATAGATGCATTTAGAAAGCATTCCTATATTAAATGCATTCTCCAATTCCTCTTCATCCAATAGAAAAATTTCACCCGATGGCAGCACCACAATATCCAGGAAGAGATCGTCCATCCAGGGGATACCATCTTCCACCCCATTTTCAAGGCATATATCTATATACCACTGCACGACATGTCCATATGAATCAAACATGGTAGTGATGGAATGAAATTTCCCCAAGGGGAAGTGCTGGAGCCACATATACCCATTGTCCACAATACATATTTCTTTTTCACCATATCGGGTGATTAGGGGTTCTTTTACTTTCATTGTATTCAACAGAGTAAGATCCCCTTGGAAATTCTTCGTGTTAAGATGTGTTTGAGCATATTTCCTTTGAGTTACCCTTTTCCAATCACGACGGTTTCCATATTTTCTTTTGAGCATAAAAGTTCCCCCATCATCCTCCTCTTGAATCAACCTTCAGTCAAACCCAAAAGCTCAGCAACAAGATCAGCGCTTCCCGGAGTAAACATAAAAATAGATAACCCAATCAACACCACACCCATTCCCCCATAAAGAAATACCCGCGGCTTTAAGAATGAGCCCTGCTTAAACGCTTGTAAACCAGCTCCAAACACAAGAAAAACACCAATAACTAAAATAGCAAAATAATAAAATCCCATTTGATCACCCCGTTCATTTTTTAACACTAAAAAGAAATGACCACAGTCATACTCATCTAATCCCAAAGTGTGTCTGTGGCACTCATGCCATACATGACGTTCAATCCGCTCTTCAAATAAATGGGATAATTCTTTCAACGGTGGATGAATTCTGTTATATCCCCCTCCAGCCTACTACCAATTATTCCAAAATTAAACAACATACTCAAGACAAATATCAAAATAAGGAGCTTATCCTGTTTTGGATAAGCTCCTATTTCTTGAAGAATGATGTTTCCTTATTTCCGAACAACAGGTATCCACATTTCTCCAAATATCATCCCGTTTCGGTTCCCCATCTCAACCGTTGCGTTAGGCGCCCCAACGTAAGCAACATCCTCTGCTTCTGGTAAGACTTGACCAAATGCTATGGCAGATACCTTATTATTCAGCTCTTCAGCTGTTTTACCTTCTCCTTGTACAACCAGGTATTCCCCTTTAGGAAATTGAATCACTCTTGCCTCATCCGGCACTGGTGACGATCCCTCTGCCATGACGCCTGCATAATGCATCATCTTGTTATTCACCGCCTCATTCACTGCAAAGATATAGTCATTTGCAGCCATGGACTTTAACGTGTCAAGCCTTCCGTCTTCGCTGACTGCCTGCCAAAAATCCGCCTTTTCCTTATTCAATCCAGCAAAATCAGTATAATCACTCTTAAGGTCTGTTCCCAACCCTATTACGATAAAACCGTCTTTTTCCTCTAATCGATACTCTGCCATATTCAAAAACCATCCTTTTTATTATTTGATTTCAAGTGATTTGTCTGCATCACTTGATACATATATAATAGCGTTAAATAGTATCAAAAAATGATACCTTTTTTGGAGGTCCTGATGAAAAAAGTTGAACGGATCAATGTCATGATGAGATATATCAACAACCGAGCTCACTTTACAATTTCAGAAATCATGCGGGAATTTAACGTTTCACGCTCGACAGCTATTAGAGATATCAGAGAAATTGAGTCAATGGGCATGCCGCTTGTCTCTGAAGCCGGGAGGGATGGGGGTTATTTTGTTATGCATAATTCTGTCCTGCCTGAAGTCCGTTTTACCGATCATGAAGTGAAAGCACTGTTTATTGCCTTTATGGCAACTCGTAATCAGCAGCTCCCTTATTTGAAAAGCCGACGATCCATAGCAGAGAAATTACTCAGCCTCATCTCACAAAGCCAGCAGGATGACCTGATTCTCCTGAACCAACTTTTGCTGTTTGAAGGGACCAATCCCTATAATCCCGACTTACTAGACCTTTCTGACCTCCCCCATCCAATGGTGGAAACCCTTTTCCAAATGCTTCTTATGGATCGATATTTACTATTTACAATCCGGGAAGGTGAGGAGACCAAATCTTATCCCCTCTATTTGTTGCATCTTCATCATGAAAAAAGCTTCTGGATCATTGAAGGCTTTGACTTAAAGGAAGAAAAGAAGCGTACATTTCCCGCCGACCAACTCATCGACGTTAAACCATATTCGCCGAAGGAACAATTAGGTGAAAAAGAGATTTTCAAAAGAATAAACACCGGTAAAGAACAAATAAACGTAGTCCTGGAACTTGGTCCGAAAGCAATTGCCCAGTATAAGAAATATCATCCTTTAAGTGTATCAATCGCTTATACGAATCCTTACCAAACTACAGCCACTCTAAAGACTTATGTCGATGTCCGAAAACCTGAAGAATTGACCGAATTCACAAACTGGATGCTTTTCCTCGGAAAGGATCTCAAAGTCAGGGAAATGCCTGATGAAATGGTTCATGACGTTCAAAAAAGATTTGAACTCTATTCCATTTAACCGCCAGCTACCTTTCCGGACCAGAGGATAATGAAAGTGACCATAAGACCACCCCACACCAAAAATGAGAATGTATGTGAAATCCTTATATCATCATAACGCTTGATAAATGCGTGGCCGATCCATTCAATGATTACAGCTAATAGAAATAAGCTAAACACCAGCGCATATTGATTCAATGTAAATCTCCTTTAATACTCTTTTTTCTTCCGACCCTGTTAGCAACATCATCTTGAATAAATGTCATCAATATTGACGGTGCTCCTCAATCAGTTCAAAATATTGCGTATCCCCTAACCCATACTGTCTAAAATTCTCAATCATAAGTGAAACCAGCTTCTCTATTGGAACGTCCCAATGCCTTTGAATATACCACATCAAATCGCTATCCTTCTCTTGGTAATTCAAATAAAGTTCAATTCCATTCTTTAAAGGCATTGGGTCAACGTCTTCAGGCATCATTTTATGAATCATCACATGTTTGTAAAGATCAACATACCCCTTCGCTTCCAAGCTATAATCATTCACTGTCCTATACTCATAATCCACAAGATGCAGATCAATCGATCCTTTATACTCTCTCTGATCCAACCAGGCGAGTATCGTCAGCACATTCATTTGACAAAACATATCTTCATCGAACCACAAGACAATATGGTCCACATTCTCTTTAAAGAGCGGCTGCAACGGCTTGAGTGTGATGTCAGCATATTGAGCAGGCTTTACATGATGAACCATTGAACGCATCGCAATAAACTCATCTGAAAATATGTCTTCCCGCGTCTCTCCATAACACATGGCTTCGTTAAAAGGGACCATCCATTCTTTTTCAAGAAACTGTGTCTCCTTGAAGTGTTTGTACATCTCTGTGCCATTCAGAATATGGATCGTTTGATTACGACTCAAATAGCCACCTCCAGTACTAACTTACGCTATCTTTTTTACAAATAGGATTACAACCCGTGTTTACACCATCTCCATTTTAAAAAAGAACGAATTCATTTAATACGTTGTTTTTGTGCAGGAAAAAGAGTTTTTATTTCTATTAAATCCTCCATGATCACATCCGCTTTAGCCAGTTCCTCTTCCCGGGCAAAATCAAAACGACAGCCAACTGACGCCAGGCCATTGTCCTTCGCCGCATTGATATCCGATAACCGGTCTCCTATCACGGCTCCATTTGTAATCTGGTATTTGTCTACAATATGCCGAACCAAATCAGATTTATTCAGTGATTCCATTTGCTGAATACTGAATGTTTCCGATACCCATTGATTCAGGCCATAATAATCAACAATCGCTTTTAAGTATCCTATTAAACCGTTACTGGCTATGTAAATGGAGTAATCATTTTCTTTTAAATAACGGAATACGTCCTGAACATGAGGATATAGGGCACCTTTTCCTTCCCTTATATTTTGTATTAACCTCTCCAGAAAAAAAGCATCCGTCTGCTCTCTTTCTTCCAAAGAATGATGAGGCAACAACGTTTCCCATACCTTTGGTAAGGGGACTCCCATTATCTCCCGGTATTTCTCAATCGGGGTCTCACCATCCCATTTCTTCAATGCACGCAGACGATTAAAAGCATCGTCAAGGGATACCTCTAATATTCTTTCCGTTTGAAAGAGTGTTCCATCCATATCGAAAATCAGTGCTTGTGTCATTATGATGTTCCTTCCCTTAATAAAATGATTACGGCCCTGTCCCACAAGCCACTTCATACTCCTCACTCTCTTTCAGCTTGGCATAACAGATGGTGGCTGTATCCCCCGTAGGACTATTATAGTTATACCAATACACATGGTATTGCTGGCCATATTCTTGATCTTGATAATCCCCTTTTTTAATGAAGGCCAAGAAGCTCTGATAGGAATGGCCATCCTTGTAAATCGCTTCTCTTAAGGCAGACCTCGGTGAATCAGCTTTATGAACCACCGGGGCTAGTATTGGCGGGAAGATCATCAACACCACAACGATCAGTAAACTTATGATTAAAACCTTTTTCTTCTTTTTCACACGGTCCCTCTTCTCTTTTAAATTCTTAACTCAATTCCAATTATTTCAAAAATTCTTTCATTAGACAATCTGTTTGTAAAACTTTTGTCTACATGCCATTTGTTTTGCCTTTTGGAATTTCCTCATTCCCACTTCTTACCATTAATACTATAATACTATATTGTGGCAGGAATATTTTTACTGAGATGATCGGACCTTACATAAATTTTACAAGTTTTTAAGAATACAAGGTCCTGCTCATTAGTAAAATGAATTTTGTGGCCACTGTTGGGAAAGAAGGATGAACTACGCCTCAAGACCTAGGTGAATATTAGCCTGGAGATGGCTGTGATGCAGGCAGTAATCAAGTATCTTAGAAAAGAAGGTTCAAAACCAAATTATGAGTAGGAGGGAAACACATGCAAGCTTTAACCAATTGGGTATTTCGCAATAAGGCAGCCATGACACTATTTGTTATTATCACTTTGCTTATCGGCATCATTAGTTATTTCCGTCTGCCTATGGAATTCTTGCCAGAAGCGGATAATCCACAAGTCACGGTCGTCACCCTTGGACAGGGGTATGACGCCGGCTCCATGACATCTAACATCACAGAGCCCGTGGAGCAGGCTGTCACATCCATTTCAGGAAAGACATCGATCCTATCCACCACTGGAGAGGGATATTCCCAGGTTTCCATCAACTTTGATTCCAAAACAGATATGAAGGAAGCCAAAAATAAAGTGGAGGATGCCATTAAAGGAATCCAACTTCCTGAGGGTGTCGGGAAACCGCAAGTTTCTCAGCTGAATACCTCTATGATTCCAATCGGTCAGGTATCGGTGACATTTGATGATGGACTGACGAAAGAGAACCTTGACCTCGTCAACGATGAATTGAAACCGATGTTTGAGAATCAATCGGGCTTGTCTCAAGCAAGTGTCGCCGGTGAAAACAGTGCCCGGGTCCAAATCAATCTTGACCACGACAAACTGGAAAAGTTACATATCCCGGTCAACGCGGTAATGGGAGTGCTACAAGGACAAAATGTCTCTGCTTCTGCCGGAAGCACCACGATTGATGGACAGAAGAGTACAATCAACGTCTCGGACAATTTGACTTCCGTTGATGCGCTTAAGAACTTGCCCGTTCCTCTGCAAGTCCCAAATGCTCCTGTCGTTAAACTGAAAGACATCGCAACCGTTGAGAAAGTGAAGGCTGACAATACCATCACTCGTGTAAACGGGAAAGAAGCCCTGGCACTCGTCTTGTTTAAAGAAAGTGATGCCAGTGCTGTTACTGCTGGAGAAGAAGTGAAGGACACCGTGGATAAAATCAATAAAGACTATGATGGTGTCGAAGCAACGACATTGTTCACCACAGGAGATATGGTGGAGAACTCGGTAAACAGCATGGTTCGCGAGGTAGCCTTAGGGGCTTTATTCGCCACTCTAGTTATTCTTTTGTTCTTAAGAAAATTCAAGCCGACGCTGATTACCGTCGTTTCGATTCCATTGTCACTCTGTATCACCCTTTTCCTTCTCTGGTTATCCGGAGTCACACTGAACATCCTAACGTTGGGAGGGGTAGCAGTCGCTGTCGGGCGGCTCGTGGATGACAGTATCGTCGTGGTCGAGAATATTTTCCGGCGAAGCCAGAACGAGAAGCTTTCCAAGCAGAATGTTCTACTCGCTACAAAGGAAGTGTCCCGTGCGATTACGTCGTCCACTCTCATTACAGTCGCCGTGTTTCTGCCGATGGGACTCGTCAACGGATCGTTGAAAGCGTTCCTGCTTCCTTTCGGATTGACCGTTACGTATTCATTACTCGCTTCCCTGCTTGTAGCCGTGACGGTAGTGCCATTATTAAGCCGCAGCATGTTGAAAAATACTACCTTGCCGAAACACAACACGCCGCATCGTTATGTGAATGTACTGCGCTGGTCACTCAATCATAAATTTGTTCCAATTCTATTGGCCGTTCTTGTATTCGGAGGATCCATCGCTCTATATATCGCTTTACCGAAAGCTGCAACAAGTGCGAATGACGCCTCTTTTGTAGCTGTGACAATGGAGTTCCCGAGTGATACACCGGAAGACACGATCAAAGAGCGCACAACGGAATTCGAAGACACTTTATCCGGGTTTCAAGGGTACGATTACCTGATCACCCAGTACGGCTCAAGTGAAGAAAATGCTCAATATGGAGCCGTGAGCGATCCGGACACGGTGGTATACACCATCATCTTGGAGGAAGGAGCCAATGCTGATTCCTTCATTGAAAAAGTGAATGAAACGAAAAAGGATGAAAAAGGTGTAACGATTACGGCATCTCCATCGTCCATCTTCGGAGGCTCTTCCAACTCAAGCATCACCTATGACGTCGTCGGAAATGACACCAACGAACTCCTGATCACTTCCAAAACGATTATGGATAAGATCGAGAATGTGGATGGTGTGAAGAAAGTCTCAAGCAATCAAGAGAAAACGTCACCTGTCTTCACCGTGAACGTCGACACGGAGAAAGCGAATGCCCAACAAACGGCTATGCAAATCCGTTCTTTGTTGAACCCGCAGCCGATAGGAGCCGTAAATTTGGATGATGTAACAACTCCTGTGTTTCTGGACGCCGGCGTCAATCCTGATACAATGTCTGATCTGAAAGATTTAACGATTGCAACAAGCTCAGGTATCCAGCCTCTTACGGAAGTGGCTTCCATCACGGAAGAGGAGAAACCAAGTACCGTCCTTCATAAAGATGGTGACTTATATGTCCGGATCACAGCAGAGGTGAAACCTGAAGAACTTTCAGTCATTTCGAAAAATATTGATACCGAAATCAAGAATATCGATCTGCCAAAAGGCGTTTCTCTCGATACGGGCGGAGCCGCTGCCCAGCAGGCAGACGACTTTAAGGACCTTGGAATGACGATGCTTGCTTCCATCTTAATTGTCTACCTGATCATGGTCCTGACCTTTAAGACGTTGAAAGCTCCACTGGCCATTTTGATCACGCTGCCCCTAGCCTCAATCGGAGCCGTCCTTGGACTGCTCATTGCCGGGGTACCTGCAGACGCGACGGCTCTCATCGGTGCGTTAATGCTGATTGGTATCGTCATTACGAACGCCATCGTCTTGATCGACCGTGTCAAACAGAATGAAGAAACGATGATTATTCGTGATGCCATTTTAGAAGCCTGCGGCACTCGACTACGGCCTGTCGTCATGACTGCGATTGCCACGATCTGCGCCATGCTTCCCCTTCTATTCGGTCACACAGAAGATGGAAGTCTAGTATCGAAATCCCTTGCTGTTGTCGTCATCGGTGGTCTTGCCGGAGCCACAGTACTGACGCTCGTCGTAGTCCCTGTGTTCTACGAATTGCTCTACTTCAGAAAATCGAAGCGACAACGGGCTCAACAATTAGAAAGTGAAGAAAAGGCAGCTCAATAATGACGTAAGAATATCTGTTCATGATGAATGTTTCTGGAGGTCAGACATTCCAATAAAAAGAAGTTGGGACAAAACTAAAAAACTACGATATAAAGACGAACAATAGTAGTTTACGTTTTTAAACCGCTAATGATTTCCGTGCAAGACTACGCTTTTCGCGGGTAGCCCTTGAGCCTCCTCAGCAGGCCTGCGTGGTCTCACATAAGCTACTTTTCCCGCAGGAGATAAAATGTACCTAAAATAAACCCAAACAAATCTGCCCAATACGAAGCAGATTTGTTTGGGTTTTACCTAGATTAAATCAATTTGGTCCCATCCTCTTTCATTTTTCACTAACCTGCTTGATTAATCCTTCTGATCCTGGACATGAACCAGGTATAAATCGGTTTACTGGTGCCAAGCACCGGTGTTTGATTTATTCAGCTGCTGAACCCAAACACCCTTCTCCACGCCAGATTCTCCATGCTTATTTCACCCCAACTCTGTAAATTCAAAAATAGATTAAAGGATATCAATAATCTCCATCGAACTTACTTATAGTAGGTAACCAGAAAAGGGGAAGATAAGAAGTGATTCATCAAATCATTCCGGCTATCATTGCTTTTATATTAGTCTCAGTTTTATCTCCATTCTTCATTGCACTCTTAAGAAGATTAAAACTTCTACAACCAATTAGAAAAGAACTTCCAACCAATCACCAAATCAAAAAAGGGACTCCGTTAATGTTTGGAATCATTCTTTTTGTAGGAACGATCGTATCTTTAATTTTTTCACCTACACCACTGATGTATTTCCTGGCGACTACATATATTTTGTTCAGCTTTATAGGTTTCTTGGATGATTTTTGGAAAGCGTCCCGGCAGGATCCTGGAGGGGTATCGGGGAAGACTAAGTTGTTTTTCCAGTTTCTTTTTACCGGTGCTCTGCTTTACTACGTGATGAACGAACTCGGAATAGATTCGACAATTAGGATTTATCACCATTTCTCTTTGGATCTTCCAATGGTCGTTTATTTCAGTGTGATCACCTTATTTGTTGTCGGTTCTGCAAATGCCATTAATTTCACAGACGGCTTGGACGGTCTGTTAGGAGTGGTCGCCATTCCTACCTATTTTTTCTTTGTTATGATTTCAGATAAATCAGAGGTCCAGCTTTTTTGTTTAATCATGATTGGATGTTTACTCGGTTTTCTCATTTATAATATCTTTCCTGCCAAAGCTTTTATGGGGGATACGGGATCATTGGCGATTGGGGGCTCACTTTCATTTCTAGCGATTATTGAGAAAGTGGAGATTCTCATTCCCGTATTATTCTTTATTTATTTCGCAGAACAACTGTCGGTTATCTTACAAGTGGCCTCCTATAAACTTTCTGGGAAACGCATCTTCAGAATGACACCGATTCATTATCACTATGGCTTAAAATACGGTTGGTCTGAAACGACCATTGTCACAGTCTTCGGGTTTGTTTCTTGGATTTGTACGTTAATCTGTTTCGCTTATTGGAAGCTTGTTTTTCACCCATAATGTATGTCATGGAAAAAAACAAAGGAACTTCGGTAGATAGAAGTTCCTTTGTTTTTTAACATTCAGTTATAGCTGAAGATCAGTTCAGACCAAATGAAAAGAGTCTTTAACCATCCCGCTGAATTTTTCTTTTTCTTCTAAATGAGGTGAATGATTACTATTTTCAAAGATATAAAAGGTTGAATTGGGAACAAGGTTGAAAATTTCCTCTGAATACACAAATGGGCATTGAGAGTCATATCTCCCACAAAAAACGATGGTCGGGGTTTTGATCCTTGAGATGTCTTCTCTAATATCATACGTTGGCAGTTCGGTATAAGAATAATATTCTAAACGTTTTTGCACCACTTTTCCACTGCTTGGCTTAGAAAAGTAATCATCAAATCTGCCCGGATCATTTAATGACATTTCTGTCCATTCCCTGCCTGCTTGTATCCGCTCTTCTTTTGTTGCATCTTGGGATTGAAGGATGGAAAATACCTCTTTTATTCTGTTGTTAAGAGGATTTCTATCACTATAAATACTTTCCTGATGTTCTACATATCCATTAGTAGCTGACGCTCCACCCACAATTAATCGTTTTAGAGAGTCGGGATGATCGGCAGCATAAACCAACCCTAACATCCCACCAGTGGAATGTCCCGCATAGTTCCAGCTACCATATCCTAAAGCAGATCGGATCGCTTCTAAATCCTTGCTTGTTTCACTCATGCTTAATTCATCTTCATTTTGAATCTCAGTGGAATTTCCCGTTTCTTTCAAGTTTACAAGATACACTTTGAAGTCGTCCACAAACCCGTCAGCAAAGTGGTAGCCGCCCTCGTTAAACTCGCTATATAAATGAGTCACACATAAGGGTTCACCATTCCCTGCTTCAAATATTTCGAAATTCCCTCGTTCTGTTTTAATTATTTTTTGTTGCCACATGATTTTTCCCCCATTCACCCGTCACGGCCCGTTAACTAGAGAAAGAAAGCCGGAGAGGAGCTATTAATTACGAAATGATTTCTCTACTAGTACTTACTATTAATTAGACGGGGGCCAAAGAGTGAAAGTTTCGATTTTTTTCATTTCATTAAAAAATAAAATGGTTAATTATTTGAGGTGGGATTTACATTCTTATTTTTTCTTTTGTTTCGGATGATGATGATGAAAGAAGTGGTGTATAAAATGATGAGGAAGCATCCTCCAATTAAGTAGATATAATAGGATATCTCTCTTCCCTCTAACCGACTATTGTAAGCTTGCGTAAAGGCAATAAAAGCTATTATATAGCCGATTATACTATTTAATGGTTTAATATTTTTTATAATAATCCCCCTAACTTCATACTAACAATTTTGTTACATCAGTATCTTTCCTGTAAATTTCCAAAGATCATCAGCCAGTTTTTGACTTAACTTACTGCTATTTAACAAACTTATACATAAGCAGGTCGTCTACATATGTATGTTTATCAATCTTAAATTCCTTCAAAACCATTCGCCTATAAACAAGAATCCCACCCTGTCCGGGTATGCCTACGTAGTGGAAATGAAAGTTTCCCTTTAATCGGTATTCAGATATCGATCCCTAATCAACCTTCGATGATGAATTTCATGGCCCGCAATGATATATCCAATAGCACGTCCAGTCAATTCTGACCCGTTTGCTTTTCCACGCTGGAGCAAGGCTTTTTCATCCAAACTACTCAGAAGGAGAATAGTGTGTTGACGGACAAGAGATTGATGATGTAAAAGCTCCGGTAAAGAAAACCGATTAAAATTTCCCCTTTTCACGTACTCCTCATCATGATATCCCGGCAGCATCTCCTGTTCCCCTCGCGCTATACAGAGAAGGCGGTAGCACATAATGCGCTCCGTATCGGTTATGTGGCCTATGACTTCCTTGATTGTCCACTTTTCCGGAGCATACCGGTACTCAGCCATGTCATCACTTAAATCATTTAAGAAATTCATGGTTTCCTTTAGTTGAATATCAAGAATCTTGAGCAAACCTCCTTCTGGTACATTGCTCACATAGCCCTTGTAATATGGAGCATACTCGTTTGCTTCTGGCTTACTCAGCATAGCTTCTCCCCCTATCAAGTGTCCCTTTTGAACGCAGCCTTACAATCATTTTACTCAGCAAAAAAGCGCGAAGTGAAATAATCGCCCCACTTAAACCTCCCGCAATTCCCTAAGCAATTGAAAAATCTGCCCTCTGTGATGTGATTCATGTTCGATTAAGTGATAAACCACCCACTCAGGTGAGACATCATACTTTTCAACTGTCCTCAATTTACGCCAATCCTTTAAGTCCATTGAACGAAAGTGGGAAAGGAATACTTCGCGCACCTTGTTAAGACGGTAAAAATGTTCTTCTATACTTTGTGCTTCAATATGGATTAATGAGCCGTTTTCTGAACGGACGTTATATGGAAACAACGATTCTATTTTCGGATCCCATTCAGTACCAAGAACTTCTACATATAACCAATCCGCCTCCACCAGGGCGATATGATATAACAATGAGCCAATTGTTTGTCTACCATCCCTTTTTGTGTCAAGGGTGCTTTGGCTGATCCCGGTTATTTCTTTCAAAAGAATACGGCGAACATCCTCTAAACACCATAACCATCGACCAATTTCTTCTTCATATCCTGGTAACGATGTGACTTGTAAAGATTTTCTCACAACGAAATCACTCTCCTCTTCAAGTGATTACATTCTATTTAGAGTTGGTTATTTCCTTTTTTAAATAGCTATTTTCTCAAAGATTGTGGTTATGATTACCAATACACTATTTGTACATGCTCTGACATGGAGTGTGTGCTACAGGGTGAGGGGAACTGCTCCGCTTTCCACGGACGTTCGGCCGAGCCTCCTCAGCTTTGCTTCCGGGGTCTCGGCACGCCCGTTTTCCGTAGGAGTCTACCCAGTTCCCCTCACCCTCTAAAGGAGCATCTGGTGTCAGAGCTACATGGTCCATATTTATCAGAAAAGAAAAAGAGCATTCGTACTATTAGCCAAGAAAGCAATCCTGACATTTTTTAGCGAACGCTTGGACAGTTGATTGGAGCGGAAATCAACTACTACTGTCTTCTTCAAAAGTAACAATGTTTACAAGAACAGCCTTTTAATTAAAAAGTACATTCTTGCTGAATAATTCACAATAAATTACCACTATTCCGTTTTCTTTTCAACTGAGTTTCGTTTATGTTTCTCATTAATAATTCTTTTGTTCAATATTCTCACTTCTCCTACCATCAATAACCTCATGTCCTCTACAATATATTCGGCCAGCTCTTCATCAGAGATGTCATCTCCATCGATATCCAAACGGAATTCCTGTCCCTGTATCCCGCCTCCATTTGTAAAATCTATTTCGAAATCAAACTGAACTCGTTTATCCATTTGAATCCTCCTTACGTTGGAATAAATTCTTTAGATGTTATTCAGATTGTTTAAATTCGTGTCTCGTATTTCAAAGAAACTGCTCGTTACATCATTTCAAATCTGAAAGTAGCATTCCATACACAATGCTATCTGTCCATTCATCCTTGTTCCAAAAATCATTTATAAAATGAGCTTCTTTTCTCATCCCAATACGCTCACACAACTTTTGGGAGGATGTATTTCGTACATCAAGGTTGGCTTGTATACGGTGGACATGATACTCACTAAATAACTTCTTGACTAGATTACTGACAGCTTCTGTAGCATACCCCTTACCTGAAGCCGCCTTAGAAAAGCTATAGCCTATTTCTACAGTATCTTTCATATCTGTATACCACACAGATATATCACCAATTACTTTCGTTTGGTGTACTACTGCTAAACTTAGCAGTGTTTCTTTTGTGAGTGCATTATTTTCTAACTTTTTATTAAATTTTTCCTTCATATTTTCAAGAGTCCACTTATCATGCAAGAGGTATCTACACGTATCATCATTATTATATATGTTAAATACATCTTGTAAGTCCGTACTCATAAACGGCCTAATAAATAACCTTTCAGTTCTGAATTCCAAATTAATTCTCCTCCCTTTTAATAACAAAGCTGTTTTCACAACCTTTGTTGCTTTTTAATTAGTGAGTGCTAGTTGATTGGAACGAAGGGTGCTCGCTTTCCGCGGGGCGTGAGTTGAGCCTCCTCGGGCTATTGCCCTGCGGGGTCTCAACTTTCCCGCTATTCCCGCAGGAGCTATTCCTGTGAGATGAGAATTCATCTATTGCATAAAAAAAGACCCTCCGTTATGATGCAGGTGCTAACCAATCGCTCATAACTAAGGAGGATCTTCACATGCAT
>NZ_CAJGBF010000018.1 GCF_904424705.1 Rossellomorea arthrocnemi | reverse complement strand
ACGGCCCATTTCGTCTCACTTGAATATACGTTTTTGCCCATGCAAAAACACCTCCGTTTTCAGTACTTGTAATAAGTGTACCATTTCGGAGGTGTTTTATATTGTCCCATTTAATTATGTTAGTCTAACCATCTACTATGGTTTCTGGTTTTTTATAGTATGATGAAGAAGAAGTTGAATGCTCTGAACAGCCATATAGATAGGGATGGACCAATACATTTTGTATCCTTTTTCAAAATGGAAAATTCCGATTATCAGCGTAAACCATTCCATCAATAAAGAGAAAGCAGTCCAGATCAATACGTAGGCAAGATTCATGATTCCTGCGATTCTTAGTTTCCGATAAATGTAAATAAAGAAATAACTAAATGGACCATACATGATATAACTGATAAAATCAATACCTTGATAGGCAGAACTATCATTTACATCGTAAAAATCCCATGGAGGAATACTGATGGTATGATCATAAAACATACCAACTGCAATGCCATACACAAAATAACTCAATCCCTCAAGTAGGGAGAAGATTTTCGGAGTCACCCATATCACCAAAAGAAGAACGATCATACTAATGATAATGAACCACTCATTTACATCAAATGATCTCTCATATATTCTGTTCATTTCTTCCCTCCTCCTTCTCCTGTAAATAGTACAGCCCCCTCCCCATCCATATACAGAACACCAAATAGATGCCATTTACAATGACCGTGTCCAATAAGCTCCACTCGGGATAGGAAAGAGAGTGAAAATAAACATGAAGGACGTCCAATACACTTATAAAAAATAATAGAGTGAGGAAACAAATCATTTTCTCTTTTCTCTTATCATAATTCAAATAACCATTCACCATGATAACCCCCACTAATGGCAGAATACACTGCCTATTAATGAGCAAACTGATGAACTGCGTGAGGTCCTCTGAAGCATACATCCACTTCAATTTATTCGTCATAATGGTAATATAATTTGTGGATATGATGGACAACACCATAAACTGTATGGAATTAGCAGTAAAGGAAAGTCTCTTCTTCATAAACAGGACAATATATATCAAGATGATCAACATACTAATAAAGAAAGGAAGTGACATAAGAATCTCCTATACTTTTTTCTTCATTTTGCCCTTAATTCTCTCATCACATAACAGAAGACACTAAGATGTTTGAATTGAATCACTAGAGGGAAAAAGAGAAGAAGAATCAAGGAGGTAGATCGATGAATCATGAATCTATAGAACCTAACTTTGCAAAAGACGAAATCAAAGAAATATTTGAGGATGGCCTGCAACGAGATCTGTCAATTCAAGAAGAAACACTAATCTCAGGATGGACCCAAACATTTGATAAGAGTGAAAGAGCAACCATCATCAATATGATGAAGGAATTACTAAACAAGCATAAAAGACATGACTAAAACATAACGGGAAGAAAGCGAAGTTAATAATGATGTGAAATGAAAAAGGCAAGCCCGTTATAAGGAGCTTGCCTTTTCCCATTCTTTTAAAATTCCTCTTATATATCATTTGTTAAATCTAAAAGTTTATCAATGTCAACACGATAGATCGGGCGATTAATATCCTCTTGTCCAAGTTCCTCGGTATCTTCTAGTACTTTATCAATGTTCATACTTATAAATACCTCCCAGGTTGCTAAAATTAGACTATCATGATCCTCACTATAGAATACGAGTGCGTGATATTATTCTTGGGGGTACTTTTTCATTACGTTCAGTTAAAAAATAGGAATAGAAAAAACGGTAAGCTTCTAACAACGACGAAAAAATTGCTTCATATTATGCGTATTTGGATACATTAAAATAACCGCTAGCTATATAAAAGCTGATCAGAACCAAATCTGATCAGCTTTTTTGCGCCATTGACATTCAGCCATAAAATTAATTCAGTATGTAAAAAACTGATTGTTGTGAACACTCCTTTTATAACGTCAGGTATTGACACACCTCAAAACCATTCCCATCCAAGTCACTGAATTCAAAATAGGTTACATCCTCATCTACTTGAATGTTTCCGACCTCTACGTTTTTCTCCTGCAGCGTCAACCTGGTTTCCTCCAGCGCATCCGAAAACATAATGGGTTTGATGGAGGAGGGACGGACCTCCCCTTTCTGAATCGTCAGGGTGGATTCACCTATTCCTACTTTAAATACCAGATATTTTCCTGAACGATAAACCAGTTCTAACCCCAATACCTCTTTATACCAATGCTTAGCTTTCTCCAAATCCCTCACTTGAATATGTACCGTATCAATTTTTGAAAACAATGAGATACCCTCCTCCTGAAGAATTAATCTTTTAATAGACTCAAATGACCGACAAGTTCCTTTGCTTCATATCTTTCCATTGGGGGAAGGGCAGTCACGGTCAGTGACCCCGCTTTTATTTCCGTTAAGCCACTGTCATGGATACTGAAATATCCTTTCTTCTCTAACTTCTCCAGTTCTGCCGATTTCCCCTTCAAAACTACTTTTTTCATTCCTGTTTGCACCCACTCTATAAAATCCGCCTGTCGGTTTTGAAAAGGAGAGTCCTTTGACATCATCGAAAGAGTACTCAGAGTGGCAGCATGTGCCACTTGTGCCGCCGTTTTCCCTTTTGACATCGATAGCTCCTTATTAACGATAAAATATTGAACGAGATCTTTTTTCGTCATTCGTATGATCATTCCTAACACTATTGGATTGAAGTACTATGATATTATCCTAACATATACAGGTATCACTTCCTTCTCAGTTTCACTTTATCATTGACAATTGAGTCAATTTTAACCTTCTCCCCGACGTTATAGTCAAGATATTCATCACAATCCATTGTATATGTAAGACCATTATCGAATTTCATGGCGCATGATGGATTATTACCATGAATTTCAAGTAATTCCCCTGACTTGATTCCTAACAATCCTCTTCCTTCCTTTGTCTGAAAGTATTTTTCTTCAATTACTACCCAATCCTCTTTTGTCTTTACCACGATTTTCACAATTATTAAACACACCAGTACTAAAGCCAACATGATCAGTAGTGTCTTTTTTATCCTTAAAGCGTTCATTTCGATCCCCTTTCTCCTCGATTGAAATCAACAAAGGATTATATGTATGGGGCCGGCAAAACATTCGTATGTATTCATAACAGTCTTGAAAATGTCCAGTCATTAATACTGGCCACATTCCCTTCTTGCATTTTGATGGATTGGGTATTATAATCAAACTAACGACCGTTAGTTAGTTTGGAGGAATCGTAATCATTAGGAAACTTGATAATAAGCAACGAATAAAAAGCGCTGCACTGGATTTATTCGGCCAAAGAGGATATGAAGATACCTCATTGGCCGAAATCGCCAAGGTGGTCGGAATAAAAAAGCCTTCTATTTATAATCATTTCGGAAGCAAAGAAGAACTTTTTGTCGAAGTATTGAAGGATCTGATTGTGTCTGAAGTGACTGCGTACAGAATGACCGAGGAAAGCATGAATCATAATGAACCCCTCATGAATATCAGGATACTTTTCGACTTATTTTGTCAACGCTTGATGACAACAAAGGAAGCTTTACTGTGGAAGAGGGTGACATTCTTTCCTCCAGATCAGTTTAAAGATTTAATACAAGAACAATTTATCTACTTCGAAAAGGTAACGACTTCGATTTTAGTGTCTGTGTATAAGGAAGGTTGGAAAAGGGATCTCTTTCAAGATATTACAGAGGATGAATTTGTGGCATCGTTTTTATGCTTGGTTGATGGTGTCTTTTTAGAGCATCACTACTACACGGTGGAAATATTTCATCAACGAATCGAATCGGCTTGGAAAGTGTATGCACTTGGCATATCAAACCGCAAAGGAGAGTAGCATCATGGGTTGGCTTTATGTAATTATTGGAGGAATCCTTGAGGTGGGATGGGCAACTGGATTATCTCTTTCAGAAGGGTTTTCAAAACCGGTGCCGAGTTTCATCACGGCCCTCCTCATATTAGTTAGCTTTTATTTTTTCTCACATTCAATGAGACTATTGCCTATAGGGACAGCTTATGCCGTCTTCACCGGTATTGGTGCAGCAGGTACAGCTGTGATTGGAATGGTCTTCTTGAATGAAGGGATAAGCATAATGAAAATTGGATTCATCTCTTTACTCATTTTCGGAGTCGTCGGATTGAAAATGAGTGATAAAGAAGAAAAAGAGACAGGGAGGAATGACTGATGGCATGGATATTTCTTCTATTTGCCGGTCTTTCTGAAGTGGTCATGGTCACATTTATGAAACTTTCAGACGGATACAAAAAGCTGCTCCCTTCCATATTCAGCTTTGCGGCAGGAGCTTTAAGCTTCTATTTATTATCCCTTTCTCTATTAGATATACCCGTGAGTACAGGATATGGGATTTGGACCGGAATAGGTTCTGCAGGAGCGGTTATCATTGGGATGTTCTACTTTAAAGAAAGAAAAGATGTAAAGAGACTTTTCTTTCTTTGTTGTATTGTTGGAAGTATCATTGGCTTGAAAATGGTATCATAAGCGGAAGAGATCTTGCGGCTCATCAAAGCAAGGTCTCTTTCCTAATTGATGATCCCATTCCCTACGATTTCGACTTCGATCTTTGGCTTAATGGTAATAGTAGGATACTCTTGGTCCCAATCGATTTGTTCCCAATCTTTATGGTGAAAAGCAATAAGCTCTCTTCCGATCCCGAATAGATCTGAATTTGCCTCTTGAATTTTCTTAATGACTTCTACTGCTTCTTTCGTTAAATGCTTCGATATCTTCTTATCCAATTCCTTTAATTTCGTTTTGTCCGCCAACTCATCTTGAGGAAACTCGACGATGGTAGCCCCTGTTTTCAATGTGAGTTCCACTTGTATATTTCCTGGAGTAGAAGATACTATTTTCATTTTAGTTTTTGGATTCACTAAATTATACGTTATATAATTTTCAATATTAACCTTTCGACCTTTGTCCACTTTTGTGACAAACCGTGCGATTTTCCTTTTTTTATTCATTAATACAAGCACAAGGGTCGACTCTGGAATCGAAAGTTTACCAACCATTGCTTTTTTATGAAATAGGGCAGTGCCGCTTAAAACGACTTCATCATTATCGTATTTGATCAGGGGAACAAAAAAATCTTTTCCCTCATCGAACATTATCGTACATACTGATTGGAGATTGACTTTCGGGATACCAGTATATGATTCTCCAGAAGTGATTGATTCGATGATATATTCGGATATAAGAATATTCTTCTGTTCTATCGTATCAAGGGTTTCTCCTGCTTCCCCTTCTGTTATCGCTAATTTAGACGAAATGGAACTATTGGGATCCCGATAGAAGATATCAAGGAAATCATATATATCTTTTCTTGCCAGATCTTCCCCAAGGAGATACACACGATTTTTGGACGGTTCAAAATTACCTGATATTTTCCTGTCCAAATGCATGCGTATCTCCCGGATCGTTCTCCCATTTGCTTCTACTTCCGTATTGATTGGGGCTCCATTTCTAAAGTCTCTTATAATGGATGTGGCGTGAATGTCGCCTTCTGATGTTAAATCGAATGCAGAAGAAAAGACAAGTCTCCCATTTTTCAACAACCTTTGATCCCAGCAACCCGACAAGAGTAATAGCATAACGAATAGTATAATAACAATTTTCTTCTTTTTCATTGCGGCTTCTCCCTTTCATGTTTTTTGAGAAAAAATGATAAGCCTAGAAGTATGAGTGGAACACAGAAAACAAAGATATAAGACAAAAAAATGACAGTCTTATTGTAGATTTCCATTTGGTCATTCTTTACAATTAATGCAATGACCAGCCCCATCATGCCAAAAAAGACCGGAAGAAACGTCCGCTTGATCTTCTTTTTTCTTCTGAGAAAAAATGAACTCCCCTCTGTCGCAAAAAACAAATAGCTGGTAAGTGATGTAATGACATTGACAATCCACAGAGACACAAATACTAGGTCAATTCGCTCAATAATTTGCAAATAAAGTGACTTCACGAAATATAAAACGGGTTGAGGAATGATTTCAATTTCATTTGGACTGAATGTGACAATGCTCACAATGGTCATAAATATGTAAATGAGCGTCACGCTAATGTTCGCAACAGTTGCGGATATGAGTATGGACTTGGCTCCCACTTGTTGAAAGTGGGGATATAGAATAAGCAGAAGTTCAAATCCAAGCATAGAGAAATAAGCTTCTTTTGCCCCTTTCAGCCAGTTTATCCCCCCGGATTGGGCCATCGGGAATAAATACCTGAAGTCCACTGGATACGCTACCAG
This sequence comes from Rossellomorea arthrocnemi, assembly GCF_904424705.1. Classification (GTDB taxonomy): domain Bacteria; phylum Bacillota; class Bacilli; order Bacillales; family Bacillaceae_B; genus Rossellomorea; species Rossellomorea arthrocnemi. Next base: position 70,218 of record NZ_CAJGBF010000018.1, on the reverse strand, counting down.
GACTATGATTGAGATTACGAGCAGAAAGACGATGAGACTTGATACAACCACGTATATATTGCTTATCCCTATAACATCCTCTTTCGCTAAGTACATGGCGGTGGCGATCAATAGAAACATTATGATCCATTTAGGTGTAAAGATCAGTACCCACATTTTAATGATTTTCGTAGAGTACATTAATATCAAAGCTGTAACTAATAGAGCATATATAATATAGCCCCAATTGAGAAATGCCCCTGTAATCTTCCCCAGTAAAATCTTCGAATACTCAAAGATGGACTTAGATGGAAAGCGTCTTCCCAATAGCCAAAGAATGACGATGACACCTTGTACCAACAAACCTGCTACCAAAACAGAAATCCATGCATCCTGCTTAGACTTTAAATACACATTAAAAGGCAAACCCAATATCCCTACACCTATTTGGGTTTGAAGGATGAAAAACGTTAATTGCACCCCTTTGAGTTTAGTCTGATTATTCATTATTTTCCCACCCTCTGGGGTTCGTTATTTTCCATTTATATAACGGCTTTAAATCCCTGGGACGCTCTTTCATCATCCAAATCGGGACTCGTACAAGTGCATCCTTTAGTGCTTTAACGTCAAGAGGTGCAATTGGATACAAATAATAATAACCTAAGGATTTAAGTTTTGACATATGAATAAGCGTAATCATCAGTCCTATTACGATTCCAAAGAAACCGAAAAGCGCTGCTAGAACCATTAATGGAAACCCTAAAATCCTTACGGACGTACTCAATTCATTGGAAGGGATGACAAATGAAGAGATGGCAGTAATCGCGACGACAATGACCATTGTATTTGAAACAAAATTAGCATCCACAACAGCCGTCCCGATGACAAGTCCACCTACGACCCCGATGGTCTGAGCTACCGGATTAGGTAGACGGATTGCAGCTTCACGCAGTAATTCAAGTGTAAATTGCATGATCGCCGCCTCAATCAGCGGTGGAAAAGGCAAGTATTCCAATGAACTTTTGATAGAGAAGATTATCTCTACTGGTATGACTTCGTAGTTATAAGAAATAACTGCTATATAAAAGGCTGGAAGACATAAGGTTGTAATAAAACTAAACAACCTGATCAATCTTAAGAACGAGGCAATAAACGAACGTGTATTATAATCTTCGGAAGTTTGAAAAAAACTGAAGAACGACACTGGAAATATCAATGCGGTGGGACTTCCTTCCATCAGGAGAGCCATCCTTCCTTCCATTAGATTTGCCACAACTCTATCGGGGCGCTCCGTGTTTAAATATTGTGGAAAAGGGGAAAATGAATTATCTTCAAGGAACTCTTCAAAGTAACCGGGAGATTGTATGGAATCTGCTTGAATAAATGAAATTCGGTCCTCTATTGTTTTAGCAATTTCAGGATCAGTTAGAGTAGAAATGCTGATTAGTGCATATTTCGTTTTCGTTGTCTCTCCCACATGTGAATATTTTACTGTTACTTTCCTATTCGTGATTCTCTCCCTGATATATTGAACATTTTCCATGACATTTTCACTGAATCCAAGATGAGACCCTCTGATGACCTTTTCATTTTCTGGTTCAATTTGATGGGTAGTCTTGCTTTTAGGGGCAGAGATAAGGAACAGGGATTCTTCCTCTTGCACTAGGAGACAGTACCCATCAACTAATGCATCGAGCCCCACTTGAAGATCTGTTGTATTAATCATTTCCGATCCAGATACAACCTCTTTGATTTCGCCGAAAGGATTTTCCTGTATTGGTTTGATAACATTACTCTGAAGGTTGTTTACATCCACGATGGAATTAATGAACATGAGCTTTATTTGTCTATCATTAAAAACCAAATCTCTGATGGTCAAATCATCCGTCAGAAAAAGCCCCTCTTTAATAAACGCTATCTTCTCCTCTAAATTAAGAGGCGCAGTAACGCTGACTTCTTCTTCAAGCATGGGATTGATTAATTTACGGGTAGTCCTCTTGGTGAATGACCTTCTCATGTAAACACCTTCTGAAAAGAGATATTACCATGTATCGTGTCCACAAATAGCGGAGTTATGCAAGGCTACCACTACCGGACCCGTGTCACACCGACAAAATATTTCTCACTTTAGGTGAGATATTAGTAGGGTTTTCCTCCCTGTTTTTGATATACTTAATCAGATAAACCAGTCGATAAGCAGAGGTGAATAGGTTGAGCAGGAAAAAAATGTACTCGTGGAGCTTACAAATTCTAATCATTCTTACCATTATTTATGTTTCAACAAAGATATCTTTTCTATTTGAACCGATCGTCGTATTTGCATCAACTTTATTTTTCCCGATCATCATTTCAGGATTTCTATATTTTTTACTGAATCCATTAGTCAATCTTCTGGTGAAAGCAAGGTTGCCGAGAACGATTGCCATCATCGTACTTTATGCGGCGATCATCGGGGCTTTGGTGTTAATCATAGGGAATATTGCCCCTGTCATTACCCGACAGGTGACTGCGTTATTTAATGCTCTTCCGGAATATGCACGACAAACAAGGAATTTCATTGAATATTTGTCTGAAACAGAGCAGTTTAAGTGGATGATGAACCAAAATTATGTTTCACTGAAGGATATAGAAAATCAGTTAGTGGATTTCGCCAATACTTTGCCGGATAATATCACCACTGCCTTGAAGGGATTATTGAGTGTGTTGACGAGTATCACCATCCTCATTGTAACCGTACCTTTTTTGCTGTTCTTCATGTTTAAGGATGGGCATAAATTTCCGAGGGCTATTTCGAGGTTTCTGCCTCCAGCATACCGCGAAGAAGGAATCAACACGTTAAAGGATACGAGCGAAACACTCGCCGCATACATACAAGGGCAATTGACCGTCGCCTCCTTTGTCGGAACACTGACATTTATCGGTTATCTGATCATAGGATTACCCTATGCATTGGTTATGGCACTTATTGGAGCCGTTACGAACATCATTCCCTTTATCGGACCGTTCATCGGCGCAGCACCTGCCATCATCGTTGCGTTGTTTGATTCACCGACGAAAGCGATATTGGTGGTTGTCGTTGTCACAATTGCCCAGCAAATTGAAGGGAATCTTCTTTCCCCCCTTATCCTGGGCAAACGTTTGGATACCCACCCTGCGACGATTATCATTTTATTACTCGTCGCAGGTAACTTGGCAGGGATATTGGGAATGATCTTAGCTGTACCAACCTACGCTGTGACGAAAACCATTGTGTTGAATTTAGTGAAGTTCATTAAATTACGAAAATCTTCTATACAGGAGTGAACAAATGGAGAAAACCGGGCAATCGCCCGGTTTTTTTATGGAGTGCTCTTTCTTTCCTTACATCTTTTTAAACATAATGACATGAGTACCTCTAGGTTCTATTTCAAAAACGTCACCAAATTGCTGCAGCCCCAATCTTTCATAATTTGGACCTGCGGAAGTCCTTGAATTGCACCACCACAATTCACAGCCTTTATTTCAAAGGATATCTCCACTGAATGCAATAAGCCGTTTCCCCTATTCCCATCCCTCTAAATTCAGGTAATGTCGCCATCCCCCGTAGACAAGTGGCGACCTCCTTCCAATCCCTCCTGTGGTGAGTCTTCGTCTTGCACTCCAATCAACAGCCAGAACCTGTTTATACATGGATTAAGCTTTAGCACCAAAAATTCAAAATCCGAACGAGTCAGATTTTTATCAAATCACTCGTTCGGATTTTTCTTTATCTGAAACCCTTTTGTCCCACCCTCTTCATAAAATCATTTCTTTTTAAATAATTTATCAGTGGCACCTTTTACGGCCTTACTTGCTGTATCGACAGTTTTACCAACCACTTTATGACCGGTATTGCTTACGTTTTTCACTAAATCTGAAGATGTGTCCGACACCTTCCCCACCAATCCACCTTCTCCACTGACATTTTTAATGATTTCATTTGCCGTATCTGCTGTTTTGTTTAAGAGTTCACTTGCCTGTTTGGATGTATTCTTAACTAAATCGCCTGCCGTGTTGCGCTTATCCTCACTCATGATGATTTTCCTCCCTAAAAAAGACTCATCACTATCTCTATGCATCGTGAATTCGAAGTATGTAAGCTTCTTGACATTCATTCTGGATTCCCCAAATAGTTTGTCGGCAAAAGAATTTCTCGTATCTCATTATCTATTTTCTCAACCCGATAAGCCGATGCTCTTTCTCTCGAACTCACCACTCTGTAGAGCTCTCCATCAATAAAATGCAAAGCTGCTCCATCATCTGCTGCATAGCCTGCTTTCAAATTTCCGTTCTGTATAAATGAATGATAAAGGGGGCGACGATTTTCTTCCCCGTCATAGTGAGGGGAATGGCTCCCTTTTATCAAACCCAATCCCTTAATGGTCTCTAATCCAATACCGAACGAATCGGTTGTTCCTTCTTCAAACCAGCAGATCGACCCTGCACTTAATCCTGCAAGAATGGTACCTGATTCCAATGACTTTCGTAATATCAAGTCAATCCCCCACTCCCTCCATAGGGCAAGCATACTTTTCGTGTTACCGCCTCCTACATAAATAATATCCTTTTCAAGAAGGAAACCTTCAAGGTCCCGGGTGCACGGCTTGAATAGAGAAAGATGTGAAGGTTCACATGACAGAGATGTAAAGGCTTTATAAAAACGTCCAATATAACTTTCTGCATCCCCACTTGCTGTAGGCAGAAAACATACTTTTGGATTTGATGCCTCAGCCTGCCCTACTATGTACTCGTCCAATAATAAGTTGCCTGGTTCCATTGAGAACCCTCCACCACCCATTGCAATTATTTGATTCATGAAATCTCCCCACTCTCCTTTAGGTATCATTATTTTACCAAAAAAACGGTGGAGGAAGTGATATCGGGATGGAAAATTTACACTATAAAAAAATCCCCTCTATCTTCTGATAGAGGGTTAATTGTTCTTTTATTTACCTGGTTCTGACCCTGTTTTTCTTTTGTTTTTCAACTTGGTCTCTTTTTGAAATGAAAGGAGCAATCCATAAGTCATGACGAGCAGGATAACGCCGAGCGGCAGTGCCGTTATGATGGTGGCTGCCTGAAGTCCACTGATACCGCCTGTCCCCATTAAGATGGCAGCAATTGCTGCTAAGATGATCCCCCAGCTGAATTTAACAAAGAATGGAGGGTTCAGACTTCCATTGGATGTTTGCATACCCAATACAAAAGTGGCAGAATCCGCCGATGTTACAAAGAAGGTGATGATCAGAAAAAGGGAAATGACCGATAGCACCCCACTTAACGGCATTTGATCATACACATAAAATAATGCTGTTTCCAAACTTTGACCTGCAACATCTATTCCCTGGACAAGATCAAAATACAATCCTGTTCCCCCAAATACCCCAAACCAGAGTGAGCAAACAATGGTAGGAACAATGATGACAGCAATAATGAATTCACGTACGGTTCTTCCCTTTGAAACCCTTGCAATAAAAGTACCAACGAATGGTGTCCATGAAATCCACCATGCCCAATAAAAAATTGTCCAATCCTTCACCCACTGATTGTTTTCTACGTTAAAAGGGGAAAATCGCAACCCCATACTAGGCAGATTCTGCACATAGCCTCCAAACGTTGTCAAAAACAATTCAAGAACAAATTGTGAAGGTCCTACAATGAGGAAAACAATGAATAACAATACTGCGAGAATCATATTGGCATTACTCAAATATTTTATTCCCTTTGATAAGCCCGTAGAAGCAGACGTAATGTACAGTACCGTTGCAATCCCCATGATGATAAGTTGGACGGTGAAATTAATCGGTATATCCATAAGATAATGAAGTCCGCTATTAATTTGTTGAGCTCCTATCCCTAAGGAAATGGCAACTCCGAAAATGGTGGCAAATACAGCAATAATGTCCACAACATAACCGATCGGACCATTCGCCCGATCACCAATGACCGGATAAAGCGTAGCGCTCATCAGACCGGGCATCCCTCTCCTAAACTTGTAATAGGCCAGTGCCAACGCAACCACGGCATAAATAGCCCATGCATGGAATCCCCAGTGGAGATATGTATACCTCAACCCGATTTTGGCAGATTCAATGGTTCCCCCTTCACCGAATGGAGGCGCAGCATAATGTGAAACAGGTTCAGAAACCCCGTAAAAAAGGAGACCGATTCCCATACCCGCACTAAACAGCATGGCAAACCATGTTAATGTAGAATATTCCGGCCTGTCCGTGTCCTTACCTAAACGAATCTTTCCATACTTACTCAAAGCAAAAAAAATAGCGACGATAAAAAAGAATGTGGCCGAAAATTGATAAAACCAGCCAAACTTATCAAGGAGAACCCCTTGAGTATTAGTCATTATATCGATCAACCCTTGAGGAAAAGTGACTCCCCATAAAACAAATATCACACCGATCGATATGGATATCCAAAACATTGGTGTAAAGTTCTTCAACTAGTTTCCCCCTCAATCCATCGTGTCAATTTCACATGCACGTTCAGATATGTAATAAAGAAATAAAGGCATGAACTTATTGATACCCTCTTCTGCAAGTATCTAAACTAGTAAGTAAATGGAAACACTTAGATAGTATAAACGCTAAAAAATTTCATATTTGGGTATCTTTTTTTCATATCCGGGCAAATTATAGGAGACGGAGGTGATAAAGATGACAAACAACAACAACAAACAACCGCAGCAACAGAAAAATGAAGCAGAATTTGCTCAAGAACAAAACGCTTCTGAAAGAGCTAAAAAAGCCGCTAAACAACAAAACCAACAAAACCAACAAAACAAATAATCTAACATAGTAACGTTTCCAATACTTAATGAGAGACCAGTCTGATGATTGGTCTCTTTCCTTTGTTGTTTTCTTCACCACTTATGGAACCAGGGAAGCTTAATGAATCTATTTCCATCCGCATCATTACATTTAATTCATTGATTCGTAATTCTTAATGGCATTTTCATTACACTCCACACGCCCACTATCCAATATACTTCCCTTGGTGTTTGTTGTTTCCATTTTTCATATATTAGCATATAAACAATGAACCGAGGTCAACAACGCAACATGAAAAAACCTCCCCGAAACCCTTTCGGAAAGGTTAATCACTACATTATTAAATTTATTCATGGATACCCTACCAACAATTCACGTATGCCTCTTTTTTTTGAATGGTTTATACGCAACAATAACGGCAATCACAGCGGATACCACATTGATGAATGTCCCTATCAGGTGAGAACCCCTATAACCGGCACTGTCATACATTTCGGTAATAATTAGACCGGTTATAATGCTTAATAGGAGGCTAACCCCCAGGAAAACACCTATAAAAACAAAAAATCTTTTAGCATTTTTCCACAACACTTTAACACTCCCTACGGAATGTATCATTCCGAATACTGTACTAGATAAGCAAGGTTTTATTAACTAATTTTTCGTATCTCCAGTAGGTAAATTACCGGAAACCTCAAGTCTGCTTTTCCCCATTAAAAACACAAACACCACCGCAACTCCAAGCGGTATCAAGGCGTAAGCAAACGTTGTTGTTATGGAGTCAGACATCGCGTTAGTGATCTTAGATAGAACAAGATCAGGAATCTTCTCACGCATCTCAGGCTCAAAGATACTTCTAGGGTCACCCTGAAAACTGCCCCCTGCTTCCTGTCCCTTGAAAGCACTTTCCAAATTAGAGGCAAAAAGTTTGGTTTGCAGTGTACCATAAATGGTTATTCCAATGGTCATTCCAAGTGAGCGGAAAAAGGCATTCGTCGAGTTGGCAGATCCTCTAAAGCGTGGTTCAAGCTTATGAATCGTTGCATTAGGCAGTAATGAAAATGAAAAACCGACTCCAAAACCACTAATGATCATGTAGAATGTCAAAAGCAATCGACTCGTATCCGGTCCCATTGTCGCCAGTAAAATCATACCTGTGATGAATGATATAATAGAAATCCACATAATATTACGGTAGCTTGCTTTCGACATCCGGATACCTGCTACTGCACTACCTGCTACTGAACCCAGCATCAATGGAGTCAAAATTAATCCTGCGTTTGTAGCCGAACCACCATACACAGCCTGTACAAAGATAGGGATCAGTATGGTCAAGATGATGAATGCAGCACCATATAAAAATGCAAGTGCCTGTGCGGAAGCAAATAAGGGACTTTTGAACATCCAAAAGGAAATGATCGGTTCCGATGCTTTTCGTTCGATCAATAAGAAGCTTACAAAGAATAAAAGAAAGGAACAGAACAGTCCAATTATTTGCCATGATGCCCATTGATATTCCTTGCCTCCAAATTCCAAGGCAAACATCAGGCTGACTACTGCGATTACTAACGTAATTGCACCACCCCAATCAATACGCTGATCTGATCTCTGAGGGGATTCTTTATAGGCAGTAATAATAAAAAAGAGAGAAAGCAGCCCAATGGGTACATTGACGTAGAAAATCCAGTGCCAACTGAAATGATCAGTTAAAAACGCTCCAATCAGAGGACCAAATACAGAAGCTGACCCGAAAACTGCCCCCAATAACCCTGTCATCTTCCCACGTTTTTCAGGTGGGAACAAATCAAATACAATCGTAAAGGCTATAGGAAGCAACGCCCCACCACCTATACCTTGAATCGCCCTGAATATACTCAACTGGACAATATCCTGTGCAATCCCACACAGTGCTGATCCAATTAAGAAGATGGAAAGACCGAATATGTAAAAACGTTTTCTGCCATACATATCAGACAACTTACCGAATATAGGCATTCCGGCCATGACTGCAACCATATATGCTGAGGTCACCCATACAAATTTATCCAGACCTCCAAGATCCGATACAATAGAGCCCAATGCCGTAGCAACGATGGTATTATCCATGGCAGACATGAGGATCCCTAACAATAAACCGGCAAGTGCCAGTTTCATATTACTATCTTTTGCAACCACTACGATCATCCTCCATCTATAAACAATCATATAACGTATATTTTATTATAGAACTTTCTTCCTGATTGTTAAAGACGCTTTTTGTACATAAGACTAAAAAAACAGAGTACGTCTGCTGACGTACTCTGTTTGAAATTATACGATTGGATTACTTTTGAACGTTAGCCGCTTGTGGTCCACGAGCGCCTTCAACGATTTCAAATGTAACGTCTTGACCTTCTTCTAATGATTTGTAACCTTCACCTTGGATAGCGGAGAAGTGAACAAAAACATCGTCTTGACCTTCAACTTCGATGAAACCGAAACCTTTTTCAGCGTTAAACCATTTAACTTTACCTTGTAACATAAAACATGTACCTCCTAGTGCAGTTGCACATAAAAATATTTATATTCCTGTTCTGATTAAGATTCAAGACGAATGTTTCTTCAATCGTGTATATTAACCGAACAAAAATAACTATCTTTACTATAGCAGACTTCCCTTCAAAACTCAAGGCAGGAATGGGTCTAATTGTAAAATGTATAGTCCGACTACTCTACCTTTATCCCTTGATTTTCTTTTGCATATAACTTTTTGATCAGCCGTATTTGACCCCTGTGATTGATCTCATCTTCAAACACATGAAACCATTTAAAAAAGTTATTACCCTTTTGCCCATACCACCAATCTGTTTCCTCATATAACCATGCTTCGTCCAATTTATTAAATTGATTAATCGTTTTATCCCTTGTACGTTGAAGGTTCTCCACGTAGTACTCGACAGCATGTCCTTTTATGCCCTCTGCTGCCTTGCTACCTAAACTTAATGCCGGCTCCAATTCCATCGCATATGCTTCTACTTCATCATCCGTCAATTTTTCAAATGTTAACGCCTGATAAATCTTTTCCACGGCATCGAAATGAGCGAGCAGCATCCCGATGGAATTCGCTTCATCATGACAACGGTAATCAAGCATGTCCACCGTTAAATTTTCAACCTCATGAAGAGAGGTGAATCTGGCATAATCCATCATGGAAAGTAGTAAAGAAAAGTCCTTTTTCATTCCATTTTTCTCTTTGATTAAGTACATTGAGTTCGATTCCATTTTATGTCCCCCTTGTGGTCTTCTTTTACTATATTGGATACAAAATGGAAATCTCCTTTATTTTTGTCTATTACAGTTTAAAAAGTCGAAATATACCTTCAGTGCATTTGGTCTGGAAAGGTCTTCAATACGTCCCTAATTTCTCTTAAAAGCTCTTCTTTTTGATCAACCTTAACCTCTACCTTCACTTCTTCCTTTCGCTCCACCTTTTTAAATATTCGGACGATGAAGAATATGACCAAGGCTATCAGAAAGAAATGAAAGAAATCCACTACATTTTGGATAAAGACTCCATAAGTAATGACAGCATCATCGACTGTAACTTTCAGATCCTTAAAACTGATCCCTCCAAGCATAATACCAAAAAGGGGCATAATAAGGTCGTCTACGAGTGATTTGATCATTTTACCAAATGCGGCACCGATGATCACGGCAACAGCCAGATCGACGACATTCCCTTTTACGGCGAACTTTTTAAATTCCTTCCACATGCTCATTCTCCTTTTTACCATAACTTCACAGCTGATTCTGTGCTATGTCCGGCTTGGTTTACCACAATTATACAAATTTATATGGTCCACCATTATTTATTCTGCTACACTTATCTTTCACACATTCAAGGATAAAAAGGAGGGATTTGCATGCTTTACCCTATCAGAATCCGAGCCGGCGCTATCATAGTGGAAGAAGGAAGAATATTATTGGCAGAGTTTCACGATGAGCAGAATGGAACTCATTACAACCTTCCTGCCGGTGGTGTTGAAGAAGGAGAATCGATAAAAGAGGCAGTCGCGAGAGAAGCGTATGAAGAAACCGGAGCCAGGGTAGAAGTTGAAACATTAGCATTCACATACGAATATGCCCCACACCTGAATAATGACCATTATGGACCGACACATACTGTTTCGATGTTTTTCTCTTGTAAGCGGACAGATCAACATTCTACTCTTTCACCGAGTCAACCGGATCCCACACAAACCGGGATCAAATGGGTTGCATTATCAGACCTTCATTCAATCATTCTCTATCCTATGATACAGGACCGGATATTGAAGTATATTCAAAATGAGGAGCAGGAAATATTTATAGAAGAAAATGAGCTTGCAAAGAAATAATCAAGTATGTACATATTCCACCAGCTTAATTCAGGGACCATCTGACAGTTTACCAATAGAGGTATCATGGTGTAGATTTGATTCATCTTATCTTTATATCTAACTCTAACCCCTGATATTTCTTGGGCTTTTGTTTCATACAATCATTACAATCTATATCTGCATCACACCGCAATCGCACCCTCTTATGTTACGATGAAAGAAATAAAATAGGAGGGTTGCTATTCATGTTTACAAAGATACCAAAGGAACAGAAAGATGAAATAATCGGAAGGATTCAAAGCTTTTACTATGAACAAACAGGAGATGAAATCGGGGACTTGGGGGCGGAAAATTGGTTTGATTTCTTTATGAAAGAAATTGGTCCCTTTCTATATAATAAAGGAGTAATGGATTCCAAAGACATTTTAATGGATAAAGTGCTTCTTCTTGAAGACGATCTGTATGCCTTAAAAAGACCATTAACCTCTAAATGAAGAACCTATATTAAGACTAGCAGGGTACTAATTACTGCTAGTCTTAATGTCATGGAGTACTTTGTCATCAATCCTGCCATTATCATTCACAATTTCAATGGTGACAGCTTCTTTATCATTGTTTTTTATTTCGCTTATGATCTTATGTATGTCCTCGCTCTTTTTAATATCAACTGTTTTTTCAACTTTGAACTCTTTTGAAGCCTCTCCTTCTTTATGGCTCTTCAGTTCTTTATCGGTATAGATTAAGTCGGTCCCCAATGCATTTTTGATTGTTTTTCCCTGTAGGAAAAAACGGGCACGAAACGGTGTATCCGGATCCAAGGCTTCATCCGATAATACTCCGGAAAAGGTGAGTGTTTCTGCTTTTTCGTTTACCGTCACACTACCCTTAATAATCATGTCTGCTGCATTCCGATTGCATCCGCTTAATAAGATAATTAAAAATATTCCTGCGATCATTACTGCTTTTGATGCATTCACTTGTTGGCCCCCTTATATGTATGTGCACTATTATCTTACCAAAAGAACAATAAAAAGCGCCAGAAACAATTCTTTTTCATCCTTTTTAGAAGTCATGTTGTTTGTACCATGGTGAAACTGTGGCAATGAAAGAGTGGATTGGTAAGGAGAATACCGGGAGAGTCATACTGGAGTCTTGACCTATTTAAGTTACTATTCACGATCAAGCAGCTTTCAAGAGTGAAACTATATAAGAATAGGCGGGTAATTGGACCAACGGCCTCCATGTAATGTTCAATCAATACATGAGGTGGGATTTCTTTAAGTCATTCTATGATTACAGACCATTCATTCAATATTTGATTCGTACATACCAATCCCTTAGCACCATGTTGAATTGTATTACCCAATTCCCAATCCAGGGACTACTTTTTGAAATGCTTATTACATACTGCCTTCAGGATAAACATTTTTTCCTGCATGCTTAACATTCTCCAGCATTTAGCACGAATGATCATGACTTTTTCCCCTTTCCTCTTTTTCACATTTTCATGTTACTTCTCTTTACCTCCTCCTGACCATTTACAAACCATTCAATTTGCTACAAATTGACAAACAAAAATACTTTCTCCGACAGATTGCACTATCAAAGAAAGTATTAAATCGAAACGGATGTCAATACATACAAGTTAATGTAGAATTTCTTTTTCGCTATTTTTGTTTTGGCTTCCTTAAAAGGCTATGATAGCAATTTAACAAAGTGGTGCAGGACACGGGCGGTGAGTCCCCAGATGACTTTGTCTTCATAGTAGTAGAAATGTTCTTTCATATTTCTAGCTTGCCAGTCGTAGTTTTCCCCACCTGGAATTTGTTTGTATGGAAAGCTTTCTTCAGGTTCCATTTTGAATTTGATATTATACAATTCCGGTTCTTTTTCACACAGATAAGAAAGTGGTGTGGTAAAAATCTCTTCTACCTCGGCTGGATTCGGCTGCAAGTCTTCCAATGCAATATTAAGCTTCCCTACATAAGGATAAATGATGGTACCAAATGGAGATACGATATAATCAAGGGGATATATGTCCGAAATGAATCCCTCTTGAATCCCAAGCTCTTCAGATGTCTCCCGTAATGCAGCTGCCCTGTCATCGGAATCTTTCCGGTCGATTCTGCCTCCTGGAAAACATATTTCCCCGGGTTGTCTCCGCATATTCAAAGAGCGGACTTCAAAAAGCACATGAATATTCCCTTTTACTTCAATCAAAGGAAGTAGAATAGCAAATTCAGAAAATGTTTCACTTCCCAACACTTTAGGCGTTCTACCCTTAAAACGCTCCAATAGCTCGATCACATCCATTCTATTCCCTCCCCTCACGATAATCTATTCTATGATTTTCTTTATTATAGTATGAACGGAAGTTAACACCAAACCAAACGCGTCCAATGACTTTAATTCCACTTATTCCCATATACACTATGAATCTATGATATACTATTTTAGGACTTCTCGAATCAAGAGAAAACCATCAGTAAATAGAGAAAGGATATGAAAACATGTTTGGAAAAGTTGCTTCAGATGTATTAGGTTTAAGTGATATCGGTACAGTCATAAAGCCTGGAGATTATGACAAAGCCGATTCTGATGATTATATTATGCATGAGGATGGAGAAAAGATTTATTTCTTGATCAAATCCAAATCCGATGAATACTGCTTTACAAACAAAGCTCTCATTCACCTGGACGGTACCAGTGCCGCAAGCAAGAAACGGGTGCTCCGCCGCCTGGATTACTACAAGTATCAAATCTCGAATGTTCTTCTTGAAACTGCTGGGACAGTAGATCTGGATGTAGAGATCAAATTTAAAATCGGATCGGAAGTCTACTCCATCGATGTTCATAAAAAACATTTAACAGAAGTGAAAGACTTATATAAATCCCTCATTAAGATTGGTGAAATCACTACTGACAATAGTATATATTCTTCCTTTGCCAATGAAAGCCTTCAGCTTGCTTCCTCAACATTGGGACAAGTGAAGACAGATGAAGTGAACGTGGCTGAGCAGTTTAAAAACGTCAATCTATATGCTTTCAATTGGCTGACGGATAAGAAAAACGAGTTTTCCCTTAAAGATTTCGGATTTGTATTCGAAAAGTTCATTCAGAATTAAATGCATTCATCCGGCTGGGAATTCCCAGCCGGATGATCCTTATGGGTTTTTCGGTGCATAAGTCCCTTTCCATTCCTGAACCCCATCATCCTCTATGATTCCTAATGTAACATCAGCGATATCAGGATCGGCTATTAATTTGTCCTGGATGGCAAACTTTACATCATCTGCTTCAGAAAGAGGCATTCCCCTCTTCAATTCAAGATACGATTCAACATGGTAATATCGGCCTTCCTGAGTGATTCTCATTTTAAAAATATCAATGACCGCTTCATGTTCAAAGATGGCAGCAGCAATCCTTTCTTCTACTTCCTTTGGTGCAGCAACACCAATCAGACCGACCATATTATCATATCCTACGCGAAAAGCAACCCCCACCATTAGAATTCCAATCATAATCGTCACAATACCATCCAGGAGTTGGTACGAAGAGAAATAGGAAACAAGTACTGCTATCATGGCAAGGATGGCACCTGACACAGCTACTAAATCTTCATAGAAGACAAGTCGTGTTGGCGGTGCTGCCCGTTTTACGTGTTTGAACGCACCTGTCACAATTCCTGCTCCTCTGCTTTCTGCACGGGCTTCCTGACCAATTTCCTTCATTACTTTAAAGAGGATTGTTCCATCAATGATGATGTTCAACAGGAGCACCAATACATTGACCCAAATACCTTTGACTTCAGCGGGATGTTTAAGTAAATGAAACCCTTCACGTATCGTTTCATAAGCCATGACCGATACGACGATGACAGCAATCATACAAAATAAATTGATAACCCGTCCGAAGCCCGTAGGGAACTTTTCTGTGGGCTTTTTCTCTGAAAGTACACTTCCGATAAATACAAAACCTTGATTGACCGCATCTGCTAACGAGTGCATGGCGGAAGCAAACATAGCCCCGCTCCCACTGATAAAGAAAGCTGCCCCTTTTGCAATGGCGAGGATCCCATTCCCCACCATGGCAAAGAACGAGGATTTATTTCCTTTTTTCATTAATGAAAGAAAAGACTCATTACTCATTGGCTCACCACCTTACGTTACGATTTTTAAAACCTAATAGGTAGTATCTCTCAAGTCTGTACTTTCATAAGTCAATTGACGAACCTTTTATGCTTTTCTATACTGTAACAATGAGTATGAATAATAATGAATTCGAATCTAATAATGTCAGGAGTACAAACCATGGATTTTACCATTCAGCATCTTTCCTTTTATTTAATCCAGGTAGAAGGAAAAGGCGAGGAAGCAGATAAACGGCATAAGCACTTCCAAACGCTAACCGGGGGTGAGTATGAAGAGAGCCCCCTGAAAAGCTTCCTGGATGGGGAGCTTGTAAAGATTGTCAAACGAAAGGTAGATCGTCATTCAAAGTCAGAATCTGCCCCAACCAAAATTGGCCGATTTGTTGTCGAACCAGGTCATGAGCTGACTTCGAATCCAAACTATAATTTATTTCACCGTACCCGCTTTGCTGAAAATAAAGAGGATTTTCGTGAGTCATGCGATCAGATTGTTCAAATGTACATAGAGGCGAGCGCCATTCGAGGCGGCGCATTTTTAGTAGCTGCAGCAAAGCTGACCAAATTTTTTGATGACCCTTTTCTATTTATAATGAAATGTGATTTTGAACCAAAAGTCGCCACTATTACGGATGAAGCCACCCTGATTCACAATGTAGAAATGGCGATTACGACGAAAAATATGAAATCAATTCAATACCCCTACATGCCTGAAGAAGGCATGATGGACTCTGCCGAAATCAAAATCCATCAAGCATCACACGCCAGATACTTTGAAGATTTCTTGAAATGGGTGGAATATGAAAAGTCAATGCCCGAAATCGTGAAATCCCAAGTATACGGGATGGTCAAGGACCATATTTCAGAAACCTATGCTGAAGAGAGCGATGAACGTGTTGAATTTGAAGAAGCGGTGGAAGAATGGGCAATAAGTCCAAAACGTGAGCTTCAGGAAAGGTTTACAACTGAACAAGTGGTAGAAGCCACCTCCCAAATCGTCGAGCAATCACCTGAAGTCGAATTGAAGGTTAAACTGGATCATGTCTCCGTTAAAGCTCTACTTTCCGACTTTGGTGACAGCATTCATCTGGCGAAAGTGAACGGTCGATATGTCCTGATGATCGAAAGCGAGTCCGTCATGTTTGAAAAAGGCTTCTCCCCTCTTGAATTTTTAAAGCCTGATGAGCTGCATGAAGTGATTCAACGAATACAAGAGAAAGAATAGTTTTGTTCATGTGTAAGAGCATGGCTATTTTATGCCTTTTCTGGTGAACACATTTTCACCACTATCGAAACTTCGGTCTTGTGAAAAAATGGATAATGAAATAAAATTTAGTAAGATAATGCTTTCTTAGGGAATTGGGGATCAGATGCTTACTACTAAACAGCTCCAAGATATTAAAGAACTTCAAAAAATATGCGAAAATCATGAACGTATCAACTTAAAATTAAATTGGGATATGTTGAAAAAACGACAGAATGATCAGGATGATTTTTTGCTTTACAGGAAAAATATACTGGTTGGATTTCTGGGGCTTTACGGATTTGGAGACTCATTTGAATTATGTGGAATGATACATCCGGATTTCCGACGTCATCACCTATTTCAAGAACTATTCCAACAGGCATTACAATCTATACAATCACGTCCAGTGAACAAGCTCTTACTTAATGTTCCTGGATCATCTGTTTCTGGAAAAGGGTTTATATCCTGGACAAAAGCTTCCTATGATTTCACAGAATATGAAATGAAGTGGAATAAGATAAATTTGGTATTATCCTCTGATCCTGTCAGTCTAAGAACGGCGGGTGAACAGGATATCAAAACAATCATTGATCTTGATGAAAAATGTTTCAATGTTGTCAGAACTGATGCTGAATCCTACACAAAAAGATTATTCGATGAATCACCCGAAGGCAACCTCATGATTATCTCTGATGAAAAAACGGTTGGAAAGATCAGGGTTCAAAGAACGGAAAAAAAGAGCTCCATTTATGGCTTTGCGATTTTCCCTTCTTTTCAGGGAAAGGGAATAGGGAGAAAAGCATTGTCTCAGGTGGTGATGCAGGAATCGAATTGGACCGATGATATTTACCTGGATGTGGCGGCAACGAATAGCAAGGCTCTGAAACTTTATGAATCAAGCGGATTTCAATCCTTTTATAGTCAGGAGTATTATCAATACCCTATTCGATAAAAGGAGACAGCCCAGTGGTCTATTCAGCCACTGGGCCATTTATTAATAAAATTTGTGTTCAATTTTCCACATATCCTCAATCGTCAATACACCATGGGAGTAAAATGGGAGCTTTCTTTTATCCGTAGGGGATCCGGGATTGAATAAAAGAACTCCTTTCATGAAGCGGGAGAAAGGAATATGTGAGTGACCGAAGATAATCACGTCCACATCACCTTCTTCAAATGCTTCCAGAGCTCTTTTTTCTGTTGTTTTTTCCTTTCCGTCCCCATGTACTACACCAACCTTCAGGCCATTCCTCTCGACGATTCTTTTTTTCGGAAGAAGGGATTGAAGTTCAGGGCTATCGACATTACCTACAACGCCAATCAATTCCCCGTACTCCATGAATTCCTTATAGACGTCAAGGGTTTTAAAATCTCCTCCATGAATGATGAGATCACTTTCCATAAGATCTTTCTGAAGAATAGCAGGTAGTTCCTTCCCTTTTCCAGGCAAATGAGTATCGGAAACAATGACAATCTTCATTTCAATCTCCTTTTGGCTTTTCTCTGGTTTTTAGGATTATATTATGTCATAATTCCCCCAAAATGCAACATCACATCCCAGGTTTCATTTACAAGATTTTGTGGAAAAGAGAAGGAACGAACATCTTTTGATTCTAAAAACAGTATTGGAGGTGATGCCCTGTTGTTTTCGATCCAAAGGCAATTCAAGCTTCCCAAAGGGTTCCTTGGCTGGCTTGCGGGAAAAGTGATGGAGTATGATAATCGCAAAATAAATAACTGGTCCATTAATCAGTTGTCGATCCATAATAGTGAAAAGATTCTTGAAGTTGGATATGGACCGGGATATTGTATCCGACGGATTTCTAAACTCTATCCGGATACCTTAGTAGATGGCGTCGACATTTCGGATACCATGAAAGAAACCGCCCAAAGCAAGAATGAGGATGCAATAGAGAGAGGCAGGGTTCGCCTGTTTGTTCAGGACATCAGTCAGTTTGAGTTAAACGAAGTTCTGTATGATCGAATCTTTTCCGTTAATAATTATCCGTTATGGAGGGATCAGAAACAAGCACTGAACCATTTATATAAGATGCTTAAAAGAGATGGTACCTTGCTCATCACGGTCCAGCCACGGGGGGAGGAAGAATCCGACAGCAGGGCCAGAGGCTATGGAGAAGAAATATCCCATGCATTAAAGGAAATAGGATTTAAACACGTTGCACTTTCCTATAAAAAAGTTAAGCCAGCTTTGACTGTAAGTGTCAGAGGTGTAAAGTAGCCACTTCCTGCAAGAGGGAATATAAAAATAAACAGCCGGTCCTCTAGAGGACCGGCTGTACCATTTTACTCTTGACTGCTGCCATCTTCAGAATTACTTTCATCTGTGTTACCTTCTTCGTCCATGTTCTCTTCCGTATCTGTGTCATCTTCTTTGGCGTCGCTGCATCCGGCTGCAAATGTTACTACTGATAGAGCTGTCATTACCATTAATAACCATTTTTTCATACTTTTCATTTTCATAGCCTCCTGTTATGATGCTTTGTTCAACTACATCTCTATCATACTGCTATTTCATGGAAAAAGAAGGCTATTTACCTTTATTTAACATACATTTAGAATCTGTTAATCTACTTCCTTAGATCTTTACAAATATCATCCTTTCAGCTTTACGAATTTAGCTCCGATTAATTCTTCTATTTCATCAAAGGAATCCTTCTTGATCAGGTCGATAATTTTGCTACCGACAACAACTCCATCACAGTATTCACTCATATTGCGCACATGTTCAGGAGTGGATATTCCAAATCCGGCAAGAACCGGTACAGGACTGCTATCCTTTAGTTTGACCAAATGGGCTGGTATATTGTCAGCAAACCCATCCCTTGTTCCTGTGATCCCATTAATGGTGACAGCATATAGGAACCCTTCCGTAACGGAGGCTAATTCGCGGATTCTTTCTAATGGACTTGTAAGGGTAGCTAACTGGATAATGGCTATTCCATTTTCTCGTGATGGATTCCTGACAAGATCATGGTGCTCGAGGGGCAGGTCCGGAATGATGACTCCGTCGACACCCACTTCTTTACAATCCTCAAAGAAGCACTCCACACCATATTTGTATATTGGGTTGATATACGTCATAAAGATTAAAGGAATCCCGATTTCTTCTCTTCTTTCCATTAACACTTCAAACACACCTTGAAGTGTCGTTCCATTTCCAAGTGCCCTCTTGCCTGCTTCTTGTATAGTCGGTCCATCGGCGACGGGATCGGAGAAAGGGATCCCTACTTCGATAGCCGTCGCTCCTCTATCTTCCAACATCTTCAAAGTGGAAATAAACGTTTCCATTCCTCCATCCCCTGCCATCACATAAGGAATGAATAACTTATTTCCTTTTCCAAGTTCGGCTTGAAACGTATGATCCAGAAATTTTTTACCCATGTTGGCTACCTCCCAGTAAATCTTTTACTTGTTCAACGTCCTTATCTCCCCTGCCTGACAGGCAAATTACAATGGATTCATCTTTGGACATATTTTCTGCTAATTTCACCGCATACGCAACGGCATGTGAACTTTCCAATGCCGGGATGATACCTTCTGTCTGGGATAATTGTTTAAATGCATCCAGTGCTTCACTGTCAGAAATGGACGTATAATGCACCCGCTCAACCTCCTTCAAGTAACTATGCTCCGGTCCTACTCCAGGATAGTCAAGACCGGCTGAAATAGAATGGGCTTCCTGAATCTGCCCTTCACCATTTTGAAGCAGGTACATCATGCTGCCATGAAGAATTCCAACTGTTCCCTTCGTTAAGGTGGCCGCATGTTTCTCTGTTTCAACACCGCTTCCAGCCGCTTCGACCCCGTAAAGGTCCACTTCCTTGTCATCAATGAACGGGTGGAACATTCCGATGGCATTACTCCCCCCTCCTACACAAGCTACGATTGCATCGGGAAGGCACTGTTCTTTTTCGAAAAATTGTTTCTTTGTCTCTTTTCCAATGACACTTTGAAAGTCCCGGACCATTTTCGGAAATGGATGTGGGCCCAATACGGACCCGATAATGTAATGAGTATCCTCGACGTTAGCGACCCAGTAGCGAAGGGCTTCATTGACTGCATCTTTTAATGTTCCGCTTCCCTGGGAGACACTTACGACTTTTGCTCCCAGTAATTCCATTCGGAATACGTTCAGTTTCTGCCTGCGGATATCTTCCTCCCCCATAAAAATGACGCAATCAAGATTTAAGAGGGCACAAACGGTTGCAGTTGCGACTCCATGCTGCCCTGCTCCCGTTTCCGCCACAATTTTTCTTTTCCCCATACGTTCAGCAAGCAGGGCCTGACCGATTGTATTGTTGATTTTATGAGCTCCTGTATGATTCAGGTCCTCACGCTTCAAAAATATTTTCGCTCCACCAACCTTCTTGCTTAAATTCTCAGCAAAGTAGAGAGGAGTCTCTCTTCCTACATAGTCCTTTAAATAGCTTTGAAGCTTCTCTTGAAATTCTTTGTCCAAAGATGCTTCATCGTAAGCCACTTCTAACTCCTGAACAGCTTTCATCAATGTTTCAGGTACGTATCTTCCCCCGAATTGTCCAAATAACCCTTTTTGATCTGGTTGTGTATATAGCATCATAACTCCTCCATTCCCTTGTTTTCTGTATCGTTAAACTGATTTCACTTTCCTAACAAACGATTCGATCTTCTTTCGATCCTTTTTTCCATCCGTCTCCACTCCGCTTGAAACATCAACCATAAAGGGACGGACCTTCAAGATCGCTTCCCGGACATTTTCCGGGTTCAACCCCCCTGCAAGGATTAATTGATGAGAGAGAGGGATTGCCTCTACATATTCCCAATTAAACGTCGTTCCGTTCCCTCCACGAAATGGCCCCTTTCCACTATCTACCAAGACCAACTCTCCAGGATATTGATCCATCCCGATTATATCCGCTTCTTCCTTTATCGGAATCGCCTTGATCAATGGTAAGTCGATATTTTCACAAAATGAAACAGATTCTTCTCCATGAAGCTGCACAAAATCGAGATTCACGGTACTATAAATTTCCTTCAAATTCTCTTTTGATTCATTTACAAATACACCAATCTTCATTATATGAGGAGGAAGTGAAGCACTAATCCGGGCAGCTGTTTCCACATCTATTCTTCTTTTACTATCGGCGAATACAAATCCTACAGCATCCGCCCCTGCATCGCATGCCCATTGAGCTTCTTCCACCCTTCTGATTCCACACACCTTCACTTTGGTCATTTCATCACGTCTTTTCTCACTTGCAGGGAGGAAAGCACCGTTTGTGGATCATCACTTTTCATTAAGGTTTCCCCTACAAGCACACCACTGGCCCCTGCATGTACCGCCCGTTGGCAATCGTTTTTATCCCTTATTCCACTTTCACTTATTAATACGACATCATATCCATTAACCATAGAGCCAAGAGTTTCAGTAATCTTCAGATCCACCTCAAAGGTTTTTAAATTACGATTATTGATGCCAATGATGGTAGCTCCCATGTTCAGTGCTACTTTCATCTCCTCTTCATTATGAACTTCAACCAGAATTTCAAGACCAACCCTCTCTGCATATAGATATAATTCTTTCAATCTATTAAATGGCAAGGCTGCAACGATTAATAGAATGACATCGGCCCCTGCATCTTTCGCACGGTCAATCTGGATTTCATCTATGATGAAGTCTTTACAAAGAATCGGGATCGATACTGAACGGCGAACATTCGCAAGATCCTCTGTTTTCCCTTTAAAGAAAGGTGTATCAGTCAAGACAGATACGGCACAAGCTCCTGCTTCTTCATAAGTTATTGCCTGCAACACCGGATCCACCTCTGTTCGGATGTCCCCTTTGGACGGGGATGCCCTCTTTATCTCTGCAATCACTTGCAGAGATAAAGCAGATTTTAACGATTCATACAAAGATCTTGTCTGGGTACCTTTATGATGATAGGATTTATATCCATCCCTTTTTAGCTCGTTTACTTCTTCTTTCTTCTTTTTAAGAATAGTTTCCAGAATGGTAGACAATTAAATCACCTGCTTTCGACCTTGTTGGCTAAAGTGCACCAGAGATTGGAGTTTTTCGTTTGCCCGACCGCTTTTTATACTTTCTCTTGCAAGCTTTACACCTTCAGCAAAAGTAGATGCTTTGCCATGTGCAAATAATGCGATGCCTGCATTGAATATGACCGTATCCGTGTAGGCTCCTTCTCTCCCTTGCAAGACCTTCTGTAAGATGCTGGCGTTGTCCCTTGCATCCCCCCCTTTTATCTCTTCGAGGGTATAAGCTGGAAGACCGACGTCCTCCCCAGTTAACGTGAATGAAGTGGTTTCCCCTTTTTCCAAAAACACGAGATGATTTTCACCTGCCAATGAGGCTTCATCCATGTAATCTGCGCCATTTAAGACAATTGCCCTTTCTCTTCCTAATTCGTGTAATACATTTGCCATCATTTCTAATTTATCTCTTCGGTAGACTCCTACAAGCTGGGTTTGCAATTGAACCGGATTCGTTAACGGACCGATAAGATTGAAGATGGTGGGGATCTTTAACTCCTTCCGAACTTTCATTATTTTTTTTAGTCCCGAGTGGATATGGGGTGCATATAGAAAGGCAATATTGATTTCTTTCAATAGACTCTCCACTTCATTTGCCTGAAAGTCGAGAGAAATCCCCAGATGTTCAAGCACATCTGCACTTCCCGTTTTGCTGGATATACTTCTATTTCCATGCTTTGCGACTTTTACTCCAGCACCTGCCAGAACAAACGCACTTGTAGTACTGATATTAAAACTCTGCGATCCATCTCCTCCTGTTCCACAGTTATCCAATACACCCTTCAAGGTACTTGTAATCGGCATCGCTTTTTCTCTCAACACTTCAACGAGTGCAGTGATTTCATCCACTGTTTCTCCTTTCATTTTTAAAAGGGTAAGGAAACAGGCAATTTGACTCTCTGAGGTTTCATCAAGCAGCAGTTCCTCAACCGCTTTTCTCATATCATCTCTCTCTAATGAATGACCGTTAGATAACGCTTGTAGATAGTTTTTCACGGTTATTCTCCTTTCTCATCTCGGCTAAAAAGTTTTGAATGATTTCTTTCCCTGTTTTCGTCCCGATGGATTCTGGATGAAATTGAACTCCAAATAACGGATATATCCTGTGCTTTATTGCCATGATTTCTCCATCATCCATGGAAAGTGCGACTGACTCTAATGGTGATGGCAGGGTCCCTTTTTTGACCACTAATGAGTGATACCTCATCACTTCCAACGGCTGAGTCAGATATGCAAATACACCGTCGCCATTATGTTTAATGAGCGATGTCTTACCGTGCATCACTTTCTCTGCAACTTCGATCGTTGCACCAAATGCTGCTCCAATCACTTGATGACCTAAACAAACCCCTAAAATCGGCACGCTAGCGTGAAAATTCTGTATAATAGAGGTGCAAATTCCCGCATTTTCGGGTTTCCCTGGTCCCGGGGAAAGAATAATCCCTGAAGGATTCATTTTCTTAATTTCGTCCAATGAAATGGCGTCATTCCGTTTTACGACTACCTGTTCACCAAGCTGTTCTACATATTGATAGAGGTTATACGTAAACGAATCATAGTTATCAATGAGTAAAATCATCCTGTTACCTCCAATAAAGATTTTGCTTTATTTAGTGTTTCTTCATACTCGCTTTCAGGATTTGAATCATACACTATGCCTGCTCCAGCTTGAACATTTGCAATACCATTTTTCAGCACCATCGTTCGTATCGCCAAGGCGAAGTCCAGATTCCCGTTAACTCCGATATATCCGACAGCACCTGAGTAAACTCCTCGTTTCACAGTTTCAAGTTCATTTATAATCTGCATCGCCCTGATTTTCGGTGCCCCGCTTACCGTACCAGCAGGCAAACAGCCCGATAATGCTTCAAGGGGGGTTACCTCTTCTTTCAATTCTCCTTTCACCTCTGAAACAATGTGCATCACGTATTTGTATCTCTCAATGGTTAAGTACTTGGATAAATATATAGATCCAATTTTACATATCCTTCCTAAATCATTTCTTCCTAAATCAACAAGCATTCGATGTTCAGCCATTTCCTTTTCATTTGACAGTAATTCTTTGCCGAGCTGCCTATCTTCATCTACTGTTTCCCCTCTTCGTCTTGTCCCTGCAATCGGATTCGTTGTAATCTGACTGCCCTGAACTCTCAGCAGGCTTTCTGGAGACGCCCCCAATACGACATATTCTTCAAAATCGATGAAGAACATATAAGGTGACGGATTTGACTTTCTCAAGCTTCGATAGAAAGTGAATGGATCACCCGAAAAAGAGGCTTGCAGTCGTTGAGAAAGCACAACTTGAAAAATCTCACCTTCCTTTATAGAATGCTTTGCTCTTTCCACTTTTTCCATAAATTCATCCTTGGATGTTTGAGCATGAAAGGAAAGTCGGTCCAGTTTGTCTTTGTAAGTATCTAAATACACATGGGTCAACTCAGCCTCGATTCCCTCCACTTTTTCCTGTAGATTTTCATCTGTATCCTCTGTCCACCGGTCCAGGACAACGATGAATACTTTATGTTCAAGATGATCGAATACAATCACTTTTTCATAGAACATAAGGTGAATGTCCGGCATCTCCAATTCATCTTGGGGAGTGATTCCAATTTCTTCATATTGCCTAATCACATCATATCCCAAGTATCCAATGCCTCCACCTGTGAATGGAAAGGGTGCATCCTGTAATTGATGATGGGGGATAAGGGTTTGAATCATATCAATGGGGTCCCCAATTCTTTCCTCTATTTGATCAGAAGAAGCTCCTATGAACTGTACGGTATTCCCATAAGCCTTACATTCCAAAAAGGGATCGCTTCCTACAAATGAATATCGTCCCGATTGTTCGTGTTTCAGTGAGCTCTCCAATAAAAATTTCTTTTTCCCCTTCAATGATTGGAAGAGTGATATAGGAGTATACATATCACCATTCAATTCTTTCACCACGTAATTAAGTTCTTGCTGCTTCATCATTTTTTGCCTCCCATTCGCTCTACCTTATTAAAAATCCATAAAAAAAGTCCTCTATGAACAGAAAATCCTGTTCATAGAGGACGATGCTGACCGCGGTGCCACCTCTGATTGGGATACAATTTCGCATCCCCTCTTGATTCAAGTACGGAGTGAATCACCCGATACTCTATCCCTATAACGGTGGAATTCCGTATGATCCTACTCTCATTCAGATCATCTCTCATAAGTCCATTCCAGACAAGCTATCATGCTAAGGTCTCACTACCCTTAACTCCCTGTTATGCATCACTTGAATGTACTCCTCTTATTCAACGATTTATCATATTTAGTTATAAAAAAAAGGCATCCTGGTCCATTTACATTATGTAAAGGACGGGATACCCGTGGTGCCACCTTTGTTGACTGCTTATACAGTCCACTCAATCGTATCGAAGCTGAATGCTTGAATACGCGTCTTATGTAACGATAAGACATTCGCCAAAGCCTACTCCTAACGTTTCGGTTTGGAAGCTCGGAAGTCCATTCCCTAGGATCAATCACACTGGTTCTCACCAACCACCAGCTCTCTACAGTGTCGATACTAGGTACTCCTCTTCGTCAAAGCCATTCGCTCATTTAATTAATTGTTTATTATACTAATCGCTTTTCTCCAGGATGTCAACTATTTATAGTAAATAATATTCTGTATTTATAAAATGGTTCACACAATGGAAATCATCATGGAATCACAAACGCGATTATAACCGATTTCCATATAAATTTTGTTCGATGTGGGATTATCCAAATCCGTATAGAGAGAACAAAACGAGTGTTTTTCCAATAATAAACGGCTCAGTTCTGCTACAACAGAAGATGCGTATCCCTTTTTCCTGTTTTCTGAAGGGGTGTATACAAAATTTACAGTAATGCCGTTTTCCGTTCTTCTTGCCCCCCGTGCCATAGAAACAGGTTGTCCGTCCACTTCCCAGAAGAAAACATATGGTTCAGTTCCAATCATATCTTTTGCCCGTTTAAGCGCTTCGTCAGTTGACATGGATATAACTTCTGTATCTGCGACAAATTCACTGATCCACCTAGCCAACAGCCCCTCTTGACCTGAACGTATGGGAACCATTTTTCCATCGCTTAAGGGAATGTTATTCACCTTATTCAATTGGTAAACACGTTGCTTCATACGGATGTTGAAACTCTCTCCCGTTACGTGACACCATGCATGAGTCAACTGAAGTGCGGTTTCTTTCTCAGCAACAAAACCGGGAATCGTAATAGTGGAATTCTCACAAAACGCTTTGAGCAGTTCGGCTATTCCCTGAATTTCTTCCTTCCCTATTTTCAGAGTACAGACAAGGTAATGAGGGGGAGTCATGATGAATGATCCCACTACTTTGTCATCCTTATTTTCCACTAAAAGAAGAAGGGGATCTTTATATTTGTCACTCGTTCTCATCGTGTTCAACAAACCCAAAGGCAAGTTATTCGCCGCTTCATTTTCCATTAAAAAGGAATGAACCTTATCGTGGAAGGATGTCGGGTCCTTATACTGTGTCAACTTATACATATTTATCACCCCATCCCAACATTCGACATGCTTGATCGGTATTCCTGCTTTATTCCAGAAGCTTTTTCCCTGCTATGGAGTGGAGAACATGGCAGCCACTCACAGACAATCCGATGGTTTCAGCACCTGGAAAGACCAAGAAGAGTCATACCCAAATATTTTCTGGCGGAGTCTTGTTCGAAAGGCTCCTGTAGAGTGCAAGTTCATTGGATGATCCCCGTCATTTCTAATCAATGTATCCCTCCCAAAAAAACACAAAAAGACGAGGCTGGGACAAAAGGGTTTCAGATAAAGATAAATCCGAACGAGTGATTTGATAAAAATCTAACTCGTTCGGATTGTGAATTTTTGGTACAAAAGCTTAATCCATATATTAAGCACGTTCTAGCTGTTGACTGGAGTGCAAGACGAAGACTCCTCCGGGAAAGTAGAAAAGCAAAAGGGCTTTGACCAGGGGCGACAAGCATAAGACGAGTATACCGGAAAGGCGTTTTTTGCCTTTTTGGTAGGCTTGACTTATGACTTCGAGCCCCTAAGCCCTGTAGCTGGACAGCTTTGGGACACGAGGAGGCTCGCCTTCCGCCCGAGGAAAGCGAAGTCTTGCACGGAATCGGGCAGTGGTGTAACACGTGATCTTATAGTTCGTCTTTAGAATGTATAGATTTAGTTATGTACCAGCCTTCCATTTGATATTTCGACTGAGTGATCAAAGAAACCAAAACGTACATGAAAAAGGAGATGATGATCGGAAATACCACAGTATGCATATCCAGATAGTTCGGGGCAAAGCTATGGAATAAAATATACGCGATAAGGCCGGAAATCATTGAAGATAAGGCACCATGCCCATTCCCCTTTTTCCAGTAGAGCCCAAGTACGATTGGCCAGATAAACACAGCTTCAAGACCTCCGAATGAAAATAAATTAAGCCAAATGATCAATTCAGGCGGACTCAGTGCCATAAGAAACACGAGAATCCCGGTAATACCCGTCACCCAGAAACTGATCGCCTTAATCTGTTTTTCTTTGGCATCATGATTGATGAAATTCATATAAACATCTTTTACAATGGCTGACGATACGATCAACAGCAATGAATCCACAGTCGACATAATCGCTGCCATAGGGGCAGCCAGTACAATTCCTGCAAGCGGAGGAGGAAGCACTTCTAATGCAAGAAGCGGCATGACCTTATCCGCTACCTCGATCCCCGGAACCACCACTCTTGCAAGCACACCGATAAGATGCATGCCAAGCATGATCGAGCCCACGACAATCGTGCCGATAACCAAGGCTCTGTGCAGGGACCGGGAATTCTTGTAACTCATGGCCCTTACTGCTACTTGGGGAAGTCCAACAACACCAACTCCGACTAAGATCCAGAAAGAAGAAATATACCTGGCACTCAATTCACCGTTCGGCCCATAAGGACTTAATAAATTCGGATTTTCAGCTTGCAATTCCAGCATGATCTTCTCCATGCCGCCACCGGCAATGATGGTGGCAACAAGGAGAATGATGGTCCCTCCAAGCATCACAACTCCCTGCAATGCATCTGTGATGGCAACCGCCCTGAAACCTCCGATTATCACATAAACCAGAACGGATACGGCAAAAAGGAACAGAGCCGCTTCGTAACTTAACCCCGTTAAGGATTCAATAAGCCGTGCTCCCCCCACCCATTGGGCAATCATCGCAGAAAATAAAAACAAGATAATACTAATGGCAGATAGGATGGTAATCTTCTTGCTTCCGTACCGTCCCTGTAAATAATCAATCAATGTAACAGCTTTATATTTCCGTGACATGATGGCAAACTTCTTCCCGAGTATAAGAAGAACAAAGTATCCTGTCACAACCTGGCTCATGGCAAGAAGCACCCATGATAACCCATATGTATAAGCAGCTCCCGGACCACCAATGAAGCTGCTGGCACTACCATAGGTAGCGATCATCGTCATGGCCAGGATAAATCCTCCAAGTTGGCGGCCACCCAGAAAATATTCCTGTACAAACGAATCTGATTTACTTACATTTCTAGCCGTATAAATTCCCACTATAAAGATCAAAATTAAAAAGGCAAATAAAGGTATCAATGCAATACTATTCATGTTCATTCTCCTCGTCGTCAAAAGGAATATCAGTAAGAAGATATTTTACGACAACGATTACTAAAATGACCATAAGGAGAAATCCAATGATGCAGCTATAGAAGAACCATGCAGGCATTCCTAAGATCCAATCGTAATCTGAAACAGGCTGTCCACCGAGTCCAAATGCAAAGCCATACCACCATAAGAAATTTATAAGAACGAGTGCAATACCAATCAATGCTTCGTGGTTGGCAATCCGGAACCGTTTGTCGAGTTTATGATTCACTTCCTTTATCCCTCCTTTAAATAAACATCCTTTAACAATTTACGACAGGATGATAGGAAATGCAAGAAAAAGGCAGGCCTGAAGTATCTGCTTCAGGCCTGCCTTTACGAACTAATAAAAGGGGGTTTTTCATGAACCATTCTCTCTATCTGAAAGAGGGGGAACTCTTTTATTAAATGAGAATGATTTTCAATATCATTGTAATCTCTCCACTTTGAAATGTCAACATAAAAAGATAATCATCACAAAGGGAAATTTTGGTGAATTGCTAAATGAATTATGGTAAAATTCTAAATTGTACTCACGATATAAAGAGATAGAATGAGGGGGAATGACAGTGAGAGCAAATTTTAAGGCATTTGGAATACCATTTATGCTGGTCCTTCTATTAATAGGAGCACTATTCTTTCATCAACTGCTGAAAGTCAAACAACAACCGGATCCGGATTGGAGCAGGTCAATTCCTTTGGGCTATACCTCGGAAGAACGTCCCCTTGCCTTTTATGGTGATGAAGCACTCTTCTTAGCAAGTAATGGAAAGGTAGATCAGTTTTCTTTCGATGAATCATTGAATCCCACGAAAGGTATCACCCTTAACACCAGTGTTACAAGGGGCCAACCTTTTTGGACAGACGGTAGTATGGTCATACAAGTGAAGGATGAACAGTTAGTTTCAACCAAGGACAATGAAGACAAGATACTTGATGATAAAGTTACTGGTATCAGCACATCATCTAATGCCATCTATTATTGGAAACAACAGACTCTGTATTCTCTTACTCCAAACGATTTATCTAGTAAAGAAGTTTTCCGATTCCCTGGCGAAGTCCTGGAAGCCTATATCGGAAACGACGGAAGTGTATTATTACAAATCAGGCAGGATGATGCTCATTCCCACCTATATTATATGGATGATGGGTTAAAGCTAGTGAAGAGCCCTTTTGCAGTTGTAAATACATCAACAAATCACCATATTAACGGTTTATCTTTTGTAAAAGAAAACGGGCAAATGACTGTATTATACAATGAAGAGATGCGTGCTCAAGGAACATTGTCTTATAAGATATTGAAGTTGCAAACCTCCATTGCCGATATAGGAAAGTCGATTGTGAAGCCTTTAAAAATTGAATTTACGAACGTTCAATCAGGTTTTAAATTGCAAAGTCCGAGATCCGTCCAATTTGCTTCCTTTCATGGAGAACCATCCATTTTCTTCACATCCGAGAGCCATCGTGTAGGGGGGCAAAATGCCATCGGACTTTACGTATCACCTTTCAGTGATTCCAACCAGTTTGGTGCTACGCCTGTCAATACAACCAAGCATTTTACATATTCACCTATTCAGATTACAGATAAGAGTATCGCGTGGCTTGATTATGACGGTGATTACTATGAGTTGTTTGGTGCCTCACAAGATGAAAAAGCCATTGTCAAAAGTACGAAGTGGTCGAAACGAAGCGTAAAAGAAGCCGTAAATAATGCTGTTCTCATGCTGTTCAGCAGCTTAATCACTATATTGGTTTCTTTTTATTGGGTCCTTCCTTCCCTGTTTGTCTTAATTCTTCTTTATATGTTCAAACCGAATATTTTTGAAAAAGAAGATATTAACTGGGTAGAATATGCCTCTATCATTCTTTTCATCCTCATGCCATTGACATTCATTGGTA
Organism: Rossellomorea arthrocnemi; assembly: GCF_904424705.1. GTDB lineage: Bacteria > Bacillota > Bacilli > Bacillales > Bacillaceae_B > Rossellomorea > Rossellomorea arthrocnemi. The sequence goes on along the minus strand of NZ_CAJGBF010000018.1, from coordinate 39,057 downwards.
AAGCGATGGGGGATTATTTCTATTTGTCCGCTCCTGAATATCTCACCTTTACAGGAAGTGAGTACATCTTACTACTAATCATTAGCGCCCTTACTGCGTTTCTTTGGAAAATTGGAAGAAATCCTGACTGGGGTACATTTGGGGGAGCATTTTATTTCATGGGGATTTATATTCTTCTTTATGTCACATCCATCGGTCCATATATTTTTAATTTATTTTAATATAAAAACGCTCAGTCTATCCTGAGCGTTTTTTCATACTACTTTTTTTCTTCTTTCCAATGTTTACGTTTATAGAAATACATGTAAATCGTGATACAAAGGGTCAGCCAGGCTCCACCGGCAGTGAATCCCCCGAGAATATCACTCGGATAATGGACACCGAGATACACCCTGCTGAATCCAATCATTACGACCAATGTAGCCACTAGTACGACACTGGCCCACTTATAACGTTTATGATCAAAAGCACGAAAAAGGATGAATGCAAGGGAACCATAGAATATAAACGAACTCATTGAATGACCACTGGGAAAGCTGTAGCCCCCCTGTTGAATCAATGCCTCAATATCCGGGCGCTCCCGTTTGAATACCCATTTTAATAATCCATTAAATCCAGCTCCTGTGAGGATGGTAACTGCCACGAATAAAGCAAGGGGGTACTTTTTCTGGAAGAGAAGAATGAGTACAGCACATACGGTAAAAATCGTGATTCCCTTTATTCCTCCCAAAAAAGTGATGGAAGTCATGATTTCCGTTAACTTCGGTGATATCGTGCCCCTGACAATCTCGAATACCCCATTATCAAATTGGGCAATTTCATTTTCTTTCCATTCTTCCACTATTGATACAAACCCCCACGTGAATACAATCAAACACAATAGGGATACAGCGACAAAGACGCCTTGTTTAATGTGTTTCTCTTTCAAGACTTCTCCCTCTCTCTTTTAACTCACGACTTACCTTTTATTGAACTTTTTTCTTTGAAGTCGTTTTCTTTTTAGTTGGCTTCTTTGCCTTTTTGGGCTTGGACGAATCAATGGACGCTTGCAGCGCGGCCATTAAATCCGTCACATTCTCTTTTGGTTCTCTTTCTTTTGATGTTACCATCTGTTCACCAGTTTGTTTCGACTCTATCAATTGACTTAGTCTTTCGCGATACTGATCTTTATAATGTTCCGGTTGGAATTCGGTGGTCAGTTGATCAATGAGCATCGTAGCTGTATTCAGTTCCTTTTCCGTGATTTCATCTTCTTCCGGAACATTCGGGACATCACCGGTTCCTCTTACCTCATCGGGATAATGGATGGTTTCCATGACGAGTGTTTGCTCATATACGCGTACGATGGAAAGCTGTTCTTTCGATCGCATCGTGATTTTGGCAATCCCTACTTTTCCGGATTCCTGAAGTGCTTTCCGTAAAAGAGAATATGCCTTCTTTCCGCCTTCATTAGGCGAAACGAAATAACTTCGATCATAGAATATCGGATCGATTTCCTCCATCTTAATAAAGTCCACGATCTCCACAGCCTTGTCACCACTAGCCTCTTTTAACTCCTTTAGTTCATCATCTTCAAGCACCACAAATTTACCTTTCGTTACCTCATAGCCCTTTACAATATCGTTTTGGTCCAATTCTCTTTCGCAGGCAGGACATACTTTTTCATATTTGATAGGAGTATGACATTCTTTATGAAGTGAACGAAGCTTAATATCTCGATCTTCTGTAGCAGAATGAAGTTTTATGGGGATGTTCACCAGTCCAAAACTGATGGAGCCCTTCCAAATTGTATGCATATCTTTCAATACCCTCCTTAACATAAACTAATCCCTTATCCATATCATTTAATTTCCCAACACTCTTCATCCCCTTAAACTTATGGAAATAAATCAGCACCCAAGGGGATACACTACTATTAAAAATCAAGGTGAAAAAAAATGAAACCCATGCTCCCTATATTACGTCAGGAACTACCCACAGGAAATGATTGGCATTATGAAGTGAAATATGATGGATTCCGCGGACTTCTCACCGTTCAATCCGAAGATCAAATAAGCCTCCAAAGCAGGAATGGAAAAGATCTGCTGCGTCACTTTCCTGAGATCAAGGAGCAAATTAACGTATTAATGGAAGAATTTGCTTTCCCCGTCCCTCTCGTCTTAGACGGAGAGGTTGTGTTATTACGCTCTTCCTTCAGTACCGAGTTCCAGGAACTTCAGGTAAGGGGCAGAATGCGTAATGAGCAAAAAATTCATGATGCTGCGGCCAGAAGACCTGTCACTTTTCTGGCATTTGATTTACTACAGTATGAGAAAACATCATATGTAAAGGCACCATACCTAACGAGAAAAGAGAAATTGAAGGAATTATTCACTTTGCTTCATCTGCCTTTAGACCCCGCTCCATCCCACCCGATGATTTTACAAATGGTCCCTTTTTATAATGACCAGGAGAAATTATGGAAGCTCGTTGTGAATGAAGAAGGAGAAGGGCTTGTCGCAAAGAGGAGTCAGAGTAAATGGGAAACCGGTAAGCGAAGTACGAACTGGATCAAAACGAAAAACTGGAAACATTGTCAATGTTTTATCACTGCATTGGATGAGGCTAATGATTATTTTCACATCGGTGTATTCAATAATGAACAAATCATGCCGATCGGCTTATTTCATTTCGGTCTTTCAGCTGAAGAGAAAAAAACTTTGAAAGCTACGATTAAACAAAATAGCATAAATAAGAAGAACTCTCTTTATTACATAGATCCGGCAATCACTGTGGAAATCTCATATCTCCATATGCACGAGGGAAAGCTTCGCGAACCACATTTTAAGCAGTTTTTATTTTCCACTCCATCGGAAACTTGCACATTTAATCAATTTAGGTTGGATGAAGCCGCTCTTCCACGAGGGGTGGATATCACTCACCCAGAAAAGCCACTGTTTCAAGAGTGTCCAATGACGAAGCTGGATTATATCCGGTACCTCCGAGAGTTGTCCGTTGTGATTTTGCCGTTCTTAAAGGACCGTCCCTTAACCTGTATCCGATATCCTCACGGGGTCTTCGGTGAGTCTTTTTACCAAAAAAATACTCCTGACTACTCCCCATCCTTTGTTGAAATACACAAGGAGGCAGCTATCCATTATACTCTATGCAATAATCTTGAAACTTTGATTTGGCTAGGAAATCAGCTGGCACTGGAATTTCACGTTCCCTTTCAAAAAGCAAAAGAAAAATTTGTCAATGAAGTCGTTTTTGACCTGGATCCGCCCAGCAGGGATCATTTTTCACTTGCTGTTAAAGCGGCGGTGATTATGAAAGGATTATTTGACGGATTAAACCTCCATAGTTATGTTAAAACGTCAGGAAATAAAGGACTTCAGGTGTATATCCCCCTCCCTCCCGGATACACATGGGAGGACACAAGCTTATTTACTGAATTCATTGCTCACTATCTTGTGAACAATTATCCTGAAGATTTCACGATCGAGCGTCTAAAAAAGAACCGGAAAGGCAGACTGTATGTGGATTATATTCAACACGGAGAAGGTAAAACCATTATCGCCCCCTATTCATTAAGGGGGAATGAAAAGGCTTTGGTCGCAACTCCCCTGTGGTGGTATGAAGTAAATGATGATCTGCATCCGGAACTCTTTACCATTGATGTCGTCCTAAGAAGATTTCAAGAGCAGGGATGTCCGTTCACTGGTTATGAACGGGAAAAAAATCACCAGCCCTTTGACAAAGTAATTGATTTTTTGAACAAGCAATCTAAAAGTCAAAAAGAGGGTACCCCCAAAAAATAGGGGCACCCTCTTTTAGTCTTTCCTTCGTTTCTCAGGCACTCATGAACACTTTACTTTCCACGATTGACTTGGCATGTTTTTGTAAAAGGTCATACGTTCCCTCTTCAGTGAAGTTTTGTCTTGAGACTTCACAATACTTCTCGGGGCGGGAAAGGGACAATTCAATTCGGGATCGATACAGATACGTTGCATTTCCAATCAATTCCATATTGTATCTGCCTTCACCCAAATCGTTTACAACAACACGTACTTTTCCTCCGTTATTGTAAACATCGATTTCCTTGCCGAATTCATTCAGCTGCAGTAAGCATGTGACAAGACTCGAAGCAGACATAGCTGTACCACATGCATTTGTGAAGCCGACGCCTCTTTCAAATGTCCGGACATAGATTGATCCGGTTTCCAAGGGGTGGACGAAACTCACATTGACCCCATCTGGAAAGAGATTATTGGGTCCATTCACCGTTTCTGCAATGGTCTTCTGCTCATTAGAGAGAATATGCTCTGTGCTGACGACACTGATCAAATGAGGGTTCGGAACTGCCAATGCAGAAAATGTTAAGCGATCCGATATGCCGGGGATCGTGTCATTTACTAAAGTCTCACGATCCATGTTCATCGGCAGTTGATCCAACTCAAAAAGGACAGGAGAAATCTGAACATTATACGTCGGTATGTTCTCAAAAATGGATTCCTGTGAAGATACACGGAGGTCCGCTTTCATCGTTTGGACAACAATGGTCTCTTTGTCAAGCAGCTCACAAACATAGCGTCCTACACATCGCAGTCCATTTCCACACATAGATGCCTCTGAACCATCTGCGTTGAAAACACGCATCTTGGCATCACAATTTTCGCTTGATAATACAAAAAGGATTCCATCTGCCCCGAGACCCGACTTACGATCACATAATGCAAGGGCAAGATTTTGTCTGGCTTCTTCCGTAAAATCATATCCATTCGTCATTTCATCAATAAGTAAAAAGTCATTTCCGGAACCATGACATTTTAGTAGATTCAAGTCCATCGTGAATCCCTCCACGGTAATTTACTAGTAAGCTATTCATAATAGTCTTAGCTTGCCACAAACAAGCTGTTTTCGCAATCATATTTTATCAATAAAAAAGGTTCTTAGTTGATTTATTCCCTTCATTTGGAGACAATGGTAACGGTGATGTTCATGAAGGAAGAATACCGTTTCCGCTTTCAAGTTCATAAAGTAGAAGAATCGAGTGATGAATACCAGTCCATGGAAGTGACTGTGCTTGCCCGAATCATCAATGATAAAAAAGACCTCCTATATGAAGGTCTTTTTCGAGTACGATTCAATACTATCGGGATCTACCCCTTCCCTCGAGATGTGGCCCGGCAGGTTTTTTCAAAACACCTGCAGCGGCTGCTTCTCATGGAATTGAAACGATATATTAAACCACAGAGAAAATATCTTACTCCAGGGGAATATAAACCCATATGGTAGGGTCATGCCTCCGTCACTTCCTGGTTCAAAAGCTCTTCCGCCCATTTACAGGAATGATGGTAGCTTTCCATCACATCCCTTTTATTTAAATTTAATTCAGTGATTTTTAGTTCAATGTTTGTCCATTCCGCCTTTTCAATAGAGACGACGAGCTCGAGAATCTGCTTAAGGTGATTCCTGGCACCCGTTAAAGCACTGCAGATATCGTCATTCAAAGGCAAATCCTTCAGGATGCGATCAATCGGCATGGATAAAATGGTGTCCATCAAGGAAAACATTCCAGTCAGGAAATAACTTGATTTCAATGATGCCCGGTTATGTTTTTCTGCGAGCAGCTCACACATCTTAGCCCTCGTTAAACATAATGTAATCACTTCATTTTCCAGTTGTCTCCTTTTTCCCACCTGTTCCCTGACAGCCAATACGTATATCCATCGCTTGATTTCCAGGAGACCTAAAAGAACAATGGCCTGACGAATAGAATGAATCTTATGCTTTGGGCGGTAAGCAGGGGAGTTGATCAATTTTAACAATTTATACGATAGGGAAAGGTCCTGTTCAATCAACTGACTAATCCTGTCAATGCTCGGTTCGGTCATTTCAAGACTCTGTATAATGGAATAATAAGAGTGAAAATACGTTGGGACATCATGAGTGGCTATAATCTTCGGCTTACTGAAGAAATACCCTTGATAATAATGATACCCCTTCTCCATTGCTTCTTCATATTGTCCCTCTGTCTCTACTTTTTCTGCGAGAAGCCTATATCCCAATAAACTGGAAAGTATTTCAATACTGCTCCGTTCGTCTTCAGTCGTATTCATGAAATCGACCTTCACATAGTCCGCTAATTTCATCAAATCCCTGTAATATGGATTCAATTCATTAAATATGAAATCGTCCAATGCAATTTTATATCCCAATTCTTTTAATTCTGTACAAACCAAAAGTACATCAGGATCCGGAATCACACTTTCGAGAATCTCCACGACTATTTCCCTTGGATTAAAGTATGTCGGGACTCTCAGCTTAAGAAGATTTTCTGTAAAATTAATAAAACAGGGTTTACCGGCTGACAGGCTTTCAAGACCAATATTCAAATAACTGTTTATGATAACATCCGCAGTTGCCTGGTCCCCATCGATATCAGGAAACATATTTATTTCATTGTTCCTGTAAAGAAGCTCATACGCCACCGTTTGTTGATTACGATCAAAAATAGGCTGCCTGGCTACAAATACTTCCATCAAAATCACTCCTGCTTTATCCCTGATCAACATATATATAAATAGTCAAAAAGTTTCATATTTTATGTTAATAATAACAATAATCATGTGAAAAGTCCACGAAATTTGGCAGTTGTTGTAAAATTAAAGGGTAGGGTCGAAGTCATTCCTGATGAAAGGGAGTGGTTTTTATGCCAAATATGAAAAACCCAAGTAGATAGCCATCACCACGATTTTTCTCGGAATGATGGGCAACTCCACTTGAGTCCTTTTCAGCTTTTAATGGATCGAATGAACAAAGAAATTCATTAGAAACAAAGCAGCGATAATATATAGAGGAATGGATACTTCTCGTGCTTTTCCTGTTGCCAATTTCAAAACTGGATACAGAATAAACCCGATGGCAATCCCGTCCGCAATACTGTACGTAAACGGAATCATCGCGATAATAAAAATGGCGGGAAATGCCTCTGTCAGATCACGAAGATCCATATGCCTGATATTTTGAATCATCAAGCCTCCGATGATGATGAGAATCGGGGCGATGGCATGATCAGGAATCCACTTTAAATACGGAATAAACAACACAGATCCCAAAAATAAAACACCCGTCGTCAAACTCGTCAAGCCAGTTCTGCCACCTGCTGTCATGGCTGCAGCACTTTCGACAGTCGAGACAGTGGGACTTGTCCCAAAAAATCCAGATGTAAAGGCTGAAAAAGCATTTGCCTGAAAGGCTTTGGGATATTTATGAGGTTGATCGATCATATCCATATGTCCATGAACGAGACCAATGTTTTCAAATACCAAGACCATTGTGACGGAAAAAACCGCAATCCAAAACGGTATCTCCATAATGGCACTAAAGGATATTTGACCGAAAACCTGACTGTATTCACTTAATTGGAAAGAACTTGATTGAATCGACGGTTCAATGCCAAAGATGAATCCCAGGATGGTTCCGAAAGCTATACTCCATAAAAATTGACCTTTTACATTGCGAATAAAAAGAAAAATCGTTACCAGGAATGTCAGCACCGTTGCCAACACCTTCAGTTCCCCAAAATCACCAATCATGATAATGGCACTGTCCCCTCTTTGAATGAGACCGCCTTTTTCAAGACCGATAAACATCAAAAACATCCCTAATCCTACGGTAATGGCTTCTTTTAATGTTTTGGGAATGGCTTCCGATAATACTTTTGAAAGCTTTGTAAATGCAATAATCATAAAGAGTATGCCTGAAATCACTACGACAGCTAAAGCTTCCTGCCACGTAAGGCCAGATGATTTAACGAGGGTGAACGTAAACATCGCATTAATTCCCATGCCTGGAACCAAAAGGATCGGTGCATTTGCCCAAAAGGCCATCACCAAACATCCGACGAAGGAAGCAAGTATCGTTGCCATAACCGCTCCTTCAAATGGAATTCCAGCTTCAGAAAGAATTAAAGCATTCACAGCGATAATGTAGACAATCGTAAAATAACCGATAGCACCTGCCATCATCTCCTGCTTCATCGTGGTACCGTGATTCTTTAACTGAAATATACCTCCACGTGCTTTCATATTATAATCTTCCTATAAAACTGCCCTCTCCCTACCCGCTCCTCCCTATTAAAGGGGAGCCACAAAATACTATTTTAGCAAAAGGTCTGACGTTTGCCAATATGTATTTTCAAGCGCTAAACGTGGAACTATACAATATAGACTTTACTTTATACATTTCCCAAGGTCCGTCCCTTAAAAAAAAGCCTTGTCTCCAGAAATGTCAGGAGCAAGGCTTTTCGATTTCTTACTTATCGATTTCGCGGATCAGGTTGGCCATTTCAATAGCTGATACTGCGGCTTCCCATCCTTTGTTCCCGGCTTTTGTACCGGCTCTTTCGATTGCCTGCTCGATTGTGTCTGTTGTCAGTACTCCAAAAATGACGGGTACCTCTTCCTGCAGGCTGAGGTTGGCAACTCCTTTCGCCACCTCTCCGCTTACGTATTCAAAATGAGCGGTTGCTCCTCGGATGACTGTTCCAAGTGTAATAACGGCATCGTAATTTCCTGAACGGGCAAGCTTTTTAGCGATCATGGGTATTTCAAATGCTCCTGGAACCCACGTGACAGAGACATCTCCCAATTCAACTCCGTGTCGCTTTAAAGCATCTTCCGCTCCACCTAACAGCTTAGATGTGATGAATTCATTGAAACGTGAAACGACAATAGCAACTCTTAACCCTGATCCTACTAAATTACCCTCATAAATTGTTTTCATTTTGTGTTCCTCCTAAAATTTAAGTATATGTCCAAGTTTTGCGTGCTTTGTTTTTAAATACTTTTCGTTTTCAAGTTTCGCCGGCATTTGGATCGGTACACGATCTAGAATTTCTAATCCGTATCCATTGATCCCGGCAATTTTTCGAGGGTTATTTGTCAATAAACGCATCTTTGTTATGCCTAAATCCCTCAATATCTGTGCTCCGATTCCATATTCCCTCAAATCGTCGCCAAAGCCCAGTTTTTGATTGGCTTCAACGGTGTCATAGCCTTCTTCCTGGAGTTTATAGGCTTTTAATTTATTGATTAATCCAATACCACGTCCCTCTTGCCTCATATACAGAAGGACTCCTTTTCCTTCTTCTTCAATCTGGGTAAGGGCTGTCGCGAGCTGCGGCCCACAGTCACAGCGATTTGATCCAAATACGTCTCCTGTCAGGCATTCAGAGTGCACCCTGACAAGCACGTCTTCATCCTCAGACCATACACCCTTCACAAGGGCGATATGCTCTTTTCCAGTAAGGTTTTCCGTATAAGCTACCGCTTTGAAGTTTCCGAATTCAGTAGGAAGCTCAATCTCCACTTCTCTTGTCACAAGCTTCTCCTTTTTCCTTCTATACCGGATCAGGTCTTCAATAGAGATGATCTTTAGCTCCCACTTATCGGCAAGTTCCATTAATTCCGGCACCCTCGCCATCGTTCCGTCTTCATTCATAATTTCACAAATGACACCTGATGGATGTGCCCCTGAGAGAACCGCCAAATCGATGGCTGCTTCTGTGTGGCCAGCCCTTTTTAATACCCCGCCTTTTTTGGCGACGAGGGGAAACACATGTCCCGGCCTTTTGAAATCTTCCGGCGCTGAAGCGGGATTTAGTAATTCCTGAATCGTAGCAGATCTTTCAAAAGCACTGATCCCAGTCGTTGCCGATTTATGATCAACAGAAATGGTAAAGGCCGTTCCATGGGGATCGGTGTTTGACGTCGTCATTGGTGAAAGCTTTAACTTTTGTGCAAGATCTTCGGTTATCGGTGCACATATCAAGCCCCTTCCCTCTTTTGCCATAAAATTAATGACTTCAGGTGTTGCTTTATCAGAGAGGGCAATAAAGTCTCCTTCATTTTCGCGATTTTCATCATCGACGACAATGACAACTTTACCTGCTTGTAAATCTTCCAGTGCTTCTTCAATCTTATTAAACATGGGGCAACCCCTCCTCTTAGTCAGCGAAACCATTTTGAGTTAAAAAATCATAGCTGATGGTGTTTGACGTGCTTTTTGACTGTTCCCTCGCTTCATAGAAGCGATGAAAATACTTTGCCATCATGTCACATTCAATATTGACACGATCTCCTACTTTCTTCTCACCTAACACTGTGTCTCCTCTCGTTTGAGGAATCAACGATATGGTTATCGAATTATTTTTAACATCGAATATGGTAAGGGAAGTGCCGTCTATTGCGACAGATCCCTTCATGATGAACAAATGACTCTGATGTGCCGGAATGGAGATGTCCATATACCAGGCATTTTCCACTTTCTCTATCCTCATAATGGTACCGATCCCATCTACATGACCGTTGACGAAATGCCCTCCGAATCGACCGTTTGCTGCCATGGCTCTCTCAAGGTTCACTTTCGAACCACTGGAAAGGGTCTGCAATGTTGTCCCCTCAAAGGTTTCAGGCATTATGTCAACACGGAACTGTCGTGTGCTGAATGAAGTGACGGTTAAACAAACCCCGTTTACACTGATGCTGTCCCCGATATGGACATCTTCGAGGATGCCGCTCGCGGTAATCGTCAGTTCCATGGAAGCGGAAGATTTCTTTATATGTTCGATTGATCCAATTTCTTCAATGATTCCTGTAAACATCCTTCTCCCCCTATCACATAGGTTCACTTTTAGGCAGTGCTACAATTTTGATATCTTCTCCTACACGATCAACGGTGGCTATCTCCATTTCCAACCCTTCTGCAATGGTCGGGAATCCTTCTCCTCCAAAACTAGGAAGGGCAGTGTTCCCGCCTACAAGCTTCGGGGACATATACATTATCAATTCCTGAAAGGCTTTGTTTTTTAAAAAAGCGGAATGAATGGCAGAACCACCTTCTACATATAGGGAAACAATATTCCTGGTACCGAGTTCTTTTAGGACAGTGTGAATACCTATCTTTTCTTCTGTCAGAGAAATGATTTCACATCCTCTGTCGATAAAGGGTTTCTTTTGTTCTTCGTTGACTGAATTGCCTGTAAAGATGATGGTTCTACTTTCTAAATCCTCCACGACATGAGAGTGGATCGGTGTACGTAAAAAGGTATCTAATATGATTCGAATGGGGTTTTTTCCACCTTGGGGCAAACGGGTGGTAAGGTGTGGGTTATCTTGAATAACAGTATTGACTCCTACTAATATCGCGTCATGCCGGTGACGATCATAGTGGACATCGGTTCTTGAGGCTTCAGAAGTAATCCATTTGCTGTCTCCTGAAGCTGAAGCGGTTTTCCCGTCTAATGTTACGGCTGTTTTTAGCGTAACATATGGGCTACCATTTTGAATGAAATGAAAAAAGTGCTTATTTAGTTCGCGGGCTTCTTCCTCAAGCTCCCCAACGACTACTTCAATGCCTGCATCTCTCAACTGTTGAATTCCCCGTCCAGCTACTAAAGGATTTGGATCCCGGGTGGCGATATGGACTCTCTTTACACCGCTCGAGATAAGCAATCGTGAGCAGGGAGGTGTTTTCCCGTAGTGGGAACACGGTTCAAGGGTAATGTAAACGTCGCTTCCTTTCGCTTTGTCTCCTGCAGTCTTTATGGCATGTACTTCTGCATGACCTTTTCCCGCTTTCAGATGAGCACCCATCCCGACAATTTCTCCATTTTTAACCACTACAGCTCCTACCATAGGATTTGGAGAGGTCTGACCCTGGGTAGACTCAGCCATTGAAAGGGCAAGCTTCATATAATGAGTATAATCCAATTGAAATTCCTCCCTTCTTTACAAAAATCTATTTAGAAATAAAGAAACCCCAAGTAACGTTTTTACTTGGGGGAAGTTGGCATGACTAAATAAAGCATTTAATTTGGTGTTTTAAAAGAAAAAATCATCCATGGATTCTAACTGGACTTCTTTCATCTGCACCAACTAAATACTGCCGTTCCTTCTCCCATCCAGACTTTCACTGTCGGCTTTGGAGTTTCACCAAATCCACCGTCTAATATCTATTAGCCGGGTCACGGACTGAGAGCATTTGCTCATCACCGCCGGTAGGGAATTCCACCCTGCCCCGAAGGAAACCTATTCGATTATCATTATTCTATCATAGTTTCTTAACTGAAATCATGTAAGGAGTCCTAAAATTTTATTTTTGTATTAATCTTTAGAATATGGTATTAGAAACACCTATCTGTTCATGATTGAAGGACACAGGAAACTGTCCAGAATGAACTTCATGAATAAAGAAGAATGCTTCTACTGGATAGAAGCATCCTCCGTTTATTGTGCTAATAGCTTTCTGCATTCTTCCGCACATTCAAAACAAGCTATTGCGCAGTCTTTACAATGATGCTGGTCATGGGAATTGCATTCTGTTCCGCACGCATCACAGATTTCCGCACAGAGAGTCAGCATTTGTTGAACAAATTTACTACTCCGCTCGATGGCATTGATTGTATACGAACATATATCTGCGCACTCCCGATCATATTCAATACACATCATCATGGGTTTTTCTTCCTTTAAGGATGCGTGAAAACATACATTACATGCTTCCTTACACCGTTCTAAAGCCGATAAACATGAATTGTAGTCAGCGTTCATCGTAGCACCTCCGTAATTTCCCTTTTTAGTGTACCCCTATCCGGGAAAAAGGATGAGCTATGATGTGAGAAAATAATCCCTGTCTACGTACCATAGAAAGATCAGGAGCCAATCCAATTCCTCATTATACGTTTCATAAAACGAAACGTAACTGTGGTGTGAATCGAACAGCCGTTGAACACTCTGGGGGAGGTACCCCTTTTGTAAGGACAGATAATTTTTCTCTTTATAGTTTAAGATCCATCTCTTGTTTCCTTTATAGATGAGGATCGTGTCACCTTGTTCACTCTGCCACTCGATAGCGGTCGTGCTCTGATATTTCAGTTGAAACATCATTCTCGTCTTAGGATGATCGATCTTTATGGTTCTGCTCCATTTCGAAAATGATAGTGGTGGCTTATGCTTTCTGTGAAACAAGTATTGCTTAGGGTTATTGATCATGGATGTACGTTGAACAAAATAGTGCGACCACCCGTTGGTCTTTAAGTAATAGGAGCCTTCATTCGTATGGACACCCACCAGTGAATGTTCCGAGACTGGCATTTTTTCAAAATAAAGTCGAAATGCCTTCTTTAGTTCCTTCTTAAGACTATAGCCGAGATAAAGATTTGAAAACGCAGGGATGAAGATCAGCAGGGGAAAATAATATAATTGTTGTGTCACAATAAGCATCCCTACTCCAATGAGAAAATACATGACACTTCGAAATAGTAACGTATATTGTTCATTTTTGTAAATTTGATAGAGGTTCATGAAATGCTCGTCCTTTCAAGGAATCTCTATCATATGTATGTGTATATTCCATAAAAAGAACATATGTCAGGAAAACGCGAGGGATTACCAGAACTCTCATTAACAAATGAGTCGTCAGTTAACCCCTCGCGTTCAATTTAAGAATGGACCAGACTGCCTGACCGGTTCCATTTGACCAACTGCGTCAATTTTGATTCTGCGTCATGGTAGCCCTGCCAGTACAATTCGTCCAGCTTTTGTGGATTTTTTTCAATCCGGCTTACTTTTAAGGGATGCTGCGGCTGGATAATCAAAACATCCCCATTTTGTTCTTTCCTTTCTATTTCCTTAATGGTTTGATTGTAACGCATGTATCGGTTCATCAACGTTTTGTGCAACTCTGGATATTGAGGATACTTTCTTCTCACAAGAAAAGAAAACCTGGAAGGCTTTTTATAATATCCCCTATTCCGAGTCAGGATGACAACATTTTTCTTAAACTCGTCCTCCTCGGCTTTTTTGATGGGAACCGGGTCGCTTATTCCTCCATCAAGGAGGTGGCGTGATGCGAATTCAACAATTGGAGCGACAAATGGAAGAGAGCTTGATGCGCGTATGATAGTAAGAAGATCTTCTCCATAGTCGTTTCTAGAGAAATAGGCTGCTTTCCCTGTATGGCAGTCCGTTGTCCCGACAACGAATTCCGTTCCGTTGGAATGAAAGGCTTTGTAATCGAAGGGAACCAATTTGTTCGGTATTTCATCAAAGACATAATCCATTCCGAATAATTCTCCTGTTTTCCAGTAGTTCCGCCATGATAAATATTTAGGGTCGTGGATGAAATCCACATTCACCTTTTTGTTGCGTCCATTTTGTTTGGACAAATAGGATGCTGCATTGCATGCACCTGCAGAAACTCCGATTACATAAGGGAATTCAATCCCTTTCTCTAGGAAAAATTCCAGCGCTCCCGCCGTGTAAATCCCCCTCATTCCGCCACCTTCAAGAACGAGGCCAGTTTCGTTGATCATCATCTTTTTACCCACCTGCCTTATGCTTTAATAGAAAGTGTTTTACTTCTCGAGGATATAAATGAAAACCAGGCAAATCCCCTATAGGTATCCAGCAGGGAATATATTTCCCTCTACCCCTGTCGACACCGTATTCTTCACCTTGACCCGAACCAAATAAACCACTATATTCTCCCACAAAATAATAGGAATGTGTACTATTTTGCCTGATGGTCATCGCGATGTTCAGATCCCGGACGTTGATCCCCAATTCCTCCTCAGCTTCCCGGATCGCCGTTTCGATTTCTGATTCACCTTCTTCCATACCTCCCCCTGGGATTACATAATACACGCAACCATCCCTTATTCTTTTTATGACAGCAATTTTGCCATCTTCAATGAGGATGATGCCTACACGATGCCTCATAATTGATCCAAAGGTATCAATTTGGCGTCGCACGTTTTCTCATAAAATTCAATGGGTCCTGCTTCTTTTAAAACAGCATACATATATCCTCTTTGCTTCATTCCATGTAACGCAGCGTAAAGGAGCCGTTTTCCCACTCCATGGTACCGGGCTTCAGGCAATACCCCCATTGGTCCGAATATGCCTTTCTTATTCATGTAAACGTCATAAGCAGCAAACCCGACCAATCTCCCTTTTTCTTCTGCTTTCAAAATCGGCAGGCAATCGGAGGATGATTGAAATGCGCTCCTTAACGTTTTGAACCAGCTTTCTCCAAATTGATCTTCAACCCAAGACAGGAAATCTTCTTTCTCATATGATTGAACATTTCTTATTTCAACATTTAGGTCTTCATTACTGTTCCAATCTTTATTCAATAAATTCACGGTTAAATCTCTTGCAGTAGTAACAGATTGAAGGATGCTTCTCCATGGAAGGTCCTTCATTCCCTGTTTCAACTGTGGCTGTTCTGAAAGAAGGGAAAAAAAGGCTTTTATTATATGCCCTTCATTCAGGAAAGTTTGGTTGTACTGGTTCATGATGTCTATCGAGGCAATCCATATTTGACGTGCATAGGAAGATAAAGGCATAGAAAAATATTCGATCAGTACACCGGAAGACGGTTCAGGAGAACGGTTCAGGAGTAAGTCTACCTATCAATTTTTCCAGCTCATTTGTATAGGGCTCAACGAGGTAATGCATTTCCATTAATGTTCCTTTCTTCATAAGGGAAGCCCCTATGAATATATCAATACTTTGAATGCTTGTATGGCGATTTACTTCAGCCACTTTATGAGCTTGTTGAAACAATTCAATTACTTTACTTGTATAACGAGGAACTTTCATTGATCATCCTCCTTCTTCTACCACCATTCGACATAAAACACCGAAATCCTTTTCCATTAGTCATGAGGTCCGTCCCTCTTCTGGGGAAAGCTGGTGACATGACGTCAGCTCAGTTCTATCTTCCTTGAGAGAATCGGTGTGATGAGGAGTATGGACAAGCACAATATTGAGGTGAGAACAAACGTTCCTGAAAGGTTTTCTGTCCATCGCTCATGCAGGATCAGGTCGTTTACATAGTTGGTCAGCTGTCCCGGCGACCATTTTAATATTTTGGTCATATACCCTGAGAATAAGGTTATCAGTATGGTTGATCCGATCGTATAAAATGCAGATAGACCCGGCGTTTGCACTAAGCTGCTGAAGAAAATCACCAATGTCATGATAAAGGTCAGCCATAAACCGTAAACCAAGAACCCCTGTATGAACGTGTTGAAGTCAATGCCATCAAATAATATATTGATGTAGTACAAGCCGGATAACATCCCAAGGCTGTAAGAAACCCACACCAGCACTAATGCAGCTAACCACTTGGAATAAATATAGGATGTATAGGGAACAGGTTTCACAAGCACCATAACAGCATTACCGTTTTTTCTTTCCCCTGCTACCGTTCCCATAAAGCCTAACACGATGACAAGTACGCCAAATGTGCTGAATTGGCTCATAATGGACAATAATACTTCACCCGATGAAGGAGATGGAATGGATATAACCGTACCTTCAGGTAAGTCCCCTACTGATTGTACTATTTCCGGCAGGTAATAAGCCGTTAATGGTTCCGTCAATCCAAATAAAATGAAAACGATCGGCATCCAGATCACTTTATAATTACGTATATGCTCCAATATTTCTTTTCTGAATAATACCCAACCAATTTTCACTTTTTCATCACCTCCATAAAGACTTCTTCTAGACTTAGTTCACTACTTTCAAGTTTAGTCACTCCCCAACCATTTTCAGAAATCAGAGAAAATATCCTGGACCTATCCCGTTCCAGGTCACTTACTTCAAAGGTTAGCCGATTCCCATCTGAAACCATATGATGGATCCAATTTTTCTCCATTAAAAAACGTGCATACTTTTTACAATCTTCATTAAAATGCAATATCAACCTCAAATGATGATGCCTTGCCTTCACTTCCCGGATCGCCCCTTGCTCAATTAGCACCCCGTCATTCAAAAACAGCACATCATCACATATTTGTTCTGCATCGTTTAATATATGAGTCGAAAAAAGAATCGTCGTTTCTTTCTTTAACGTCCTTAATAATTCAAGAGCTTCCCTTCTGCCGAAAGGATCCAAGGCTGATACCGGTTCGTCCAGGATGATGAGTTTAGGCTTATGAATAAGTGCTTGAGCAATCCCTAATCTTTGCTTCATCCCACCTGAATACTGACCTACTTTTCGATCCCCCCCCTCTTTTAAACCGACTAAAGTGATCAGTTCATCCGCTCGCTCCTGTGAACCTCCTCTTGTCATTCCTGAAATTTCACCGGAGAAAACCAGAAATTCCTTTCCCGTCATCCACTCAAAAAATGCTGGATATTGGGGCAAAAATCCGATCATTTCCCGGATATCTTTAGTAGATTCGTTTGTTTTGATAGTACCTCCGGTTGGTTTCAATAACCCGGCAAGCATATTTAAAGTCGTCGTTTTCCCTGCACCATTAGGACCAAGGAGAGCTGTACAAGCCCCTTGCTTCAGCTGGAAGGAAATGTTTTTCACTGCATCCTTTTCTTTATATCGCTTCTTTAAAGAAATTACTTCCAAAACGTTCATCCATTTTGCCTCCTTCCAAAAATGAAGTAAATAACCGGTCCAATAATATGAATGAACAGGATGATAAATACCCAAAGCCATTTTGGACCATTTGTTGACTTATTACGGATTAAATCGATCACGGCCGCCACAATGAGAATGCATTGAATAACGATGACCGGAGCAATAAGTCCCCAATTGATTGATTGTAAAGATTGTTGTAATTCATTCATTTCTTCTTCCTCCTTTTGCTCTCCATAGGTAAGACGGCGGTAGAGGAGATTCGTTCAATTTTTTTTTGAAGTTTCTTCAGTACGTTTAAAAAAAGCACTGATCCCCAAAAGTTAAGGGTCAGCGCTTATTATTCCTCAAAGTATAATGAATGCAGCTTATTCACTTCCGTTTTTACGGTCTCGACAAGTGAAGGAGGAGAAATCACCTTCGCCTGACTTCCAAACGTGAAGATCCAATTTATGAGTCCGGTGCTCACTCTGGCTTTTGTTGATAAAATAAAATGATTTTCTCCTTCCCTTTGTATATTAACATTTTTTCCAAACTTATCGATCATCACATTGATAAGGTTATTATGAAGCTTTATCTTGATCCATTCTTCATCCCCTGCAAACATATGAAAGGTGGATTGAACGTACTTGGAAACATCAAAAGGTTCATATGGAAAGGTTTCCGAAAGGGCATCAACATGCCGGAGTCGATCCACTCGGTAGTGACGGATTTCGTCAGCTTCGAAATAATGGGCGATGAGGTAATAGAAATCATTCGCCCACGCGAGAGCATATGGTTTTACCTTATAAAGCCTGCCCTTATGACTAAGGTTAAACTGTTTGTGGACATCATAACGCCCGTATTGGAACGTAATCATCCTGCGTTCTGCAATCGCCTCATGGATATCATGGATCATGCGGCGATTAAAAGGACTTTCACTCTTTATGGAAGAATCAATTTGAATTTCATTATGTAATTTCTTCCCCTGATGATGACTTGTCAGCTTCTTTATTTTCCCTGTCAGCTGCCTCGTTTCCTTCTTTGTAATGAATTTGGCAGCGACAACTGCATCAATGAGCATACGAAGTTCATATAACTCGAACAACCGATACTGATGGCTGTAATATTTGGGAAGTCCGTCCTTTTCCTGGTTGATGGTGACATCGAATCCTTGCCGGATGAGGTGATGCAGGTCATCTTTTAATGAATTTTTGTTTAGCTTCAGTTCCGATCCATATGTCTGCTTAAAGTTCAGAATGATTTCATCCATGTTCAACTCGTGATCTTCGTCCGTTTCTTCCCTCAGGATACTCATCAGCTTTAGCAGTCTTTCTTTATTATCAATCCTAGTCAAAACACATCCTCCTTTTTAGAGATAATAGTTTTATAAAATTATAAAGTGAATGAATTTTTTGTCAACTCATTAAGCCACTTCAGTTCCCAAAAAAGAAAAAGAACCCATGATACGCCCATGAGTTCTTTCTTTGCTATTTTAGTAGTCGAAAGACCGTTGGAATTCTGTAATAATCTCCTTCGTATGCTTTTACGGCTCCAAGGATGGTGAAGACCAGAGCAAGGACACCTACGATCGGAGCCAATACAAATCCGATCAGTACCACCATCAGAATAGTACTTGCGAACCCGTAAACGGCATATGAAATGAGAAAATTGAAATATTCCTTCCCATGGAAGTCTACAAATTCAGATTCGTCCTTCTTTACGATCCAGATGACTAAGGGCCCTATGAACACTGTGAAGAAGCTTAAGATATAAATAAGAGCTGCCATCATTCTTTCGTCTTTAGTCGGCATGTTATTTCCTCCCTGTATAAACTGACTATAGCTGACACTTTAAATGTATCCTTCTATATATTTACGTACTAATGGCCATAAAGTTTCATCCGGAATTGATTTCTTTGTTGAATCTTTTATTACTTGTGGACATTCTTCATGAAACCGGGCAGACAGGAATATACGTAGTAAAAGAGGAGTTTGTCCTTACACGTGCAGAAAGGTCGTGATAAAAAATGAGTAAGTTGGAAGCATTCATTCTTGGAATCATACAAGGTTTAACCGAATTCCTTCCTATTTCAAGTACAGGTCATCTGTTTCTAGGAAGAATGGCGTTTGGACTGGAGGAAGCCGGACTTTTCCTTGATACCATGCTTCATATCGGGACATTGATTGCTGTTCTCGTAGTGTATCAAAAGGAACTTTTTCACATGATAAGACACCCCTTTAGCAAATTATCCTGGATCCTCATCATCGGCACGATCCCTGCTGTCATTGTCGGCTTTATGTTCGAGGACTTTTTCGACTCCATCTCTAAGACCGGATCCACCATCGGCTGGGAATTCATCGCAACAGGATGCATCATGTATTGGGCAGACGGAGTGAAAAATGGCTACAAAAAACTGGAAGATATTTCATACACTGACGCAGTGGTGATCGGGAGCTTTCAAGCTGCAGCCATCTTCCCTGCACTATCGAGATCCGGATTGACAATAGCCGCAGGATTATTCAGGAAGCTCGACAGGGAAACCGCTGCTTATTTTTCATTTCTCCTTTCCACACCAGCCATTCTCGGAGGAATTGTTCTTCAAGGAAAAGAAATGCTCAGTGGCCATATTGAAGCTATATCATTCTCAAGCCTAGTCATCGGAACGGTTAGTGCAGCCGTATTCGGCTACTTCGCTATCGTCACCATGGTGAATTTCCTGAAAAAGCATTCACTCAAAATATTTTCGTATTATGTATGGGCACTGGGTTTATTGATTCTCATTCTTCAATACTCAGGATTCATGTAGGAGGAAAAAAATGAACCATGAATGGGTTTTGCAAATTCTTACATTTCTAACCGATTTGGGTTATGCAGGGGTTTCACTCGCACTGATGATTGAAGTCATTCCCAGTGAGTTGGTCCTAAGCTATGCAGGCTTTATGGTCAGTACAGGCAAACTTACATTTATCGGAGCCTTCTTAAGCGGGATCATCGGCGGGACTGTTGCTCAAATCTTTCTTTACTGGCTTGGTTATTATGGGGGAAGACCGTTCTTTGAAAAATACGGAAAATACTTGCTTATACATCCAAAACATATTGTGGCTGCCGAGCAATGGTTCGAGAAGCATGGAACCATTGTCATCTTCACAGCTCGTTTTATTCCTATCGTACGCCATGCGATCAGTATTCCCGCCGGAATCAGTCGCATGCCTCTTTCCACTTTCAGCCTCTATACCTTTGCTGCCATGCTTCCCTGGACATTATTATTCATGATCATCGGGATGGAGCTCGGAACGCATTGGGAGCATATCGAAGTCATCGGGACGCGCTATATTAAACCACTCAGTTTAATTGCTGTTTTCTCGACATTAATGTATTTGATTTATTCCAATAGAAGAAATAAAAGGATGGATTAACTTCTTTTTTTATATAAAATTGTTTAGAATAAGAAGCAAACAAGTCTTACGAAAGGATACTTTATGACTTCTATACTTTTAAAAAACGTAACCATCTACCCCATTACATCAAAGCCCATCCAAAACGGCTCTTTACTCATAGAAGACGGAATAATCAAACAAATACTACCTCATAAGGCAGATGGATATCAGCATACCACCATTTATGATTGTCATGGAAAATTCCTGTTCCCCGGCTTCATAGACTGCCATACCCATTTAGGTCTTTATGATGAAGGCACCGGCTGGGCAGGTAATGATGCCAATGAAACGATTGAACCGATGACGCCTCATATTCGTGCCTTCGATGGGGTTTATCCATTGGATCCCGGTTTCAAAGATGCCCTTCAATATGGGGTCACCACCGTAAATGTCATGCCGGGAAGCGCGAACGTGATCGGTGGGACTACCTCTGTCATTAAAACCTTCGGCTCCAATATTCAATCCATGATTATTAAGGAAACCTCCGGATTGAAGATCGCGTTGGGAGAGAACCCGAAACGGATCCATAGTAATGGCAATAATGATTCCATCACGAGAATGGGGATTATGGGAATGCTCAGGGAAGCTTTCTTTTCGGCTAAATATTGTGATCAACCGGAGGAACTGAGAGTAGCACCGCTAGTATCTGCATTAAAGCGGGAAATCCCCGTTCGAATACATGCTCACCGTGCAGATGACATACTATCCGCCGTACGTTTTGCAGAAGAATTCAACCTGGACCTTCGAATTGAACATTGCACGGAGGGTCACCTGATATCAGAAGAACTCAAAGGAAAAAAACTAAAAGTTTCCGTCGGGCCAACTTTTACAAGACGATCGAAAGTAGAGCTTAAAAACAAGAGCTGGCTCACATATCAAAAATTGACGGAAGCCGGTGTGGAAGTCTCAGTGACGACCGATCATCCTTACACCCCTATTCAATACTTGAATATGTGTGCAGCGATTGCTGTGCGCGAAGGATTGGATGAACATAAAGCCTTGGAAGGGATCACCATCCTGCCAGCAAGAAACCTTGGTGTGTCTGATCGGATCGGTAGTATCGAAGTCAATAAAGATGCTGACTTAGTCCTATGGAGCCATCATCCATTCCACTTCATGGCCAAGCCCATGATGACATTTGTGAATGGGAACATTGCTTATCAAAATGTGTAAAAATTTGTTAAAAATTTTCATCAAAAATAAGCATTTTTCCTATTTCCTTTTTGAGAGATTTCGTATATGATACAAATGGATAATATATTTCCGATTACATTGTTCTGGTACGCGATCTATTCATATTGAGCGACTGTAATGAAGGGAAGGCAAAAGGTGCGCCACCAGTTTCTTGACTGGTCTTAGTGGGTTCGATTCCCACCCCGAAATTTTTTAGTTACCATTTAAAAATTTCGAGGGTGGGATCGTACGCAAGTAGACTGCCCTCAAGGAGGGTCTACTATGATCAAGAAACGTGAATTACATGAGTGTCATGAACTTTATGACCTGATGGTGCACCCGGATGTCTTCCCTTTTGTGCGTCAAAAGGCATATTCCTATGAGGAACTTCTTTTCCTGACGAAACAAACGATTGAAGCAGAAGAACGTGGAGAACTTATTTCACGTACGATCTCGGACGAGTGGGGCAACCCTATCGGCACGATCAATTTATTTGATATCCAGGAAAATGCAGGGTTCCTGGGTACGTGGCTTGGCAAGCCTTTTCACGGGAAAGGGTATAATCAGCCTGCCAAAGATGCATTCTTTTCCGAGCTGTTCTTTGAACTTGGGATGGAAACCATTTTCATGAGGATTCGTAAAGTGAATACACGCTCAAAAAAAGCAGCAGAAAAGCTCCCTTATGTCGTCAAGGCGAACCTATCAAGAAAATCACTTTATGAACAATTAAATGCTCAAGAAGAGGTTTATGAATTATATGAAATCCCTAAAGATCTGTACACACTGTATTTATATCAGCTTCAACAATGCCAGGAAGAAGAACAGGTACTTGAAGCCTAATGGGTATAAAAAGTTATCACACACGGGTGATAACTTTTTTATTTATTGATTAATTTGATGCATGGGTAAATAACACGGTACAAACACATGCCATTTCTTTTCCTTTTGGAGGTTAAAAGAAAAAAGAGCCGTCAGTGATGCCCATTTTACTCAGACATCGCGACCAACAGCTACTTTCATTATTTCTTCTTTGCTATTTTCTCGAAGTACAGATTTCGTACCACAAACGTCTTGTAATTTTCCAATTTCCTTTTTTCTAATGGATGATAGTTGATGCCCATCTTTTTAAGCTCTTGAAGGTACCATCCCTTTGAATATTGATAAGCCATACCACTTCTCCCCTTCAACCATTTATATACTATATGCTTGAAGGGAAGTCCCGAGACTCCTTAACGGGACATTGATGAAAGTTCCTCATACATGTCCTGGATGGTGTACGCTTTTTCACCTTTTTCCATAGAACGGATCATTATCTCTTCATTTGTCTTAAGCTCATTGATACCAGCCAAGAAGCTCTCTTCGTTCAGCTCTTCTTCTTCCAATTTTATCGCATAGCCGTGTTTTACAAAGCTATTGGCATTGAGGATTTGATCGCCACGACTCGCTTCCCTTGATAGGGGGATCAATAGCATCGGTTTCTTTAAGGCAAGAAATTCAAAGATTGAATTCGAACCGGCACGGGAGATCACGAAATCCGTCATCGCCAGGTAGTGAGGAAGTTCACCCTTTATGAATTCATATTGACGATACCCTTTTTGTGTATGAGCTTCGTCGATATTTCCTTTCCCACAAATATGAATGATTTGGAAGGACGAAAGCAGCTCCTTGAGATTCCCTCTTACCGCTTCGTTAATTTTTCTCGCTCCAAGACTACCTCCCATGATCATCAAAACAGGCTTATCCTCATAATACCCCGTTAATCTCTTTCCTTCTCGGACATCACCTGAAAACAATTCTTCCCGAATGATGGCTCCGGCGCATAATGATTTATCACTTGGAAGTGATTGAACCGTTTCTGGAAAAGTAGTAAATATTTTAGTTGCGAATGGGACGGCTAACTTGTTAGCAAGTCCTGGAGTCACATCGGACTCATGAATCGCTACAGGAACTTTGGCAATCTTGGCGGCCATGACGACGGGTACGGAAACGAATCCCCCTTTGGAAAAGATGATGTCGGGTTTCGTCTTCCTGATCACGGATAGCGCGTCAAAGACTCCTTTCATCACTCGAAACGGGTCTGAAAAGTTTTTCCAGGAAAAATATCTTCGAAGCTTCCCGCTTGAGATGCTTTCGTAAGGGATATGGGGAAACTGTTCCGTAATGATTTCCTTCTCGATCCCATCTTCCGACCCTATATACGTTATGTCCCAGCCTTCTTTTTCAAAGTGTGGAATCAATGCTGTATTAACCGTGACGTGGCCAGCTGAACCACCGCCCGTAAATAATATGCGTTTCTTCATATGTATAAACTCCTAACTCCATATTCTAATATCTTTATCTCTAACCATTATACACTTTACCAAAAATACGGGTGGGATAGAACTACGAAAATTTGACAAAAGGAATTGAGTCCTTTTGCAGCTCGTTTGAGTACCCTATAGTTTCATGATTACCGGTAGACAGAACGCATCATCCCTTATCTCTATTCAAGATATAATTGGCTACATTTCTTCCGCTAATCGTCACCATTGGGGATCCTCCACCGGGGTGTGTCGTTCCACCGACGTAGAAGAGGTGCTCAATGTCCTTACTGACGTTGGATGGACGAAGAAATGCTTCCGTCATACGGTGGGAAGCAAGACCATAAAGTGAGCCTTTATAGGCAGAGAATTTATGCTTTATCGTATCGGGTGTGTAAATCTTCTCCACTTCTAATGACTCCCTTATGGGTATCCCTTTTTCTTCTAATTTATGATAAATCTTTTCCTTATAGGACTGGGTTTGGTCATCGGTCAATGTAATGGCCGGGGCATTGATAAGGATAAATAAGTTACTGCCCTTTGTAAGGGTTGGATCTGTCGCTGCCGAATGGCTTATATAGATCGTTGGATCACTTGGGAGCGTTTTATCAGAGAAAATTTCCGTGAATTCCTTTTGATAATCCTCCGTGAAATAAACCTGATGATGATGAATGGAATCCTGGAAAGTTCTGACGCCTGCCAAAATCACAAATGCCGAAATGGAAGGTTCGTAGGTGTCAAGCTTCCTGTCAGGATGACTCGGACGATCCTTTTCGTTGACCAGATGCTTCGTAGCCGTGATAAAATCTCCATTTACAATCACGTCATCAGCAGATTGCATCTCGCCATGTTGGAATATTACACCGACCGCTCTTTTTTCCTTCACTACGATTTCTTTAATTCGCTTGCCCAAGTGAACTTGTCCCCCAAGTTCTTTAAAAAATTGATAAAATCCTTGTGCAATTTTCGTGTTTCCACCTTTCGTATAATACACCCCTTCATTCATCTCAAGATGCCCGATCAGCGAAAAGGTGGCGGGGCACTCGTAAGGTGAGGAACCAATATACGTTGCATAACGATTGAACACCTTCAATACATTCTCATCCTGAAAAAACCTCCTATGAAAGTGATCCATTTTCTCAAAGGGACGGACCTTCATAAAATGGTAGGAAAGAACGGGTGAAAGATAATCTCTCCATGAACCAAATACTCTGTAAAGAAATCCTCGCTCTGCCAATGAATACAGTTTTTCAACTTCCTTTAAATATTCTCTGTAATGAACTGCCCCATAAGGATCGATTCCTCCAAGTTCATTTATCATATCTTCCGAGTCAGCTGTTTGATAGAGAACACTGCCATCGGGAAAAACATTTTTAGTATGTTTCACCAGTCTTTCAAACTCGAAATAACGGGAAGAGTCCCCTCCTGCATCGTTAATCACAGATTGAAAGACATGTGGCATCGTGATGGTATTCGGTCCGAAATCAAAGAAGTAGCCATCAATTTCAACCGGCATCATTTTCCCACCGGGGTGAAGGTTTTCTTCTACAATGGTTACGTTATACCCTTTACTCTGAAGGGATATAGCTGCAGATAGTCCCCCTAATCCTCCTCCAATAATGATGATATCCTTCATGAATAGGTCCTTCCTTTCCAGGTATACCCCTGTTTTTTCAATCCTCTTAGCATGGAAGCCCACATAATGACGATAAAGCAGACAGTAGCGAAAGGCATCAAAAGAAAATGCCACTTTGATTGATTGGATGCCAAGTCAATCATGAGGGTTTGCAGCCAGATCGCCAATAAAGGAAGGGAGTATGTCCACTCCCCGGATGTCAAACCATAAAAAGCCAGAGGCAGTGGAAAGATAAAGAAAATGGAGTAAAAAAGGGTGAGTAGGATGACTGATACTGGACTTCTGCCAGTGCCTATGTATATATTCTTCAAAAATCCCTCCCATACTTCCTTATTTGTTTCATACATATGACAGGTCACATCAAAACTATTATTAACCAGGGTCACTTTCCACCCTTTTTCTTTTACCTTCCGCGTGATATGAACGTCTTCCAAGAGGGACGATTTAACGGCTTCGTGCCCACCACAATCGTCATATGCTTCCTTCCTGAAAAACATAAAAGCTCCATGTGCGGCTGTGAATGCTTTTCTGGTCGTATGGTTAGCCACGGCAAGAGGTAAATGGAAATAAACGAGAAAATGCTGAAAGGGTACCAGCATTTTACTTAGGATGGTCGGTATCGGGAATTGAGGAAATCCCGTTACAAGACCCGCATCATACCGTTTCATTTGGAATAATACTTTTTCAACAATAGAAGGGGATACCCTGACATCTGCGTCCAGATAAAGATAATACGATCCCAAGGCATGCCGACTTAATTCTTTGCATGCATGGACCTTCCCAACCCACCCTTTTGGAAGGGGTTTTCCATCAATGATCCTGAAACGCGGATCCTCTTTTGTCAGGTGGATCAGAAGTTCTCTTGTTTGATCCGTTGAAGCGTCATCCAACAGGATAAATTCTACTGGAGAATGAGTGATCTTCCTGATACTTTTGATTAGCCCAATTACATTTCGTTCTTCATTTCTCATCGGGACCAGAACTGAAACCAATTCATCTGTGGTCGATTTACGGGACAGCTTTGGTAAAAAAAGTAGATTGATAAATGTAGCCAGAACAAACAGGAATGTCATCAATAGTACATAAATCATTCTTTCTACACCTCTACTTTCTTCTATTCCAAAAACTCAACCACTCACTATTGGTCGGAAACCCTTTAAGCAATAATGTGAACATGGATATATCTTCATGGATGATATCGATTTTCAAGTCATCAAGCCTCTTTTCCATAATGTTTCTTAGATGATGTGTCCGTTCTTCCCGTGATGTAAGATAACTCTGATTTACCTCAACATCGGTAATCCGGATGAATAATTCCGGTCTTTGTTCGTGACGAAAGGTGTAATAGAAAGTAACCATCGTGACGGTGATTCCCTGGTTTCGTTCGAATAAATAACTCGGACCACTCATAAAGGAAATGGGCCTCTTTTCGAGATGTTCTTCCTTCCCTTGAGGAAAGATCCAAACCGTTTTTTTCTCTTGTAAGCACTTTTCAGCAAACTTCAAAGAAATGACCAAGTCTTTTGGAGAATCGGGATTAACTGAGAAGGCTCCGATTTTGCGGAAGAAAGAGAAATCCTCCATCCCTTTCTGGCTCATCATGGCATAGCTGTCTTCCTTTATGACTTTTTGATTTAAGTAAAAGACCATCAATCCGTCCCACCAGCTGGAATGATTGGCAAGTACCAGTTGACCGACAGCGGGTTGAAACGAATCCCGTTGGTCATCGATCCATACACGATAAAAGTGCTTTTTCAGTTGATAGGTAAGATAGCGGACTAGCAGTTGTTGAAATTTTTTACTTTTTCTTGGTTCAATCATGCTACCTTCTCCAATCGTGTTCTAATAATGAGAGATGCCGTGTAAAATACCGAAGTGACAAAAACGGCCAGCCACAGTCCTTCCACCATTGCAGTAACGATAAACATAAGGATCACAAGGAAATATAGCCGCATCATCCTACCGCTCCATGTTGAGGAAAACGCTTCTTGCTTGATCACCACATACAGGGAGCATTGAATGAAAAATGAAACAAAAAACCATCCTAAAAAATTTTGCGTGGGAATATCATAAAAGATTCCTTCCTGATCCCATATCCAATATTCCCGACCTTTAAACGCAACAGGATCGATGATCAAATCCATCGTGACAGCTAAAAAAGAAGTAACCGTACTATATCGTAACGCCCCCATGACTGTCTTTGTTTTATTCAGGAGGAACTCATAATGGGACATACTGGTAAAAATAACCATGACCCAAGCGAAGCCTATTGTCATTGGAACCCCGAATAGTTGAAATCCGAAATCCCTTTCATAATGATAAGACCCAAATATCAGACCATAATGGACACCTAATGACTCGGCGAAAATGGTTAGGAGCATAATGCATAATGAAGCAATAATCCCATTTGCTCCCTTGAGCCTCTTCATTGCATAAAGAATAGCCAGAATACCCGCTAAATATAAGAAAACAGCATTTGCCCATTGTAAAGCAGGAGGGAGCCAGTCCAAGGAGACAAGGATGATTCCCACTCCGTACCATATTAAGAACGCAATCCAGACCCAGTCCTGCCAGTGCTTAGTCATTCTTTCCCTCCTGTATGTTCATATTTTATTATCCTGCAAGCGTTGGGGTCATTCGTTTATAAACATATTTCACTCTCAATCCCCCGAAAATATGGTACAGTATGATAGTGAATTTTATCCTGCACTATTCTAAGAAATTCAAGAGGAGTACAATTTATGAGAGAAACCCATACAATCAAGGATAAGGTTAAACAACTATCCTTCATATTGATTCCCATCCTTGTCACCCAATTGGGGATGTTTGCCATGAATTTCTTCGACACGATCATGTCGGGGAAATACTCTCCCGAAGACCTTGCCGGTGTTGCCATCGGTTCTTCCTTATGGGTACCGGTCTTTACTGGATTAAGCGGGATCCTTTTGGCAGTGACACCCATTGTCGCTCAATTGATAGGAGGCGGGAATAAGAAAGATGTACCTCATACCGTCCTTCAAGGTGTTTATGCAGCCATAGTATTATCCCTTATCGTCATGGTGGTGGGCGGATTCGTCCTGAAACCGATCCTGAATGGGATG
This sequence comes from Rossellomorea arthrocnemi, assembly GCF_904424705.1. Taxonomy (GTDB): domain Bacteria; phylum Bacillota; class Bacilli; order Bacillales; family Bacillaceae_B; genus Rossellomorea; species Rossellomorea arthrocnemi. Next base: position 9,998 of record NZ_CAJGBF010000018.1, on the reverse strand, counting down.
AATATTGAACAAGAAGTACGTATTGTTGCCAAAGATTATCTTATCGCCCTGTCATTCGGTATGATTCCATTGTTCATCTATAATGTTTTGAGATCATTCATCGATGCACTGGGTATGACGAGGATCACCATGTTCATTACACTCCTATCCCTGCCGATCAATGTAGTATTTAATTATCTCCTTATTTTCGGTAAGCTGGGATTTCCTGCACTTGGAGGAGTTGGTGCAGGTGTTGCGTCTGCCATCACCTATTGGCTTATTACTCTCATCGCCTTTTGGGTGGTCCATACAAAAAGACCATTCAGTCAGTATTTTATCTTCCATACCATCCATAAGCCCGATTTTTTTAGATGGAGAGAACTTTTTGTAATAGGAGTGCCTATTGGATTATCGATTTTCTTCGAGGTAAGTATTTTTTCGGCAGTTACCCTGTTAATGAGCCAATATGAAACAGTCGTAATCGCGGCTCACCAGGCAGCAATCAATTTTGCATCCTTCCTTTATATGATTCCCCTGAGCATTTCCATGGCCCTAACCATCGTTGTAGGATTTGAGGTTGGAGGTAAGAGGATTGGGGATGCGAAAATTTACAGCTGGATGGGCGTCGGCTTCGCCTTGCTCCTGGCCGTCATATATGGAGTGATATTACTTGTTTTCCGTTCTGAAATTGCCTACCTCTATTCGGATGATCCTTATGTATTGGAATTAACGGCTCATTTCTTATTGTATGCCGTACTTTTCCAGCTTTCCGATGCGATACAAGCTCCTGTCCAAGGGGCTCTTAGAGGATATAAGGATGTTAATATCACCTTTATTATGGCCCTCATATCCTACTGGGTGATCGGCCTTCCATTAGGATATTTCATTGCTAACTTCACGGATTTCGGACCATATGGATACTGGCTGGGGCTGACATCAGGCTTAACGGCAGGAGCGATTACCTTGTCCGGCAGGCTCCTGTATATACAGAAAAAGTACAGAAAACAACTTCTTGTTTCAAGTGAATGAAAATGGTATTGATTGAAAGAGCCACGGGCGTTCCCACTCCCGTGACTCTTTATTGATGAAATACCTTTCCAAGTACGTCCTTTCCACCTGTAACCGGAATAATGGAACCGGTAATGAAATCAGATTCTTCTTGACAGAGGAACGAAATGATCCTTGCAAGATCTTCCCCTGTCCCTGGCCGTCCGATCGGGGTCTGGGGGTCATGGTGCTCTTTCGCGCTGCTAATTCGACTTTCCTTCCACTCACCTACGATGTCTCCGGGACAGACCATATTTGCGGTTATACCATTCTGTGCTTCTTCGATTGAAATCGTTTTTGTGAAGGAAGCAAGGCCGGCTTTAGCCGCTGCGAAAGCAGAACGATAAATCCAGCCCGGGGCAGATTCGACCCTGTCATATCCAAATGTGATGATTCTTCCCCATTGTTTTTCCCTCATCTTCGGGATCATTAACCTTGATAAGTAAAAAACACTATTTAAATTCCCATTTACAATGTAATTCCATTCCTCAGGAGAATAATCTGCAAATGACTTTCTTTCTTTAACATAGGGGCCGGCATTATGGATTAAAATATCAACTCTCTCCACCTTACCCCAGATTTCTGATACCATCCGTTCACATTCTTCCGGCACAGAGATATCCCCTTTGATCGGGATGATGGTGTTCGAATATTGACGATTTAATGTAGAGACCAATTCCTCAACAAATTGATCATTTCTCCTATAATTAAGGATAACGGTGTATCCTTGTTTGGCGAATTCTTCGACCGTCGTTCTTCCAATCCCTTTTGAACCCCCGGTTATCAGTACAACTTTATCCTTCATCAAGCTCACTCCACGTACTCGTTATATTTCAATAGTAAGAAGGATTATGCTGAAAAGCAAATGTAAGCTCTTAATTCATGCATCTAACATGGGAAACAGCGTATCATTTCATTGAATTATGGAAGAATAAAAAAAACAGCCTCTCAAAAGAGAGACTGCTTTTCATCACGTGCGTAAAATTACTTACCGATGAATTGTTGAGTCCAGTAGTTACCGTTTTCTACATAGCCTACACCAATGTGAGTGTAATTTGAACTCATGATATTTTTACGGTGACCTTCACTGTTCATCCATGCTTGTACCACTTCTTCAGGAGTCTTTTGACCCATCGCGATGTTTTCACCTGCAGAGCTATACTCGATACCGAACTGCTTCATCATGTCGAATGGTGAACCATACGTAGGGCTTGTATGAGAGAAGTAGTTATTAGCTTGCATATCACGAGACTTCTCACGTGCCACTTTGCTTAGTTCTGTATCTACTTTAAGAGCTGGAAGTCCTTGTTTTGCACGCTCTTGATTAGTTAATTCTACTACTTGTTGCTCAAACTGGCTTAATTGACCGGATTGTTCGCTTGTTTGTTCTGTTTGTTGCTTTTGTTCATTTGCTTCTGGTGCTGGTGCAGGAGCTGCTGCTTTTGGAGCATCTGCCTTAGGTGCTGGAGCATCCGCTTTTGGTGCTTCTGCTTTTGGTGCTTGTTTAGTTGGTGCTGGAGCTGCTGCCTGGGCTTTCGGAGCCTGTCCCTTCAATAATTCTTGAACATTGATGTTCTTACCATTCATTTGGTATTTTGATAGAACATCTTGAACCAATTTATTAAGATCTTCTTGATTACCGTTATATTTAAAGGCGTTCACCTTTTGTACGACATTGTCCTGATTCGGGCACGGTGCTGCAGCGTCAGCTTTACCTGCTGCGAATGGAGTTGCTAATAATGTTAATGCTGTTGCTGCTGAAACCATCATTTTCTTATTCATAAAAATGAATTCCTCCTTAGTGAATGTGTTTTTCTTGCTGCACATTCATCATACCACCCTGTTTTTGTTACATTTACGGGAGAACTTGGTAACTAGGAATCAATTGTTCTATTTTGAAAGACAATTTCTCTATAGTACTATAGTAACCACTGATTCTAGTAGGGAGAAAAGCATTTTAAAATACTTTACTTACATTTCCAATTGCTGAATGAATTGGATCCAGTAACTAATTATTACCGGTATATGATTCTTGACAGGTTTTAAAGCTCCTTTGTTATGTAACGGATGTTACAGTAACGTTTCAAAGAAAGAAGAAATTCACTCCAAAGAAAGGAAATATTTACATTTTTTATCAGATTCAATGATTAGATATCAATTCACATTAAATCCCAGGCGTTTTAATTGCCTCACACCTCCATTACACACAGGTACATAATGAAAGGTACTGGCTCAGAATAAATTAATCTAACCATTTGTAGAATCCCATTCTTTAATTAGAGCGGCCATTTCGATATGTAGCTGAATCAACTTAACTTTAACATCATTTGATAAGTCCGATTCAGTAATTCTTTTAGTGGCAGTATAATATTTATATTCTATAGACTTACGAACCCGTGGATGGCTATTGGTATCTTCCAATTCACGTTTGATGGCTTCTTTTAATACTTGTTCCGATGAAGCGGCATCGATTGATAACATCCTGTTTTTCCATATTCGTCTGTAGGCTTTTAATAAATCATTGAACATTTCCGACATATACAAGCATCCTTTACATAAAAAGTTTGATCTTTAAGCATACTAGAGAAAAACGAAGAAAGGTGATATCAATGACTACATCGTATCGCTGCCCTAGCTGTAAAACGAATCGCACCCGATTTAATATTATACAACAAGTACCACAGAGTGTGAAACTTGATCCTGGTTCAGGAGAAATCGTTCAGAGTTATGAACAAGGTCAACTAGATCCATTTCATCTTGCTTACAACGGACCGGAATTAAAAGTTCAATGTGCAGCTTGCGGCTTGATTGAGGATGAAATGACATTCAAGAAATTTGGAGAAAGCACAATGTAAAAAAAGTAAGGGTAACCAGGTCTGCTTGTATTTCCAGATCCGGTTACCCTTTTCTATCTATTTATTATTAATGATTAGATGCTTCTTTAAGCGTTGTTTCTTTATCTTCCTCTGTGACATCTTTATTTGACATCCTTAAAGGGATCTCTTTCATAAAGAACGTTAAAATGAATCCGACGAGAAGAATGATGGCTCCAATGAAGAAAACATTCGTTAAAGCATAACTCAATGATTCTCTGACACCTTCCAAAATGGATGCATAGATCCCTTGGAATTCGGGTGGTAATGTTGACTGAAGCTCTTTTAACTTCCCTCCGTTCATTATGTTTTGAGGGTCTTGAAGTTGTTTCATGACTCCTGCCGTTTCAGGATCTGTGAGTAACGGGGAGTCTTTCACTGAAGACATTTTCTCCGTCATCCTGGAAGTCATGGAAGAGTTCATCACGGTTCCCATGATGGCAACCCCTATTGTGCCACCGATTTGTCTGAACAATTGTGTTGCCGCAGTGGCAACACCCAGAAACTTATGCTGTACTGCATTTTGAACAGTAAGGGTAAATACAGGGAAGCTCAGTCCAAGACCTGTTCCTACTATAATAATATTCAGCAGGGCTCTTGCGTTGGTTGTGTTCGTATCCATAAAGGATAAAAGAACCATACCCGTACTCATGACGAACAAACCGATAAGTGCCAGAAACTTATACTTCCCTGTCTTCGTGATGATTTGGCCCCCTATTGTACTCGCGAAAACCATACTTAATGTCATGGGCATCATCACAAGGCCGGATTTGGTCGCAGATGTACCCATAACCCCTTGAATAAAGAACGGCATATACATAATGGCACCAAACATCCCGGCTCCGAGAATAAATCCGATGATATTTGAAAGGGTAAAGATTTTATTCTTGAATAATTGAAGAGGAAGCACGGGATTACTTGCTCTCTTCTCGGTAATAATGAAGAGTACAAAGGCTACCACCGTGGCAGTCAGTAACCCGATGATGGGCAGAGAAACCCACTCATAATCATTTCCACCCCACGTAAAGGCCAATAATAAAGGAATGATCGTTAGAGTCAACATAACGGATCCTAAATAATCCACTTTAAGTCCTTTGTTCGGCTCCTGTGAAGGGAACATTTTATATATCATTCCGAATGCGATGAAACCTACTGGTAGAAACACCCAGAACACCCAGTGCCAATCGGCGTTATCGACAATCCAACCACCTAAAGTAGGTCCGAAAACACTTGCTAAACCAAACACACTGCTCATTAATCCCTGCCATTTCCCTCTTTCCCGTGGAGAAAATAAGTCTCCTACAGCGGTAAAGGCTGTTGACATGATCATTCCGGCTCCAAAACCTTGGATACCCCTAAATATGATTAACTGAAAGATTGAAGCGGATAGTCCGTTTAAGAATGAACCAATCATAAAGACGGCAATCCCTAGTAAGATGAAAGGTTTCCTTCCATACATATCCGATAATTTCCCAACCAGAATAGCTGTTACTGAGCTTGTTAACATAAAGATGGTGAATACCCAGCTATAATAATCCATGCCCCCTATTTCGGAAATGATCCGAGGCAATGCGGTCCCGACAATCGTTTGATTTAATGCAGCGAACAGCATGGCTGACATGATCGCAACCATGATCAGTACTTTTTTTCGATGTTCTAAATGTTCCATAGTTTCTGTCTCCCTCAATATTTATATTGTGAATAATTAACTAACTTAAGTAAATGAGCATAATAGAAGGGATGACCACTTTTCAGGTCAACCCTTTTTTAAACCGGTTACACTATATGGCTGTTCACTCAGCTTTTCAAGTAAAACCATAACATTTAAAGGAGAATATCTTCTAGCACATCTTCACTTGCGAATCGATGAACTCAACAGTTTCTCAAACAGTTCAATTAAGTGGGAGATCTCCTCTTTATCAAAGGTTTGAAATAACTGCTGGAAATAATGTGACTTTTTCTCTTCACACTGTGCCAACACTTCCACCCCTTTAGGTGTGAGAGCCAATTCTACGACTCTACGATCTTCGTTGGATCGCTGTCTGGTAATATAGCCTTTTTCAACCAATGTATCTGTTATGGACGTAATATGACTTGCCGAAACTTCCATTCTCTTTGAAATTTCCGAAGATTTCAATGCACCATTTTCCCTGATGAGCTGAAGCACCCGGAATTCCCCGTTTGATATAAATTCTCCAAAGATGGTTCGAATATCTGATTTCATCATTCTAAACACGGATCTAAATAATCCTTCTAGCTCGAACAATTCTTTTCCCACTAATAATCGACCTTTCTTACACTCAATAAATACTTCACTAAGTTAACTATTAAATAATATACGTTTTATTCGATATTGTCAACCTGTTCCCAACATAATGATTCTTACCCACCATTGTGAGATAATAACGATCCCTAACGACAATCCCATACCGCATAGTAATCCCGTCATCAACCGAAGTGGATTCGTACTCCCTCTCCACTCCCACTTCTGAGTGAATCCATCTACTAAAAGAGGGAATATTAATAGACCGGCTAACAAGAGATGAACGCTTGTTAAAGAATGAAATAAGAGCCATGTAGAAGGAATCCCTATAATCATCCCCATGAGGATACCCATACACCTGAAACATAATGGGAATTGCTTATCCTTAACGATCAATGACCGATCCGGCATTCTATGACACGGCATAAAGGAAAGTGCAAACCATTCTTTCACTTCATTTCCCTCCTATGGGCTGCAATCTGGAGTACAGTCACAGTCCGGTGAATCACAGTCGAATTTACTCCCTCGGGGGGTGGGGAGACAGTCGGGTGAATAAATGGCGCAATCCCAACAGTCATTCGTTCTTTGTCTCTTCTGTTGTTTTCTTTGATAGAACACGATCGTCCAGATGAACAACATGATACCGATCCCGATTAGTCCTAAGAAGATATACAATTGAAGGTTGGTTTCGTAAATACTTAAACCGTAAATACCAGCAATAAATAATATAAGTTCTACACTAAACAATAGAAACACCATAAAGATCTCCCACTCCCTGGATTACTTCTTCAGGTCAATCTTCTGTAAGGACTGTATTATTTCTTCTTTATGTATATTTTCTCCAATTATGACGAAATTGGCAGGATATTTCATTTCTCCTGGCATAAAGAGCGGCATGCCGTATGAATACTGAAACAATGTCGGATATTTTCTTCCCTGTAGGGGCACATATCCCTTCATTCGGTATATTGTATCAGGTTGGGCTTTCACCCATTCTTCAAAGGCTTCTCCATTTACTGTTCCAGTGAACGTATAGACGACCGCCTGTAGAGTTAGATGATCACCAATGGAGGCATGATCATGGGAAAACAATCCTTGTTCTGCACTTAAAGATAAGATATCTTTCATTGACACTTGAGAATAATTCGTTAAATAAACCTTGGCATTTTGATTTATTTGCTGTAGCTCATATGAGAAAGTCCCCTGCTCCATATCAGTCAGCAAGTCCATTTTATTTGCTACAATGTACTCAGCATACCGGATTTGTTCTCTCATCAGATGTAAAACAGCCGGACTGAAGCCCCCCCTGTTCCGCCATTGCAATCCGTCCACCACTGTGATGATCCCCCTAAACTCGAATCGGTCGGCAAAGAGTGGGGAAAGGATGGAATCAACCACCTCAACTGGATGTGCTGCACCTGTTGTTTCAATGACCAGAACATCAAAGTCTTCGTTCAGTAAAAGCTCTTGGAGCTGTGACTCCAATTTCTCTGATATAGTACAGCATATACATCCATCAAGAAGCTCACGTAATGCTGTGTCATCATCAACCGCATCACTGTCGATCGATACACTTCCTAATTCATTCATTAATACTGCTGGCTTTTTATCATGATCCTTTAAGGATTGCAGCAATTGTTTAAGTAAAGTCGTTTTTCCACTGCCAAGAAATCCAGATAATATGTATACACCCTTTTTCATGTAATCTTCCTTTCCTTAGATTCCTATACATATTCTATTTGAAAGTAGCTAGGAATACAACGGACATCACCATTTGATGAATAATATTCGAGGAGGAATTATTCCTTCAAAGAGCGTTATCCACTTCACTTCACGCATAGAATATAATATGTATTCTACGGTGGTTGAGCCGTTTATGAGTCTTTTCTATTTTTAATACTGTTAATGAATCATTAAAAGGTGGGAATGTCATGTATTATGAGAAGATTGTTCCGCTCAAGTTAAGAGATTTTTTGAAGAATCCTTCTCATGAAACATTGAAGGATCTGTTGCTTCATAATACCGGCGAAACAGATTATGTAGATTTTAAATCTGATTGGATCGAATTCACGAAAATGGCGAAGCATATCCTGGCGATATCCAATACGGGGGGTGGATGCATCATCATCGGGGTGATGCAATTTGATGATGGGTCCGTTGATTTGAAAGGTTTGTCTGATGAAGAATTTCTGGATAAAGCAGATGTTGACAACAAACTGCAACATCTGCTGCCTAAATATTTACGTTACAGAACGGAAGACTTCATATTCCCCGAAAGCACCAACCCTTTGATGAGTCATAAACGTTTCCAGGTACTCATCATCGATTATGATCCAAGGTATGTGCCTTATACCTCCATTGTCACCCGGGGGGAACTGCGATATGGAGCAATCTATGCCAGACAAGGAACTAAGACCATTGAAGCCACTCACGAAAAATTGGTCGATGTGATACTACGTAAAGTTCAGTCAGGCGGGTCTGATAGTGATGAACGAACACTAAAAGAGCACCTTGAACATTTAAAAATCCTCCATTTGGAACATGACCAGGCTGATGATCAGAAGTACCAGAGCTATCTGCACGATTTAATCCTGAGAAAAATGAAGAAGATTGAAATGTTCCTGGACCTTGATTCTTCTGAATTTCATTTCTGGTGATTTGAGCTTAGAAATTCTTTTATGGATTCTCGATTCTTTTGTATATCCATATCCAGAACAAGTCCTGCATGTACTGTCCGGAGGTCTGAATAACTTCCTTCAACTGGTACACGCATCGTTTCGACTTTATCAATTGGATTCAGCATTACAATCATCCCGTAATTCATGATTTCACTAATAGGAGTGGAGGTCTCTACGTTCTTTAACCCTTCCCTGATGAGAGAGAGAAGCGTCCTCATCCCTTCACCAGACTGCACTTTTTCCTTAAGGCTTTTTTCTGCTAACTGCATAATTTCCTGCTGTCTTTCCACTCGCCCGAAGTCGCTCTTGATATCTCCCCTGAACCTTACATATTGCAGGATTTCTTCTCCTTTCAACACTTCTTCTCCAGGTTCTTTTGCCCATTTCCATTGCTTGATCATCGGCTTGGATACCGTGACCGATACTCCTTTAGGAAAAACGAGATCCATCATCCTGATGAACTTCTCAAAATCAATCTTTACGGTATGATGAATGTCCAAGTAGAAATTTTTTTGTATCGTCTCCGCCAACAGTTCTTCTCCACCCCATGAATATGCATGATTGATCTTGCTCTTTTCATGTCCCGGAATTTCTACGAATGTATCCCTCATGATGGAGACGATCTTGATGGTTGATGATTGAGGAATGTATTGTACCACCATCAAAACGTCAGCACGGGCAGGTTCATTCTGCCGCTGATCAGAGCCAACTAGGAGAAAATTGATCGGCTCCTTATCTTCTTGAAGTATCGGAAAGAGTGATTCTCCCTTATTGTTTAGTAGGTTATTGGGGAATGGACCTTCATCTGTAGCAGGGACATCCCTTCCTTCCCAAAAAGGAGAACAGCTCACCACTACAAGAACAGATAGCAGGATAGAAAGGACTAACACCATTTTTTTCATTGAATCACCTCGTATATACATTCATTGTTGGTAAGGAATGAACATTCTATACGAGGTATCAGGGAACAACTCGGCTTTCTCATTCTAATGGAAAAATCAACCCTCCGAAAAAAAGAACCCAGGTGTAAGTAATGTGTACCCTTTGTAAAGGACAATTAAAAAAAGCCTAGGCAGCTTGTTGAAGGTGATCCCTGTATTGTGCAGGGGTCATCTTATTTAAATTCCATTGATATCTGTAATGATTGTAGTAAATGAT
>NZ_CAJGBF010000017.1 GCF_904424705.1 Rossellomorea arthrocnemi | reverse complement strand
CGCCAGCGTTCGTCCTGAGCCAGGATCAAACTCTCCGATAAAAGTTTGAATAGCTCTTTAAAAATAAATCTAGAATTAACGTTGACGTATTGTCTTGTTTTGTTCAGTTTTCAAGGTTCAATGTGTATGTGCTTCGTTTGAAGCGACCTATATAATATATCATTTAAAACGTTTATCGTCAAGGTATTTTTATTATTTTAGAAAAGTTATTTTCGCTATAATTATGTAATGCCTTTCGGACAACAAATAATAGTATACACACTGTCAATTTGATTTGCAAGAGGTAAATGAAAAAAAGTCGCAGATTTCGTTTCCGATCTGCGACTTTTATATTTATAGTTTATTCGCAGAAGATTTTATACGAATACCTCAGAAATATAGATATCCTTTTTCTGAGATAAATCTATTAATTCTTCTGTCTTAAGCTTAACAATAGGGCTTATAAAGGCATTAGGTTTAGTATACATGACTTCTCCATATTCTCCCGTCGATAGCTTTACCGGGGTGCCCGTTCTTAAATCCCCCAATAATTGAAGAATTCCTTCCACTACTTTAATATCAAATTTACCAAATAGGTCCTTACTGATCATATCCAATACTTTGAATATGGGTTGTTTTCTTCTATATACTCTTTCTGATGTCATGGCATGAAATACATCGGCGATTCCGACAATCTGTGAATAGAGGTGTATACGATCACTCTTCTCCGAAGCAGGATATCCTGTTCCATCAAAACGTTCATGATGCTGGAAGATGGCAAGTTTCGTTTCCGTTTTTAATAATGGGGTATCTTTGACCATTTTATACCCATTTGCAGTATGAAGCTTCACTTCTTTAAATTCACTTTCTGTTAAAGGCTGTTCTTTGGATAATATGTGAGGGCTCACCTTAGCCATCCCACAATCAGCTAATGCACCAGCTAAAGCCAGTTGATTGACCTGACCGGAGTGCAGACCCAGTTTCTTCCCAATCAAAGCACAGATGATACTCACAGAGACGGCATGATGATAAAGATATTCTTTTTTCGTTGAGTATTGTGGAAGGGAGTACACATATGTATGATTCTGTTCCATCACCTGAATAACGGGCAGAATGAACTCTCTCACTCTTGCAATATTAACAGCTGTACCGGATTGCCAATTCATGAACTCTTTCTTGAATTCCTTTACAGTCGTTAGGTATAGATCTACAAATCCAATAGGCTCCTGTATATCCGCATCCGACTGGTCTGATGACTTATCAGAAGAAAGGGGTGACCTGAATGGATTACCGTCCACTTTTGTTTTTTCAATGTATATCTCGTCTATATGGAATGCTTGAAGGATATTCAAGTGTTCTTTTTCAAGCACCGTATTCTTTGGAATGATCGGGCTCGCTGCCATTCCCATGATATCTTCAGAAACGATGCAGCCTAATTGTATATCTCCACGGTGGACCTTCAACTATAAACACCTCACAATTACCTTAGTCTTTTAGTTTATTTTACCAAATTCAGGTGAGTATAGTTGTTATTTTCAAAAAATAATTGTCTCACTACCAAAAAAATAAGCTATTTCCAGAATGAACGTTCCATTACTGAAAATAGCTTACTCACTTATTTATTCTTCTGTGTCTTCATTAACATCTTCAGAAGAAGGTTGATCTTCCATGACCTGCTGTTCTTCTCCTTCAACAGACTCAACAGGCGTTTCTGTTTCTTCTTCATCTTCTTTTTCAACTTTGGCGACTGTTGATACGAATTCACTTTCTTGAAGACGGATCAGTTTGACCCCTTGAGTGTTACGTCCTGTTGTTGAAATGTCATTGACGTCCATACGGATGAGAACACCATGTGCAGTGATGATCATTAAATCTTCTACACCACTGACGGCCTTAACAGAGACGAGTTCTCCGTTTCGCTCGGTCACATTACATGTCTTTAATCCTTTACCACCACGGGTTTGGACTCTATATTCACTAGCCGGGGTACGCTTACCGTAACCATTTACAGTGACAACGAGTACATCGCTCTTGTCTTCGAGGATTTCCATACCGACAACAATATCATCATCACTAAGGTTGATTCCTTTTACTCCCGTAGCCGTCCTTCCCATAGAACGGACATCGGTTTCAGGGAAACGGATCAGCATCCCCTGCTTTGTTCCGATAATCATATCTTTTTCTCCATCGGTCAGTTTAACGGAAATAAGCTCGTCATTTTCCCTAAGGTTGATGGCAATCAAACCATTCGTCCGGATGTTGGCAAAGTCTGATACTGGTGTACGTTTTGAGATACCTTGCTTCGTTGTAAAGAATAAGTACCAATCGTCAACGAATTCTTCAACCCGGATCATGGCATTGATCCACTCATCTTTTTCTACACCAAGCAGATTGATGATTGGAAGTCCTTTTGCGGTACGACTGAATTCTGGAATTTCATACCCTTTTGCACGATACGCCTTTCCTTTGTTTGTAAAGAAGAGGATCGTGTCGTGAGTAGAAGTTGTCAATAAGTGTTCAACGAAGTCTTCATCATTGGTACCCATTCCCTGGATTCCTCTTCCACCACGTTTTTGACTGCGGTAGGTAGAAACCGGGAGACGTTTGATGTAACCATTATGCGTAAGAGAAACAACGATGTTTTCCCTTGGAATCAAGTCTTCATCCTCGATGTTTTCGATTCCACCCGCTACAATTTCCGATCTTCTTTCATCGTTGAAGCGCTCTTTGATTTCGATGAGCTCTTCGCGGATGATTTCCAGAACCTTTTCATCATCAGCAAGAATCGCTTTCAATTCTGCAATCAACTTCACCAGTTCCTGATATTCATCCTCAATTTTTTCACGTTCTAAACCGGTTAGACGCTGAAGGCGCATATCCAGGATGGCTTGTGCCTGTTTATCAGATAGGGAGAAGTTCTCCATAAGGCCTTGTTTCGCAAGTTCTGTTGTTTGTGAACCACGGATAAGGGCAATGATTTCATCAATATGATCCAGGGCGATCCTCAGACCTTCTAAAATATGTGCCCTTGCTTCAGCTTTACGTAATTCAAATTCCGTTCTGCGGCGAATGACCACACGTTGATGCTGTAAGTAGTGATAGAGGCATTCTTTTAAGTTCAATACCTTTGGCTGGCCATCAACCAGTGCCAGAAGGTTGATCCCAAAGCTTGTTTGAAGTGCTGTTTGTTTGTACAGATTATTGAGTAAAACGTTGGCATTTGCATCTTTTCTCACTTCAATGACGATACGCATACCGTTACGGTCGGATTCATCACGTAGATCTGTGATGCCGTCAATCTTTTTATCCCTGACAAGATCCGCGATTTTTTCAATTAATCTCGCTTTATTCACCTGATAAGGGATTTGATGGACGATGATCGTTTCTTTCCCATTGCTCTTTGTTTCGATTTCCACACGGGCACGCATGGTGATGGAGCCTTTACCCGTTTCGTAGGCTCGACGGATCCCGCTTCTTCCTACAATCAGTCCGGCGGTAGGGAAATCGGGTCCGTAGATGAATTCCATCAGCTCTTGAATCGTGATGTCAGGATCTTTACTTAATGCAAGGATCCCATCGATGACTTCACCGAGATTGTGAGGGGGAATATTCGTCGCCATCCCTACAGCGATTCCAGAAGAACCGTTCACCAATAGGTTCGGGAAACGGGCAGGTAATACTTCCGGCTCTCTCTCAGTACCATCATAGTTATCTTTATAATCAATCGTATCTTTATTTATATCACGAATGAGTTCCATAGAGATTTTGGACATACGCGCTTCTGTATAACGCATTGCCGCAGCTGCATCTCCATCGACAGAACCGAAGTTCCCGTGACCGTCAACCAGCATATAGCGATAGTTGAAATCCTGTGCCATACGTACCATGGTGTCATAAACAGCAGAGTCACCATGAGGGTGATACTTACCGATTACTTCACCGACGATACGTGCCGATTTCTTATACGCTTTGTCAGACGTCATCCCAAGGTCATTCATCGCATATAAAATTCGGCGATGTACAGGCTTCAGGCCGTCACGTGCATCTGGCAGGGCACGTGAAACGATGACACTCATGGCATAATCCAGGAAAGACGAGCGCATTTCACTACTTATATTAATCTCTTTAACATTCGATCTTGGTGTTTCTGACATAGTAAAAGGGACCTCCTTTTAAAGAAAGGTTTATACCTTTCTCATTGTTTACCTTGTCCGCTATGTAAAAGACAGGATAGCACGTGGTCTATCCTGTACTATTTTCAAAAAAATGTTGGCGTTAAATATCAAGGTTCTTAACGTACGCAGCGTTTTCTTCAATGAAGTTACGTCTAGGCTCTACTTTGTCACCCATGAGGATTTCAAACGTTTCATCAGCCTCGATCGCATCCTGAAGACTTACTTGCAGCAATGTTCTTGATTCAGGATCCATTGTTGTTTCCCAAAGCTGTTCCGGATTCATCTCTCCAAGACCTTTGTAACGCTGGATTCCAGGTTTAGGCGTCGGAGAAATTTCTCCAAGGATACGATCCAGTTCTTTATCATTGTAGGCATACTCGATTTTCTTCCCTTGCTGTACTTTATACAATGGGGGTTGAGCGATATAGATGTATCCCGCTTCAATGATATTTCTCATATAACGATAGAAGAACGTTAATAATAGCGTACGGATATGGGCACCATCGACGTCGGCATCGGTCATGATCACAATCTTGTGGTATCTTGCTTTCGCCAGATCGAAATCTTCACCGATTCCTGTTCCGAGTGCGGTTATAATCGCACGGACCTCATTGTTAGAAAGGATTTTATCCAGTCGAGCCTTTTCTACGTTGATGATCTTACCACGCAGAGGAAGGATGGCCTGGAAGTGACGATCCCGTCCCTGCTTGGCAGATCCACCGGCTGAGTCACCCTCAACCACATAGATTTCACTGATGCTTGGGTCTTTAGAAGAACAGTCCGCCAGCTTACCAGGTAAGCTGGAGATTTCCAGGGCACTCTTACGGCGGGTAAGTTCCCTTGCTTTTTTCGCAGCCAGTCTGGCACGGGCAGCCATTAGTCCTTTTTCCACGACTTTTCGTGCAACAACCGGGTTTTCAAGTAAGAACGTTTCCAGATGCTCTGAGAATAGAGAATCGGTGATGGTTCTTGCTTCTGAATTCCCGAGTTTTGTTTTCGTCTGACCTTCGAACTGGGGATCAGGATGTTTAATCGAGATGATGGCTGTTAAGCCTTCACGGACGTCTTCTCCTGAAAGGTTCGCATCGCTCTCTTTAAACACATGATTTTTACGGGCATAGTCGTTAATGACCCTTGTTAAAGCCGTTTTAAACCCGGACTCATGTGTACCGCCTTCATGGGTATGGATATTATTGGCGAAAGAATAAAGATTACTTGCGAAACCATCGTTGTATTGAAGGGCGATTTCAATCGTAATCTCATCTTTCTCGCCTTCGATGTAAATCGGTTCTTCATGGATGACTTCTTTCGAACGGTTCAAATGTTCGACATAGGACTTAATTCCACCTTCATAATGGTAGTCCCTTCTTTTTCCTTCTCCCCGTTTATCCTCAATGCTGATCTGGATCCCTCTGTTTAAGAAAGCCAGTTCACGAATACGGTTTGCGAGTGTATCATATTCATACTCTGTCGTTTCAGTAAAGATTTCAGGATCTGGTGTAAAGTGGATGATCGTTCCTGTCTTATCCGTTTCTCCGATCACTTTAAGGTCGAAGCTCGGAGCACCTTTTTCGAATTTCTGGTAGTAGATCTTTCCATCACGATGGACGTGCACTTCAAGTTCAGTGGAAAGCGCGTTTACAACCGATGCCCCGACTCCGTGCAGACCTCCGGATACCTTGTATCCGCCTCCGCCGAACTTACCACCTGCGTGAAGGACTGTCATGATGACTTCGACGGCAGGACGTCCCATTTTTTCGTGAATACCGACGGGAATACCACGTCCATTATCCGTAACAGTAATACTGTTATCCTCTTCAATGATGACTTCGATTTCATTACAGTAACCGGCTAATGCTTCATCGATACTGTTATCAACGATTTCCCACACCAAGTGATGTAAGCCTCTTCCGCTTGTTGATCCAATATACATCCCCGGTCTTTTCCGAACGGCCTCTAATCCTTCTAAAACCTGAATCTGATTTTCATCATAGGACCCGCCTTGTGCTTGTTTTTGTTCCATAGTCATACTGATTCACCTACACTTTCTAACCTTCAGGGCTTTATATTTCTATAATAAATTCTCATAGTTTGAGTATTTCTTTGATCGCTTCTTCAACGTACTGGATGCCAGTGGTGAAAGATACAACTGATCTGTCGTGATAACAAGAGATTTATATGAACCCTTTGCGAGATTGCAAAGGTTTTTATCTTTCGTTTTTAGGAAATGCTGAATTTCCTCTGAAAATTGAACGGTGTCTCGATCAATAATAGCGATGATTTCATCTGTACGTACCATGACATCTTCTCCTACATGTATGTACAAGGTAACACCTCATTTCAATCTTTTCATTGATCCGGCTTCCACTTCGAACGTAGTCGCCTCGTTTAAGGTTTGATGATCAATACCATCCACATTCGTTGTGGTCACGAAGGTTTGAACTTTTCCCTGAATGGTATTTAATAAGTGGGATTGACGATAATCATCTAATTCGGACAGGACATCGTCCAGAAGTAGAATGGGATATTCTTTAATTTCAGAGTGAATCAGCTCGATTTCCGCAAGCTTCACAGAGAGGGCTGTTGTCCGTTGCTGCCCCTGTGATCCAAATGTTTGAACATCCCGTCCATTCACAATAAATTGAAGATCGTCCCGATGCGGCCCGACCAGTGTCACACCGCGATCAATTTCCCGTTCGCGGATACCATCAAATTTCTGCTCATATATATCTACCATTTTTGACCATTCTTGATTATCTGATACATCTAAAGACGGTTTATATACGATTTCTAACGTTTCTAAGTTCCTTGAAATTCCCGAATGGATCGGTTTTGCCCAACTTTCCAATAGCTGAACAAACTCAAACCGTTTCTTCGTGATCTTCACCGCCATCTCAATGAACTGTTCCGTCAAGACATCAAGCATGGTTTGGTCTTTTTGTTTTCTCGTTTGCAACTGTTTTAAATAATGATTCCGTTGCTGTAATATTTTTTGATAAAGGCTGATATCATGTAAATAAACAGGAGAAACCTGACCGATTTCCATATCAATAAAACGACGCCTTACTTGAGGGCTCCCTTTTACCAAATGAAGATCTTCAGGTGCAAACATGACAACATTCATATTTCCGACATACTGACTCAATTTAGATTGTTCAAGGTGATTACTTTTCGCTTTTTTTCCCTTTTTCGACAGGACCAGCTCCAAAGGTAATGCACCATTATATTTCTGAATCCTACCTTTTATTTTAGCATATTCCTGATCCCAACGGATTAAATCTTTGTCATTTGAGGTCCGGTGGGATTTAGCCATTGCCAGGACGTAGATAGACTCCATGATATTGGTCTTTCCCTGGGCATTTTCTCCGAGAATGACGTTCACCTTGTTTTCGAAACTTACGTCGATGGATTCGTAATTTCGGTAGTTTCTTAATTCTAATTGTTCAATGTACATGGACATAACACCCTTTATTATTCTCCAGCAACCACAAAGACCCCTACTTCAGGAATTTCAACTTTGTCACCAATCGTAAGTTTTCTTCCTCTTCTTTGATCTTGTTCCCCGTTTATGTATACTTCATATTCACTTAAGAACCATTTCGCCATGCCACCGGACTGAATCACTTCAGCAAGCTTCAGGAATTGTCCCAATGTGATGATTTCTGTCTCAATGGTGATCTCTTTCGCCACTAAAATCACTACTTTCCGTATAAAGTCTCTAATATCTTATTTTACTCTAAATAGAGTTAAGTCACAACTAACGAAAAATGGAGAAGGATACGTAGTGGTTTTACACTGCAGCTCTCCATCCCCGGAGCTGGCGGTGATTATCCTCACACCTTTCACCTGTGAGGTCTCCAAATTTTAAAAAATCCATCTCATATAAAAAAACCAACACCTGAACTTTTTCTCTAAGGTGTTGGCTTTTTATTTTTTTAGTACGTTCTTACTGGAAGGATCAATTGAAGAATAGAATCATCATGAAGCGGCTTCAATACGAATGGTCTCATCGCTCCTGTAAAGTTCACATGGATTTCGGTTCCTTCAATGGCTTTTAATGCGTCCATCATATATTTCGCGCTGAAGGAGATTTTCAACTCTTCCCCTTCGATCGATTGGCTTTCCACCTGCTCAATGACCTTTCCAATTTCCGGAGTGTTCGATGAAATCTCAATGATTCCTCCATCAAGCGTTGACAGTTTTACAACGTTGTTTCGTCCTTCTCTCGCAAGTAACGAAGCACGATCGATCGCTTGCAGGAATTCTTTTGTATTCAAGGTTAATTCTGTTTTCGTATCAGAAGGGATCAATCGACTGGTATCAGGGTAGTTCCCTTCTAATAATCTGGAGAAGAATAATAAATGCTTTGCTTTAAATAGTACTTGATTTTCCGTAATCACGATTTCCACAGGCTCATCAGTATCATCAAGAATCTTGTTCAACTCATTTAAGCTTTTCCCTGGAATCACAATATTGTAAGAGGCATCGTGATTGGTTTCAATTGGTGCTTTTCTCATAGCCAATCTGTGACTATCTGTTGCAATACAGCTTAACTCCCCGTCTTCGATCTGACAGTTTACACCTGTCAAGATGGGGCGTGTTTCTGAGGTGGACACTGCGAAAACGGTTTGTCTAATCATCGTTTTTAGGAGATCGGTTGATACTTTAATACCGTTTCCTTCTTCAATTTGAGGAAGATGAGGATACTCTTCTGGATCCAGGCCGTTTAAATTGAATTCAGCTTGTCCTGAACGAATGACGGTTTGAAAATGATTTTGAACTTCAATTTCTACTGTATCCTTCGGTAATTTCTTTACAATTTCACTGAAGAATTTGGCCTGAAGTACAATTCCTCCTGTTTCCATGATTTCCACTATTTCTTTACCTTCTTCTTCATTGGGAATGAAGGATTCAATTGAAATATCAGAGTCACTACCTGTTAAGGTAACCCCTTCTTCTGTAGCGATGATTTTGATTCCTGTCAGAATGGGAATCGTCGTTCTGGACGTTACTGCTTTCATGACATCCTGGACACTTTGAACAAGATGGTCCCTTTGAATAACAAATTTCATGATTTATTCCTCCAATTTGCACATAATTTTATGGACTGAATCATATACTAATAATTTATTTAAAAAATAGTAATAGAAGTAGTAGGGCCTGTTGATATGTGGATAAGTGGGTGAATCGAACGTAAATACAGCCTATCCACATGTGGACAGACTGTGTGCTAGTTTGTCTGAGTTATTCACATTATCCAATTGCACTGTGAGTAAAATCAGCCCTTTAAAGACTCGCGAATTTCCTTCAATTGCTGCTGAAGAAGTGCATCTGTCCCAAGTAACGTACTGATCTTTTCATGAGCATGAATCACAGTCGTATGATCTCGTCCCCCAAACTCTTCACCGATTTTCGGGAGGGAGGAGTCCGTCATTTCCCTGGATAAATACATGGCAATTTGTCTAGGGAACGCGATTGACTTGGTTCGCTTTTTGGCTTTAAAGTCCTCGAGCTTCACATTGAACTGTTCACCAACGACTCTTTGGATTTCCTGGATGGTAATGGCCCTTGGCTTTGAGCTAGGGATGATATCCTTTAACGCTTCAGCTGCTAAATCAGCATTGATGTCTTTATTTATAAGAGAAGAGTACGCGACGACACGGATCAATGCGCCCTCTAACTCACGAATATTGGAATCGATTTGATTGGCTATATAAAGCATGGCTTCATTTGGAATATCCAGTCCTTCAGCCTTCGCTTTTTTTCGTAATATCGCAATTCTCGTCTCGAGATCCGGAGGCGTGATATCCGTAATCAGCCCCCATTCAAAACGGGAACGAAGTCTATCTTCAAGTGTCGGAATTTCTTTTGGCGGCCGATCACTGGAAATAACAATTTGCTTGCTTTCTTCATGTAAGGTATTAAAAGTATGGAAAAATTCCTCTTGTGTTTGTTCTTTACCAGCTAAAAATTGAATGTCATCAATTAATAAAACATCAACACTACGGTATTTATTGCGGAAATCTACTGCTTTATTATCTCGAATTGAGTTTATGAATTCGTTTGTGAATTTTTCAGATGACAAGTAAACCACTTTCGCAGCAGGATTATGTTCCAGTACATAATGGCCGATGGCATGCATCAAGTGGGTTTTTCCAAGACCTACTCCCCCATAAATAAACAAGGGATTATAGGCTTTTGCAGGTGCTTCAGCTACAGCCAAAGAAGCGGCATGGGCGAACCGGTTGCCCGAACCGATAACAAAAGTGTCGAATGTGTATTTAGCGTTCAGCATATTTTGATTGATATCCTGCTGATCGTCGTCTTTCATCGACTTCTTTGGTGGTATTTGAATATCAAACTCTTCCGGCTCCTGGTTTTGAGGAATGATAAATTTCACGACTAATTCTTCGCCCGTAATATCATACAAAACCCCTGAGATTAGCTGAGAGTAACGGCCTTCCAACCAATCTCTTGCAAATTCATTTGGAGCTGTAATCACAAGGGTGTCCCCTTGAATGGAATGGGCCTTAGTTGATTTCAACCAAGTATCAAAGCTTGGTTTACTGATCTTTTTTTCGATATTTTCTAAGGCCTTGCTCCAAAGATCCCCGATATTCTCCAATCCTGATCCCTCCTTTTCTTAATTTGTATAACTTCTGTACAACCATTACGCGCAATACATTCCTTAAACACTCGGTATTTAATAAAAATACAATGCACTGAATGTGGAAAATATATATAATAAGGAAAGAAAATGGTTTTTCGACAATATCCACCACTTGTGGACAACGTTTTACAAACCCTCTGTATAAGTTACCCACATGATATCCACATTTTGTGGATAAGTTATTTACATGAACATAGTTATCAAGAGTGAAAACACAATAATCATATCAAAATATCCTTAGTGGTGCAATGCTTTTTAAATTTTATCCACAACCCCTATACCTTGTGGAATGATTTTGTCCACAACCCAATAACTTGTGAAAAAGTTGTCAGTATGTGTTGTGGATAATTTAAAACCGTGTCGAATCCTATCCACAGGCACCTTGGATAGAAAAACGGAATAGGGTTTGTAGAAGGATAAAAAGGGATAATTAATTTGAGGTGCTTTCGGAGGAACTTCACGATCAGATGAAATCTTGTAAACAAAAAGTTACGTAGTTTATATAGAAGATCTTTCATTGAAGGTACGTAATTAGATCAGGAAAAGTTATAAGGGAGAAATAAAGACTAATTAATAAAGTACAAAGGCGATTATATTATTTAGATGGTTGCTAAAAACTAATAGAGTTGATTGAAGCGGAAGTTGCTCGACTCCTGCGGGAAAAGCGGGAAAGTTGAGACCCCACAGGGCAGAAGCCCGAGGAGGCTCAACTCACGCCCCGCGGAAAGCGAGCAACTGGAGCGGAAATCAACCAGTACTCGCTAATTTAAAGAATAATGGGCTAGCAAACGAACACTTTAAAAGAAAAACAATCTGAGTGTTGACTTTTTATGGGTACCGTCTTTATAATAGTGAGGAATGTCTTTAACTTTTTAAAGATATCCTTCAGGGAGGTGTCATAGATGAAAAGAACGTTTCAACCAAATAACCGCAAAAGAAAAAAGAATCACGGTTTCCGTGCACGTATGAGCTCTAAAAACGGACGCAATGTTTTAGCTCGCCGTCGCAGCAAAGGAAGAAAAGTATTATCTGCCTAGACCACTGAACTGACTCAGTGGTCTTTTTTTTCCTTTCTATCACGTGTTAAAGTGATTTGGCTCGTTCTTATTTTTTTATGAATAAAAGAACTTATAATTTCAGATGAATGAGCCAATAATGTCGAGGTTAGATGAAGACAAAAATGAAAAATAGGTGTGGTCCATGCGGAAAGATCAAAGAGTAAAGAAAAATAAAGAATTCCAGGAAATATTTCAAAAAGGAACATCCTTCGCGAATCGTCAATTCGTCTTGTATCTATTAAAGAAGGAAGAACCTCAGCCCTTTCGAATCGGAATTTCCGTCAGTAAGAAAATCGGGAATGCTGTATGCCGAAATCAAATCAAGCGCTATGTGAGGCAGGCTTTCTTAGAATTACAAGAAGAGGTGCACGACCAGTACGATTATCTTATCATCGCCAGAAAACCGGCGGCCGAAATGAATTTCCATGAGGTGAAGGGGAGTCTCACCCATGTATTAAAAAGAGGAAAAGTATTGAAAAGGTCTTCTTATGGCAAATATGATAGGAAGAAGTCATAACATTTTGAGAGAATGACAGGTTTCGTCATCACAAGCCTAGGAAAAGATGTTACAATACGAGAGATTGTACTTTTATTAGTACGGGATGATGGTACTTGTTTACATTTTATTTGAAAGATATTAGTTGGGAGGAAAATAAGGGTGAAAAAGAGAATAATAGCCCTGGTGGGAATCATTGGGCTAATGGCTATTCTATCAGGTTGTACAGATTACAATAAGCCGATCACATCTGATAGTAGCGGAATATGGAATGAATATATTGTCTATCCTTTATCGCAATTGATTACAATGGTTGCAGAGTTCATGGGCGGTTCATATGGATTAGCGATTGTCATCGTTACATTGCTTATTCGTACGGCAATTCTGCCATTGATGATTAAACAAACGAAAAATTCAAAAGCCATGCAGGCATTACAACCTGAAATGAAAAAAATGCGTGAAAAATATAGCTCGAAAGATGCACAAACACAGCAAAAGCTTCAACAAGAAACGATGGCTTTATTCCAAAGTCACGGGGTGAATCCGTTAGCTGGTTGTTTCCCATTGATTATTCAGATGCCAATTTTGATCGGTTTTTACCACGCGATCGTCAGAACACAGGAAATTAAAGCACATAACTTCTTATGGTTCGATCTCGGTAACCCGGATCCGTTCTATATCTTACCTTTAGTAGCAGGTTTAACAACGTTCATCCAACAAAAATTAATGATGGCGGGTACAGCGAATCAAAATCCGCAAATGGCTATGATGCTTTATATCATGCCGGTCATGATCATCATTTTTGCGATTAACTTCCCTGCAGCTTTATCCCTTTACTGGGTAGTCGGAAATCTATTTATGATTGCACAGACATACTTCGTTAAAGGACCTGATATCAAAGAAGCGCAAGCAGCTAAAGCTGGTGGGAATTCGGGAGGAAAGAAAAAGTGAGAGAAGTAGAAGCGACTGGTCAAACGGTGGAAGAAGCCATTGAATCAGCCTTGTCTCAACTGAATATCACCAAAGAAGAAGCTGAAATTGACGTCATTGATCAAGGTAAAAAAGGGTTATTCGGATTGTTCGGTGGAAGACCGGCAATCGTCAAAGTGAAAAAATTGATTGATCCTGTAAGTGAAGCGAAGGATTTTCTTTTATCGGTTGCACGTGAAATGGGCGTAGACGCGACCATTGAAGTGAAACGGGATGGAAGGGATGTAGAATTCAACATTTCAGGTGAAAAAATGGCTCTCTTAATAGGAAAAAGAGGACAAACGTTGAATGCCCTTCAACATTTGTCTCAACTGATTGCCAATGGGGTATCCGGTCAGTTCATCACCATTCTGTTGGATGCTGAGAACTACCGCGAAAGACGGAAACAGACGTTGACAACCCTTGCTGAACGTTTAGCGGAAAAGGCATTGCGCACAAATCGTTCTGTTTCATTGGAACCGATGCCGTCTTATGAACGAAAAGTGATCCACACAGCATTAGTTGATTCCAAGAGGGTTGATACCCGGTCAGAGGGCAGAGAACCCAATCGATATATTGTCATTGCACCAAGATAATGAAAGACGATTCCTTACGGGGGATCGTTTTTTTTATTCCCTGGACCTGTGGATTCTTATTTTCACCACGGTTTATTGTTATTCACATGTGGATAAGTTAAAATAATAGAGATGAGATGTTATCTGTGTGGATAACATTATTTGGTGACGTACAGAGGGTTTCCTTTCTTTAGTATTCATAGGGATTATGATATTCTAATAATTTGGGGAAACGATGCTTTCTACTATACATTTTATATAAATAGATCAGCTATAAGAGAGGTGAACGAAAATGGAGTTCGATACAATTGCAGCCATATCCACTCCGATGGGAGAAGGAGCGATCGCCATCGTACGTTTAAGCGGTGATCAGGCATTTGATATCGGTGATAAAGTCTTTAAGGGAATGAAAGGGAGCTCCATGAAGGAATTTGCTTCCCATACCATTCATTATGGACATATTGTCGATCCGGACACTGAACAAGTGGTGGAAGAAGTCATGGTTTCCGTCATGAGGGGGCCAAAGACATTCACCCGTGAGGATATTATCGAGATTAACTGCCACGGAGGGCTCGTGTCGGTGAATAAAGTATTGCAGCTTGTGTTGAAAAATGGGGCAAGACTTGCAGAACCCGGTGAATTCACCAAGCGTGCTTTCTTAAATGGTCGAATCGATCTTTCTCAGGCAGAAGCGGTGATGGATCTCATTCGGGCCAAAACGGACCGTGCCATGAATGTAGCACTTAATCAAATGGAAGGCCGACTTTCTAATTTGATTCGGAAGCTGCGTCAGGAAATTCTTGAAACGCTTGCCCATGTGGAAGTAAATATCGATTATCCTGAATACGATGATGTGGAAGAAATGACGCATCACGTACTGCTTGAAAAATCCAAACGTGTCCGGGATGAAATCGACCGGCTTGTTCGCACTTCTGAACAAGGGAAGATTTTAAGAGAAGGGCTTTCTACCGTTATTATCGGACGCCCAAATGTAGGGAAGTCCTCCCTTCTAAACAGTCTCGTTCATGAAAATAAAGCCATTGTAACGGATATTCCCGGGACAACGCGTGATGTGATCGAGGAATATGTTAACGTAAGAGGCGTCCCGCTCCGGCTGGTTGATACGGCGGGGATCCGTGAAACCGAAGATATCGTCGAACGAATTGGCGTGGAACGCTCGAGACAGGTTCTGAAGGAAGCAGATTTAATATTGCTGGTTCTGAATAATGCGGATGAATTAACCTATGAGGATGAACAGTTGTTTGAAGCGGTGAGAGGAATGGACGTCATTATCATCGTGAACAAAACAGACCTTCCTCAGAAGATTGATATAGATAAGGTAAGGAAATTGGCTGAAAATCACCAGCTGGTGACGACGGCTTTACTGGAAGAACAGGGAATCGATGAACTGGAAGAAGCAATCTCATCCTTATTCTTTGCTGGATCCATTGAAGCGGGGGATATGACATACGTATCAAATAGTCGTCATATCGCATTGCTCAATCAGGCATCACTTGCGATCAATGAAGCGATTGATGGAGTAGAAATGGGAACACCGATTGATATCGCACAGATCGATTTGACGAGAACGTGGGAGCTGTTGGGTGAAATTATCGGGGACAGCGTTCATGAAAGCCTGATTGATCAATTGTTTTCTCAATTCTGCTTAGGTAAATAAATACTATTATAATGTGGACATGTCTTTTTAGTCCTACAAGGAGGAAATAACAAACCATGCAATATGACGCAGGGCAATATGATGTCATTGTCATTGGTGCTGGCCATGCTGGTGTTGAAGCGGGACTTGCTTCGGCACGTATGGGAGCTAAAACGTTAATGGTTACCATTAACTTAGATATGGTCGCCTTTATGCCGTGTAATCCATCCGTCGGTGGACCGGCCAAAGGGATCGTTGTAAGAGAGATTGACGCCCTCGGTGGAGAAATGGGGCGAAATATAGATAAAACGCATATTCAAATGCGGATGTTGAATACAGGGAAAGGCCCTGCTGTCCGGGCATTACGGGCACAGGCAGATAAGTTCCTTTATCAGCATGAAATGAAGCGTACGATCGAAAACGAACCAAACATGACCTTAATGCAGGGGATGGTCGAAGAATTGATCGTGGAAGATGATGAATGTAAAGGTGTCGTCACAATGACAGGTGCTGCCTACCGTGCCAAAACGGTCGTCATCACAACAGGAACATTCTTGCGTGGGGAAATCATTCTGGGGGACCTGAAATATTCAAGTGGTCCCAATAACCAACAGCCTTCCATCAGACTATCTGACCATTTACATGAACTGGGCTTCGATACGGTTCGATTTAAAACCGGGACGCCACCACGAGTGAATAGCTCGACCATCGATTATTCGAAAACAGAAATACAGCCTGGTGATGATGTTCCACGTGCATTCAGCTATGAAACGACAAAATATATTACCGATCAACTCCCATGCTGGCTTACGTATACAAATGAGCTGACTCATCAATTAATCGATGACAATCTTCACCGTTCACCGATGTATTCCGGCATGATCAAGGGAACAGGACCGCGTTACTGTCCTTCCATTGAAGATAAAGTCGTACGTTTCCACGACAAGCCGCGTCATCAGATCTTCCTGGAGCCTGAAGGAAGAAACACTCAGGAAGTGTACGTTCAAGGACTATCGACAAGCCTCCCTGAAGATGTGCAGCAAAAGATCCTTCAGACTATTCCTGGTCTTGAAAAAGTACAGATGATGCGTGCCGGTTATGCCATCGAGTATGATTCCATCGTACCGACTCAATTATGGCCGACCCTGGAAACGAAAAAAATCAAAAATCTGTATACGGCGGGACAAATCAACGGTACATCCGGGTATGAAGAAGCCGCTGGTCAGGGGCTGATGGCC
Source organism: Rossellomorea arthrocnemi (assembly GCF_904424705.1). Classification (GTDB taxonomy): domain Bacteria; phylum Bacillota; class Bacilli; order Bacillales; family Bacillaceae_B; genus Rossellomorea; species Rossellomorea arthrocnemi. The sequence continues at coordinate 66,356 of NZ_CAJGBF010000017.1, read as the reverse complement.
GGAATCAATGCCGCTTGTCGCGCACTGGATAAAGAAGAGGTCATCTTAAGCCGCTCTGATGCCTATATTGGGGTTCTGATTGATGACCTGGTGACGAAAGGAACGAACGAACCTTATCGCCTTCTGACTTCCCGGGCTGAATATCGCCTGTTGCTGCGTCATGATAATGCCGATCTCCGCTTAACGGATATCGGTCATAAGATCGGATTGATTTCAGCCGACCGATATGAACGGTTCTCGGCGAAGAAAGAAGCGATTTCTGTCGAGAAGAAACGGCTTGAAGGAGTTCGCATCAAGCCGACTGAAGAAACTCAAAGAGTTATCCGTGAAGCAGGGGGAAGCGAGTTGAAGGACGGCATATTGGCAGCGGACCTTTTGAAGCGCCCTGAAATGAACTATAGTCACATTAAAACACTCGTACCAAGTGAAATTGAAATGGATTACGATGTAGAGGAACAAGTGGAAATCCAAGTGAAATACGAAGGCTACATTGAAAAGTCTCTTCAACAGGTCGATAAAATGAAGAAGATGGAAAACAAACGAATTCCTGAGAACATTGATTACAGTGCGATCAGCGGTTTAGCTTCTGAAGCAAGACAGAAATTAATCGAGGTCCAGCCTCTTTCTCTTGCACAGGCATCCCGCATTTCAGGCGTGAATCCTGCAGACATCTCTATTTTAATGGTCTACATCGAGCAGGGGAAAATCGCCAAAGTATCCGGTGATCAATAAGTAAAGGAAGGATAAGCACATGAATGTAAATGAATTTCAATCCATGCTTGAGGAGAAGGGGATTTCCCTTTCTTCAGGGCAATTAAATCAGTTTGAGTGCTATTATGAATTGTTGGTTGAATGGAATGAAAAAATGAACCTTACGGCGATCACTGAGAAAGAAGATGTGTATTTAAAGCATTTTTACGATTCGATCAGTGCAGCTTTTTATGTTGATTTCACAGAAGTTCAATCCCTTTGTGATGTCGGGGCAGGAGCAGGTTTTCCGAGTATACCGCTTAAAATATGCTTCCCGCACCTACATATCTCGATTGTTGATTCCTTGAACAAGCGCATCACATTTTTAAATCATTTATCAGACGAATTAAGACTTGCACATACACATTTCTATCATGATCGTGCCGAGACGTTTGGAAAAAACAAGGCTCATCGCGAAAAATATGATATGGTTACAGCAAGAGCCGTTGCCAGAATGTCTGTATTAAGTGAATTATGCCTGCCACTTGTAAAAAAAGGTGGATCATTTGTCGCCATGAAAGCTTCCAATGTCAATGAAGAGCTGTCTAACGCAAAGAAGGCTATCGGAACGCTTGGTGGACAAACGGATAAAATGTACTCCTTCCTCCTGCCCGAAGAGGAAAGTGAACGGAATATCGTTAAGATCAACAAAGTGAAAGAAACGCCTAACAAATATCCCAGAAAACCTGGGACACCGAATAAATTACCGTTAGAATAGTATGATCCTTCTCCTGCCTTAAAAGGCCCTGATATAAATCGGTTTCTTTAGGAGGCAGGAAAATTGACATATTTTAGAGAATATTAATTAAGGGAGTTTCTTAAAGGTGGTGTAGGAAGATGAAGCATCCTTTCTCTCGTTTTTTTGGCCTAGGTGAAAAGGAGCAAGATGTTGAATCTGAAGAGTCAAATGTAGTGGAAGAAGATCGAGATGAAGTGAGGAAGATACCAGTCTCACAAATCATCCCTAATCGATTTCAACCAAGGACTGTGTTTAATGATGAAAAGATAGAAGAATTATCAAGAACGATTCACACTCATGGTATTATCCAACCGATCGTGGTGAGACAATACGAGGATGACCAGTTTGAAATCATTGCGGGAGAACGACGTTACAGAGCCGTTCAAAAGCTTGGCTGGGAAACTGTACCGGCGATTGTAAAGAATCTTAATGATACAGAAACAGCTTCTGTGGCATTAATTGAAAACTTACAAAGAGAAGAGCTCTCTCCTATAGAAGAAGCAATCGCATATGGAAAATTGTTGGAGTTACATGATCTAACTCAAGAAGCCCTTGCTCAACGCTTAGGAAAAGGACAATCGACTGTGGCGAACAAGCTTCGTCTCCTAAAGCTTCCAGAAGAAATCCAATCGGCCTTATTAGATAAAAAAATTACAGAACGTCATGCCAGAGCTTTAATTCCATTGAAGAATTCCGAAAAGCAGATCCAGCTTCTTCAAGAAATCATAGAAAAAAGCTTAAATGTCAAGCAAACCGAAGACCGGGTTGTGAAAATGCAGGAAGGAACGACTCAAAAGCCAAAGCCTAAACGCAAGGCGTTCAGCAAAGACATGAGAATTGCCGTGAATACGATTCGACAATCATTATCCATGGTATCCGACAGCGGGATCAATCTCGACTCAGAAGAAGAAGAGCACGAGGAATTCTATCAATTCACCATTCGTATTCCGAAAAAAAAATAGATTCGCAGTCTAAAAGTGAGAAACATATCCGATCCGTTTCTCACTTTTTTCTGTTTTACTTATTTTTGTAAGGACATTCTTATTTATGATAAGAAAGTGGTAGTTGATTGCAGCTCCAGATGCTCGCTTTCCGCGGGGCTGGTTGTAAGCCTCCTCGGCCGTTCGTCCGCGGAAAGCGAAGCGGTTCCCCTCACCATCCAAGCACACAATTATTGACAGAGCATCAGGAAAAATATCATAGTATTACGAAACCCTTACTAAATTAGAAACTGTCGATTGATAGAAAATGATGTCGTTTCAAATCAACAAAATTTTCCTTTTTTTAGAAATGCGGCCTTTTTGAAAAATTGACAGACAATTATCCTGGAATTTTGATAGAATAAAAGAATACTGTGTAAAAATGAAGTCAAACTTAGGAAGTCAAAAGGCAGGTGACAACCTTGGGCAGAATCGTAGCCGTTACAAACCAAAAAGGCGGGGTGGGAAAGACCACGACATCCGTCAATTTGGGGGCTTGTTTAGCTTATATAGGGAAAAAGGTTTTACTCGTAGATATCGATCCTCAGGGAAACGCCACTAGTGGTGTCGGTGTAGAAAAAGGAGATGTACAGCAGTGCATCTATGATGTGTTAGTAGATGATGTAGATGTAAATGAAACCATCAAACAATCAAAAGTAGAGAATTTATCGATTGTACCTGCAACCATTTCACTGGCAGGAGCAGAAATTGAATTGGTTCCAACCATATCCCGGGAAGTTCGTCTGAAAAAAGCGCTTGAAAAAGTAAAAGGTGAATTTGATTATATTATCATTGACTGTCCTCCATCATTAGGACTCCTGACCATCAATGCGTTAACAGCTTCGGATGCTGTCGTGATACCGGTACAGTGCGAATATTATGCCCTTGAGGGGCTAAGCCAGCTGTTAAGTACGGTCCGTTTAGTGCAGAAGCATCTGAATCATGATCTGATGATTGATGGTGTATTGTTAACAATGCTGGATGCCAGGACCAATCTGGGAATTCAGGTCATTGAAGAAGTGAAAAAATATTTTCAAGACAAAGTGTATCGCACAATTATCCCACGTAACGTTCGTTTAAGTGAAGCACCCAGTCATGGTGAACCGATCATCATCTATGATCCGAAATCCAGGGGGGCAGAAGTTTATTTAGAACTGGCAAAGGAAGTGGTGGCGAATGGCTAAAGGTTTAGGAAAGGGCATCAATGCTCTCTTTAACAATATCCAAACTACTCAAAATGAAGAGTTTGTCCAGGAAGTGAGCCTGAAAGAAATAAGGCCGAATCCTTATCAACCGCGAAAAATCTTTGAGCCACAGGCGATCGAAGAGTTGAAAGAATCGATCCTGGAACATGGTATCCTCCAACCGATCATTGTCCGTAAGTCTATCAAAGGATATGAAATTGTGGTAGGTGAACGCCGCTATCGTGCAGCTACAGCGGCTAAGTTAGATACAGTTCCCGTTGTGGTTCGAGAATTGAACGATCAACAAATGATGGAACTTGCTGTCTTGGAGAACCTTCAGCGTGAGGATCTGACCCCGATCGAAGAAGGGGCTGCCTATCAAATGCTGATGGATAAATTAAAGCTTACACAAGAAGAATTGGCGAAACGATTAGGGAAAAGCAGACCCCATATAGCGAACCATATCCGCTTACTCTCCCTTCCTTCTCCCGTTCAGGAACTTATTACTGAAGGCAAGCTATCAATGGGACATGGACGTGCTCTTCTTGGGTTAAAAAATAAAAAGAATCTATCTATTATTGTGAATCGGATCATGAAAGAATCGTTAAACGTTCGCCAATTAGAAAAAATCATTCAAGAACTAAATGACAATGTTCCACGTGAAACAAAGAAGACCGAGCGGAAAGATGTCTTCATTAAGGAACAGGAATCTCTGCTTCGTGAACGTTTCGGTACGACCGTCACAATTAAACAATCAAAGAAAAAAGGGAAAATCGAACTGGAATTCTTCTCGAAGGAAGATCTCGATCGTATCCTGGAATTATTGCAGTAGGTATAAAGTGAGGGACTGACTTAGGTGGTGTATCACAGACCATTTAAGCCAGTCCTCTTCCATATGGTAAAAAGGAAAATTCTTCGGGAAATAATCATAAGGGGAAACGTCATGGTACTTTTAGGAACACTAGTAAATGGAGTATGTATAATCATCGGAACGCTCCTTGGAAAGATCCTGCACCGCATACCTGAAGACATGAAGGGAACCGTCATGAAAGCGATTGGTCTCGCCGTCATCGTTCTTGGCTTGCAAATGGGGTTGAAAAGTGAAAATTTTCTCATCGTGATCATCAGTCTTGCCCTTGGTGCCGCATGGGGAGAGTGGATGAATCTTGAGGACAGGCTTAACGCTTTGGGGAACTGGTTGGAAAAGAAACTTGGAAGCAAGAAAGAAACCTCCATATCCCAAGGGTTTGTAACAGCCACCCTGATTTTTGTCATTGGGGCAATGGCTGTGATTGGTGCGTTGGATAGTGGTATCAGGGGGGATCATGATGTTCTTTTGACCAAGTCGATCATTGATGGGTTTACTTCCCTGATTCTAACGACGACTCTTGGGATCGGTGTGATGTTTTCAGCCATCCCTGTCGTCCTTTATCAAGGGTTTATCGCCTTATTCGCCACTCAAATCCATCAATGGGTGCCTCAAGAACTGATGGATGCCTACATTGTGGAAATGACTTCAACCGGTGGAATCATGATTTTTGCGATAGGACTCAATCTCCTGGGTGTAACGAAGATACGAGTTGCTAATTTGCTTCCGGGTATCATTGTGGTGGGAATAGTGGTCGGAATCATACACGCATACCAGATGTATTTGTAATCATAAAAGGAGATGACGAAATGCGTCATCTCCCTCTTTTATTGCTGCAATTCTTCCCGCCATTTTTCAATGCTCACGGCATTTCTTCGTTCCACTGAATCACCTGCCAGCACAATCGCTTCAGCAATCGTCTTGGCCATTTTCATCACAAGGTTCAAACGTGTATTTTGTAAAACAAAGAATTCCATAAATCCACTGACATTCACGATTCCAGTCAAATGAATCTCTCCGACCTCGGGTAATTCTTTATTTACTCCTGCACCGGGTTTCAAAGGACCAGTGTTTAATTGAATGGCGCCTACACTCTTTAACCGTCCAAGACAGGCATCCACACCGATGATAAAAGGATTGATATGTTTGGCGGTGATGTGACTGAGCTTTTCTTCAAGGTTCACGGCATGGATCGGATCATCCAGTGTCCCATAGACATGGAAAGGTTTAATATCCTGTTCCTCTATTAATGTACCAACCAATGGCCCCAATGAGTCCCCTGTCGAGCGGTCTGTGCCGATACAGACAAACACGATGGGCCTTGTACGATAATAAGTGGGAAGCATCGACGACAAATGAACGGAAAGATCTTGTGCCGCATGCTCTTCCTGATGAAGGACTCTAAAGGGGTCAGATCTTCGCTCAAATAGTCCTTTTTTTAGATTCATCGCTTCCACTCCTTTGGATGTGATTAGGGGAATGTTGTAGTGAATGACTACGCCGTGTCTTTCCACCAGAATCATAATTTCTAAGTATTATCAGTATACGGACGAATTCTTTTTTTCATACATAATATGGTTGTATTTTTCATAAAATAAAAATTTTCTCAAAGTTATCGGAATATGAGGTTATATCTACACAAGGAGAGGGAAAGTTGATAAAATAAGGAATACTTCTTATTGAATGATAAGTGGAGGTTCGAAATATGAGTGCGAAAGATTCCAAAGAGACTGTTGATGAAACTATTAAGACTATCACAGAAAGTAAAGCAGCCCAAAAACTTATAGATAATGAAATGTGGATTTCCCTAGGAACAGGTGCTATAAAAATTGTAGCGATCATGGTGATTACCTATATCGCTTTAAGGGTGGGAAGGTCAGCGATCCGAAACGTATTTAAGGTACGATCACGTTCTCCCCTTAAATTTACAGAGCGCCGTGAAGCCACCTTATCTAAACTATTAGAAAACGTATTGACCTATGTGATCTATTTCATTAGTTTAATGACCATCTTGTCGACACTTGACATTGATGTGAAAGGACTCATCGCCGGTGCAGGGATCGTCGGTCTTGCCGTCGGTTTCGGTGCACAGAATCTGGTCCGTGATATCATCACCGGTTTCTTTATTATTTTCGAGGATCAATTTTCTGTAGGTGATTATGTGCGAATTGGTTCTGCAGAAGGAACCGTTGAAGAAATCGGATTACGTACGACAAAGATCAAAAGCTGGACCGGGGAATTGCACATCTTCCCCAACGGGAATATTACGGAAGTAACGAATTTCTCCGTCCATAATAGTATCGCTGTCGTGGATGTCAGCATTGCGTACGAAGAAAATATAGAAGAAGCAGAGAAAGTGATGCAGGAGCTTCTCCTCTCTTTACCGCAAAAGTATGAGGACCTTGTGAATCCACCCGAGCTGTTGGGGGTCCAGACTCTTGGAGCATCTGATGTTGTTATCCGTATCGTCGCTGAAACGGTTCCGATGAGACATTGGTATATGGCCAGAATGATACGGAAAGAAGTGAAACTTTGCCTGGATGCGCATGGTATTGAAATTCCATTCCCTCGCATGGTGATGTATTCACGAAAGGATGAAGAAGAGCTTCACCCCCGGGAAGAGAAACAAAGAAGACTTGAAAGCGAATGAGGAGGAATAGGTAGTGGAGCCAAAGACATTCACCTTAAATGATATTGTTGAAATGAAAAAACCTCATCCATGTGGTACGAACCGCTGGAAAGTGATTCGTATGGGGATGGATATTCGCATCAAGTGTGTAGGGTGCGGCCACAGTGTCATGATTCCAAGGAAAGATTTTGCGAAAAAAATGAAAAAAGTCATTTCTAGCGGTGAAGAAGAATAAGTATTCTTTTTTTACCCATAATTCTTTTGACCTAATCCACTCTTACGTTGGAAATAGTGTCACCTGAGAGCATTCAGTCGTTTTTAAATGATTGAGTGCTTTTTTTATGGTGAATGTTCTGCGTGAGCCTGACTTGTCTTTTCCCTCTATTATCTCTATAATTGTGAAAGGTTCGACCGTTTACGTGTTTTTCGATCTTAAAAAGATTTTTTAATAGATAAGAATATAGATGAGGAGTGACCAAAATGGCATTAACAGCTGGTATTGTTGGACTACCTAACGTCGGGAAATCCACTCTATTCAATGCAATTACAAAAGCAGGTGCAGAATCTGCCAACTACCCTTTCTGTACCATTGATCCGAATGTAGGGATCGTAGAGGTTCCAGATCACCGTCTGGATAAATTAACGGAACTTGTAGACCCGAAAAAGACGGTTCCCACTGCCTTCGAATTCACCGATATTGCCGGGATTGTAAAAGGGGCGAGTAAAGGTGAAGGATTAGGGAATAAATTCTTATCCCATATCCGTCAAGTGGATGCGATCTGTCAGGTTGTCCGTTGTTTCGCGGATGATAATATCACGCACGTATCCGGAAAAGTGGATCCGATTGCTGATATCGAAGTCATCAACCTTGAATTGATCCTGGCTGACCTTGAGACGGTTGATAAGCGTATTACAAGAGTTCAGAAAATGGCGAAGCAAAAAGACAAAGAAGCGGTATTCGAGCATGACATCCTTGTGAAAATCAAAGAAACTTTGGAAGCAGAACAGCCAGCTCGTACAGTTGAGTTCTCGGATGAGCAAATGAAGCTTGTAAAACAGCTGCACCTACTGACTTCCAAGCCTGTATTATATGTAGCGAACGTAAGTGAAGACGAGATCGCGGATCCTTCTGATAATGAATATGTTCAGAAAGTACGTGAATTTGCGAAAGATGATAACGCAGAAGTCATCGTGGTCTGCGCAAAGATTGAATCTGAAATCGCCGAACTGGATGATGAAGAAAAGGCGATGTTCCTTCAGGAGTTAGGCATCGAAGAATCAGGCCTTGATCAGTTGATCAGAGCTACCTACTCACTATTGGGACTTGCTACGTACTTCACAGCTGGTGTACAAGAAGTCCGTGCCTGGACGTTCCGTGAAGGGATGAAAGCCCCTCAATGTGCCGGAGTTATCCACACCGACTTCGAAAGAGGATTCATCCGTGCCGAAACCGTCTCCTACGAAGACCTGGTCGCAGCCGGAACAATGGGAGCTGCCCGCGAAGCAGGAAAAGTCCGTCTCGAAGGTAAAGAATACCTAGTAAAAGACGGAGACATCATTCACTTCCGTTTTAATGTGTAAGTTTATCTGATGTTGTGTAGAGAAAATAGTTTCACCTACTGAAAGAATACGTTAGTGCGGGCGATAAGTTTAAACGAGAATGAGGATACTGTCACAGTTATTTTTGGCTTGTATCAGTTCTATTCCGGGTAATAGCTCACGCTTACAGTTGATTGGAACGGAAGGTGCTCGACTCCTGCGGGAAAAGCTGGACAGGTGAGACCCCGCAGGCGCAGCCGAGGAGGCTCACCGCCAGCCCCGCGGAAAGCGAGCACCTGGAGTGGAAATCAACCAGCACTCACTTCTTTATAAGAAACAACGATGACCCTAAAAAAGACTAGAATCCCAATTCTAGTCTTTTTTATACGTCATATTGCAATAATAGAGAACCTATGCTATAATTTTATTTCGTGAGTAATGAACGCATTGCTCCTTGTTCTTTCACAAAGAAAGGACCGCATAGACCACGAGGAGGTGACATTCAGATGAGAAAGTACGAAGTTATGTACATTGTCCGCCCAAACATTGACGATGAGTCAAAGAAAGCAGTAGTTGAGCGTTTCGATAACGTTTTAACAACTAACGGCGCGGAAATCATCGAGTCAAAAGATTGGGGTAAACGTCGTTTAGCGTATGAAATCAACGATTTTCGTGATGGTTTCTATCAACTAGTTAAGATGAGCGCTACTTCTGATGCAGTTAACGAATTCGATCGTTTAGCTAAAATCAGCGATGATATTATCCGTCATATCGTTATTAAAGAAGAAGAATAATCCGTACGTTTTTTAAGATATACACTTCTATCATCTGTTTCATGTGAAACAGTAAACTAGAAGGAAGGGGTTGATTCTGATGATGAACCGAGTTGTATTAGTAGGGCGTTTAACCAAAGACCCTGAATTAAAATATACTCCAAGTGGAGTGGCTGTAGCTTCGTTTACACTGGCTGTTAATCGTAGTTTTACGAATCAATCAGGAGAACGGGAAGCAGATTTTATTAACTGTGTTGTATGGCGTCGCCCTGCAGAGAATGTAGCAAACTTTCTTAAAAAAGGCAGCTTAGCTGGCGTTGACGGTCGTATTCAAACACGTAATTTCGAAGGACAGGATGGACGTCGGGTGTTTATGACGGAAGTTGTAGCTGAAAGCGTTCAGTTCTTAGAACCGCGTAGTGCGAACCAAGGCGATCGTGGAGGAAGTCCGGGCTATTCGGGTGGAGGTCAACGAGACCAAGGAAATCCGTATAGTCAGAATCAGAATCAACAACGCAACAACAATAATAACAATAACTATACACGTGTAGATGAAGATCCATTTGCAAATGACGGTCAGCCGATCGACATTTCCGATGATGATCTGCCATTCTAAACGAACGATAATGAATCTAAACAAGACAGGAGGCGAAACAAATGGCAGGAGGACGTAGAGGTGGACGTAGACGTCGTAAGGTGTGCTACTTCACAGCAAACGGAATTACACATATCGATTTCAAAGATGTTGATCTTCTTAAGAAATTCGTATCTGAACGTGGAAAGATTCTTCCACGTCGTGTAACTGGAACAAACGCTAAGTACCAACGTAAGTTGACTCGTGCGATCAAACGCGCTCGTACAATGGCATTACTTCCATACGTTACTGGTGAATAATATCATCGATTCAAAAGCAGCAGAGACTTGTCTCTGCTGCTTTTTTTGGCTTTTTTCGTAAGTGTTGCTACTTTAAGTTTTATATGTATTTATTTATAAATAGGATGTCAGCATGCAGAAGCACAGAGTGGAGCGAAAAGGAACGGTCCACATTTCCACACTACAATTCATCCAAAAAAAAATCACCTTTGAATTCCCTTTAAGCTATAAAGAATTGCAGGAAACGGTCGATGAATAAGAGTATACATTGATGTTTTTTTGTAGGAAAAGGGGGAATTTCGGTGAAAAAAAACAGAAAGAAAAACAAAAAAGATCATAATAAGGTTTTTCTTTTATCATCGATCAGAATGAAGCTTATTGTCATCATTTCTATTTTATTTATGGTTTCCTTGGCTGTCATCATTTCCATTACCAGCTGGCAGACGAGAATGAAAACTGAGGATGAAGTCATTAGTCAGACTCAAGGGATTGTGGGAGAACTCAATAATTCTGTACAGTTGTTCCTTGGACAGTATGAAAAGAGCATCGATCAATATTCCATATCCAACTCATTGAAAAACTATGCAAAGGCACAAATGCAACCAGAAAAAACAGAGATAGATAATACAGAGCTATTTGCAAATATTCAGTCGGACTTTGATAATTATCTTAGTTTATATGAAGAAGCTACATCGATTTACTTTGCATCACCGAATAAGAAATTAAAGATCGTCCCTTCTGTTACCTTACCAAGCGACTTTGATCCCACAAGCAGGGATTGGTACAAGAATGCTGAAGAAGCAAGGGCAGGCGTTGTATGGAGTGAACCTTATGTAGATACGGCAACAGAGGAGTATATTATTACGGCCTCAAGGGCGATTGTATCTGAAAATAAAGTGGTTGGTGTCCTGGGTGTCGACATCAACCTGTCGAAACTGACGGACCGGGTGTCCAAAATGGAAATCGGTTATAATGGCTATCCGTTCTTAATTGGTCTGGATGGTACAGCTATCGTTCACCCAACTAAACGGGGGGAGGATCTGTCCACATTACCTTTTATCAACAAAATGCTACAATCCAAAAAAGAATCGGACACGATCCGTTATGAACTTGAAGGCGATAAAAAAGTATTGGTATACAGTACGATACCTGAGACGAATTGGAAAGTGGGATCCGCTTATAATATGGAGGATCTCATACAATCGTCGAAAGACATTGAACGCTTACTTCTGATTACCGCTCTCATTACACTCGTCATCATGCTGATATTGGTTGTGATTGTAGCCAATATGATGACAAAACCGATCAAAGAGCTGCAAAGAACAGTAACAAACGTTTCGTCCGGTGATTTATCGATCCAATCGACGATTAACACAAAGGATGAAACAGGACTTCTGGCATCGGATTTAAATAAGATGATCGTGAATATGAAAGATACGATAAAGGTCGTTCAGGCATCGATTTATAATGTGAGGGAATCTGCCGAAGGGTTAAGTGCAGTTTCCGAGGAAACGAATGCGTCAAGTGAAGAAATGGCAAGGGCCGTAACTGAAATCGCCAGCGGGGCATCCCAGTCAGCAGCTGACTCGGATCGTGCCCATCTTCAAACAGAGCAGCTGGGAACAAGGATTGATGGGGTTTATGAAAAATCCAAGGCCATGTCTGAACTGGCTGGTAAAGCGGATGTCATGAACCAATCCGGGTTCAATCAGGTAAAAGAGTTAGAGAGTGCCTACCATTCTTCCAGTGAGTACATCACTTCCATGGAAAACGTCATCTTAAGTCTGGAGGCGAAAGTGAAGACGATTGAATCAGTGATGGGCACGATAACGGAAATTTCGTCTCAAACGAATCTCCTTGCACTTAACGCAAGCATTGAGGCTGCGAGAGCCGGAGAGCACGGCAAAGGTTTCGCTGTTGTAGCGGAAGAAGTTCGCAAGCTGGCAGACCAATCTGTAAGAGCAACGGAAGAGGTAAAACGCACAATCGTCGAAATCCAACAGGGATCTCATCAAGCAGTGGACGAAATGGTAAAAACGAAAGCAACATTCGAGGTACAGAATGATGTGATTCAAAAAACAAATCATGTCTTCGATCAAACCTCGCAATTAATGAAATCCATGCAGCGAGAGATTGAGAATATGTATCAGGAAGTGGGTCAAATCAATCTCGAAAAGGATGAGGTGGTGAACGTAATTCAAATGATGGCCGCCACAGCCGAAGAAACAGCCGCTTCTTGCGAGGAAATGAGTGCTTCGACAGAAGAACAGGTAAAAGCCGTACAGTCCGTTACACAAGCAGCGGAACGACTCACGGACTTAAGCCAGGAGCTTCAAGTATCGATTGAACGGTTCAAAATTTCATAATACACGTTAGAGGGTGGTCCTTAAGACATGCCATTCTTTATCTAAGAGGTATACTCCTTTTTAGAGTGAGTACATACTAGAGTAGATGAAGAGTTACAGCATGTTGAGAGGGGTGCCCTCTTTTTTTGAATTGCTGAATCGATATGAACGATAATCCCGGTATTGATATTCAAAATTTGGCACAAGTTTGCCGAAAAGCACTATCACGGCGGGACTCTATTGGCTTGTCACGTATTACAAGTTCCCATAAGATGAAATCTATCTTCAAAATTGATATGATAGTGCTATTGCATGTAATCTACCGTAAGGAGCGTTTTGAGTGAGGAATCCCCGTGTTTTGACTGAAGGTGCGCTTATGCTCGCCATCTTTACTGTGTTAATGTTATTGAGTTTATATGTTCCGCTTATTGGGACGCTGACATTTTTCGTGTTGCCCCTCCCTCTTATTTTATTCAGTTCCAAGTACTCCTTTTGGAACTCAATTCTGGTATTGATCGGATCCCTTGGGCTGTCTTTCTTATTCGGGGGACTAATCGCACTGCCGGTTGCCTTTATGGTGGCTACGACCGGGATGGTCATTGGCTGGTGTGTGAAGGCTAAGGTGGATAAGATGAGGCTGTTTATGGCAGCGAGTCTAACACTTGTCCTGAATATAGTGATAGGTTACGTTGTTTCTATACTATTCTTAGGTGTTAATATTATTGAAGACAGCCTGAAGGAATCAAAGGCTGCTTATTATTCTTTATTTGAGACACTTGGTCAGGAACCGGATAAGAGGCTGATAGATAGCCTGGAGAGTTCCATTGACCTTGTTCAAACGTTAATGCCTACGTTGTTCGTAGGAATCTCTGTTGTATTGGCTTTGTTATTTATCGTGATCAATTTCCCAATCATGAAGCGTCTGGGAAGGGATGTACCGGTATTCAAGCCATTCAGAGAATGGAGGCTTCCTAAGAGCATTCTTTGGTATTATTTGATTACCCTCGTACTGTCGATGATCCTGCAGCCGGAGAAAGGAACATACATTTATACAGCATTGATCAATGTCCTGTATGTACTGCAGACATTGATGGCGGTTCAAGGACTGTCTTTCCTCTATTTCTTTGCTCATCTGAAAGGATGGTCCAAAGGGATTTTGGTATTAATTACAATCATTTCGATTCCTCTTCTTTATCTCGTGCGAATTTTAGGTATAATTGACTTAGGGTTTGATCTAAGACAACGCCTACAACGCAAGTCATAGAAATTTAAGATCCAGGAGCTGAAATCATGCCATCTTATTTTAATAAGCGAATGATCCGATACCCATTGTACGGTCTAGCTATATTAACAGCTCTATTGTTAGTATCGGTTTCCTTTTACCAATGGATCATTTCGTTAATAGGGTTGATTGTCTTTGGAGTCGTGTATTTTCTCGCATTTTATTTTGAGAGAAGGTCACACGAAGAAACAGAGGAATATATCTCCACGTTATCCTATCGTGTCAAGCGCGTAGGGGAAGAAGCATTAATGGAGATGCCCATTGGGATCATGCTGATCAATGATGAATATTACATAGAATGGACGAATCCTTTTCTTGCCTCTTGTTTCAATGAAGACACAGTCGTTGGAAGGTCCCTTTACGATGTGGCAGAATCACTTGTTCCATTAATCAAACAGGAAGTCGACTCAGAAATCGTGACGATTAATGAAAGAAAGTATCATGTCGTATTGAAGCTCAAAGAAAAACTACTCTACTTCTTTGATGTCACGGAGCAAAAAGAAATAGAAAAGCAATATCATGATGAACGCACGAATATTGGAATCATTTTTCTAGATAACTATGATGAATTGACGCAGGGAATGGATGATCAGACGAGAAGCAGCTTAAACAGCCTCGTAACATCGATCCTGAATAAGTGGGCCAAAGAGTACGGTGTGTTCTTGAAGAGGGTCTCTTCTGAACGATTCATCGCCGTCATAAATGAGAAGATCCTTCAAGTGTTGGAGAAGGAAAAGTTCGGAATCCTTGATGATGTAAGGGATACGACTTCGAAGCAAAATGTTCCCCTCACCTTGAGTATCGGTGTGGGCACAGGGGTCTCTTCCCTTCCTGAATTGGGGACGCTGGCTCAGTCAAGTCTCGATCTCGCATTGGGACGGGGCGGGGATCAGGTGGCGATTAAACAGACCAATGGAAAGGTCAAGTTTTATGGTGGGAAAACCAATCCGATGGAAAAACGTACCCGTGTAAGGGCAAGGGTCATTTCCCATGCTTTGAAGGAAATCATGATCGAAAGTGACAAGGTCATCATCATGGGACACAAGCATCCTGATATGGACGCCATCGGAGCAGCCATTGGAATCAGGAAAGTAGCTCAGATGAATCAGCGTGACGGCTATGTCGTCTTGAATTTTAATGAAATTGACAATGGTGTGAAACGATTGATGAAGGAGATCAAAGCGAATTCTGATCTTCATCCCCGCTTCATCACCCCGGAGGAAGCACTTGAGATGGCAACGGATGATACGGTGCTCGTCATAGTTGACACCCATAAGCCCTCCCTGGTCATTGAAGAAAAGCTATTAAACAAAGTGGACAAAGTCGTTGTCATCGATCATCATCGCCGGGGGGAAGATTTTATCAAAAACCCATTACTTGTCTATATGGAGCCATATGCTTCCTCCACGGCAGAACTTGTGACAGAGCTGCTCGAATACCAGCCGAAGCATGAGAAAATCACGATGCTTGAAGCTACATCTCTTCTGGCAGGGATCATTGTCGATACGAAGAGCTTTACCCTTCGGACGGGCTCCAGGACATTTGATGCCGCTTCGTATTTACGGGCACAAGGGGCTGATACGGTGCTGGTTCAAAAGTTCCTCAAAGAGGATGTCGAAACCTACATCAAGCGTTCCCGGTTAATTGAATCGGTGAAATTCTTCCGTGAAGGAGTCGCAATTGCGAAAGCGGAGGACGATGTCATTTATGATCCTGTTCTCATTGCGCAGGCAGCAGACACCTTATTGACGATGGATGAAGTCATCGCTTCCTTCGTCATTTCGAAGCGGGATCCTGACACAATCGGTATCAGTGCCCGCTCTCTGGGTGACGTAAACGTACAGATCATCATGGAGAACCTGAACGGTGGAGGCCATTTAACCAATGCCGCTACTCAAATCAAGCAGGTATCCGTCCAGGAAGCGGAAGAACAGCTGAAAGAAGCATTAAATGATTATTTTGAAGGGAGAAAAGAGATATGAAAGTCATTTTCTTAAAAGATGTTAAAGGAAAAGGAAAAAAAGGTGAAATAAAAAACGTAGCAGATGGCTATGCACATAACTTTTTATTGAAAAAGGGCTTGGCTGTTGAAGCAACGAACGCAAACATGGGTCAACTTGAAGGCCAAAAGAAGAAAGAAAAGCAAGTCGCTCAAGAAGAACTGGAAGAGGCAAAAAAGTTAAAAGCGACATTAGAAGAAATCACGGTCGAGATGAAAGCGAAGTCGGGTGAAGGCGGCCGATTATTCGGGTCCATCACGAGCAAGCAAATTGCAGACGGTTTAAAAAAGGCTCATGACATCAAAATCGATAAGCGTAAAATCGAAATGAACGACGCTATCCGTGCTCTTGGTTACACGAATGTTCCTGTGAAACTGCATACAGATGTGTCCGCAACGTTAAAGGTGCACGTTACGGAAGAATAGTCTTCCACTGAATATACGAAATTTGGTAACTTTATTTTGAGAAAAACATGTTAAAATGAATATAGCTTGATATAAAATGTGATCTGGATTTTATCCTGATCACATTTTTTCGGTAGAATTACATTTAATTATTATAGATAAAGAAAGTCAGGATCTGTGGGGAACTCCCATCAGATCGTAAGGGAGGCTTGAACATAGATGAATGAAATGTTCCAGGACCGGGTTCCCCCTCAGAATATAGAGGCTGAACAAGCGGTATTAGGGGCTATTTTTCTGGAGCCCAGTGCGTTAACAACCACATCGGAAATATTGATTCCAGAGGATTTCTATCGTCATTCTCATCAAAGAATATACAATGTCATGCTGAATTTGGGAGATGGAGGAAAAGCCGTCGACTTGATTACGGTGACAGAAGAACTGGCCGCAGCGAAAGAGCTTGAAGATATTGGCGGGGTCGCTTATTTGAGTGAACTAGCGGCGTCTGTTCCAACCGCGGCGAATATTGAATACTACGCGAAAATTGTAGAAGAAAAATCATTGCTGCGCAGATTGATCCGAACCGCAACCGATATCGCCTCTGACGGCTATGCCCGGGAAGATGAAGTGGACAGTCTGTTAAGCGAAGCGGAAAAAAATATCATGGAAGTGGCTCAGCGAAAAAATGCCGGAGCTTTCCACAATATTAAGGATGTATTGGTGAGGACCTATGACAACATTGAAACTCTGACGAATCGTAAAGGTGACGTAACGGGGATTTCAACGGGATTCGCCGACCTTGACCATATGACAGCCGGTTTCCAGCGAAACGACTTGATCATTGTCGGAGCCCGACCTTCCATGGGTAAGACAGCCTTTGCCCTGAATATCGCTCAAAACGTCGCGGTTAAAGCGAAAGAAAATGTTGCCATCTTCTCCCTTGAGATGGGGGCAGAACAGCTCGTCATGCGTATGCTGTGTGCAGAGGGAAATATTAATGCACAGAACCTTCGTACCGGGGATTTAACAGATGAAGACTGGAGAAAGTTGACCATGGCCATGGGAAGCCTCTCGAATGCCGGAATCTATATTGATGATACGCCGGGGATCAAAGTGGGAGAAATCCGTTCCAAATGTCGCCGACTTGCTCAGGAGCATGGGCTGGGGATGATTCTCATTGACTACTTGCAGCTGATCCAGGGAAGCGGACGATCAGGAGAAAACCGTCAGCAGGAGGTTTCTGAAATCTCCCGTTCATTGAAAGGTCTTGCCCGTGAACTTCAAGTGCCTGTCATCGCCTTATCCCAGCTTTCCCGTGGAGTGGAGCAGCGACAGGATAAGCGTCCGATGATGTCGGATATCCGTGAATCTGGAAGTATCGAGCAGGATGCGGATATCGTAGCCTTCCTATATCGTGAAGATTACTATGACAAAGAAGCGGAAAATAAAAACATCATCGAAATCATCATTGCCAAGCAGCGTAACGGCCCGGTTGGGAACGTGTCCCTGGCGTTCGTGAAGGAATACAATAAATTCGTGAATCTGGAGCGGCGGTTTGACGACGCTCCGGCTTAATAGAAAAAAATCCAAGCCCACCAGGCTTGGATTTTTTGTTGCTATAGGATTGTCGCATGCTGATGAGCATGAAGCCTTGTAAAGATTCCATTTTCGTTAGAGAGCAATTCTTCATGAGTTCCATCCTCTGCAATTCCGTTTTCAGTGACGACCAGAATGCGGTCTGCTTTGCGTATTGTCGCCAATCGGTGGGCAATGACCAGGGTGGTCCGGTCTTTTGCCAGTTCATTTAACGCCTCTTGAATGATGGCTTCTGTTTCTGTATCCAGAGCGGAAGTGGCTTCATCCAGAATCAAGATTCGTGGATTCTTAAGGAACATGCGGGCAATGGACAAGCGCTGCTTTTGACCTCCTGACAGCTTCAGTCCCCTCTCCCCGATCTGGGTATCGTATCCGTCGGGAAGGGAGGCAATAAGATCTGTCAGGTGAGCTCGTCTCGTCGCTTCCTCGATTTCTTCCATTGTGGCATCAAGCTTCCCATAAGCAATATTTTCCCTGAGTGTTCCGGTGAATAGGAACACATCCTGCTGGACAATCCCGATTTGGGAACGGAGGGATTCCTTCGTCATCTCACGGATATCGATCCCATCAATGGTGATGGCCCCCTTTTCTATATCATAGAAGCGGGGAATCAATGAGCAAATTGTGGTTTTACCTGCACCGGAAGGACCGACAAATGCCACAGTCTGTCCTGATTGAATAGTAAAGGATAAGTCGTTAAGAATAGGACGGTCAGCCTCATATCCAAAGGTCACGTCATCAAAGGCAATGTCTCCTCTTAGGGTGGACACTTCGATGGCGTGGGGACGATTCTCAATATCCGGTTCCATATCCATGAGCTCAGTGAACCGTTTAAAACCTGCCATCCCTTTCGGATACAGCTCAAGGAGGGCGGAAATTTTATCAATTGGCTTGAACAGAACATTAATATAAAGAATGAAAGCAACGAGCTCTCCATAGGAGAGGGCCCCGGAAAAACTTAACCACGCTCCGTATACTAGAATGATCAAGGTCATCAACCGAGTCGTAATGTAGATACCGGATAAATTTACGCTCATCACGTTATAAGCTTTCAGTTTGGACTTACGGAAAAATTGATTATTCTCGTTGAAGCGTTCCAATTCAAAGGATTCGTTCGTGAAGGATTGGACGACTCTCGCCCCTGAAACACTATCTTCAACGCGGCTGTTGACATCGGCTATATTTCCATACATTTTCGTCCATGCCACGTTCATTTTAATATTCGAATACGAAATCAGCCATACAAGGAATGGAACAATGATAATGGCAACCAGGGCAAGCTCCATATTGATTGTGAGCATGATCCAAAATGCACCGATAAACGTCATGATGGCGATGAACAAGTCTTCTGGTCCGTGATGGGCAAGCTCCCCGATGTCCATCAGGTCGTTTGTCACCCGGCTCATGATATGACCCGTTTTTGTATTGTCAAAGAAGCGGAAGGATTGTCTTTGAACGTGCTGAAACAATTCCCGTCTCATATCTGTCTCGATATTAATCCCTAGTTTATGCCCCCAGTAGTTCACCACGAATTGCATACTCGAACTGAGTAAATACAGTACTAGAAGGCCCGCCGAAACAGCCAGGATGGTGCTCCAATTCCCATCAGGCAATAGGGAATCAATGAACCACGATACCGCCAAGGGAAACCCTAACTCTAAAAGGCCAACCAACACCGCACAGGCAAAATCAATATAAAAAAGCTTCCGATGTGGCCGGTAATAACTGAAAAATCGTTTAATCATCAAATCGTCACCTCGTTATTCAATTGTATGTAAAATTCAAAATGCTTACTTTAGATTAGCAAAAGATTCTAAAATGCGCTATATAATCTGACAGAACATAAAATCTTTATCCAAAAAAGGAGAGTAGTCGGTTGATTTCCGCTTGCGAGGAGGCTTGGCCAATCGTCCGCGGAAAGGGAGTAAAACCCCTTACAATCAAAGGATACGTTGGTCGAACAGAGCTAAAATATTCACATTGAATAAAAGCGTTTACTAAAATTTATTTATCAAAAAAATCAACCATCAGCTGTTTTCAGCAGAAAAAAGCATATGTTTACACGAACATAAATATAATTACCTATATAATCGTTCGTGTTTTCATTGACTTTCACTATTAGTGTTGATAAAATGAGTTTGTTTGATAAAAGAGGGAATACTAATTCCCGTCGGAGGTGCTTAATATGTCTTCAGTAGTAGTAGTAGGTACGCAATGGGGAGACGAAGGAAAAGGAAAGATCACTGACTTCCTTTCCGAACATGCAGAAGTAATCGCGCGTTACCAAGGTGGGAACAACGCGGGTCATACGATTAAGTTTGACGGTGAAACATATAAACTACATTTAATTCCATCAGGTATTTTCTATAACGAAAAAACGTCCGTAATCGGGAATGGGATGGTTGTAGATCCCAAAGCTCTTGTGAAAGAGTTGAAGTATCTTCACGATCGTAATGTGAAAACAGACAACCTAAGGATCAGCAACCGTGCACACGTGATTCTTCCTTACCACTTAAAGCTGGATGAAATCGATGAAGAACGTAAAGGTGCCAATAAAATCGGTACAACGAAAAAAGGAATCGGTCCTGCTTATATGGATAAAGCAGCTCGTGTCGGAATCCGTATCGCAGATCTTCTGGATCGTCAATCGTTCGAAGAAAAGCTTGCACGTAATCTTGAAGAGAAGAACCGCTTATTTGAGAAGTTCTATGAAACAGAAGGCTTCAACATTGAAGATATTCTGGATGAGTACTATGAGTATGGTCAACAAATCAAGCACTATGTTGTCGATACATCCGTTGTGTTAAACGATGCCATCGATAACGGTCGCCGCGTTTTATTCGAAGGAGCTCAAGGGGTTATGCTTGATATCGATCAAGGTACATATCCATTTGTTACTTCTTCTAATCCAGTAGCCGGTGGAGTAACGATCGGTTCCGGAGTGGGCCCGACAAAAATCAATCACGTAGTCGGCGTATCTAAGGCATACACAACCCGGGTAGGGGACGGACCTTTCCCAACGGAACTGACAAATGAGATCGGGGACCGAATTCGTGAAGTGGGCCGTGAATATGGTACAACGACTGGACGCCCTCGCCGTGTCGGCTGGTTTGACAGTGTGGTTGTGCGTCATGCTCGCCGTGTCAGCGGGTTAACAGACCTTTCACTGAATTCGATCGACGTCCTGACAGGAATCGAAACATTGAAAATCTGTGTTGCTTACAAGTATAAAGGTGAAGTCATGGACGAGTTCCCGGCTAATCTTAACATTTTAGCTGAATGTGAGCCTGTGTATGAAGAACTTCCAGGCTGGACGGAAGACATAACAGGATGCAAGACACTAACGGATCTTCCTGAAAATGCTCGTCACTATTTAGAGCGCGTATCACAATTGACAGGTATCCCTCTATCCATCTTCTCAGTCGGCCCGGACCGTTCTCAAACCAATGTGGTTCGCAGCGTGTGGAGCCCGAATTAATGATACGAAAAAACTCTTAGCCTAATCGCAGGCTAAGAGTTTTTTTATTGATTCATTTGTTCGAATACCCTGTCATGACATACCACATAGAGTGTATCTTCGGGGTGAAGTTCCCGATTCATGGCGTCGGTGAAATCCATATTATCATTCACCGCGAGAAGAATGGCCCCTTTTTCAAGGAGCTCCTCAGATGCCTGTTTGATGGTTTTCCAGTTTTCTTTGACCCTGAATTCATGAATGTTATTTCCGTATCGTTTACTGAGTAGTTGTCTGAATAAATTCGTCGTTCCGGGGTGGAGGGTCGCTTTTGCCATGAGAAGTGAAACTGAATCATTCGACAAAATAAAGTCCTCGACGGCGATGTGCTGAAATTTAGGAATATGCCGGTCTTCCGATACTTCCACGATCGTATGGACTTCCTTCTGATGCGTTTTTGATAATCCTTCAACGGCCGACGCTATTAACAGCGTTTTACCATCCACCAGAGAAGGATCCTCGATTTTCGAATCGGAAAAGATGGCCACTCGTTTTGCCTCAAAGATATTGGCCTTCAGCAAGACATTTTCATCGGAAGGGTCCCCCTGGATGAAATGCACCTGCTCATGTTCGATCGGTGTGATGGGAAGCATGTCAATGAGGACAATCTCCGCATCGGGCACATGGGCAAGAATCTCTTCAATGGCCCTTTCTGTTTTCTTAGACCAATTGATGTAAATGTAATGATCTTCATATGTATACACTAGTTTTCCCTCCCTTTTGAATTTCTGAAACGTGGTAATGGAATCGACTGTTTTACTGATCAATACCCCGATGATCCCGATTCCAAAGATGAAGAGGAAGATTCCAAGCATCCTGCCTCCCACTGAAACGGGAAAATAATCCCCATATCCTACAGTGGTCAAGGTAGTCATCGTCCACCAGAACCCGTCAAAAAGTGATGGAAAGGTTTCAGGTTCCAAAAAATGACTGCCAAAGGTTCCAAACAGGATGATAATCAGAGATAATAGAAGAATAAAACCGAAGTCCATCTTCGTGATCTGTTTCCACAGCCTTTGGAAAATAATCATACATACCCTCCTTTTTAAAAAATCATAGTTCAATAATACCAATGAACTTCTAGAAAACGAAACCTTTTCCTTATTGGTTCGTATAGTTTAAAGAAAACATAGTGGAAGTCTGGAGGCATAAAATGAAAGAACCGATATTAGAATATCGAGTAAGAAAAGGAAACGATTCTTTTGAAGCGATTTATCATTATCCCGATATTGAGCTAGAACAAATCCTCTCCAGAAGGGAATGTGAGTTCTTTGTAAAGGAAGGAGTCACCTACCGGCAGCTATCTTCTGCCATGGAGGGGAACTTATTCATCATTTATGTTGAAACTTATGAAGAGGAACCACTGAATGATCCTTTGTTCCCTCCAGAACGACTGGTACTGGAGATTCGGGAATTAAATAAGCGGAAAAATAACCCGATTTTAAAAATAGAACACCATGATTATCATCTGGATATTCTAAGTGTCATCGGTTCTGTTTATTATTATATAGATGGTGCTGAGTGGGAACGCGACTCTGCTGAAATCGATGAGGATCGCTATGTGTATATACTTTATGTAAATGCAACGGGATATAAGCTAGAGGAGGAAACAAGATGAATAAAACGAAAAAAATGATGGCGGGAGTGGCCGCCTCCGTCATGGCGATATCTGTCAGTGGCTGCGGGAATCAGGACCTGCCACCGGAACCGACGGATGTAGACTGTGACGACTGGGATTGGGATGATGATAGTGGGACATATTATTGCGATGACAACCATTCACCTCACTTTGGGTACTTTTGGTTCGCTGGCAGGATGTTCAAAAATAAATCCAACCTGAGAAATTTTTCAAAATACAAATCATATTCCAAAAGCTATAAATCCGGAATCGGAAGCGGCTCTAAAGGTGGATTCGGAGGGTAATATGACTGCCTCTCATCGTGAAAATAGAAATGCCTTTTACAAGGACATATCCGCATTTTGGCATAATTTATATGACATGGAGTATGCCTTATTGGATATCCATTTAAAATCCCATGAAACGGTTTTGGCGATTCAAGAAGCATCCAGGCGGGTGTACGCCATCTTTGATAAAACGGCCGATCTGCTTCGGGAATTAGAAGACGATACTCTCCTTGAACTCGGATACCCTGGGGAATCCCTTTCTTATATAAAGTGTAAAACGATTCCTCAAGAATGTATCATCGGGAGATTCGACTTTGTAGTCTCAGAAGGAGAAATAAAACTATTAGAATTTAATAGTGATACCCCCACATTCATAAAAGAACTTTATCACGTGAATGAAAAGGTTTGTCGATACTTTGATTGTCCCAATCCGAATGAAGGAATGGAAAAGATATTAGCCAAAGAATTGAAAAGGGGTCTCCTATCTTCCTGGAAGTCCCTCCAAAGAGAAGGAGAAGCGAAGATCGTCTTCACTTCTCATGCTGATAACGAAGAAGATTACCTGACGACGAAGTATATTCAGGAGCTTTCCGGGGTTCCTTCCGAATATGTTAGTCTCGATCAGCTGCAAATACGGGAAAATGGACTTTATACTCCGAATGGAGAGCGAATTGATGTATTATACCGGCAAACTTATCCCGTTGAGCATCTCGTGGATGATAAGGATCCGTTGACCGAAGAAAAAGTCGGGCAGGAACTCATGCAGATGGTATTGGAGAAAAAGCTGGCAATCCTGAATCCACCGTCCGCATTTTTACTCCAATCAAAAGGAGTTCAGGCCCTCATATGGGGGCTGCATGAAGAGGGGAGTCCCTTTTTCACTGAAGAAGAACACGAGTGGATCGAACGATACTTCCTTCCCACCTACCTGGAACCTGAACATTTCGAGGAAAACGGAATGACCTATGTCCAGAAACCTGCATTCGGCCGTGAAGGGGATACGGTCAAAATCATGGAAGCAACAGGAAAAGTCCTGTTAGAAGATAAGAATAAAACGTATAAACAGTCCCTTCCTGTATATCAGCAGTTCATCCCCCTCCCTGTCTCAGTGATCACTACGGATGAAGGGGAAAAGGAAGCAAGCCTTATGGTCGGAAGCTTCATTATTAACGGCAATCCCGGCGCCGTCGGTTTACGAGCCGGAAATGCCATCACCGATAACGAATCATACTTTCTGCCTGTAGGAATACAGGAGAAATAAAAAGGAGAGAAACATATGCAAATCATAACTAGTGAAGCCCTACTCAGCTTTCTGGCCCACGTCGGAACAGGCCTTGGACTCATGATCCTCGGAATTACCGTCTTCGCCTTCACCACAAAATTCTCAGAAGCGACCCTGATCAGGGAAGGTAACATTGCTGTAGCCCTAAAGCTATGGGGAAAAGCGATCGGACTCGCCATTGTCATTTACACGGTCTGGGCGAACAGCCTTAACCTGCTGGACGCTTTCATCTGGGGGCTGATCGGAATCGCCACCCAAGTCATCGCCTATTGGATCATCGAGTACGTCCTGACGCCCCGTACCAACCTAGCAAAGAAAGTGGAAGAAGGGAACATCGCCATCGGATTCAGCCTATTCTCCGCTGCGATCGTCGTCGGGTTGATTGTGGCGGCTAGTTTGACTTATTGATATTGTTTGAAATGAAGATCTGCCGTCGGAGCGGTTAGTGGCTCTGGTGGTGGGTCTTTTATTTTGGGGGTTATTGGGTACTTTCCTCATTGCAATATAAAATCGAAATCAGCATTTTAAGGCACTCGAGCATTATCATCTTCTTTTCGGAGAGAAAAATCACCGGGCAACAACTAAAAGATTTTTTAATGATTTCTTCACCTGCCCTTGCAACTAGAATAGTTTATTCCGTTTTTGTAGAATTTCGTGGTAAAAGAAAGGGTGGAGTCAACACATTATCATTTAAGCAAAAGTAGCTTAGAGAGAATACTCTAAATGGGAGTTCGTCCAAAAATCATTCCCCAAGAAATAATTTTCGACAAAAAAACAAAAAAACTGTTGCTCTCGACATTCATACTATGATAATATTAATTTCGTTGTCACGAAAGAGGGCTTTGATCAAGCTTTCGATTCGTGTTTATATATACTTAGAGAGCCATTAGCTCAGTTGGTAGAGCATCTGACTTTTAATCAGAGGGTCGAAGGTTCGAATCCTTCATGGCTCACCATTTTTATGGCCCATTGGTCAAGCGGTTAAGACACCGCCCTTTCACGGCGGTAACACGGGTTCGAATCCCGTATGGGTCATTTTTATTTCCTTGTTGATAGATTGCTGGTTTGCCAGACATTCTCATTCGGAAATAGAATATATTTGAAACCTATTTTGCTAACGCAAAAATTTTTGGTCCGGTAGTTCAGTTGGTTAGAATGCCTGCCTGTCACGCAGGAGGTCGCGGGTTCGAGTCCCGTCCGGACCGCCATTTTCTTTTCTCATACATATTTAGCATCTTGATTCATCTTCCTGAGAACTGGATGATGGACAACAAGCTTCTATTTTTGAGATGTATCCTACATACGGCTCAGTAGCTCAGTTGGTAGAGCAATGGACTGAAAATCCATGTGTCGGCGGTTCGATTCCGTCCTGAGCCATCTTACAAAAAGTACTGCGATGACTTTGACTCTCGTAGTACTTTTTTATTATGAGTTTTGTAACACTTATGTAACATAAAATCCCGAAAATCCTCTAATTTCTTCCATCCATATTTCAGTCGCCTCCCTATCTTTAGACCCATGTAATTCCCATCACAACAGGGATCATCCATTGATAGCCCTGAAAATATATTCAGATAAATTATACAGTTATATTACAATCAGGATTCTGCGTCCCGGTTTTCGTCGAATTATGGTAAATTAGTAAAGTACGAATTTTATAGAATTTGACTAAATCAGGCTTAATGAACGACCGTTAACTGGGATTTTTGCTTTAGTTTATAGGAGGCAAGTCAATGAGTTTTGTAGAGAAGTTATCACCCATCATTGAAAAATACAAAAAACTTAATATTCGACATAAATCAACTCAATTAGTGAAGAGAGTAGGAATTACTACCCTCGCTCTTACCACTTTAACTTTTTCTTCTGCAGCAGCTACCGGGTCCGAGGAAGATTTACAAACCATCTATCATGTTTACATGGGTAGTGAGTATGTAGGGGCCGTTACTAGTCAGGAAGAAGTAAAGGCTGTTTTAGATGAAAATCTTGAGAAAGTACAGAAAGAGTACAGTGATTACCAGGTTGATTTCGAACAAGACGTAACGTACATACCTGAAAATGTTTTTACAGCTGCAAAGACAAATAACCAACAGGTGATTGAACAATTAAATCAATCCGTATCAATCGAAGCAAATGCGTTTGCTCTCGTTGTGAACAATAAACCGGTTGCTTATGTAGCAGATGAAAAGGCTGCTGAAGAAGCATTGAAAGCCTTTAAGCTTAACTATGTCAAAGAAGAAGAGCTGGCTGATCTAGAAGCTAGGGAAAAGGATTCTTCAACCACTTCTTTACCCGCTTTAAAAGAAAATGAAACGCGTTTATTAGAAGTTTCATTTAAAGAAGATGTTGATGTGAAAAAAGTCCAGGTAAAGCCTGAAGAACTGATGTCTCCTCAAAAAGCTGCCGATTTTCTTGAAAAAGGTGCGTTAGAAGAGAAGAAATACAAGGTTCAAAAAGGTGATGCGTTAAGCACAATTGCAGAAGATCATTCGTTAACGACAGGGAAGTTACTGAAGTTAAACGATGACTTAAATGCAGACGATGCGTTAAAAGTAGGATCAGAGCTAAACGTGACGGTTTATGAGCCGCTTGTTCATGTTCTAGTTAAGAAAGAAGCCAATAAAATTGAAAAGATCGCTTATGAAAAGGAAGTAGAAGAAGACTCTTCAATGAATAAAGGCGATACGAAAGTGAAGCAAGAAGGTCAGGATGGTGAGAAATCCGTTACCTTTGAAACGACAGAGGTAAATGGTTCTCAAATCGAGAAAAATGTAAAAGAAGAAAAGAAACTGAAAGATCCAGTGACATATATCGTTATAAAAGGGACAAAGGCTACTCCATCAAGAGGGTCGGGAAGTTTTGCATGGCCGACGAATGGCGGGTACATTTCCTCGAAGCAAGGACCGAGATGGGGGAAAATGCATAAAGGAATCGATATTGCCCGTCCAAGTGACCGTACGATCAAATCGGTGGATAACGGAAGAGTCGTTTCTGCAGGCTGGGACGATGGCGGTTATGGAAATAAAGTCGTCATTGATCATGGAAATGGATATAAGACCATCTATGCTCACCTGGATTCGATCTCCGTTTCTGCAGGTCAAACGGTTGAAAGAGGCCAAAAACTTGGTATCATGGGAGAGACCGGCGAAGCAACCGGCGTTCACCTTCATATCGAAGTATACAAGAATGGATCAATGATTAATCCATTGGATGTACTTTAATTCTATAGAGACAATAAAGCAAGGGACTGACACAATCATTTTATTTGTCAGTCCCCTTTGTTATATTTAGATTGTAGTCAACAAGCATTGAATTAAAGGGTATGATAGAGTAAAAGATGAATTAATATGGAGAAAGTGATAAATTTAAAGGAAGAATCCTATACTAATCACAACTTTATATGATAAATTACTTTTTTCTAAAGGAGATCAATTGACATGGAGAAGAAAATATTAGTCGTTGACGATGAGAAACCAATTGCAGATATATTACAATTTAATTTAAAAAAAGAAGGATATGAGGTTCATTGTGCGTATGACGGCGATGAAGCTGTGAAGATGGCTGAGGAAATTAAACCGGATCTTGTGCTCCTTGATATCATGCTTCCGAATCGAGACGGGATGGAAGTGTGCCGGGAGATTAGGAAGAAGTATGAAATGCCGATTATCATGCTGACAGCGAAGGATTCGGAAATTGATAAAGTATTGGGTCTGGAGCTTGGAGCGGATGATTATGTGACAAAGCCTTTCAGTACCCGTGAATTGATTGCAAGGGTAAAAGCCAACCTGCGACGCCATCAGCATGGTGCCCAGCAAACTGTCGAGGATGAAAATAACGAAATAACCGTGGGATCCTTAACCATTCACCCGGATGCCTACGTTGTTTCAAAAAGAGGGGACACGATAGAACTGACGCACCGTGAGTTCGAGCTCCTTCATTATTTAGCGAAACATATTGGACAAGTCATGACCCGTGAGCATTTACTTCAAACCGTATGGGGCTATGACTATTACGGAGATGTGCGTACAGTGGATGTGACCGTCAGACGTCTCCGTGAGAAAATCGAAGATAATCCAAGTCACCCTACCTGGATCGTAACACGTAGAGGAGTCGGTTATTACTTGCGAAATCCTGAACAGGAGTAATATGTAATGAAGAAAGTTGGCTTAACCCGTTCCATTCATTTGAAATTCGTTTTAATCTACGTTCTGCTCATCCTTCTCGCCATGCAAATCATCGGGGTTTATTTTGTGAGGGAGCTTGAGCAGAAGCTTGTGGAGAACTTCCAATCCTCCATCACTAATCGAGTGGAGTTATTAGAGTATACGATCAAGGAAGAAATGGTGAAAGAGCGCGGGGAGGATGATCCCACGCAGGAAGAAGACATTAGAAGAATACTAGAAGACAGCAGTAAGAATTCAGATATTGCCGAGATCAGAGTCATTGATAATCGGAAGCGGATCATTGGTACCTCTGATCCGAATAACCAAAAGGTTGTTAACAGGGTAACCTCTGATAAAGATGTGAAGAGGGTACTCGCCCTGGGTGTTACTTCGGAAAATACGTATGTTGATAATCAAACACATGACCGTATTTGGGTACATGCCAAACCGATCGAATCAAATGATGAGGTGATTGGTGCCATTTATATCGTTGGTGAAATTGAGAGAGTCTATGATCAAATGAACGATATTAATAAAATCTTCACTAACGGTACGATCATTGCACTGGTCATAACGGCTGTACTTGGAGTTCTATTAGCTCAAACTGTCACCAGGCCGATATCAGATATGCGCAAACAGGCACTGGCTATGGCGAAAGGGAACTTCTCAAGAAAAGTTAAAGTATATGGATATGATGAAATTGGTCAACTAGCCATTACGTTTAACAATTTGACAAAGCGTCTTCAGGAAGCCCAGGCAACGACAGAAGGAGAGCGTAGAAAGTTGTCGTCTGTCCTCTCTTATATGACGGATGGAGTTATTGCTACTGATCGAAAAGGAAGGGTCATTCTCATAAATGATCCTGCAGCAAGCATGTTGAATGTTTCACGTGAAACAGTCGTTTCCCAACCGATTATTTCACTGCTTGGACTAGATGAGGAGTATACGTTCGACGACTTATCAAATGAGCAGGAGTCCATCATTTTAGATTACAGCACAAAGGATAAACCGTATATCCTGAGGGCTAATTTCTCTATCATTCAAAAAGAGACCGGGTTTGTGAATGGTCTGATTGCCGTCTTACATGATATCACGGAACAGGAGAAGATAGATCTGGAACGAAGGGAATTCGTAGCCAATGTTTCCCATGAGCTAAGAACGCCGCTTACCACAATGAGGAGTTATCTGGAGGCACTGGCAGAAGGTGCTTGGCAGGATGAGAATATTGCGCCTCAATTCCTTGATGTCACTCAAAATGAAACGGAAAGAATGATCAGGCTGGTCAATGACCTTCTGCAACTTTCTAAAATGGATAGCAAAGACTACCGATTTAATAAAGACTGGGTCGACTTTATTCTCTTTTTCCATAAAATCATCGATCGATTTGAAATGACGAAAAATATCAACGTGACCTTCCAACGCTTTTTGCCTGACAAGGCGCTGTTCGTAGAAGTGGACCAGGATAAAATCACCCAGGTATTAGATAATATCATTTCCAATGCCTTAAAATTTTCCCCTGAGGGTGGAACCATTACATTTAAAGTGAAAGAAAAAGATGGTTACATTGAAATCAGCGTTTCAGACCAAGGTTTAGGGATACCTAAGGAAAATTTAGAAAAAATCTTTGAACGTTTCTACAGGGTTGACAAAGCCAGAACAAGACAAATGGGTGGTACCGGACTCGGTCTTGCTATCGCGAAAGAAATGATTTCAGCGCACGGTGGTGACGTGTGGGCGACCAGCACGGAAGGGAAAGGCACGACGATCATCTTTACCCTCCCATATGACGTCGGACAAGAGGATGATTGGTCATGAAATACGAAAAAATGAAATCGATTGTATTAACTTTACTGGTTTTTATCAGTATTTTCCTAACCTATAACCTTTGGACGTATCAACCCGGGTATGACACGATTGACAGCAATGAAACCTTTGATGTGTCTGTTGGAGAAAAGATTGAGGAGACAGATCTTTCAAAGGCATTGGTTAAACCGTATCAACTTTTTTATCATTCTGGTAACAAAACAGTAGGGACACTGGACGGAAAAGAAATGGGTAATGTGATAAAAGGATTGAGTAGCTGGACACTGTTTGATTTGAAAGACTACTCAAATCAGTATTCCAAAGACGAGATGAAAACCATTATTCAAGGTGCAAAGAAAATCGAGATCCTATTCCCTGATACTGTACCTTTATCGGTTTATAGTCACGTCATTCATTTCGAAGATAAAAATATCCCCGCTGCTTCATTCGATCGTATTGTAATCGATTTGAACACGGTTAACTCTGATGCGGGTACAATTTATTTTGCCTCTCTTGATTCAGGAAAGAAGTACTTCTATGAATGTCGCGTGAATCTGGAAAGCTTACAAAAATTCGAGAAAAATTTCTTGAAACAGGTCACTTCTTTTGAAGAGTATATTGAACAGCCCCTGAACTCTAAGAAAAATATTTTTCTTCCTAGATCACCTAAAGAGTATAAAAGCTACAGGTTTTATGCTGATACACTGTCATTAGAAGATTTTAAGAAAGCACTATTCAGTGATCCAAACAACGTTGAAGTAACAAAGAATACCTTTATTAATATACCAAGCGTCATGAAGACGGATGAAGAATATAGTACTCTTTCGTACATAAATTTATCTGTCGATAACGATACCTCTATTCCACCTGCTTCTCTATTTCAAAAAAGCATGGAATTTGTCAATGATCATGGGGGATGGACGGATGACTATCATTTTTATTCCATCAGTACTGTAGAAAACAAGATTGTGTACAGGTTGTTTATGGAGAACCATCCGGTCTTTAATGAGAATAATATGGCTGAACTTACTCAAGAGTGGGGAAGTAATTCCCTCAGCAAGTATGAACGACCGTACTTTACATTGGATATGGTTTCGAAAAACGCGATCAGAGATGTACTACTTCCATCAGGTGCCTCTGTCCTATATGCTTTGAAGAAGGATAGTACGATAAAAATTGAAGAAGTTGAAGACATTGTCGTTGGATATAAAATGACGAGGGATACCAATGAATCCAATAAGAAATTCTTAATATTTGAACCTTCCTGGTACTACAAGTATAGTGGAAACTGGATAAGGGTCCCCCTGGAAGAATTGGAGGGGTTCTAACCAATGGATTGGAGTAAAACAAAGAGTATATTCATTATCGTATTTCTGGTTCTGGATATCTTTCTTCTGACAATATTTATGAATAAAATCAGAGAAAGCAACCCCGCTACTTTAGAGCAGACTTCCTTTGAAGAAACGTTAAAAGCGGCTAATATAAAGTATCCACCAAAACTATCAAAAGAGCCTGTGAAAGATGCGATTATCAGTGCCAGCACTAAAAAAATCAGTGAAAAAGATCTTGAAAAATTAGATGATCAA
Source organism: Rossellomorea arthrocnemi (assembly GCF_904424705.1). Taxonomy (GTDB): domain Bacteria; phylum Bacillota; class Bacilli; order Bacillales; family Bacillaceae_B; genus Rossellomorea; species Rossellomorea arthrocnemi. The sequence continues at coordinate 34,147 of NZ_CAJGBF010000017.1, read as the reverse complement.
GAAGTTAATGCTGTAAATGACAATACGATTAATTCGACGTTGAAGGACCCTGTTTCTATTAGTGATAATTTTTCTCCGGCTGAATTGAAAGAGTTTATAAAAGAAAATATTGTAAATGGAGAGCAGTACAGCTTTTGGAAATATAGTAAAGAAGATCAGACCATTGTCTATTTTCAGACGTATCAAGACCGGAAAATATTTAATAATGCAAACGGGAAATTGATCCTCTACTTGAACACAGATAAGGAAATCGTCTCTTATAAACAAACATTGTTGGAAAACCTGAAAGAATCTACTGGAAAGAAAAAGTTGGTAACCCCTTTTGATGCTCTAAGATTCTTGGTGGAAAACAATGAAATTGATAATGGTAGTGAAATAACCGATATTCCGAATCTGGGTTATTCCACCTTCGGACCGATTGATGATTATCAGGTATTGGCCCCAACCTGGCATTTCATTGTTGAAAAAGACGGAAAGAAAGAAGATTTATTTATCAACGCAGTGGAAGCTCAGATTGTAGAGATCACCAAACCGGAAATAGAAACATAGGAGTGAGCGTTATGACGATGCATTTTAGTGTACTTGCGAGCGGCAGTACAGGAAATGCAATATTTGTTGAATCGGAAGAGCATTCCTTCCTTGTAGATGCCGGTTTAAGCGGTAAACAGATGGAAGGCTTGTTCAGTCAGATTGACCGGAAGATAGAAGATCTGTCGGGGATTCTGGTCACCCATGAGCATAGTGATCATATCAAGGGGATCGGTGTGTTGGCGAGGAAGTATAAACTTCCGATTTATGCTAACGAGAAGACTTGGAACGCCATGGACGGCTTAGTGGGGAAAATTGATACGGAGCAGAAGTTTTCCTTTGAAATGGAAACGGCCAAGCACTTTGGAGGGTTGAGCATCGAGTCATTCGGTGTATCACATGATGCTGCGGAACCGATGTTTTATGTATTCCATCACGGGGATAAGAAGCTTGTGCTTGTAACTGATACAGGGTATGTAAGCGATCGGATGAAAGGGATTATCTCCAATGCCGATGCCTATGTGTTTGAAAGCAATCATGATGTAGGCATGCTCCGGATGTGCCGGTACCCTTGGAATATCAAACGTCGGATTCTTAGTGATTACGGACATGTATCCAATGAGGATGCAGCCATCGCCATGAGTGAAGTGATGGGGGATAACACAAAGGGTATTTACCTGGCCCATCTGAGCCTCGATAACAATATGAAAGATCTTGCGAGGATGAGTGTCACTCAAACACTCGAATCAAAAGGAATAATGGTAGGAGAACAAATCGATTTATTTGATACGGACCCTAAAGTACCAACACCTTTAGTGGCGATTTAAACCGTCAAATGTTTATGATTTCTCTGTTAAAGGTATGAAAAAGGTGAGGGCTTCTGTCTTCGCCTTTTTGTTTTTACATAAATCGTACAATTATGAATTTCTTACCCTCTTTTCATCATTTTTTAATTTAATCTGACTATAATCGTGCTAGTAAAGATAAAATAACAAAAGGAATAGCTGGTAGAAAGGATGAAGATATATGGGATATTATGACGACAATCCTAATTCAGAAGGCAGGAGCGGCAGGCAAAAGGGAAATCGGGGAGGTATGTTTTTGGCGGGGATGTTGGGGGTCTTCCTTGGTGCGATTCTCGTGATCGTGGCCATACCTCAGTTGACGAACTTTGATATATTACCTTACTCGGTCCAACCGGATCAGGATCTGAAAAAAACGGACGAGACCTATCACAATGGAACCACTCAGAATGTGTCTGTCGATGTGACCACGGATGTGACAAAAGCCGTGGAAAAGACAGGGGATTCCGTGGTCGGTATTACGAATATCCAGTCCCAGAGCTTCTGGGGTCAGGGTGGTGGACAGACCCAGGATCAGCAGGCAGGTACGGGATCTGGGGTTATGTATAAAAAAGAAGGAAAAACAGTCTATATCGTGACGAACAATCACGTTGTCGAAGGGGCAGATCAGTTGGAGGTGACCCTGGCTGACGGTACGAAGGTTCCTGCTAAGCTCCGTGGTACTGACGTTTGGACAGACCTTGCCGTCATTGAAATCGATGGAAGCAAGATCAAGAAAGATGTTATTGCTGAGTTTGGGAATTCAGATGAGCTGAAAGCAGGCGAACCTGTCATCGCCATCGGTAACCCCCTTGGACTGCAATTTTCAGGTTCCGTGACGCAGGGTGTCGTTTCAGGTGTGGAAAGAACCATCCCTGTCGATATTAATCAGGACGGGATGGAAGATTGGAATGCAGAAGTCCTGCAAACAGACGCAGCCATTAACCCGGGTAATAGCGGTGGAGCACTAATTAATATTTCCGGACAGCTGGTCGGAATCAACTCCATGAAGATTGCTCAGGAAGCGGTGGAAGGGATCGGACTTGCCATCCCGATCAACTATGCGGAGCCGATCATAGAAGACCTTGAGCAATACGGAGAGGTCAAGCGTCCTGCAATGGGAGTGACCCTGGAAGACGTCAATCAGATTTCTGCTTATCATCAGCAGGAAACATTAAAGCTGCCGAAAGATATCAATTATGGTGTTATGATCAGACAAACCGTTCCGAATTCACCTGCTGCACAGGCGGGATTACAAGAGCTTGATGTCATTACAGAGCTCGACGGTGAGAAGATTGAGAATGTAATCGATCTACGTAAGCATCTCTATAATAAAAAAGAAGTGAACGATCAAATGAAGGTTACCTTCTACCGGAATGGTAAGAAGAAAGAAGTCACAATGAAATTAACGGATGAATCGCGATTGTAGATTGTGGATAAAACGAAAAGCAGGAAAGGCATGCGCCCTTTTCTGCTTTTTCTTTACATGATATGATGAGTGTGGATAAGTATATAATCAAGAACTTAAAGAATGATAAGGAGGAAACGACATGATTTATTGCTGCCTGGAACACGTGGAATTAGCCATGGATATTGTCGTCGATGAGCATGAGGTAGCGCCTCAACTAACAGAGGTTTCTGAAGATAAGAAGTTATCCACAACATGTGAATATTGTGGGAATAACGCCGTATATATAGTGGCGAACTAATATTCCCATACTATATGCGGAAGTGATTTGTGGATATGTGGATAATTTCTGTGGATAACGTGTTTGTAAATTGTTTGTAAAGCGAGTGTGGATAGTGAACATCACCATTGTAACGGTTGGTAAATTAAAAGAAAAATATTTAAAGCAAGGAATCAGTGAATATGTGAAGCGCCTTGGTGCCTATGCGAAGTTGGATATCATCGAGCTGGCTGACGAAAAGGCACCTGAAGTCTTAAGTGATTCTGAAATGGAACAAGTGAAGAACAAAGAAGGAGAGCGGATCCTTGCGAAGATCTCACCCGATCACCATGTTATTGCCCTCGCCATTCAAGGGAAAATGCGGTCGTCAGAGGAACTTGCGGACAATCTGGACAAGCTGGCTACGTACGGAAAAAGTAAAGTGGCATTTGTGATAGGCGGATCACTGGGACTTAGTGATGATGTCATCAAACGGTCGAATGAGACACTCTCCTTTTCGAAAATGACTTTCCCCCATCAGTTAATGAGACTGATTTTGGTCGAGCAGATTTATCGGGCTTTTCGGATTAATCGGGGTGAACCGTACCATAAATAGAGGCAAAAAAAGTTGGAGATAAGGCGGCATTTTGTCTTTTAAATCAGTACTTGAGGAACTTTCCTCTGAATAATTCGATTCAAGATATAATATGTGGAGAAGTGTAAATGTCTTAGACAGATTGACTTCGGTAAAATCAAAATCAAGTTCAATTTTATCAATGGTCCGAGAACGGCCATCGGCTTGTTTGATTGTGATCTTATTTAGCAAAAGCTGAAAAAGCTGTTTTCTCTTTTCTCTTGGAGACTGTTGAAAGGCTTGGACATACTGCTCTAATAAATGTCTAACCACGTCTGGTGGAATTATTTTCGAATCTGATGAACTTAGTTGAACACTAAGTTCATTTTTCTTTTGTTCTAAGTCATTCCTTGAATTAGTTAACTTCTGTAACCGTTCCTGTAGCATGGAAACAGGCAAGAGATTTTGTTCAAATGCTTCCATATATTTTTCTTGAATGGCATTGGCTTCTCTAAGCTCTGTTTCAATATTATCTAACTGCTCTTTTAATTTCACATTCGACTGGACTGTGTCTTTATTTATATTTTCTAAAGTTTGATGAAAGCCGTCTGAATCGATTAGGAAAGCTGTTATACGGTTAATAACAGCATCTTCTGTATCGTAAGCTTTAATTGAATTCGCTTTGCAGGCAGATGACCCTTTGTTATGGAATGCACCACATACATAATAACGATGTTTTCGTTTTGTTCCATCTTTTCGAGTAGAAGTAGTAATAGATGGGACCATACCTTGTCCGCAATCAGGACATCGCAGGATACCACTTAAAAGGAAAGGTTCGTTTGATTGACGCTGCTTAAAGGACTTACTCTGTCTTCGTGCTTGAACAATATTCCAAAGCTCGTTGGAGATAATTACTTCGTGTTTTCCTACAACTAAGATGGGGTTAACATTTTTACCACGCCTTCTCTTTTTATCCCAGTTCTCAACTTGTAACCATCGAATTTTACCATTATAGATAGGATTATCTAATATTGTAGCAATACCATTAATTGAAAAGTGTTTACCGCGTTTTGTCCTATAATGAGCTTTATTTAAGTGATTAGCTATTGCCTTAAGACCACTGCCTTCTGCATATAAATTAAAGATCAATTGAACAATTTTTGCTTCTTTCGGGTTAACAATAAGATCTTTTTCCACAGAATCATATCCGAAAACCACTCCCCCATTCCAGCTACCTTCTCTAGCCCTCTGTGTCATTCCGAGCTTCACATTTTCTGATAAAGTATTTCTTTCCATTTCAGCAATGGATGCCATCAGTTGAACGACAAGTTTTCCAATCGGACTCGATGTATCAAAATTCTCAGAGTAGGAAATGAACTTTACATCATACTCTTCAAATTTATCTAACAGGACAAGGGTATCCAACATATTACGTGAAAGGCGTGATATTTTCCATACAAGTACGGCTTGAAATTTATCTTTGGAAACGTCTGATACCAGTCGTTGCATTGCAGGCCGGCCCTTTATATCTTTACCACTAATTCCTTCATCGACATATTCTTCAGCAATCTGCCACCCATATAGTGAGGTATATTGGCGCAAAGTCTGAAGTTGTGCAGCTATACTATAGCCTTCACTAGCTTGCTCTTCTGTGCTGACTCGTACGTATATTGCTACACTTTTTATTTGATTCAATTTAATTCCTCCTTTAACTTTTGTAACAGTATTGGTATTAAGGGAAGTGAAACATACATGCTTTATTATTAATGGATACAATATGATTAGTTAAAGCTGGTGAAGAGTAAAAAATGAAGCGAGATGAAAATAGAAGAGGCGGAGTAAGGCTATTGGCTGCTGTCTAGTAAAGGCATTTAAAAGATATGTGAAAAGAAATTATTGTTCACTGCGTAGTAGACCTTTACTGCGCATTGAAACGACATGAGAAGGTAACTGTTGATGGTGATAAAGTGACTGTAGAGTTTAAGTTAGGGGTTGAGCTTGACTTGAAAGATAAGATATTGAACCGACCGCCAATCAAGGGAACAATAACCTGATTGGCGGTTTTATTGTTTATACAGATATATGAAGATATACATAGATAAAAGGGTATAAGGTATGTATAATTATGGTAATAAATCTAGCGTGCCGAGGTGTAAAGTAATGAACGGAGAAACATTATGGAGTAGAGTTATATCAGGACTATCTTCTTCAAGAGAGGATCTGCAAACTACAACTGGTCTTTGGTTTAGGGCTTCAGTCCAAGGAGAGAAATTGTACATCGACAGCACTACTGAACATACACCATCCTGCAATTTATCTAAGCAAAGGGCTATATCAAAAAAGGATTTTTTGTTTGTTTTTTCTTACTATGATCGTTGGGTGAATGAGGAGACGGGAGTTAGACATGAGGTCAGCAGAAAATCAAGGAACACTGCGTATATTTTTTCTCTGATTAGTCGATTTGCTGACTGATAGCGTTTTATTTTTTTAGGTATTAAAGAGGCTTTGTGGACAATAACTCATGGTTGGCATTTAGATGTCTAGTCCCTAGTATTTTTGTTCGGAGTGGTTTTTATGCTAGTGCATAGTACAACCATACTATTCAATAGAAAATGGTCTTCCACAATCAAGACTTCTAAATCCTTGATATTTTTCTATTGATAGATGCAAATGCGAAAGTTTTATGCGAATATGGTAATAGAAGGAAATATTGGGTTAAAGGACCGATTTATATGCATAAAATCATTCTTAATAAGTGCAGTGTTTGTGGATCAGCCTATTTTATCTCGAAATCTACTAAGTTAACTAAATTTTTATACGAATGCGTTGATTGTAAGTTACAGATTACTTTTCTTCATGTTGAGCCCAAATTCTTGCTTAACAGTGAGGAAGATTATGAGGTTTTTCTACAGTATTATAAAACATTAAATGCAAGTGAATTAAATTACCTCATATACCAGGAAGGTCAAAAGCGACAAAGAGCTAAAGAAAAAGAAGAGGAAGAAAAGCAACGTATCCTTCATCAAGAGAAGGAACAAAAGATAAAAGAACTAAATATTATTATACAAGAACGTTACTTGCAAGCTAGAGAATATTGGCGTGATAATTTGAGAGAGAACTTAACCAAAGAAGATTTTAATAAAGTTCTAACTCAATTTGTTTTGGACTGGTTTCAAAACAATAACTTAGAGATTCCAGACACTGAGCAGGCAGAGTGTATAGCCAATGTATGGGATAATGTACAAGTTGTAGCACGAGCGGGTAGTGGAAAAACTAGAACAATTATCAATAAGACAGTATTTTTAATTAAACATTGCAAAATAGACCCTTCAGAAATACTAATTCTAGCATTTAATAAAGAGGCAGCAATGGAAGTGAATGAAAGGTTAGAAAAGGTGCTAAAGGATGAGTCTCCTCAAGCTATGACCTTTCATGCTTTGGCATACGCAATGGTTCATCCAGAAGAGAACTTAGTTTATGATGAATTAGATAAACTAGAAAAGAGTTCCTCCGTTCAAAGTGTAATAGATTCATATATACATAACCCCAAGTATGCTGATGAAATTAAAAAGCTAATGATGAACTACTTTAGAGAAGATTGGGATCGTATCATCAAAAAAGGTCACAACCTTAATAAAGAGGATATGTTAAAGTACCGCCGTTCCTTACCTTATATTGGATTGGACGGTAAATACTATAAGTCAATGGGAGAAAAAAGGATTGCTGACTATTTGTTTGAGCATGATATACAATACTATTATGAAAAAAATTTCTCTTGGAATGGATTAAATTATAGACCTGATTTTACTATCGAGTTAAGAAACCACTATATAAAAGGAATTGTTATTGAGTACTTCGGTTTGTTTGGGGATCCTGACTACGATAGGGAACTATTTCAAAAAATAGATTATTGGAGTAGTAGGAAAGATTATGCTTTTATTGACCTATATCCGAAAAATTGTTATAGCACTGAAGAAACTCAAAACATATTAACTCCTACTTTAAAAAAGCACTTTCCTAATATGAAGAAGCTTTCAGACGATGAGATATGGGAGCGTATTAAGAATAGATCTGTTGATGAATTTAGTATGGTTTGTAGCTCTTTTATTAGTAGATGCAGAAAGAAGATGTTAATTCCCAAAGATGTTGCAGATTTGGTAGTAGAGAGAAAATATCAATTAAGTAACTTAGAACTTGATTTCTTAAGAGTAATTTGGAGAATCTACGAAAGTTATTTAGATTACCTGGTGCAGAATAACGAAGAGGATTTTGACGGTTTGTTGTATCGTGCAATTGAATTGGTAAAAAGAGGTGAAGTTCAGTGGCGAAGAAAGAAAGGGTCTGGTAGTCTTCGACATATAAAATATTTATTTATAGATGAGTTTCAGGACTTTTCTTTTTTATTCAATGAGTTAGTTTCCTCGGTGATGGGTAATAATAATAATTTAAACCTGTTTTGTGTAGGTGATGATTGGCAAGCCATTAATGGATTTGCTGGGTCAGACCTTACATATTTTGAAGAGTTTCCAACATTAATTAATAAATCTACACGTCTACATTTAGCAACTAACTATCGATCCTATCAGAAAATAGTAGAAGTTGGAAACCAATTAATGGAAGGAAGGGGTAAACCTTCGAAACCATATAGAGAGACAGAAGGGGAAGTATTTATTACCCATTTAGACCAATTCAACCCTTCTGAATATGAGAGATCTTTTTATCAAGGAGACTTAATTACTCCAGCGTTAATAAGAATGATTAATAGTGTTCTGGAAAAGGGAAATCGGGTGGCGCTACTTACGAGAAGGAAAAATGGGATACCATATTATAACCTTCATGAAAAAGGGTATGGAAATTTCCAAGATAAATTCATTGAAGCTATTCGTAAGGAATTTCCTGAAGATAAAAGAGAGTTAATCGTATCCATAAATACCGTTCATACATTTAAAGGAAAAGAAGAGGATACTATCATTGTATTAGATGCAATAGAGAGAAGCTTTCCCCTTTTGCATCCAAGAAATGTATTTTTTGAAGTGTTAGGCTCTACACCTTCAAAAGTCTACGAAGAAGAACAGAGGCTTTTTTATGTAGCATTAACTAGAGCCAAGGAGAAATTAATAATAGTAACCGAAACGAAAAAGGAATCTCCGTTCTTAAATAATATTAGAAATGGTCAAACACTACACTACTTAGATATTAATACTCTAAATCCACCACACAAAAAAGCAACAAAGTATAGTATAGTAGTTTCTAATGATGGAAGGACATATGGAACCTTACATGTAAAAGAGATTTTAAAAAACATATTGTATAATTACGATTCCTCCACATATTCATGGAGAAAGGTCGTGAACTCGCAGAATTTCAGTGAAGATAAATTACTAGCTGAGCCTTGGGTTCAGAAAGCAGATGGTGTAAAGGTTAGAGTGGTAGATGAATTTAATCAAGTAGTATGTTCTTATAGTATTAGAGATGGTAGGGTTTTTAAAAGTTAAGGTTAATAGATGGAAGAAGCTAAAAAAATCACAAAAACTTTTTGTACTTCTATTTGCTATCCTACTGTACCTGGTATATGATAAGGTCAATTCAACAAATAAAAAGTAACTATAAGCGAAGCACGCTAGGTTACATAGTTTATCAATCTATCCGGATTGGTAGCTGTGTCTCCTTGCGTGCTTTTTTTGTTACATACAGAGGAGGATTGTAATGGACTGTAAATAAGCACACGTATTAGCAGTATTCGTTATACTACAAAAAATTGGAGGGAATAATAAATGGAAAAGTGTAAAGCAACTGCCGTTTATGCTAGAACTAGTTCAAAAAAGCAAAATTTTGTTTTGCAAATTGAGGCTGCTAGTCCACATCTGAAAGGCATTGAGCCAGAAGGTTTGTTCTACTTTGTGGACGAAGGAGTTTCGGGGTTCTCCAAGCCAGTCGACCTATTAAAACTGATTGACTTAATTAAAAATGATAAAATTGGTACTTTAGTCGTTTATAATCGTAAGCGGTTGGTAACCAGTTTGGATATCTATCTGCAATTAGTCAATTTAATTGATAAACATAAAGTTAAGGTGATTTTTACAGCAACAGATGAAGATACACTTGGAGATATGTTTTCAGAAGGCTTTAAGGCATTGATGATAAAGTATGAAGGTATTATGTTGTCTAATCGAATAAAAGCAGGTAAAAAATACAGTGCAAGTAGAAATTAAAAGTATTAACGTTACTGTATGAAATAATTAGTAAGCATTATTCTCTAAAAATAAAATTACAGGTGACGAAAAAAAATATTCATGCTTAAAAGCAAAAAAATACAAAGATAGATTTCGGAAGGACCGGATTATCTTGTGTATCTTAATTTCCTATGGAGATTAAGTTCTACACGAGATATCCGGTCCTTTTCTTGTTCTCGAAACAGTAGCCTATCTTTCTATGAATATCACAAGGAGGAAGAATAGTGAATAAGGCTTTTGAGAAATATGATTTCCCACAATCACGCCCAAAGAAGGTTATTATTCCGAGAGTCATCAATAAAGATGCACAGTCACAGGTGGCTTTTCAATTAAAGCTGGACTTAATGGAACCGGACTCGAAAGGCAATCTAAAAGAAAAGGAAGTATAAACCTTACACCTCCTGTCAAGTATGGATATATCAAATACTTGGAGGAGATGTACACATGTCAAAATCAAGGATCACGAAGATTACTTACTCACAAGATCTTTCAGCAGAATCTGCTGTGTGGGTGCAAAAGCTAGTTACAAAACTGTTAATCAATGAATTAGACATTGATTGCTCTGTTAAGGCAAAGCTTCTTCACTCAGCTGATCAAAGATTCAGATACAAAGGAGGTAAATAATTTTTGCAGAGAAAACTGGTTGTCGTCTACTTGCGAGTTAGTTCAAGCTCGCAGAATTTACGCGAACAAAAAGATGCCGCAAAAAAGTTTTTAAAGACGAGAAACATAAATGAGGATGATGTGATCTTTCTCGAAGATTTTAGTGTTTCTGCAACAAAAAACGATGCAAACAATCGTCCTGCCTATAAGAAATTGCAACAATTAATAAGAGAAGGCAGAGTTGCCTTACTTATTGTTTATGCTCGTGACAGAGTTCAACGGAACTTTTATGAAGCCTCTGAGTTCAATGAACTTGTTAATGTTTATGGTGTAGAAGTCGTATATACTGCTTCAAATGAAGCTCCCTTCAACAAAAATTCCAGCATTGAGAATTTCTACGGAATATTCAGTCAGCAGGAAGGTAAGAACATCGGAAGACGTACCCATGATGCTATTAAAAGATATCCAGGGGAAGTCATTGGTTTCAAACGCATTAAAGAACCACTAGAGAATGGTCGTACAAAAGTACGATTCTTGTTGGATAATGATCGAAGTATTGTTATTAAATCGCTATTTGAAGAGTTTAGTCAGGTTAACACAAAAGAAGAGTTTGTTAATGTCTTAGCTAAGTACGGAAAAAAGCTTAGTGGACATGCAACCGTAATGAAAATTTTACAAAGGCCTTTCTACTCTGCGTATTGTCTCACTGATTATGGCTATGATGAACTCAACCATGTAGAAGCACTTATTCCACTGAAGCTGTTTGAAAAAGTCCAGACTGTCCTTAATCATTTTATTGAGGAATACCATGAAACAGTTTCACGAGCAAAAGACAAGGTGTTACTCAACCCCATTTGTGGAGTTTGCAATAAAAAAATGGCATTCAAAAAGTTCCTGGACAAACCTTCTTACTTTGTATGTAGTTCCCGTCATAAGAAAGTGGTTGTCGAAGTAGATGAGTTCAATAAGATTATTGAAGAAACAATCATGAAAGAAACAGAATTATTTGTTTTAAAAGAGTATGAATCTATTTTCAAGATGCACCTTCGTGGAATAAAAGATAATCTGCTTCATCGTAAACAACATTATGAACATCTACTTAACAAATCCATGTTGTCTTTAGCTAGTGATTTTAACTCCAAGCACGAGAAGTTGAAGTTGGAAATTCAAAGAACACATGCTGAAATTGATGAGATAGATCATGAAATCACGTTATTACAATCATTGAATAATGAATTAAAAACGATTTCTCAAATTGTACAACCTGCTCTTGGAAGTTTAACAAAAACCGAAAAAGAAGTTTTAATAGAGCTCCTTATTAAGGGCGTTAAGGTTCATCAGGATTATTTTGAAGTAGATCTTTACTCTTTAGTCAAAGAGAAAGGAGTTAGATAAAAGTGGTGAAAAACCTTATACCAGCTGTAGGTTACTTGAGAAATTCAGACAATAAGCAAAAAGAAAATCATTCTGAAGAAATTCAAAAGAAAATGATTACTGAGAAGGCGAAACAAGAAGGTTATGAAATCATTAGATGGAGATTTGATGAAGCTGTAAGTGGATTTCGTAAGAGAGCATCTAAACGAAAGAATATGCAGTTACTACTCGAAGATGCAAAAGAAGTTGATGCAATATTCTTCTATGATGAGTCTCGTTTAACACGCAAAATTTATGACTTTCAGCGTGAAATTTACCTTCCTCTTAAGGAACAATTTCCAAAGATAAAATTCTATAGCTCTGAATCATCTAGTGGTGAATGGGATCCAAACGATCCTTTAGTCCAAGCAAAGTTGGTTTTTGCTGCTGAAGAATCCAATATAAAATCTAAGCGAGCAAAAGATGCACAACTCAGCATTATCGCAAATAATGATTCTGACAAACCAATCCGCCCAGGTACAAGAACACCGGTTGGATATGATTTAGTCGAAGGTCTATTAATACCAAACGCTGATTCCCCAATTGTTACTAAGATATTTGACATGGCATCTTGGGGCTATTCGAATGGGAAAATTGCAGATGTATTAAATGCTGAGAATGTTAAAACAAAGCATATAAGCCAATGGCATAGCAGTACTATCGATTACATCCTAAAGAATATTGTATATGCAGGTCACCTTAGTTGGTCTGTTAAGCAAATCCAATCACCCTTGAATAAAGGAAATAATGGAGATTTAGAAGCATTCAAAGATGTACATGATCCTATCATATCTCCTGTCATGTTTTCTGTTGTTACACAAGTTAAAAGCTATAAGAAAAGATACGGCAAACTAGAGACACCATTTTTACTTAGGAACCTCTTATATTGCAGCCAATGTAACACAGCGTTCAGGACAAAAGACAATTCACCTAAAGGCAAAAGCGGGAAATATCGAGTGTATCGATGCCAAAATTGCAAAATGAATATTAGCGCCGATGACATTCATGAAGAAGTTAAATCTGATTTATCAAAGAAATGGACATCAAATCTGCACCAAATGATAGACGAAAGCAAGTCTGCCCTAACAGATTGGATGAAAACATTAAAAGCATGGAAAAAATCAGTAGAACAAACGGAAGAGCGAATTCTCTTTAATGAACGAATGCTTGGCCAACAAGAAAAGCAAGAATACATTGCAACTATCTTCAAGAGCTCTAAAAATTTAATAAATGAAGAAAAGCGTAAAATTAACCAGGCAATCGAAAAGATTGATTTACTAAACAATGACATGGCATTGCTTGAGGTATATTCTCATTTCAAACAAGCAGATATATCCTCATTATCAAATAATGAATTAAGGGTATTGTGCTTAACTTTCATTGATGAAATCCAGTTATCTTATAGTAGAGATAATGATTTCACACTCTCTATAAATTATAGGCTAAACCCTTTCGTTGAGATCGAAACTAGCACTGGTCAAATAACCGAAGAGTTATTAAAGCAACTGCCTGAAAAACCGAAAGACCTGAAATTAAAGTAATAAACTAAAATGTCCTATCTCCAAAATCCATTGATATCAATGGATTTTGGAGAGGGTCTATCGGTGAAGTAACCACAAAAGGATACTTTTCCGGTTGTAAAATCGAACTTGTTATTTACTTTATGGTCAAAAAACCGAAATTTTAAACGGTATTGAATAATCTTTTAAAAAATTTATCGCTTATGTTCGCCATTAGAACAAGCCCCAATTATCATAAGGTGTAAAGAGGTATTCAAATGTATAATTCTTTATCAGAACCAAGAAAACGTAAACCAGCAGTTGGATATATAAGGGTAGCAACTAAGGAACAACTTGTACAAATTCATCATGCTAGGGTTAAACCCCTTCTGGAAACCAAGTATGATTATCAAAACCTCCCAAGGGTTCGTGGTCTAATTATGGAAGAGTATTTAAAAAAATTCTAGGGAGGCTTGAAGATAATAATATATGAACAAAATTCCAACTCACTTCAACCTGCAGTTGATGATCCTCTAATCTGAGGGTTTCGGGTTCCACAGATAAAACAGTAGATTACTGAAAGGATGAACTCACAATGAATAACGAAGTAGAGAGTGTCTTATATATTCGCTCAGCTAATACCGCTAAGGAATCCTTAGAATTACAAAGGTTAATGGGGAAAAAGTATGCTAATAACAATTCCATATCATTTAGCATTATTGCAGATACTCATGCATCAGGAAACACCCCTGTGCGAGAACTAGCTGGCTTGCGAAAGCTTATACATTTAATAGAGGTTAGGAAGATTAAAACGGTTCTTATTAGCTGCTTGAGCAGAATTAGTTAGATGTAAAGGAAGTACTTTATTTCCAAGCACTCCTAAGAAATCACAATGTAAAACTTATTGTATTAGCTGATAAGTAATAACAGGGATTATTATGAGGTGTGTATAAAAATAAAGACACATAGAAACAAGTTAATTAAAACTTAAATATTAACTATGCGGAAGCACCGCTAACGATGTATTTGAAGAAAATCTATTTCTTTTCTTCAGATATTGTTAGCGGTGCTTTTTTGTCTAAATGACCCCTAATTCAGCCATGAATTTTTGCTGAAGATTTCTAGCGAATAAAAATTTAAAGAGGTGTTGTATATGAAGAGAAACATACCAGTTGATTACAACCAGCATTATAGATCAGTTTTAACGAGTGAAAAAGATTTGGAGAAGGTTAAGGCTTCAGACTTTTTACACAACTTCGCGGATTTAATAATAAAGTATTCGAGCCACATAGAGAAGCAGCTTAAAAAAGAAAGTGAGGAATCATAATGAAGAAGAAAAGAGCGGTAGGATATAAACGGAGAAGCCCAAGGCCGGAAAAGGACTTTGGGAACACGTCCTTGGAAAAGCAAGAAGATGAGATTATTAAGTATTGCATGCAGAATGATATTGAACTAGTTGACGTTTACGTTGATGATTTAAAGTCAGGTAGTTCATTCAAAGGTAGAAACGGTTTTATTGAAATGTATAGCCGAGTTTTAGATGAATATGAAGAAATAGATTACATAATCGTCTACAAGCAAGACAGATTGTCCCGTGATTCGTTAGATACATTGTATTTTATGAAACAGCTTAATGCAGTTGATAAACATATCATATCAATAGCCGACAGTATAAATACAGAGGATCCCACGGCAAAGATTCTTGTTCATGTTTTGTCATTGGTTGCTGAATTGGAAAGGGAATTCATCTCATTTCGGACGAATTCCGGAATGGAAAAAAGAGCTGAAGATGGAGAATTTTTAGGTGGAAAAGTCTTCGGATATGAAGTGATAAATAAAAAATTATCAATACTTCCAGATGAAGCTAAAGTTGTCAGATATATATTTGAAAAGTGTGCTTCTGAAAAGTGGGGGTTAAAGAAAATTGCTGCTAACCTTAATATCCAAGGTATAAAGACTAAAAATAATAATGATTGGACAAGTAATGCTATTAAAACTGTGCTACAGAATCAGCAGTATATAGGTAATACTAAATGGCGGGGTAAATTAACTAGAGGTAAACATACTCCAATCATTGAAAAGCCATTGTGGGATGAAACTAGAAAGGTAATGCAAGCAAGAAGCTGTACGCCTCGAAAGATACATCCAGGCTCCTATCCCCTTAGCGGAATACTTAAATGTCCTCAATGCGGGGGATCTATGGTTCAAGGGAACAGCAGTCGAAAATACAAGTATTATCAATGCAATAAAAATAAAAACAGTGGTAGTAGTGTCTGTTCTTCTAACCTCATTAAAAAGGAGTATGCTGAGGGGGTTGTACTTAAGGATTTCCTACATCAGCTTAAAGGAAAAGTTTCTCCCTCAACTGTTTACTCAGTTACACAGTCAATATTAGGCTATGAATTAAATCCATTGGAGAAAGAAGCTAGTAAACTAAAAAAACAGATAGGAAGGTTAGAAAGTGAGATTTTAAATATTATAGAATACTCTAGTGACACAGCTCTGAATTTAGATGTCGATATGATAAAGTCCCATTTAGCAACAAAGCAAGATGAAATAAACAAAATAAACAACGTTCTTGCTAACATTGCAAAGCAAGTAGAGTTGAAACGAAATGAATCTATAATGGATATTATAGAAAGTGCTATTAAAAACTTTGAGGATTTTTATCATACACTCTCTGATGATGAAAAGAAGTTGTTTTTTCATTCTGTTATTAAAGAAATTCACGTAACTAAAGGAGAAAAGACAAAAGATCGTCGTATAAAAGATGTTATTTATCACTTTGATTTAGAAGAGGTTAATGATTTGGTTAAGCCTGTTAGTTAGCTATAATTTATACTATCATTCTTTCTTCACTATCAAGTTAGGAAACGTATGATCCTGTTATCCAATAATATAAATAAATGTGGAAGCGTAAGTATCTTATTTTAATTAATAGGATACTTCCTTCCATTCTTTAAGAGTTTCTCCTCTACAATCTCTTTAATGTCCAAATCAAGGTCAGAACACAACATCAATGAGTAGATTAAGACATCCGCGATTTCTTCACGGATGTTTTCTATATTAGTTTCTATTGCTTCCTCGCTACTGATCCATTGAAAGTCTTCAAGTAGTTCGGCTGCTTCAATAGATATAGAGATAGCAAGGTCTTTGGGGTTGTGATATTGTCTCCAGTTACGCTCGTCTCGGAATTTGTTTATTTTATTGATTAATTGTTGAATGTCGCTCAAGCTTTTCTGCTCCTATCTAAATGTAGTAGATGTTTTCTTAATGGAGGGTCCGTAGCATAAATGTATAAACCGTGAATTCCTCTTTTCATTAAAACGTTAATGGAATTGAGGATGATTTCTTCCTTAATTTCTTGGTTCTTCTCTGGTGATAAGTCAGAGCGTGAAGCGAATGCCCCTGTATCTTTATATCTAGAGGGGTCAATAACTAGCCTGTCTTCCTCTTCATTATAGCTAACGGAAGGGCCAAGAACTACACCGACATAGTTAAGATCAAAGCCTTGCACAGTATAGATAGAGCCTACTTCTCTAATCGATTCCGGATTCTCAGCCCATGCTACATTATTCATTGTGTTATTCCAGGGCATGTTTATTCCTTTTTCATCTACAATATACGATTTCTTATCTTTCTTATGTAAGTAGTCAAAGGTTGAGACAATACGCGATAGTCCAATTTCGTTATTCTTCCTTTCTATAGCTGCTTTAAACGACTCAGCATCTTTGAAAAACTTAAGCTCAAATGAAGAGTCTGTTTCTACTGGAAGTGGAAGTACTTCTTTGGAGACAAAGTGATCAATCCAATTTATTGTTTCAGGACTGGCGTTCATCCTCATTTGGTCTGTTAACTTTACGGTTTTAGCGGAATAGTGTTTTGTAATTTCCTCGAGCAAACTGTTGTTCCAATAGCTTTTAATTTTCAGAACTTGTTTAGGATCAAAAATAACGATAGTAATTTTACTTCGTTTTATGATTTCATCCAATTGATTTTTATAGTTGAAATTATTATAAGAATCTTCCTTTGTTAAAAGAAGATGGGCTTCATCAATAAGAACAATATCTGCTGAAGTTCTTGACTTCGTTTTCTCATTAATGAATGGTGTTGGCTTCATTAGATTTTTTTTCTTAATATTCGGCAAGCTGTTAGCAATATTTTTATACGTCTTCAGCATCTCGCCATTATTCACTAGCATGTAATTATCGGTTCCTTGTAGAAGAGAGCTGCTATCCTTAGATAAATCCTGAAGAGTATTAAACAAAGAGCTTAAGAGGACACTTTTACCTGTCCCAGCATCTCCTTCAACTGTAATCACATGGTTGCCTTCTAACTTGATATGTTCCTTACAGAAATCAAGAATTTCATTTTTAATATCCAGCTGAAGAGGTGACAATTCCTTATAAGGTGATAGTTTATAAATATCTTTGTTTCTAAGATTTTCAAGGGTATCACTCACAATTTTCTCTTCACGAAGCTTCTCCCAAATTGCTTGAAAAAGCTCTTCATTATAGAATGATTTCTCAAAATAATTGTGCGTCTCCCGAGAACTAGTCTGACTTACATTTTGAAGTTGAAAGTGGTTATCGGCAATAAAATAATTAATCAAGTTTGACTCGATATTATACGTAGCAGACTGATTAAACTTCTCGTGTCCAATCAAAATAGACCGGTTCAAATTCCTTCGCCTTTTATCCTCTAAATGGTTCTTTAACCTTCTTGTAGCCTGAACGGTTTGTCCAATATAAGCTGACGGCCTTTTTTTCTCGTTATAAAGAATATAGACGATAGGATAATTATTTAGATGAATCTGCTTAACGGTATAGTCTGAAGTCTGTGTAAAATCTCTGTTTTCAAATACTAATTCATTCATATTTGTAGCCTCATTGTTTCTTTTTAAGATAATAGTATCATAAATTATGTCTATAAATTAGAAATATATGGATTTGAACAGTTCATCTAGCAAACTAGAGAAAACACTCTAGGGACTAATTACTAAAAAGTTTAAACGTTGGATATATTTGTTAGTTAGGGTAAAATTGAATTAGAATTACTTTAAAACGGGGGACTCTATATGATACGAGACTGGCTTAACCATTCGAAGCGAAGTAATCATGGATATAAATTTAATATAATAGATGTTTCCGAAACAGAAGTGAGAGAAGAAAAGTTATTTCCATCATGGCTTGCTGGGGAACTGCTTATAGCATATAAAAATCCAGAACACTTAAAAAGAAGGTATCTTAAAAGGAAAAAGGATGAATTACGTGAATATTTGAAGAATGAAGTATTCCCTGACTTATCTACGGTAATAGATAAAAATGTTCGACGTGGCGACTGGGGAGAAATTGTTTCAAGTTTATTTTTACGAGATGTTATGAATTTAGAAACTGCATTAATAAAACTAAGGTATAAGCTTAATAGGAAAAAATCTTCTTTTGGTATAGATGTATTTGGTGTGCAACTTGATGGCGCTGGAAAGGTCCGTAGCCTCTGTATATGCGAAACAAAGACAAAAATTACATACGATAAACAAATTGGTGTAAAAGCTCATGACTCACTTTATATAAATGATACATCTTCTATTATTACAATTGCAGATTTTATGTCTACTCTCTATTTTAATGAAGGTAATTATGATCTTTCTGATCAATTTGATGAAATAGTGCTACAAAAGGCCAATTTCCCAACTGACCATCATATCTTTTTGGTACATGAAAAGAGTTTATGGAATGAAGATATAATAATAGAACTAGATAAATTCAAAGGACTAAATCACGGACTAAATTTTAATGTTTTACTCATTGACGAACTTGACGAATTAGCAAATCATTGTTTTTCACTAGTACCTGATGTTGGGGAGGAAATTGTTTATGGAACTCCTTGAATATATTAATAAAAAAGAAAAACAAGTAGAAGAACTGATAGATTCTTCGTTTTTTAGGAACCAGTATGGTCAGATTTTCGCAAAAAAAATGGGGGCAAATTTCAAAGCAACCTATAATGAATCAACAATATGGGGTTATGCATTATTTCTAAGTTCAGCAAGTGCCAAAGTTTTGACTCACAAAGAAAGTCCAGTATGTATGCAAGGACTTAAAGTTTCTGCCGAACTATTTGAAACTTTTTCTTTGATGTCTGAAGAATATGACAAAGATTATGCTAAGGTTTTATCTGCACTTTGCTATGACTTATCAGGTTTTCAAGCTAAATCTTCGTGTATATTAAAATCGCTTGAATATAAAATTGAAGAAAATGAATCATTGGACATAAGTGTAAATAATTTATTCTCATTAGTTACTTTGCTATTAAGGAAGCAACTACAAGCTATTAAACCAGCTGACATGCAACTTATAGGGGGTTCTGATAATGAAATTGAATATTTTTGGAGAAAAGCAATTAGTGAATTTAGCAAGTTTCAGTTAACTGGAGTTAATGGCGATTTTTATAAAGATTTAGCGGAAGCAAAGGATTTAGCCCTAAATCTAAGAGATGCGACTCTCACAACTATATTAACATTATTAGAATTTAAAATGCATATTTCTTATCATCGTACAACTTGGACAGTATTATCGGAATTCATTGAAGAGTCATCTGAGATTTGGGAACCATATTTAAGGTTGCTTGCTACAAGTCCTTATTCAGATAATAAACTGCTACCTCCTGAAGAGAGATTATCTCAATCAGAGTTCTGGAAATCCCAAATTAATGCAATAAATAAAGGTGTATTAGAAGATAACAGAGGTTTTATTATTCAAATGCCGACTAGCGCAGGAAAGACCTTAATTGCTGAATTATCCATTTTACAACAGATCGGAAGTAACAAAAAGTGCCTTTATATTGCTCCTTTTCGTTCACTTGTCAATGAGGTGGAAAATAACTTAAGTAGTCGTTTATCGAAATTAGGCTATGTAGTTTCTAGCCTATCCGGAAGTTATGAGTTGAATGAACTTGATCAATTTTGGTTAAGAGAAGCTGATGTATTAGTTGCTACGCCTGAAAAGGTTGACTTCTTAATCAGAGTAAAGCCTGAGTTATTTGATGATATTTCTCTTTTTGTATTCGATGAGGGACATGTCTTAGGTAATTTAGATAGTAGATCAGCACAATTCGAATTACTTCTCACACGCCTTAAAAGATGGTTTACACCAAAACACAGCAGATTTTTATTTATTTCAGCAGTTATGCCTGATGCTGATAGTGATGAGTTTGCAAAATGGCTAATAAATAATGAACAATCAAAAATAGATTCACCTAAACAATACGATGGTCACGCATGGCAGCCTACAAGAAGGTTAATAGGTTACTTTTCATGGATCGGAACTAATGGCCAAGTTGAATTTAATAATTATGTTCAAGACAT
Source organism: Rossellomorea arthrocnemi (assembly GCF_904424705.1). Classification (GTDB taxonomy): domain Bacteria; phylum Bacillota; class Bacilli; order Bacillales; family Bacillaceae_B; genus Rossellomorea; species Rossellomorea arthrocnemi. The sequence continues at coordinate 13,422 of NZ_CAJGBF010000017.1, read as the reverse complement.
AGGTAGTAGATCTAAAAAGATTTTCATTCCGAATTTTATAAACCCTTTACATTGGAAAATCACCAGGGGGAAGAAGAAGAAAAGGGTTATTGAAAAGGTTTTCCCTAATTTTACCAACAAGTCCGAATCAACAGCAATTTTAGCGTACCGGTATCTCCGGGAAGGATCAGTACTTATATATTGTGCTACAGTTGGCCGAGGTGGTGGGGGAGGTGTCTATAGCGTATTAAAAGCATTCTTGAAATTAATCGATATCTTAGATAATTATTATGATGCTGAAACACATTTTCCGAAGGTAGATGATAGTGAAGCACTGGAAGCTGCAATTAGGTGGTATGGAGAGGATAGCATAATAACACAATGTATAAGCAGGGGAGTAGCACCTCATTTTGGAGATTTAGCAGATGAAGTAAGAAAAGCTGTCGAAAGAGAATACGCGCAAAAAAAGTTGAAAATACTTGTTGCAACACATACGCTAGGTCAAGGAGTAAATTTACCAATAAAAACTTTACTGGTCTACTCCTTAGATATTATCCCAAACCCTTCTGAACGGTTATCAGTTAAAGTTAGGGATTTTTGGAATATAGTTGGTAGATCTGGTAGAGCAGGGCGAGAGACAGAAGGTCAGGTTGTTTTTGTTATTAATTCTGCAAGGGATAGAGCTTTATATAATGAATACTCCAATCCACTGAATTCTGAGCGCGTTAGAAGTATATTTACTGTTGCAATGGAATTACATCGTGAAGGAAGGATTTCTAAACAAGCTTTACAAGACATTATCGCAGAATACTCTGAACCTGCACTTATGAATTTTCTTGTGGAAGAAGTAGTTGATACTCCAGATCAACAACTAATGGAGTCTTTTGTAGGAGATACCTTATTTAAAATACAATCCATAGATGAAGATTCACAATATGTTAAAAGCATCTTACTTGAAACTGCTAATCGTTTTTGGAGTATTGAACCACGTGAAAGAAAAGTTGTATTTGCGAGAACGGGTTTAACTCTTGATTCATGCATTAAAATTGAAGAAACTTTACTAAGTACTCAAAATCTTAGTAAGGCATTTGATGAAGAAAATGAAGTGGAATTTTTAAAGCTAGCATTAAAATGCTTAATATTATGTGAAGAAATGCAACCCAAAGAAACTTTAAAAAACGTTTCAATCGTGGGTAATACCAAGCTCGAACCTTTTATACTTTCGTGGATAAATGGGGATGATTTAGAAACGCTTAGAAGGTTGTGGTCAGATTCTGTTGGAGAAGAAAACGCAGATTTAATGAATGTTTACATAGAAGATTGCCTAGCTTATAGATATCCTTGGGGAATTACATCTGTAATCTTCATTGCATCGTATATATTACAGCGCGATTGGACTAGTCTTAGTAAGAGTATTTTAAGTCTCCCAGCAAAAATAAAAAGTGGATTGAACGATACTTATGCTTTGTGGTTGAAGGATATGGGTTTGATATCTAGAAAAGATTGTTTGCTCTTATCAAAGTCTTATGACAGCCCTACAGATTTACGTTCCTTTATAAATTGGTTTGTGAATCTTCAAGTGGAAGAAATTAATAAGTGTGGGTTAAAATCAACTTACGGAATACGTAATATCTTTAATTTAATATCAAAAATTAATCTAAATGACAAAACCACAAGTAATTTTAATAAGACTAATTATTCCTTCAATGTGAAAGGAATACCGTATGAAGCAGAAAGAATTGAGGTAGCGAAACTTATTAAAGTGGGAGAGAAATTATTATTAAAGAGACAGCAGGAGAATGAATTTGATTCATTTGCAATTCAAATTTTTCACCAAGATAAGCAACTTGGTTTTGTTCCAAGGGGACTAGCTAAGATACTTTCATTTCAAATGGATATTATGGGAGCGGAAATTGAATGCAGAGTCAAAAGGAAATTTGGAAGCAATATACAAGTTGTAACCAGTTATAAATCAATTTAATAAATAACTATCCAGGAATATTAAATTAACAATTCCTTTATGGGAGTATTCTAGCTCAAGGTGATAACTTAAAACCCTTGGTATTTCTAAGCCCCTAGTCTCAATAGAAGCTATATTTAGTAGTAATAAGTTTATTAACCAAGTGACAAGAAGTTTCGGATACTTAACCTTATAAATAGACATTTAAGAATTTGCAATTGAAAATAGACGAGAGATTTGTCTCTCGTCTTTATATGTTTTTTGCCTCTCAAATAACCACGGTGAACCGTTAGAAAAACGCTGGTCACCCCTGACAATAGTTCATAATTGAATAAAATCGCTATGGGACAAGCAGCAGATGATGATGTTTATTCTCAAAATATCCAAATTTCGGAGTTAAACGCTCTAAATGCTAATATGGGAGTAGTTGCATGGAAGAAGATTTTTGGATTTTATCTTAGAGATGTAGCAATCTATCATTCAATATTCGTACTTGATGAAGAAGTTGTTAGTCATGGCCATCAATTTGTTGAATTTAGAAATTGAACAAGATGTACTATACATTTCAATTGAATACGATATCGCGAAGCATAAATATGAGTGTGGAGGCGGTGCTGACATTATAACTTCACTTTCCCCTACTAATAGGAAATTGGAGTCATCCTTGTCAATCCCACTATTTTATTACAAATAATAAGGTTGTATGGGCAGGACCAATATCAAAGACTGCCAGTCAAGAAGTTATAAAAAATGACCAAGAGTCTGTAAAAAAGTATGTTCAAAAAAGTAATCGTCTAATTGATAAGATTAAAAGGCTTTTTAAGCTTTAATTCCTTATGATATTTCAACAAGAGCAATATCAAAAAGACTTGTTTGATACAGCACCCCAAAAGAAGTTAGAGTTACAATCTAACTTCTTCTGGGGTGTTTTTGTAGGAAAAGTCCGTTTTAGGAGGAAGTGGTTTGATTATATCCCACTATTTATTTATAAGCTCTACACAGTAGACTCCAAATGTTCACCTATTTAATGCACCAGCCGAAGGATATAGCCTTAAGAGGAATATTGATATATCCATATAATGGGGCAGAAATTGATGAAAAGTTTGCGTGGGATGATCGAATGACGGTGGAAGTAATGACTTTGAATTTGGAGGATTCTTGGAGAGATATTTATAGGAAGTTGGTGTCTGTGCTATAAGGTAATAGAGAACAGGATTATGTGGATTAAAAGTAGAAGCTCAAGTGCTTGCGGCTACTCGAACTATTAACATTGTTTAAATAGTAACAGGAACTTTATTTTATGGAAGAGGTCTTTGGGATTGTGATATTGTTTCCAGTTACGCTGGTCTCGGAATTTGTTTATTTTATTGATTAACTGTTGAATATCGCTCGAACCTTCTCACGGAAGAATCTGGAACAATTAGCCTTCATTAAATTTGTATGTAACAAGTGGGTCGGGGATTCAATTTTTTTGATACCCAGATAAGCCCTTTTAGTTAGTAGTTAGAAAGGAGGGTGAAAATTTATTTTTAAAAATGAAACCTTTTGGTTTGTATAACCGTATCTACATTTTAAGAACTAGTATACTGAAGTGCATTTTTCAAAGCCTTTTAAGAATTTTGTTTGTAAAGAAAAGGAGAGATGGAGAAATGGACCACAAGAAAACGGAATTTGAACTTGGCGGTAATGCATTAACTGGAGTAATAGTTACATTTGTTACATTAGCAGGCACTGCGTTGGGAATGAAATATATGGATGATCGAAAAAAAATAGAAATCATAAAATCAGAAAAACCGCTCAAAGATAAAAGTGATACAACTGTTGAAATTGACCCGAAGACTTGGAAGGTGAAAGTAAACAGAAAAACTGATTTCGAAGTGACGGAAACAAAAATTAAAGAAGTTCCAGTAGTACCAGGCTTCAAAAAAACGAAAAAAGTTTTAGTGCAATTGGACAAAAACGGTAACGAAATACCAGGTACTGAGGCAGATGTAGTAGGATAAAATTCCTGAGATAAAACCTGACTTTTTATAATCAAAAATAGTTGCTGCCATGGCATGGCAGCTTTATTTTTACTTCTTTCTTCTCCTCCAGACTAACCTGTTCTCAAACAAGTAACCTTCTTGTCTAAAGCTGAAATACTCTCCATTAACGTTCAAGAAAAGATGGTCTATTAAGGGGATATACAAAATTATTCCTGCCTTTTGATGGTTTGATGATAGTAGAAGGTTGATTATGCGTGATAACAAAGCTCATTGCGTTATTTAAAATACAGGCTATGAATATTTCTCTTGGTGAAATAGATGAGTAGGAGAGTGTGCCAATATGACTTCTGTGGACAGCTATAACCTGATTTTTTATATTCAGACAAATTAGTCCCACGAATGTATTTATACATATTCCTATAAATTGCATTAGGAAATCTATTCTTATAAAATTATTAAATAATAAAATTAATTGGGGGAGTACCATGACGAACATTATTTCATGGAACATTCAGGGTGGAGGAAGTAAAGACGTATATGCCTATAAAGTTTATAGACAAGATGGAGTTATTATACCCTTATATGACACGAATAAGAACAAATGGATAGATGACATTTCAGAAGACCATAAACAAATGATTAAAAAAAACATTGAAGAAATTGGCACTATCCTTCAAAAAATGCCCCCTGAAATAAAAATGGGTGAAGTTTATAAGGGAGAAAAAACACGACTAAAGCCAGACATTATCATTTTACAAGAATTCCAATATCAATTTCATCATCTGCTATTCCCCTATTTAGAAGATTACCATTTAGATTTTAGTAATAACTTAAAAAGAAAACATGCTCAAAATGGGATATTAATTGCAACTAAAAAAGGGAACGACGCTTTAATGCTTAATAGTTGTACTTTAAATAAATATGAATTACGCAATTTTTTCATTAAACAGCATTTAACAACATTAGGTGTACATTTCCCTGTTTGGGGGGAAAAGCCAACAATAAAACAAAGAAATTCAAGAAATAAATATTGGACTGAAATTATTAATTTTGCCAAAACCAATACAGTTCGAACAATTATTGCAGGTGATTTTAACACGTTAAGAGCCGATAATGACATCCATAAATTTAAAAAAACGCATGCTACAAAGTTTTATGATGAAAATCCAATTACTCGATGTTCAAGTGGTACATGCGTTGATTATATTTTTTATTCAAATGATATAGCAGACAAAGTAGATAAAGGTGTTATCATAACACCTACGAATTGTAGTGACCATAATATGCTATCGCTACGAATAAGTGATTAATTTATTGTTGGTTTAGAAATAAAGAATGATTATAAGAATGCTTCATTCGTGCTGATTTGTAATAGCCCCTGAATAATGTTCTAGTCATTTGAAAGGGTATTAAATTTCATAATTGAAAAACTACTATCAGCATTATATGTATGCCATTACTACACAAGCTATTTAGAGTACGGAGACTTTCTATGAAATTATGGAGAATTACATAAAGTTAAAATTTAAAAGGCATTGGTAAGGTCAGTTTACCAATGCCTTTTTGCCTCTCAAATCACCACGGTGAACGGTATCAAGCAGTTAAGATCTAATAGTTAATGAAAAGATCAAACAACTTTTCTTCTTTAGCCGATAAACATCAATTATCTGCTTTAAGGATAAAAAATCCTTGTGCCGGTTAAAGCTTCAATTTAAATTCTTTCCTTCCTTTTGAAATAAATCCGAGATTTTCATCAACCTACTTACTAGTTGTACTTCGTTTGATTAAGAGAATCTGGTTGGATACAATTGAGTCTCTTAATGCAGGTGTAGATTCCATTCCTTAATTTGCCTCATTAATACAACTACCCAGACCAGAACTTGGTTTCAAATTCTCCCTACGCAAATTTTAAAATAATAAAATAAAATTCTTTAATCATATAGCACAAACAACAGAGTTATATTTTGACTTCTTTAAGGGAAGAAGTAATTGGTTATTTCACAAAATTATACTTGTGGTTCATCTGACCAACTTTTCTTCTCTTTAATAGTTTTTATAGTAGTTTTTTTCTTTAATTCTTTCTTTTTCAAGACAAGCCACAATTGAGATGCAATAAAGATTGAAGAGTAGGTTCCAGTTATTAGACCTATTAGTAAGGCTATAGAAAAGTTCTGTATTGATTCACTTCCGAATATTAACAATGCTACTACAGTAAATATAACTGTTAATACAGTATTAATCGAACGTCCAATTGTTTGTCGGAGACTTTTGTTCACTACTTCATTTATATCTTCATAGTTCTTTAATACAATTTTCTTTTGTAGGTTTTCCCTTAGTCTATCGAAGGTAACAATCGTATCATTAATAGAATATCCAACGATTGTTAGAACAGCAGCGATAAAGGTTAAGTCAACTTCTAATCGAGTAAAACTAAAAAAAACAACCATAAAAAATGCATCATGTAATAAAGCTATTATAGCGGAAACCGCCATTCTCCATTCAAAACGTATAGTAACATAGATAATTATTCCAATAGAGGCAAAAGCAATTGCAAGCAAAGCATTTTTGGCTAATTCTTTACCGATTATTGGTGAAACAGTACTGATATTCGGTTCAATACTGTAGGTGTTTTGGATGTAATTCTTTAGTTTATTGATTTGATTTTTATTTAAATCCTTTGAGTAACGAACCACTCCAATATTTTGGTTCTTACCAGAAATGACAATACTTTCAGCTGGCAAATTAATTTCTTTTAGATTTTTTTGCACCAATTCAGAATCCAAGTGCTTATTCGAATGGATCTCAACGCGAGTTCCGTTAACAAAGTCAATTCCTAAATTTAATTTAAAAATTACCAGTAGGATTATTCCTGTAGATATTAGAGCCCCAGATAGTGCAAAAAATTTCTTTTTATGTTTGACAAAATCAAACTTATCAAAACTTGTAGGTAAATCTAGAGTATCTTTATTTTCCAGTATGCTATTTCTATTTACACCAAACAAACCTGGATTATTTTTGAAAAAACTCATCTCAACACATAGTCCAAGTAATATTCGAGATCCCCAGACGGCTGTAATAAAACTTGTCAGAATAGAAACAATTAGCATTGTAGCAAATCCCTTAACAGAACTAGTCCCGAATATAAATAATACAGTTGCAGCTAAAATAGTTGTGACGTTTGCATCAAGGATGGTCAAAAAAGAAGATTTGCTACCAGCTTTAAAAGCGGAAGGAATAGAATTACCAATTCTAATCTCTTCTTTAATTCTTTCATATGTGATTATGTTAGCATCTACTACCATACCCACCCCAAGTATAAGTGCTGCAATTCCAGGAAGAGTCAATACCCCATTCATTAAGTCGAAAATTAACAAAACTAAGTATATGTAGAATGATAAAGTTAAAGTTGCAATTAATCCAGGAAAGCGATAGTAGAAAATCATAAATAGGAAAACTATTGAAATTCCTATCAAACCTGCTAATACAGTTTGATTTAATGAATGTTGACCGAACTGTGCACCTACTGAAGTTGAATAAATTTCATCTAGTTTCATTGGAAGAGAGCCGGCATTTAATAACGAAGCTAAATGTTGGGCTTCTTCAAGAGTGAAATCCCCTTCAATTATTACTTCATCTGAGTTTATTGGATTATTTACACTGGGAGCAGATAGATATTTTGGTTTTTCCTTTTTTGATTCCTTTAAATAGGAATCATAACCTTCATTAAAATCTAGCCAAATGACCAACTTATTTTCAGGTGCCATGTCTAAAATATCTTTTGTAAGTTGAAAAAACTTTTCTTTGTTCTTTAACTTTAAGGATACTATAGGCTGATTGTTTTTATTAAAAGATTGCTGTGCCTTACCAGATACTAGATCTGAACCATCTAATTGTACAGTATCATTTACGTCTCTAAATGTTAGATTGGCTTGGGTTGAAAGAGTATCCCTTGCTTCATCTTGGTTCTTTACACCAGCAAGTTGAACTCTAATTCTATTCCCGTCTTCAATCTGTATCTTTGGTTCACTTACTCCTAAAATGTTGATTCTTTCTTCTAGAGCTTTATGTGTATCAATTACAGATTTTTTTGTGACATTCTCTCCTTTTTGAGCAGGTACTACTTCATAAAGAATTTCAAAACCACCTTGTAGATCTAACCCTAGGTTAATATTTTTTATTATGTTATTGGTTGTTCCTCCCATAATAGTAAGAAGGAAAAATACAATTATAAATAAACTAATTATTCTACTGCGTTTTTTCATTTCTAATTCTCCTTTAGTATAGTAAACAAGATTTTTCCGCTTAGAAACCACAAAACCAAACCTCATACAAAATAAATACCATATTCAATTAATACTATAAAAGTTAGTTTATGGTAAGTGTAAATATCAAAAAAAGTATTAAATTGTATTATTTTTGAATAAATTGTAAAAATATGTTGCTATTGTCATTCGAGTGAAATATACTTTTAATTGTTAATATTAACAATATATCTCATTATTTCAAAAAGGAGGAAATTATTAATGGCTTGTTCATGTCCTATTTTTTCAAGTGTTGACAGCAGTTCTTCTAAGACTAGATGTGGTACTTTCGGTTGTAGTGGAGATTCTGGACGTCAAGTAAAAGAGAGTTACACATCCACTTTTTGTAAGAATTGGTTTACGGGTAATAAAAAATTAGTTACTTGTAATGTAACTAAAGTTGGTTGCTGCGGTTAAGTTATTTCGAAAAATATTGGAGGATAAACTGTTTTTCAGTTTACCTTCAATTTTTTATTTGAGGAGGCAATAATAATGGAAAATCATAGAAAGTTTCTCAAAACATTAGAAGAATATACCTTTGGAAACTATTTTCCTGATAGTTTAGAACTTAAAATAGACGGTGAAATTTTAATTACTGAGGGAATATCTCACACTGAATATGGTTCGCTGATTTTTTTAGGGGGTACAAATTGTGAGGCGTGTGATTTTGATATCATAAATGAGTTCTATCAAAAATACTCTAGATTTAATTTTTTAATGTTACTCTATACACCTTCACAGCAACATATGACCCATACAACCAAGTTGGAAATTCCAACTAAAATTTGTAGTATTAAAAATGTTAGTAAACAGTTAAATTACAATGGAATAATTCCTTGGGTTTTTGTCATCAATTCAATGGGTCAAATTATTGCAGGTGGATTATTTAATGATATGGAGACCTTAGAAGCAATTGCTTGGCCTTTGATTAGAGTTCATTATTTAGAGGGAGTGAAGTAAATGTATAAGTCCACAACAAGATCATCTCATGAAACGGGTTTAGAAATTGGGGATGATATACCAAACCTGAAATTTTTTGATTTTAATAGAGAACAAGTGATATTTAAAGGTAATTGTATCTTTGTTTTTGTTTCAAATTACTGTGCACACTGTATAGATTTATTGCCTGAATTGCAAGGGATAAGTGATGCTGGTAATAGTAAACTTATTCTATTTTCTACAGGAGACATTAGTGATAATGAAGAAATGCACAAATATTTTAATTGGAACTTTCAAGTTGTTCAATTAAACGAAGATGAGATGGAGAAGTATTTTGGGGTGGTAACTCTTCCTTTCTGTATGATTATTAATAAAAATCAAGTGGTGAAAAAAGGAGTTATCTATAACATGGATGACTATAAATATATGAGTGATGGACATAGATAAGAAGGAGTGGAAAATCAAATGGAAGCACAAATGATAATTTGCGATAAGGTTACTTTTGATGTGGTACATAAATTAGGTTCAGTGATTAACACAATATATGTAGATTGCTTTCCTTGCATATATGAGGTAGAAGCATTTGTGAAATTAATAGGGATACCTTCTACTCAAACAACTGATTTTGCTGTAGGTGTATTAGATAGTGAAAAAGAGATAGTTGCTAGTTCTGATATAATCGCAGTCAGAAACTATAGGGATGATGATCAGGTTCCTGGAATTGATATGGATTTAAAAATGCAACTCCTTTTATGTAAAAAAGGGATAATTAATTTCAAGTTATTATTAAATAAAAATGAGGTAACATCCTATCCAATAACAGTGAGACTTCGTGAAAAAAATTAAGGATGAGTGAAATGAATGATAAGTGTAATTAGTATAATTTCAAGTCTAATGGCATTCCTTTTCTATTTTTCAGGTTTATCCAAAATCTTTTCTTTTCAAGAATTTTTGAATTCTATAACAAACCTTTTAAATAAGGAGTTACTTCCTCGCAAAGCAATTGCTATTCTCGTCATCAGTACGGAACTAATACTAGCTTTATTATTTTCATTAAATCTATTTTTGTTTTTCTCATATATTATTGCAATTTTAACCTTTTTAGTATTTACTTTTTTCCTTATTAGAGCATTTGTAAAGCACCAGGATATTGTTTGTAATTGCTTCGGGATACAAAAAGGTTTAACAAATAAAAAACTTTCAATTACAAGAAATACTATTCTAATCTTCTTATGTATTATAGGTCTCGTACTATCACCTTTAGAATTAGAATTAGGATTAGAAGAATATAATAGATTATTTTCCCCCTTTTTCATGATGATAACCTCTATTACAATTATTTCAATTCAACATATCAAAAGGTTTTATTAGTTAGGAGATAAAAATGACTTTTATTCTATGGCTAACTCTATTAATAATCTTTTTAATCTTAATTACCAATTCAATAATCCTAAGTAAACAGGTAGTTACTATAAAAAAAAGTAATGTTTTATTTCATACTCTTAGCAAGGGTGAATTAATCAATTCTAACAGTGTTTGTTTGTTTCTAACTTACGAAAATAAAAATAATGATATCCTGATAATAGACGCTATATCGAAATACAATGGGGATTTTCTTTATATATTTTTTAGGGGACCAGAGTGGCAAAAAAATAGTATCAATAAGAAAATACCAGAATTAAACAATCTCAAAATAATCCTTGATGAAAAAGGGAAACTAAGTGCTTCAATGGGAATACATGATTTTCCTAGTTACTTAATTTTAGATAAGGAATATATCATTAGTGAAAAGGGAAAGTATTTTGTATGATTAGAACTTTAACACACCAAAGTAAACAGCCAATGGTTTTCAAGAATATTATAAAAATATTTAGAGTTATATGGTCTATTTCTCCCGTATTATTTGTTTTCAACAGTATCTTTTATATTGCAACAGCTCTGATTCCATTGATGAATTTATATATTATGAAAGAAATAATTGATGCAATAGTGGAAATAATTAGAACTAATAAAGGTATACTCAAAGGAGTTTTTTTACTTATTCTCCAAGCTTCAATATCGATATTTACATTAATTATAGAATCACTTCATAGGTTAATTAATCTAAAACTTAAACAGAAAGTGGATTTTAGCTTTCAAGATAACATTATGAATAAAGCGGGTAAATTACCCCTTGTTTTTTTTGATAGCCCTGAATACTATAATAAAATTGAAAGATCAGCAGCAGCAGAGGAAAGAGGATTAGATTTATTTTCTTCATCATTTAGAATAATTCAAAGTACTATAACATTGATTGGCTTTCTAATTATGCTATTCAATTTAAGCTGGATACTTCCTTTATGTATGATGATTTTAATTATTCCACCTTTATGGGTAAATATTTGGCTTGGTAAACAAAGATATAATCAAGTACATGAACAAACACCCACTCAAAGAAGAGTGAATTACTTAAATCACATCCTAAAAAGTAGAAATGCGGCTAAAGAACTTAGACTATTTCAACACGAGGACTATTTGAGAAATAAATGGAAGAAGCTTTTGTGGAAAAATAATAATGAACAATTTAATTTGGAAAAAAAGGCTGAATCAGCTAATGCATATGTTAATAGCGCAAGAGAAATTTCTAATATTATATTTGTAGGAAGCCTATTATATATAACAACAAAAGGGCGTTTAACTGTAGGTGACTATTTTATCTTTTCGCAAGGAATCACTTATTCATTATCTTTGATAAGTGAGATTTCAGAAGAAATAGCAAACTTACATGAAAGTGCAGTATTTATGAATGACTATTTCGGCTATATTAATTTAGAAGAGGAAGATTTAAATAGTAAACCACATTCATTTTCATTTGAAGACGAAATAGTGGTTAGTAATATAAGTTATAGTTATCCTAATAATCAAAAAAAGGTTTTAGATAATATTTCATTTAATATTAGAAAAGGTGAAAAAGTTGCTGTAGTGGGAAAGAATGGAGCTGGGAAAAGTACACTTATAAACTGCATCATAGGGTTGTACACTCCTACTCATGGAACAGTTGCTTATGATGGTATCAACGTTAAAAACATTGATACCAAAGAAATCAGAAAGAAAATAAGTGCAATTTTTCAAGACTTTGTTCATTATCAACTGACTGTTAGAGAAAATATAGCTATAAGTGAAATAAGAAATCTAAATAACAATCAAAAACTATCAGAAACGCTAAAAATGTCAAACTCAGACTTTGTAAACAGTTTACTGTATAAATACGACACAGAGCTAGGGACTGCCTTTTCTGGGGGACAAGAGTTATCAGGCGGCCAGTGGCAAAAGATAGGGTTAGCAAGGGCTTTGTTTAAAGACAGTGATATCATTATTCTAGACGAGCCAACAGCCGCATTAGATCCTGCATCTGAGTCCGAAATTTTAAAGAAATTTATTGATGTTACAGAGAATAAAACTGGTATCTTTATTACTCACCGCTTGGGAATTTGTAAGAACGTGGATAGGGTCTTGGTAATGGATAATGGAAAATTAATTGAACAAGGTACCCACCAAGAATTATTAGAATCTAATGGAGAATATGCCAGAATGTTTGATATTCAAAGTGAGTGGTATGTTACCAAAGAATTAGTTACATTATAAACAAATAGGTTCTTTCTATGATAAAGAAAGATGATCCATTTCTTTCTGTTTATTTATGATTAAGTAAGGAGTAAAGGAGTACGGCTCTTGCAAAATGAGGGGGAAAAGCAGATGAAAATACTAAAAAGTACAATAAAGTTTTTCAATGACTCAAAAAAACATTTTTATAGGTATGATGATGAAGGGTTTTCACAGTATGAAAAAGACTATATTGAAAATATAAAAAAAGCAAATCCTTATGGATTAATAGTGATGATTGTAGGAGGAATATCTTTTGCTTTCGGTCCAAAATATGTAATTTTACCTATATTAACCATACTATTTTCCTCTCTAACTATTTGGACTTTTGATAAGGAAACAGAAGATAATCCCTGGACATTCATTGTAGGACTAATTCTTGCTTTTACTGGTTTAGGTATGTATTTGCAAGGAGTTGTACATCATTTAGTACTTTAAACTTAATAGGGAAAATTATGTTAAAAGAGTCCTGGTATGTATCTTGTACGTTGGTGGCTAACCCCAAAAGTTAGAGTTTTGTTATGCAGCTGATTGGATGGACTGAGTTCGGTATTCGACTGGACTTAGTCCATCCAATTTTTCTTTTGAACGTTCATGATTGTACCAGTGGATATAT
>NZ_CAJGBF010000016.1 GCF_904424705.1 Rossellomorea arthrocnemi | reverse complement strand
CGCGCGCTTTACGCCCAATAATTCCGGACAACGCTTGCCACCTACGTATTACCGCGGCTGCTGGCACGTAGTTAGCCGTGGCTTTCTGGTTAGGTACCGTCAAGGTACCGCCCTATTCGAACGGTACTTGTTCTTCCCTAACAACAGAGCTTTACGATCCGAAAACCTTCATCACTCACGCGGCGTTGCTCCGTCAGACTTTCGTCCATTGCGGAAGATTCCCTACTGCTGCCTCCCGTAGGAGTCTGGGCCGTGTCTCAGTCCCAGTGTGGCCGATCACCCTCTCAGGTCGGCTACGCATCGTTGCCTTGGTGAGCCGTTACCTCACCAACTAGCTAATGCGCCGCGGGTCCATCTGTAAGTGATAGCTAGAAGCCATCTTTCAACATTTCCTCATGCGAGGAAATGAGTTATCCGGTATTAGCCCCGGTTTCCCGGAGTTATCCCAGTCTTACAGGCAGGTTACCCACGTGTTACTCACCCGTCCGCCGCTGATATCAGGGAGCAAGCTCCCATCAATCCGCTCGACTTGCATGTATTAGGCACGCCGCCAGCGTTCGTCCTGAGCCAGGATCAAACTCTCCGATAAAAGTTTGAATAGCTCTTTAAAAATAAATCTAGAATTAACGTTGACGTATTGTCTTGTTTTGTTCAGTTTTCAAGGTTCAATGTGTAAGTGCTTCGTTTAAGCGACTTTATCATCTTATCAAGTTGCTTCCATATTGTCAACAACTTTTTTGTTTCTTTTTAAGTCGCCACTGACCGCTCGTTGCCGTCGTTCAGCAGCGACATTTACTAATATAACAAGGTTTCAGACTGAAGTCAACGGAAAAATAGTATTTCACTATAATTATTTTGTAGCACGGTAATAACGATGATACACCCCTTGCCCCTTGGTCTCTATGTCTATGATTTCAACAAACCCTTTTTCCGTTAAATATTCGATGAGCATACTTAGATCCACTGAGTAATGTCTGGCCTCTGAATGATTAAGAAGATCTTGGAACGTCCAGTGTTCTTTTTGACCAAGGATGTCTAATAGATGTTCAGTAGAAACCTTTGTTCTTGAGTGGATAAGAAACTCGCTTGCCAAGAAAAGCAGCTCCAGTCGTTTATCGATTTCTTCATCACTGGTAACCAACTCTTCATACAATTTATAAATCTCAGGCTCTATTTGCTTGACCTGGTTCCAAACGGTTACCTCTGGATGGAAACCATTTTCAATTACCGCAAGTCTCGCTAAATGGTGCAATGAATGGACAATGTGATTGTAAGCATCTAAATAATGTTTACTTTCAAAGAATTCTTTACCGTCCATATAACGGCGAATCAATTTGGCAAATTCCATCCCCATCTTGATCTTTCTTCCATAGAAAGGGAAATCCCTTAACTCTGTTTTAAGATTATGGATAAATTCATTGCGGTCAAACAGGACTTTTCCATTGAACAGCCAATCGATCACTTTACGGTTGGATCCAAGTAAAATCCACTCGTTCAGTTTGGCTTCTGTCACGATATGTAACGCTGCCTTTTGTTCTTTATAAGAATAGTGTTTGATGAATACAGGCTCTTCCGCTTCCTTCACAACCAGGAAGAGCACAATATCAAAGGTATCTGTCAACGGACTTGATTTCTTGCTTTGTTCTATTAAAAGCGCTCCTAAAGTATTGGGGTGACTTGTACGCTCCTGGTATATCGGTCGTAATATGTCTTCCATTTCATATTCCTCCACATCACTCATTGGTTGGTTACTATTTCGACATTAAAAGGGGATTTCCTTCTCAGAATATAGTCATTTTTCGACAAAACGGTTTCGTATCCCTCTTCTTACAACAAATATGGTATAGTATTTTTTTAGGAGGGACAAACAAATGGCTAAATATTCAAGTAAGATCAATAAAATCCGTACGTTTGCCTTAAGTTTAGTTTTCATCGGATTTATCATTATGTACATCGGTATATATTTTAGAGAACATCCATGGGTTATGACAACATTTATGCTGCTGGGTTTTCTGGGAATCATCGGAAGTACGGTTGTCTACTTTTGGATCGGGATGCTGTCCACCAAGGCCGTGCAGGTAACATGCCCCAATTGCGGAAAAGTCACCAAGGTCCTGGGGCGTGTAGATATGTGCATGTATTGTAACGAGCCTCTTACACTTGATCCGAATCTAGAGGGTGAAGAATTTGATGAGGACTATAATAAAAAGAAGAGATAAACTGCATGAGAAGAGACCTTCCTTTGAAGGTCTTTTTTTGAGGCAAAAATAAAAGAATGGTTCTAATTTAGAACCATTCTAACCTAATGTGTTTCCTTAACAGAACAATCAGTGCATGTTCCGTAGATTTCCATGCGGTGGTTGTTCACTTTGAACCCCGTTACATGGGAAGCAAGTTGCTCCACTTCATCGAGTCCCGGGTAATGAAAGTCAACGATTTTGCCGCAGCCATCGCAGATGACATGGTAATGATCGGTTGTCACAAAGTCAAAGCGACTGGAGGCATCACCATAAGTCAACTCTTTCACTAAGCCAACTTCACGGAATACGCGTAAATTATTATATACAGTAGCTACACTCATATTAGGGAATTTCCCTTCGAGTGCTTTATATATGTCATCGGCAGTTGGATGGGCCATTGAATCAATGAGATACTCTAATATCGCATGACGCTGAGGAGTGATACGGACTCCCGTTTCCTTCAATGTCGAAATTGCTTCTTTTAATTGTCCTTCTTCAGACATCGCCATGCACCTCTTTTCATAAGAATTATTATTTTATAATCTTTATAAATAGTGTACTAATCAACAGTCCCATTTGTCAATCTTTCTCCCTGTTACTCGTGGAGGTTTTTCTCCTTTTCCCCCAGCTGCTGGTTGATATAGCGGCCTGCAACGAAAAGGTAGTCAGAGAGTCGATTCAGATACGATAGAACCAATGGATTCATCGCTTCATCAATTCCAACTGCTTCTCTTTCGGCCCTTCTCACGATTGTTCTTGCAGTATGAAGGGAGGCACCTCCGGGGTGACCGCCTGGGAGAATGAAATTGCTAAGTGGAGCAAGTGTTCCTTCCAGAAAATCGATTTGCTCTTCCAATTCATTAATATGCGAATTTTCAAGTTTCCACTTTACCTCTTTCCCTGCAGGAGTCGCAAGTTCCGCACCCACATGAAAGAGAATGGTCTGCACTTTATGAAAGAACTCCTCAAATTGTTCTTTTCCTTCAAAATATTCAGCTTTAATGTAGCTTAGACCTAAACCAATCATCGAATTCGCTTCATCACATGTTCCATACGCTTCTACTCGCTGATCTTTTTTTGAAACGCGCGTTCCGTATACTAAGGATGTGGTTCCTTTATCTCCCGTTTTCGTGTAGATTTTCATACTAGTATCCCCTCTCTGTATCAATCAAGTTAATATAGTTATCCATATTATTACTATATGTAAATAAATTCTTTTTAAAGATTTCTAATGCTCTTGGCATGTATTTTTTTGTAATGCTTGATAAGTGAGGTGTCACGGTGATGCTTGCCGCCTTCCAAAACGGATGATTTTCAGGTAATGGCTCCTGATCAAATACATCCAGGTACATATGACGGATCAAATTCTTTTCCTGCACTTCAAGAAGGACAGATTCTTCCACGAGGTCACCGCGGCCAATATTGATGAATACGGCCGAATCTTTCATTTGCTCAAAATGATCCACCTCCAGAATTCCTTTGGTTTCACTTGTGCTTGGTAAAACGGATACAATGTAATCAGCTTTCGGCAGCTGATCCCTGAAAGTTTGCAACGTGAACATGTCGTCAAAATGATCTCCTGTTAATCCAGTAGAATTCACACCGCTTACGTTCATATGAAATGCCTTTGCCAAACGGGCGATTTCTCCTCCGATGGCCCCGGCTCCAAGAATAAGAAGTGACGATTCACAAAGTTCAGACGTGGGTAACCTTCTACTCCACACGGCATCTTTCTCCTGTTCCCAAACCGCTTGAAGCTGTTTCGCATGCTGAAGCATCAACCCAATCGTAAACTCCGCCATCGGAATTTTATGGATCCCCCTGGCATTGGTTACTAGGATCCCCCTTTTTTTGATGGCTTCAAATGGCATTTTTTCCAAGCCCGCTGAAGTGACCATGATCCATTTGCATTGCTTACTTCTTTCAATGTGATCGTCTGTTAAATCTTCCCCCATCGTGACAATCACTTCTGCATTTGGAAGTTCATCTTCCGCTTCTTTAATTTTTTTATAAAAAAGAAACTCAACCTCAGGAAAGTTGTTCTTCAAATCTGTGATGAATTCTTCCTTCGGTTGAAATGTAACGATGATTTTCATGTAGCTGCCTCCCATCCCTATTGCCCATTATTTTACCATATAGAAGTGGAATAGCCCTAGTTATTTAGCATCCGTAAGGGCACAAAAAAAGAGGATCGACCTGGTCGATCCTTCTACACGGATGAGACTGACTTATTTGAGGAGGTTGCCCTACTCTTACTATATGTCCTTACCGCTTTTGTGAATGGACAAAAGCCACAGGCCCGTGAAAATAGGCTTTAAATTAGGCTAATGAAAGATTCTCTTGAATATATTGAAGAGCTTCCTCAACGTGGCCTTTCACTTTCACTTTTCTCCATTCCTTCGTAAGGTTTCCTTCTTTATCGATGATGAAAGTGGAACGCTCGATTCCCATGTATTCTTTTCCGAAGTTTTTCTTTAATTTCCATACTCCGTATTCCTCTGCGACTTTATGATCTTCATCTACAAGAAGGAGGAAAGGAAGTCCATGCTTGTCTACAAATTTTTCATGTTTATCGACGGGATCCGGACTAACACCAAGTATAACGGCATCAAGATCTTCAAAGTTCTCATACTGATCCCTGAAATCGCATGCTTCTGTCGTACATCCTGGTGTCATGTCCTTTGGATAAAAATAAAGGACCACGTTTTTCCCTTGATAATCGGAAAGCTTTACTTTTTCTCCATTGCTTGCAAGTAATTCAAACTCGGGTGCTTTTTGACCAACTGTCATACATATCCCCTCCTATTGGAAATAATTCTGACTTTAGCGTACCCAATAGGAGAAAAAAACTCAAACCATATGCTACTTGTTTTCATAGTTCAGGAAAGATTTCACAACAAAGGCTGCAGGGATCGTATATCCAAGCCACGACTCAACAAGAGCGATACCTCTCCCGATCCCCACAGGAGTCACATCCCCATAGCCTACAGAGAAAAGGGTGATGCCGCTGAAATACATCGTTGTGAAAAAATGATCGAGGAAGTCTCCCGATATAGGGCGCCCCCCTTCAACAAGAATCGGAATCCCCTCAAGCTCCAGGAGTGCGAATAACAAACCGAATCCAATCATAATCGTGATGTAGCTCATCCCTAAAAAGAGAAAATGATGAAGGGATACATGGTGCTCTTTCCATCTTGATGGGTAAAATAATGCCCTGAGGCTCATGACCATACAGAACAGAATAAAAAATCCAATGATATAAAGCATGTACATACCCTCTTTTTTCTGCTTGTCTTAGTATATGTACGCTTATCTTCCTTGAAAAATTCTAGTTACCTGCTCCTCTGTACCGTTTCACACCTTCATTCCATAATACAATAGAGAAAATGAAAAATCCGATTCCGACAAATGGTGTGAGAAAAGAATACGGGTACCATTCAGTCTTTTCAAGAAAAAAGGCAGAAGGGTATACACCAACGAACGCAAAGGGTAGGATCCAGGTTAGTACAAATCGTATCACGTTATTGTAAATATCGACCGGATATCTCCCATAGTTCCCGATATTGTACATCATCGGCATAATGGACGTTTTTGCATCAGACCAGAAGGCAATACTTGCAAGAGCAATGAAGATGCCTGCATACACCAGTGCCCCTCCGAAGACAAAGATGATGAAAAGGACGGGCTCATACCATTCAAACGTGATATCAAGCCTGCCACCTGCGTAGAACATGACTCCCATTCCTGTCACCACTCCAAAAAGGGACTCCAGTTCCATCCGTTCTAATATCACCTGAAACAAGCTGTGGATCGGTCTTGTCAGTATCCGGTCGAATTCCCCCTTCACCACATACCGGTCGTTAAAATCCCATATATTGAAGAAGGAGCTGAATAACGCAAATGGAACCAGGAAAAATCCGTAGATAAAAATAATTTCATCCCTCGTCCATCCACTCAAAAGCTGGGTGTGGCCGAAGACAACGAGGATGAATATGAGATTAACAGCTTGAAATAGTAAATCAGACAAAATCTCCACGATCAGGTCGGCTCGATATTGAAGTCTGATCTTCATGTATTGGGCGACGTATTGAAAAAACATCTTCACATAAAACATCGGTCACCCTCCTTGAATGATCATTTGTTTTTTCGCCATGACCCACAGCACTTTGATCGGTATAAGAAGAAGTAATGACCAAAGGCCCTGCATTAGAATCGCTTGGAAGGATTCAGAAATCGAAAAGCCGTTGGTGAAAATCATGCTCGGGACATAACTGATACTCTGAAACGGCAGGTACTCCATCACATTTTGCGCCCACAGGGGGAAAAAGTGAATAGGGAGCAATAATCCTGAGAACAAATCAATGACAACCCGTTTTGCACGGATGAGACCATCGTTATTAAACAAGAAAAAGGTCGTGATGCCCGTCAGCAGATTGATTTGTGTATTGATGATGAAACTGAAAAGGATCGAAACCGCAAACAAGCCTACTGTGTCAAAACCTGTACCGATTTGAAGCGGGAAGATCAAGCTAACGATGATCATCCCCGGAAAAGAGAAAAACACCAATCGGAATATCCCCTCACCAAGTCCCTGCATCGTCTTCATACCAAGATAGTTATACGGCCTGATGAATTCAACGGCAACTTTCCCTTCCTTAATTTCCTGCGCAATTTCACGATCGATATTATTAAAGTAAAATGCCCTGGCCATCCATGATACAGCTACATATGTAGTCATTTGAATGATCGATAATCCTTCAATATCTTGTTTTCCCCCGTAAATGGCCTGCCATAGGAAATAGTAAGCACCGATATTGATACTGTAAATCAAGATTCCACTGTAGTAATTCGTTCGATAGGCAAGCATCATAAGAAATCGGATGCGAATCATTTCAATATACTTAGCCATAATACATCACCCTGCACCCGGGCAGACGATCGAAAGGATTCACAGCTTCTATTCCACTACTCATCTTGTCACCGCCCCTTTTTCATAGATGTTTCGGATGATCTCCTCAGTGGTCGTTTCTTCTATTTTCATGTCTTTCACTTTGAAATTCGCCACAACATTCGTGATGAGCTGTGAGATGACTTCATCATCAGCCTCCGTTACGGCAGCATAGCCTTGCTTCTTTTCATCAAAAGTCCAGGAGATAGGTTGGTTCTTAGTCAGTTCGGATAAAGCGGACAATGATAGTTCATCGAGGAACTGAAAGACGACTTCTTTCTGATCTCCCCAGTTTTCTTTCAGTTGCCTCAGCTCACCATCGTAAATGATTTTCCCTTCATCTAACATCACGACCCGTTCACATAAGGCTTCTATATCCGATAAATCATGGGTCGTAAGTAAAATGGTTGTATTGTACTTCTCATTGATTTCCTTTAAAAACTGACGGATCTTCAATTTCACCAAAACATCTAACCCGATCGTAGGTTCATCCAGAAACAGCAGAGGCGGATTATGAACCAGTGCGGCGGCGAGTTCACACCTCATTCGCTGTCCCAGGGATAGTTTACGGACAGGTTTGTCGAGAAGCGGTGCGATATCCAGCGTATCAATCACATGATCCATATGCTCCTTGTATTGTTGATCCGATACTTTATACACCTTTTTTAGCAGCTGAAAGGATTCTTGAACCGCTATATCCCACCAAAGCTGTGAACGCTGACCGAATACGACCCCGATTGTCTGGACAAATCTTTCCCGATCCCTATGAGGGTTCATCCCGTTGACGGTTAATTCCCCCCCAGTCGGAGTCAAGATACCCGTCAGCATTTTGATAGTGGTGGACTTCCCTGCTCCATTTTCACCAATGTAGCCAACCATTTCCCCTTGCTTCACATGGAATGAAATATCATTCACCGCAGGAACGACTTTATAATTACGCGTAAACAAATCCCTGAAGGCACCCTTCAGTCCAGAACGACTGGAAAAAGCCTTGAATTCCTTACGCAGATGATTCACTTCAATCGCATTCATCTTGCGCCCTCCTAGATCCAATAAAATAGGTTTCTCTTTTACAAACAAGGAATAGTGTACCACAGAGAGCTGTGTCTCTTTGAACAGTCTGCTTGAAAATTAGGATACCCAATTGATTCCGTATTTGCTAAAGTGGAAAAGGCCGTACTACAATAGAAGAGTACAATTGGGAAAAATACGCTTTAACAAGGAGGAAAACATGAAATTCACTGAATCAGAAACTTTACATACAGAAGCACTGGAACATATAGTCGGAGGCGTGAACAGCCCATCCCGCTCATATAAAGCGGTAGGTGGCGGCTCACCTGTTGCCATGGAAAGAGGGCAAGGCGCATACTTCTGGGATGTGGATGGAAACAAATATATCGACTATCTGGCAGCATACGGTCCGATCATTACCGGCCATGCTCACCCGCATATTACAGCAGCAATCACCAAAGCAGCAGAAAACGGGGTCCTTTATGGTACACCTACCCGTCACGAAGTGAAATTCGCCAAAATGATTAAAGAAGCCATGCCATACATGGACAAGGTACGCTTTGTCAACTCGGGTACTGAAGCCGTGATGACCACAATCCGTGTGGCGAGAGCATATACGGGTAAAGACAAAGTCATCAAATTTGCAGGCTGTTACCACGGACACTCGGATCTGGTGCTCGTTGCAGCAGGCTCCGGCCCCTCAACCCTTGGAACGCCGGATTCTGCGGGTGTTCCAAAAAGCATCGCACAGGAAGTCATCACCGTTCCGTTCAATGACATCGAACCATTCAAGGAAGCGATGGAGAAATGGGGAGATCAAATCGCGGCGGTCCTTGTAGAACCGATCGTTGGAAACTTCGGGATCGTGGAACCGAAGGAGGGTTTCCTCCAGCAGGTGAACGACATCGCCCACGCATCAAATTCCCTTGTTATTTATGATGAAGTCATCACGGCATTTCGCTTCATGTATGGCGGGGCGCAGGACATGTTAAAGGTGAAGCCGGACTTGACGGCCCTTGGAAAAATCATCGGCGGCGGACTTCCAATCGGGGCTTACGGCGGAAAGAAAGAAATCATGGAACAGGTCGCACCGTTAGGACCTGCCTACCAGGCAGGAACGATGGCCGGGAACCCTGCCTCCATCCTTTCTGGCATTGCCTGCCTTGAAGTGCTGAAAGAAGAAGGTATATACGAGAAATTAGATCAACTTGGAGAAATGCTCGAGAAAGGGATTCTGGCTGCGGCTGAAAAGCATAGCACACCGATATCCATCAACAGATTGAAAGGTGCCCTCACCCTCTACTTCACGACAGAAAAAGTAGAAAATTATGAGCAGGCGGAAGCTACAAATGGAGAGATGTTTGCAAAGTTCTTCAAGCTTATGCTCAACCAGGGAATCAATCTTGCCCCTTCAAAATATGAGGCCTGGTTCCTGACGACTGCTCATACTGAACAGGATATCCAAGAAACTCTCGAAGCCGTCGATCGTGCATTTGCACAACTATAATAGAAAGATATAGACGAAAAGACTGCTCACCCTGGTTTTCTTCCATGGGGAGCAGTCTTTTTTTCATCGACGAGGCAGAATAATTTTTCATCTTATCACATAACTATGAATTCTGTGGATATCGGTTGTTTATTTCTCTCTCTTAATAGGTACACATTTTGTAAAAACTTATTTAATTTTGCCTATTGATATTACTTGTAAGTACATGTATAGTACAGTATTGTTTATAAATACGTTACACAAGAAAGGATTCTAATTCCATGAAACTTGGTGCTCGCATCCTCAAAACGGGAATTGCGATTGTATTAGCTTTACTTGTATCCCAGCTCCTTGGCATACCTTCTCCGGTGTTTGCGGGAATTGCAGCGGTCTTTGCCGTCCAGCCCACCATTTATCGTTCTTACCTATCCATTATTGAACAAATTCAAGGAAATCTGATCGGTGCAGGAATTGCAGTCATATTTGTTTTATTATTCGGAAGTAATCCATTGATCGTTGGATTGGCTGCTGTTATCGCCATTGCTATCATTCTAAAATTAAAGTTGCAGAACACGATCGGTCTCGCACTGGTAACGATGATTGCAATCATGGAAGTGACGGATCAGGATTTCATCCAATTTGCTTTCATCCGCTTCTCAACCATCATGATTGGAGTCTTCTCATCGTTTCTTGTGAACCTGGTCTTCCTTCCGCCAAAATATGAAACAAAGCTTTATCATAAAATATCTGATTCAACAGAGGAAATCCTGAAGTGGATCAGGTTAAGCATGAGACATGCAACGGAATTCCACCTTTTGAAAAAAGACCTGGAACGCATTAAAGAAAAGTTGATAAAGGTCGATCAACTGTACCTTCTTTACAAAGAGGAACGGGATTATTTTAAGAAAAATTCAATTGTAAAAAGTCGTAAGCTCGTCATTTTCAGACAGATGATCTCTTCAACCAATCGGAGCTTTGAAATATTGAAGCGTTTAAATCGATATGAAAACGAAATCTTTCAATTGCCCGACGAATTACGTGGCGTTATCAAAAACCAGCTTGATTGTTTACTGACCTATCATGAACAGCTCCTGTTGAAGTTCCTTGGAAAAATGCATCCCCATGCGGAATCAGAAGCTCAGCAGGATGTATGCCTTCACCGTAAAGAGCTTATGAAGATCATGCTTGAGGAGGTCAATCACCACACAAAGGACGACAACATTCACAATTTCCATCTGCTTCATATTTTCTCTGCTATCTTTGAATACGACGAACATTTGGAACACCTGGAAAAGCTTATTACAAGCTTCCAGTCGTATCATAAAGAAGATAATGAAGTGATGATCGGGGAAGAAGAAGAATAAATAGAAAAACGGAGCAAGGGATGATATCCCGGCTCCGTTTTTTGTTTAGTTTTTCATTTTAGGATCAAGAGCATCCCTTAGCCCGTCACCCATAAGGTTAAATCCTAATACAGTCAGCATGATTGCAAGTCCCGGGAAAATCATCGTCCATGGGGCCTGAAGCATATACTGTCTTGCATCGGATAACATTTTTCCCCATTCGGGTTCAGGAGCCTGAGCTCCAAGTCCAAGGAAGCCAAGTGCTGCTGCTTCAATGATGGCAGTCGCAATGGCCAGAGTTCCCTGAACAATAATTGGAGCCATACTATTTGGCAGCACATGACTGAAGAGAATTCGAACGTCGCTCATCCCGATGGCTTTTGCAGCCATGACATACTCTTCCTGCTTTACACTCAGCACCCTTGATCGGATGAGTCGTCCGAAATTCGGGATATTTATGATAGCGATGGCAATCAGAGCGTTTCGGAGCGATGGTCCAAGAGCTGCTACAACAGCAATCGCTAACAGAATACTAGGAAATGCAAGCATGATGTCAAAAACACGGGAGATGATCGTATCGACCCATCTGCCGTAATAACCCGCTACGATTCCCAGCAAACTTCCGATCACGGACGAACCAATGACGGCGAAGAAGCCGACCCATAAGGAGATGCGCGCTCCATGGATGATTCTTGATAAAATATCCCGGCCGAAGTCATCTGTTCCTAACCAATGCTCAGAGGACGGAGCCTGCAGCCTTTTGGATAAGTCCTGATCATTGATTCCCTGCGGTGCGATGAGTGGTGCTGCAATGGCCAGGATGACAAAGAAAAGGACGATACAAAAGCCGACTAAAGCAATTTTATTTTTTGTGAAGCTTTTCCATGCTTCCTTCCAGGGAGAGACGGTTTGTTCTTCCATAGAAGGATGAAGCTCCTTTTGCGGTTCTGCTAATTCTGCCATGAGAGTTCACCTCTTTCTTCTATTGATGTTAGTTGTATTTAATACGAGGATCCACAGCAGCATACAATAAGTCGACAATTAAGTTAATCGTGACAAAAATCGTAGCTACAACTAAAATCCCGGATTGAACGACTGGATAATCCCTGTAACTGATCGCTTCATAAATATAGCGACCGATTCCCGGCCAGCCAAAGATGGTCTCAGTTAAGATCGCTCCCCCGAGGAGGAGACCCATCTGCAATCCAATGACGGTTAAGACCGGAATGATGGCATTTTTCAAAGAGTGCTTGTACACAACCCAGAACATTTTCAGACCTTTCGCACGAGCTGTACGAATATAATCCGAACGCATAACCTCTAACATACTCGAACGCGTCATACGGGCTATGATCGCCATTGGGATGGTCGCCAATGCGATCCCCGGCAGGATGATGTGTTTCAGAACATCACCAAGCTGATCAAATCGCCCTTGCAAAAGTGTATCGAGAATATAGAAATTGGTGATGGAATCAACAGGGTTTCGAATATTCTCTCTTCCTGTTGTAGGAAGAATGTCAAGCAGAATACCAAATGACCATTGCTCCATCAGCCCTAACCAGAAGATTGGTACGGAAACACCGATAAGTGCCAGGATCATGGCTGTATAATCGAACCATGAATTTTGGAACCAGGCACTGATGATTCCTGCATTCACACCAATGACAACGGCAATGATGATGGCCACGATCGCAAGCTCTGCTGTAGCTGCCAGGTATGGCCAGATTTCAGTTGAAACTTCGGTCTTCGTTCTAAGGGAACTGCCTAAATCCCCTGTCAATATTCCTTTAAGATAATCAATATATTGTATGTACCAGGCATTATCGAGCCCGAGCTGATCCCGTAACGCAGCAACTGCTTCTTTCGTTGCCTGCTGCCCAAGGATGACCTGGGCTGGATCTCCTGGAATGGCACGGATGATCGAAAAAACGATAAGTGTCATTCCGAGTAAAACTGGAATGAGCTGCAGTAATCGACGAATGGTGTATTGGAACATCATGTTCACCTCTCTGAGTGGAGATTCTGATTTCTTGTGATTTTGATAAATTAAGAAACATGCTTATTTGGTTTTAGTATTCTTCGTTATCTGCTTGAAAGTGCTTGTCGGGACTGTTCATCGGCTCCGCTTTTCTTCTTGTCCAACTTCAGGGCTTAGAAGCTCGAGGTCATTTCTAAGCAATCAGCTGAGGGCAAAGGGCGCCCTCTTCTGATTGAACAGAAATGCTTGTCGCCTCTGGGCAAGCCGCTTCCGCTTTTCTTTCTGTCCAGCTGCAGCGGCTAGAGGCTCGAGGTCATTTCTTTTCAATCAGCTGAGGGCAAAGGGCGCCCTCTTCTGATTGAACAGAAATGCTTGTCGCCTCTGGGCAAGCCGCTTCCGCTTTTCTATGTACAAAGGGGAGAAATCGTAGATGTCTCCCCTTTGGTTTGTTTCTTATTACTCCATGTCCACTGCGCCTAACCAGTCGGAACCGGTTGGATGCGGTTTGAAGTTTTTAAGAGCTGCGCTTCCTGCAAGTAATGGTGTAGAGTGAGCAAGTGGTACCCACGGAGCATCTTCATGGATGATTTCCTGGGCTTTCTTGTACAGCTCTTCACGTTTTGCAGGATCTACTTCTGTTTGAGCATCAATTAAGAGTTTGTGTACTTCATCGTTACTGTAGTAAGAGTAGTTGTTGCTTCCGATATTGTCTTCATCAAGAAGAACATACAGGAAGTTATCTGCGTCTCCATTGTCCCCTGTCCAGCCGAGTAAGAATGCGTCAGCTTCTCCGTTTTTCGCCTTTTCAAGATAAGTCGCCCACTCGTAAGATACGATTTTGGCTTTTATTCCTACTTCAGCCAGATCCGCTTGAATCGCTTCTGCTACCTTTTGGCCATCCGGCATATATGGACGTGGTACAGGCATAGCCCATAGTTCCATTTCAAAACCGTCTTTATGACCCGCTTCCGCAAGAAGCTCCTTCGCTTTTTCAGGGTTGTATTCATAAGGCTCAATGTCTTCATTGTATCCACCGATTACTGGAGGCATCGGATTTTTCGCCATTTCTGCTTTTCCTTCGAAGAAAGCGTCAATGATCTCCTGCTTGTTGATTGCATAATTGATCGCCTGACGTACTTTAGGATCATTGAAAGGCTCGCGAGTAGATGTTAAACCCAGGTATCCGACGTTCATGGATGGACGTTCGAATAATTGCAGGTTGTTATCTCCTTCTACTTTACTTGCATCACTTGGATTCACACCATCAGCAAGATCGATTTCACCGGAAATCAGCGCATTCAGTCGAGCTGAGTTCTCAGGAATTGATTTAAATACGACTTGATCTAATTTCGGTAAATCTTTGTTCCAGTAGTCTTCATTTTTCTCAATGACGATTTTGTCATTACGCTTCCACTCAACAAATTTGAAAGGACCAGTCCCCGCATCTGTCGGTGTTTCAGATAGCTTGTCTCCCAGTTCATCAATTGCTTTAGGACTGACGATTGCAAAGGGGCTCATGGCAACATTCTTTAAGAATGGTGCTTGAGGACGTTTTAATACGAACTCCACTGTCATGTCGTCAGCAGCTTTCACTTCTTTAATGACATGACCTTCATCACCTTTGAAACCGCCAAACATAGAACCGTAATATGGGAATTGATCTGCATTACCGTTCATCCAGCGATCAAAGTTTTTCACAACGGCATCTGCGTTGAAATCAGTGCCGTCCTGGAATTTCACTCCGTCACGCAGCATGAATGTATACGTTAAACCATCATCGGATACTTTCCATTCTTCTGCTAATCCCGGATTTACTTCTGTATCCTGCTCTCCGAATTTAACAAGCGTTTCGAAGATGTTTTTCGTTACTTTAAATGATTCTCCATCAGTGACTGTTCCTGGATCAAGCCCTACAGAGTCCCCTCCGCGACCAAAGATCAATACTTTAGGATCTCCCTTATCTCCGCTGTCACCGCCATCGCCTGAAGAACTTTCATTTCCTCCACATCCGTATAGTACAGATGATACGAGTAGGATGAGCAGCATTAAAATTGACCAGCCTTTTTTCCTCAACTAAATCCCCTCCTGAATAATGTTTATATACTTATGAGACTTGTCTTCTAGTAAAGATGACAAGCTACATAATGCCCTGGTTGGTGTTCCTTGAATTCCGGCACTTTCTGTTTACAAACCTCAGTCGCGTGTGGACATCTGGTATGAAATGTACAGCCGCTTGGTGGATTCGATGGACTAGGGATGTCCCCCTGTAAGAGAATGGTCTCCCTTTTGAAATCCGGATCCGGTACCGGAACCGCTGATAGGAGTGCCTGGGTGTATGGATGAAGCGGCTTTTCATAGAGATTCTCACTATTGCTGAGCTCTACCATTTTCCCGAGATACATCACGCCTACACGGTCACTTATATGTCTGACTACACCCAGATCATGCGCGATGAAGATGTAAGTGAGTCCAAACTCTTTTTGTAAATCCTGCATTAAATTCAGTACCTGGGACTGAATGGATACGTCAAGGGCCGATACGGGTTCGTCGGCTATGATAAGCTTCGGCTTCGTCATAAGAGCCCTTGCAATCCCGATCCGCTGCCTTTGCCCACCACTGAATTGATGGGGATAGCGTTTGGCATGGTAGCTGCTTAAGCCAACGATATTGAGAAGTTCATGAACTCTCTCTTTTCTCTCCTTAGCAGAACCCATTCCATGAACCTTCAGTGGTTCTTCGAGAATCTTTTCTACCGTATGTCTTGGATTCAAGGATGCAAAGGGATCCTGAAAGACCATCTGCATTTCCCTGCGTATCTTCCTCATTTCCGAGTTTGATAGACTTGTAAGCTCCCGATCCTCAAATGTAACTCTTCCTTCGGATGGATCGATAAGTCTCATGAGCATCCGGCCCGTCGTCGACTTTCCACAACCACTTTCCCCTACGATACCAAGGGTTTCTCCTTTATT
The DNA here is from genome assembly GCF_904424705.1 of Rossellomorea arthrocnemi. Classification (GTDB taxonomy): domain Bacteria; phylum Bacillota; class Bacilli; order Bacillales; family Bacillaceae_B; genus Rossellomorea; species Rossellomorea arthrocnemi. The sequence continues at coordinate 75,223 of NZ_CAJGBF010000016.1, read as the reverse complement.
TACGGTAAAGGAAACTCCGTCCACCGCCTTTACAGCACTGACTGGTCGTCCAAGGATTCCCCCCGTAATCGGGAAATGCTTCTTAAGATTCTCAACCTTTAGCAACGGTTCCGTCATAAACTCCCTCCTCCACTTCATCGAACAGGAAGCATCGTGTGCAATGTCCTTGTGATGTTTCATATAATTCCGGTGTTTCTACTAAACAGCGATCAAAGGCAGAATCACAACGTGCTGCAAAACGGCAACCGGTCTTAATGGAGCCCGGTTTCGGAACGTTACCCTGAATCGAGTGAAGTCGCTGCTGCTTGATGCGCATATCGGGTACAGACTGTATCAATCCTTTTGTGTAAGGATGCTGAGGGTTCTTGAAAATTTCTTCTACGGTCCCCTCTTCCACCACCTTGCCTGAGTACATCACGACCACCCGTTCACATGTTTCAGCGACTACCCCTAAATCATGTGTGATCAGGAGGACGGCTGTGTTCAATTCCTTATTTAATCGCTTCATCAATTTTAAAATTTGAGCCTGGATGGTCACGTCCAGTGCCGTTGTCGGCTCATCTGCAATTAACACTCGGGGATCGCACACCATCGCCATGGCGATCATGACCCTTTGTCTCATCCCACCGGATAATTGATGAGGGTATTCCTTGATCAATTCTTCCGATCTCGGCAAACCTACCATATTCATGATGTCCACGGCTTTATCCCTTGCTTGCTTCTTTCCTACTTTCGTATGTATGCGTATTGCTTCGGTTAATTGATCACCTATGGTAAAAACAGGGTTTAACGATGTCATCGGTTCCTGGAAGATCATCGCTATATCATTGCCCCGGATATCTCTCATTCTTTTTTCAGTTGCCAGAGTCAGATCTTCATCTCTATAAAGAATCTTTCCTCCAACTATTTTCCCGGGGGGTTTTGGTACGAGACCCATGATGGATAAGGATGTAACACTTTTTCCACATCCACTTTCTCCAACGACCCCGAGCACCTCCCCTTCATTCACGTGAAAACTGACTCCATCGACTGCAGGAACTTCTCCATCATCAGTAAAAAAGGAGGTCCTTAAATCTTCCACTTTTAGTAAAGGACGCTGTTCGCTCATTCAAATCCTCCTCTTCGGAACTATCTCTCTTTTCTTAATAGTGCATATTTTCTAAATTTTAATATGATTCTTATTATACAAGATGTTACAAATGTTGCAATCCATTTTCAGAATTTTTCTACACAAAGTCGATATTCCTAATTCAATTCAATATATGTCCAATTAACCTGTTCATTCCTTCCAAATAAAGTTATTTAGCCCTACTTTATTCATCACACGCCTGAAATAAGTTTGATATATTTTATTACAAGACAAAAAAAGTCATGACTTTTATCACAGCATTCGTGATTGTCATGACTTTCAGTATTATTGGTCAAGCTGTTGTACCTGGAAGAGTTTGTAGTAGTGGCCTTGTTTCGCCATCAGCTCTTCATGTGTTCCCATTTCAACCACTTCTCCGTGCTCCATGTGAATGATTCGATCAGCATGAGTGATCGTTGATAGACGATGGGCCACGATGAAGGTCGTACGTTCTTTTGCCAGGATCTCAAGGGATTCCTGAATGAGGTGTTCACTTTCTAAATCAAGGGCAGATGTTGCTTCATCCAGTATGAGTATCGGCGGATTCTTCAGGAATACCCTAGCAATCGCCACCCTTTGCTTCTGGCCTCCGGATAGCTTCACTCCACGTTCCCCTACACGGGTATCGTAGCCTTGTGGTAATTTCATAATGAAATCGTGGGCATTCGCAGCCTTCGCTGCTTCCATGACCTCTTCATCTGTAGCTTCCGGATTACCGAACTTAATATTCATTTTGACGGATTCACTAAAGAGAATATTGTCCTGAAGGACCATCCCGATATTGTCCCGTAAGGATCTGACTTGAAATCTTCTGATATCCGTGCCGTCTAAACGGATTTCACCTTCTGTTACATCATAGAAACGGGGGATAAGACTGACGAAGGAGGATTTCCCTCCACCGCTCATCCCGACTAACGCGACGGTTTCTCCTGTTTTAATATCCAGATTGAGGTTGTGAAGGACCCTCTCTTCATCTGATTCATATTGGAAAGAAACACCTTTAAACTGAATATCCCCGCGCACATCCTTACACTGAATCGCTCCAGGTTCATCATCAATATCATATTTTTCATCCATGAACTCAAACACACGGTCCATAGAAGCAATCGATTGGGTCAAGGTTGTAGATGAGTTCACCAGTCGTCTGAGGGGACCATATAGTCGGTCGATATACGCGATAAAGGCAGCCATTGTTCCAATCGTGAGATCTCCACCGATGACTTGCAGCCCCGCATAGCCAATAATGATCAGGGGAGAAATATCCGTGATTGTATTTACGACCGCGAACGCTTTTGCATTCCAGCTGGTTTGCCTTAAAGCTTTCGTTAAGAAATTATTATTCTGATCCTGGAATTGCTTTTGTTCATAATCTTCAACAGCGAAGCTTTTGATGACAGCCATCCCCTGTACCCGTTCGTGCAGATGGCTTTGCACTTCTGCAAGTGCCTGGGAACGGTCTCTCGTCAAGCCCCTTAGCCTGCCGAAGAAATAGCGGACAGAGAAAGCATAAAATGGAAATGCAATGAGTGATACCAAGGTCAGTGATACATCCATCGTGAACATGATGGCAAGCGCAATCACGATTGTGGCCGCATCCAGCCATAGATTCATCAAGCCGGTGATAACGAAATTCTTCGTTTGCTCTACGTCATTAATGACTCTTGAAATGACTTCCCCCGCCCTTGTATTCGAATAATACTTAAAGCTGAGTCGCTGAATATGAGAGAATAAATAATCTCTCAAGTCATACAGGATCTTGTTTCCAGTCCACTGGGCAAAGTACTGTCGATAGTACTCTACCGGCGGCCTTACGAGCAAGAACAGGACGAGCATGATCCCCATGATCATGAGCAATTGGTTGGTCTTCTCATCTGCAGATAACCCTGGAGCCCCTACAATATCATCAATGACATATTTAATTAAAATGGGAATCAACAAGGGAATCGTAAATTTAATGATACCTATGATTAATGTACCTATGATTTGCCACCGGTAGGGTTTGACAAACTGAAGGTACCTTTTGATACTATCCAAATGATTACTCCTTTCTAAGGTGTATGCGATTATTTTGTCCCAACAAAAAGGGATGACCCTGTATGGAACGCAGCACTGTCCCTCCTCAAGTCCAAACACAGCCGGAAATGAGAAGGTTGCTCCTTACTGGGTCAGCCCTTTGAAACCTATACAATTTATAAAGCCCTGTTACCCCCTGTGGGTCAGATAACGCTCGTACCAAATATCAATAAAGTCCGGGGCAAACGGCCCTTTTCTTTGTCGGATCCAGCGTACAAGCTTGTCAACATTCCGCTTAAGGATGTGATCAATCACATCCGGGTAACCGTATAGTTTCCGATGAGCTTCATACTCATCTTCATCGAGTAGTGTATATGTCATATCAGGAAACACTTTTATATCCAAGTCGTAATCGATATACTTGATTGCCTCATGATCATATACAAAAGGTGAGCTTAAATTACAATAATAATAAATACCGTCCTCACGAATCATACAAATAATGTTGAACCATAGCTCAGAATGAAAATAGCAAATGGCCGGCTCCCGGGTCATCCACGTCCTTCCGTCTGACTCCGTCACCATTGTCCGGTCATTTCCGCCTATAATCTGATTCGTTGTTCCTTTAAGGACCGTCGTCTCATTCCATATGCGGTGAATGTTTCCATCATGCTTAAAGCTATGTATTTGTACAGATTTTCCTTCAGTGGGAACCGCCATCGTATCCCCTTCTTTCATTTCAAAATTACCTTTATATATGCTTGTCTATTTTATCATTATAACGTTTCCTCAGAAAATTTAAAACAAAAGGGCTATTCTTAAAGAAAATATCCTTTAAGAATGGCCCTTTTCAGTTGAAAAATGAGATTTTATATTGAATTTACTGCCTAGTGTGGCATTTCAAATGTTTCAAGCGATTTGTGAAGTGCCTTACAACATTATTTCATTTTACGATGTGACACTACTTTGTTCCTTCTGATAAGAAAGGATGACTTGATCTGTTTTCCTTTGGAAAATCTGTTGAATCTCCCTAAGCTCTTTTTTCTTTGAACGGATTTCCTTTTGAAGCGATTCAACCTTTGTCATTTCCTGAAGCTCAATCAATTCTCCCTCCAACTCCTGACAACGTTCTATCTCAGACTGAAGAAATAACAACTTATCCATTGTCTCTAATTGCTCTGTAACCAACTCATTAAAACGCTGCTGCATCACTTCAACCAACTCCTCTAAACAAGCTCTCCTAAAACATTCTCCCTTCTGATCACAAACCCTTTGACTATTTCTGTCATAATCGTGAAAGTTTTGTCGAGGTGTATTTTGAAAGCTGAGGTTCCGGTTCGAAAAAGACTATTCCAATATTTGTTAAATGACGCAATTCTCACCTAGAATGACGCAATAAAACAGAAAATGACGCAATTATTTTAAAAACGACGCAATCAACATCCAAAACGACGCAATCCCCTCACTCTAGTGCATCTTTACAAGGGTATTTTAGTCACTAGAAGGTACTAATAATCCCCTGAGCAAGCTTTCATAATCCTTAAATGAAGCAAAATGAAAAAGCACCCAACTGAATGGGTGCTTTCTCTGTCAAGAACAATGAAATTATTGTTGTTGACCGTATTTACCAGAAGCTTTCGCTTTGTTAGCTTCTGCTTGTTGGTTTTGTTTCTTCACTTGTTGTGCAGATGTTTCTGAAGCGAACTCAGTACCGAATTGTTGCTGTGCACCTGCAGATTGAGCGTTTTGTTGTTTCACGTGTTGAACACTTGTACCAGATTGAGTTTTGTTTGGTTGTTTTGCCATTGTAATCACCTCCACGCTTATTAAGATAACCAAGCGTGGATTTCTCTATTCTACAATTTTAAGGAAATACATTCCATTAAACAAGTAGGGAACGACCACCATCAACGATGATGGTTTGACCTCTGATCATGGAAGAATCGTCTGAAACGAGGAACATGACTGACTTTACAAGATCATCAATTTCCACCATGCGTCCCGCAGGTGTTTTACTGCGTGCATCTTCCAGAAGCTCTTCACGGTTAGGGAAATGCTTCAGTGCATCGGTATCGATTGCACCACCGGAAACGGCGTTTACAATAATGTCACGAGGTGCAAGTTCAACCGCAAGATAACGAGTCAATGCTTCCACGGCAGCCTTTGAAACACCCACTGTCGTGTAATTATCCAAATAACGGATGGATCCCAAAGAGCTGATGCTTACAATACGTCCACCGTTATCCATCAATTTAGCTGCTTCCTGTGCGCAGAATAATAATGCTTTACTGTTAATATTCATCGTCCAATCCCAATGAGATTCCTCAAGCTCCATGACTGGACGCAAGACACCGGAAGCCGCGTTGCTTACTAATACATCTAACCTGCCGAACTCTTCCTTGATCTGTTCAAACATGGATTTGATCTTATCGACGTCACCGACATTCGCACGGACTACAAATGCTTTACGGCCAAGCTTTTCTACTTGTTCAGCCGTCTCAAGGGCACCTTTTTTACTACGGGCATAGTTGACGACGATATCGTATCCTTTTTCTGCAAGCTGGATGGCGATTTCCCTTCCAAGACCGCGGCTGCTTCCTGTTACTAATGCTACTTTTTGACTCATGTTTCTTCATCCTTTCAATTTCATTTTCCAATTGGTCCAAAGTATAATGAGACCCCGAACATGCAAACTAATAAAAGCATCTCAGTTTAAATGGAGGAATGAGTAATGTATGTAGGCAGAGATATGACCGAGCTTTCAATGATTCCGAAAGATGAATGGAAGAAAAGCGAACTTGCATTCTTTCATCATTCACTACAACAAATAGTACCTTATTTGAATGCAGAAGGACAATCGATTCATCGGGAAATTGTCGAAGAAATTGAAAACCGTGGTGGATTGAAGCGTGGCGAAGCCGATTATACTCATGGTACCAAGATTAGTTACGACTGAAGTGATGATGAAAGGAGCAGCGTGTCCCGCTGCTCCTTTCTACTTCAGTAAAATCCCTTCTCCTGTTTCCTGCCAGATTTTTTGGTGTGAAACTGGGAAAGCATACTTCTCCATTTCTTCAATGGTAACAGCTATCAGACCGCTTCCCTCTATTGTGATACTGTCCACAGATCCAACATACACCTCTATATCCCAAACGATATGAGAAAATATATGCTGAATTTTTGTCACAACCCCAGCCTTTAATGCGCAATCCACATTGTATTCTTCTTCCATGAGATGAAGCAATTGCTTCCTTCCACTGCTTGTATTCCCCACTTCAAAATTAGGGAATTCCCACAAATTAGCAAGCAGACCTTTACTAGGGCGTTTGTGGATCACGACCCGATCATCTTCGGTGAACAAAACTGCAGCTCCCATATTAAGTTTACGGGCCGATTTTTTCTTCGATTTAATGGGAAGTTCAGTTTGTACACCTTCTTCAAAAGCCTGGCAGTGCTCACGTACAGGACAAAGCAGGCAGGAGGGTGATGTCGGTGTACAGATCAAGGCACCAAGTTCCATTAATGCCTGATTGAAAAAAGAAGGATTTTCCATTGAAATCAGGTTCCTTACTGCTTCTTCAAACACTTTTCTAGATGAAGGCTTTGCTATATCAAGCCATATGGATAGGATGCGTGAAAATACCCTCATCACATTTCCGTCCACAGCAGGCTCAGGTTTACTGTAAGCAATACTTAATATTGCCCCCGCGGTGTAGGGACCCACTCCTTTTAAAGAAGAAATTTCTTTCGGAGTATCCGGTACAATTCCCTCATACTTTTCGTTTACTTCTTTCACGGCAGTCTGCAGATTTCTGACTCTGGAATAATAGCCGAGGCCTTCCCATGCCTTCAGAACATCTTCTTCGTCTGCAGTAGCCAGAGCATCTATGGTAGGAAATTTCTCGATAAATCGGTTAAAATAAGGTATAACCGTGTCCACTCTCGTTTGTTGGAGCATGATCTCCGACACCCACACTTTGTATGGATCTTGATCCTTCCTCCACGGCAGATTGCGTTGTTCTCTTGAAAACCATGAAATTAAATCTTTTTGAAATTCCTCACGGTTAATGGTCTGTAGGTGTTTCAATGGTTCTTCTTTCAATTTTGTACCTCCAGGATGTTAAATGTTACATTGAATAGGGAATAAATAATTAAAGCTCTGTTTTTAGGCAAACAAGGTTTATATCTTGTAATCCACCACAAATACATTCGTCCAATAATCCGAATAATAAATGACGACGGGACATTCTCAAACGTTTTAACACATGAAAATGGGATTCGGTCGGGACCAGAAAGGATTCGATATAGCGGTTCGAATCGTCTTCAGCTTTTTCCCAATTGATATTGAAGGCACCATAATGTGGTAATGTCTCTCTGATATTGGTCATAATTTGCTTATATTGAGGCTTAAAATTCTGCTTTATTTCATATTCCATGTAAATGTGAACATTGTTTTTCATTGAAATAATCTCCTTTTAACCATATCATGTTTACCAATGATTAGTCATAAACAAACCTTAGAAATTCGAGCCAAGGGAGGACTACTTTTGGATACAGGCACTCATATCGTCATGGGCTTCGCTCTTGGGGGCTTAGCTACATTGGATCCCGTTGTTGCTGAAAGTGCTGCCACTTCTCAAAGTGTGTTAGTTGCAGCAGTTATCGGCTCTCAGATACCTGACATCGATACCGTATTGAAATTACGTAGTAATGCGGTTTATATTCGTCATCACCGTGGGATTACCCATAGTCTGCCTGCGGTTGTTCTCTGGCCGCTATTAATTGTCGCTTGTCTTTTTCCGTTTTTCCCCGGGGCAGATTTACTACACTTATGGATTTGGACATTTGTAGCCGTATTCCTCCATGTATTTGTCGACATTTTCAACGCATACGGGACACAGGCCATCAGGCCAATCTCGTCGAAATGGGTCGCTTTAGGAGTTATTAACACATTTGATACGATTATATTCGGTATACATGTAATTGGATTGCTTTTGTGGGGTCTTGGATTACCTCCAGGAAAAACCTTTTTGGTCATGTACATTGTGATATTTGCCTATTATGTATTGAGGTTTCAGGTTCAAAATGCCGTAAAAAATGCTGTGAAGCGACGAATACCGCAAGCGGAGAAAATCATCATCTCCCCGACGATCCGATTTTTCCAGTGGCGTCTGGCGATCGTGACGAAAGAGCATTATTATGTCGCTCGGGCATTTAGACGTTCGATTACCATTTTTGATAAATTCCAACGGGTGGAGATACCGGAAAATCCGGTCATCCATGCCGCCAGGAAAGATAAAAACCTGGCCGCCTTTCTCTCCTTTTCCCCGGTTTACCGTTGGGAACTGGATGAATATGATGATCATTATGAAGTACGCTTCATCGATCTCCGTTATCGAAATAATGGACACTACCCATTCGTCGCCCTGGTACAGCTGGATAAAGATCTCAACATTGTCAGCTCCTACACAGGGTGGGTCTTCAGCGAAGAAAAACTTCGCACAAAAGTCGACATCGACATATTAATCGATTAACGATAGTGAGGGACGGACCTTTGGAAGGTCCGTCCCTCATTTTTTAATGGAGCAAATCATTTTTATTTTCTTCAATCAGATGCTTGTATTTTGGATTTTGTGCAGCAAATTCATGAATTTGTTCACCATATGTATTGACCCATTGGCGAACGACTTTTTCGGTTACTACTTTTCCTTTGTAATCGTAACCCGCCTTCGCGTATGTTGCTTCAAAGTCCTCCCAGACAAGTTCGATCCAGGTTCTCGCTTTTTCATACGAAAGCTTATTATTTTTTTCAATTAACAATTGTGTTAATTCGTGGAATGTTGACTCCATTTTGTCTCCTCCTTTTCCATATATTTAGTCCGTGCTTTTATGATAATGTCGGTCATTTCACCCATACTATAGGTACGTGGTTAAGCTTAGTTGTGAGCCTTTGCTTCTTCACGGTATGAGTCAGTAAATTTCACCTTTTAGGAGGCACATTATGCGAAATAAATCGACAGGGTTCCCCAATATGAACAACAATAAATTCGAAGGTGAACCGAGAGCAAAAGCGGAATATGCATCTAAAAGGGCTAACGGCACCATCAATACCCATCCTCAAGAACGAATGAAATCTTCTGGACAAAGAAATCACGACTCACTTTAATACAGTGAAATTTGATTAGGGGGTAGTCACGATGGCAAACATGAAAAACAACTTCTACCGAAATAAGTACAACAGTCCATTTAACAAGGCATTCTACAACCCGAAGCATGCCCATTCACAGGCAAATGGACAAACCACACAAACTCAAGACTTAATCATTCTAGAGAACCAAACACGTAAGCGTTCCTAGACCTTCCGAGGTCCGTCCCTTTTGACGGACCTCTTCCTTATTTCTTTTCTCCGGCTAAAAGGGAGATAGGAAGGGCTTCTTCTTTTCCATCGCCACCCAAGCGATATCCCCAAGCGAATACTCCATTTAAGTAGTCCACTTTGAAATATGTACCCGGATCCCCTTCTATCGCGTAGATCCCACCAGGCTTATAGCTATCAGGATCCATTAAATATGACTGTGCCATAAGAGCTTTCCGCTCCAATACGGCAAACTCATTTACAATCCCCAGCTGTTCGGCTTTCCTGGCTTTCTCCTTTAACGAAGCAATCTCCTGCTTCAACTCATGCTTCGTCATCTCACTATATCTTCTCTCTTGTTCCATTCCTCATCACCTCTACTAATAGTAGTATAGAGAAAATGATACAATAAGAAAAGCGGAGGGGCTTTGCCCAGAGGCGACAAGCATAAGGCAAGTCCACCGGAAAGGCGCTCTTTGCCTTTTTGGTGGGCTTGCCTTATGACCTCGAGCCTCTAAGCCCCGCAGCTGGACAAAGAAAAGCGGAGACGACTGGTCAGGCCCGACAAGCACTTTTGGAGAATCCCAAAAGGCGCTCTTTGCCTTATGGGATTCTTCAAAAGTGACCTCGAGGGACTAGGAGTCGCAGCTGGACAAACAAAAGCGGAAGCGGCTGGTCAGCCCCGACAAGCATAAGACGGGATGGCCGGAAAGGCGCTCTTTGCCTTTTTGGCCATCACGGCTTATGACCTCGAGGGGCTAGCCGCTGGAGCTGGACAAACAAAAGCGAAAGCGGCTTGGTCAGACCCGACAAGCATAAGAAAGGATGGATTCAATATGAAAACAGCCATAATCACAGGCGGAGGCTCTGGCCTCGGGAAAGAATTAGGCAAACTTCTCAGCAAACAAGGCTTTCATATCTTCCTGCTTGGACGTACGGAAGACACGTTAAAAGAAGCAGCAGTTGAAATTGAAAATACAGGTGGCGAAGCATCCTTTACCACTTTGGACATACGTTCAAAGGATGACATTGAGCATCTTGGTGAACATTATCTCCACAACCGTAACATTCAACTACTCATACATAACGCAGGTGTCGGCCACTTTGGTCCGTTCAATGAGTCAAATGACGATGAATTAGTAAGCATGTTCGAAACAAATGCACTTGGGCCAATCCGGCTTACAAAGGTACTTCTGCCTAAACTGCAGCAGGACAGCACCATCATTAACATCATTTCTACGGCCGGTCTAAGAGGCAAGAAAAATGAATCACTGTACGTAGCAAGCAAGTTCGCTCTGAGAGGGTTTGGGGAAAGCCTCCAAAAAGAATTTGAAGACTCCAACCTTCGTATTGTTAACGCCTATATGGGTGGGATGAATACTCCATTCTGGGATAATAGTGACCATGTTAACGATCGTTCACGACTTCGTTCTCCCAGAGAAGTGGCGGAGATGATCGTATCTGAATATCAGAAAAAAGATGAAATCGTTATCGAATCAAAATAATAAACCTCAAAAGGCAGTCTTCGGTAAACGAAGACTGCCTTTTGATTTAAGGAGCAAACGGAAAAAACATAAAGGCCACAAAAAATAAAAGCATAGGAACTAAAAACAATGCAAACACATCTATGACCACTACAAAAGCAATCCAGACCCAACGGATGCCATCCTTTCGTTTTAGAAACTGCTGTATCATTCTGATATTGACAAGCACCATGAAGATTGCCGCTCCCAAAAGAAAAAAGGGAACGACCCATTTCCCCATAACCTCAGCATATCCCTGATTGTTCCACTCCTGCCTGTCTAATGAAAAGAAGTCCGTTTGCATTTTAATAATCAATTCACCGATGAGAAATAAAAGGGCAGTACCAATTACTATTCCACCAGCATAGAGCTTGAATTTTCTACTAGTTCTAATGATAAGTGGCAACGTAATAACAACGAACAAAAGAACAAATATCTCCACTGAATTCCCCCATTACACATTATCACTCTTCGTTTTCTTTTAATTCTTCCAATAACCTTTCGATGTCTTCAATGGAAAAACCTTTTCGATATAAGGTTTGTTTCATCTTCTGGATATACTCATATCCATCATGCTTTGCACTCAGCTTTCTATGAGCCTTTAAACCCTGGTGGTAAACGGCATCCCACCTCTCATCGTCATCCCTATCAGATTCAACGGTTTCCCATACGATTTTCATGACAGAACCCGGATACCCTTTCCTCACCAGGTTCTGTTCAATCTTTTGCTTGGCGATCATCTTTGAATCTTTACGATACTTATGAAGGAGCTTTTCTGTCAAAGCGACCGCTTTGTCTACCTGCTTTTCTTGTGTAAAAGCGGTAAGTGCCTCTTCTATATGAGAATCCCCTACACCCTTTCTTCTTAATTCGCCGCGAATCCAGGTCGGTCCCTTGTCAGCGGTATTCATTTGAGTACCGACAAACGCATGTGCGAATTCTAGATCATTGATGTATTTGATTTCATTCAATTTATGAATCACTTCCTGGATGACTCCATCCTCCGGGTCCCCTTCTTGTAAATGATCACGTATTTCCTTTTCCGTTCTCATCCGATAAGCTAAATACTGAATGGCTTTGTTGAAAGCTTTTTTTACATCATCTTCATATTGAAGCTCTGAAATTTCAAGTTCATCCACCTCTAGCCCTTTTCTGAGCTGAAACTTAGCAAGAACCGCTTCATCGACACTGAAGGAATATTTCCCATCTATAAATAAGTTATAACGCTCATCGTTCTTCACTTGCTTCGTTATTTTCGTAATCTTACCCATATTTTCCACCTCACCTTAATCCTAACACATTCAACATATGTTTTTTATTCTGAAGATAGGTAAAATAATAAGTATAACTGGAGGGGATGATGATGAAGATTGCCATAACAGGCGGAACAGGTTTTGTCGGTCAGGCACTGACAGAGGAACTGCTAGAACACCAGCATGAAGTAATAATCCTTACGCGAAATCCGGATAAATACGGGGCACGACAAGGTGTAACATATGTGAAATGGCTGTCAGATGGTGCAAGACCCGAAGCGAAGCTCGAAGGAATACACGCTGTTATTAATCTTGCAGGTGAATCCATCAATAGCGGACGCTGGACTGACGAACGTAAGAAACGCATCATCAATAGCCGGATCAACTCAACTGGGGAAGTCATCAATATCATAAAGGTACTGAAAGAGAAACCAACAACCCTAATCAACGCGAGTGCAATCGGCTATTACCCTTCTTCCAAAACAAATACGTATACGGAAGCATCTACGGAAATGGCCGATAATTTCTTAGGGGAAACCGTTCAAATATGGGAAAAGGAAGCGGAAAAAGCCAGCCAGTTAGGCATACGTGTAGCGTACTCCCGCTTCGGAATCATACTCGGCCAAGAAGAGGGCGCACTTCCCAAAATTGCACTCCCATATAAAATGTTTGTCGGGGGAACAGTTGGTTCAGGTGAACAATGGATGTCTTGGGTCCATATAAAAGATATTGCCAGAGCCGTGAAATTCATTGCAGAAACAGAAGGCATTTCAGGACCCGTGAATGTCACAGCCCCGTCACCCGTCACTATGAAAGAATTCGGGAAATCTCTCGGGGCCGTCCTTGGAAGACCGCACTGGATACCAGTCCCTTCACTCGCTTTAAAAGTAGCAATGGGTGAAATGAGTACCCTTGTGTTGGAAGGACAAAAAGTTTTACCGAGTGTGCTGTCTGAGCATGGATTTCAATTCGAATACCCTGAATTACGAAGTGCTTTGATCGACATCTATCATTAATTCACAGGTATGTCCCTCCCTTTTCAAGGCAAAAATAGAACTATTCTTAAATAGAAGGGATGTACATACGAATGGATAGTAAGAAAAAGAAAGACAAAACTAAGTCGGTTCTCTCAAGCGCTCAGGAAGTAACGTATTCAAGGGAGTTCAAAGCAGCCGACCGTGCAGGCGGCTTCAGTTCAAAATCCCATAGATAGTCAATTATTGCCGGACTAAAATTGCTTACTTTGAAGCAAGATAAAGGTACAGGTTCCAACCGGAATCTGTACCTTTACTTTTTAACCAAAAGGGGATGTTTATATTGGGAAGATCACGCGGCCATAGTAAAAGAGGAAATAAAAACAGTCTGCCACAAACACCCGCTCAGCTCAAATCTGATGGTGTTGACGAAGAGTTCTCAACAGAACTTGCCGACCAGGCTGACATGGAAGCACAAGCTCGTGCAAATGCTGCAAACCAACGCACAAGAGTGAAGAAAAACCAATAGTACAAACCCGTCAGTTAAAAAATAGGCCCTGAGGAATTCAGCTTTAGAAAAGCCCCTTGCTGTGGTAGCAAGGGGCTTTTACTTATCCCAATAATTTCATTTACACAACAATTTCATTTTTATGCTTCTTACCATGTTGAGTGATGATCTGCTTCACGTACGGAATCATCCAATGGTCAGCTCCCCAATAGTAAGCACCTCTTCCTGCAACAAGAAGGATGATGGCTACTGTGTAAAGGACAGGATTTGTGCTGACAGTTCCTGCCAATAAGAAATTCAGGTTCATAAAAGCACCTGCAAGGAGCGTCGGTATTGTCATGAAACCAACTATTAAGCCAGCTCCCACCAAAATTTCACCCCATGGTATCATTGCATTGAACAGTTCTACGTTCGGCAAAGCAAATCCTTTCAGAAATTCTGCGTACCAACCTTGTACAGCTGGATGATCACCTGTCGCTTTAACCAATGCCCCTTGCAAAAAGCCGCTTGCATCAAAACCATCGTTTATCTTATGCCACCCTGCCTCGAGCCACTGAGCGCCCAACCAAATTCTCAACACTGTCCAGATTACGCTCACCTTTTGATTTTCCCACCATCTCATGATGGATCAGCTCCTTTTAGATGTATATTTGTGAAACTTTTCACAAATAATGGTGTGTAAGGGACTTTGTGTGTAAGATATAGAACCGGGATGTTTGTGAAATGCTTCACATGTTCTTTACACTTATAATATACCTCTTCTCCACGCTTAATACAATAGGCTATCAAGCCGTTCACAAAGATGTCAAAATCGTTGTATTCTCGTTAAATAAGCTGCTGAGTGTAAAACGAAAATCAGCAGCTGAATTTTTCGTTCATTTCAACTGCTGATTTCAGGGGTATTTCTTTAAATGGCCACCCTTAACCTATCAGGTTCATTTATTAACTAATGATCCCTTTCCTCATGCTAAAATTTAAATACCGTACATCCCTCTGAGATATCCTTTTCCTTTTGTGATATTGCTAAAAACAGAAACTTTCTTATTTCTCACTCGTATTACATAATAGAGATAGATATCCGTTTACGGGGGATGAAACAATGAAGTCAGAAAACAAGCTGTGGAGAATGTGGAAAGTATTATCATTGGCCTTATCGATTGTCGTGAGGGTCTATTGGTACCGACTGCGTGGTAAGTCCCATTGGGAGAAGGAAAAGCTTTGGGAACAAATCGGAAAAGAATTCAAAGACACTCTTTTTGAATTAAATGGGGTGTTGATCAAGGTTGGACAACTATTAAGTATACGTGAGGATCTGCTTCCGAAAGGATTCATTAATCAAATTCAAGATTTAGTTGATCATGTTCCTCCTTCACCATGGGAGAAGATTGAAGCGGTTCTTGAACGGGAGTGGGATGGCTCCGTTTCTTCCAAGGTTAAAGACATTGATCATGAGGCCATCGCTTCCGCTTCCATTGGGGAAGTGTACAAAGCGACACTGCTGGATGGGACACAGTTGGCCATTAAGGTACAACGCCCGGAAATTCCTTCACTCGTTAAGACGGATTTCCGAACTTTGTCCATCATTATCTGGTTTGCCCGGCATTTCGCACCCATGCCAAAAGGGTTCATTGATTTTAAGATGCTATATAAGGAATTGAAGCAGGTCATTGAACAGGAGCTCGACTTTTCAAAGGAAATGAGCACAGCCATTTCATTTAAACAGCGGTTTGAAGATCATACTAATGTGAAAATCCCCGCTATGTACCCTGAACTCTGTACAGATAAAGTATTGGTCATGGAGTGGGTTGATGGTGTTCGACTGAATGACAGGGAAGCGTTAAATTTGTATGGACTGGACGGGCAGAAGCTGGCACAAGAATTATTCCGTCTCTTCCTCCCCCAGTGGCTTGAGCCGGGAATCTTCCATGCCGACCCGCATGCAGGAAATATCCTTCTTCAGCCGAATGGCACCTTCGTTCTTTTGGACTACGGTATGATCGGGGAAATTTCGAAAAGAGATTCTGCACATTTTCAAGATCTTCTAGAAGGAGTCCTTTTAAAGAATTTCCGAAAAGCATCGGAGGCTTTGGCTGAATTAGGGTTCCTGCTTCCAGACGCAAGTCCGAAAACGATTGAGCCTGTGTTGAAGGAATTTATCACTCTCGATATGGAGCAGTTCAAACAAATGGATCTGATTTCTGTAAAGAAAGAAATCAACGATATGGTGAAATCACTTCCCGTGCAGGTTCCGACCCGCTTTATCTTTTTGGGACGCTCATTTGCGACCATCGAAGGACTTGTCCATACCCTCAGTCCAGATGAAGAAACCCTAGATGCCGTAAAGCCCGCCTTTTTGGATTGGGTGAAGGATAGTAACACGAACAAATGGGAGCTTCTTATGAAATGGGTCAGCGCCCAACCACTCTTTCAGACCGTTCAAAAAGCACGACAACTGCTTGATATGCCAGAAAGATCACTTGAACAAAAGGATATTCATCAACAAAATGAGTTTCAATTTGAGATTTTCGAGACTCAAAAGAAACAGGCATTTACCATCCTGCTATTAGGGTGCGTTGGCGGGTTTACAGGACTCGGATTCAGCATGACGTTCATTTGGCAAGGAAGTGTTGGACTTGGGGTGTTTGGTTTATTCGTGTATTGGATTATTTCCACAAAACAAAAAAGCTGGTTGAAGAAATTGAAGAATGGCCAGCTGCTTTAATTGTAAAAAGGTAACCCATGAAAAGGTTACCTTTTTTATAGTAGAATTTAAATAGGAGGGATACTATGACAAATCGTAAAGAACCGTTTAATGATGTGACCGAACATATGTCAAAAATCGAAGGAGCACCCATGATTAAACCCGAAATGGGCAGTCTCCCATTGGGGATACGGATCATTGGTTATGTAATTATTGGATTCACGGCCCTAATGTTTTTATTTTCCATTGTTTTTGGCTTTTTTGATTGAAACTTCAATATATTCCCATCCCGATTCAACCTCATATTGATATTCCCCCAGATCAATGCGGTTTTCATCAATAAAATGAACCCCTTCCGCTTCCAAGAAAAGCCTTTGCGTCAACATCTGCTCCTCATCCCGAAAGCCGATTTCACCCCTACTGTTCAATACCCTGTACCACGGCAAACTGTACTTCTCACTCATGGAATGAAGAATCCGCACGACCTGCCTTGCCGCCCTTGGACTACCTGCTAGCCCAGCGATTTGACCGTACGTCATGACCTTTCCAGGAGGGATATGCTTTATGATCTTTACTGCTCGTTCGGTAAACGGCTTCATGGATGTTCACCTTCCCTTTTTCCTCTCAATTGTGTACTACCCCTATTGTAATACGAAGTCCCGAGCATAGGAATTAATACCTTCATCAAGTCGGGTTCCTAGAAGATTTGCTCCCGATATATTAAACTGTATATGAATGAATAGAAGGACGTGATAGGAAAATGGATATTAAACTGATTGCACTGGATATGGATGGGACTCTCGTCAACCATGAAGGAGAAGTATCACCGGAAAACGCTCAAGCCATTCAACGAGCAAAGGAAAAAGGGATTCATGTCGTGTTAAGTACCGGCCGCTCCCTTTTCACATGCCGGGACATCTCAGATGAGCTCGGCCGTTCATCTTATCTTATTACCGTGAATGGCGGGGAGATCTACGATCAAGAATACAATCTCGTAGACAGTCTCCCTCTGGATATTGACCTTGTGAAGCAGCTTTGGGCATTGAAGGAAGAACATGAAGTATACTTCTGGTCTTCCACTTCCCAAGGATTATTCAATAGCAAAAAACCTTTTGATCAGGACATCGAAACCTATAATTGGCTGAAGTTCGGCTTCGATATCCAGGATGATGAGGTCCGCAAAGTCATGATGGACGAACTGGTGAAGAATGAAGCATTTGAAATTACCAATTCATCACCGACCAACATCGAAATCAATCCTGCCGGGGTCAATAAAGCCGCTGCATTAGTGAAGGTGTGTAAATGGCTGGACCTGTCAATGAATCAAGTCATGGCAGTCGGGGACAGTATGAATGACATCGCCATGATCCGTGAAGCAGGTTTCGGTGTGGCCATGGGCAACGCTCAAGAAGCAGTAAAAGAAGCAGCTGATTGGGTAACAGGGATTAATACTGATCATGGAGTCGCTCAAGCAATCGATAAAGTTCTGAAGGAAATGAACTAAACAGTTGATAAGTGCCTGATTCGTTAGAGAATCAGGCACTTTCTCCATTATTGGGTCTATTCCTTTTCCGTTACGTCTATACTAAGGAAAAAATAAGGATTGTAACCCAATATGTATCTATTTCTAGTAATCGTAGTTTATTTACTTTTCGCAAAGTTCTTTATTGATTGGAAACGGTGGAAAGACTATTACCCAACCGTTCAATATTATATTATCTGCAACCTTTCCTATAACGTAATTTTTTATAATCATACATTATGGGAGTATAAAGCGGTGACAGTGGATTGGTTGAATCATACATTAATTGACCTTGTTTTCACCTTTTTCATCATTCCTGTCGTGATTATGATCTATCTTCGCTATTTTCCCTACCGGAAAAAGAAATTTCTTTATGTTTCGAGCTGGATTGCCTACTTTACGTTTCTGGAATACTTATTTCATAAAAAGGGGCTGTTTCTATACGAAAATGGCTGGAACTTAGGCTGGTCTGCCATATTTAATATCATCATGTTTTCCATTTTGGGGTTACATCATAAAAAACCGCTCCTTGCCCTGATCATATCTGTTCCCATCATTGGCATCCTGTTATTACTTTTCCATCCATCTTTCCATGATTTAAAGTGAGGGTGTTTCGATGACTTCTTTTTCTACACCAGTTTTTATTATTCTGGTTCTGGGCGTTTATATAATAATGGCCATTTATATCGCCTTTTTGAAGCGCAAAGAGTAGGAAAAGAAGCACCCAACAGGATGCTTCTTTTCCATTTATTTCACGATAATTTCATCATTTTCAACAGACACGATTAATTCCTTTACATCTTCTTCATCCAGGAGAATATCGGCGATCTTATCTTCCACTCTTTCCTGGATCACACGGCGTAATGGACGTGCACCAAATTCAGGATGGTATCCCAGTTCAACGAGCTTATGCTTTGCTTTTCCGTCGATTGTTACGCTAAACCCCTGTTCTTTCAGTTCTACCTGCAACTCATCCAGCATCAGGTCAAGAATTTGCAACAGCTCTTCTTTTTCAAGAGATTCGAATTCAATGATACTGTCAAAGCGATTCAGGAATTCCGGTTTAAAGTAAGCACCCAGTGATTGAAGAATATTCGTTTCTTTAATTGCATCTGTTCCGCCGGTGTCAAAACCGACCACGGCTTCTTTCTTGTCCGCCACTGCTGCATTACTTGTCATAATGATCACAGTCTCTTTGAAGCTGACCGTCCTACCCTGACTATCGGTAAGACGACCGTCTTCAAGGATTTGCAGGAACATATGCTGAACATCAGGATGAGCTTTTTCGATTTCATCCAAGAGTATGATGGAATATGGGTTTCTTCTCACTTTTTCCGTAAGTTGTCCGGAATCTTCATGCCCTACATAGCCAGGAGGGGAACCGATCAGTTTAGACACAGAGTGTTTTTCCATATACTCACTCATATCCAATCGAAGCATGGAATCTTTGGATCCAAACAACTCTTCTGCCAGTGTTTTCGTTAGTTCTGTTTTCCCTACTCCCGTTGGACCTACGAATAGGAATGTACCAATCGGACGATGTTTCGCCTTTAACCCTGCGCGGCTGCGTCGAATTGCTTTCGCCACTTTTTTTACTGCTTCTCCCTGGCCAATCACTTTATGAGAAAGGTTTTCTTCAAGTAACTTCATCCGCTTACGATCATCACTATGAAGCTTCCCAACCGGGATACCTGTTTTGCCTTCTATGATTGTCTGAATCAATTCTTTTTCTACGAGGGCTTTCGATTCAGAGGAATCCTGTCCGAGCATTTTCTCCAAGTCCGCTTCCTGATCCCGGAGTATCGCTGCCTGCTCATAGTCCTCTTCCTTAGTTGCCTGTTCTTTCTTCAATCGCACAGCATTCAATTTTTGATGGATGGAAGTGTTATCATTGCCTTCTGACAAAAGGTTCACTTTTGAACCTGCCTCATCCATCAGATCAATCGCTTTATCCGGCAGGAATCGGTCCTGGATATAACGGTGGGACAACTTCACACAAGCCTCGATGGCCCCCTCCGTATATTCCACCCCATGATAATCTTCATATCGATCTTTTAAGCCTATGAGGATTTCAACAGCTTCTTCCGGTGTAGGTTCATTGACCATCACCGGTTGAAAACGACGTTCAAGTGCCGCGTCTTTTTCAATTTGACGATACTCCTTAAGTGTGGTTGCCCCAATCACTTGAAGTTCACCACGGGCGAGGGCAGGTTTTAGTATATTCCCGGCATCCATGGAACCTTCTGCAGAACCGGCTCCCACTAATTGATGGATCTCATCAATGAACAACATTACGTTCTCACGCCGCTCTAACTCATTGATGATGCCTTTCAACCGCTCTTCGAATGATCCACGCACTCCTGTACCAGCTGTTAAAGACGCAACATCCAATACATATACTTCTTTATTTAATAATTTTGATGGCACATCGCCGGATACGATTTTCCGTGCCAGTCCTTCCGCAATGGCTGTTTTCCCTACACCGGGCTCACCAATCAGTACCGGATTGTTTTTATTGCGTCGATTTAAGATCTCAATGACCCGCTCCACTTCCTTTTCCCGTCCGATGACGGGGTCGATCAATCCTGCTTTGGCAGCTCCTGTGATATTTCGACCGAATTGATCAATCATGCCATTACCTGCATTTCCGTCCTTCGTTTCAGGAGAAGGCGGTTGATTGGGATGTTGTGTGCCTCCACTCATATTCATGCCTTTAAACAATTCATCAAATGGGAATCCTCCCTGTATACCAGAAGGCGTTTGCTGCTTTTGAAAGCAAGCTGAACACATCTTCAAACTGGACTTATGACCATTCACTTGCGTATACACTTCAACCGTTGCTTGATTATGTTGACATACTTGGCATTTCATTAAACATGACCTCCTATTGTCCTGTTATATATACTTTGGTTTGATATTTGCTATTTTATGAAGGTCAAATTTAACTTTGACTATGTTTGACTTTGACTTTATTTGACCTTATGAACATAGTATACTTTGACCTTTTTTGACTTTCAACATTTTTGCTTATGGGAATTTTTACTATAGGGGAGTTCATGATTCCCTGTTGATTGAAGAATATAGGAGGAATAGGAGGGACAAATCAAGCAATTGATTTATTGAATTCTTCAGACACAAATAAAAAAGCCGGCTTTACGCCAGCTTCCCTCTATTAATACAAGTGCTCCCAGTAATCATTGTAACAACCATGCTTCTTTTTATGGCATGTACATTTTTTAATCTCTTTTAATTCTTCCAGAATATCTTCTAATAGTTCTTTGATGTCATGATGATTGTCTTTTTTACAGCCATCATTCTTAGATTTATTCATACGCTGATTCACCACCTTCTCAACCATAGGCAATGCATTCATCATGTTTGCCATCGAACCTAAGTTTCCAAGTGAACCAAGTGCATCCAGGGATGTATTCCCTTGAGATTTTAATAGCTCCTTTAAGCGATCCTCATTTAATAAAGAACTTAATGCATCCTTTGCTGATTCCAGGTTTAGTTTACTCGCATCTTCTTTTGTGTATTGGTTGATTAAATCCATAAGTCCTTCTAGTGGATTATTTTTTTCACTCATTGATTTCCCCTCCATCTCTTCGCAAATGTCAATGTAATGGTATTCCTTGAAAACGAGATTCTACTCATCTTCAAGGAATGATCAATCTTTCAAGCACCTTTTAGCTAATAGCATCAACGGCAAGTAGAACCAGAATAGCAATTCCTACAATCAATGCTGCTAGAGGATTAATTGCAAGCAAAACTAGAAATGCTACAATTAATAGAACTAATAGCAAGCTAAAAAAATCAAAGTCGTCATGAGAATGACTGGCACCCATCCATAATCACCTCACTTATTCAGTACTTGTAAAGCACTTTACATGGTATCTTATGTACGTATTACTAGTTTCGAATGATACAATCGTCTATTTGCTAGTAAAAAGGGCTTTTTATCCCATAAAAAATGCTAGACCCGAATGAACGGGTCTAGCATTTTCTTCCTTAAAAGAACAATCCTTATTCTTATTACTTATACCAACTCACGATCCCAATGGCGATGTGCAGCGATGGCTGTTGCGAATTCCTGGGCAAATGACCTCATGTCTTTTCCCGTTACAATACCGGGACCGGTCACTCCTTCATCTTCCAGCCAATTGATCCCTTCATGTGTGGCACCTATCGGCTTAAAGTGAGAATATGCTTCTTTCACAAAATAGGCCGTATCTTGAGAGAACTTTCTGTCTGTATTCTTCCCACCAACAACATAAAGGCTGTCGAATAAGACCGATTCTCCTGTTAAGAATGTATGGTCAACTTCAAATTCTACACCGTCAACTCCTTTACGCATCCCAAGTTTGTCACTGATGATTTCTGGCTTGATGCCTTCTTCTTTAAGAGCAGAAAGAACACTGTTCACTTCTTCCCCCTTAAAGCCGTGTCCAATGATGACGCCCACTTTACGGGTGGCGGGTTCTTTAATTGTGTTTTCCTGACTTAGGGCTTTTGAGGATTTGGTTACCTTCGACCCTTTCCCCTCAGGTACTTCTATATTTATCGCTTCCGCAAATCCTTTCGCCAGGTCCATGCTGACGTGTGAAAACATCTCAACAACCTGCTTCTGCACCGATTTGCTCTTTACTTTCCCCAGTTCGAAGCTGAAAGCTTGAACGATATGCTCTTTCTCAGGCTCACTCATGCTATTCCAGAACATGGTCGCTTGTGAGAAATGATCTTTGAAACTTTCACTTCTTGCCCGTACCTTGCGCCCTTCCATTTTCTCCTGAAAATGAGTGTATCCCCCTTCTTCCTGGTTCGCAGGAGCAGGTGTATTGTGAGCAAGCGAGTTGTTATGATAGCTAACCTGCCCCTTATTGATTGTATGCCTGCTGTGTCCATCACGCTGATTATTATGGAATGGACACACCGGTCTATTTATCGGAAGTTCATGGAAGTTCGGACCTCCGAGACGAATCAATTGTGTATCTGTATATGAGAATAATCTGCCTTGTAATAACGGATCATTAGAGAAGTCAATTCCAGGCACTACGGACCCCGGGTGGAAAGCAGCTTGCTCCGTTTCGGCAAATACATTGTCCACATTCCGATTCAAGGTCATTTTCCCAACAATCTTCACCGGGACTTCTTCTTCCGGCCATAGTTTGGTTGGATCAAGAACATCAAAGTCAAAATTAAACTCATCCTCTTCTTTAATGAGCTGGATTCCCAACTCATACTCAGGAAATTCACCATTTTCTATGGATTCGTATAAGTCACGACGGTGGAAATCAGGGTCTTTCCCGTTGATCTTCTGGGCCTCATCCCAAACGAGGGAATGTGTGCCCAGTACCGGTTTCCAGTGGAATTTCACAAAATGGGCTTTACCCTCTTCATTCACCAGTCGGAATGTATGGACACCAAAGCCTTCCATCATACGGAAGCTGCGAGGAATCGCCCGATCGGACATGGCCCACATGACCATATGAGCCGACTCCTGATTGTTCGCTACAAAATCCCAGAACGTGTCGTGGGCTGAAGCGGCCTGAGGCATTTCATTATGTGGTTCAGGTTTAAGCGCATGAACAAGATCCGGGAATTTAATCGCATCCTGAATGAAGAAAACAGGGATATTGTTTCCCACAAGATCATAATTGCCTTCTTCCGTATAGAATTTCGTAGCAAATCCACGTGCATCACGTACCGTCTCACCTGAACCCTTTGATCCAGCTACAGTGGAGAAACGGACAAAAACGGGGGTCTTCTTTGATGTGTCCTGAAGAAATCCCGCCCTGGTATATTCTTTCATAGAGTCATAGAGTTCGAACTCCCCATGGGCCGCGAAACCGCGTGCATGGACAATCCGTTCAGGAATCCGTTCATGGTCGAAGTGAGTCATCTTCTCACGGAAGTGGAAATCCTCCATTAACGTAGGGCCACGCTCTCCCGCTTTCAACGAAAACTCATCCTCTGATACCTTCAACCCCTGATTGGTTGTAAGATGCTTCCCTTCGTCTTTCACTCTATATTGTTCAAGCTGTTCATCTTTGCTTTTCCCATTAACCTTCGTGCGACGATCGTCTCCCATTATTTCATCCCTCTCTATAGTTATTAATGTTTCTATGTAAAACATTCTGTTTCAATAGTACCCGTAATGGATTGTTCTAAACATTTATTGGAAAGTTTAAAGAGTGTCCATTTGAAGAATTCTTTAAAAACAACTTTACTGCGTAACATTGTTCTGTTAAACTGAACCTAAAGTAACGTAACAATGTTTTGTTACGAAAAAGGTGATCCCTGAATGGAAACAAATCTTATTTCAAAAAAAGAAGTATTGGAACTGAGCGGCATATCCTACGGGCAGCTTTACAGGTGGAAACGAAAGAATATTATACCCGAAAGCTGGTTTATCAAGAAATCCAGCTACACCGGTCAGGAAACATTCTTCCCCAGGGAAAAGATGCTTGCCCGCATCGATACGATCAAAGAGATGAAAGATGGATATTCCCTGGATGAGCTTTCGGATTTCTTTTCACCAAACCCCACCAAGATCGAATTCACAGACAAAGAATTATGCTCACTCAATATTCTTTCAGAACAGACCATAACTTTCTGTACATCGCTTTTTGCAATGAAAAACACTTATGAATTCCAGGATATCTTAAATATGGTGATTATCGAAAGGTCACACAGGTTAGAGATTCCTAAAGAAGCTAAGCAAACCCTGTTTCTTTTTCTTCATCAGAAGTTTACTCCATTGAAGGAGTCTTCCCTTGAACTTATCGGTATTCGAAAAGGGGAAGCGTATATATGGATGCTCCTGCCCCTCCCTTCAGAATTCAGGGTGGACCATATGGCTCAAGTCGCATTGAGATTCGATTTACAACAAATGTTGGAAGAATTGAAAATAACATTAACGAAAACAAAAGGGATCTGACATCCCTGAATTGGAGGAAAATAGGATGAATACAGTGGAAAAGAAAAAGTTGCATGACTTGAAGATAAGTGGATCCGGAACCTCAGGGGGAGGACAATTTGATGAAGTAAAAATCAGTGGAAGCGGAAAAATCGCAGGTGATATTGACTGCCGTGAGATGAAAATTTCTGGATCAGGTACAGTGGCGGGTGATGTAAAAGCAGGTGTCATCAAAACAAGCGGTTCTTCCACCATCGAAGGAGATACCAAAGCCGAAATAATTTCAACGAGTGGCAGTTCTAAGTACGACGGCTCCGTTATGGCGGCTGAAATGAACATAAGTGGATCCAGTAAAGTGAGCGGGGATCTTATCATTAAGAAATTCAAGGTAAGCGGTTCATGCAAGGTGGGTGGAAAGATTCAAGGCGGACAGATCAAAGCGAGCGGCTCTCTAAAGGTAGGGCAGGATTGCGAAGTCGAAACCTTCTCTTCTTCCGGCTCTGTTCACATTGATGGATTGCTCAATGCCGACAACGTTCAGATTGAAATCAACCATGAATCGTCCATTAAAGAAATTGGCGGCGAGAAAATATCAGTAACACACCATAACTCGAACAAACTGATTAAGCAAGTGGTCAACTTTTTCCTTCAAAAGGAAGATTATTTATATTCGGACTTAATCGAGGGTGACGAAATCTACCTTGAGAATACGAAAGCGAAACTCGTTCGCGGTAAAAATGTCGTGATTAGTGAGAACTGTGATATCGTTACGGTAGAATACTCCGACTCTATTGATGTACACAAGGACAGCCGTATCGGAAAAAAAGTAAAAATCTAATATTATGGTGACAGGGAGGGGTTCTGCCTTCCCTGTTTTTTTAACATTCCCCCACTCTGTTTACATCCCCTTAACTTCCACATAATCGAAATTTCATATTTTTATTCTGAATGTTCTGCTATATTAATAGGTATATAGTACATTCCTACGAATATTGGAGGACTTTATGAAACGTTTGACCGATCACCTGATAGTCATCTCTTTCGATTGTTTGTCTGCCTTGGATTATCCCATACTAAAAGGTCTTCCCCACTTCCAGGAATTACTTGCACATGGATCCTTTTGCAAAAAGGTTGAATCGATTTACCCTTCTGTCACCTATCCCTGTCATGCAACGATTGTCACCGGCAAGTACCCTAACCGCCATGGTGTTGTGAATAATACACTCCTTCAACCGGGATGGAAGTCCCCTGACTGGCACTGGTACCGGAAATCCATCAACGGGACGACCCTGTATGATGAAGCAAGAAGAGCCGGGATGACAACCGCTGCCCTGCTCTGGCCGGTGACAGCCAAAGCGGATATCGACTATAACATGCCGGAAATTTTCGCCAATCGTCCCTGGCATAATCAAATCCTTGTTTCTCTGTTGAACGGCAGTCCTCTTTATCAATTAAAAATGAATCGCCTTTTTGGCCATATGCGCAACGGCCTGGCTCAGCCTGAGCTTGATGATTTCGTCCTCGAGTCGACGGTTGAAACGATAAAAATGAAACCTGACTTACTTCTTGTGCACTTTACGGACCTTGATACCGAGCGGCATTACCACGGTTTTTCTTCTGACAAAGCACATGAGGCCCTACGCCGCCACGATGACCGGTTGGGAAGAATCATAAAAGCATTGAAGGAAAACGGCATATATGATAAATCGACAATTATCGCCCTAGGGGATCATAGTGCCCTCGATGAATCGATGGCTGTTCAACTTAATATCCTATTAAAGGAAAGAGGATTTATCACTGTAACCGGAGAGAAGGTCTCTAATTGGAAAGCGTATTGCAAAGGGTGTGATGGTTCTGCCTACGTGTATACAAAAGATCGGGAAACCACTCAAGAAATAAAGTTACTTTTGGAACGGGTACAACCTGACCCTTCCAATGGAATTGAAACAATCTTCACTGGGGAAGAAGCCGCCAAAATGGGAGCCGATGAACATTGTGCTTTTATGCTTGAGGCTCGTTTAGGTTTTTATTTTAAAGATGCACTGAACGGATCCTACATTCATACAATCACCCCGGAAGATGTGAAGGAAAAACGTTATACGTATGGCTCTCACGGCTATTCTCCAAAAAAAGACAACTACTCGACGATCCTTATGGCGGCCGGAAAAGGAATTCGTTCAAACATTGAGATTCCTTCTATGCGTCTCATTGATGAAGGACCAACTTTTGCGAAATTGCTCGGCCTCAGCTTAAAAGATATAGACGGAACACCGATTGAAGAATTATTGGATAATTAAAGAAGATTTTGTTTCCTTAGGGGGAAAAACAATGAAGCGATTTTCGAAAGAAGAAAGCAGCTGGATTTATTATGATTGGGCGAATTCTGCGTATTCCATCATCATTTCTACTGCCGTCTTTCCACTTTTTTATAAAGCTGCCGCTACAAATGCCGGGGTCAGTGCAGCTAATTCAACGGCCTATTTGGGTTATACCATTGCCATTGCGACCTTTATCCTCGCCATGATCGGTCCCATACTTGGTACCATCGCCGATTATGAGGGGTATAAGAAGAAGTTCTTTTCCTTCTTCTTTGCATTAGGGGTGACATTCACCGCCCTACTCGCTTTTGTCCCGAGTGATCAATGGCTGCTCTTATTGATCTTTTATACAGTGGCTGCCGTGGGGTCGGCCGGTTCGAACGTATTTTATGATGCTTTCTTGACCGACGTTACGACGGAAGACAGGATGAATCGTGTTTCGTCCCGGGGGTTCGGATTTGGATATATCGGAAGCACGATTCCGTTCATCATAAGCATCGCCATCATCATCTTGTCACAGAATGGGACACTGCCCTTCTCCGTCACCGTCGCAAGTAAGATCGCATTTGTAATCACGGCATTATGGTGGGGGATCTTCTCCATACCACTGTTAAAAAATGTACACCAGCGCTATTTTATCCAGCGTGAACCAAGCCCTGTTGCGAATAGCTTTAAACGGCTTGGTAAAACGATGAAAGAAATCAGGAAATACCGGGCATTATTTTTGTTTCTTCTCGCTTATTTCTTTTATATTGACGGAGTCGGAACCATTATTACTATGTCTACTGCCTACGGATCGGATCTTGGGATCACGGCCACGAACCTTTTGATCATTCTATTTGTAACTCAGGTAGTGGCTGGGCCATTTGCCATTCTATATGGAAGACTGGCAGAACGATTCACTGGGAAAAAGATGTTGTATGTGGGAATATCCGTGTATATCATCGTTTGTATTTACGCCTATTTCTTAGAAACAACCATGGACTTCTGGATTCTCGCCATGCTCGTTGCCTCATCTCAAGGAGGCATCCAGGCACTCAGCAGGGCCTATTTTGCTAAACTGATCCCGAAGAAAAATGCCAACGAATTTTTTGGCTTCTATAATATTTTTGGGAAATTCGCATCGATTCTCGGCCCTTTACTAGTGGCCGTCACTGCGCAAGTGACAGGGGAGTCCAATAGTGGGGTGTTCAGCCTTGTTATTCTCTTCATCATCGGTATTGTCATTCTCGCTTTCGTTCCCGAGCCAAAAGAAAATAAAATCGATAAGCCTGCGATTCTATAATAAGAAAGAAAAATCCGAACGAGTGATTTGATAAAAATCTAACTCGTTCGGATTTTAAATGGGAAAAGCGGAATAGGTTAGCCCCCGCAGGAGCGAAAGCGGGGCCACTGAAAAAGTTCAGAATTTTAGAGATAAAAAATGATGTTCTAAAATCCAGGCTCCAGATTCGCTTCTAAGCGAAGAAAAACTGGTAGAGAGAGCCTTGCAAAGAATCGGGCAGCGGTGTAACCCGTGATCTTATTGTTCGTCTTTAGAATGTATAGATTTAGTTATATCCCAGTCTCTTCCTTCTGCTTCAAGATGATTAAAAAGTATGCGCTGCATCTTTCGCACGTACAATGGCATTTTCCTTGATTTCCTGCGCTTTATCAGGCATTGCCGCATGCCCCTCCACAAATACACCATCAAAGGAAGGTACGCCAAAAAATTGCATGATAAGGTTTAAATAGCGATGCCCCATCTCCATGCCCTCAGCAGGTCCTTCAGAGTAAATACCGCCCCTGGCCTGGATATGGATCGCTTTCTTGTCCGTCAATAATCCGACCGGACCATGCTCCGTGTACTTGAACGACTTTCCTGCCACTGCAACAGAATCAATATATGCTTTCATGACAGGCGGAAATAAGAAATTCCAAAATGGTGTAACAAATACATACTTATCTGCTCCGATGAACTGGTCGGATAATTCATTCAGACGATTCACTTTGTTTTGCTCTTCCGAAGTAAGTTCCTCAAACCCTTTACCTGATTGAAGCTTCCCCCAGCCGCTGAAGACATCTGCATCTATATGGGGAATATGTTCCCGATATAAATCTAGGTGAATCACTTGATCGTCTGGGTTTACTTCCTTATACGTTTCCATGAATGCTTTCGCTACAGCCATGCTGTACGATTGAGTATCGTCATGGGGATGCGCTGTTATATATAATACTTTTGCCATTCATCATCCATCCTTTGCTTCATATTATTCACAATCGTATTTTGTGAAGATATGGATGTAATTATCCTCAATACCCAGATAAAAAAAAGAATGCCGACTGTTTAGGTCAACATTCCACCCGAGAAATTCCTTACTCTTCCTCACTCGGTACTTCAAAAGGATTTCCCCCAATATTTTTTCTCATTTCGTCTGTTAGTTCAAATGGAGTGTTTTCTTCTGTTTCACCTGCCATAAAATGGTGACTGCCATCAAAGTGAAATGGTTTAAATTCCAATGTCGACACCTCCGTCTTACTGTAGTATGACCATTCTGATCATACCTATTCAGTCCATTATGAGCATACAGGAAACAGACTTTGTGCCCAGTATCATATACTCATTATATATATTCTTCACTTTTGTAAGATATCCTTTTTCCCCCTCTATATTGATACTTTTTATTTTCTAGTACAACCACCTGCTCATGGGAGGCTGCAGCTACCTGCTTGGTTTCCTCTACGAGATGCTGAATGAGGCAATGGCATTGCTGCGCACCTTTAACAAGAAGAGGAACACCGATCCAATCCATTCTTAGCTCCCTGGAGAAGAAACCTCCCGCTGTCATTAAGGGCGGTACTGTGGGTGAAGTGTTGGAAATGATGATCTTCTCTCTTTGCCCGTATCTATTAAGCAGAATTTCACTTAAATCTGTTAAGGCAGGGACAACATACTTGGAATTCCTGCGCCCAATTGTATAAACCGGGTTATCTTCTTCATCCATTCCATGATAAAAAATGTGGCCCGTGTCCTTTTTTGTAAGTTGGTTAAAGAAAGGAACAGAAAGAATATCCTTCTTTGTTAAGTTCCCCCGCTTTAATAGATGTAAGTGATATGCAGCAGCCAGGGACGTCGTATGTGTCCCGCCGAAATCGTTATAAATATAAATCATTCGATCACCCTTTATAAAGTTCTGTTTCTTTAAGTATGAACTAAAATGGTCAGAGTGTATCCGTTCAGATACGATTCGACAAAAATCCTGCTTCCTTGAAAGGGAAAGCAGGATTTTTTGTTTACCTATCGTCATCTACATTTTATGATGTTGCTTTCCCTCCAGGAACCGTCTTTGTTTCCTTTTCACCACAAATTCTTCAAGTGTCCCTGAACCGCATACGACTCCAAGTACGATGAATACCAGTCCGATCAGATGATAAAACGTTACGGTTTCATTAAGAAACATGGCTGCACCAACAAGGGAGAAAAAGGTATTAAGGTTCAGGAAAATCGATGTTTCCGCAGCACCTAACTTCCCTATGGAGTGGTTATAGATCATATGTCCCACAGCGGTCGCCACTATAGCAGAGGCAAAGAATAGAACCCATATCGAAACCGAAGCATCACCTAATTGTTTAAGTCCCCCCGGTTCGGTGATCAGACTGATAACAAATAGAATAATGGAACCGAATACTAGCATATATCCTGTCAGTAAACGGGGATCCAATGTTTTTGCAGCACGGCTGATGACGATGAAACTAAGGGCTTGTGAGAAAATGGAGATGAAAATGAACAAATCCCCCATTTTCAAGCCACCCAATCCTTCCCCGCCTGACAATACAATGATTGACACTCCTATACTGCCCGAAAGAAAACCGATGATTTTAATCACCGTAGGCCGGTTTCGAAGGATGATCGTCGCCATTAAAGCTGTTAACAGCGGTCCCGTTCCAAGGATCAGTCCACCGTTTGTAGACGACGTTCCCGTTAACCCGACTGATAAAAAATAATGGTGACTGACCACGTTCAACAGGCCGCCGGTAATGATAAACAGGAATTCCTTCCTTGTAGGTTTTCTGATCTTACCCATAAAACCAAGGACAATAAAGACGGTGATTCCTGCAGTGAAAATTCGAAGTGATGTAATTGTAACAGGTGTAAATTCACTTACGAGGGTTTTCAGAGCAGGGACATTAAAGCCCCAAACCAACATGATTAAAACAAGAATCAAATACGTTTGCCACTTTTTCAATACTCCCGAAGCCTTCTTTCTATATCTGATATTTCATCCAATCATAGCATCCAATAACCTTCTCCGCTAGAAAAAGAAATTCACTTTTGTAACCAATGGGGGGGTTATAGGGCGGGACAAGAAACATCCACATGCTGTACAATCCCTGAGTATGCTATAGTAAAGGTCGAAAGGGGTTTTTCAAAAATGACAAATCAAGAACTGCCAGCGAAAACATGCACCATCGAGCGTTTGGTCACTAAAGCTGAAGATGTTGAAAAGGTGCTTCAAGGAACGAAAACAGCTACTCGCCGAAATGGAAGATATGCTGATATCGGCGAAATCATGGAGCTACAGGGAAAAAAATACATAGTGAACAACGTCTATTCACAATCACTTGGTGAGCTGACGGACGAGCATGCCTTGCAAGAAGGTTTTCAAACTGTGGAGGAATATAAACAAACCATCCTCTCCTACCATCCCGGAATGCCTTGGCATCCAGGGATGAAAGTATGGGTTCACGAATTCAGTTTAGTGACGGAATAGAGTTCTTCACATGGTGCATCTACTATACAAAACAGTGATCTATCTACATGTGATTAGTGTTGTCGCCTCCATCGGGCCATTCTTTATACTATTGCCGATGACTCAGAAGCTACGTACCGCTTCTGAGTCCATCCTGCCTTCATACCTGGACACGTTCCGCTTTTCCGTGCGACTTTCCAAGCATTCCGGACACGTCCTTGTTGGAACAGGAATCCTCCTTGTCCTTCTCGGACCATGGACATGGACGACGCCGTGGATCATTATGACCCTTGTCATCATGTTCTGCTCCCTTTTTTTTCTCGCACGTGCATTCTCGCCGACACTGCGGAAATTCGGAGAGGATGATGCAGACAGGGATAGGCTGGTTGGAAAGTTACATCGAACCGTTTGGATTTATCTCATTCTCCTCCTGGCGATGCTATGGTTTATGGTAGTAAAGCCGGGGATGTGGGTGTAAAGTACGTGAACCCGGTTGATGATTGTACCGGGTTCACGCTTTTTTTATGGATGTGAATGATTGAGTCATCTTCATTACAATGGTGATCGAACGATCCCCACCTTGTATTAAGCAACCGTTTGATAAACTTGTGCCAAATTAAGCACTGTTTGGATACCAAGATAACCTATTCATCTTCCTTCCTCCCTTTTGACTCCAATACCTTCATAAAATAGGCAGTC
The DNA here is from genome assembly GCF_904424705.1 of Rossellomorea arthrocnemi. Taxonomy (GTDB): domain Bacteria; phylum Bacillota; class Bacilli; order Bacillales; family Bacillaceae_B; genus Rossellomorea; species Rossellomorea arthrocnemi. The sequence continues at coordinate 42,582 of NZ_CAJGBF010000016.1, read as the reverse complement.
GGAAGTAACAGTCCGATTGCTGCTTCCAGCAACGCAAAGAACCTGAGATGTCCCGTTGGAATATAGTCCCCGTACCCGACTGACAGTATGGTCACTCCGCTATAATAAAGATAATTGAGGAATGAATGCTCCACCGGCTTTCCACTCGGCGAGCTTACCCGAAGCATCGGATTATCATACGACAGTGCAAAATAGAGTACAGCAAATGCAATCATGAGACTGAGAAGTACAAAGAACAACTTATAAAAGAGCGCTGTACTGAAGTAGCTGTATTTGAAATGCTTATCCTTAAAGAAATAGATTAGGTTTACCAAGATAAATAGAATAGCTCCTATTGTAACGATGGTTGCCAAAACGTTGTAGATCCTCCTCTGAAAATAGACTATGTTTCCTATACCACATTTTGTTTGTTTCAAACACTTCACTTCCTGATTTTCTTCTTCTCTTGTACAAACCCTCCAACTCTTTTATTCTAGTAATAATAGAATTTTCTAAAAAAGAAGGAACCCATGATGAAAAAGTTTTCACTTCAGTCAAAGATTATCGTCATTGTATTAGCACTTCTGTCCGTTTTGATATTATCCCTTTCAGTCATTTTTTTTCGAATGTTAACAGATACTCTGACAGACTTGAAAGGAAAGCAGGCACTTGCAGTGGCACAATCTGTCTCTAAGATGCCTGCTGTCACCGAAGCATTCAGTCAAAAACAACCGGAAGATATCATCCAACCTTTAGTAGAAGACATCCGTAAAGAAACCGGTGCCACTTTCATTGTAGTCGGCAACAAAGAGTCTGTCCGCTATTCCCATCCTTTGAGTGAACGGCTTGGAAAAAAGATGGTCGGTGGAGATAATGATAGGGCTTTGATGAAGGGGAAGTCCTATGTTTCTCATGCGACGGGATCTTTGGGTCCTTCTGTCAGAGGAAAGGTTCCGATCAGAAACGAGCAAAATGAAATCATCGGTGTCGTGTCAGTCGGATTTCTTGAGGATAGTATCCACGACATTGTCATTCCTTACCGTACAAAGGTGTTAACTCTCGTCGCCATCATCCTATTAATCGGAATCGTCGGATCCTTTTTCATTGGAAAAGGAATCAAGAAAGCAATCTTCGGGTTGGAGCCTAAGGAAATTGCCATGCAGTTCAAAGAAAAGCGCGCGATCATCGAATCGGTCCGGGAAGGGATCATCGCCATCGATCAGCATGGATTGATAACTGAAATTAACGCTAATGCCCACAGTATTCTGGCACTTCATCATCAATATTCAAATAGGGGCAGGCATATTTTAGATGTCATCCCTGATACGAAAATGGTGGATGTGCTGGAAACGAGAGAAAGTCAGCTTGACGATGAAATCTCATTGAATCATCATGACCTCATCGTCAATCGCCTTCCGATTTTAGAAGAAGGAACTATTGTAGGCGTAGTGGCCAGTTTTAGAAGAAAGGATGAAATCGATCAACTTACGAAGGAGTTATCACAAGTTCAAGAATATGCAGGTATACTAAGGTCTCAGACCCATGAGTATCGAAATAAATTGAATACGATTGCCGGTCTGATCCAGCTTCAGCATCATGAAGAAGCTTTGACTCTCATTCAGGAAGAGTCCTCAGGGTATGAGGACCTGATCCAATTTTTATTAAAAGCAGTCCCCGATCCGGTCCTGGCAGGTCTGATCATTGGAAAATATAATCGGTCTCATGAACTGAAGGTATCATTCTCGATACATCCTGACAGTTTAATCACCACATGGCTTACGGATATCCAAAGGGAAAAATTGATTACGATCATTGGAAATATTCTCGATAACGCCTTTGAAGAAGTATTATCCTATCCTCAACACAACAGGCATGTTCAATTATTCATGACGGATCTCGGAAATGATTTCATCTTTGAAATAGAGGACAGCGGCGGTGGAATTCAGCGTATAGAATCCATATTTGAAAAGGGGTATTCCACTAAAGCAGGGAAGGACCGGGGAATCGGCCTTCACCTTGTCCAGAAAAGCGTGGAGCATCTGCAAGGGTATTTGACAGTGGAAGAAAGTGAGCTTGGGGGAGCCCTATTTACAGTCAGTGTTCCAAAGCAGCATTAGGGGGGATTGATTTGCGTAAGTGGAATGTATTTATTATAGAAGATGACATCAAAACAGCTGAAATCAACAGTCAGTATATCGCTCAACTGGAACGATTTCAGGTGGGGGGGATCGCCACCACCATAACAGAAGCCAAAAAAGTGTTACCTGTCGTCAATCCGGACTTGATACTCCTTGATGTTTACTTCCCGGATGGAACCGGCAGTGAATTTCTATGGGAAATCAGAAAGGGTTACCGTAACACGGATGTCATTCTCGTTACGGCGGCGAAAGAGACCGAGCATATCGCCAATGCAATCCGCGGCGGTGCATTTGATTATATCCTAAAGCCGATCATCTTTAACCGATTTGAAGATACTCTCCTCAAATATCAGCAATACAAGGAGAGAATGAATGAGTCTCAAGTAGAGAATCAATATGAAGTAGATAATCTGTTTAACCGAAAGAAACGTACAGGAGGGGTCGAGACGTCCCCTGAGCCTCCGAAAGGAATCGATACGATTACATTGGATTCCATCATTAAGACCATTGATATCGGTGACAATCAGGGATATACGGCAGAAGAAATGGCTGGAGAGGTCGGGGTCACCAGGACAACGGCCAGACGTTATCTAGAGTACCTGGTCTCACAGAAGAAAATCAGGGTGGAGCTGACTTATGGTGGTGTCGGCAGACCACAACGGAGATATTTTTTTCAAGAATAGAGGAAAGCAGCGAGGCGTTGAACGCCTCACTGCTTTTCCATGCTCAGGCTTGTTTCTTTACCTTATCAAACTGTGCATTCTTCTCTTTCTTCCTTAGCCCCAATATAGATGGAAGGACAAGGGAGATGAATGATACGATCAATAATCCAATGGTAATGTTGCTCTGAAAGAACACACCATACGACCCGTTCGATATCGTCATCGCCTGCCTGAATGATTGCTCCATCATCCCTCCCAATATAAACGCAAGAATAAAGGGCGGTGCTGGGAATTTAAACATCTTCAAAACATATCCCAATACACCGAATCCAACCAGAAGGTATAAATGAAATGCGTTAAAGCTTACTGCGTAAACCCCGATCATGCAGAAGACAATAATCAATGCAATCAACAACTGCTTTGGGATATAGAGGATTTTTGCCAAAATGGGAATTAGGGGCAGGTTGAGAACTAAAAGAAATAGATTCCCTATATACATGCTGGCAATCACACCCCAGAAAACGTCAGGATGATCCTGAAGCATCAATGGCCCCGGCTGTACCCCTACTACCAATAAGGCTCCAAGAAGAACTGCTGTCGTCCCTGAGCCGGGTATCCCCAATGTCAACAAAGGTACGAATGCGCCGCTTGTTGCAGCGTTATTCGAGGTCTCAGGTGCAGCTAACCCTTTAATATTCCCTTTTCCGAATGAAGAGGGATCTTTCGATAATCGCTTCTCTGAAATATAGGATAGGAAAGAGGCAATCGTGGCACCAGCCCCGGGAAGAACCCCCAGAATAAAGCCAAGGACGGAGTGACGACTGATCGGACCAGCCATTTCCTTTAATTCGTGTTTTTCAAGCTTTAAACTACCAACTGCTTCCTTTCCTTTCAACGTATTTTCATTCCGAGAAATAATCAGCTGACATACTTCGGATAGAGCAAATAAACCCAGTGCGATAATGAGAAAATCGATTCCTTCTAGTAAACCGGGATTTCCGAATGTGAACCGCTGCGTACCTGTTTGCTGGTCGATCCCTACTGTCGCGACCATCAATCCAATCGTCGCTGAAATCAGTGCTTTATTTGTCGATCCCTCAGATAAACTGGATATTGCCGTAAGGCCGAGAAGCATGAGGGCGAAATACTCCGTAGGACCGAATGTGATGGCAAGCTTCGCCATATAAGGCGCCACAAGCATGAGAGCAACGACGCTGATTGTCCCCCCTGCAAAGGAGGAGATAGCGGCAATAGCAAGGGCTTTCCCTGCCTTCCCCTGCTTCGCCATGGGATACCCGTCAAACGCTGTGGCTACCGTACCGGAAATCCCTGGAGCATTTAGTAGTATCGAAGAAGTGGAACCGCCAAATACGGCACCATAATATACCCCTGCCATCAGGATCAACGCGGAAGCCGGGGACATCCCGTAACTGAGTGGAATCATGATCGCTATAGCGCTGATGGGACCAAGTCCCGGAAGCATACCAATGATGGTTCCGGCCAGTACACCGATAAAGGCGAAGAACAGGTTTTCCGGCGTGAAAGCTACTTGAAACCCATATAAGATACTTTCAATCATGCTGGTCACCTCCTAAAAGGGTAGAATCCCCTGTGGTAATGTTATATTGAGAAGATAGTTAAATGAGTAATACATGACTCCTGAAAAAAGAAAGGCCACCAGAACAGTCGTCACTTTCTTTTTGAATCCCAATACGAACGGGATCACGAGCAAAAACAAAATAGTAGATAGTAAAAACCCCACCGATTCTAATAGAAAAATATAAACAAGCAGGGATGCAAGCACGGAAAACAAAATGACGACATCTTCTTTTTTTACATAACGTCTCTTTTTATCTTCGTCCGTATCATCTTTCGCCTGTAAAAACAGGACAATGGCTAAAATGATCAGCAGGTATCCAAGCCCCTTAGGAAGAACGTCGCTGTCGATGATCGCATATGGGAATGCAGGAAGCCGGTAGCTAAGAGCTAGATAGACCCCGGCAAACACTAGTAGTATAAGTGAGATGATTCGATCTGGTTTGGTTCTCATATGATTCACTCCTTATCAAGAAAGGGGGAACAGAAAATCCTGCTCCCGGTTCTCTATTTTTTCAAACCGATTTCCTCCATCAGTTCCTCGATTTCTTCGTATTCCTCATCCAGGAATTGACCGAACTCTTCTGAAGACATATAGTTGTCCGTCCAGCCGAATTTATCACGCATTTCCTTCCATTGATCTGTTTCGATCATTTCCTTGAACGCTTTTTCATAATAAAGAACGGCTTCGGGATCCATATCCTTAGGGCCTAAGAACCCACGCCATACAACGAATTCATCATCAATCCCCTGTTCTTTTAACGTAGGGAACTCCGATACGGTATCTCCCTCCAACCGCTCCGGAGCGGTAATTGCGAGAACCTTCACCTTACCGGCCCTGGCTTGTTCGGATGCTTCTGCAAGACCTGTGGAGTAGACATCCACCTTCCCTCCAAGGAGCATGCTCATACCGGATCCGTCCTGAGCGGAAACATATTTCAGTTTTTTCACATCCACACCTGCTGCTTTTACTGCTTTAACGAACTGCATATGATCCATGCTTCCCGGTGAAGAGACCCCGACTATCGAAACAGATGTCGGATCCTTTTTCAACGCATCCACGAGATCATTCATCGTATCATACGGGGAATCAGCATCTACGACAAACGCAGCATAGTCGGCGATCACCCCTGCTATCGGTGTAAAATCCTTGTGGGAAAGGGTCGATTGCCCATTGAGGGGCACGAAGAATATCGGTGGTGAGGTGACAAACATGGTATGATTGTCCCCTTCTTTCCCATTGATATAGGACCAGCCAACAGAGCCTCCTCCTCCCGGCTTATTGACGACCGCCATGCGCTGATCAATGATTTTCTGTTCTTCCATTACCTTTGATACCGTCCTTGCCGTAGTGTCCCAGCCTCCTCCTGCACCAGCCGGAGCCACAACTTCAATCGGCTTCGACGGAGTCCATTCCCCATCACTTTCAGAGTTGCTGGCCGAGTCCGAACTTCCACATGCAGTAGTTACGACTAATAAACTTGATAAAATAAGAGCCATAATACCTTGTTTCTTCATCTTGATTTCCCCCTTCAATCATTTCTGATAACGCTTTCATTATAGGAAATTCAAAAAGGAATGAGAATAAATCGATAATAAACTCCAAAAGAATCCTTTTGGCTATTTTGTTTATAAAGTTCACGGTATGTCCGTATTCCCCTTCTACAAACTCCACATATGATGTAACCACTCCTCTATTTTATGAAAGGTGGGAATGACATTGGATCTACCACACAATATGTATAGACCTGCTCACGGCGGTGGAGGGCATGCAAGTTGGGGAAATGGACACGGTCACGCGGCTTGGGGACACGGAACAAACTGGAACCAGGGAGGAAATGGGAATCACGGAGGGAACTGGAGTCATGGCTGGGGATACCCCGGTTTTGCTGCCGGGACAGTGACAGGCTTAGCCGTCGGAGCGGCTGCAGCACCCGGCCCCTACCCGGTACCAGTGCCGGCATATCCCTATCCCTACCCCTATCCCTATCCCTACCCTTATTCCTATCCACCTTATGCGCCATATTAATGAAATCGGAAAATCCCCGCCTCTTAAATGGAGGCGGGGATTTCCTTTTGCTTTTTTAATAAAACAACGGGAAATTTCTATCTATTTCACGTTTCCTCTATTAACCATGAATTTCCTCCCTTGGGAGCGAGATAACCAATCATTTAAAATGATAGAAGTATTTCTATCAAAAAAATGTGGTATACTAGATTAGTTAGTATTTTATTCATAGATTCATATACACAAGGAGGAAGCAAAATGGACTTCTTATTTTCACTTGGACTTGCCATTTCCACCGGTGCAATCATTGCCCTTTTAAAAATTGTAGCCATCGATATCATTCTATCTGGAGATAATGCGATTGTCATTGCCATGGCAACGAGAAGATTGCCGAAAGACCTTCAAAACAAAGCGATTTTTTGGGGAACGGCTGGTGCCGTCATCCTGCGTGTTTTCTTTGCTGCCATCATCGTTTACTTACTTCAGATTCCTTATGTACATCTTATAGGAGGCGTTCTGTTACTATGGATTGCCTATCAGGTACTCGTTGAAAATGAAGAGGAAGCCAATATCAAATCACATACCGGACTTAGACAAGCCATCACGACCATCATCATTGCCGATGCCGCAATGAGTCTTGATAACGTCGTTGCTGTCGCAGGTGCTGCACATGGACATATCGGCATGATCGCCCTTGGCGTATTCATTTCGATCCCGATTATGATTTTCGGCTCGAAAGCCATTGTGAAAATCCTTGAAAGATTCCGCTGGATTGCTTACCTTGGAGCAGGGATCCTTGCCTACACTGCAGGTGAAATGATCGTTTCAGATGAAAAGTTCTTAGACCTGATCAATATTGAACATGGTGTCATTACTACAATTATTACAATTGTTCTGACGGCCGCTATTCTTCTTGGTGGTTTCCTTTCAAATAAGCGTTCTCAATCACATCATAAAAATGTTGAACAATATAATGCATAACCATGATAGATGCTTACTTCAGTAGGCATCTTTTTGTTTTGGGAAAGTGCTTTTTGGAGAGACTAAATGGCAGTTAATTAAGAAGGAGGACGTGTGTATTGGATTTCTTCATGAGTCAGGAATCACTAACTGCCGTCGAATGGATCTTCCGTGCTGCTTTAGGTTTCATTTTTTTACTTCTCATAGCCAAATTAATGGGACAACGGTCCATTTCTCAGCTACGATTCCTTGATTTTGTTATGGCACTTTTAATAGGGAATATAATGGCTCACCCCTTGTCCGACGAAGGGTTAGGAATGAAAGGGTCTATGCTCACTATGGGTACATTGGTTTTCCTCTATCTAGTGGGGGTTTACCTCAGTCTGCATTCAACTTTCATACGAAAGGTACTCGACCCTTCCCCTATCTCAATCATAAATAATGGAGAAATCTTATATAAAAATCTCAAGAAAGCAAGAATTCCCTTAGAAAGTCTGTTATCTGAATTAAGGAAACAGCAGATCGAAGAAGTTCATAAAGTTGCGATAGCTCTGTGGGAGCCGGGAGGAGAGATTTCATTTTTTCTCAAGCCACAGTATCAACCTGTTACGCATCAGGAGCTCTCACTCCCATTTAAACCATTTGACCTCCCCGCCCCTGTTATTGAAGATGGCCGAATCAATCTTTCAGAATTACAGAAGCTGAACCAAAACGAATTCTGGCTGCATGAACAGTTGAAAAAATCTTATAATGTAACAGTACATGAGGTCTTGCTGGCAACGATGGATAAGCAAGCTCAAATAAGAATCTATTTGTATAAATGAAACTCCCTCCACAATCGGAGGGAGTTTTCACATTATGATTTCATCATCTGTTTAACCAATTCCTTATTCCTTTTCTTGAATACATCGTTATGGGAAGATACCATGGCGAATTCATTTGCTTCGGGCTGAATGAATTGCTTCGCTTTGTTAACCGCGTTCGCAGCATCCTGGAAAGCCCCGGCAATCAGATTCACTTTTCCTTCATGTTTCAAGATATCTCCTGCCGCATAAAGCCCTGGGATTGATGATTCGCTCGTTGTCGTACCTGCTATATAATACTGATCGATCATGTCGATATTTAAGGAGCTATTCTTAAGTAAGGATGTATCTATTTCATATCCATGATTGATGATTACTTCATCAATTGACAAATAGGATACTTCATTAGTCTGGTGATTCGTCAACTCTACCTTTTCGATGGAATCATGATCTGCACCTGCAATCAACTTGGAAATGGACGTGTTCAGCAGGCAAGTGGCCGAGCTGTTCATTAACTGGTTACATTGTGCTTCGTGTCCTTTTAGGGCGTCCTTTCGATAGGCAACGTACACCTTCTTGGCTACGGCTTCTAATTCATTTGCCCAGTCAATCGCAGAGTTTCCTCCTCCTGAAATAATGACCGTCTTCCCTTTAAATCTTTTTAATGATTTCACAGTGTAATTTAAATTGGAAACTTCAAATCGTTCTGCACCCTCGATGTCAAGCTTTTGAGGATTAATAATTCCACTTCCCACTGCAACGATAACCGTTTTTGAATAATGCTTTTCACCCGAAGTCCCCTCCAGAGTAAATATTCCTTCTTCATTGCATGTGATTGATTCAACTTTTTCATTTAGAACGACAGTGGGATCGAATGTTAATCCTTGTTGAACGAGTTGTTGGATGAGTGTTGCCCCTGGCACCGGAGTAAGCCCTCCTACATCCCAGATCATCTTCTCGGGATAAACATGTATTTTCCCCCCTAGGGTTGGCTGAAATTCAATAATCTTCGTTTTCATTTCCCTAAGACCGCTATAAAATGCTGAGTAAAGGCCAGCCGGCCCCCCGCCAATGATTGTTACATCGAATAATTCTTTCTCCATATCCGTTCACTCCCCGGTAACCAAATATAATTGATTATCATTCTCAATTACATCCTACATCTTTTTTTCCCCCATGACAATACAAATTTCTATTGACATTAGGAAAAAAGGATTATAGTATGGAAATTGTTCGAGACTGATAATCATTATCATCATATTATTCACTTACTATACTAAATTTGGAGGTCATATTATGGTACGCCTCTACACGAATGATTTAAATATTGGCTATGGAGAACGGTTAATTGTAAAGGATCTCAGTGTCGTGATTCCAGATAAAAAAATCACAACGATTATCGGATCCAATGGATGTGGAAAGTCCACTTTACTGAAAGCGATTACCCGGATCATTTCTCATCAATCCGGTAACGTGGTGTTAGACGGTCAAAATATTTCTAAAGGCGATACGAAGGAATTGGCTAAAAAGATGGCGATTCTCCCCCAAACACCTGAAAGCGCAAGCGGATTGACGGTTGGTGAATTGGTATCTTACGGACGTTTCCCCCACCAAAAAGGAATGGGACGTCTGACGAAAAAAGACTTTGACGTGATTAATTGGGCCCTTGAAGTGACAGGGACTCTAGAATTTAAGTACAGAGAAGTCGATGCCTTATCAGGTGGTCAGCGTCAACGTGTCTGGATAGCGATGGCTCTTGCCCAGGAAACGGACATCATCTTCCTCGATGAACCTACTACTTATTTAGACATGGCTCACCAGCTCGAAGTACTTGAACTGTTGCAAAAGCTGAACCTGGAACAAGAACGTACCATTGTGATGGTTCTGCACGATTTAAACCAGGCAGCCCGGTTTGCGGATTATATCGTAGCCTTAAAAGAAGGTGAAATTGTTAAATCCGGAAGTTGCGAAGAAGTCATCACTCACGACGTATTGAAGAAGGTATTCCAAATTGATGCCGAAATTGGAAGAGATCCTCGAACAAATAAGCCAATGTGTATCACATATAATTTACTCAAAGGAGAAGATCAACATGAAAAAATGGCTCATCCCATTTACTCTGCTATTGGTGTTACTGGTTAGCGCCTGCAGCAATGGTTCAACAAAAGAAGAAGGTTCAGAAACAAAAGAAAAGGATAGTAAATCAGATACCATCACCTACCAATCGGAAAATGGTCCCGTTGAAGTACCCAGAGACCCACAGCGTGTAGTCGTTCTATCCTCATTTGCCGGAAATGTAATGGCTTTGGATGTAAATCTGGTGGGTGTTGATTCCTGGTCCAAACTGAATCCACAATGGGATAAAGAGCTTGAAGGCGTAGAAGAAGTAACAGATGAAAGTCTTGAAAAGATCATCGAACTTAACCCTGATTTAATCATCGGTTTATCCAATATTAAAAATGTGGATAAATTAAATGAAATCGCTCCAACCGTTACATACACATATGGAAAAGTTGATTACTTAACACAACACATCGAAATCGGGAAACTGTTAAACAAGGAAGAAGAAGCTCAAAAATGGGTGGATGATTTCAAGAAACGTGCACAAGCTGCCGGTGATGATATCAAAGCAAAAATCGGTGAAGATACGACCGTTTCGGTAATTGAAAGCTTTAATAAACAATTATACGTATACGGTAACAACTGGGGGCGCGGGACTGAAATCCTTTATCAGGAAATGGATTTAAAAATGCCTGATAAAGTAAAAGAACAAGCCTTGGAACCTGGATATTTTGCCCTTTCCACTGAAGTGATGCCCGAGTTTGCAGGAGATTATCTGATCTTAAGTAAAGATCCTAAAGCAGATAACTCCTTTATGGAAACCGAAACATACAAAAACATCCCTGCAGTGAAGAACAATCAAGTATTTGAAGTGAATATGATGGAATTTTACTTTAATGATCCACTTACACTGGATTACCAGTTGGACTTCTTCAAAGAGAAATTTCTAGGCAACTAATTCTTAAAGGGGAATTCTTATGATAAGAATTCCCCTTTTCTATACTCTAAAAAGAAAAGATGATTGATGATGAAAACTCAAAATCAACGACTTCCATTTATTTATACATTGATTGGAGCAACCCTCCTATTTGTGGCTGTCTTTCTGGTATCTGTTATATATGGAGCTGCTGAGACAACAGTGAGGGATGTCTGGAATGCCCTGACTTTCTCCGCTGTAGGTGACAAGATCAATATTCTTCAAGAAATTCGATTTCCCCGGGAGGTTGCCGCCATCGTAGTTGGGGCATCTCTCGCCGTGTCAGGTGCCATCATGCAAGGAATGACCCGGAATCCCCTGGCTGATCCCGGTTTACTCGGTCTCACAGCTGGTGCGAATGCTGCCTTGGCAATCGCCCTCGCATTCATCCCCTCTATCAGCTATTACGGGATCATGATTGCCTGCTTTCTAGGTTCTGCTGCCGGTGCCCTTATGGTATTTGGTATCAGTTCCTTGAAAAGAGGCGGTTTTTCTCCTTTTAGAATTGTGCTGGCAGGAGCTGCTGTATCTGCCTTTTTATTTGCAATTGCAGAAGGCATCGGCTTATTTTTCAAGCTTTCTAAAGATGTCTCCATGTGGACAGCAGGTGGAATGATCGGAACAACCTGGTCTCAGCTGCAAGTGATCGTTCCGTTCATTATGATTGGTATATTAGTATCCTTACTATTATCCAGACAGCTGACGATCTTGAGTTTAAATGAGGAAGTGGCGGTAGGTTTGGGACAACGAACGGCGTTTGTCAAAAGTATTCTTTTCATCGTGATTGTCCTGCTCGCAGGTGCAGCCGTTGCACTTGTTGGGAATATGGTGTTCATTGGCCTGATGATTCCTCATATGGTCCGGGCAGTTGTGGGGACAGATTACCGATTCATCATTCCCATCTCCTCCCTGTTTGGAGCTTCATTCATGCTTCTCGCCGATACACTTGGACGCACGATCAACGCCCCATACGAAACACCTGTGGCAGCGATCGTCGCGATGCTGGGACTGCCCTTCTTCCTGTTCATCGTACATAAAGGAGGGAAAGGCTTCTCATGATACATCCAGATTTGATAAAAAAACAACGATGGCTTCTTATAGCTTTATTCATACTAATGGGGGCAACAGCCTTTATCAGCATTGGAATGGGTTATTCTTCTGTATCATACAGCAGGCTCATCCCCACTCTATTGGGTGATGGATCATTCAAAGAAGAGTTCATCCTCTTTTCAATACGCTTACCGAGAATCATCATCACAATTCTGGCAGGAATGGCCCTTGCCTTGTCCGGTTCGATTCTGCAGGGGATGACACGGAATGACCTTGCTGACCCTGGAATCATTGGTATCAACTCTGGAGCAGGTGTAGCGATTGCCGTCTTCTTTTTATTCTTCCCCATCGATGCGGGGTCATTTGCATATATGCTGCCGATTGTCGCTTTCGCGGGGGCTCTTCTTACAGCCTGCTTGATCTACTTATTTTCGTATAGTAAGCGATATGGGATCCAGCCAGTCCGGTTGGTCTTAGTGGGAGTAGGATTCTCCATGGCCTTGTCAGGCCTCATGATCATTCTGATTTCCAGTGCAGAAAGGGCAAAGGTTGACTTCATCGCCAAATGGCTGGCAGGGAACATATGGGGTGCAGATTGGCCGTTTATTTGGGCTATTCTCCCTTGGCTTGTCATTCTCATTCCGTTTGCACTCTATAAATCTCAGATGCTTAACTTACTGGGATTGAGTGAACCTGTTTCAATAGGAGTAGGAATTTCGATTAACCGTGAGCGATTCATGATGCTGATTGTTGCTGTTGCCTTAGCCGCCTCTGCCGTTTCAGTCACAGGCGGAATCGCCTTTATCGGCTTAATGGCTCCCCACATGGCGAAAGCACTGGTAGGACCGCGCAATCAACTGTTCATACCAATCGCCATATTACTGGGAGGATGGCTTCTGCTCCTTGCAGATACCATCGGCCGAAACATCCTTGAACCCGACGGAATCCCCGCCGGTATCATGATCGCCATCATCGGCGCCCCCTACTTTATGTACCTGTTGCTGAAGAAGTAGATTTGAGGGACGGACCTCATTTTTCACCAAAGAATGTTGTATTGATGGTATTTATGAGTCAAATTAGTAGGTCCGTCCCTCAAAAAGGGAAGACAAAAAGGGCTGATCCTCGCTTGAATGTGAGGGTCAGCCCTTTTTTGTTAGGTATGTGTGGTAATCAATTGATCGAGTTTTTCTCAGAGTCCCACATGGAGTTCGGCCTTTCATAATTCTATTATTAGTCACAACCGCTAGGCTTCTGAAGGTTTTATAGGGGCTTCTACATTTCTCATTCGATCACCATGGTCTATATTCTTAGGATACTTCGACTTTTTTGAACAAAGGGAGTCTCATCGTTTTCTCTACTTCTGCCATGTTCATGCCGCCCTGGCAAACTTAAATCTCCCTTCAAGGTATAGCAGATTCAATATCCATATCCAGTTTCAGGTGAGACGATACGCATGTAATACGTTCACCATTTCCCGCCTCTCCCTATTTTCTTTATCTCACCGTCGGGCTGACCGCTCCACTACTATATTCCTCCTCTACATCAACATCCACAGGCTTCTTACTCCAAAATGTAGCAAGGATCGGTCCTGAAATATTATGCCATACAGCTGCAATGACACTTGGCAGGGCAGCAAGAGGGCCAAAGTGAGCAGTGGCCAGGGCCACACCGAGTCCGGAGTTCTGCATCCCCACTTCAATGGAAATGGCCCGTCTCGTCCCTTCATCCAGTTTCATCAGGACACCTGTGCCATATCCAAGGCCAAGTCCAAATAGATTATGAAGGATCACAGCCGTGAAAATGATGGCTCCTGATGAAGCGATATTTTCAACATTTGCTGAAACAACAGCTGAAACGATGATGATGATTGCCAGAACTGAAATGAGTGGGATGACATTCAAACTTTTTTCCACAGCTCTCGGAAATAATTTCCGTATGATCAATCCGAACGTAATCGGGAGGATGATCACCTGCACGATTGATAGGAACATTGCCGCCGGATCGACGGGAAGCCATTGGCCAGCCAATCCCAGAAGGATCAGGGGTGTTGCGATAGGTGCCAAAAGCGTCGACAGTGAGGTCATGGCGACGGACAATGCCAGATTTCCTTTTGCCAAATATACCATGACGTTGGATGCCGTACCACCGGGAACAGAACCTAATAGAACCAACCCGGCTGCCAGTTCAGCCGGCAGACCAAGTATGTATGCAATCAAAAAGGCACCAATTGGCATAATGAGAAATTGTGCCATGACCCCAGTGATGACAGGAAGTGGTTTCTTTAGCACCAGTTGAAAATCCACAGGCTTTAAAGTGAGCCCCATCCCGAACATCACCACACCTAACAGAATCGTAATATAAGCGCCCAAGGGCAGAAATGGGGCTGGAATAAAGAAAGCGACAGCCGCTACCAGGATAACCCATACCGCAAAGTACTTCCCTGCTAGATTGCTGATGGTTTCAAGTAGTTTCATTTTCGTTCCTCCTTCTTTTTATGTACTAGTTTATGAGGATTGAAGATTTCATCCGGATCAAGTGCAAGTTTGATTTTCTCCATGACTCTCAAGGCACCGCCGTGCTCACGCTCTTGATACTTCATCTTCCCTACACCAACGCCATGTTCTCCCGTACATGTCCCGTTCCGTTCAAGGGCATATTCCACAATCAATTCGTTATATATTCCAGCCCTCTTCATTTCATCGGGATCACTCAAATCAATCATGAGTGAGGTATGATAATTCCCATCTCCCACATGTCCAAGGATTCCTCCTATGAGCTCTAATTCTTCAAGTTTCTTTCGAGCATGTTGAACCGCACCGGATAATTCTGAAATAGGTACGCAAACATCTGTCACCATGAGTTTCCTTCCTGGATGTCCATGCACATATGCATAGGCAAGATTATGTCTCGCCTCCCACAGTTTATTCCGGGATGCTGTATCTTCTTCAAAGACAATGCCTTCACATTTATGGTCTGCCACGATCTCTTTTGTAAATTCAACATCTTGATTCAGACCTGCTTCATTACCATGAAACTCAAGGAATAGAGTAGGTTTTTCTTGATAATCCGTTTCACTAAATCGGTTTACTTGTACCATCGAAGGTTCATCCACCAGCTCGCACCTGGCAATCGGAATGCCCGCCTGCAAAATGGATACGACCGCTTCCACCGCTTCATCAATTTGATTGAATGTGGCTCTTGCGGCTACTATATGTTCTGGTATCCCATATACGCGAAGAGTTAATTCCGTGATACATCCCAACGTCCCCTCAGATCCTACAAATAAACTGTTCAAGTGATACCCTGAGGAGGATTTCTGCGCCATGTTCCCCGTGTGGATTATTTCCCCATCAGGGAGTACCACTTCCAGATCACGCACTTGATCACGCATGACACCATATTTCACAGAAGTCGTCCCGCTGGCATTGGTCGCCGCCATTCCACCGAGAGTCGCATCTGCACCTGGATCCACCGAGAAAAAGAGGCCATATTTTTTTAATTCTTTATTCAGCTGAGAACGTGTCACACCTGGTTGAACCTTCACGAGGAAATCTTTCTCCCTCACCTCAAGAATTTTATTCATTTGAGAAAAATCAATCGTGATCCCTTTATCATATGGGATCACATGTCCCTCAAGACTGGTGCCGAGTCCAAATGGAATGATAGGTATACGGTGAGCAGATGCCACTTTCACAACCGCACTCACGTCCTCACTGCTCTGGGGAAACACTACCACATCCGGCGGACTTGGAAAGTGATAAGATTCATCCTTTCCGTGCTGATCCAGTATCGTTTCATTCACCGTCACCTGCCCATTGCCCACAACCTCCCTTAACTCGTCCAACAAACGACTAACCTTCACACTCATTCGCCCTCTCCCCTTCAATAAATGTATAATGTATCGAATTATACCCAATAATCAGAATATTTCAATAGTAAAATATAATTCTTTTGAGGGACGGACCTCCAAAACCGCCGTTTTTAGAGGGAAATCCTTATAATGCCGGCATTTTGCAAAGGTCCGTCCCTGATCTCAATAAGCTAAAAAAAGTGGTATCGGGATATGTCCGATACCACTTTTTTTTATTTATTTGCTTGTTTTAGTTTTTCATTCAATAGGGTGAACGTTGTTTTTAATTTTTCTTTGGGTATACTTTCGAATTGATCCCCTGTGCTTACTTCGTAGGCACACTCATCTTCACTGACCTCTTTCACGTAGCCTGTTAAGCCAACTCCTGTTTCTTTATATACATCGATTAAAATCGATTCTACCATTGTTTTGGGATAGTGGAAGAAGACGTGAAACATATTGGAAACCGGCTTTTCCGGCAGGGTCGATATCCCCTCGCATCCATTGAAATGAGCCGCCAGTTCCTTGGCTCCTTCATAATACCGATCCATCTTATTGACGCGTTGATCGAAATAGTAGTCGGCACTGATGATATATGGATAAAGACTGATCAAATCACCGCCGTGCCGCCTTTTCCATACTTTGGATTCTTCCGTGAAAGCCTCGCCGCCTGCCAGGATCGCCCCAGCAATTCCACCGATCCCTTTATAAAAAGATATATAGACACTATCAAATAAATCGCATATTTCTGCAGCCGATTTCCCGTAATAAGGGAGCACTTCATAAAGTCTTGCCCCATCCAGATGGAGCTTGATCCCTTTATCACGGCAAAAACGCGAGATGGCTTCAAGGGTTTCATACTCAGGCAGCTGTCCTCCTATTTCCCTTTGAGGCAGTTCCAATAATAAGCATGCAATATCATCCTTCAGACCAACGACGTCACCTAGACCAATTACACGGTCCTTATTCGCCACTAAAATGGGCTCGATCCCGTGTAATTTCTTCAGTCCATCCTCTTCATGAATTTCCAGATGACATAAAGGATGATACGCCACTCTCGGAACCTCTTTATGATCACACCAAATACGGAGGGCGATTTGCTGGGCCATCGTTCCACTGGGAAAGAACACAGCCCGTTCCTTACCAAGACTGCCCGCAACCTTCTGTTGAAAATCTTCTATAATCTTTCCGGATCCATACATATCGCTTTCCATTTCACCATCCAGCTGAGCGAATGCCTCTTTCAGAACATCAAGATTCCTTTTTCCATGCCCCTGTATAGAATATAGAGCATCTTTGTACGCCTCTAATAACCTATTTTCTCCCATCACTATTCACCTCTTCTATGATTTCATCGCCTCGGCCATGAACCCCTTGATCCGTCTCTTGTATTCTTCTTCTTGCACTGTGAACCCTTCCGTGTGACCGGCACCGGGAACAATCCATAATTCTGTCACACCGCCCGCTGCCTTATACAAGCGTTGGGCCATCTCCGTAGGGACAAGCTCATCCTTATCGCCGTGTATGATGAATAGCGGCAGACGGTTCTTCTTTACCTGCTCCAGTGCAGATGCCTCTTTAAATGTATAACCCGCTCTTACCTTTGTCACTACACCCGTAATATCCATAATCGGAAATGCAGGTAAGCGATAAAGGTACTTCAATTGGTGGGCAAGTTCTTCATCGACAGATGTATACCCGCTGTCCGCAATGATCCCCTTCACCTCATCCGGTAGCTTTTCACCACTTGTCATCAACACCGTAGCAGCACCCATTGAAAAGCCATGTAGAAAGATGGTGTCCTGTCCTTTTTCATTGATCAGGAGTTGGACCCACTTTATCACATCCAGCCTGTCATCCCAGCCATACCCGATATAGTCCCCTTCACTTTTTCCATGACCTCTTGCATCCGGTTTAAGTATATTGTATCCCTCTTCATAATAGAATCTTGTGATCTCAGGCATTTGCTCACTGTTTCCCTTATATCCATGAGCAAGGAGCACCGTCTTCCCATTTGGTGACTCGTTCTCAAGGTATTGGGCTCTAAGGGTCAACCCATCCTCCGATTCTACCTCCACCGTTTGGAAATTCCGTTTACTTGTCCAGGTTCGCAACTCTTCTAATCTCTCTTGTTCTTCCTCCAAAGCGCTGACTGCTTCTACCGCTTCTTCTGTCCCACCGTAAAGCTCCACGGCTTCATTGCTGCGATTAATCGCCACATCATAAAAGTAGTTGCCGGCGACTGTCAAAACAATCAGGACCAACACGAGCAAACTGCTCACAATCCACACAATTTTCTTTTTCATGGCATGTTCCCCTTCGTACAAATCGTTACCTCTAGTTTACTTGAAAAAGAGGGAAGATTCATAGAAAAACACATGCTCATATGTCCTATCTTATCTTTCTCTCTCCACCTTAAATAACGCTCAGGTCCACTGAGCGTTTAAATTGAAGCCTAAACCATGACACTACTGCTTTCTCTCCACCTTTTCACCTGGGCGCGTTCAGTGCATTCAGCCCGTTTTCCATACATCCTGATCACATCGCGTATTTCATCAGGTAAGTATTTTTCATTTCGGCCATGCCCGAGGGATTCATAACCTGATCCCCTCTGTAAATAATCAGACGAAGCAACGGAATACCATTTCTCGTCTTCTATAGGTGCGCCCCCAATGATAATGCCAGATATTGATTGGCCATCGTAAATAATTTCGGCCCCGGAAACATGAAGTCTCCCAACGAATTTCCCCCTAAAGCCCGGACCTCTTCCATCGGCCAGGCAAACCTGGGGATCCAGGGACTCCCCGATCGCCTTTCGAATATGCTTTCCCTGGATTTCATATGAAGTCGGGTTTAATGGGGAGGGACAGATTTCTATGAGTTTTTTATGACTGATGTTCTGAAAAGCCCCGGCGTTGACAATCCCACTATTGATCAAACCGAGATCGCATTTCAGCATGTCCTGCAGTCCATCGGCAATCAAATTTGTCATCGGATTCTCTTCTATAACATCATGCCAAAGGGATCGATCAAGTGTGTAAAGCGGTCTGCTTAACACCTCAATAGCGATTTCTTTATTTTTCTTCAGTATATCTGCAACTTTTTGATCCACAGGAGACGATTTAGTCGAAATGGTTTCTCCCCGGATCAGTTCAATTCCGTCACTCGTAACGTTCACTTCAAGTAAGCCGATGTATTCTCCATAGCAGCCGGCACTGTTCATTATGGTCCCATTCACAACCTTCCATGGGTAAATAGCCGATGATCATGAGCAGATAGAATGATATCCACTTCATCCAGTTCATTTGCGAGTTCCTCATCAGAAACAGTCCCCACATGATTGAGGAGTATACAGACGTCATATGTCCCACGGTGACGTTCGAGTTCCTTTCTGATGGCATTTTTGTAATCCGTAATATGTACCCCGAGACCATCGTTGAAACCTTGTAAATCAGGGGAAGCACCCGTAATGAAAATCCGCAGGCCACTTTTTTCCAGAATCACACTTGTTTTCACTCCGCTGATTAGCTCTTTGTCTTTTCTGTAAAGATTATTGCTGATAAAAGGTACGGGACTATTTTCAGCCATATATTCAAGGGTATCGAATCCGTTGAACATTTCGTTGTTCCCGATGGTTAACGCATCATACTCGACAGATTGAAGCAATTCAACCGCCGCCATCCCCCTCGTTCCTTGAAGCTCGATACTTTTGAAATCGGCAAAATCACCCCCATCCAGGATGATCGTGTTCTCATCTTTATACTCTTTTATCAGGGAAGCTGCTCTTTTAAATGCTCCAAAATGGCTATGTACATCATTTGTATGTATTATTTTTAGTTTCATCTTAACCTCCATGCATTTTTTTCAGAAAACTCTCTCTATTAATAGTAAAGGAAATGGCAAATGGGTGAAAGATTTTTCTGGAAAAAAATTCATATCATTAAGTCTTCTTGGTGTCACTCTGATTAAAGATATTATTCAAACATTGATACACCAGGTTCCCTGTCCAAACAATGAACCAGCATTGCATGGAGCTGCCCCCTATGATGATAAAGATGGACTGCGATTTCCACCAGCCATTCAAACCGGGCATACGTCACTCCCCAATAAGAGGTAGTTTCTTCTATCAGCATATCGTCAGTCCATGCCGCAACCTGTTCTTTCAAAAAATGAAAATGATGGAGTAATTCTTTTCTCATCTCACCGAGGGTACGGAAGGTATGACTGGAATAAAATTCGTTCATATCTTCTTGCCCGGCTCCCTCAGCAATGAGATAATCCGCCCTGCAAATAAGAGCAATATGCGAAATCAACTCTCCAATGGAATGCTTCTGAGGGGTAGGTCTCCTTGTTAAGTCTTCATCTGTTAGTTCATCCATGATTTCAATGATCGAATTAACGGCTACCTCGATTTGATGCAGCGTCTTTTGACAGTATACATTCATATTCATTCTCCTAATGACCGTTTACCACTCATTATACATGGAGATTACCATTGCCACATTCCATTCGTTTTATAGAAATTTTACTTTTTTTTCGTTTGCTGAATCCCCCAATATCAAAAGGTGCCAGGCACAGAATGACCGTTCCGTGCCTGGCACCTCTTTCAATCTCAGAAAAAGAGAGATGCTCCCTCCCCGGAAACATCTCTTTTTTCACTTTTTATTTCCTTTCCTGCACCGCTTCTTCGATCTCTTTTTCATTCGAAGCTTCCACTTCCTGATCTGCTGACTCGGAAATTGCCGGCTGATAAGGCCTCTCCTGGCTTCTGTTTGCATACGACTTCAATAATTCACCTACATCAATACCTGTCATCTCACGCAATGGCTCCTGCATGTCAAGCATCGTTCTTGTGATGCTTTTACCAAAGGATGGAACCCCTTGGCCATTACCGGAATCGATGATCTTAACCGAATCAATATTGTTAAGAGGCTGAGCGATTTTCTCGGCAAATACCGGAAGCATTTCGATGAGTTTCTCTGTGATGATGACATCTCCGTGCTTCTCCATAGCTTCGGCAAGAAGTTTACGGGATTCGGCTTCCGCTTTACCGCGTTCTCTGATGACATCGGCTTCGGCAGACCCTTCTTCCCTGCGGATCTTCGCTTTTGCTTCCCCGTCAATTTCGGACTTCCTGGCTTCGGCTTCTGCTTTACGAGTCGTTTCGTAGTAATCTGCATCGGCTTTGGTTTTACGGACTTTGGATTCTTCCGCTTCAAGTTTAACTGCGCGCTCACGTTCAAGGAATTGAAGGGTCAACTCTTCTTCTTTTACTTCCTTGGCAAGTTTCGCTCTTTCAAGCTCGTAGGACTGTTCGGACTTTGCTCTTGCACGCTCTGTTTCTTCTTTAAAGGCAGCATCTTTAATATCTTTTTCTTTTTTCGATTCTGCAATCGTAATTTGGCGTTTGTATTCTTCTTCTTTGGCTTCCTGATCGGTTTGGGCGCGGTGAATTCGTGTTTCACGTTCTGTGTTCGCTTCCGCAATTTCAGCTTGTTTGCGCACCTCTGCGATACGTGGACGTCCTAGATTTTCTAAGTATCCATTTTGTTCGTCAGCATCCCGAATGTCCGTCAATCCGAGTGACGTGATTTTAAAGCCCATTAAATCAAGCTGTTTTTGGGCAATTTCTGACACATCGGCATTGAATTTTTCACGGTTACTGTTTATGTCCTCAACGGTCATTTTTGAAAGAATGGCGCGAAGATTACTTCCCAGCACTTCAATGATTTCATCCTCTATTTCTTTCTGATCCTTCCCCAGGAACTGCTCCGCATAGTTGGCAATCCCGTTCAAGGTATCCGCAACCTTCACCATGGCCACAGCATCAGCGACAATCGGAACCCCGCCATTTGTGTATACCCTCGGGGTGGATAGCTTTAATTGGAAAGATGTAAGATTAACAGGTGTAGATGTTTGGAACCGTCTTAATCTGTATCCTCCACCACGAATGATTTTCATGGAACGGCCTTCCTGGTCGGTGAAGATATTCGATTCCTTTTCAGGATCCCCCAGTTTCGGTCCGGTAATAATCAACGCCTGATTGGATCTCGCCGTTCGATAGCGGAACCTCATCCAGAAATAATACGCGATTCCTACAATTGCTGCTATAACCAGTACAGGAATCAAGAAAATGAAAAAGCCAACGACACTCAATGATTCTAGCATTCTGACAACCCCTCTCAACGTTTTTTAAATCAGCATTTCACCTGACTTAAATATAAATAAAAGTGCTAGCTACACTACTATATACGGCTCTGAAGCAACAAAAGTTTCAATAAATTAGGCGAATCTCCTATTTTTATATAAAAAAAACCTGAACCTGGAGAAGTTCAAGCTTTCATACTATAAAAACCATCCGTGTAAAGCTCCCAGCAACGTAAAGACAACAAGATGATCGCCGATGGCAATAAGGAACATCTGTTTAGTCATGAGTCCAAATAAAGCATTTTTTAAATAGACGATGGAAATAAGAATTCCAATAAGTCCACCAACGAATGCCCCAGAAGTGAATCCGCCGGATCCCGTCGCTTGAACGAGAATCCCAACCAGGGCTGAACAGATAAACGCTACCAGGACAGCTGCTACATATTTACCCGGTCCCCCATCTTCCTGATCCTTCTTCCTGAGAAGAATTGAATAATAAACCCCTCCGTATATCATATACAATACGGCCCCCGCCAAAAACGCGGGAAAATTCACATCTAATGTCATGCCAATTCCTCCATTAATTTGGTTCAATGGCTAAAGCAATCGCTTTAATGCCGCACCTTATAGCGAGGGATCCTTGCATACCCTCTACATCAACAAGTTCAACCGGGTTCCCCAGATACCTGTAACCACTTTGAGGCAGCCAATAACTATAAAGCTCAGAGTAACATTCAATCAGCATTCCTCTCTCCCTGTAGTCGACCGGCTCTGGAAACTCATATATCACATGCTTCCCTCCGGAAAAATGATCGAGTTCTATATCCTCTTCACTCAGTTCCTTGATGGCAAGACGGCATTCATACCTGCTTTTTTCAGCAGGGGTAATGTATGGATTACTCTTCGGAACCCCGAATATCAAAGGGCTCTCCCCAATGAGGTTTCTAGCATTCCCCCAATGATAAAGGTCCAGCCATGTCTCGGGGATCCCTTCGATATAGGATCCCATATGATATCTGTTGACAGTGGAGCACCCGGGTAAATGTGCAACCTTCACTTTGGAAAGATCCAGCCATTTAAACTCATTATAGGGTTCTCTATCCCCTGATGCTTGCAGATTTGTGCTGGAAAGTTTAGATTTCTTGCTATTAAGATATTCCCTTGGAAATCTTTCTAAATAAGCACCTTCCCTCCAGCTTTTCGGATTAGTCTTGAAATAGGTGTTAAATGAATGGGTGAAATAAGATAAAGAAGAAAACCCACATCTCAAGGCAACTTCTGTAACGGGAATACGTGGTTCATAAATTAACATATGTGCTGCATATTCCAAACGAATCCGTTTCACGTATCCTGCCGGCGTTTCTCCAATAAACCCTTTGAACAATCGTTGAAAGTGATAAGGTGAATAAGTGGATACTTTGGCCAGCTGCTCCAGAGATAAATCCTCAGTAAGATATTGGTCTATGTATTGTACAACCCTATTAATCTGTTTTTGTTGATCACTATATGTCATGTCATTTCCTCGCTTAAATCTATTAGAATCCCTGTTTCATTCCCCCGTTCAAGATTGTGGATATGATCCACAACCACGTCAGATAGAATGGAAGGAGTTCCCATCTCCATGCATTTATTCTTCATTTTACCATAGAGAGCGCTCATTCAATGAAGGTCTATGATAAAATATAAGCGTTCACAATTTAATCATTGCTCATTGGTGAAAATGATTGAAAGTCATTTTCTTAAAAGGGAAGTTGGTGAAAATCCAACGCGGTCCCGCCACTGTAAGGTTGAGATTTCATATGCATCCACTGTTTCACATTGAAATGGGAAGGAATATGTAGTCAATGATGCTGAGCCAGGAGACCTGCCAAACTGAGAAGAACACGAGAGTTCCTACGGGAGATAGGAGGGTGTTTTCACAAGTGGAACGTCACATGGAGAATCACAGGATTCTGGACGCTCTGTTGGAATAGCTGCATCTTCTTTAGAAAAGGAAGATGCTTTTTGTTTCTTATTAAAATATCAGGGAGATGAGAAAAATGGAACAAGCCTATTCAGTAGAACGTTCACGAACTGTACAAACTAGATTGGTGCTCCCGCCGGATACCAATCACATGCAAACCATCTTTGGAGGGAAAGTCCTCTCCTATATTGATGAAATCGCGGCACTATCAGCCATGAAGCATTCAAATTCCGTCGTTGTAACAGCTTCGATCGACTCTGTCGATTTTTTATCATCAGCAACGGTCGGAGATGCATTAAGCCTTGAAGCATATGTCACTTCGACGGGCAGAACGTCTATGGAGGTATATGTGAAAGTATACTCAACCAATCTGCTGACGAGTGTTAAAACGTTAACGACGGAATCATTTCTGACGATGGTCGCCGTAGATGAAGAAGGGAAGCCCAAACCGGTTCCAAAGGTCATCCCACATTCGCCAGAAGAAAAGAGACTGTTCAAAACAGCACCACTGCGCAAAGAGCACAGAAAGAACCGCGCACTGATTTTATAAAGAAAGAGGATGGGGCGTAACTAAATCGATCCAATCTAAAGACGAACCATTCATACAAAATAGTCTTTAGAATCATTTGTTACACCGCTGCCCGATTCCGTGCAAGACTTCGCTTTCCTCGGGCTGAAGGCGAGCCTCTTCCTGTCCTCAAGATATCCAGCTACTTGCCTTAGGGGCTCGAGTTCATAAGTCAAGCCTACCCAAAAGGCAAAAACGCCTTTCCGGTAGACTCGTCTTATGCTTGTCGCCCCTGGTCAAAGCCCTTTCGCTTTTTGACTTTCCCAGAGGAGTCTTCGTCTTGCACTCCAATCAACAGCTGGAACCAGCTATATTCACTTAGTATACTTTATTAAAAATAATAAAAATCCGAACGATTTCGAATTTCACAAGAGAATTTCGAATGATCGTTCGGATTTTTCTTTGACTAAAACACTTTTGTCTCAGTCTTCTATAGTAAATTCGGAATGATGATGTATATCAGGGTCGAGACGGAAATCAAACTAAAGCCAAATGTATAATAGCGACGGCCCTCTTTAATGTTTATGAATACATATATCACGTTGGTGGCGAGGAATATAAGCGAAAACCAGATGGAAATAGATTCGTATGGTTGAAATCCACTGTAAACGGTGATTCCCCCCATCAAGATAAATAAAAATATGGTTATAATTAGAAAAACCTTTCCCCCTTGTTTATCCTTCATCCACTCTCCTCCTACTGTTTCAAGGTAAAAAGATCTTTTGATACGGAGACCGACTTTTCAAGACTTTCTTCTTTCACCTTTTCCTTCACCCTGCTCCCTTCCCCTTCGATCAGTGATCTCCTCAGGATGGCACTGATCGAGTTTACACACATGATCAAGATGGCGAATAAGGTCAGTGGAACCACCACTAGCATCGGACGCAGGAAGATCTGTTGAATATTGATAGCGATCGTCGCTGCCCATTCGTTCGTTTCAGAGAAATAAACCGGAATGCTTTCCATGATACCGAAGTTGGCGATTTTCAGCCCTCCAAGACACATATGCAGAATACCGAGTTGAATGAGCAGGGCCAGCGTCTGGGAAACCTGCTCTGAAAATAACACGATTGAGTGCCTTCTGAACTGGGGGAGAAGATGCTGTTTGAACAGATGGAATCTCCCTGCCCCCATCGTCCGTGACACCTGGATGAATTCACTTTGCATAAAGAGCTTCATCTCTTCTCCTAAATAGATTCCCAGAGATGGGATCGTCACGGCAGCAATCGCAATCACTTGAATGAAGAAATATCGGTTTGAAGGAAGCACTTCTGAATGAAAGGCTCCTTCGAGGGGAACGAGTAACGCAAACACGATAATGACGAGGGGGATGTATTGAAATGACTCTCCCAGCCCTTTAATGAATCTTCCCACATATGCGGGGAGGAATGTATACATGACAGCAAAGAAAAATCCTGCCACCATTCGTAATAACGCGATGGCCAGTGCTGCAAAAATGGTATATTTCGCTCCGACTAATAACAGCAGCAGAAAGTTCCTCCCCAGTTTATCACTCCCGAGAGGAGGCATTTCACCGGGGGTGAACGGAGGAGCCGCTATCACTCTTCCATTTTCGTCAGAGAGATAATCCACCACCTCATCATAGGCAGGATTCATCACGGGAACTAGAAAGCTGACGGCAATGAAGGCGATTAGTATCAGGATCGGGAGTGCCAATCGTTTGGACATCCAGCTATTCATCTTTTTCCCCTCCTTTTAACCATTTTTCCAGGATGTGAGAACCTATTGTAAATACGATAAAGAAAGGAACAAAGATAAGAAGCATCCCCAGAAAGAATGCTGCAGGTGAACTGGTAGCCGTACGCAGCAACGTTTGCATAAACCCATTGATGTTAAAAAGAAGTTCAATGATTAATAGATTGGACAGCATGAGCAAAAAGATCGGCTTCAAATGAAAGAAGAAGTGGACCCAGACGTTTCTAAACAGGTGATGCCAGACCGTATAAGACTTCCTGAATCCCTTCGAATAAGAAAACTCGACATATGGCTTGCCTTCTTCTTCTTTGAGCTGAAACAGGAACTGTTTTAATAGAAACACTACAGGCAACACCGACAAACACAGAATCGGCAAAAAGTAAATCCGTTCCTCGCCAAGGGCATAAATATCGAATACCAACAAGTTCGTCCTCTTAAATAACCAGATGATGAAAAGCTGAAATAAAACGACAATGAATACATCCGGTAAGGCATCCAGGACATTGACGATCTTAATAGAGAAACGGTACGCTTTCCGGGGTAATAACATGAGGGAATAACTAAAGAGTACAGCCAGGCAAATCGCTAAGAAGAAAGAACTGATAAGAATCAGAAAAGAATACGAATAGGTATTGGAAAAGACTTCGGTGATGCTGTATTGTTTATTCCCCTCTCCCCAATAAATATAAATCGACGATGGATGCAAGATTTCAATCCAAGTCTGTTGTAATCGATCCCCATATGCTGCCAGATTAATCAAGAGCTCTGTATCGTATGCAAGCAGCGAGCCGATCCCGCTAAGTAAATACAACCCTAACACGACAACCAGAAAATGAAAGGGAGTCTCAAGCACCCTTCTCATACAATCCCTCCAAACTATTTCCAAATTGATACATTTTTTCTATGTTCATGTTACAATAATGTAATATAATTGTAAACACAATTCTGAAAACAGATGCAGGAGGGAGTCCATGAGAAAAACAAAATTCCTTATTATATGTGTATGCATCATAACTGTACTTAGCTTACTGTCCGGTTGTCGTGTGATTTTGACCCGGGAAGCTTCTAAAGAGAAGCCGGTAAAGCCTCAAATGGTAAAGATCGATGCAAGGGTCAATTTAAAATCCCAAAAAATTATCATACGGGGAAATTCAACTCTCCCGGCTGGAGCACGTCTTGATGTGAATCTGAAGCCTTATAGTGAGGATGCACCCAGGGAGGAAATCGAACCTTATCTGGTTGAACCTGAAGAAACTGTACTGGCATCCGCCACCACAAAGGTGAATGATGATGGTTCCATTGAATTAACGGTCTTGAAACGGCCAGATCCCGGGAAGAGGTACCGACTGGACCTTCTATTCATTCCAAGCAGACAACCGGAAGATATTGTTTTCGAGGAGAATATTGAAGACAGTGATGGGTTTACAGCGCTTACATTCGCCGGAGAGACCATGTCGGGGCTGCTCATGCATGTGAATATCTTCAAGGAGGATGAATTATTCGGTGATAATATTACGATGGATTTCATTCCGATGCAGAAACAACCAGAATAGTATGAGCTTAAAGGACATGTTCCGGTGCTTTGTCTATCATGATTAGTGAGACTGAAACTTCATCCTCTCCCAAACGTATCCATAGTATTATGTAAAAAGAAAGGCTGTGGAAAATGAAGAAAAACGTTGTACTGTTAGACCTGTTAATATATGCTGCCCTGCCTCTTTTTGTATGGAATATCATACGGGATTACACCGGCGATTATTATGCCATGCTCCTATCATCTGTGCCGGGTATTATTTATACAGTCTACCGCTTTATTGAGATGAAGAAAGTAAACACATTCGGACTGTTTATTTTAGGCACCTTGATCGTCGGGACTCTGATTGACGTACTGGCCGGTTCATCGCTGCAGCTTCTATGGAATAACGTTTATTACGCCGCTGTACTAAGTTTATTTTTCTTACTGACCATGATCATGGGGAAACCCCTCCCCCTTTACTTTGGCCTTGATTTCGCTGAGCTTCAGGGGTTTGACCGTAACTTCACTAAACGACTCTATAATAAAAAGCCTGTATTTCAAATTTTTCAATTAATCACTCTATGCTTCGCCATGAGAAGTGGAGTCCTCGCTATCGTAAAAGCTTGGCTCATCATGGAATACGGTGTAGAAGCCTTTGATAAAGGAATCATTCTGCGACAGGCGTTCAGCTGGATCATGAGCGGTATCACCGTTGCAGGATTCTTCTATATTGGCAAAATCATCAAGGATTCCCCTCATTTGGTTAAGGAAGTGCAGGATGAACTTCAGAATGACAGGACGAATGTCATCTAGATATATACCTTCTGGATGTTTCTGCCTTCAGACCTCTGTCTTGTTCCGGCCCTCTGGAACATTGAGAATTTTTTTCCTATAATGGATAATAAATCGTTTCAGATGGGGTGTACTATGATTGATGGTAAATTAATTAAATTTCATCGTGAAGATTCGGGATTGACTCAAGAGCAGCTTGCACAGGGTATCTGTTCTACCACCCATCTAAGTAAAATCGAAAGAGGAATCACAGAGTATTCCAGAGAAATTACTGATTTACTTGCTAAGAGGCTCAGAATCAACATGGAGGCAGAACGTGCACGTTATCAATCCCTGCAGCTTAAACTGGCAGACTGGAACGATGCGGTCATTATGATCCGGAGCTGTGAGATCCATCAACTAAAATCAGAAATTGAAAAAGAACCTTTACGATTTTTATCCGATTTCTTTGTGCAGTACCAGTTATTATTAGCTCGATATTATTTATTCCTGGATCAACCCGAAAAAGCAAAGGACATCCTGGACATGTTGGAGAAAAAAAATGACGTTTCTTCCCCTTTCGAACAAAACTTATTGTTGCATGTGAAGGGAATCTACTTTTTTTCAACCAGGAAATTCAACTCCTGCATTCAAGCATTGAATCAGATTGATGATGAATACCCGAACTCTGAATATTATTTCCATTTAGCATTAGCGTATCATTCCATTCACTCAAACACTTTCGCTTATTATTATGGACAAAGAGCCCTGCAATTTTTCCAAAAAACATTAAATATTCTCAGGGTCATCGATTCAGAGACCTTGATATTAATTCAATTGAATGCCAAAGAACCGTTCGATATGGAACAAAACAAACAACAATATGATAAACTTCTCAGACTCTGTGAATCTGTTAACTCGAAGGAAAGGGCACATAAAATCCATAACAATCTGGGATTCGAATACTTCCGTAGAAAACGATATCCGGAATCAAAAGAATCGTATGAAAAAGCATTGGCGCTTATTACAGAGAAAACGCCTGCTTCCTATTATTTAGTCACACTCAGCGGATATATCCTTTCCTGTATGAAAGGATACCTGCTATCTAAGGAAGAACTCCACCATCTATCGGTAAAGGGGCTGACGAGGGCAAAGGAGCATCAGGATCCAAGTCTCGTATTCTTTGAGATCTATCTGCTCTCCCTGAAAGAAGATGAAGAAGAACTTTATACATATATTGAAAAAACTGCCCTACCCCATTTCAAATGCACGGGGAGTCAATTAATGTACCAGCATTATGAAAGAAAACTATTTCTATATTACGTCAAAACCGGACAAACGGAAAAAGGGTTCCAACTGGCATCGGAAAAGATGTCCAACGAAATCAGTTATTATGAATTAGAATAACTCGTTAGGTTAGTCAAATCCTATGTCGGAACCCTCAGAAAAAAGGGAATGGGCCTCGGCTCATTCCTTTTCCTTTCATTACCACTAAAAAATATTGGGTTCAACTTCCCGTTCCCTCCTACATATAATAGCCCGAGAGGAGGCATAACAAAATGGATCGTTTTATTCTTTTGTTAGTAGCAGGGATTCTTTCTGGTTTCGCATTATTGAAAGTTCCTTTAGCAGGTACGTTCTTAGAAAGTGTATCCCCCGTAACAGACATCATTGGCATTCTAGCTATACTCATATTCTCACTTTTCTTAATCTACAAAGGGATCATGGCAATTATTGGCAAGTAGATAAGGAGACCCGGATTATTCCGGGTCTTTTTGATGTTGCCGGGTACAGAACCAGGTATCCAGGAAGTCCTTATACCCTTCTGCATCTATTTCCCTTTTCGTTACCCTTCCACCTTTCCACTGGGTAATGGCTGTGTCTGTTAATGTGACACCTCCGTTGTCCGTCCGCTTTGTCAGTAAAGGGTGTTTGTTGAATGGGGAATCGTCGTGCTCTTCAATGATGACCCGGACTTCGTCCAACATGCTTACGTCCTTAATGGTTTCCTCTGGGTCAAACGCGTATCCGATTTTCCACTCGGAATGCTTATGCTTCAATTTCATTTCTAAAATATATTCACCATGGGGAGTTTTAACTTCCCTCATTCTGAACTCTCCATTTTTCGATGATATGACCTCCCCCGATAACGGGACCGGCTTCAATGGAATGTTCCCCCCAAAGCCGCCATCGATGATGTAGGCTTGATTCTCAAAACGGACTAATATCGCCACATGGGTCTTTCCCATAGACTGGTACATCCCAGAAGCACCATCATAGACCGATCCCCTGACAAGAGCGGCTTCACATCCATTTTCTATTAAAAATAAATAGAGAAGTCCATTAAGTTCATAGCAAAGCCCACCCTCATTTTTAACAAGCATCTTATCCACTAAATTCCCCTTCGTAATAGCTTGTGACCTTTTCTCAATAATACATATATTTTCAAATGGAATATGTTTGGACATTGCTTCTAAAATGGTCTCCAAATCTTGAAAGGCAATGGGATTAGCCTTTGAATAATGAATCCTTTCACGGAATAACATGTTCAGATTGTTAATGTTGATCGCATCCTTTCTCTCTGATATTCTATCCCAGAGAGGGACGGACCTCAACCGAATTTCTCCTTGTACCGGCTGAGTGTCACCAACGGCCATATCCATTGATAGCTATGGTAATGAATATAGAAGTTTCCTGGCAGACCGGCTCCTGTGGGGTAGTTCCCCCTAGAGGCGTCTGCTGTTCCATTCAATAATTCGAGAAGCGCCATGATACCGAGATCAATCGCAGGGGTTGGTTTGTCTTCCATGCAGATGAGTGATTCCAGCGCCCACGCTGTTTGTGAGGGTGTACTAAAGGATAGGGGGACGTATGTCTTTTCCTGATCGCTGTAACAGGACTCCCCCCAGCCACCGTCTTTTTGTTGAATGCTTTCCAACCAGAATTTTGCCCTTTCGAGATGTTTATTAGATGATGAGATTCCCACTGCTTTCATACCCGTGATTGCCGCCCATGTTCCATAGATATAGCAAACCCCCCAGCGACCATACCAGGAGCCATCGTCCTTTTGCATCAATTTCAGCCACTCAACACCCTTTTTAACCTGAGGATGATCCTTGGTCAATCCTGCCTGTCTGCCTAGAAACTCCAACGCTCTTCCTGTTAAATCAGGCGTCGAAGGGTCGATTGCCGCAGCCTCTGCCCCGTCCATTGGAAAAGAAGTCAGAATACCTTTTGTCTTGTTTTTTTCAAAGGCCGGCCAGCCACCATCCCGGTTTTGCGTGTCTATAACCCATTCAATCCCGCGGTCCCATGATTGTCGGATAAGCGGATTCATTGCAGCTGAATACGTAATCGCCCTGAGAGCCGCTGTTGTATCGTCCACATCAGGGTGAAGACTGTTGCTCTCTGAAAAGCCCCATCCCCCAGGGTTCACCCGGCTATCCATCGCCCAATCTCCATACCTGAAGTGTTGTTTCCTGACAAGGTACTCCACCGCTTTCTCTATGGAGCGGTCTCCCGCATCCATCCCCGCTTCCTGGAGAGCATGGCTGATCAGGGCTGTATCCCACACAGTAGAGGGAGAATTTTGGATGTGAATGCCTCTTTTCGTTTCACATGCCATTTTTTTAAGTCCCTTTATTGCCTTTAAAATGATGGGGTCCTTTTTCTCATACCCCATAGCCAACAGAGCATAAATCATATAAAAAGTCGCACTGAAATAACTTAAATAAGTCCCATCTGATTCCGTCCGGTGCAACATGTATTCCAGCGCAAACTGCCGGGCTTGTTGATGAAGATGGGATGGAATGCTCACCAGTGACTGTAAGCCCTCATTGATTTTCGAAAATAATCTCAACTCCCGTTCGTTGTATCTCACTTCGTTTGGAGCACGGGAAAGATACTGTATCTGTGGTGTACCGCTTGTTTTTATAGTGAATCTCTGATCTTTAAGCAACATCAACGGTGCCAAGTGCCCTCGCGCATAACTGCTTAGATCCCAAAAATTAAGGGGAAATGTCCTCGGAATCAATAGGAATTCAATGGGGATCGGCATGAGATGTTTCCAGTCATATTGCCCATGCACGGCAAGCATGAATTTCGTGATGGAATGGGCCTTGTGAAACCCGCCATTTTTCTCTATGAACTGTTTGGCTTTTAGAAGTCTCTTATCATCCTCTCCTACCACTCCACTGAAACTAAGGGCAAAGTAAGCTTCGATCGTTGAAGACAAATTCCCTTCCCGCTCATCCTCAAAGAGCTTCCATGTTCCATCCTTTGATTGCAGTTTCCATAATCTGTTCACAAGCTGTGCCACGAGTTCTTTCTCACCTGCTTCCA
Source organism: Rossellomorea arthrocnemi (assembly GCF_904424705.1). Classification (GTDB taxonomy): domain Bacteria; phylum Bacillota; class Bacilli; order Bacillales; family Bacillaceae_B; genus Rossellomorea; species Rossellomorea arthrocnemi. Next base: position 9,477 of record NZ_CAJGBF010000016.1, on the reverse strand, counting down.
ATGAACGTAGAAGAATGATCATATACGCATCGGTCATCACGCTATTTTCAAAACAAAAGGACCAGCTCCCATCTCCACTTTGCATACGCTGAAGATCATTTGCCATATTCCGGATCGTGCTTTCTATCATTTTTTTCATCATTCTGCCTCCCGGGTACCATCTCTGTATTTATGTATATGTGAAGAAGGCGGGTACTAGTAGTGGGAAGCAAAGAAGAGCCTGCTGTCGGTTTCCCGAGAGCAGGCTCTTACTAATATTCTTCTATTTTCTGTGAATAATAGCTTACAAGCTCGGGATATTTTTGAAGCTCTTCCCTGCCAAGATCCGTGATTTGATACACACCCCGTTTCACCCTCTCGAACCATCGGTAATAATTTTTCTGGAGGATGGATGGGGTTTTGGCTCCGGTTCCCATCTTGGCCAGATTCTTTGGAGACATCGGTCCATATGTTTCCAGACAGCAGGCGATGTGAATGCAACTCTCCTTATAAGCAGTCATGATTTTCGTTTTATTGCTGCCCCCTATATTGTAATCCGCACTTCGCCCTTCGATTTCCTTCACAAGGGCCGCACGTTTACGCTTACTATTCTTCATACTCTTCTTCCGGTCGAAGGCTTCCGGATGTATGACAAAATCAAGCTTGGGGTTCTTTGCAGTAAATGAAACGGTAATCAATCCAAGTTCCAGTCTCCTGATTAAATGGCGTACATCATTCCACCGCTTTAACCGTGGACGCTTCGGTTTCGGAATCGCGATGTACACAAAATCTGTCAGCCGCTGACGCTTTGTCGCCTGAATCAGAAGCTCGACATTCAAGGTAAGTTTCAGCTCAACAATCACAAGTTCATCCTCTTTCATTGCCGTCAGATCACAGTCATTCACTTCACCGTTCACCTGATATCCCTGTTTATAAAAATGTTTCTGGATCGGTTGATATAAATCCGATTCTTTCAGTTTCGTCATGGGTAAAAAACCTTTCCGGGAAAAATTCTATAATATAAAGTATAGACTATTGGAGAGATTTTTGCAGTTTGGGAGAAAAAGAGTTCCCATCATGCATGGATGCTGGGGAGATCGAATTGGTATATCATCTTTACCCTGCTATTACAGAACCTCCACTCCCCTAAAAGCAGATAACACATCTACCCCCGAATCCTCTCTATCTCATCCGCCACAAACTGTACCGATGTCCCGACAATCACTTGAATACTATTTTCACCCACCACATGAATACCCGGAACCCCCGTGGCTTTGATCCGGTCCTGATCCACAGCATCCATGTCCTTCACTTCCACTCTCAATCTGGTAATACAATTATCCACGGACGTAACATTTTCATCTCCACCGAGTCCGGCGAATATTTCAGCAGCCATCACAGCAAACCTTTCGCCTTGAGGAAGTACCTCTCCACCCTCCCCTACTGCTTCCTCCATGTCTTCCTCACGCCCGGGTGTCATAAGATTGAATTTCGAAATCATAAAACGGAACAAGAAATAATAGAGAAGACCGAATACTATACCTTGAATCAGAAGCATATACGGCAGATTCGCCAATGGGAGCCTTGAGCTCAGTACAAAATCCACGAAGCCCGCACTGAAGCCGAATCCTGCCGTCCAATGGAAGAAGGATGCAATTGCAAGGGATAACCCTGTCAACACAGCATGAACTACATATAATGCTGGAGCCACGAACATGAAGGCAAATTCAAGGGGCTCCGTCACCCCCGTGAAAAAGGATGCAAAACCGGCCGCAAGCATCAGTGAGGCCACTTGTTTTTTCTTACCTGGTCTCGCTGCATGGTAGATTGCTAAACCGGCTGCAGGTAGACCAAACATCATCACCGGGAAAAATCCCGCCTGGTACATCCCCGTCACGCCTTTTTCTCCATTTCCAGACCAGAAATTCCCAATATCATCGATTCCGGCAACATCAAACCAAAACACGGAATTCAACGCATGGTGTAAACCTGTGGGAATTAATAAGCGATTGAAGAATCCATATAAACCGGCGCCTGTAAATCCGAGCCCGCTGATTTCCTTCCCGAAGGAAACAAGCGCTGTATAGATGAACGGCCAAACAAAAAGCATCACACCTGAAACGACCAGCATAGCGATGGCCGACATGATCGGAACTAATCGTTTCCCGCTGAAAAAAGCGAGTGCGTCCGGCAGCTTTACATGACTGAAGCGATTGTACATGCCTGCCGCAACGATCCCTGACAGAATCCCGACAAATTGATTTCCGATCTTTTCAAAAGCAGGATTCACGGAGACTTTTTCAATTCCTTGTAACAAAGCAACAGAATCCGTCGACAGCAATGTGGTAATGACGAGATAGGCGACCAATCCGCTCAGTGCCGCCGATCCATCCTTCGCCTTTGCCATTCCGAGTGCGACCCCTACTGCAAACAGAATCGCCATATTATCAATGATCGATGCCCCCGCCTTGATCAGGAAAGCAGCTACCGGATTATCGGCTCCCCAGCCGGAAGGGTCAATCCAATACCCTATGCCCATCAGGATCGCCGCAGCCGGTAACACAGCAACAGGAAGCATCAACGAACGACCAATGCGCTGCATATATTTCATCATTTTGTTTTCCCCCTATCAGTCTATTTTCCACTTAAAGATGTCCTGTCCAGCAAAGCGGACAAAACCTCTTCCGTAAAAAATATTCCGCCTTATGCCCCTTTAGAAGAAAATGCACATAAATATACAGAACTATTGATAGAAATTTTCAAGAGGGTGGAAAATGAGTGAATAGGAGGGACGGACCTCCAGAATCGATATCGGAGGGGAAGGAAAGTTGGTTTTGAAGGTCCGTCCCTCTAACAACAAAAACCCCTGTCAGGCATCAAGCCTGACAGGGGTTTTTCCCTGTGACGAGTTTTCTATTAAGGTAATTCAGTTGTGCCCATGAGGTAGCGGTCGCATTCGCGGGCTGCTTCACGGCCTTCGTTGATGGCCCAGACGATGAGACTTTGGCCCCGGCGCATATCGCCTGCGGCAAAGACACCATCGACGTTGGTCATGTAATTTCCGTAATCTGCTTTCACAGTGGAGTTGCTGTTGGTTTCAACTTCAAGCTCTTTGATCAGTTCTTGTTCCGGACCACTGAAACCAATGGCCAGAAGGACAAGATCCGCCGGCCATACCTTTTCCGTTCCCGGGATTTCATCACGGACTTTGTTTCCATCTTCATCATAACGAAGCTTCACATTGACCGTATGCACTTCTTTAATATGGCCATGTTCATCACCGACAAATTTCTTCGTCATGACGGCATAAGCACGAGGATCATCACCAAGAATCTCTGCCGCTTCCTTTTGACCGTACTCCACCCGGTGAATGACCGGATATTGCGGCCACGGATTACCGACTTCATCCCGCATGGCACCTTTTTTATCGTAAATATCAAATTGAGTCAAGCTTTTGCAGTTATGCCTCACGGAAGTGGCCAGGCAGTCTGTACCCGTATCCCCTCCACCGATGACGATAACGTTTTTTCCTTCTGCGGTAATATATTCACCATCTTGTAAGTTCGAATCCAATAAACTTTTTGTATTCGAATGAAGGAAATCCATTGCGTAATGCACGCCATTCAGATTACGTCCATCCACTTGAATGTCACGGTGAACGGCGGCCCCTCCGCACAGGATGACGGCATCAAAATTCCCCCGCAGATTCTCGACTGTATAGTCTTTCCCTACCTCAGTATTCGTCACGAATTCAATGCCCTCTTCTTCTAAAATATCGACACGGCGCTTAACGACTGAGTATGGAAGTTTCATTTCAGGAATACCATATGTTAATAGACCGCCTACTCGATCGTTTTTTTCAAAGACGGTGACAAGATGGCCGGCTTTATTCAGTTGTGCAGCAGAAGCCAAGCCTGCAGGACCTGATCCCACTACAGCGACTCGTTTACCCGTGCGGTGCTCAGGCGGCTCCGGAATGACCCACCCTTCTTCAAAACCTTTTTCAATAATTGAACGTTCCACGGTTCTGATCGCAACCGGCGGTTCATTAATCCCGAGGACACAAGCCCCTTCACAAGGCGCCGGACAAGCAAAGCCCGTGAATTCGGGAAAGTTATTCATCTGATGCTCCCGTCTCAGTGCTTCCTTCCACTGTCCCTGATACACTAAGTCATTCCATTCCGGTATTAAATGATACACGGGGCAGCCCGAGGTAGCCCCATTGATCTCCATTCCCGACTGACAAGTAGGAACGCCGCAGTCCATGCAGCGCGCCCCCTGTTTCTTGACTTCTTCTTCCGAAAGAGGAGTGGTGTAATCGTTCCAATCTTTCGTTCGTTCCGATGGATGCCTTTCGGCTGTTGTCTGTCTGGTATATTCCATGAATCCAGTTGGTTTGCCCATCATATCCCCCTCCCTCTTTATTTAGCGGGTTCCAATACTTTTTTTTCTTCTTTTGTACCTTCTTCAAATGCGGCCATTTCAGCATCGAATTTTTCTAAACCGCTATTTTCAAGCTCACTGATCCGCTCTCTCATCTTGAGATAGGATTTCGGAATTACACGTACAAATTTAGACACGTAAGAATCCCAGTTCGCTAATATTTTCTTACCATTATTACTACCTGTATAATGCACGTAACTCTCAATCATCTCGTACACGTCTTTCATCTCTTCCGGATCAAATAATGGCTGTACGAGGACAAGTTCCTGGTTACATCTTGAACGGAAGTTTTCATCTTCATCCAGGACATACGCGACGCCCCCCGACATACCGGCAGCGAAGTTCCGTCCAGTCAAGCCTAGGACAACGACTTTTCCTCCAGTCATATATTCACATCCGTGATCCCCGACGCTCTCAACGACTACCTGTGCTCCACTATTACGGACACAGAAACGCTCGCCTGCCACTCCGTAAATATAAGCTTCTCCACCGGACGCCCCATAGAAGGAAACGTTCCCGATGATCGTGTTCCGTTCAGGGATGAACGTAGCGGTCGGATCCGGATGGACGACGATCTTACCGCCTGATAATCCTTTTCCGACGAAGTCGTTGGAATCCCCGACAAGTCTTAAGGTCAACCCTTTAGGGATATACGCACCGAAGCTTTGACCTGCGGACCCCTTGAATGTCAGGCGGATTGTATCTTCCGGTAAGCCTTCCGCTCCATACCTCTTCGTAATTTCACTTCCAAGCATCGTCCCGGTCACACGATGAATGTTACGGATGGCTGTCGTCCATTCAACAGGTTCTCCTGTTTCAATCGCATTGCGGCAGCGGGGAATGAGCTCTTGATAATCCAATGTCTTCTCAAGTTCGTGGTCCTGCTTACGAGTAGCGTATCTGCCAACCTTCTCAGGTACATCAGGTTGATATAGAAGAGCTGACAGATCAATCCCTTTGCCTTTCCAATGATCGATTGCTTTGTTCGCTTCGAGGATATCCGTTCTTCCGATCATTTCATTGATTGTTCTGAAACCAAGTTGAGCCATCAGCTCCCTTGTTTCCTGGGCAACAAAACGCATGAAGTTCGCTACATGTTCCGGATCACCTGTGTACTTTTTACGTAACTCAGGGTCCTGAGTCGCAATACCTACTGGGCATGTATTCATATGACATACTCGCATCATGACACAGCCGAGAACAACAAGTGGTGCAGTCGAGAAACCGTACTCTTCCGCTCCCAGAAGTGATGCGACCACAACATCCCGGCCGGTCATCATCTTTCCATCTGTCTCAACGACAATCCGGTCACGCAGGCGATTTAAGAGTAAAGTCTGATGAGCTTCCGCCAACCCGATTTCCCACGGCAGTCCTGTATGTTTCAGACTGGTTCGCGGGGCAGCTCCGGTTCCACCGTCATAGCCACTGATCAACACAACATCCGCTCTGCCTTTTGCCACACCAGCCGCAATCGTTCCCACGCCTACAGCTGATACGAGCTTAACGCTGATGCGAGCCTGCGGGTTCGCATTCTTCAAGTTGTAGATCAATTCTGCCAGGTCTTCAATCGAATAGATATCATGATGAGGTGGTGGTGAAATCAACTCCACTCCCGGTGTCGATCCCCTTACCTCTGCAACCCAAGGGTAAACCTTTTTCCCAGGGAGATGTCCCCCTTCTCCAGGTTTTGCCCCTTGGGCGACCTTGATTTGAATTTCGTCGGCGTTTACAAGATAATGACTTGTTACCCCGAATCGTCCTGATGCTACTTGTTTGATCGAGCTGCGCCTGGAATCTCCATTTTCATCTGGAATGAAACGGCTTGGATGTTCCCCGCCTTCACCTGAGTTGCTCCGGCCCCCGATCTTATTCATGGCAATTGCCAAAGCTTCGTGGGCTTCCTGACTGATGGAGCCAAATGACATGGCACCGGTCTTGAAACGGCGACAGATTTCTTCAACTGATTCCACTTCTTCAATCGGGATTGGCCTCGCTTCTTTAAAGGAAAGGAGGCCCCTCAATGATTGCAGATTCTGCTTTTCATCTGTCAGCATTTTGGAATATTTCTTGAATAGCTCATAATTATTCGTACGGCATGCATGTTGAAGAGTGTGTATTGTACTTGGATTGTACGCATGGTCCTCTCCATTTTTACGGTATTGAAATTCGTCTCCGGATTCCAGGGTTCGTTGATGATCTTTCCGGTCATTGAATGCTTTTCTATGTCTTAAGAGCACTTCTTTTTCAATGATATCCATCCCGATTCCACCGAGTCTTGAGGCAGTACGGGTGAAATATTTATCGATGACATCCTTATGGATCCCCACCGCTTCAAAGATCTGGGCACCCCGGTAACTTTGGATCGTTGAAATCCCCATTTTGGATAGGACCTTGATGACGCCGTCCGTTCCCGATTTCACAAAGCTTTTCACCGCTTCTTCATACGTTTTGTCTTGAATCTCACCCTTTTTAATCAAATCGCGCAGTGTTTCATAGGCTAAATATGGATTGATTGCTTCAGCACCGTATCCAAGCAGTGTTGCAAAATGATGGACTTCACGCGGTTCTCCTGATTCCAAGAGGATGCTGACGGTTGTACGCGTCCCCTGTCGAATTAAATGATGGTGCAGTCCTGAAACAGCAAGGAGGGATGGTATGGCAGCCCTTTCCTTCTTCACGCCTCTGTCGGATAATATTAGGAGTGTAGCACCGTCTGCAACTGCCCTGTCAGCTTTCTCATAAAGATCATCCAGGGTACGTTCAAGCTGATTTTCGTCATCGGTAACATCAAATAAAATCGATAACGTCACTGCCTTGAAGCCCGTTTCCTTTTGATGACGAAGCTTCTCAAGTTCTTCCCCGGTAATGATCGGCGTCTTTAAATGAATATGTCTGCAGCTTTCCGGACCCGGATTCACGAGATTTCCTTCTGCACCAATCGTTGTTCCGACAGAAGTAATGATCTGCTCCCTAATTGCATCGATCGGTGGATTGGTCACTTGAGCAAACAATTGTTTAAAGTAGTTATACAGCAACTGAGGCTTTTTTGATAAAACCGCAAGAGGTGAGTCATATCCCATGGAACCGACAGGATCCTTTCCATCAGTCACCATCGGCTTGATGATTTTGTTCAGTTCCTCTGTCGTGTAGCCGAATGCCTGCTGTTGCAGGAGTACTTCATCAGAATCCAGTCGTACCACTTCCTGGGTCGTTTCCGGAAGATCTTCCAGCTCAAACTTATTATTATCAAGCCAGTGTCTATAGGGTTGCTCAGAAGCAACACGCAACTTGATCTCTTCATCTGGAATGATTCTCCCTTTTTCCAGATCGACGAGCAGCATCTTTCCTGGCTGCAGACGATCTTTATACACAATGTCATCGGCAAATATATCAAGGGCCCCTACTTCTGAACCAAGAACGATCATGCCACCCTTTGTCACATAATAACGGGCCGGGCGCAGCCCATTCCTATCCAGGCAGGCTCCAATTTGCTTTCCATCGGTAAACACCAGGGCTGCAGGTCCATCCCATGGCTCCATCAGGCAACTGTGATATTCATAAAAATCTTTCTTCTTAGGATGAATCGTCTCGTCATTTTCCCAAGGTTCAGGCACCATCATCATAGCCGTATGGGCAAGGGATCTGCCTGATAAATGAAGGAATTCAAAACAGTTGTCAAACATGGAGGAGTCACTGCCTGTCTCATCAATGACGGGTAGGATCTTTTTCAGGTCCTCTTCTTTGAATGCACTTGAATGGCACAACTTCTCACGGGCGCGCATCCAGTTCACATTGCCTCGCAATGTATTGAATTCTCCATTATGAATCGTATATCGGTTTGGGTGAGACCGCTGCCAGCTTGGGAAAGTATTTGTGCTAAAGCGGGAATGTACAAGTGCTAAAGCTGACCGGAACTCAGGATGATTGAGGTCAATATAAAAAGAATCGAGCTGTTCCGGAATGAGCATTCCTTTGTACACGATGGTCGTGGAAGACAAACTGCAAAGGTATACATCCTCCTGCCCATCGACGGTTGCAACTTCTTGTTCAATTCGCTTCCGTATCACATATAGCTTTCGTTCGAAATCCATCCGGGATTGGATGTCATCCGATACGCCAATGAAAACTTGGCGGATGAAAGGTTTAGACTTCGATGCTACTTTCCCTACAAAGGAATCATTGAGTGGAACAGGTCTCCAGCCCAGGGTCTTCTGACCTTCTTCTTCAATGATACGTTCGAAGATTTCTTTACTCTTCATGCGCTTCTCATAATTTTCAGGAAGGAACACCATCCCAATTCCATATTCTCCTTTTCGTGGAAGGATGATGTCTTCTTTCTCACATTGCTTTTTGAAGAAATGATGAGGGATTTGAGTGAGGATACCTGCACCGTCACCAGTACTTGTATCTGCTGATTGTCCTCCGCGGTGTTCTAAGTTACATAGAATGTTAATGGCATTCTGGACGATGTTATGACTCTTTGTCCCATCAATATTTGCAATCATTCCAATTCCACATGCTTCATGTTCTTGCGCAGGATCATACATACCCTGTGCTACAGGAAGATTCGTTTTCATCCAATGTCCTCCTCTACCAAACTTGTATATTTTTTGAATAATTAACCGGTTAATTAAATTTTCTTAATTTTCGTTAGTATATCATGAAATTTAGAAAAAACGAAAAATTAAGTTAATCGTTAACCTGTATATTTTCCAAATATATATGTAATATCCAGAAGGAATCTTGATTTTTAAACGTCTACTTTAACTTAATATTCAGAATCTTTAAAAGCTTGATACAAACATAAAGAAATCGCTTACAATAATTCGAGCTTCAAAGCATATTCCCTCAAAATTCTACATGAATTTTCATGCAAAACCATCACTAAAAAAAATTTTTACAATCTAGAAATTGACGTGATTTCGTTGGAGGGACGGACCTCTTAAATAGAGGGAGGACTGGCCGTTCAGTTGCTGAAACTCTTCTTCTATTCCCCCTATTCAACGTTTCAAACCACATGAAAGAGGGACGGACCTCCGAAAAATATCGGAGGTC